>CAVZLW010000001.1:0-420022 GCA_963776285.1 uncultured Chloroflexia bacterium
TGGTGTAGTGGGAGACGACCTCCTGGGCCTGGCGCGCCTCGCCTTCTGGCGTCGACGGCCAGTCGGCGACCTGGTAGTCGTTGAGGTCCACGATCTCGGGCGGCATGAGCCGGCCCGAGACCAGCGTGTTCTCGGTGAAGTGGATCGGCAGGCCGAAGCGCGCGAAGCGCCCGAGCATGCCCAGCGTCTTCTCCACCCCCCAGTATCCTTGGTGCATGTGCGACTGGAGGCCCAGCGCGTCGACTCGGATCCCGGCGCCGAGGCACTCCTCGACGAGTTGCTCGTAGTCGGCCGACATGTCGAAGTCGTTGAGCAGCAGGGTCGCGCCGGGGCTTCGCCTGGCGGGCAGTCTCGAAGGCCAGCCTGACCGTCTCGACGCGGCCGAGCGCCTGGAGCCGCCGGGTGATGCCGTTCTCCTCCCTGTCGAAGACCGGCATGATCACCGCTTCGTTGATGGCGTCCCAGGTGTCGATGGTCCCCGCGGCGCCGGCCACCTCGCGGGTGATCCGCGCGCGCAGCTCGGCCTCGACCTCGGCCGTCGACAGCGGGCCGAGCCAGCCCGGGGCGAGCGTGTGCCAGCACAGCGGATGGCCCTTGACAACGCAGCCTCGGTCGGCGAACCAGCTGGCGGCCGCCAGGAGGCGGCGCGTGTCCGGCCGGCCGCGCTCCGGCTCGAAGCGCGCCCAGTAGTAGGGCAGCGTCGCGGCGTTGAAGAGCTCGAGCCAGCGTTCGAGGACGCGCTCGGTCGCCACCCGCCGGCCGGCGTCGAGAGCGCTCCCGGAGCCGGGGTCCGGGCCGGCGAGCTCGACCGCCTCGAAGCCTGTGCATCCGAACCGGAACTTGTGGCTTCGCTGGGCGACCTCGACCACCCGGTGAACGAGCGGGCTGCCGTCGTGCCCGCGGATCGTGAGCTTGACGTCGGCGGTGCGGTGGCGCAGGGCTTGCAGCGCGGGGGTCAACATGCCGGCAGCCTAGGCGCTCCAACGGCCGCGCGCCGGGCTCGCGTCGCACGTTGGGCGCCCGTCGTCGCACGAGACCCTACGGATGAAAGTCAAGTCCCGTCTTGCCGCGGCCCGGGGTCAGGCGCATAGTCGTCGCTGGTGCGGGAGACTCGCCGGACCGAAGTGCAGGGTCGGGGCTGATCCCTGCCGCGCTGGTTGACGCTCTGCGTCGTGAGATGCGCGCCCCGCTTGCGGCTCCCGCACCTGTCTTCCGGCTCGGCACCCAGTCCTTGACGAGGCGCTCGTAGGCCACCTCGGCCTGGACAGCGAGCTCGCGCTCGAGCTGGCGCTCGGCCGCGGTCGCGGCCACGCCGATCGAGCGGCCCGGGCGCGGGGAGCGCCGGCGCGGAGCTCGATCTCGCGGAGCTTGGCGCGGACGAGGATCGGCCGGGCGAAGGCATAGTCCTCGCCGCGGCGTGAGCATGTGCCAGGCGATGACCGTGAGCTTGCGGGCGACGGCGACGATCGCGATGTTCCAGCCGCGCCGGGCGGCCAGCCGCTGGGCGAAGGCGCGCAGCGGCCCCGCCGTCCGGGTCGCGACCCAGGCCGCCTCGACGAGGACGTGGCGGGCCTCGGACGCCCCCTGCTTGCTGATCCGCCCGTGGTGGGCCGGCTCGTTGCCCGACTGGCGGACCCGCGGGTCGAGCCCGAGGTACGCCACGAGCCGGCCCGGCGTCGGGAAGCGGCCGATGTCGCCGATCACCCCGATCAGCGTCGCCGCCGTCGTCGCGCTGACGCCCGGCAGGGTGAGCAGGCGGCGCATGTCGGGCGAGCCGAGGACGAGGGGTGCGAGGGCCCGGTCGAGCTGGGCGACCTCGGCGTCGAGGAAGTCGACCGTGCGCAGGCAGGCCTCGAGCGTCTCGCGCTCGTCGGCCGGCAGGACGAGCCGCTCGAGCCAGGCCCGGCCGCGCGTCCCGAACACGTCGCTCACCGGCGGGCGCCCGGCGAGGTTGCGCAGCAGGACCGCGTGGACCTGGTTCTTCGCCTTCGTCCGCTGCCGGACGAGGTGGACCCGCCGGCCGACCCGCCGGCGGAGGGCGTGGGTCGCCTCGTCGCCGATCCAGACCTCGGGCAGGAAGCCCGCGGCGAGCAGCTGGGCGAGCGTCCGGGCGTCGATCCGGTCGGTCTTGGCCCGGAGCCTCGTCGCCGCCTTGGTCGCCTTGGGGTTGGCGAGCACGACCCGGGCGTGGGGCTCCAGGATCCGCGCGATCGCGAGCGCGTTGCCGGTCGCCTCGAGGGTGACGGTGTCGTCGGGCCCGCAGGCCGCCGGCGAACGCCTCGATCTCGGCCGGTGCGGTGCCGATCCGGCCGGCGGCCCGGACCCGTCCCTCCCTCGGCGATCGCGACCTCGCAGAAGTCGCGATGGATGTCCAGCCCGATCGCGCGCATGGCGGCCTCCTCGCAGCTGCGGCTGGAGAACGAGGCGGGCGAACGACAACTACGGATCCGTGCTCACGGCACACCCGGGCAGTCGCAGGGGCGGCCAACTACAAATCGCGGGCTCTCAGCCCATAGGCGTCGACGGCGACCGTCAGGCAGTCGCGCGCCTCAGCCAGCGCTCAACGCCGGTAACCTCGATCTCCAGCGGCAGCCGGGCAAGGACACCATGGTCGGTCGTGGAGGTTTGTCTCCTCTCGCCCCGACCAGACTCAACGTATCGACTCAGGCCCCTGAGCTCGAGAGGTTCGCGGTGCGCCGTCGCTGGGCGTCTGGCGACTCGGTGACCGCGAGCGTCGGGACGGTCAGCTCGAGCGGGGGTAGGGAGGCTCCACGGCCGGGGTCCAGGCCCGGATGCTCTCGAGCGACGACCTGACCTCACGGAGACGACTCGACGAGGGCGACAGGATCGGGGCACGGCCGCTCGCTACACACTGGTGTACACGTCGAGGGATTGCTGCAGGGCTGATCGGCTGCTAGGTTCCGGTGGGCGCCCGGTCCGCGACCCTCACGGGCCGAAAACTACAGCGGATAACTGAGGCGATTTGGTGGTACCGCCACACGGGAGCCCACAGCGCTGAGACGCTCAGGCTTGGGAAGCAGACACTCTGCCAGCTGAGTTACTCCCGCTCAGCTTCACGCTCAGGTACAGCGTCTGCCTGAGCGCGAAGGCCATTCTAGACCATCGACCGACCCTACAGCGCTCCGACAGCGTCTGCTTGAGGGTTGAGTCCCCAGAGTTGGTGTAACAGCGAGCGGCCGTAAACAAGAACGGCCACCGCGTCATCCTCGATCATCCCGGCAGCATCGGATGCGCCACCGGCCGGATGCCGATCAGCTCGTACACGTTCATGGCGATCGACCTTCCCTTCAGCTCGGGCGCCCCCAGCAGGCGGACCTCGACATGGTCGCGGACCAGCTGGTACGTCTTCTCAGCGAGGACGACCGTGCCGGCCTCGGCGAAGGATTGGAGTCGCGCGGCCACGTTCGTCGTGTCGCCGATGGCCAGGAAGTTGCGGAGTTCGGCGCTCCCGACATTGCCGACCAGGGCCGGACCGCTATTGATCCCGACCCGGAAGCGCGGCCCGCCCGCGTCGCCATCGACCCCGTCCACGGCGCGCTGGAGCGCGAGCCCGGCGCGACACGCCCGCAGCGCATGGTCGGGCTGGCGAAGCGGCGCATTGAACACCGCCATCAGCGCGTCGCCCATGAACTGGACGATCGTCCCACCCTCCGCGAAGACCGCCGGCACAGCGGCGCTGAACACGGTGTTGAGCAGCGCGACGACTTCGTGCGCCGGCGTCTGCTCCGAGAACGGGGTGAAGCCTTGGAGGTCGGCGAAGAGCACGCTGACCTCGACGACCTCTCCGCCGAGTTCGGCGCGGCTCGGGTCGTCGACCAGTGCCTGCGCGACATCGGGCGAGAGGTACTGGCGGAAGAGGCGATCGATCCGCGCGTGCAGGTCCGCCACGAGATGTCCCCGGGCGAATGCGCTCCGCTCCGCTTCCTCCAGGTATCGGGCACCGACTGTCACACCGATCAGGGTGCCGATCAGCAGGAATGCCTGGTAGGCACCCGTCCCGCCAGCGTCGAACGCCAGCACGATGACACCGAAGAGGACGACCTCCACGATCCCGATCGCCGCCGCCGCCCAGCCGGCAGGCCGCACCAACCCGATGCCGAAGGCGGCGTTGGTCGCCAGTGCCGCAGCCCCGACGGTGACGAAGAGGTCGCCCGTGCCGAACGCGACGACGATGCCCACCGCCGAGATCGTGGACGTGATGAAGGCGAGGGTCCAGACCTGGTTCACGTCGACGAGGCGGTAGGTCAGGGGAGCGACGATAACGGTCTCCCACCCCGCGTTGACGAGCGCCGCCACGACGAACGGCAGGGCGGCCACGCCGAGGAGCGGGCTGAGAAGTGCGACCAACAGCCAGACGCCGGAGCCGACCAGGCATGCGATGCGGAGGCGCAGACGTCCCGGCCCGGCCATCGCGGAGGTATACGACCGCTCCAGTCCAGGGTCGATGAACCTCAGCGTCCACGGATCCCGTCGGTCCCACCCGGACTGGAGGCCGGCCGCTCGGTCCGCTCCATCAGGCCCCGACATCGGAGCAATCTAGCACAGGGATTCGGTCATCCGAACCGGCATCGGTTCGCACGACGTCATGGGACCGTACACGGTGTCAAGCGTCAAGAATTGTCGCCGGCGTACAGAACGGGCGGACCATCGCCGCCGCTGTCCCGGCGTCGGTGCACGCTGACCACTCTGGGACCAGAACGCGCGCGTTGTGTTCTCGACTATGTGGATCGCGGGCGCCGCGCCGGAGGACCGAGTGGTGAATGCCATCCCACTCGCCGAGCCCGCCGTCGGCGAAGTGCGGGCCTATCGCGCCCGCTCCCAAGACCCCCTCGTGCAGTGCGTGTTGTCCGGCTTTGGGTCAAGGCACCCACCCCGGCGAGTCCTCGTCGGGTTCGTCGACGAGTAGTTCGAGGGTCTTCAGGACTGGGTGCCGTCGGCTCGCCTGAAGGTCCCCTGGAGTCGCATGGCGGAGTTCGTGGCCCGCGAGCGTCGGTGGGCTGCGGTGGACGCTCCCTCGCCACCCGATTACGACAATCCCGAGGAGTCGGCGGCAGGCACAGTCCTTCACCTGCTGATCGCGCCGGAGCTGGCGGCCACCTGATGGAATGCGACCGCGAGGCTCGATCAGGATCCACGACGTGGCCCGTCTCGCAGCCTTCTTGGATTGGGCCCGTCGGAGTTGCGAGCCGACGGCATCTCGTTCGAGGAGGACGGCGATCTCATCTCACCGTGGCCGATCAAGCTGGCGATCGCCCGTCGCGCTGCCAAGCGTGACCCACACACAGAGTCCTCAGCTCTGTCGAGACAAAGGAGGCCGAAGCACGACGCAAGGCGACGTACGGTTCCTGGTACCGGCGACGCGAGGCCCCGGACGAACACATCTCGGCGGAGATCTGCGCGAACGTGGACGAGGAGCACGGACGGCCAGTTAGTTAGGGCACTGCTTCGGGAATGGTGTGGCGCCAACGCCGTCGATCTTCACGCGGAGATCTCGTCGCAGCGTGAGGAAGCCGCCAGAGCCCCGGCTCTCGCGCACGCCGCCGTCGAGCTGCTCCGTCGACACGGCCACCCGCGTGACGCCCATCGGCTCGAGCGCGAACTCGCAGACCGTCGTCACGCAACGTCGGCCGTTCGGTGGGATCGTCGGGCCAGTCGAGCGTCTCTCCGCGCTGCCCGGGCTCCCAGCACACCCTCAACGGTCTCGCGGTCCTACCCCGGAAGTACCACCGCAGCGGTTCGTTGCATCATCAAAAGAACACCCAATTGCACGCGGCTCGATCTGATCACCCTGCGCCGAACTCCGCGGGAAACCTGCTGTATGACTATGCGGGTCGGCGTGCTTGAATACCGCTGGGTCTGTTTCGGCGGTGCCCTGCACCGTTCCGGCGTCGAGGATGCATTCAACTGTGTCACAGCCCTCGCGCAGCTCGCCATCAACGCCGCGTAGACCCCGCTCACGGCGCTACCTTGGCCGGCGAGCACGCGCAGTCGGCCTACGAGGTGGAGGTCGACACGTTGCTCGAATGACTCTGGGCGCCCTATTCCGGAAGACGAAGAGCACTGCGGCTAGTGAGACGCCGACGGCGAGGATGAAGTAGAAGTCCAGGCCGAAAACGCGAGGAGACCAACGTGACCGCTCTCTACACCTTCGACGTCTATTCCACCCTCGACGGCTACGGCTCCTACGGTCCCGAAGGTGATTGGGGCGGCTACTGGGGCAAGCAGGGACCGGAGTTCCTCGACCGCCGCCTCGCCCTCTATCGCGAGCCGCAGCGCCTGGTCCTCGGCGCGAAGACCATGCGGATGTTCATGCAGTCCATTGGCCCGCAAACCGGTTTCTTGAAGGACGTCGACCCGGTCAACGGCGCGATGAGGAACCTGCCGACCACAGTCGTCTCGACGACGCTCGAAGGACCCCTCGATTGGCCCGACGCGACCCTGGTTCGCGGCGACGCCGTCGACGAGGTCGCGCGGCTTAAGGAGGCGTCCGACGTGCCTCTGCGGTCGCACGGCAGCCTGTCGATGAACCGAGGGCTCATGGCCGCAGGCCTGGTCGACCGCGTGCACATCACCATATTTCCCGTGGTCACGGGTCAGACGGGAACGCGCCCGATCTTCGAGGGTGCGGCCGACTTCGACCTTGAGTTGATCGAGAGCAGGGCACTCGACGGCCACACGCAGGAGCTCATCTACCGGCCGACGCTTCACGGCTGATCTCGTTCATCGCGACGCCGGGGAACCTCGCATGCCTGCTCGCCGTGGTGGACGAGGTCGAGGCTGCGCGCTCGGAGCTGAAGCCCGTCGAGCGAAGGCTTCTGAGGCTCGTCCGCACCATCGCCGACGCCGCGCAACCGGGCCTGGCGAGGCGCCGCAGGCCCGGACGACGCGCGGGCCGCCATCCTGCGCATCGCGGACTGATACGACCGCGCCCCCTCCTGCCGATGAGGTAGGTTCCGCGGGCCCAAGTCCTCTCGCCCCGACCAAACTCAGCAACGTTGCCCTTGAGCTCCATGACGGGCGGGAGTGCCGCGTCGAGTCCGAGA
This sequence comes from uncultured Chloroflexia bacterium, assembly GCA_963776285.1. GTDB lineage: Bacteria > Chloroflexota > Limnocylindria > Limnocylindrales > CSP1-4 > CTSoil-043. The sequence continues at coordinate 7,065 of CAVZLW010000001.1, forward strand.
CCGATCGCGTCCGCGCCGAGCTCGTCCTCCAGGCGTTTCGAACCCAGGGCGTCGACCTGGACACGATCGGGCTGAACCGCCTACCGTTGCCGAGCTACCCGATCCCTGCGGCGACAACCAGCTGGCACGGCCCGACGAAACCGTCCGGACCCTCGAACGTGGCCAAAGCTGTTTCGATTTCGACCCAGGCATCGTTGCGTTCGGACTCGGACAAGCCGGAGAGCATCTGGCGCAGCCCTCCGAACGACTCCCGCTCGAATCGAACACACTCGGCGGCCGACGTCAGCCGAAGTGGCGCGTCGACGTGGCGGGTCTCGACGTCGTGAAAGCCGGAGGTCTCGAAGGCGGCCGCGACCACGCCCGGCGCCCCGAGGCTGAACGGCCCGGGCCGTCCCGGGAGCAGCGGCGGTAGCGCAGCACGTCGCCTGATGATCGACATCGGGATCGAGTTGAACTGATTGCGTTCGGGCGTCGAGTAGACGATGGCCGCGACCCGTCCGCCGTCGCGCAATGCGCGCCGCATGTCCCCGAGTGCCTTCTGCAGGTCGGGGAAGTAGGTCAGTCCGAGGCGCGAGATCACGGCATCGAACGATCCGGGCTCCACCTCGAGGTCCTCGCCGTCCATCACTCGGGTCGTCACGTTCGACAGTCCGGCCGTCGAGGCCTCGGCCTGGGCATATTCGAGGATCGCAGGGGAGATGTCGGTGGCGAGAACGGTCCCGCTCGGCCCGACCCGGTGGGCCGCCGCGATCGTCTGCCCGCCCGCACCCGCGGCGACGTCCAGGACCCGAGCGCCGCCCTTGACGCCAGCCATGTCGAGCATCGCCCGGGTAGCTTGGCCAAGCCAGGCCTCCAACGTCGGCCCCCACCGGTGCCACGCCTCGGCGGTCGTCTGCCATTGCTCGCGGGTCGTGCTCTTGTATGCGACTGGGTCGAAGACCCGAACCTCCGATGTCGACACCGACAACGACCTCCTCCCGCGAGGCGGTGATGCTACTCCCACGCCCCGAGTGATGGGACTTCAAGCTTGGACTCGGAGCGCGTCGGCGATCCACTTGGGCAGCACCATCCGCGGCGTGGGACCGGCAGGTTCAAATCCGTTCGCCCCGACCAACTACACGCCAACCTGTGCTGTTCGCGACGCTCTAGCGACTCGAGTTCTGCCTCCCTCCCGGTCCACGCTGATAGCACGCGGCAGGGACGCTGGTGCTTCCGAAGTTCCCGATCCGCCCTGTCAATGGCCGTCTCGGCCCCTCGCCTCCAGGCGATGGTCGAGGATCGCTGCAGCACCCTCTGTCCCGCCGAGCAGTCGAAGTGTTCGAGTGCGCTCGAGAGGTTTCACGGCGCGCCGTCGCTTGGCCTCTGGCGACTCGATGACCGCGAGCGTCGGGGACGATCACCTCGAGCGGGGACATGAGGTCCACCGCGGGGTGATGCGGTGGCGGTGGGCCCGGATGGTCTAGAACGACGACCTGACCTCGTGGCGACCGCTCGACGAGGGCGAGTAGATCGGGGCAACGGCCGCTCGCCACACAGGTGTACACGTCGAGGATTGCTGCAGGGCCGATCGGCTGCTAGCTTCCACTTGGCGCCCCGTGAGCGACCACCATGGCCCGGAAACTACAGCGGATAACTGAGCCGATTTGGTGGTACCGCCACACGGGAGCCCACAGCGCTGAGCCGCTCAGGCTTGGGAAGCAGACACTCTGCCAGCTGAGTTACTCCCGCTCAGCTTCACGCTCAACCACAGCGTCTGCCTGAGCGCGACGGCCATTCTAAGCCATCGACCAACCCCACAGCGCTCCGACAGCGTCTGCCTGACGACTCGCGACCGCGGCTTGGGTCGCCTGGTGGAGCGCCGGGCATCTCCAGTCCGCCTGCGGCGACATCCCGTCGGTCGAGTGCGAGGCGGCCTACCAGACCCGTCTACGGGCGACTATTGGGGCCGCCTGAATCAAATCAGCCGAATCTCCACGGAACCGCAGACTCTGCCAGATGAGTCACTTCCGCTCGTGAGGACTACGTTCTGTCTTCGCAGCTGACCATCCCGGACCCGCTCGCCGGCGGCGTGCTAGTAGACATCCCTGCGAGTGGGAGCTGTCGCGAGCATCTGTGCCCGGACTGACGCGTCACGCGGTGTCTGAAAGGCACCGGCCGGGACTGCCGCGACGATCGTGGGCGCGACGCTCGTCACTGAGATCAACGACGACCTGAACGGGATGTTGAACATCCTCGGCATCAACGTACTTCGGAGCCTCCCCCGCCAGCGTCGAGCACCTCGACGCATGTCTGTCTATGTTCGGGCTGCACGAGCGGACGCCGTCGCGACGAGCCGCTGGTCGTTCGTCCGGAACGCAGGTCGGGAGCCGCTACCCTCCCGGACCCGTGGGTCGCATCCGCGGCTGGACCTTCCTGTATGGGCTGTCAATTCCCGGCCCGAAGCTGCTCGAGTGGGACAGCGCTCAATCCCGTAGGTCTTGCACTCGGTGTCCGTGAACGTCCTGGTCACCGACGCTCGCACGAGCTTGACCAGCTCGCTGGCATCGAGGGTCATGATCAGCAGGCCGCCGCCCTGTGGGCCGACAGCCAGATGCGTGCGGTCGATGTAGCCGACGCCCTGCAGAGTCGGCCCCCCGAAATCGATCTCTTGATTGACCTCGCCGGTCTTCGTATCCCACACGCGGAGGACGCCATCCCCCCCGGCCGTGGCCATCGTCGATCCATCGGGGCTCAGCGCCACGGCCCTGATCATCTGCGCGGCCGGAACCGGCTTGGGGTCCCTGACCTGGAGCGTGACGGCATCGAGCCAGAGGAGCGACGAGTGGAACTCCTGGAGGCCGCCGACGGCGAAGATCGTCGAACCGTCGGGCGAGAAGCCGGGGAATCCCATGCCGTCCGCTCCGACGACGGCCGGGTCCAGGTTGGCCTTCGTCACGGCGGTCCAGCTCTCCGTCGACAGCATCTCGACGAGTCCCGTGGCGGGATGGTTCACCTTCGCCGCATAGGACACCACGAGGTGCTTCGAGTCCGGCGTGAAGATGACCTGCTTGACGCCGCGGTCGGGGTATGTCGGGCCTTTGAAGACGAGATGGCCGTCACGGGCGTCCCAGACGACGACGTACATGTCGACCTGGTCGACGGCAGCGATCATCGTGCCGTCGGGCGACCATTGAACCTCCTGCGCGAAGATCTGGAATGGTGTCTCCGGGTAGGCCGCGCATGGTGGCTCAAGAACGGACGACGAACGGCGGGTTCGCCGCCGTGCAGGGCCAGCGCGCCGGGGAGGAGGCGCAGCGCGCCGAGCAGCAGCGAGCAGCAGCCGAACTGCCTCGAGCTTCGCGGCCAGCGTCGCCCGGTCGTCGGTGTCGAGGATGCCGGCATCGCTCTTCACGATCTCGCCCAGGGCCCACAGGCTGATCCCGTCCCCGTACGGAAGGCAGCGACCGATCCGCCAGGTCACGAGGTCGGGGAGGGCATCGACGTGGCGGGCGAGCTCCCGGACGAGGCGGGACTTACCGAGGCCCGGCTCGGCCACGATCGTGACCAGCTCGACCGAGGGGGTGGACCGGGCCCGCTCGAAGAGACCGCCCAGGAGCGAGAGCTCGAGGTCGCGGCCGACGAACGGCGTCGTCTCGGCGCGGAGCGCACCCGGTGGCCTCGCGAGCGGCGCCGTGGGCCGGAAGGCCGTCACGGCTCGGCCTTGCCCTTCACGAGCGCGGGCGGGAGCGCCTCGTAGGCGAAGAGGTGCGAGGTGGCTCGGTATGTCGCCTCGCCGACGACGATCCCGTCGACGGGGGCAAGCGCCTGGAGCCGGGCGGCAGTGTTCACTGCGTCTCCTGTGACAGCGTCGTCGCGCTCACCGCCCGATCCCGCGGCGAACAGGACCGGCCCGGTGTTGATCCCCAGGCGCAGGGGGAGGTCGAGGCCGAGACCCGGGATCCGCTCGAGGATCCGGAGTGCCGCCCGGACCGCGCGCTCGGAATCGTCCTCGTGGGCCGTCGGCGCCCCGAAGAGGGCCATCACCCCGTCCCCGAGGAAGCGGTCGACATGGCCCCCGTGGCGCTCGATCTCGGAGGTGAGGACGTCGTAGTACGGGAGGATGAACGCCCGCACGTCCTCGGGGTCCAGCGTCTCGGCCCGGGCGGTGAACCCGGCCAGGTCGGCGAAGAGGACCGTGACGACCTTGCGCTCCTCGCGAACCGACGGTGCGGCCGTCGACCCGAGCCTCGCACCGCAGCCGTTGCAGAACCGCGCCTCGTCGGGGTTCTCGCTGCCGCAGGTCGGGCACGCTGTCACCGGGAGCATAGGGGCGGGGCGGCGTTGCGAAAAGCGACAAAGCGGAGGGCTCGAGGGCTGCGCCACAGCCCGTGCAGGCACCCCGCGTCATGGGCTCGCTGCCTCACTGCGATGCTCGAGCGCGGGCTCTCCCCGGAAGGTGCATCGCCCGGTTCCCGCTGGTCCGAAGCGGGTCGCCGCCCTCAGGCGGGCACTGCCGCTGCGGCGGCTCGCCTGCCGGCGACCTCGGCGATGTATGCCCCGACCGGCCGCGCGGTGATCCCGAGAGCGCGAAGGGCATCGTCGCGGACCTTCGTCTCGGTGAGGTCGCTGAAGAGGGCCATGCCCATGACCGAGGCGAGTGCCGGACGCGGCCGGCGCATGAGCAAGCTGCCGAGGCGCATCGCGATCCGGGGCACATGGCGCGTTCGAATGGGCCGCCCGAGGGCCTTCTCGAACGCCTCGACGGCCTCCGTCCGGGAGATCGCCTCAGGACCCGCGATCTCGACCTCTCGAGGCGGGTCCGCGGCCAGCGCCAGGCGGACCATCGCCTCGGCCACGTCGCCGATGGCCACGTACGCGTGGCGCGTCGCACCCTTGCCGTACACGGTGACCTTGCCGTGCATCCAGTCGAAGCCGACGGCGGGCGTGAACCAGGCCTCCTGGAACATGTCGCTGCGGACGATCACCTCGCGCATGGATGAAGCGCGAAGCCTGGACTCGGCCGCAACCTTGGCGTCGGTGAACGGCATGTGCACCGCCGAGAGATCCCCCAGCAGCACACTGGCGAAGACGAAGCGCTGCACGGCTGCCTTCTCGCAGGCCGCGATCAGGCGCGCGTAGCCGCGATCGTCGACGTCGCGAATGCTGAGGTCGCGGTCGCCGGCCAGCAGCCGGGCCATGGTGTTGACCGTGCTGATGACCGTCGTCACGCCGCGAACGGCAGGGACGAGCGACGACTCGTCGCGGAGGTCCCCGTGCACGATCTCGGCGCCCAGCGCCTCGAGCGGCGCGGCCGGCCGCCCCTTCCGCACGAGCGCTCGGAACGGCACTCCCGCCGCCGCGAGACGCCTCGCGATCTCGCCCCCCAGCTCGCCCGTGGCACCGCACAGCAGGACCTGCGGCTCGGACATGGCGCTATCCTCCCGACCTCTTCCCACGCAGCGCCGGGCGCCGATCCTGGGACGCGGGCCTGGGTCCGCGGGCGACGTCTGGGTAGACCCTCCGGGTTGGCCGGCTGGTGCGTCCAGAGGCATTGGTCACGGTCTCGCGGGTCGCGCAGGCCGGGCGAGCCCGAACCGCACGCCGGGCACGACTGAGCTCGCGGTCGGAGGCAGTCGGGTCGACTGCTCCACCGGGTGGTGCCGACTGCTCCACCGGGTGGTGCCGACTGCACCACTTGACCGCCCAGGTGCCGTGCCTGGAGGTCCGTGCATATCGTGGAGGCGGGGTCTTGCACTCCGCTCGATCCTGAGCAAGACTACTCAGCATGGTGAGTAGTCCAGATCCCGCATCTCCGTATCGCCGACCGCAGGCCGCCGAGCTCGCCCGCCGGCTGGTCGAGCCCCGGCGGCTCATTCAGGTGATAGCAGGGCCACGGCAGGTGGGCAAGTCGACGCTCGTCGCCCAGGCCGTCGAGACGCTGCCCGTGCCTGTCCGCGTCGTCAGCGCCGACGAGCCGACGCTCCGTGGCCCGGAGTGGATCGCGGCGCAGTGGGAGGCGGCGCGGCTCGAGGCGGGCCCCGCTGGCGCCGTCCTCGTGATCGACGAGGTCCAGAAGGCCGCAGGCTGGTCGGAGTCGGTCAAGCGCCTGTGGGACGAGGACACGCGCTCGGGTCTGCCGCTCCGGGTCGTCGTGCTGGGATCGGCGCCCCTGCTCGTGGAGCAGGGGCTGTCCGAGAGCCTGGCCGGCCGGTTCGAGGTCATTCGCGTCCCGCACTGGTCGCTCGCGGAGATGCGGGCCGCGTTCGGGACCACCCTCGACGAGTACGTCTACTTCGGCGGCTACCCGGGGGCCGCACCCCTGATCGGTGACGAGACGCGCTGGCGCCGCTACATTCTCGATGCGCTCATCGAGACCACGATCAGCCGCGACGTGCTGCTGCTCACCCGGGTGGACAAGCCGGCACTCCTGCGTCGGCTGTTTGAGCTCGGCTGCCGCTACAGCGGGCAGGAACTCAGCTACACCAAGATGCTGGGCCAGCTCCATGACGCGGGGAACACGACGACCCTCGCCCACTACCTCGAGCTGCTCGCGGGCGCCGGCCTGCTCACGGGCCTGCCCAAGTTCTCGGGCAACGTCATTCGTCGACGCGCGTCGAGTCCCAAGCTCCAGGTCCTCAACACGGCGCTCGCGACGGCGCAGTCCGCCCGCTCGTTCGCCGATGCCCGGGCCGACGGCGCGACCTGGGGGCGGTTGGTGGAGTCCGCGGTCGGCGCGCACCTAGCCAACGCCGCGGCCGTCGGCGGGCTCGAGCTGTCGTGGTGGCGCGACGGGGACCGCGAGGTGGACTTCGTGCTGTCGGGGACAGGCAGCCTCGCGGCGATCGAGGTGAAGAGCGGGCGGGCGGGTGCCTTGCAGCCGGGGATCGCCGCGTTCACAGCCGCGTTCTCTGGGCTCGGCCCGATCCGACCGCTCCTCGTGGGCGGCGACGGGATCCCGCTCGAGCGGTTCCTGCTCGAGCCCGCGGAGCGGTGGGTCGCGCGGTAGGGGGTCAGACGCGTCAGCGTTCGCTGTAGTCGGCGCCTGCGTCCCGCGCGCGGGCCAGCATCGACATCGTCGTCGCGACTCCGGTCGAGCCGACGATCTTCGCGACCCGGGCGAGCGCAGCGGCGAGCCAGCCAGGGAGACGATTCGGGCGTAGGAACGGCTGTTCCACACCGGCGAGTGGTCGAAGCATCGACTGAGCTCGAGAGGTTCGCGCTGCGCCGTCCCTGGGCGTCTGGCGACTCGGTGACGGCGAGCGTCGAAACGATCAGCTCGAGCGGAGGTATGAGGCTCCACGGCCGGGCGATCCAATGGCCCGGATGCTCTCGAGCAACGACCTGACCTCACGGAGACGACGCGACGAGGGCGACAGGATCGGGGCACGGCCGCTCGCTACACACACTGGTGTACACGTCAGGGATTGCTGCCGGGCTGACCGGCTGCTAGGTTCCGGTGGGCGCCCGGTCCGCGACCCTCACGTGCCGAAAACTACAGCGGATAACTGAGGCGATTTGGTGGTACCGCCACACGGAGCCCACAGCGCTGAGACGCTCAGGCTTGGGAAGCAGACACTCTGCCAGCTGAGTTACTCCCGCTCGGGAGTCACGCTCAGCTACAGCGTCTGCCTGAGCGCGAAGGCCATTCTACGTCATCAACCAACCCACAGCGCTCCGACAGCGTCTGCCTGAGGCCGCCGGAAGGGTGCGGTCATATGCATAAGCGAACGAAGAGCGTATGATCCAACATATGAGCGACTTGCGAGCCTGGCTGCTCGGTCTGCCCGCTCGTGGGCAGTACACGTTCACGACCGAGGAGGCGCGCGGACAGCAACCCGCTGTCGGCGCTGCGAGCACGACAGCCGCCCTCGCCCGGGCAGAGGCTGCGGGCCTCATCGTCACGCCGGTGCGCGGCTTCCACGTCGTCGTCCCGCTCGAGGATCGCGGAGTCGGCGCGCCGTCCTGGCGCCTCTTCCTCGACCCGATGATGGAGTACCTCGGGCTCGCATACTACGTCGGCCTCCTGGCCGCGGCCGCCCACCACGGCGCGTCCCCGCAGGCGGCCCAGGCTTTGCAGGTCGTCGTGATGCACCAGCGCAGGCAGATCGAGGTCGGCCGAAGTCGGATCGAGTTTGTCGTCAACCGCGACATGGCGAGGGCACCTGTCGAGCTGGTCAACGCGCCGTCGGGCCGGTACCGCATCGCCACGGCGGAGCTCACGGCCCTCGATCTTGTCCGCTACAGCACCCGCGCGGGCGGGTGGGGGAACGTCGTCACCGTCCTGCGCGACCTCGCACCGGCGCTCCGCCCGAGTCGCTTCCGGCCTGTCCTCGCGACAGAACCCACGGTGGCCGATGTCGCGCGGCTCGGGTACCTGCTCGAGTGGCTCGAGGCATCCGACATCGCCGCACCTCTCCACCGTTGGATCGAGGTGCGGCCGGAGCGCTGGGTGCCGCTCGTGCCGGGGGCCGGCCGGGCCGGCATCCGCGATCCGCGCTGGCGGATCGTCATCAACGAATCGATCGAGCCCGATTGATGCTGCCGCGCGCGGAGATCCTGGCCTGGCGGGCGGACCACGCGCCGTGGGCCGACGAGGACGACGTCGAGCAGGACCTCCTCCTCACGCGCGCCCTGTGCGACGTCTTCGCCGACGGGTTCCTCCGCGAGCACCTCGCCTTTCGGGGCGGTACGGCGCTCCACAAGCTGCATCTCCCTCCCGCCGCGCGGTACTCGGACGACCTCGATTTCGTACAACGCGAGGCGGAGCCGATCGGGCCGACGCTGGATCGGCTGTGCGCTGTCCTGGGCTGGCTCGGCCGGGGCCGGTCGGAGATCGGCGAGCACCCGAGACTGACGTTCGCGTTCATCACCGAGGCGACCGGGCAGACCCGGCGGATCAAGATCGAGATCAACAGCCACGAGCACTTCGGCAACGTGATCGAGCGCCCGTTCTCGGTGAGATCGCGCCCGCTGACCGCTGCCGTCCTGATCCCGACCTATATGCTCGACGAGCTCCTGGCGACCAAGCTCCGTGCGCTGTATCAGCGCCGGAAAGGCCGCGACCTGTTCGATCTGTGGTACGCCAACGAGCGGGCGACGATCGCGCCTCGGGAGATCGTTCGGCTCTTCGGCGTCTACATGGCGCGCGCCGGGCTCGCGGTGCCGAGCCACGCGAGCTTCGAACGGAACCTCGCGGCCAAGGCTTCGTCGGGCGCGTTCGCGGAGGTCCCCCCGCTCCTCCGACCGGGAGTCGCCTGGGACCCGACGAGCGCCCTCGAGTGGCTGTGCGGCGCGCTGCTGCCATTCCTGGAGAGCTGACAAGGGTGCGGGACCGCGCAGATGGATGAGCACGACAACCCGAATCCGGATGCGCTGCGCAACGAGATCGAGCAGCTCCGCGCCGAGAACCGGCGACTGCGGTCGCTGCTCGGGCTGGGTGTTCCCGAACCGGCGACCGGCCAACCGCGGCCGCCGCCTGCCTGGGAGCCCACGCTCTTCCGCGATCGGTCGGCGGCCACCGACCGCGTCGCGGTGGACGGTCATTCGTCGCCGGAGGCCAAGATCGGGCTCTTCCGGTCGCTGTTCGCCGGGCGCGACGACGTCTACGCCGCGCGGTGGGAGAACGAGCGCAGCGGGAAGTCGGGATGGAGCCCCGTCGTCGTCGGGGGGCCGGCCAACGCGCGGCGACCCGATCGTGAGTATGTGCCCTTGGGCGACGGGATCATCGAGGCGCACCTGACCGGTCGGGTGCACGTCGGCCTGTACCCGCTCTTGCGCGACGACGGCTGCCGGCTCCTTGCGTGCGACTTCGACGGCCCGACCTGGCCCCTCGACGCGGGCGCGTTCGTCGACGCGGCCCAGGCTGCCGGTATCCCCGTGGCCCTGGAGCGCACCGGCCGCCCCAGGCCAGGGGTGTCGCGGCAGGCGAGCGCGCAGATCGAGAGCTGGAGGCTCTCGTCCACGCCCTTGGAGCCCCGAGCCTGCACCGGCGCGAGGGCCGGCCTTCAGTCGGGCCCGGCGTAGGTGCCGGCCGTCTCCGGGAACATCGCCTTGACGATCCGGAAGGCCGAGATGTCCACCGTGGCGTCCATGTGCAGGTAGACCGCTGCGTCGCGCAGGTACTTCTCGATACCGAGGTCGAGCATCGCGCCGTGACCGCCGTGCAGCTCGAGGGCGTCGCGGCAGACCGCGAAGATCTCCTCCGAGGCGAAGACCTTGACCATGTTGCAGAGCTTCTCGGCGTCGGCCGCGTTCTGGTCCACTGCCCGCGCCGCGTGGCGCAGGAACGCGCTGACCGCGTCCAGCCGGGTGGCCATGCGGGCCAGGCGGAGCGCGACCGCCTGGTGCTTGATCAGGATCTTGCCGCCCTGGACGTGCTGCTGCACGAAGGCGGCGGTGTCCTCGAAGGCGGCGATCCCGGTTCCCAGGTTCTTGGCTGCCTGGAGGATCTTGCCGGGCCGGAAGTAGACCCCCGCCTTCCCCAGCGCGTCGCCGTGGACCAGCAGGTGGTCCTCCGGGACCCGGCAGTCCTCGAACACGATCTCGCCGTTGTTCATGTACCGGCCGCCCATCGTCTCGTTGCAGCGGGTGACGGTCAGCCCCGGCGTGTCGCGGGGGACGAGGAAGCTGCTCGTGCCCTGCAGCATCCCGAGCGTCGGGTCCGTGTTGCAATAGACGACGTAGAGCGAGGCGTCGTAGCCGTTGCTGATGTAGTGCTTGCGGCCGTTGATCGTCCACTGACCGTCGGCGAACGTCGCCCGGGTGTCCATGCTGGCTTCGGGCACGTTGTACGGGAGCCAGCGGTCGGAAGCCCCTTTCGGCTCGGTCAGGGCATGGGCCATCAGGAACGAGGGGTCCGCCATGAAGCGGGGAAACCAGCGCGCCTGCAGGTGCTCGGGCGCCACGTTCCGCAGGAGCACCGAGACCTTCCAGCCCTGGGCGAGCTTGTCGGCGACGCCGGCGTCGCCTCGGCCGAGCTCGGCGGCGATCACGGCGAACGTCTGGGCCTCGGTTCCGGGGTCGAGCTCCAGGCCGCCGTACGCCTCGGGCACGCCCAGGCCGCGGAGCCCCGCGGCATCGGCCTCCTCGAGGATCACCCGTGGGAGGCGGGCGTCTGGATCGAAGAGCCACTCGCGCGTGCGGTCCTCCTTGATGAAGGGGATGACGACGCGGTCCACGTAGGCACGCGTCGTCTGCTGCATCAGGCGCTGCTCGGCCGACAGCTCGAGCTCGTCCATCCGGTACGCCATGCGGCGATCCTCCCCCGTGCGGGCTCCGCCCGCGATGCGACTACTCGACGGGCAGGCGGGCGGGTGCCCTCTCCGGTCCGATCCAGATCGTCTGGATGTTGGTGAACTCGCGGATCCCCAACGGGCCGAGCTCGCGGCCCCAGCCGCTCCGCTTCACGCCCCCGAACGGGAGGCGCGGGTCGGAGGCGACCATGCCGTTGACGAAGACGGCACCCGACTCGATCGTCCGGGCGAGAGCCTCGCCCCGGGCAACGTCGCCGGTCCAGATCGCCGCCCCGAGGCCGTACTCGGAGGCGTTGGCAACGGCCACGGCCTCGTCCGCGTGGGCAACGCGCCGGATCGCCGCGACCGGGCCGAAGGTCTCCTCGGCGAAGGCGGGCATCACGTCGCTGACGTTGGCCAGCACCGTCGGGGCGTAGAACGAGCCCGGGCCGTCGATCCGCTGCCCGCCCGTAAGGACCCGCGCCCCTGTGCGGACCGAGGCGTCCACCTGGCGCTCGAGGGCATCGCGCAGGTCGGCCCGGGCGAGCGGCCCGACCTGGGTGGCCGGGTCCAGCGGGTCGCCCACGCGGAGGGCTGCCGCGCCAGCCGCGACCCGATCCTCGAACTCGGCGGCCACGCCCTCGGTGACGATGAAGCGCTTCGCCGCGATGCACGACTGCCCGGTGTTCTGGTTCCGGGCGCGGACGGCCGTCGCCGCGGCAGCCTCGACGTCGGCGTCGTCGAGGACGATGAACGGGTCCGAGCCGCCCAGCTCGAGCACCATCTTCTTGAGCGCCTCGCCGGCGACCGCGGCGACCCGCGCCCCCACGTCCGAGCTGCCGGTGAGCGTCACCGCCCGGATCCGCGGGTCGCGGATGACCGGCTCGACGGCCGCGCCCGGGAGGAGCAGGGTGCGGAAGAGGCCGGGCGGGAAGCCCGCCTCCTCGAACGCGGCGCCGACGGCAAGGGCGGAGCGTGGAATGTTCGAGGCGTGCTTGAGGATCGCGCCGTTGCCGGCCATGAGCGCCGGCGCGGCGAACCGCATGACCTGCCAGAACGGGTAGTTCCAGGGCATCACCGCGAGCACGACGCCGAGCGGCTCGTAGGCGACCAGGCTGCGCCTCGCGTTGGTCGCGATCTCCTCGTCGGCGAGGAAGACGGCCGCCGCGTCGGCGTAGAACTCGCAGGCCCAGGCGCACTTGTCGATCTCGGCGACCGCCTCGACGATGGGCTTGCCCATCTCGAGCGTGATCAGGCGGCCGTACTCCTCCCGCCGGGACCGGAGGTGCGCGGCGAGGCGCCGCATCGGGGCAGCCCGCTCGGCGAAGGAGGCCCTGCGCCAGGACCGCTGCGCAGCGTCGGCGCCCGCGATGGCGGCCTCGACCTCGCCCGGGGTCGCCGCCGGCAGCCGCTCCATGAGCTCCCCGGTTGTCGGGTTGATCGATTCCAGCCAGTCGCCCATCAGCGCAGCTGCTCCCCCATCCAGTCGGTCATCGCCGGCCGGTACTTGTACGTGATGTTGTTGCAGACGTGGTTCCCGTCCGGGTACAGGAGCAGCGTGGCATTCGGCGCTTCGCGGGCGATCCGCTCGGCCTGCTCGGGCGGGAAGAGCCGGTCCCTGGCGCCGTGGACCACGAGGAGCGGCTGGCGCACACGGTCCAGGACGCCGTGGAGCGCGAGGGCCCGGGAGCGCTCGAACGCCTCGGCCTCGTCCTTCGACTTGGTGTAGAAGACATATCCGCCGCGCGTGAGGTCGTTGAGGGCGCCCCAGCATTCGGACAGGTCGTATGGGCCGGCCAGCGCGATGAGCGCCCGGATGCGCGGCTCGCCGGCTGCGGCGAGGGGTCCGTAGATCCCGCCCATGCTGATCCCGAGCAGGCCGACGCGACCGGCGTCGACGTCGGAGCGGGCCTCGAGCGCGTCGATGATCGGCCGGACGACGCCCGCCCAGTCGGGCCGGATCGGGAAGCGCGGCGCGCTCTCGCCCTGCCCCGGGCCGTCCACCGTGAGCGTCGCCATGCCGCGCCGGAGGAAGTCCTGCTCCATCGTGAAGAGCTCTTCCTTCACGGAGTCGAGCCCGGGCACGACGAGCACGACCGGCGGTCGCGCAACGTCTCGCGGCCGGCGCAGGTGGCCGGGGATCGTGGTGCCCTCGAACGGGATGTCGAGGCGCTCACCGGGCGGATCGAGATGCTGCAACGCGCGCGCGTACGACGAGACGGTGAGGGCGCTCAGCTCGAGGTGCAGGGCGAGGTCCTCGAACCAGAGGAACTTGCCGAGGTGGTAGGAGACGGCCGCCCGCTGGTAGGCCTCGGTAGCTGTCACGACGCGGCCGCGCGCCTCGGCCGCCACGGCGAGCTCGCGGTGCGTGTCGCCGACCGCCTTCCAGCTGGGCGCCCAGTCCGCCCACTCGGTGGTCGCGGCCTGGACCCGCTCGAAATCGTTGACGTCCACCCCGTTTGCCACGAAGCGTGGCTTCCAGTGCGAGACGGCGAGCTGGACCCTGCTCGGGGCCGCGTCAGTCACGGTGGCCACCGGTGCGGGTCGTGCGGTTGCCTGTCGTGCGGTTGCCTGTCATCGGCTCCTCCTCACGGGGTCAGCATCACCCGGATCGCGCCGTCCCGGCGCTCCGTGAACGTCGCCCACGCTTCGGCGAACCGCTCGAGGGGGAAGTGGTGGGTCGTGAGCGCGGCCACGTCGATCGCCCCGGACGCCAGGAGCGCCAGCGCCCGCCCCGACACGCCCTTCGGGTTGGCCACCGATCCGAGCACGTCGAGGTGGCCCCGGACGATCGTCGAGAGGTCGATCGGCGGGAAGGTGACCCCCTGGCCGGTCGCCCCGCCGAGGACGACCCGGCCGCCGCGCCGGGCCGACGCTATGGCCAGCGCGGCGGCCTCCGCGCTGCCGGCGAACTCGACGACGACGTCCGCCGTCCCGGCGAGGGTCCCGGCGTCGCCCTCGTCCACGACAGCGTCGGCGAACCGCGCCGCCCGCGCCAGGCGCTCGCCGCGACCCACCAGGATCACCCGGCCGGCGCCGCTGGCCCGGGCGAGCTGCGCCGCGCAGAGCCCGATCGCCCCGGGCCCGATGACGACGACGGTCTCGCCGGCGAGCAGGTGGGCGCGCTCGACGGCCCACAGGGCGACGCCGAGGTTGTCGGTCCAGGCGCCGTCGGCGGTGCTGACCGCGTCGGGCAACGGATGGAGCGCCGCCACCGGCACGCTCGCGTAGTCGGCCAGGCCGCCGGCGATGGTGAACCCGACGTGGGCGTGGCCCATCTCCGTCCGGCCGTAGTTCCGGCACAGGTTGTAGAGCCCCTCCCGGCAGCGGTCGCAGACGCCGCAGCCGACGTGGACCTCCACTCCGACGCGCGTCCCGGGCGCCGGTGCGTCCGCTCCGGGCCCCAGCGCGACGACGATGCCGGAGAACTCGTGGCCGGGGATGTGAGGGTAGCGGGTGCCCGCGAACCGCCCGGCGAGGATCTTGCGGTCGGTCGCGCAGATCATCGAGGCGGCGACCCGGACGAGGGCGTGGCCGGGCGCCGGCGCGGGCGTCGCGACCGTCGCGACGGCGAAGCTCTCGGGCGCCTCGAAGACGACCGCCCGCATCGTCGCCGGGAGGGCGTCGGTCATGGCTCGACGATCACCTTGAGCGCTCCGTCCCGCCGCTCGTTGAACGTCCGGAGCGCCTCGCGGAACTCGGAAAGCGGGAAGTGGTGGGTGATCAGGCGGTCCGCGGGAAGCCGGCCGTCGGCCATCAGCGGGATCACCGACTCCATCGTGTTCCGGTTGGCCCGCACGCCGTAGAGGTCGACCTCCTCGAGGACGACCTTCTGGAAGTTGACCTGGGTCGGCTCCTTCGGGATGCCGGTGAAGGCGACCCGGCCGCCCTTCCGGACCATCCCGATCGCCTGGCCCACGGAGTCCTTCGAGCCGGCCGAGTCGACGGCGACGTCGACGCCGATCCCGCCCGACCATTCGCGGACCCGCTCGACGGGGTCGCCGTCGTGGTAGTCGACGGTCTCGAAGCCGAGCTCGCGGGCCCGCTCGAGGCGGCGCCCGCCACCAACGACGACGACCCGGGAGGCCCCCAGCGTCCGGGCGCACATCCCGACGAGGAGCCCCATCCCGCCCGAGCCGACGGACGCAACCAGGTCGCCCGGCTCGATCCCCGGGCGGCGGACCGAGTGGAGCGCGATCGAGGCCGTGTCACACAGGGCGGCGGTGTCGTAGGCCATCTCGTCCGGGATCCGGAAGACGGCCTTGATCGTGTGGACCACGTACTCCGCGTACGCGCCCTGCGTGTAGTGGCCGTACTGCCGGTGGCCCAGGTCCTCGCGCCCATAGTTGAAGCACAGGTTGTAGCGCCCGATGCGGCACATCCGGCACAGGCCGCAGCCTGAGTGGCTGGTCCCGGCGACGCGCATGCCGACCGTGAACCCGTTCAGCTCGGCGATCTCCCCGGCCGCGACGACGTCGCCGGACCACTCGTGGCCCGGGATGTACGGGTACGAGCGGGGCCAGCGGCCCGGGAAGCCGCCCTCGATGATCTCGGCGTCCGTTCCGCAGATCGCGATCGCCCGGACCCGGCAGAGCACCTCGTTGGCGGCCGGCTCCGGCTCCGGGACGTCGCGGATCTCGAACTCGTGCGGAGCGGTGAGCACCAATGCCTGCATCTCTACTCCTCCGGGAACGCGGCGACGCGGCAGACGCTGGCCTCGCCCCCCTGCCAGCGCCACGGGAAGGCGCCCATCACGACGCGCCGCCCGGCAACCTCCGCGATCTCCCCGCCGAGGTTCTCGAGCATCGAGACGTCGTTGCGGCTGGTCGCGTAGTGGATGTACTCGAAGTCCGCGGCCGGCAGCGTCTCCTCGATCGGCCGCCCCGTCAGCGTCTCGTACTCGGCCACGAGGTCGGGGCGCATGTGGCGGACGCGGGTGAACAGCGAGTGGTCGATCGAGGCCAGGTCCGCGCCGATCCACTTGATCCTCTTCGCGATCAGGTAGTCGATGACCTCGGGCCGGGGCCCCGGGTGGCGGTCGAAGTAGGTGACGTCGTCGCGCGTCGGCTTGGTCCAGTTGTAGCGGTCCCAGCCGGTGTAGAGGACGACGATGTCGCCCTCCCGGATCTCCTCGCCCTTGGGGATGCAGCGCTGGACGTCTTCCAGGCTGTAGTAGCTCCACGTCGTCGTGATCGGACGGAGGTCGATGACGAGGCCGGTGCCGTACAGCTCGTCCAGCCCGATCCGCCCGAGGTCCCGGCCCGTTTCGCAGTAGTGGCTCGGCGCGTCGATGTGCGTGCCGGTGTGCATGTTCGTCTTCACCAGCATCGTGCTCTTGCGATCCCGGGGATGCGTCGTGATGTCGGTCACCTCGATCGAGGCGAATTGGGGCCACGTGGGCATCCGGTCGCCCCAGGGCTGGGTGAGGTCGACGACACGGGTCATGGTCGGGCTCCGTTGCTCATTGGGTGGGGCGCGCCCCGGGAGGGGCGGACGTGGACGAACGGATCACGAGCTCCGTCGGGAGCGTCACGCGGAGGTCGCCGATCGGCCGGCCCTGCAGGCGGTCGATGAGCAGGTGCGCGCCGGCGCTGCCCATCTCGAACTGCGGCACGCGGACCGTGGTGAGCGCGGGCTCCAGGAGGCCGGCCAGTGGGATGTCGTTGAAGCCGACGACGGAGATGCCGCGCGGCACGACGATGCCGAGGTCGCGCAGGCCCTGCAGGATCCCGATCGCGATCAGGTCGTTGGCGGCGAAGACGGCCGTCGGCCGCGCTCGACCTCCGAGCATGGTGGCGAGCGCGCGACTGCCGGCCTCCACGGTGAACGCTTCGGCCTCCACGACGAGCCGTGGGTCGCTCGCGAGGCCGTGCAGGCGGACTCCCTCCCGGTAGCCCTCGAGGCGCTCGAGGCCCGTAGTCGTGGTCTGGGGACCGGCGATGTGACCGACGCGACGATGCCCGAGGGCGGCCAGGTGGGCGACCACCTCGACGGCCGCGGCGCGGTTGTCGACGACGACCGCGAGGTCTCCGGCGCTCTTCGTGGCGCGGTTGAGGAGGACGAACGGGAGGTCCTCGGCATCCCGGAGGTCGGCGATCCTTTCGTCGGCCATCTGCGAGGAGGCGATCAGCAGCCCGTCCACCTGGCGTTGCCGGAGGAGCCGCAGGTAGGTTCCCTCGCGGGCGGGATCGTCCTCGGTGTTGCACAGGATCAGGTTGTAGCCGCGCTCGAGGGCGGCCTCCTCGGCGCCCTTGATGATCGGGGAGAAGAACGGGTTCGAGATGTCCGGGACCAGCATCCCGAGGGTCAGCGTCTGCTGCAGCCGCAGACCGCGGGCGATCGCGGACGGCCGGTAGCCGAGCCGGTCGGCGGCCGCGACGACGCGCTGGCGCGTGGCGGGCAGCATCGTCGACTCGGTCCGGCCGTTGAGGACGCGGGAGACCGTCGACGGATGCACGCCGGCTTCCGCCGCGACGTCCACGATGGTCGCCCTGGCCTTCGTCGCACTCATGGTCGGCCCAGCGAGCCGGTCATACGGCGGCGCTCTCGCCGAGGTAGAGGCGCTTGACCTCCGGGTCGTCGAGCAGGGCCTGGCCCTCTCCCCGCAACTTGATCGTCCCGAGCTCCATGACACAGCCGGAGAGGGCCGCGCCGAGCCCGATCCGCGCGTTCTGCTCGACGAGGAGGATGGTCACCCCCTGCTCGTTCAGCTCGCGCATCTTGGCCATGACGGTGCGCGACGCGCGGGGCTCGAGGCCCAGCGTCGGCTCGTCGAGCAGCAGCAGGCGGGGCGAGGTGACGATCGCGCGGGCCATCTCGACCTGCTTCTGCTCGCCGCCGCTCAGCAGGCCGGCCTTCCGGTCGGCCTGCTCGACGACGATCGGGAAGAGCTCCGACGCGGCGCGGTACCGTTGGCGGGCCAGCGCCTTGTCGCGGATGCTGTAGCCGCCCATCAGCAGGTTCTCGTGGACGGTCATCTGGGGGAACGTGCTGCGGCCCTGGGGAACGTGGGCGATGCCGCGTCGGAAGAGGATGTCGGGCCGGAGCCCGGCCACGTCGTCCCCGTCGAAGCGGATGCTGCCGCGCCGGGGCCGGATGATCCCGGAAAGGACCCGCAGGAGCGTGGACTTGCCCGCGCCATTGGGGCCGATGAGGCATACGAAGTCGCCCTCGGCGAGGGTGAGGTCGACGCCGCACAGGACGTCCCCGCCGCTGCCGTAGCCGGCGAAGAGCCCCTCGATCTCGAGCAGCATCGTCAGTCTCCGAGGTACGCGTCGAGGACGACCGGGTCGTCCCGGACGGCCGAGGGCGAGCCCTGAGCGATCACCGTGCCGCGGTGCATCACGATCACCGGGTCGCACAGGTTCATGACGAAGCCCATGTTGTGCTCGATGATCAGGAAGGTGACGCCGCGCCCGTTGAGCTCCCGGACGTGGCCCGCGAGCTTCTCGATCATCACGGGGTTCAGCCCGCCCGCCGGCTCGTCGAGCATCACGATGTCCGGGTCGGCCATCAGCGCGGCGGCGAGCTCCAGCAGCTTCTGCTGCCCGAAGGAGAGGCTGCCGGCGGGCTCGTCCCGCAGCTTGAGGAGGCCGAAGAACTCGAGGAGCACCTCGGCGCGCTCCCGTTCGTGGCCCTTCACGGCGGCCGTGAAGAGCGAGCGCAGGGTGAGCTGGCGGATGGGGACGATCATGTTCTCGAGGACCGTCATGCGCTTGAAGATCCGCGTGATCTGGAACGTCCGCATGACGCCGAGATGGACGATGTCGCTGGGCCGGCGCCCGGCGACGGCGACGCCCCGGACGTACACCTGGCCGCGGTCCGGCTGGTAGAAGCCGGTGATGCAGTTGAAGAGCGTCGTCTTGCCCGACCCGTTCGGGCCGATGAGCGCCGTGATGCTGCCCTGCCGCACCTCGAACGAGCAGTCCGTGAGGGCCTGGATGCCGCCGAACGACTTTTCGATCCCGGCGACCGCCAGGAAGGTCGAGTCGTCCCGGGCTGCCCTCTCGGCAGTGGCCGGTGCCAGCGGTGGCGCGCTCATGACGCCTCCCCCGCGGCCGGCTCGCCGGCTCTCCGAGCGCTGCGTGCCCGGCGTGCCCGCCAGTCGGTCCAGGTCGGGAGGATGCCGTTGGGCAGGAACATCACGACCAGGACGAGGGCGATGCCGAGGGCGACCAGGTGGACCTGGCCTGCGATCTCCGACGGGATCACGTAGATCAGGTAGGAGGAGAGCGGCTGGATGATGAAGGCCCCGAGAACCGGGCCCCACACCGTCCCGCGGCCGCCGACCAGGCACATGATCAGGACGCCCAGGGTGAGGATCAGCTCGAACGCGAGGTCCGGGTCGACGTAGTTGAGGTACTGGGCCTGCAGCGCCCCTGCAGCCCCGGCGAACGAGACGCTGATCGAGAACGCCAGGATCTTGTAGAACGACGTGTTGACGCCGGAGCCGTCGGCCTTGCCCTCCTCCTCGCGAATGGCGATCAGGCCGAGGCCGAACTTCGAGCGGCGGATCGCGAGGGACACCAGGATGGCGACGACCATCAGGCCGAGCATCGAGTAGTAGAAGGGCAGGATCACCAGGTCGGCGGGCAGCTTCAGGAGGGGCAGGTAGAGGCCCGAGCTGCCGCCGGTGACGCCGCGCAGGTTGAGCGCCAGGAGCTGGACGACATAGCTGAAGGTGAGGGTCACGATCACGAAGGTCGTGCCCCGCGCCCGCAGCGAGATCCAGCCGAGGCCCGCCCCGATGACGGCGGCCAGGAGCCCCACGAATGGCGCGCTGACGAAGACCGGGATCCCGAAGTCGACGACCAGGAGGCCGGCGACGTAGGAGCCGATCCCGAAGAAGCCGACCGTGGCGAGCGAGACGTAGCCGGCGTAGCCGCCCAGGATGTCCCAGCCGACCGCCATGGCGGCGTACATGAAGGTGACGAGGAGAAGGTCGAGGTAGAAGCCCTCCCGCACGAGGACGGGGAGGAGGATGAAGACCACGAGGGCGGCGATCGGGAAGAGCCGGCGAGCGTTCATCTGACTACAGGCTCTCGCGAGCGGTGGCGCCGAACAGGCCCTGGGGCCGTACGATCAGGATCCCGAACAGGACGCCGTAGAAGACGAGGGGCGCCCAGTCGAGCGGCACGAAGACCACGGCCACCTGCTCGGCGAGCCCGAGGATCATCGCCGCCACGAACGTGCCGGTCAGGCTCCCCATGCCCCCCAGGACGACGATCGCGAGGAGCTTCCCGATCCACAGCCAGTGCGTCGCCGGGTAGAAGGCGAAGAGCATCCCGAAGAGCGGGCCGCCGGCCGCCGCGAGCGAGACCCCGATGGCGAAGGCGAGCATCGTCACCAGCTCCACGTTGACGCCCACCAGGGCGGCCGTCCGGGGGTCCTGCGTGGTCGCCCGGATCGCCCGGCCGAGGTCGCTCCGGGTGAGGAGCCAGACGAGCCCGCCCAGCACGAGCAGCGCCGCCCCCGCCGCCACGACGCGGATGAGCGGCACGTAGAGGACGCCGCCGACGTCGAAGCTCTGCAGCGAGTAGCCGGTCTTGATGGCCTGGAACGACGAGGACCACAGGCTGCCCTGGAGCCCCTCCAGGATGATCGCGACCCCGAACGCCAGGAGCACCGTCAGCGTGACGTCCTGCCCGCCGAGACGGCGCAGGACCACCCTCTGGGCGACCGCGCCGGCGACGAAGAAGACGGGCATGATGATCACGATGGAGGCGATCGGATCGAGCCCGTACGTCGTGTAGAGCACCCAGGACACGTACGCCGCGGTCACGATCATCGCCGCGTGGGCCACGTTGACCACGCGCATGATCCCGAAGATCAGCGTCAGGCCGGAGCCCAGGAGCGCGTAGACGCCGCCGGTCAGGATGCCGAGGACGATCGCCTGGAGGAGGAGATCCCAGTTCAACTCGCAGTCCCCTTGCAGTGCCGCATGAGACGACCGAGCGCCAGCCGGCCGTTCCGGTGGCGCTCGGTCGGGCGGAGACCTACCAGTTGGGCTTCGGGTACTGCGGATCCGCGTCCTTGTTCGGGTCGCCCGCGGGCGCGACCACGTGGAGGTTGTTGTTCTGGTACTGCTCCAGGAGGTAGCTGCCGTTCGGCCGGCCGACGGCGTCCCAGCCGATCGGGCCCTGGATGGTCTGGACCTTGTTCGCGTGGAGCCAGCTGGTGATGGTCTTGTTATCGAGGCACTGGGTCGCCGTCACGGCCGCCTGCAGCACCTGGCCGACCGAGTAGCCCTCTGCCGACTCGGTCGCGATGTCGGTCTCCTTGGGGAACATCGCGTGGTACTCGGTGACGAACTGCTCGTTGCCGGGCGCCTTCGACGTCTGGATCCAGCCATCGCCGGAGAAGATCCCCTCGACCTTGCTGCCGAGCGCCTGCTTGAACGGGCCGGTCGTGCTCGGACCGCTCGTGTAGTAGACGGCCTTGGGCTGGTAGTTGATGGCGGAGTACGCCTGGGTCTGCGCCATCGAGTCGCTGCCGATCGTCCCGCCGAGGACGATGTCGGCGCCCGACGCCTTGACCTTGGCCGCGATCGACGCGAAGTCGGTCTGGGTTGGCGGGTAGACGTCCTTGTAGACCGTCTTGATGCCGGCCGCCTCGAGGGTGGCCTGGGCGCCGTTCTCGGTCGCCGAGACGAACGGGTCGTCCTGCTGCGGATACGCTGCGGTCGCCGGCCGCTGGGCCGCCGGCAGCGAAAGGATGTACTGGACGAAGGGGTCGGCCTGGTGGTCGGCCGTGGCCGGCTGGACGAAGAAGACGTTGTCGAAGCCGCGCTGGAAGACTGCAGGCGCGCCGCCGGCGCCCTCGATGAAGGCGTAGCCGTACTTGTTGGCGACCGCCGACGTCGGGATCGTGAGGGCGGACGAGAAGGGACCGAACATGAGGTCCACCTTGTCGACCGTGGCCAGGCGTTCCATCTGGCTCACGGCCGTGGCGGCCAGGCTCTGGTTGTCGTAGACCTTGAAGGTGACCTGGCGTCCGAGGAGGCCGCCGGCGTCGTTGACCTCCTTGGCCCAGACCTCGTAGCCATGCTGGATCGCCGTGCCCGGGTCGGACTTGTCGCCGGTAAGGGCCTGCGAGACGCCGATGACGATCGGCGCGGTGCTCGCCGGGAGCGGGCATGCCACTGCGGCGGCCGACGCGGATGGTGCGGCCGAGGCCGACGCCCCGGCAGAGCTCGTGGGCGCCACGGAAGCCGCGGCGCTCGCCGGCGCGGCGGACGGGCTCGGGGACGCGGCGCCCGCGCAGGCGCCGAGGACGACCGCACCCGCGGCCAGAAACGCCAGGAAGAGTCGACCCCCGGGCGCGCCGATCGTTCGCTTCGAACGGAGCATTGTGCTGACCTCGCTTCGACTCAAGGACGCCGGGCACGAAATCGATTGCTCGGTCGGCGGAGTATAGGCCTGGCGGGGGTCGTGTCAATACCCGAAACCAGCCCGCGGGCGACGGGAAACCTCGTCTCCGATGGGCGAGCTCAGCGCCTGGCCCAGTAGTCGTCGCTCGCCCTGGTCGCCGCGGCGGCGTCGGCGGTCTCGAAGCCAGGCGCCATCGACGCAGCGTCGCCGGCGAGGACGGCGTGGTGCTCGATGTCGAGCAGGCGCAGCCAGCTCTGCTGGCCCATGGTGAGGGCGATGAAGGAGCCCAGCTCCACGAGCTCGGGCTCGCTGAAGTGGCGATGGAGCCGCTCCCAGAACGCGTCGTCGGTCTCCAGGCGCCAGGTGATCGCCTCGGCGTAGGCCAGGGCCGCCTTCTGGCGCTCGTCGTACATCTCGGACTTCTCGAAGTTGAGCAGCTGGTCGTACTTGCCCTCGAGGAGCCCCTGCGCCGACGCTTGCACCGAGCGCTGGTTGCCGCAGAACTCGCACTTGACGGTGCGTGAGACGTAGACCCGGCACAGCTCCTTGATGGTGTGGTCGCAGACGCCCTCGCGGAAGATCGCCTGCCAGGCATTCGCGAACGACCAGAAGACGGCCGGGACATGAGCCCGGACCGCCTGGCTCTCGGGGCGTGGGGTGCCGATGCGCGCGCACCGTTCCAGCTCGGCGCGCATTGCCTCGTCGAGCGTCTCCGGGTCGACATAGCTGATCCGCGGTCTGCCGGCCAATGCCCGTCTCCTCGTGCCAGGCCGGGCGGCCGCCCGCCCGTCGCCCGGCAAGCATAGGGACCCGCGCAAATGCCACCCGGAGGGCAGCCGACGATGCGCCGGGCCGGCGTCCGACTTCCCGGGCCGCCCGCGAGACACACCCGGCGCTGCGTGTACACTCGCGGGCCTCGTCGCCAGCGAAGGGAGCCGGCATGCCAATTCACGAGAGCCTCGAACCGACCGTCGCATGGTCGCGGCTCGTCGTGAGCGAGGCGGACTGGGACGCGGCGGAGCCCGCGCTCCTGACGTCGATCTTCAGCCAGCTCGTTCTGATCCGGACCTTCGAGGAGTACGTGCTGGAGCTGGCGGCCGAGGGGCTGATCCATGGGCCCGCGCACTCCAGCATCGGCCAGGAGGGCGGAGCGGTCGGCTCGGTGATCGGTCTCACCTCGCGGGACACGATCAACGGCTCCCACCGCGGCCACCACCAGTTCCTGGCCAAGGTCCTCGGCCACCTCCATCCGGAGGGCATCGACCCGACCGCGCCGTACCCCGACGACGTCCGGGCCGCCTTCCTCCGCACCCTGCGCGAGATCTGCGGCCTCGACCTCGGCTTCAGCCACGGGCGTGGCGGGAGCATGCACCTGCAGTGGCTCGAGGCGGGCGCCATCGGCACGAACGCGATCGTCGGCGGCGGCGTCCCGCTGGCGGCGGGCTCCGCCTGGGCCCACAAGCACGCCGGGACGGACGCCGTGGCCGTCACCTTCTTCGGCGACGGCGCGATCAACATCGGCTCGACACTCGAGACCTTCAACCTGGCCGCCGCCTGGAAGCTCCCGGTCTGCTTCTTCGTCGAGAACAACCAGTACGCGGTCTCCACCCATGTCTCCGAGGCGACCGCCGAGCCGCGCCTCTCCGCCCGCGGCCCGGGCTTCGGGATCCCGAGCTGGAAGGTGGACGGGATGGACCCGCTGGCGGTTCACCTCGCCACCCGGGAGGCCCTGCGCCACATGCGCGCCGGCCTCGGGCCAACCCTGATCGAAGCCGACGTCTACCGCTACTTCCACCAGAACGGCCCGTTCCCCGGCAGCGCGTTCCGCTACCGGAGCAAGGAGGAGGAAGCCGCCTGGCGGGCCCGCGACCCGATCGAGGCGACCGCCCGCCACCTGGAGCGGCGAGGGATCGCGAGCCGGGACGAGATCGACACGGCCGTCGCCCGGGCGCGTGCGATGATGGCCGAGCTGGGCCAGGTCATCCTCGAGCCCGCCCCGCACGAGAAGACCGGGGCGCGCCGCATCAGGCCCGCCGAATGGCCGGACCCCGGCTTCGTCGACCACGGGGTGCGCGGCGACCTGGGCGAGCTCGCCGGCATCACCTTCACGGACGTCGAGGACTTCGCGGGGCGGCTGCAGGAGGTCAAGTTCATCGAGGCCGTCGCCGGCGTGATGGCTCGTCGGCTCGAGACGGATCCCCGGATCATCGTGATGGGGGAGGACGTGCACCACCTCAACGGGGGCACGAACGGGGCGACGCGCGGCCTCGCGGAAGCCTACCCGGGCCGGATTCTCGGGACGCCCATCAGCGAGAACGCCTTCGTCGGACTGGGCGGCGGGATCGCCCTCGACGGCCGCTTCCGGCCGGTGGTGGAGCTGATGTACGCCGACTTCCTGTGGGTGGCCGCCGACCAGCTCTTCAACCAGGTCGCCAAGGCCCGCCACATGTTCGGCGGCGACGGCAAGGTGCCGATCGTGCTCCGCAGCAAGGTCGCCACCGGGACGGGGTACGGCTCCCAGCATTCGATGGACCCGGCCGGCATCTTCGCCATGTCGGCGGGCTGGCGCATCGTCGCGCCGTCCACGCCCTTCGACTACGTCGGCCTCATGAACACGGCGCTCGCCATCGACGACCCGGTCGTCGTCCTCGAGCACGTCGACCTCTACACCTCGACCGGGCCCGGGCTCCCCGACGACTTCGACCATTACCTGCCGGTCGGCAAGGCAGCGATCCGGCGCCGGGGCGGCGCCCTCACGATCCTCACGTACCTTTCCATGACCCGCCACGTCCTCGAGGCGGTCGAGGAGACGGGGATCGACGCCGAGGTGATCGACCTCCGCTGGCTCGACCGCGCGAGCCTCGACTGGGCAACCATCGGCGAGAGCGTCCGCAAGACGAACAACGTCCTGATCGCCGAGCAGGGGGCGATCGGCACGTCCTACGGCGGGTGGCTCGCCGACGAGATCCAGCGCCGCCTCTTCGACTGGCTCGACGCGCCGATCGAACGGGTCACCGGCGGCGAGGCATCACCCAGCATCAGCAAGGTCCTCGAGCGCGCCGCCTTCGCCAGGACCGAGGAAGTCGTCGCCCGCCTGCGCCAGCTTCCGCTGGGCTGACATGCCGCTGATCCTTCGCATGCCCGGGATCGCGGCGAACACGGCCGAGGCCGTCCTCTCGACGTGGTCCGTGCCGGAAGGGAGCGCGTTCGCCGCCGGCGACACGCTCGTGACCCTGGAGACGGAGAAGGCGGCCGTCGACGTCCCTGCCGAGTCCGGCGGCGTTCTCCTGCGCCGCCTGGCGGGCGAAGGCGCGCTCGTCGAGGTGGGCGCGCCCATCGCCCTGATCGCGGCGGTCGGGGAGGTGGTCGAGGACGTCGATCGGGCGCTTGCCGACCTCGAGCTTGCCCGGGGCCGGGCCGTCGGCGCCAGGACCGCCGGCCCAGCGACAGCGGCTGCTGCGCCGGCCGCGAGCGCCGCGCCGGCCGCGGCGAGCGCGGCGTCGGTCGAGTCGGGCGGGCTCCGCGATGCGGGCGGCTCCTCGCGCGGCGGACGCCTGTTCGCGAGCCCGGTTGCGCGCAGGCTGGCCCGCGAGGCGGGCGTCGATCTGGCCGGCATCCCAGGGACCGGGCCGGCGGGCCGGATCCGCCGCCGGGATGTCGAGGCCGCGCTGGCGCGGACCGGCAGCAGCGTGGGTGTCCCAGCCGGCCTGACCTCCGCTCCCGCCCTCACCGTCCTGCCCGCCACGGCGTCCGCCGGCACCCGGGTCGTCTTCCCCGAGGGAGCCGACGAGGTCGTCGTCCCGCTCACGAAGATGCGCCAGGGGATCGCGAACCAGATGACCCGGGCCCTCGCGGTCCCCCACGCCTACGTCGCCGTCGAGGTGGACGTCACGAACCTCGTCCGCCTGCGCGAGGCGGCCAGGCGCGACTACGCGGCCCGCGAGGGAATCTCGCTCAGCTTCGTGCCCTTCGTCGTCAAGGCCAGCGTCGAGGCGCTCCACCGCCACCCGACCTTCAACGCCGCGTACACCGAGCGGGGCCTGGTGGCCAGGCGCCGGGTCAATCTGGGGATCGCGGTGGCCGTCGACGACGGCCTCGTCGTGCCGGTGGTCCGCGACGTCGACCAGCTCTCGGTCAGCGGCATCAACCACGCCATCGCCGACGTCGCCGCCCGGGCCCGGACCGGCAGGTTCGGGGCCGACGACTTCGGCGGCGGCACCTTCACCGTGGACAACACCGGCTGGTTCGGCAGCAACCTGACGATGCCCATCCTCAACGTGCCCGAAGTGGCGATCCTGACCATGGAGGCGATCACCAAACGCCCGGTCGTCCTCGCGACCGACCAGGGCGACGTCATCGCCATCCGCTCGGTCATGAACATGGTCATCGGGATCGACCACCGGGCCAACGACGGCGCCGGAGCCGGCCTCTTCCTGCGCGACGTCAAGGCCTGGCTGGAGGCCGTCGGCCCCGAGACGGCCGTCTACTAGCGGCTCGCTCGGCGGGCCGCAGCGCTCTCGGCAGATCCCGATCAACCCGGCCGGGATGCGGCGTGCGGGCGCCTGGCGCCGGCCACGCCCCTGGGCTCGACCGGGCCGATCTCGGGGAACCTGATCTCCGACCCACCCGCGGCGTCGACGACCTCCTGGCTCACGAGCTCCTCGCCGGGGCGGGCGTACTCGGCGATCCGGGCGGCGACGTCACCGTCGCACCGTTCAGCGCCGGCGAGGGCCTCGCGTGGAATGCCCTTCAAGCGATCGCGATCGCGATCGCGATCGGTAGGCTCGCTCGAGCGGAAGGCGGCTGCGTTGCCGACAAGGTTGCGCAGCGTGGACCCGACCGCTCGCTGAGCCCGGATGAACCATTCGGGCAACACTGACGCCATACCTTGTTGAGTTCGACCATTGACGGCCGTGCCGCAGGCGAGGGGATCGTGGACCAACGAGAGCTCATCAACCGGGCGAAGCGAGGCGATCATGACGCCTTCGCCGAGCTCGTCGATGGCGCCCTCCGGCGACTGGACGCAGCCGCCCGACTGATCCTCCGTGACCCGGACCTGGCCCAGGATGCGGTTCAGGAGAGCCTCATCCGCGCCTGGCGCGATCTGCCGGGGCTTCGCGACCCGGATCGCTTCGACGCCTGGCTGAACCGGCTGATGGTCAACGCGTCTCTCGACCTCCTTCGCCGTCGCCGTCGACGCCCGATCGAGGTCCAGCTGTCTCCGATCGACTCCCCCGATGTGCCCGATCACTCCAGCGCGTTCGCCCAGCGCGAGCTCATGGACGCGGCGCTTCAGCGCCTCGATCCGGGACATCGAGCCGTCGTGGCTCTGCATTACCTGCTCGGGATGCCGCTGCGCGAAGTGGCCGTGTCCCTGGGCATCCCCCACGGAACCGCCAAATCGCGACTCCACTACGCCCTGACCGCCATGCGCGAGGGCGCGCACGTCGAGGCCTTTCGCCCCGCAGCCTCCGCTCCGGGAGGACAACCGGCATGAGTTCCGAACGACGCTTCGAACAGGATCTTCCGAGCCTCGTGGACGACCTCTACATAGGCCCGATGCCCGCCTATCGCGACCACCTCCTGCAGCAGACCGCCCGCACTCGCCAGCGGCCGGCCTGGTCATTCCTCGGACGGTGGCTCCCCATGATTGACATCGCTCGTCAGCCGGTCATCGCGCCACGGTTGCCGTGGCGCGCGGTCGGGCTTAGCCTCCTGCTCCTGGCATTGCTCCTGGCCCTGGTCGGCGCGCTCGCCGGGGGCGGACATCCGAGACTGCCGCAGCCGTTCGGATTGGCCCGGAACGGGCTCGTGGCCTACGCCAACGGTGGTGACATCTACACCGGCGATCCCGTGTCGGGCATCGCCAAGGCCGTCGTGACCGGTCCGGAGACCGACCTCAAGCCGGTCTGGTCCCCGGACGGGAGGCGCTTCGTCTTCGAGCGCAAGGTGGGCGGCGGCACCAGCGCCGGCCGGTTGTTCGTGGCCTCTGCCGATGGCAGCGGTCTCGTCGCCATCACGGCGACTCCGCAGGTGCGACTCGCCAGCTACACGTTCTCGCCGGACGGGTCCGAGGTCGCGTTCACCTCCGGGCCGGTGGCCGACTCGGCACTCTGGATCGCGAAGGCGGACGGGAGCGGCGCCCGACGCGTCGACGTCGGCATGGGCGTCCAATGGCCCTCGTATCGGCCGTCGGGCGGAGCCGAGATCGTCTTCGTCGGCTCGGCGACCGGTGCCGGGGACGGCATCTACGCTGTCGACGTCGCCACCGGCCGGGTCAGGGCGGTCGTCGAGCCGTCTCCCGGCGTCGGGCTCGACTGGCTCACGGTCGCACCGGACGGCTCCCGGATCGCGTACTCCGCAACGACCGCCGATCCTTCGCGAAACACCTATAGCGTCCACGTGAGCGCGATCGACGGGTCCGCGACGGTGACCCTGCCCATGCCTGCCGGAGCGACCTTCCAGGACGGCCCGGCCTGGTCGAACGACGGCACCAGGCTCGTCGTCGTTCGTGGCTACGCAACCAGGAACCAGGACGTCGCGCTGGCCGTGCTCCCGGCCGACGGGTCGACGGTCGGCGTTGAGAGTGGTCGAGGACTGACCGGCTGCTGCAACACGGTCTCTGCATGGGCACCCGACGACACGTCGATCCTGATGAGCCCGGAGGACCTGGCCGGCGACTTCAAGCCGCAGCTGCTGCTGGACCCATTCACCGGGGCGTCTCGCCCGACACCCTGGACCGCGATCAGCGAGCCGGCATGGCAGCGCATCGCACCGTGAGCTAGGTCATCGACGGCCGGGCCGGCTCCTGGTCGGCCGTCGCCCGCCTGGCCCCGACCGGGCGGACGGCCTTCAGGGCAACTCCGCAGGTTGAAGGGCCACCTTCAGAGACCGGGCCGACCGGCCTGAGGCGATGCCATCCCGGCCCGGTCCAGGCCCTCCTGTCTCCTCCCGGCCGGTATTCCCCCGACGATCCGCGCCTGCGAGCGCGACGACGAAGGAGTCTTTTTCGAGATGACTGCGTTCCCCCGCCGATACAGCCTGGCGTTCACGATCACGGTCGTGCTCCTGGCGAGCGCCTGCACGGCCGGCGCCAGCGGCTCGAGTCCGACGGCCGGGTCTTCGCCGGTCCCCAGGGTCTCGTCAGGCGCTCCGTCGACACCGGCGCCGAGCACGACGTTGCCGCCGACGCCTTCGGCCACGACACCGACTTCCGTTCCGACCCCGGCGCTCCCGACCGGTGTCATGCCACTGGTCCCCGGACCGCACACGGCGAATGTCATGGGGGCCCGCAGCTATCCTGGGTTCACGGTCGACGTACCCGAAAGCTGGTACGACTTTGCGGGCTACTTCATCCTGAAGTACCCGGATTCCCCACACCCGGTGCTGGGCCTCAGCGTATGGGACGTGGGCCAGGTCTTCCGCGACCCATGCCATTGGCACGGAACCGGGTTCGATCCGGGGCCGGGCGTTGCGGCTCTCGTCGCCGCGCTCGTCGCCCAGCCGATGCGCAACGCCACCAAGCCGACCGACGTGACGCTGGCGGGG
Organism: uncultured Chloroflexia bacterium; assembly: GCA_963776285.1. Taxonomy (GTDB): domain Bacteria; phylum Chloroflexota; class Limnocylindria; order Limnocylindrales; family CSP1-4; genus CTSoil-043. The sequence continues at coordinate 37,192 of CAVZLW010000001.1, forward strand.
TACCGCGGCCGGTACCTCGAGCTGTCGGTCCCGGCCGACATCAAATCGAGCTTGCCGGGCGAATTCGACGCCTGCGACGTCGACTCCGAGGGCTATCGCGACTTCCAGGGCTGGCTGGGCAACGGCAAGGGCAACCGACACGAGCAGGTCCCCGGCCAGATCGACCGGCTCTGGGTGCTCGACGTCAAGGGGCAAAGACTGATGGTCGACGCCACCTACTCGCCGGACACGACCCAGGCCGACCGCGACCAGCTGACGCAGGTCGTGGAGTCGCTCCGGTTCGGCCGCTGACGAGACCCCTACGATGCTGACGCCGGGCCCGAGCTCGCCCGGGTCCTTGGGGCGCCGATCAGCTGACGGCGCCCTCGCGGCGCCACCTTCGCCGACAGCAGCTCGTCGACCCTGCGAGCTGCGGCCCTGGGGCTCGGCAAGCGCGGAAGGACGGAGCCGGAAGGCTTCGCGAGGAGTCGCTTTGGCATTAGTCTCACCGGCAACGGAAGGCCCACCCTTGTCGCTGAGCACCAACGGAGATGGAACGTCAGGTGAGCGTCTCGGAGCTGGTTCTCGATGGCACCGCGTCGGCCACCGTTCGTCCGCGCGCAACGCCGCTCATCTCGACCAAGCTCCACGCTCCCCTCGTCGCGGTGTACGGTGACCGCCCTCGCCTGAGCGCGCACCTGGACGGCGCCCTCGATGACGCCACGCGCCTGACCGTGCTCTCGGCCCCGCCCGGCTACGGCAAGAGCGTGGCGGTCGCAGGCTGGCTTCCATCCCGTGACGTCCAGCACGCCTGGCTCTCGCTCGACGCGGCGGACAACGACCCGGTGCGCTTCCTCCGGTACCTCGTCGCCGCCCTGGAGCCGCTGCGACCCGGGATCGCCGGCTCGACCCCGATGCTGCTCGAGGCCGGGGCCGGCCCCGAAGGCGCCGCGATCGTGATCGACGCGATCGGGGCCGCCGACGACCCATTCGTGCTGGTCCTCGACGACTACCACGTCATCACCGCGGAGCCCGTGCATGCCTTCGTGCGCGTCCTCATCGAGCAGGGGCCGCCGTTCGCCCACCTCGTCGTCATCACGCGCGAGGACCCCCCGTTCTCGCTTCCGCGACTGCGGGCGCACCGCCGCCTGGTCGAGCTGAGGGCCGACGAGCTCCGGTACACGTCGGGTGAGGCCGCGGCGTATCTGGTCGAGGGATCCGGAGTCGAGCTCGACGACGAGCAGATCGGGCGGCTCGTCGAGCGCACGGAGGGCTGGATCGCGGGCCTCCAGCTCGCGGCGATCTCGTTGCGCGATCAGCCCGCCGCGGGCGCCCTCATCGACGCCTTCGCGGGCACGCAGCGGTTTGTCCTCGACTACCTGGCCGCCGAAGTGCTTGAACGGCTCGATCCCGAGCTGCGGACCTTCCTCGTGCGGAGCTCGGTCGCTGAGCGGTTCACGGCCGGGCTGTGCCAGGCGGTGACCGGGCGCGAGGACAGCGCCGCCCTGCTCGAGCGCGCCGAGGGCATGAACCTGTTCGTGATCCCCCTCGACCTCGAGCGGCGCTGGTATCGCTTCCACCACCTCTTTGCCGACTACCTGCGGACGCTTCTCGACCCCGCCGACGAAGTCGCGCTGCATGAGCGCGCGGCCGACTACCTGGAGGCCGCCGACCTGCTCGAGGAAGCGATCGAGCAGGCGGTCGCGGCCGGATCGACTGAACGAGCGATCCGCCTGCTGGAGCGCCAGGCGCGCCGGACATACGAGGCCGGCGAGCTCTCGACCCTGCTCGGCTGGCTCGATGCCCTGCCGAGCGACCGGGTCGTCGCGAGCCCGGAGCTGGTCTACCTCCGGGCGGTCGCCTGCTTCTTCGTCGGCCGTGTCGAGGACGCAGCACGGACCTGCGACGAGGGTGAGGCCGCCTGTTCCGACGGCTGCACGCCCGGGCCGCTGCTCACGGCGTGCGCGCTCATCGCCGCATTCTCGAACCGGCCCGATGCGGTGAAGCTGGGACGGGCCGCCGTCGCGGCCATCGGCGACGACCGGTTCTTCCGCGCACGGGCGCTCCAGGCGCTCGCGACCGCCTACCTGGCCGCCGCTGAGCTGGAGCCGGCGGGCGAGACCGCCCGAAGCGCGCTGGCCCTCGACGCGGACTCCCGCCGTTCGACGCTGGTCGTCCCGGCGGCGACGGCGCTCGTCAGCGTCCTCAACCTCACCGGCCACCGGCGGGATGCCGAGACATTCTGCCGGCAGATCCTCGCCGACCACAGTGCCGAGCTCAGTCACATGGCGGGAGGGACGCCGTACGCTCTCTACTGGCTCGGCATCGTGCGGTACGAGGCGAATGACCTCGCCGAAGCCGGCGACGCCCTCGAGCGAGCGTGGGCGGCCGCCGGCACGTTCGGGTTCGGTCGGGCTTTGCTGACGTCGGCCGTCTCCTACCTCGCCCTGGCCCGGCAGGCGACAGGCTCGCCCGGTTTGGCGCTCGACGCCGTCCGGACGGTGCGTCGCGACGCGCACACGGCCGGGCTGATGGGCATCGACGGCGCGCTGGACGAGATCGAGGCACGGCTGCGTCTCATGCAGGGCGACCTGGCGGCCGCGGCGAGCTGGGCCGACCAGGTCTGCCAGTCCGCGGCCATCCAGCAGGGCGGGTCGGGCCTGCCCGCTCTTGCGCGGGACGTCACGCTGACGCGGGTTCGGCTGGCCCAGGGAATGACGCCGGAAGCCAGGAGGTTCCTCGCTGCCGCGCGAACCGCAGCCTCGGCCGCCCACGACACCGCGGACCTCGTCTCGGTCGGCGTCCTCGACGCGGCGATCTCGGAGGCAGCCGGCAACCGGGCGGCCGCGCAGCGCGCGCTCGAGGCGGCGGTCCGGCTGGCCGCGCCCGAGGGGTACGTGCGACGCGTGGTCGACGACGTGCGACCCGTCGCCCACCTCCTGCCGGCCGTGCGACGGGTCGGGCCGGCCTTCGTGGACGAGGTCATTGCCGCCCTCGCCGCGGCACCGGCGCCAACGGCCGCGGGCTCGCGCCGGGCCGGTCCGGCGCTCTGGCAGGACGCGTCCGGGCAACCCATCGAGGCGCTGACCGTGCGCGAGCTCGAGGTGCTCAAGCTGATGGCCGGCGGCTCCAGCGATGCCGCGATCGCCGGCGAGCTCGTCGTGTCGCTCGCGACGGCCAAGTGGCACGCCGCCCACATCCGGGCGAAGCTCGGGGCCCGCAGCCGAACCCAGGCGCTCCTGCGCGCCCAGCAGCTCGGGCTGGTCTAGCCGGCGGTTCCCCGGACCGCCTCGCGTCGCGGCCCGCGGCGGCACTCGTCGTCGCCATCCTGGCTCGCCGCGAAAACCATCCCTCACACCATCCTTTGTGTGGGCGTTGCCCGGCGCTCGCTGGGCCACGATCGCGGCATGAACCGCTACGAGATCCGGGTCGTCGGACGGCTCGACGCGCGACGGGCGCACGCCCTCGGCGCCGACTCGTGCCGCTGGCTGCCGGACGGCGATTCGATCCTGGTGGTCGCGCTTGTCGACCAGGCCGCCACGTACGGCCTGCTCGCCCGGCTCCGGGACACCGGCCTCGAGCTGGTCGAGGTACGGCGCATCCCCCCGACCGAGGCCGATCGAGAGGACCCGGCAACGGGCGAAAGGTGACGAGCGAGATGGACACGAGGTTGTCGGCCGAGCTGGCCGCATGGGATCAGATCGTGCGCGGTCGGCTCGAGAGCCTGCGCGCCGAGGCCCGAGACGAGCGACTGGCCCGCGCGGCACGCGCAGCGCGGCCCTCGAATCGGAACCAGACCACTGGACTGAGCATCGTCGTGCGGCTGGCCGGCGCCGGCACGATGGGAGGAACCGACTGATGAAGCTCCTGCGCAACCTGGGCCGCCGCAAGGTCCGCACCGCCCTCACGATCCTGGGCATCACGATCGGGATCTGGGCCCTCGTCGTCTTCGGCTCGATGGCCAACAAGATCAACGCCCTGGTCGCCGGCGGCTCGACCTACTACGCCGACAAGATCACCCTCAGTGACAAGTCGGGCGCGGTCGGCGGGTTCTCTGCCGCCCCGATGTCGCTGGCGACGGCCGACGCGGTCCGCCAGGTCGAGGGCGTCGACGTCGTCGTCCCGGCGGTCATGATGCTGATGGACGACCAGGCGGGTGCCGTGAGCATGGGCGTCCCGCCGATGATCACGGGGAGCGCCGCCGGGTCGGACCAGGGCCGCGAGACGTTCCGGACCTCGACGACGGAGGGCCGCAAGCTAACCTCCGCGGACGAGGGGTCGAATGTCACCGTCCTGGGGTCCGACATCGCCCGCAAGTTCAACAAGCATCCCGGCGACACGATCGATCTCAAGGGGGTGGCGTTCACGGTGGTCGGCGTCCTGGCGCCGACTCTCACAGCGCCCGACCAGGCTGCCGGAGTCCCGCTCGCGGCCGCCCAGCAGCTCTTCGTCGAGACCCTGCCCCCGATGATCGCGGGCAAGCTCACGGCGTCGGACATCGCGACCTCGATGGTCGTCTATCCCACGCCCGGCCAGGACATCGACGCCCTCGCCGTGCGGATCACGGCGCAGGTCCCCGGGGTCGCGACGATGACCGGCAAGGACTTCGACAAGCAGATCGGGGGCGCGACGTCGGTCCTCAACTCGATCCTCGTCGGGATCGCCCTGATCAGCCTGCTCGTGGGTGGGCTCTCGGTCGTGAACACGATGGCCATGTCGATCGCCGAGCGAACCCGCGAGATCGGCATCAAGCGGGCGATCGGCGGCAGCCGCGCCCGGATCATCCGCGAGCTCGTCGTCGAGTCGGCCCTCATCGGGTTCATCGGCGGGGCGGTCGGGCTCATCCTCGGCGCGAGCGTCGTCACGCTCGTGAACGAGGCCGGCCGCTCCTCGGGGACGGTCCTCTTCGACCTCACGACCGGCACCGCCATCACCGCCATCGCCTTCTCGACGATCCTCGGCGCGCTCGCCGGCTTCGTCCCGGCCCTCCACGCGGCACGGCTCGACCCGGTCGCCGCCCTGCGCTACGAATGACCCGCACGACAGAGACTGGAGATCCTCCGATGCCGCTCCTCGAAGGCCGCAACCTGCGAAAGACCTACCGCCTCAGCCGTCGCAACAGCGTCCAGGCGCTGCGCGGCGTGGACATCAGCATCGAGCCCGGCGAGATGGTCGCCATCATGGGCCCGTCGGGCTCGGGCAAGAGCACGCTCATGCACATCCTTGGGCTCCTCCATGCCCCCGATCCGAACCACGGCCCGGCGCCCGAGCTGACCTTCGACGGCCGCGACGTCGGCCGGCTCTCCGACGGCGAGCGCACTCGGCTCCGGGCCCACGAGATGGGCTTCGTCTTCCAGGACTTCAACCTGGTCCCGACGCTCACGGCCATCGAGAACGTGTTGCTTGCCTGCGACTACGCCGGGATGCGCGGCGCCCCTGCGAGGGCGGCGGCTCTCGAGGCTCTCGCGCTCGTTGGCCTCGCGGATCGCGCCGATCACCGACCCGCCGAGCTCTCGGGCGGCGAGCAGCAGCGCGTGGCGATCGCCCGCGCGCTCGTCAACCGGCCGGCCCTCGTGCTCGCCGACGAGCCGACCGGCAATCTCGACTCGGAGCGGTCCGCGGAGATCCTCGCCCTCCTGCGTCGGCTCAACCGGGAGCAGGGCCAGACCTTCCTCCTCGTCACCCATGACGCCGAAGTCGGTGAGGCATGCGACCGCGTCGTGCGGATGCGCGACGGGCTGGTCCGTGACCACGGGCTCTCGGCGGTGCGGTCTCGGCTGGACGAACCAGTGGAGGCCGCGGCAAGTGCCTGACATCGTGGGCGGCCGGGCCGGCGGCGAGGAGTTGGGGATGCGACGCGCTGCACGTTCGGTCGCCGTCCTGGTCGGCGCCTGGCTCCTGGTCGCCTGCTCGTCCGGGCCCGCTGCGCCGGCCTCTGCGCCCGCCGCGTCCCGGCTGCTCGCAGGTCAGCCCATGTCGCCGTGCCTCATTCAGGGCGAGATCCCCGTCAAGGCCGAGGTCGCCGGCCTGTGCGGGACGTTGCAGGTGCCCGAGGATCGGTCGAACCCGGGCGGGCGCCGGATCGGCCTGCGCGTCGCGGTCGTCCCGGCTCTCGCCGCGGTCCCAGCGCCCGACCCGTTCTTCGCCATCGCCGGCGGCCCGGGGGACGCCGCAACCGAGTTCTTCGCCTGGCTCCCGGGCTACTACGCAGGGGTCCACGCGACGCATGACATCGTGCTCGTCGATCAGCGCGGTACCGGCGCATCGAACGCCCTCACCCTGCCGCCGCCGCCCGACACGTCGGGGCTGTCCGCGCCGGAGGCAAACGCGCGTCTCTCGGCGTGGCTGCACGACTCCCTCGCCGCACTCGACGCCGACCCGCGCTTCTACACGAGCACCGTCGCGGCCGACGACCTCGACGATGTCCGGGCCGCCCTCGGCTACGACACCATCGACCTCTACGGCACCAGCTATGGCGGGACCCTCGCGCAGTACTACCTGCGCCAGCATCCGGACCACGTCCGTGTCGCCGTCCTCGATGGCTCGACGCCTCTCGACGTGCCGGTCCTGGAGCTGATGGCGACCAACAGCCAGCACGCGCTCGACCTCCTGCTCGAGCGGTGCGCCGAGGACGCGCGGTGCCATGCGGCCTTCCCGCAGCTTGCCAGCGAGTGGTCGACACTCCGCGCCGGGCTCGCCACGGGCTTGATCACGAACGTCACCAACCCCGACACCGGAGCGCACGCGGTGGCCGATCTCGCACTGGTCGGTCCCTCGATCCACAACGCGCTGCTCACCGGGTCGGCAGCGGGGCAGCTCCCGCTGGCGATCCATCTCGCCTACCAGGGCCAGTGGGACCAGGTAGGGCAGGTCGTCCCCGCCCCAGCGAGCGGAGGCGCGACGCTCCTGATGGCGGACGAGATCTTCTGCTCCGAAGCGTGGGCACGCTTCGAACCGACGGCGGTAGCGCGCCTCGGAGCGGGCAGCTACGCGCTCCCGTTCGAGCTGGCCAGGGCTCAGGCAGAGGCGACGCTCTGCCGCTATCTCCCCAAAGGCATCGTACCGGTGAACGACGCGTCACCCGTGCACACGACGATCCCGGTCCTCTGGCTCACCGCCGACGGCGACCCCCAGGATCCGCCGGCCAACCTGACAGATGTGCCGTCGCAGGAGCCGAACAGCCTGATCGTCGTCATGCCCGCCCAGGAGCACGTGGTCGGTCATCTCGGGTGCGGGCCGGCCGTCATCGCGGCCTTCGTCGACGCGGGCACGGCGAATGGCCTCGACACGACGTGCGTGACGCAGGGCGCCGCGCCGAGTCCGCCATTCCGGCTTCCCTGATCGCTCGATCCGCGCTGAGGCGCACCGAAGCTGGCCGCCGTTCGTGGTCGGCGGTCGGCACGTCCTGGCCGGACCACGCTTCCCTCACCAGGGCCGGGCGACCTCCATCCAGCGGCCGCGACTCCCCGTCGGCGTGCGCCCTCCCGCGTCCGTCGGGCGAGATGCCGGCCCGGGCGCAAGGGGTATGGTTGTGTCCATGAAGGGCGATCGAGTCGAGGCCGTCGTCGACACGGGCCAGGGCGTACAGACGTTCGAGATCGTGGCCACGCGGGCAGGACGACGCATCGAGGTCGTCACGTCGCGCGGTGTCGTCGAGGTGCGCGAGGTGACCCGGACGGGTACGCCCGTCCGGACCGGCCGCTTCATGACGAGCCGGCTGATTGCGCTTGTCGAGCATCCCGCGCTCGACGAGCGGGGACGCGTCGAGGTCACGACGCGGCACCGCCTGCAGGCACGAGATCGGGCCCAACCCTAGCGGGCCGACGGCGTGGCGATTGACGAGGTCCTCGCGCCCGCCGAAGAAGGGCTGCCAGCGCCGCAGGGCTCGACTTCTCCTTGACCTGGACGCCGCCCCTGGGGCACCATTCAGGACCGGTCCGCACGGCGGACCAGCGAGGGGTGGGGGGTTCGACGCAGCGCTTGCGCCGCCGAGCCATCGCGTTCGATCGACTTCAGCAAGCCCCGCCCCACGCGCAGATCGTGCGAGGGAGTCGGCGCTTCGGGCGCGGCCTCGCGTCAGGACCCGACCGAGGAGGTGCTGCGATGACGGGAACCACCGGCAAGTACGGCGATGCTCGCGACAGCTTTCCGATGATCGAGGCCGGCGCGGTTCTCACCGCAGCGCAGGTTCATCTGATCGCCGCGGCTCTCGGCAAGCGGGCGAACGCTGGGAGGCCGGACGCCAGCGCGGCCGCCGATCCGGGGTCCGAGACGCAGTTCGGTTGCGACGGCGTGGCATGCGTCTGCAGCGGAACCGACGACTGCACCGACATGTTCGGGAGCGGATCGTGCGGCGATGCGATGTGCTTCGGCGACGGCAAGGGTGGCTTCGTCTGCATCTGTCTCCAGGTCTGAAGGTCCGACCGCGCTCAGCGCATCGCTCCCGTCGGGCTGTTGGGATTCGACCTCGGGCGGGCGAGGGGAGCCGGGCCGACCGTGACGACCATAGCCAGCGGCGGTGCGCGGCGCGCGTCCGCCGTCCGGACCTTCCTGATCGCCGACATTCGCGGCTATACGCGCTTCACGGCCGAGCAGGGCGACGAGGCTGCGTCGCGACTGGCCCTCAAGTTCGCCGAGGTCGCCGCGGAGGGCGTCGAGGCCTGGGACGGTGACCTCGTCGAGCTGCGGGGCGACGAGGCGCTTGCCGTCTTCGACTCCCCCCGGCAGGCGCTGCGCTGCGCGGTCGACCTGCAGGATGCCTTCGCCGACGAGACGAGGAGCGAGCCGGACCTGCCGCTGGCGGTCGGTATGGGCCTCGACGCGGGCGACGCCGTGCCCGTGGGGAACGGCTACCGGGGCGCCGCCCTCAACGTCGCGGCCCGCCTGTGCGCGTCGGCGGGGCCGGGCGAGGTCGTCGCCAGCGCCGACCTCGTGCGCCTGGCCGGTCCCGTCCCGGGCCTGCAGCTCGCCCCCCGGCCCGCGAAGGACCTGAAGGGGATCGACCGGCCCGTCGACGCCGTCACGGTCCGCGAGGCCGCCCCATCGCCTCACCGGTCGATCGCGCTCGAGGCGGCGGTCGTCGCCCCAGCCCTTCCCCCGCAGCTCGAGCCGATCGTCCCGCTCGTCGGCCGGGCGCCCGAGCTGCTCTGGCTCCGCTGGCACTGGCGCCGGGCCTGCCACGGCCACGGCCGGACGCTCATCGTCTCCGGCCCGCCGGGGATCGGGAAGACCCGCCTGGCCGCCGAGCTCGCGGCGATCGTCCACGCCGGGAGCGCCCCGCTGCTGTACCTCCCGAGCGCGCGCGGAGCCGACGCCGGGGACCTGCGTTCCCGTGACCCGGGACAGCCGACGCTCCTGATCGTCGACGACCTCGATGCCGCCGGCGGCACCCTGCCTCGCGCCGTCGCGGACATCGCGACAGCCGCGTCCGAGACCGCGAGCCTCCTGCTGGTGACGCACAGGGAAGAGGCGCCCCCGGCCCTCCTCGCCGTCGTCGAGCCGCTCGCGAGCCCGGAGCGCCGCCGGGCTCTCGGACCCCTGGGGCCGGAAGCCGTCAGCGCCATCGTGGGGCTGTATGCCGGCCGGGTGCCGGACGAGATGCCGCTGCGCGAGATCGCCCACGATTTTGGCGGCGTGCCGGCATCCGTCCACCGCGTTGCCTCGCACTGGGCGCGATCGACGGCGAGCCGCCGGCTGAGCGGATCCGCCGACCGCACGGCCGCGGGTCGGAACACGCTGCGGGAGGCCGAGGAGGAGCTCATCGGCGATGTTGCCGATCTCGAGCTCATCCGCGAGCGCACCCGCCGCTTCGAGCCCGAGGCGCCGGAGTCAACTCGCCGGACAACGCCCACGATCTGCCCGTACAAGGGCCTGGCGGCCTTCGAAGGCGTCGATGCGGACTACTACTTCGGGCGCGAGAGGCTCGTCGCCGAGCTCGTCGCGCGGCTCGTGGGCAACCGGTTCCTCGGGCTCGTCGGAGCGTCGGGCAGCGGCAAGTCGTCGGCCCTCCGGGCGGGCCTGCTGCCCGCCCTGGCCGCGGGAGTCCTGCCCGGCAGCGAAGGCTGGCTCCAGGTGACCATGCGCCCTGGCGAGCATCCGCTGGCCGAGCTCGCCCGGGCGTTGGAACGTGCTCGCGAGGGCGCCGATGACCTCGCCGCGGATGCGGAGGGCAGGCTCACGGGCGCCCTCGCCGGGCTCGCCGAGGGCCAGGAGCTCGTTCTCGCGGTGGACCAGTTCGAGGAGGTCTTCAGCCTCACCCGCGACGAGAGCGAGCGCGGGGCCTTCGTCGACCTGCTGACGAGCCAGCGCCGCGGCCTCAAGGTCGTCGTCACGCTCCGAGCCGACCATTACGGTCACTCCGCCCCGTACGCGGCCCTCGCCCGGCTGATGGGGGCGAGTCACGTGATCGTCGGCCCCATGGCCCCGGCCGAGCTGGAGGCCGTCATCGAGGCTCCCGCCCGGCGGGTCGGGCTGAGCGTGGAGCCGGGGCTGGTGAAGGAGCTCATCGCCGACGCCGGCGCGGAACCCGGCGTCCTGCCGCTGCTGTCCACGGCGCTGCTCGAGCTGTGGCAGGCGCGCGAGTCCGGTCGCCTCACCCTTGCCGCATACCACGCCGGGGGCGGCCTGCGGGGTGCCGTCGCGCGGCTCGCGGAGGCCGCCTACGGAGAGCTGAGCCCCGGTCAGGCGGCCGTCGCCCGGTCCGTCTTCCTGCGGCTCGCCGGTCCCGGCGAGGCCGAGGGTGTCGTCAGGCGGCGCGTCTCCCTCGCGGAGCTCGACGTCGACCGCGACCCGACGGTCGCCGACGTGCTCGCCCGGCTGACAGCGGCCCGCCTGCTCACGACCGGCGACGGGTACGTGGAGGTGGCGCACGAGGCGCTCCTGCGGGAGTGGCCGCGGGTCCGGGCGTGGCTCGAGGAGGATGCGGCCGGACGTCGGCTGCGGCTCCACCTGATCGGGGCCGTCCGCGACTGGGAGCAGCGCGGACGCGAGCCGGCCGACCTCTACCGCGGAGCCCGCCTGTCGAGCGCGCTCGACTGGGCGGCCGAGCACCAGGTCGAGGTCAACAGCGCCGAGCGCGACTTCCTCGAGGAGAGTCGGGTCGCGTCCGAGCGGGAGGTCGAACGCGAGCGACGGACGAACCGGCGCCTCCGCGGGCTGCTGGCAGGGGCGGCGCTCCTGCTGGTGGTCGCGGCGGGCGCGGGCGTGGCGGCCCTGACCCAGGCGAATTCGGCCAACGAGCAGGCGACACTGGCGCAGCAACGCGAGAAGGAGGCGCTCGCGGCCCGGCAGGAGGCAGAGTCGTCCGCCAGGTTCGCCCGATCGCGCGAGCTCGCGGCGTCCTCGATCTCGGTCCTCGACAAGGATCCGTCGCTGAGCAAGCTGCTGGCGGTCGCCGCGGCGGACCTCGTCCCGCCCGACATCGACATCGAGTCGGCGCTGCACGCCGCGTGGGCGGCGGACGCGACGATCGCCCGCTACGCGCTGCCGAAGGACGAGCCGATCGATGACCTCTGGACCGACCTGAGTCCCGACGGCCGCCGCATCGTCATGTCGGGTGGCCCCGGCGGCACGTTGAGCGGTGAGCTGGCGGTCGCGGACCTGGCGACCCACGCCATCGTCTGGAAGTACCGTCCCGAATGGCCGGCAGCCAAGGTGAGCAGGGCGTTCTTCTCGGCCGACGGCAGCCGCGTGATCGCCGGCGTCTACTGGGAGCCGGACGACAGCCAGAAGGGCCAGCCGCCGCCGAATGCCCTCGGGGTGCTCACGTGGGACGCCCGGACGGGCAAGCTGCTCCGGCGGCTCGACACGGGGCCCTGTGGCTCGCCGGTGACCGCGGTCTCGACGACTTCGGCGATGGCCTCGAGCCCGCCCGCCGGACCGGGCGCCGCACCGGCATGCTTCGCCGGCGACTTCGACGCGGTGGTCGAGACCGTGAACCTCACATCGGGCCGGCGCACGACCCTGGCCACCCGAACATGGGACGACGGCGCGTTGAGCCGCGACGGACGCTACGCCGCGTTCACCGACCTCAGCGACGCGCAGCATGTCATCGTCGTCGACCTGGCGACGGGCAGGCGGGTGCTCCGGCTGGACGCCGGCCCGCTCGACCAGCTCAACAAGTACGTCCGCGCGCTCAGCGCCGACGGCAGGCTGCTCCTGTTCGGCGACCGGCCGGTTCTCGTCCTGGACGTCGCGACCGGGAAGGTGGTGGCCACCCTGGGCGCGAACGAGGGCGAGCACTACGGCGCGGAGTTCGCCCCGACCGGATCGACGGCCTACACCTCGGGCCGCGATTCGGTGCTGCGTGCCTGGGACGGCTCGAGCGGCAACCTGCTGTTCGTCGCGCCGGCCGCCGGCGGCGGCCGACCGAGCGCGACGGCGGATGGCCGGGTCCTCGTGAGCGACTTCGCGGCGAACACCGCCACCCTGCTGGATCCCGGGTCGCGGGGAGAAGTCGGGACGGTCGCCACCTGCCGTGGGTTCGTGGGAGCCGGGTCGCTCAGCGTCGTCGGCGACTTCGCCGCGTTCTCCACGGCGTGCGACGACGGGACGAGGCCGACATACGCCGTCGACCTCGCCCGGGCGACGGTCCAGGAGACCACGCCCGACACCGACGGGCAGCAGCTCAAGCTGTCACCCGACGGCACGCGCCTGCTTCGCCAGACGAGCACGCACGACATGGTTGGACCCGTCCGGGTCTATGACGCCCGAACCGGCCGGTCGCTCGTCGAGCTCCAGGGTCTCTGCACCTGGAACGACACCTACGTCGGCCCGCGGGAGAAGGCCGGGCCCTGCAAGGCCTTCCCCGACACCCCGTTCGGGATCTGGGAGCACGGGCTGGCCTGGTCGCCGGATGGCCGGTTGGTGGCGGCGAGGGAGGACGGCTTCGCCGCCTGGGACGCCGCGACCGGGAAGATGCTGAAGGCCCAGCCCGGCGTGCCGGGCTCGTTCTGGGACGTCATCTTCACTCCGGATTCCGGGGAGCTCGTCGCGTCGACGAGCGACGGCGAGCTGATCGCCTTCTCGACGAAGACCTGGGAGATCACCCGGCGCGGGCAGATCGACCCCGCCATCGCCGACCGCGGCCGGGTGGGGTTTGCGGGCTTCCTGGCGGATGGGACGCTGGTCGGAATGACCGGATTTGGTGGGACCGGCGGCGGGTCGCTGCTCCGGATCGACCCGGCGACGCTGACCGTCCGGAGCAGCAATCGGGCCCACGACGGCTCGCCGAAGGCGATGGCGGTGAGCCCCGACGGACAGCTTGTCGTCACTGGTGCCGCGGACGGGATCGTGCGCGTGTGGGACGGGGCGACGGGCCAGCTCCTGCACCAGCTCACGGTCGCCGGGCAGGCGCAGGGGGTCGCCTTCGTGGGGGATCGGCGGATTGCCGTCACGCCGTCGGGTGGCGGCCTCCTGCTCTTCTCGATCGACGAGCACGATCTGCTGCAGGCCGCCAGGGCATCGCTCACCCGCCCCTTCACGCCGGAGGAGTGCGAGCGCTACCACTTCGGCGACCAGTGCCCCACCCTTGACCAGCTGCGCACCGCCGCACCCTAGAGTCGCGGCCTCGGCCGGGGACCATGCGGCCGGGATCGAACGCCCGGGTGGCGGCCCGCCCGGACGTGAGCTGCGGCGGGTGATCGATGGGTGGTGGCCGGCCCTACCGGGCCGGGGCCGAGCGCCGGTCGGGCGACCCGGCGGCCGCCGCGCGCGCCTGCGGCCGGCCTCCCTCAGCCCCCTCGTCGAGGTCGCCCAGCAGGCCGTATTCGTACGTGTCCTGCCACACCGGCCGGCCCTCTTCGTCGGAGCGGAAGAAGATGTTCCGGCGGAGGTGTCCCTCGCGCACGAAGCCGATCTTCTCGAGCACGCGCCAGGACGCGATGTTGGCGGGATTGCAGCTGGCGACCACCCGGTGGGCGCCCATCTCCCGGAAGGCATGCTCGACGAGGGCCCGGGCGGCCTCCGTCGCATAGCCTCGTTGCCGATCGCGCGGATTGAAGATGTAGCCGAGCTCGTAGGTCCTCAGCTCGGCAGGCTCGGTCGGCTGGAAGTAGAGGTGGCCGACCATCCGTCCTTCGGCCCGGAGCTCGACGGCGAAGAACGCCACTCCGCGCGAGCGGGCGTCCGCCATGGCCCGGGCGGTTTCGGCATCGATGGGCTCGCCCGGCTCGAACGCGTAGGTCTCGGGCAGGGAGAGGTACTCGAGCAGGTCGCGCCAGTCGTCGGGTCGAAAGGGCCGCACGATCAGGCGCTCGGTCTGGATCTCCATACGTCTCGGCTCCTTCCGTGCGCCGTGGGACAGACACGGCGGTGGCGCGTCTCGAACCGTCGGCTTCGAGCTATCTCATGCGGCCGCTCTCGATGGCGACGGCGGCGAGGTCCGCGCCGGCCTGGAGCAGCGGTCGCATCGCGGGGTCGATCGGGCGATCGTGGGCCAGGGCGAGGACGCCGAGCACGATGTCCGAACCGTGACGCGTGACCACCAGCGGCAGGTGACTGCGGAGTGCGGGGCCGCCGGGCGCGGTGGGCCGGACGTCGAATGTCGCCACGGGCACGGCGACCGTCCTCGCGATCGGGTGGCGAGGGTCGCCGACGGCCGCCGCGAGCCCTGCCCGGGCCTCGTCCGCGAGCCTGATCGAGGCGGCGATCTCGAGGCGGTCGAGCTGTCCCACGATGAAGATCGCGGCCGACCCGATCTCGAGCTGCTCGCCCATCGAGGCCAGCAGCACCTGCAGGCGCAGGTCGAGCCCGTCTGCGTGGGCCAGCGCATGAGCGCCAGCGACGAGGATCTCGCGCGCAGCAGCCTGGGACACGGCATCTCCTTGTTCTGCGGCTCCCGATCCGACCAACCCTGCCGACCGGCGGCGGCACGGCTCGTTCAGCCTGGAGCCTTGGGTGTGTCGGCACCGCGACGGCCCCAGTGTGACCCGGTCCGGCCGGGGGGTCGATGGTGTGGCGGCCTGCGCCCCGCACCGGATGCTCAGGCCGGCCCGCCTGCCACTGCCCGAGCAATTCCGCGACCAGGGGCTGGCTCTGCCACCTCGATCTGCTCGAGCGACTCCGAGGCACCCCGTGGCGCTCCCGCATACACTTCGGTCGGTCACGCCGCATGGGACGTCCCCCCCGAGCGGAAAGTCGGCGACGGCATCGGGGGAGGGCGCCATGGCGCAAGACCCCGCCGGAGCGAGAAGACCCATGACGACCTCCACTCCGATCGCCAGCGACGCTGTCATCCGCTGCCTGGACCTGCACAAGCGCTATGGGGACGTGAACGCCGTGGCCGGCGTGAGCTTCGAAGTCCGGCAGGGCGAAGTCTTCGGCCTGCTGGGTCCCAACGGCGCGGGCAAGACGACCACCATCGAGATGCTCGAGGGCATACGCGATCCGGACGGCGGCGAGCTCACGGTCCTGGGCCTCGATCCGCGTCGCCAGGCCCGGCAGATGAAGGGCATGATCGGGGTCCAGCTCCAGACGGCCTCGCTCTACCCGTTTCTCACGGTGAGCGAGCTGATCGAGCTCTTCGGCCGCCTCTTTCCTCGCCGACTGCCGCTCTCCGTCGTGCTCGACACGCTGGACCTCAACGAGAAGCGGGACGCCCAGACGCGGACCCTCTCGGGTGGGCAGCAGCAACGCCTCTCGGTGGCGCTCGCGCTGGTCAACGATCCCGAGCTCGTCTTCCTCGACGAGCCCACGACCGGCCTCGACCCGGCGGCCCGGCGCTCGCTCTGGGACGTGGTCCGGGACCTGCGCCGCCGCGGCCGGTCCGTCCTTCTCACGACTCACTACATGGAGGAGGCGGAGGCCCTGTGTGATCGCCTCGCGATCATGGACCACGGCAAGCTCCTCGATATCGGCACCGTCGGCGAGCTGGTGAGCCGGCGCTTCCACGAGCGTGCCGTCCGCTTCGAGCGGGTTGCGGGCCTCGACGATGCCACGCTCGCGGGCTTCCCGGGCGTCGTGCGGGTCGCCGACGAGGACGAGCTCGTCCTCCTCTACACGACGGACGTGCCGGCCACCATCGGGGCCGTGCTGGCCGCCACGGACGTGCTGGGCGTGGCGCCCAACGATCTCGTCGTGCGCAGCCCAAGCCTCGAGGACGTCTTCCTCGACCTGACCGGCCACGCACTGCGCGACTGACGGAGCGGAGGCCACCGGTGGATGCACTCCTCGCACTGACCATGGCGAACCTCAGGAGCTTCGTCCGCGACCGCGCCGCGCTCTTCTGGACGATCGCCTTTCCGGTCATCTTCGTGATCCTGTTCGGCACGCTGTTCGGTGGCGGCGGCTCCGCCAGCTACCGGATCGGCTGGGTCGACGAGGATGGCACCCCCGCCTCGAGCCGCCTCGAGCAGGCCTTCGGCGGGGTGGGAGTGCTGGCCCTCACGGCAACCGACGAAGCGGCCGGCCTGGCGTCCGCCCGGAACGGTCAGCTCGACGCGGTCATCGTGGTCCCCCGGGGATACGGCGCAGCCGTGGCCGCCCTGCAGGGCTCGACGCCGGCGCAGGCTCCGCTGGCCCTGACGCTCTACACGGATCCCAGCCACACCGCGACGTCTCCGACGATCGCCCAGATCGTCGGCGGAGTGACCACGGGGCTGAACCAGGCGCTGACCGGCCGACCGCCGGTCCTCACCGTCCAGGCGCAGCCGATCGAGGGGACGGCCACGCTCAACGGCGCCAGCTACTACGTGCCGAGCATCCTGGCCCTGGCGATCATGCAGCTCGGCATCTTCGCCGCGATCCCTCTCGTCCAGCAGAGGGAGAAGCTCATCCTCAAGCGGCTCGGCGCGACGCCGCTCCCGCGCTCCACGCTGGTGGGCTCCAACGTGCTCCTGCGCCTGGTCATCGCCGCCGGGCAGACGGTCATCATCCTTGCGATCGGCATCGGGGTCTTCAAGGTCCAGGTCACCGGCAGCTGGGTCATGATGGCCGCCTTCGTGGCGCTCGGGGCTCTCGCGTTCACCGCGCTCGGCTACGTGATCGCCTCGTTCGCTCGCACCGAGGAGGCCGCCAACGGGATCACCCAGGCCGTGCAGGTGCCGATGATGTTCCTGTCCGGGATCTTCTTTCCCATTGCCCTGATGCCCGACTGGATGCAGAGCCTGGCCAAGCTCATGCCGCTGACCTACCTCGGGGACGCCCTGCGCCAGACGATGGTGGGCGGCTCGCCGTTCGTGCCCCTGGCCCTCTGCCTGGCGGTCCTGGCGGGCTGGCTCGTCGTGTGCTTTGCGATCTCTGCCCGCTACTTCCGCTGGCAGTAGTGGCCGACGCCTCCTGGTCTGGCGAGCGGCTGCCGTCGCGCAGCACGCTCGTCACGCCGTCCCGCGTGGCCGGCTTCCTGCGATTGAAGCACCATGGGCCCATCCGCCAAGCGAGGGACGAGATGGCCGCTGAGGACCAGGTGCGCGAGCAGCTCATCGCATTCATCGATGGGCACGATGCCCACCTGCCATTCGATGCCGCGGTCCGGGAATTCCCCGCCGCGGCGATCAACCGCCCGGCGCCGAACCTCCCCTACACGCCCTGGCACCTGCTGGAGCACATTCGGACGGCGCAGCGGGACATCCTGGACTACATCCGCGACCGCGCGTACCTCGCACCAGCGTGGCCGGACGAGTACTGGCCCGCACGCCACGCCACCGCCACGCCCGAGGAGCTCAGCCGGACCATCGACGCATTCCGGCTCGACCGCGAGGCGCTCCGGGCGCTGGTCGCGGACCCCGCCGTCGACCTCCTGGCGCCGATCCCGGGCACCCCGGGCCACACGATCCTGCGCGAGATCCGCATACTCGGGGCCCACAACGCCTACCACGTCGGGGAGTTTGCGATCCTGCGCCAGGTCATGGGAACCTGGCCGCCCGGCCGGGACCAGGACGGGTAGCGGCCGCAGCCGGCGGCGCCTGCAGGCTCGTCGATCGCGCCCGGCAGCGAGCTTCGCCACGCCCCGGGGGATCGGGCGCATCCCTGGGCCGGCCCGCATCCTCGGGTGGAGCCGAGGCCGGGTCGCTACAGTTCCGGGATGCCAGCCTCGTCGCAACGCAGGGCACTCCTCCTGATCTGCGCGGTCGCGGTCGCCGTGGCCACCAACTACACGATCCAGGGTCCGGTGCTGGGGTACATCCGGGCCGAGTTCGCCCTCTCGTCGGCGAATGCCGGCATGATCGCCACGGCATTCTTCGCGGGCGCGGCGAGCACCATGCTGGCCGGCGGCGCCATCGCCGATCGGATCGGGCCGCGACCCGCGGTGACGCTCGGGTTCCTCCTCGTGACGATCGGCGGACTTGGCGCGGGCCTGCTCGCTCCGAGCTTCCCCGCGTTGCTCGGCTGGCGCATCCTCGGCGGCCTCGGGTCTGGCTTCGGCTTCGCAGCGGGCGCCGCGTACACCAGCTCGATCTTCGAGGATCGGGGGCGCCACCTCGCTCAGGGTCTCTACGGCGCGTCGTTCCTGCTGGGGTCGGGGATCACGCTCGCCTACATCCCGGTTCTGGCCGGTCCGTCGGGCGACTGGCGCTTCGCGTTCACGCTGTCAGCCGTTGCCGTCGCCGTGGTCTGGGTGGCGTGGACGGTCCTGGCCCCCGGCGAGCCCCGGGTTCCCGTCGCCGCGCGCGCGGGGGCCGCCCTCGCCGACGCCCTTCGCGAGCGCAACACGTGGCTGCTGGCGCTCTGCCACATGTGCGGCTTCGGGATGGCCATCGTCGTCGGCACGTGGGTCACGCTCTACCTGGCCGACGCCTTCGGGCTGCCCATCGCAGCCGCAGGGGTGATCGGCTCGCTGACGCTCGTCACGGGAATCGCCGCCCGAGCATCGGGCGGTGCCATCCTCGAGGGCGGGGTCAAGCCGCTTCGGTTGATCCGTGCCGGGCTCGCCCTTGCCATCATCGGGCTTGTCCTGCTGGCCCTGGCGCCCGCGCTCCCGGTCGCGATCGCCGGGCTCGTCGTGACGGGCCTTGGGGTCGGCTTCCCGTACGCCGCCGTCTTCAACGGGGCTGCAGCCAGCGTGCGGGCGAGCCCCGCCTCGGCCCAGGCGATCGTCGGCTGGGGAGGCCTGCTCACGGCGGTCTTCGGTCCGCCCCTGGTCGGGATCCTGCTCGACACGACCGGCAGCTTCGCCGCCGGCTTCATGGTCTGCGCCGCCATCGTCCTGGCCGTGCTCGCCCTGACGTCGCTCATCCGCCCCTTCGACATGACGGCGGCGGACGTCGCCGCGCCGGACCCAGGGGGCGCAGGTGCCGCCATCTGAGCAGCGGCCGGAGCTCCCCTGAGCGCTCCGCGGCGCCCGCATGGATCACGGCACCCGAGGCCCCTCGACACGACGGGCCCCGCCCGCTATACCTACGCGATCCCGAGACGGCACGGTCGCCGGGCAGGCGCCGGCGCGGATCGGGACACGAGGTGGGGACCCGATGTTCGCACGAACCACCGCCACGCGGGCGGCCGACCCGCTCCGCTGACGGGCCGGTCGTCGGAGCACGCCGTCGCCGATCGAGACCCACAGTCAATGCCGGCCCGAGGCCCGGGCGGCGCAAGCGCCACGAAGGAGTCAGCATGAACCTCACAAGCATCCTGATCGGATCCGAGGATCCGGGTCGTCTCGCGGCCTACTACACCCGGCTCTTCGGAGCGCCGGGCTGGGAGGAGGGCGGCTACACCGGCTGGCGGGTCGGCACCGGCGGGATCATGGTCGGGCCGCACGATCAGGTCACGGGCAGGAACGCCCAGCCGGGCAGGCTCATCTGGAACATCGAGAGCTCGGACGTGCAGGGAGACTTCGACCGGCTCACGGCCGCCGGCGCTGCGGTCGTCCGGGAGCCCTACCGGCCGGGCGATGCCGCCGACGTGTGGATCGCCACGCTCTCGGATCCTGACGGGAACTACTTCCAGCTCGTCAGCCCGATGTAGGCGGCGGTCGGGCCCCGGTGAGCGCCCCGGCGCGCTCGCCCCGGGCCGGCCCCGGCGTTCGGATCCGGTGCCGCCTCGACGGCGAGGCCCGCTCACACCCGGCCTGCGCGAACGAGGACGCGGATCGGCTCGAGAAGTCGCGGGTGGGCGAACGTCGCGCGCCAGTAGACGAACGCGACCGCGACGATGCCCACCAGGATCCCGGCGAGGATGTCGGGTGGCATCGGCTCGAGCCTGAAGAACCCGGGCGCCGCCAGCGGGACGGCGACCCCGATGACGGCGATGGCTAGGCCGACGACCGCCTCGGCCGGGTGCGCCGCGAACGTTCGGGGCTCGAACGGCCGGACGCCGTGGACGTCCCACATCACGACGATCCCGAACCCGAGCACCATCAGCGACAGCGCCGTGCGGGCCACGGCCGCGTCGCCGCCGGATGCGAAGTACGCGCCGGCGTACGCGGCGGTCAGGGCCAGCGACCCGATCAGCCCCGCCACGATGACCGACCCGATGACCTGGCGCCGGAAGTCGGCCATCGGGGTCGGCCTGATGTAGCCCAGCGAGACCAGCAGGGCGGGGATCGCCGTGGTGACCGTCGTGACCCAGGACAGCTGGCGCACCTGGCCAGGGAACGGCAGGGCCATGAACCCGATGAAGACGACGGCGAGGATCATGTAGACGTTCTTGGCCAGGAGCATGCGCGTCGAGGCGTAGACCTTCTGGGTCGTGACCGCGCCCTCGTCGAGCGCCCTGGGGAGCGTTGTCAGGGCGTTGTCGAGGAGCACGAGGTCCGACACGTCCTTTGCCATCTGGGCGCCGTTGGCCATCGCGATCCCCAGCCGCGCCTCCTTCAGCGCCGGCACGTCGTTGACCCCGTCACCGACCATCGCGACGTACTCGCCCTGCGACGCGAGGGTCGCCGCGATCCGTCGCTTGGTCGCCGGGGAGATTCGGGCGAAGACGTTGGTCCGCGCGACGGCGGCCCCGAATCCGGCGTCGTCGAGAGCCTCCAGCTCCGGGCCGGTGATGCTGCCGGCCACGTCCAGCCCGGCCTGGTGGACGACGGCACGGACGGTCGGCAGGCTGTCGCCGGAGATCACGCAGAGGCGGATGCCGCGCGCCGCGAGGGCCGCGAGCGTCGGGCCGACGTCCGGGCGGGTGGCGTCGCGGAGCAGGACCAGGCCGCTGGTCCGAAGGTCGCCCGGGAGCTGGCCGGCGGAGGCCGGCTCGCGCGCCGACGCGACGGCCACCACCCGCAGGCCGCTCTCCGCGGCCTGGCGGGCCTGCTCGCGGACGGCGGCCTCGGAGGCGACGATCTCCGGGGCGCCGAGGACGATGGTCCGCCCATCGGCGTAGGTGACCGCACCCCACTTGCGGGCCGAGGTGAAGGATGTCTCGGCGACCTTGGCATGCCTGCCCGTGGTCCGGCCGACGGCGTCGCCGATCGCGGCCGCGGTCCGGTTCTCCACGGCGAGGCAGCCGATGTAGCCGGCGAGGTCGGCACGCAGATCGACCTCGGAGGTGTCGTTGACGCCGAGGAGCCGGTCGACGGAGAGGTCGTTCAGGGTGAGCGTGCCCGTCTTGTCGAAGCAGAGGACCGTGACGTTGCCCATCGATTCGACGGCGTTGATGCGCTGGACGAGCGTGCGCCGCATGCCGATCCGGATGGCCCCGTAGCTCAGCGCGAGCGTCGTCGCGAGGACGAGCCCCTGAGGCACGAAGGTCGTGACGATGACCACGGCATTCCGCAGCATGTCGGGGAGGCTCACGCCGCCGACGTACCCCTGGACGAAGACGAGCGGGCCGAAGATGGCCATGAGGAGGACCGAGATCTCGACGATGGCGTTGATGGATCGCTGGACCGGCGTGAGCGACTGCCTGTAGCCGACCGCGGTCGCCCCGAGGCGGTTGACGTACGAATCCGCGCCGATCCGTTCGGCGCGGACCAGGCCGCGGCCGGCGACGACGAACGAGCCCGAGGTGAGCGAATCACCGGCGCCCTTGGCGACGAGATCAGACTCGCCGGTGATGAGGCTCTCGTCCATCTCGAGGGCGTCACTCCAGAGGAGCGGCCCATCGACCCCGACCTGGTCGCCGGGCCGAACGTCGATGACGTCGTCGAGGACCACCTCCTCGGGAACGATGTCGGCATCCGCGCCCTCGCGTCGCACGCGCACCGTGCCCAGCGCCTGGCGCGCGAGCCGGTCCATCGTCCGCTTCGCGCGGAACTCCTGGACGAGCCCCGCGATCGCGTTCACCGCCACGGCGCCGGCGGCGAGGAACGTGTCGCCGATCTGCCCGAGCGCGAGCAGGGCGGCGAGGAGGGTGACGAGCGTGACGTTGAAGGGCGTGATCAGGTTCTCGCGGAGGATGTCGGCCGACGAGCGCCCGGTCGACGGGCGGTACGCGTTCGTCGCGCCGCGCGCCGTGCGCTCGGCAACGTCCGCCGCGGACAGACCGCGCAGGTCGTCCGGCGAGCGGAGGGCGGCCGGATCGTCCCGGGCGACCGTTCGCGCAGGGATCGGCGGGGCGCCACTCATGCGGGCGAGGTCACCTCGATTCGGTCGCGGTCGAGCCGGGCGGGCGATCGGCGCCGGCTCCCGGGAGCGGCCACGACTGGGTCAGGCGGCGTTTCCATCGGCGACGGGCGGCTCGCCTTTCGCGTAGTCGCGAAGCTCCGAGGTCGAGGGCAGCATGGGCTTCCCGTGGCGGGCCACCTTGAGGAGCAGCCACGCCAGCGGAATCGGCACGAACCAGAAGTAGATGCGGTACAGGAAGACGCCGGCCGTGACCGCGGCCTGGTACTCCGGCCCCGTGATCGCCGAGAAGGCGGAGATGAACAGCAGCTCCGGGACGCCCGCCCCGCCCGGCGAGAGCGGGATGATGGTGATCACCATGACGAGCCCGTAGACCCCGAAGATCTGGGCGGACGAGAGGACGCTCTCGGGCACGCCGCAGATGCGCAGCGCGACGATCAGGATGATCGTCCAGGCGAACTGGGACAGGATCGCCACGATCAGCGCCGCCAGCCCTCGCCGCCGGATCACGAGGCCCAGCTGGTCACGGAAGCGATGGATCGATCCGGCGACGTTCGGGGAGCCGCTCCGGCCCAGGCGACGAAGGGTCCAGTCCGCGATCCGCTGGCCGGTCCGCCCGAACCAGTCGGCGATCCGCTCCGATCGGACGATCCCGATGATGAGCCCGGTCACCACGACGAAGGCGATCGCGCTCAGGATCGCGATGGCCCACGCTGCGTTGGCGTTCTTCACCTGGGCGAGGTCCCCGGTCAGGGCCAGGGCCACGATCGCGAACAGCGGCAGGAAGAGGCGGCTCAGCTCGTTGACCACGCCGTACAGGGCGATCCCCGATGTCGCGGGCGCGTTGTCGATGCCCCAGCCGCGGACCACGACCCAGAGCACGCCCATGTTCCACGGCCCGAATGGCACGCTCGCGCCGATGCCGGCCAGGATGAGCCAGGACATCGTGCCGCGGAGCGCCGAGATGCCCGGGATGAGGGCGCTGAAGACGAGGCCGCTGGCCACCCAGGCGAGTGCGCCAAGGACGGTCATCACCAGGATCTGCTGCAGGTCGAGGCTCTGGAAGGCAGCGATGACCTCTGCGTAGTCGATGTACCGCGGCAGGATCACGCCGAACACGACCACGAGGACGCCGACGATCAGGCCGGAGCGCAGCAGCGCCGTGCGCCGATTCGGCGGGGCCGCCTTGGATGCCGGGTCCTTCCCTCGGTCGTCCTCGATCGGGGCACCAGCGGAGCCCGAGGCTTCCGGGTGCACGGCGCTGGCTGGGTCCTGGCTCACGTCCTGACGTCCTCCCCTGGATCCCGGGATCGTACCTGCAGGCGTCCTGCAGCGCGCGGCCATATCCACACCACGGCCGCCGACCGCACCATCGACACGACGCGCCGCACCCGCTATACCTAGGCAATCCCGGGACGGAGCCACGGGTTGCCAGGCAGAGCGCCGTAGGACCCACGCCCCGTCGACATGACGACGCGAAGCTCCTGCCTTGCGATCGCCAGTGATCACGGAGGATCCCGATGCCGGCCGTAGGAGACCCCGCCCCCGACTTCACGCTCCCTGACCAGGACAAGCAGCCGGTCACGCTGAGCGACCTGCGCGGAGGGCCGGTGATGCTGGTCTTCTTCCCGGGTGCCTTCAGCACCACGTGCACCAGAGAGCTGTGCGAGATCCGCGACGACTACAGCGCCTACGACGAGCGCGGCGTCAGCGTGCTCGGGATCAGCGTGGACTCCACTCACGCCCTGCGGGCATGGCGCCGCGAGCAGGGCTATGCCCATCAATTCCTGTCCGACCGCTGGCCCGTGGGTGCCGTCGCGAAGCTCTACGGCGTGTGGAACGAGAGCGATGGACAGGCCGACCGGGGCACCTTCATTTTGGACGCTGACGGCGTCGTGAGCTACGCGGTCCACAATCCGTCGAGTCAGGCACGTGACGAGGCGGCGTACGTCGCGGCGCTCGATCGGTTGGACCTGCCCAGGCGGCGCGCGTGATCCACGCGCGCCTGACGGTCGGCGATGCGGTCCTGATCGGTCAGTCCCGCGTCAGCAGCGCCAGCCAGGCGTGAGCCCCGCCGCCAGACAGCCGGGCAGCGAACCGCGCGGCGACGATGGAGTCGACCGTCCATCCGGTCGCAAACGTGGCCCGGATCTCCGCCTGCGTCACGCGGCGCGGACCCAGGTCTCCCGGCTGGTTCTCGCTGAAGCACAACAGGACGTAACGCCCGCCCGCCCGCAAGGTCCCGTGGAGGCTCCGCTCGAAGCGGACGCGATCGGCATCGGCGAACGTGTGGAACAGGCCGCAGTCCACGGCCGTGTCGAAGGTCCGCTCCAGGTCTTCGAGGGCGAGGGCGTTCGCGACGAGGAAGGTGGCGCGGCTGTCTTCCAGTCGCGCCTTCTCCTGCGCGCGAGCGATGGCCGTCGGCGCGGCGTCCACGCCCACGACCTCGAGGCCGCGTGCCGCGAGGTACAGCGCGTTGTCGCCCGTGCCGCAGCCGACGTCGATGACGGCGCCCCCGACCAACCCTCGGTCGGCGAGGCGGACGATCTCCGGCTGCGGCGCGTGGATGTCCCACGGCGGGTCGCCGCTCTGGTAGGCCCACTCGAATCCCATGGCCGGCACGATAGCGCGGCGGCGATCGGAGGGCCCCAGAGCGCGGCGACGACGCAGCCCAGCTCCCGCGGGCGCACCGCCCCGCTGGGGATGTCCGGGGCAGGTCAGCCGCCGGTCGCCCTCCGAGCTATGCCTCTACTCCAGCTCGAGCCGCTCGTACGCCAGCGTCATCTCCTCCATGGCGACGTCCGTCCCCTTGGCGTTCAGCGGCCCGCTGGTGTGCTTGATGATCCGGGCGCGCAGGAGCTTCCAGGTCATCACGGTCGCCGTGTGGTCCTCGTTCTGCAGCTGGATCACGACGGTGCGCAGCGCGGACGCATCACCGTTCCGGATCTGGTCGAGCCACTGGTAGAGGTCCAGCGAGCCGATGATCCCCCGCTTGAGCGTGACGTCGGCCACCTTCTGCAGGCCGGTGAGCTTCCGCGGGCCGTTCTCCTTGTCGTTGCCGTTGCGGTACTCGATCACGTCCACGCTCATCGTGATCGGGCTGCATTCCTGGAAGCCCGCTTCCGGCCCGTCGGTTGCCCCGGTCCCCAGGTCCACGAGGAAGTTGAACTGGGCGTACGGTCGGTCGCGAAGGACGGCCATGTCAACCTCCCGGAGCAGTCAGGTTGGGTTCGATCCAGACGAGGTCTTCGAAGGCGAGCTCGATCTCCTCGACGGCGATATCGCCGCTCAGCGCGTCGAGGGCAGGTCCGGACCAGCGGCACGGCCACGCCCGCACGAGCCTCCACGAGTTCACGACGGTCCCGCCCGGGGTCGCGAGCTGGCGGATCGTGACGTCGAGACGGTCGTCCTTGCCATCGACCACCAGCCGGCGCCAGTCGTAGAGCTCCGAGGAGCCGGTCAGCGCGCGTCGGAGCACGACCGTGTCGAAGCGATGCGGAGGTCGGTCCGGAGGCGCGTCGAGGTCCGTCCTGGACGTGAGAGGGCCGACCTGGGCGAAGCCGATCTCCCGGTCTCCGACCAGGACCTCGAAGTAGCTGACTCTGAGGAGCGGCTCCTGCCTTTCGGGCGGCATGGTCCGCGGATGATACCGCGGTCCCGGCGCCGTGCCCACTGCGCCGTGCCCACTGCGCCGTGCCCACTGCGCCGCCCGGGTCGAGCCTGGACGGCGGAGGGGGCGCGATGCCGATCCTGCCGGACGCCGCCGCCGAGGCCACGCCGGTGACGGGGCGCGTGCGGCTCGTCCAGCGTCGCTCGACCGGCGAGTAGGATGGGGGCCGCAGCCCCGCATCGGGGCGAGGACCGTCGAGCCGGAGCTCCCGGCATGACCCGCGATGCCGGTCTGGGGGTGAGGCATGATGAAGGCTCGGCTCGTCGAGTTCGGCCTCCTCGAGATCGACGGCGCGCAGTTCGATCGCGACGTCGTCATCGTCCACGGGCGCGTTCGGAAACGAGCCAAGAAGGCATCGAAGCCGCTGCGCGACCGCTATGGGCACACGCCGCTCAGCCTCCTCGAGCCGATCCCCTGGGACTGCCGGACCCTGGTCGTGGGCACGGGTGCCGAGGGGGCGCTCCCGATCGAGCCGGATGTCGTGGCGGAGGCGCGCCAGAGGGGCGTCGAGCTCGTGGCCGTGCCGACGGACGAAGCCTGCGCCCTCCTGCTCGAGGCCGACCTCGCCACGACCAACGCGATCCTGCACGTCACCTGCTGAGCGATCACGGCACGTGCGGCGGGCGCGCGCACGAGGGAGGCCGGATGACCAGCCAGGAGCGCCGCGGGCAGCTTCGGGCGTTGGACGAGCGGCGAGGACAAGACGCGGGCGTGGTCGTGCTGCGCGACACGGCGACCGGCCGCGTCTTCGTCGCCCCCGAGGAGGCGCCCGGGAACGTACCCCCGGTTTCCGTGCCCTGGCACGAACCGTGCGTGCCTCGTGCGTGATGCGGGGGAGGGTGCCGCTCATCGCTGAGGCCTTCCCTGGGGCGCGATACGTCGCGGGTCGCGGCAGCGGCGATTCTCCGGCTGGACCCGGCTCCGCGGGGGAAGCGCGGCGCGGCTCGGTGCCCGGCGTGCCAGGGCTGCGACCCGCACGGCGGCCACGTTCGCGAAACCTTTGGGCGCCGTTGCGGCTCAAACGTAGGTGAGGCCCCGCGAGCGTCCCACGCCCGATGAGCGGCGCGCGGAGGTCGGAGAGGGAAGCAGCCTGTCATGCACACGAATCGTTCCAACAGGCTCGCCCGCGCCATCGCCGGGGCGGCCGTCGCATTGTTCCTCGTCGTCGGTGCGGCCTTCGGGGCCAACGCCCTGACCAGCGCCCCAACAGCCACCACGCTGGACCCGGTGCTGGCCGGAACGTCGAGACTGGCCGTCCAGGTTGCGTCATCGGCCGAGCCGAGTGAGACGCCCGAGGCCTCAAAGGCGCCGGGCGCGACGAAATCGACCACGACGACGAAGTCAACCGACGTCGAGGATCACGAGACCACAGCACCCTCCAAGACCCAGCATGCGACCGAGACGGCCGAGCCGACCATGTCGTCCAAGGTCGAGTCGGACGACGCGGACGACGAGGGCGACCACGACAGCGAGGACAGCTCCGGCAGCCACTCTGGCCAGTCCTCGTCCTCGGGCAGCTCCAGTCACCACGACGACTCCGGGAGCCACTCAGGCTCCGGTGACGACGGCGGCGACGACTGACTCACCTCCGGCTCACGTCTCGCCGAGGGCCGAAGCGCAGGGCGCGGCGCGGCCCTCGGTGCACAAGGGCGGCTCCTTCGGCGACACCCGGCGCCGTCGGCCGTCGTCGTCCCGTCGAGAGGGCGCCAGCCGCCGCCCGCGATCGGTCCCGTGATCGACGCGAACAGGTTGCCCTCGGGATCCTCGGCGGAGGCTGACCGGGCCGGCCGGACCCGGGCAACCACGCCCGCAGCCTCGGGCGCCTCGTTTCCGCACGGGTGACCCCGCGCCCGCTCAGGCTTCCGAGCGCCACGTCGAGGTCGGGGTTCTCCCGGGCGTGCCACCGTCGGGTCGACATTCGGCTCGCCAAGATGCACCGTGCAGACGCATCACGGGCGGGCTCTCCGAGCGCGACGTTGGGCGTGCGGCGGGGGGTGCGAGGTGCCCAGTCAGGGTGTCGGTGCCCCGGAACGCACCATCAACCACGGCGCACGCACCGGCCGGGGGCGAGGGAGACTCATGGTCGCGTGTCGTGCGGCGCCAGGAGCGGGTTGCGTCGCGCGGGGGCGCGTCGGATCGGTCGGAGGCCGCCAGGGGGTGTCGTGGCGGCGCCGCGTCAAGGTGATTGGCCCGCCGTCTCCGCCTGCCGGGTTGTCGCCTGGCCTCCGGCACCCAGCGCCCTCCGGTGCGCGCCCTGCGCCTGCTGCTCTGGGTGGTGGCGCTTTCAGGAAATCCCAAGGTCTGGGCGCGAGCCTGTACCGTTCCACTGCCACCAGGCAGACTCCACAGGTCGAAACGATGGAGCAGCCCGACGGGTCGCCCGCTCCGGCGAGGGGGACTCGGAACCGCCGACGTGACCGCCTTCGGGCGAGCCTCCCGAGGACGGCGCTGTTCGGCGCGGGAGTCGTCGCCGCGTTCGTCGCCATCGCCATCTACGGGCTTCTCGCGCCGGGCCCGCGCCCCCTCACGGCGCAGGATGTGCAGACGGGGGTCCAGCAGGCGCTCGCCTCCATGACGCCGGCGCCGGCCCGCTCGCAGCTCGTGTACGACGCGATCCGCCCGTCGCTGGTGCTCATCCAGACCAACGCGGTCGCGGCATCGCCGCCACCTGCGGGGACGTCGCCGAAGCCCGGCTCCGGCGGCCTCGGCAGCGGCGTCGTCATCGACCAGAAGGGCGACATCCTGACCAGCCTCCACGTGGTCGCCGGTGCAGCGGCCATCCAGGTGACGTTCGCCGACGGGAGCAGCTCGGCGGCGCACGTCCAGAGCAGCCAGGCGGCGAATGACATCGCGGTGCTGACGGCCGACCGGCTCCCGGCGACGGTGGCGCCGGCGACGCTCGGCAACCCTCACAACGTGCAGATCGGCAGCGAGGCCTACGTGGTCGGCAACCCGTTCGGCCTGTATGGCTCCATCAGCGCCGGCGTTGTCTCCGGCCTCGACCGGTCGCTCGCGATCAGCGGCGCCAGCGGCGTCGTGCTCCACGGCCTGATCCAGGTCGACGCGGCGGTCAACCCCGGCAACTCGGGCGGACCGCTCCTCAACCGCGACGGTCAGGTGGTGGGAATCGTGGCAGCCCTCCTGAACCCGACCAAGGAGGACGTGTTCGTCGGCATCGGCCTCGCGGTGCCGATCGACGTGGCCGGCGGCCCGGCCGGCCTTCCCCCGTACTGATCACGACGGGTCCGGCCGTCGGGGTCTCTCGACCGGGCGCGACCGCAGAGCAAGGAGGATCGCACGTGGACCATGAGGCCGGTGCCGGCGGAACGCTGCCGATGGAGCCGCTGCTCTACGAGGTGAAGAAGGTCATCGTGGGGCAGGACCACCTCCTGGAGCGCATGCTCGTCGCGCTCCTCGCGCGCGGGCACCTTCTCGTCGAGGGCGTGCCCGGCCTCGCCAAGACGCTGGCGGTCAAGACCCTCGCCGCGGGCATTGGCGGGGAGTACCGGCGGATCCAGTTCACGCCCGACCTGGTCCCGGCGGACCTGGTGGGCACGCGGATCTACAACCAGAAGACGGGCGACTTCAGCACGTCTCTCGGGCCGGTGTTCGCCAACCTCCTCCTCGCCGACGAGATCAACCGGGCTCCGGCCAAGGTCCAGAGCGCGCTGCTCGAGGTCATGCAGGAGCACCAGGTCACGATCGGCCACGAGACCCATCGCGTGCCCGAGCCGTTCCTGGTCCTCGCCACCCAGAACCCGATCGAGACCGAGGGGACATACGCCCTGCCCGAGGCCCAGGTGGACCGCTTCATGCTCAAGGTCCTCGTCGGCTACCCGAACGCGACCGAGGAGTTCTCCATCGTCGAGCGCGTGAGCGGGCGCATGGAGCCCGTCCAGCCCGTCCTCTCCACCGCCGACCTGCTCCGCCTCCAGGCCCAGGCCGACCGGGTGTACGTCGATCCCGTGCTGGTGGAGTACGCGGTCCGCCTGGCGACGGCGACGCGCGACCCGTCGGCCTTCGGCATGCCCAACCTGCAGCGTTACATCACCTACGGGGCCAGCCCGCGCGCCTCGATCAACCTGGTCCTTGCGGGCCGGGCGCTCGCCTTCCTCCGGGGCCGCGACTACGCCCTGCCAAACGACCTTCTCGACGTGGCCCGCGACGTGATGCGCCACCGCATGGTGCTCTCGTTCGAGGCCCTCTCGGACGACATCTCCGCCGACCAGCTGCTGACGACGATCCTGTCCTGCGTGCGGGCCCCCGTCGTCCCTCTCCGGGAGCAGACCAACGTCCGCGCCGGCGCCTGAACGCGTCCTGCAGCGCCTGGACTGGAAGGTCGTCCGCCGGCTGGACGGCCTGCTCCAGGGCGACTACCGGAGCCTCTTCCGGGGCAACGGCGTCGACCTCGCGGGCCTGCGCGAGTACCAGCCCGGCGACGACGTCAGGTACATCGACTGGAACGTGACGGCGCGGCTCGACACGCCGTACGTCCGGGTGTACGACGAGGACCGTGAGGTCACGGCGTGGTTCCTGCTGGACCTCAGCCCGTCGGTCGACTTCGGCACGGCCGACGCAGAGCGGCTCAAGCGGACGGTGCTGACCGACTTCGTGGCGACCCTGGCCCGCGTGCTGACCCGCCACGGGAACCGGGTGGGAGCGATCTTCTACGGCCGCGACGTGGAGCGCACGATCCCTGCCCGCGGGGGGCGCGACCAGGTTCTGCGACTCATCGCCGACCTGCAGGCACAGCCGCGCCATCCGGACGCTCCATTCACCGACCTCTCGCCACTCCTCTCGGCGGCGCGCCGGGCGATGAAGCGCCGGTCCATGGTCTTCATCATCTCCGACTTCATCAGCCAGCCCGGCTGGGAGCGCGAGCTCCACCTCCTGAACCGGCGCCACGAGGTCATGGCGATCCGCCTCCGCGATCCGCTGGAGGCAAGCCTGCCGGATGTCGGGCCGCTCCTGGTCGAAGACGCCGAGACCGGGGAGCAGCTCCTGGTCGACACGCACGACCGGGCCTTTCGGCAGCGCTTCGCCGACGCCGCCGCGAAGAGGGACGAGACGGTCGCTGCCGCGTTCACGCGCGCCGGCGTGGACGCCCTCGCCCTCTCCACCGACGACGACCTGGTGACGGCGATCGTCCGGATGGCGACACTGCGCCGGCGGCGCAGGAGGTAGGGCCGGTGTCCTTCATCTGGCCGGCAGCGCTGCTCCTTCTCGCCCTGATCCCTCTCGGCGTCGTCCTGGACCGGGTCCTGGCAGGGAGGCGGCGCGACAGGCTGGCCGCGGCCGGGCTCGCTCCGGTCGCCGCGCCCGGGCCGGCGTCCCGGGCGACCCGGCTCCGCCGCCGGATCCCCCTGGCCGCGCTGCTGGGCGGACTCGTGCTGGCAACCGTGGCGCTGGCACGCCCGCAGGGGGTCGTGAGCCTGCCGCGCGAGGAGGGGGTTGTCATCCTGGCGTTCGACGTCTCGGGCAGCATGGCGGCGACCGACCTGCAGCCGACGCGCATGGAGGCGGCACGAGCCGCCGCCACGTCGTTCGTCCGGCGCCAGCCGGCCGGCGTGATCGTGGGCGTGGTGGCGTTCAGCGATGGCGGCATCTCGGTCCAGGCGCCCACCCGCGACCAGGCCGCCGTGCTGGCGGCGATCGACCGTCTCCAGCCCCAGCGCGGCACGTCGCTCGGCCAGGGCATCCTGGCCGCGCTCCACACCATCGACGTGACCCTGAACCCGCCTCCGACGGACTACTACTCGAACCGCGCGCCGGCTCCCTCGCCCGCGCCGACGCCAACGCCGACCCCCGTGCCTGCCGGCACGCACGAGCCCGCGGTGATCGTCCTGCTCACGGACGGCGAGAACAACGAGGCGCCGGACCCGCTCGGCGCGGCCCAGGTCGCCGCCGACCGCGGGATCCGGATCGACACGGTCGGGATCGGGAGCACCGCCGGCGCCGACCTGGACCTCGCGGGGTTCCGGGTGCACACGCAGCTGAACGAGAGTCTCCTCACCCAGGTCGCCACGACCACCGGCGGCACCTACTACCACGCGGCGGACACGCAGGCCCTCGAGGCGATCTACGGCACCCTGGACACCAGGCTCGTCGTGGTTCCCGAGGCGATCGAGGTCACGGGCCTCTTCGCCGGGGCGAGCGTCCTCCTGCTCGTGGTCGGCGGCCTCCTGTCGCTGGCCTGGCTGGGACGGCTCCCGTGACGACCGGGCGCGATCCGGGGCACGGCACGACCTCCCCGTTCGTGCCATCGCCGGGAGGAGATCGATGAGCCTCCTGTGGCCGGGCATGCTTGGACTCCTCCTGCTCGTCCCGGCCCTCGCAGCCACCTACGTGGTCGCCCTGCGGCGGCGTCGTCCGACGGGTGTTCGGTACTCGAGCGTGTCACTGATCCGCGACGCCCTGCCGCCGCGGTCGCGCCTTCGCCGGCACCTTCCCTTCGGGCTCTTCGCCCTGGCCCTGGTGCTGCTGACGATCGCGGTCGCCCGACCAGCGGTCGCCGTGAGCGTGCCCTCGAACCAGGCGACGATCATCCTGTCGCTCGACGTCTCCGGCAGCATGTGCTCCGGCGACATCCCGCCGAGCCGGATCCTTGCCGCCGAGGCCGCGGCGGCGTCGTACATCGATGCCCAGGCCTCCACCAGCCAGATCGGGATCGTGGCCTTCAGCGGCTTCGCGGAGATGGTCCAGGCTCCGACGACCGACCGCGGGCTCCTGCTCGACGCGCTGCACAGCCTGGTCACGGGACGGCGGACGGCGATCGGGAGCGGGATCCTGGCCGCGATCGACGCGATCAGCACGGTAGACCCGGGCGTACCCCGCAGCGTGTCGGACAGCTCGCCCGGCACGGAGCCGGCGCCGGTCCCCGCGGGCTCGCACCTGGCGGACCTCATCGTCCTGCTCACCGACGGTGTCAGCAACACTGGGCCAGCTCCCCTTGACGCCGCGAAGCAGGCGGCGGACCGCGGCATCCGCGTCTACACCATCGGCTTCGGCACGGCCAATGGCGGGGCCTTCGGATCGTGCCCCCGCCAGCTCGTCGGCAACGAGCCGCGGCGGCGGCTTCGGCGGCGGCTTCGGCGGCGGGAACGGCGGCTTCCGGCGCGGGATCGACGAGGCCACGCTGCAGCAGGTGGCCGCCCTCACCGGCGGGACCTACCACCCGGCCGAGAGCGCCGGCGAGCTGCAGAGCGTCTTCGCCAGCCTGCCCACCAGCCTGATCTTCAAGACCGAGGCCGCCGAGATCAGCGTGGTGTTCGTGGCCCTGGGGCTGCTCGTCGCCGCGCTCGCCTTCCTCCTCGGGCGCGCCTGGCGGCCTCTGCCCTGAACCGGGACGCCTTCCGCGGCAGGGTGCGGTCGGCGCCGAGGAGGCCCCGGTCACCACGAGTGAATCATGGCCCCGGAGGGGCACAAGGCGACCGACGGGGATGCGCTCGCGTCACGAACATGGCGCCACCTCGTCACAACGCCCACCGGCCGTCCTGCTGGGCCGGCCGACAACGCTGGGGGGTTCGACATGCGTACCTGGTTGTCCGTCCGCGTGGCCGTCACGCTCCTCCTTGCCGGCGCCATCGCCGCGGCCCCGGTCGCGGCGTCCACGGGCGCCGGAGTCCCGGCCGCCGCCGGCGGAAGCTTACAGGTGGCCGCCGCCCCTTGCTCGCCGGGCCGCGCCGCCTGCCCGATCCGGATCGTGTTCGCCCGCGGCTGGTATTCCAGCCAGGCCTCGGCAACCATGACCGGGATCCGGTCCGAGCGGTGGTTCGTCGTGCACGCCCGGGCCCACCAGACGATGGTCGTGCTCGTCGAGGGGGCCGGGCCCACGCGCGGTGAGGTCCACTTCCCGAACGGCCGGATGGACGGCCAGCCGGGCGGGCGCGTCTTCGACGGGATCCTGCCCGTCTCGGGCGACTATCGCATTCGCGTGACCGAGAGCCTCATGGGCACGGCATGGCGCGGCCGGGTCACCGTCGTGGTGCTGATCTACTGACGCCACCGGCGCCCTGCAGCGACGGCAGATCGGTCGTCCCGTCTCCCCGGCGGGACCACCGCGGCCGGCTCGGCGCTGCCCCCGAGATCGTTCCGAGGCTCCGGCCCGCCGGCGTCTCCCCTCGCGGCGCCGGGTCCTTATACTCCCGGTCCGGAGGACAGTGGGGACCAGCATGCGCCGACCCAGTGACCTGCTCGCCGATGCGCCGGCGAACGTGCTCTCGGCCGACGGGGGGTTTACCTGACAGAGCACTGCCGCGGGCGGGCCCGCCCGCCGATGCCGTGGAGGCGATCGTCAAGGCGTGGCAGCGCCCACGCCGTCGGCTGAAGGGGAACCCATGGGTGACGTCGAGAACCGGCGCGTCGTCGAGCGCCTGATCGAGGGCCTGAACGCCAGCAACATCGAGGTGATGAACGAGGTGTTCAGCGACGACTCGATCATGCACTGGCCCCAGTCCGGCGAGGTCGTCCGCGGCAAGGCGAACCGCCAGGCGATCTACGCGGCCTTCAAGGAGCTCCCGGCGATCACGCCCTACCGAACCGTCTCCAGCGGTGACCTCGTGACCATGGAGGCAACCCTGGACTACGGCGGCGACGTCTACCAGGTCGTGTTCATCTTCGAGTTCCGGAATGGGCTGATCGCCCGCGAGACGGCCTACTGGTCGAAGCCCTTCCCCGCGCCCGAGTGGCGGTCTCGATGGGTGGAGAGCACGGCCGGCTGAGATCGGCTCGCCCCTGGCGGTCACGAGAAGCGGGTCCTCGATCACGGGAGACGGTGCCCGCCCCTGCCGCCTGTACCGTCACCGCCGGTGTCCCATGATCCTCGCGCCGGAGCCCGAACCGGGCGCTGCCAACCGCCCATCGCAGGCCCGATCACCGGAAGTTCGGCCGGCGGGTCCGTCCGGTCGGCTGTCGCGCGAAGGTGGCACGATAGCCCCCTCAGCAGGAGGCTTGCGTGGACGTTCGCCACGACCGGATCGCGCGCGTTCAGGCCGGCATGCGCGACGAGGGACTGGTCGCGATCGTGATCCTGACCCACGACGACTACCGGTACCTCTTCGGCGTCGACCGGACCCAGCCGCGCGCGGTCATACCCGTGGAGGGTCCGCCGACGATCATCGCCTTCGCCGGCGAGGAGCCGGAGATCCGGGCCAGCCTCGCCGGTGGCGACGTGCTCGTCTTCGGCTCCGTGGGCGGTCAGATCCATGACGTCGTCGGGCTGCTGCGCGAGATCATCGCGAGGGTCAGCCCGGGCGCCGCCGCCGCGAGCGCCGCCCGCGACGCCGCCCGCGAGCGCCGCTGCGAGCCCGCGCCGGAGCCCGGACCGCCCCAGGGTCGGGGTGCAGATGTGGTTCGAGACGCCGGCCTTCCTCCTCGAGCTCTTCCGCAAGGTGAACCCAAACGTCGAGGTCGTCTCGTCGGACCCGGTCATGGATCCCCTGCGGATGATCAAGGACGAGGGCGAGCTGGCCCTGATGACCGAGGCCCAGCGTGTCGCCGGCATCGGGATGGATCGCGCGCGCGAGCTGTTGCGGCCGGGCGTCACCGCCCACGAGGTCGCGACGGAGGTGACCTACGCGATGATGCGGGCCGGGGCCGAGAGGACCAGCACGCCGGTCTACGTCACGTTCGGGATCGAGACCTGCATGCTCCACGGGCGCCTGAGCCCGCGGCCGCTGCAGCGCGGCGACCTGGCGGTGATCGACCTGACCCCCCAGGTCGAGGGCTACTGCGCGAACCTCGCCCGGACGTTCGTCCTCGGCGAGCCGGACCAGCGCCAGCGGGACCTGCTCCTCGCCTATGCCGAGCTGATCCCGGCCGTCCGGGACGCGATGCGCCCCCGGGTGACCGTTGCCGACCTCGACGCGGTCGCCGGCGGGGTCCTGGAGCGCCGGGGCCTCGGTGCGTACCACGTGCACGGCATCGGGCACGGGCTGGGCCTCCGCTTCGAGGAGACACCCGCCTCGACGATCATCCCGCCACACCGCAACGTGCCGCTCCGCGAGGGCATGACCATGACGATCGGCCACACCGTGGTGGCGATCCCGGGGCTGGGCGGCGCCCGTCACGAGGACGTCTATCGCGTCACGCCGTCAGGCGGGGCGATCCTCCACCCGTACCCGATCGACCCGGTCATCATCTCCTGAGTCCAGCGCGGGCGCCCGCCGGCGGCGTCCGACGGCCGGCGGATGCCCGGGCGGCTCGAGCAGCCCGAGCGCCTCGAGCTCGTGGCGGAGTGCCGTGGCCTCCCGGAACAGGACCGCGACGAATCCGAGCCGGGCGGCCGCCTCCACGTTCGCGGCCTGGTCGTCGACGAAGACCGTCTCCTGCGGCAGGACCGAGTGCTGCTCCATCAGGTGCTCGAAGATCCGGGGGTCGGGCTTGATCGAGCCGACGTCGCCCGAGATCACGACGCCGTCGAACCAGGAGAGGAAGCCAAAGCGGCTGCGCGCCGTCGGGAACGTCTCCGCCGACCAGTTGCTGAGGACCAGGAGCCGCACCCCCGTCGCGCGGAGCTCGGCGAGGACGTCGACCGTCCCCGCGATCGGTCCCGCGACCGTCTCCGGCCACCGCTCGTGGAACGCCTCGATCAGGGCCCGGTGCTGGGGATGCGCCGCGGCGAGGTCTGCGACGGCCTCCGCCCAGGGGCGCCCCGCGTCCTGCGCGGCATTCCACTCGGGGGTCGTCACCTGGGCCAGAAACGTCTCCATCTCGGCCGGGTCGTCGAACAGCTGGCGGTACAGATGGCGCGGGTCCCAGTCGATGAGGACACCACCCAGGTCGAAGACGACGGTGCTCGGCGGGACCGCTGCTGGTCGTGGCATGCCGCCACGCTAGCGGACTGCCGGCCGGCCCGCTCGACGAGCCCCGCGTCAGATGACCGGTCACGGGGCGATGACGCGCACATCGGAAGCGGGCTTGACGCGCCACCTATGCTGGCATCGTTCGTTTCTTTCGGATAGGAACTATGCCTCTTCGCCACGCCGCCATGCTCGAGGTGAACGAGTTCCTGGTGCTCGACTACGTGCGCGAGCACGGGTCGACGAGCCGGCCGGAGATCTCGCGCGGGCTCGAGCTGTCACCCGCGAGCGTCAGCCGGATCGTGGGCCGTCTCCTCCGGGCGGGGCTCGTCGTGGCGGGGGGCCACTCGCCCTCCGATGGCGGGCGACCGCCCGATGTCATCTCGTTCAATCGTCGGGCCGGCGCCGTCATCGCCATCGACCTGGGCGCCGCGTCCTGCCACGGCGCGCTCGCCGACCTCGCCGGCGACGTCCTGCGCGAGGAGACACGGCCGACACGCCAGCAGGGCAGCGCATTTGCGACTCTCCTGGCCGTGGTCGACGCCCTCACGGCGGAGGCGGTCCGCGAAGAAGTCCCCCTGACCGCGCTCGCGGTCGGCGTGCCGGCCATCCTCGATCCGGAGACGGGTTTCGGCATGGCCGGACCGTCCGTGGAATGGGAGGCGTTCGACATCGTCGCCTCCCTGTCCGACAGGGTCGGGGTCCCGTTCGTCGTCGAGAACGACGTCAACCTCGCCGCGCTGGCGCAGGCGTGGCGCGGCGACGGGCGGCACACGGACGACTTCGTCACGCTCTACCTCGGGGCCGGCGTCGGCGGAGCGGTCGTGGCGAACGGCAGCCTGGTCAAGGGGCGCCACAACGGCGGCGGGGAGATCGGGTACCTGCTGGTCGACCGCGCGCAATCCCGGCTCCCGCTCGACGGACCGGTGGGAGGCATGGAGGCAGCCATCTCCGAGGGGACGCTGATCGCCCGCGCCCGCGCCCTCGCACGGCCGGGCGAGCCTGCCTGGGCCGCCGGTGCCGCGCCGACGGCCGCCGACCTGTTCGAGGCGGCCCGCGACGGCGACACGGTTGCCCTGCAGGTGGTCGACGAGCTCCTGGACCACGTGGGGATGGCGCTCGTCGCCGTCGGCGCGATCGTCGACCCGGCGCTGGTTATCCTCGACGGGCCCGTGGGCAGAGCCCTCGAGCCCCACGTCCCGGTGCTGGTGGCCACGCTGGAGCGCCGGCTGCCACGGGCTCCGCGGCTCGTCGTCACGCGCCTGCGGGGCGACTCGACCTTGCTGGGAGCCATCGCCGCGGCGCTCCAGCTTGCCCGCAGGCGCTCCGCTCCTTCGGCCCTGTTCGGGGCCTTCTCGATCGGCGGGGGCGCGCATGGGATGAGCTAGGCGGTATCGTGCTGGGCTTGCGCGCCCGGACCGGGCGCGGGCCGTCGGTCAGGAGAGGAGTGAACGATGGGTCAGATCTGGAGGTCGCGGCGCATCCGGGCCAGCCGGTACGCGGCGCTGGCGATCGCGGCAGTGTTCGTTGCCGCGTGCAGCGGGAGCACGTCCAGCCCCAGCGCGGGCGCCGTCACCAGCCCAAGCGCGGGCGCCGTCACGAGCCCGAGCGCCGGGCCGGCAACGACGCCAAGTGCGGCGCCTGTCACGCTGCATGCCCTGTTCATGAAGCAGGCCGCCTACAGCGACGCGGACGTGAAGGCGATGACGGATGCCTTCACGGCCGCCAACCCGAACGTCACGGTCATCCCCGAGTTCGTGAGCTACGACTCGCTCCACGACAAGATCGTCACGGACCAGGTCGGCGGCTCCGGCCAGTACGACGTCGTGCTGATGGACGCCATCTGGCCGGCCGAGTTCGCCCAGGCCGGGATCGTCACCGACATCACGGCGAAGATCCCCGCCGAGTTCAAGAGCGGCGTCTTCGACTCCGCCTGGACCGCCGCCAACTACCAGGGCAAGACCTACGGCGTGCCCTGGATCAACGACTCGAAGTTCTTCTTGTTCAACAAGAAGATGCTCGCCGATGCGGGGATCTCGACGCCGCCGAAGACGTGGGACGACGTGGTGACCGCCGCCAAGGCGATCAAGGCCAAGGGGATCGTCAAGTACCCGCTCGTCGGCAGCTGGAAGCAGGCCGAGGCAGTCATCTGTGACTGGACCCAGCTCGCGGCGGCCTTCGGCGCCACGGACTTCGTGGACGCGCAGGGCAACGCCCTCTTCAACACCGACGGTGGTCTCAAGGCGCTCCAGTTCATGAAGCAGCTGCTGGACGACGGCCTCATGAACCCCGCCTCGCTCGGATTCACCGAGGACGACGTCAACAGCACGATGTCGGCGGGCCAGGCGGCCATGGCCCTCAACTGGACCTACGGCTACGCGGTCATGAACGACGCGAAGCAGTCCAAGGTGGCGGGCCAGGTCGACGTCATCGGCAGCCCGGGGGAGGGAAGCATCCCGACGAGCGGCGTGAACGGCGGGATGGCGCTCGCGGTCACGAAGAGCTCCCAGCATCCGGACGAGGCGCTTGCGTACGCGCTGTCCATCGCCAGCCAGAAGAGCCAGGAGCTCGACACGTCGCTCGCCTTCCCGATGTGGAAGGCGTCCTTCGACAACCCGGACCTCACCAAGTCCAACCCTTCCTTCTGGGCGGCGGCGAACACGCAGTTCGCGGGCCTCGTGGCGCGGCCGGTCGTGCCGTACTACACGAAGCTCTCGAACGCGCTCCAGGTCGCGATCCAGGAGGCGCTCCAGGGCAAGGTCACCCCGGAGCAGGCCCTGAACGGCGTGGCGGCGAAGCTGCCCGACTTCCAGAAGTAGGATCCGCGGGACCCGGCGCGTGAGGCCCACGCGCCCCGCGGTCCCGTGACCGAGGCGCACTGACCGTGGATGCTCCCGTTCGCGCCCGCCTCCCGCGGGCGCGAACGAGACCCTGGCCGGAGTCGTGGGTGGCGGCGGCGTTCATCGCCCCCGCCGCCCTCGTCATCGTGCTCGTCGTCCTCGTCCCGCTCGCGCGGGCCGCATGGATGAGCCTCTTCGACATCAGCCTCATCCATCCCGGCAAGGAGCCGTTCGTCGGCCTCGGCAACTACGTCGACCAGCTGACCAGCCCCGACTTCTGGGCGGCCGTCGGGCGCTCGCTGTTCTTCACCGTCGCCTCGACCACGCTGGAGCTCCTGCTTGGGCTCGCGCTCGCGCTGCTCATGGACCAGCCGCTCCGCGGTCGGTGGCTGCTCCGCAGCCTGATCATCCTGCCCTGGGCGCTGCCGACGATCGTCAACGCGCTGATGTGGCGCTGGATCGACAACGCGGAGTACGGCGCCCTCAATGCGCTCCTCACGCAGCTCGGCCTGCTCGGTGACTACAAGGTCTGGCTGTCGAACAGCGACCTCGCGATGTGGATGGTGATCGTCGCCGACGTCTGGAAGATGACGCCACTGGTGGCCATCCTCCTGCTGGCGGCGCTCCAGTCGGTCGACCGCGAGCTGGTCGAGGTGGCCAAGGTCGACGGCGCGACGCCGTTCCAGTCGTTCCGCCTGATCGTGCTGCCGCTGATCACGCCGGTGATCCTGATCGTCCTCGTGCTGCGCACGATGGAGGCGTTCAAGGTCTTCGACATCATCTGGATCATGACGGGCGGTGGCCCCGCGAACGCCACGCAGACGATCGCGATCTATGCGTATCAGACGGCGTTCCAGGGCTACGACTTCGGCTCCGGGGCGGCGCTCGGGTACCTGATCGCCCTGATCATCATGGCCCTGGCCGCGGTCTACCTCCGCATGCTCGGCCGGACGGGGAGGGTGTAGCCGATGGCGACCGCGCCCATTCCCACTGCCGCTCCGGCTCACGCGCCCGGGCCCGCCGGAGCCTCGGCCCGGCGTCGGCGTCGGTCCGGCGTCCGCCTGCGCCGCGCGGCCCGGACGGCCTTCCTGTACGGGGCGATGATCCTCGCCCTGGCCGCGATCCTCGCGCCGTTCGTATGGCTCTTCATCTCCAGCGTCGCGGAGCCCGTGGACCTGCTGGAGCGGCCGCTCAGGTGGATCCCGGCCCATGTCACGTTCCAGAGATTCGCCGACCTGACGGTCGGGAACACTGCCGACGACAGCGCCCTCAGCTTCCGGGCCGCCCTCGTGAACAGCACGATCATCGCCTCGACGGTGACGGCGCTGGCCATGGTCGTGGGCACGCTCGCCGCGTACGCCTTCGCCCGGCTCCGCTTCCCCGGCCGCAGCTGGCTGGTCCTGGCGTTCATGGCCACGTACATGCTGCCGCCGATCGCCCTGGTCCTGCCGCTCTACCAGATCATGAGCAGCCTGCACCTGCGCGACACGCCCCTGGCTCTGATCATCATCTACTCGTCGTTCGTGACCCCGTTCGTGATCTGGATCATGCGCGGGTACATCGAGACGATCTCGCCGGAGCTCGACGATGCGGCTCGCGTCGACGGGTGCTCACGGCTGGGGGCCCTGGTCCGGGTCATCGTGCCGGTCGCCGCCCCCGGCCTCGCGTCCACGGCCCTGCTGTCGTTCCTGCTCGCGTGGGACGAGTTCCTGTACGCGCTGATCATCACCCAGACCAACGCGTCCAAGACGCTGCCCATCGCGATCAACGACTTCATCGGCCGCCACGGCGTGGACTTCGGGCTGCTCGCGACCGGCGGCGTGATCGCGGCGCTGCCGCCGGTCATCATCGCCTTCGCCTTCCAGCGCTACATCGTCGCGGGCCTCACGTCCGGCAGCGTCAAGGGCTGAACCGCGGCGACCTCGGTCCGGGCGACCCGGGGCCCCGGCATCGAGCGAGGAACCCGGCGCGCCCCGCGATCCCAGCGCCGGGGCAGGCTCGGCGCCCCGGCGCCTGGCTCGCGACGTTGCCCCCGGCGCTCACGGGGCGCGCTGGAGACGTCATCAGGCGGCCGATCCGGATGGCGCGGCTCGTCCCGCGTGCGCAACCCTCACATCACGGGTCCCCGCCGAGGACCGTTGCCACGCACGCGACATCGGCGCACACGGTACGATCCGGCGGCGTCGCCAACGGCGCAGCCCATCGAACGGGACGAGCGAACGCACGGTCATGAGCCAGGTTCAGGTCCAATTCGCGCAGCCTCGCGTCGACGGTTCGGAGCGCATCGCCCGGGCCTGGGCGAGGGTTCCGGCGATGCCGTCGGCAGCAGAGCGAGCCGAGCAGAAGGCGCAGGCCGCCGACCTGCTGGCGGCCAACGACGCCGTGCTCGTGGCGCACTACTACGTCGACGGCGACATCCAGGACCTGGCCCTCGAGACCGGCGGATGCGTCGCCGACTCGCTCGAGATGGCCCGCTTCGGGCGCGAGCACGCGGCCGCGACCCTGGTCGTTGCCGGCGTCCGCTTCATGGGCGAGACGGCGAAGATCCTGAGCCCGGAGAAGCGGGTCCTGATGCCTGACCTCGAGGCGACCTGCTCCCTCGACCTCGGCTGCCCGCCCGACGAGTTCGCCGCCTTCTGCGACGCGAATCCCGACCGGACCGTCGTGGTCTACGCCAACACGAGCGCCGCCGTGAAGGCCCGCGCCGACTGGATGGTGACCAGCTCCTGCGCGCTCGCGATCGTCGAGCACCTGAAGGAGCGGGGCGAGAAGATCCTGTGGGCCCCGGACCGACATCTCGGCGCCTACATCGAGCGCGAGACGGGCGCCGACATGCAGCTCTGGAACGGCGCCTGCGTCGTCCACGAGGAGTTCAAGGGCGTCGAGCTCGAGCTGCTTCGCGAGGAGCACCCGGACGCCCCGGTCCTGGTCCACCCGGAATCGCCGCAGAGCGTTGTCGAGCAGGCCGACGTCGTCGGCTCGACGTCGCAGCTCCTGCGGGCCGTCGTCGAGGGGGATGCCCGGGAGTACATCGTCGCCACCGACAACGGCATCTTCCATCGGATGCGCCAGCTGGCACCCGGCAAGACCCTGATCGAGGCCCCGACGGCGGGCGACAGCGCCACGTGCAAGAGCTGCGCCCACTGCCCGTGGATGGCGATGAATGCCCTGGCCGGGGTGGTCGACTGCCTGGAGCGCGGCAGCGGCGCTGTGACGGTGCCCGAGCCGGCGCGCGTCCGCGCCCTCGGCGGCATCGAGCGGATGCTGGCGTTCGTCGCCGCCAACCCGGACAGCGTGGTCACGCCTCGCCACGGGTTCGTGCCGCACCTCGGGTCGGCCTGAGACGTCCGGGTGAACGCCGAGCCGTTCGACCCGCCGGGCCACAACGAGACCCTGGAGCAGGCGCGGGCCCGAAACGTGCGCGACGCCCTTCGCGAGGACGTCGGCACGGGCGACTGGACCGCGCGGCTGGTTGCGCCCGGCACGGTCGTCGCGCGCGTCCGGGTTCGCGAGGAGGCGGTCCTGTGCGGGCGCGACTGGTTCGAGATGTGCGTGCTGGCGCTCGATCCGGCGGCCCGGATCGCCTGGCGCTACGAGGAGGGTGCCGACATGGCGCCGGACAGCGTCGTCTGCGAGCTCGGCGGTGCCGCCCGCGCGCTCCTCACCGCCGAGCGCCCGGCGCTCAACTTCCTGCAGCTCCTGTCGGGCACGGCCACGCTCACGCGGCGCCACGTGCGCGCGATCCAGGGCGCCTCGCCGAACCCGCGTGGTTGCCTGGTCCTCGACACGCGCAAGACGATCCCCGGGCTGCGCCAGGCCCAGAAGTACGCCGTCCGCGTCGGGGGAGGCGAGAACCAGCGGCTGGCCCTGTGGGACGGCATCCTCATCAAGGAGAACCACATCGCGGCGGCCGGCGGCGTGGCCGCCGCCCTGGCCGGCGCGCGGGCGCTCGACGCCGGCGTGGAGATCCAGGTGGAGGTAGAGACGCTCGACCAGCTCGGCGAGGCGCTGGCGGCGGGCGCCGCAAGCGTGCTCCTCGACAACTTCACCCCGGAGCGCATGCGCCAGGCTGTCAGCCTGGCCGGCGGCCGCGCGCAGCTCGAGGTGTCGGGCGGCGTGACGCTGGACCGGCTCCGGGAGATCGCGGCGACCGGGGTCGACCGCATCTCCGTCGGCGCGCTGACGAAGGACATCAGCGCGGTCGACTACTCGATGCGGGTGGTCCGGACCTGAGCCAGGGCCGCACGACGACGGGTCGCCCCACGCGGACGGGTCGCCCCACGCGGACGGGTCGCCGGGTCATGGTCCCGGCGCCGCGCCGGCCTCAGCTCTCGCGGGAGCCGCGGATCAGCACGGTCGGGAAGCTGGCCGGAAGCGTGTACGGGTAGTCCCGGCTGAAGTGCAGGCCGCGGCTCTCGTGGCGCGAGAGCGCCGACCGGACCACCAGCTCGGCGCAGTCGACGAGGTTGCGAAGCTCGAGGAGGTCGCGGTTGACCCGGAAGTTGGCGTAGTACTCGTCGATCTCCGCCCGCAGGAGATGGATCCGCCGGAGCGCCCGGTCCAGCCGCTTCGTCGTCCGCACGATGCCGACGTAGTTCCACATGAAGAGCCGCAGCTCGTCCCAGTTGTGCGAGATGACGACCTGCTCGTCGGCGTTCTCGACCCGGCTCTCGTCCCAGGCCGGGAGGGTGGCCTCAGCGTGGAGCGCCTGGCCGTCGATCCGGGCGGCGCAGGTGCGGCCGACGACGACGCATTCGAGGAGCGAGTTGCTGGCCAGCCGGTTCGCGCCGTGGAGGCCCGTGTACGTCGTCTCGCCGACGGCGAAGAGGCCGGGCAGGTCCGTCCGGCCGTCGAGGTCCGTGACCACCCCACCGCACGTGTAGTGCGCGGCGGGGACGACCGGGATCGGCTGCCGGGCGATGTCGATGCCCAGCTTCAGGCAGCCGGCATGGACCGTCGGGAACCGCTCC
The DNA here is from genome assembly GCA_963776285.1 of uncultured Chloroflexia bacterium. Classification (GTDB taxonomy): domain Bacteria; phylum Chloroflexota; class Limnocylindria; order Limnocylindrales; family CSP1-4; genus CTSoil-043. The sequence goes on from CAVZLW010000001.1 coordinate 81,883, forward strand.
TTCAGGAACGCCTCGTCGAGGTGCGTGGCGTCCAGCCACACGTGGTCGAGGCCGTGCTTCTTCATCTCGAAGTCGATCGCGCGGGCGACGATGTCGCGCGGCGCCAGCTCCATCCGGGCGTCGTGCGCCGCCATGAACCGGGTTCCGTCGGGGAGCGTCAGGTAGGCGCCCTCGCCGCGCAGGGCCTCGGTGATCAGGAAGCTGCGCTCCTGGGGGTGGTAGAGGCAGGTGGGGTGGAACTGGACGAACTCCATGTTCCCCACCCGGCAGCCAGCGCGCCAGGCCATGGCGATCCCGTCGCCGGTGGACGTGTCGGGATTCGAGGTGTAGCGATAGACCTTCCCGACCCCGCCGGTCGCGAGCACGACGGCCGCGGCGGGGAGCGTCTCGACGCGCTGCTGGTCGATGTCGAGCGCATACACGCCGTAGGTGCGGGTTGGCTCGTCACGCCGCAGGTGCCGCGACGTCACCAGGTCGACCGCCATCCAGCGCTCCCGCATGGTCACGTTCGGGTGGCGCCGAGCGCGGGCGAGGAGCGCCTCGTGGATGGCCCGGCCGGTCGCGTCCGCAGCGTGGGCGATCCGGCGGACGGCATGCCCGCCCTCGCGGGTCAGGTGCAGGCCGAGCGGGCCGCTGGGATCCGTCGAGAACGGCACGCCCTGCTCGACCAGCCACGCGATCGCCTGGCCGCTGTGCTCGGCGATGAAGCGCGCGGCGTGCTCGTCGACGAGGCCCGCCCCCGCGTCCTGCGTGTCGCGGACGTGCAGGTCCACGCTGTCGTCGTCACCCAGCACCCCGACGATGCCGCCCTGCGCCCAGGCGGTCGCCGTCTCGTCGAAGCCGCGCTTGGCGAGCAGGATGACGCGGTGCCGGTCGGCGAGGTGGAGGGCCACGGTGAGGCCCGCGAGGCCGGCTCCGACGATGACGATCGGGGCCGCCACGAGATCCTCCGCGGCCGGTTCGGGAGCGGCGGAGGGGGAGAGCGCCATGGGGAGATCTTATGCCTCGCCGCTGGGCCTCGGACGATCCGCCACGCGCCCCGGGCCGAGGCCGCCTGCGGAGGCGCCGGCGGATCCCGCAACGGTGCCGCGCGGCGGCCTCAGTCGAGGTGGCGCAGCTCTGGCCACGTCTCGGCCCACGGACGCCTCGGCGGCCCGCAGACCCGGATCGGGACGCCCTGCTCCTGGTTGTCGAGCCCGAGGCCGTTGTCGAAGACCGCCGTCACCCGGCAGGACTCGAAGAGGCTGGCCGCGTACGTCGCATCGCGCCAGCCGACGAGGACGACGACGGTACGGTCGTCGGACGGCCGGCTCCAGTCCCAGTAGCCCGTGTGACCGGAGGCGACGGGCGGGAGATCGTGCCCCAGCAGCTCCAGGGCGCCCGCCTCGCCGTAGTTGGCGGTCAGGAGGACGGCGTGCGCCCGGTCCTCGGGCGGCAGGCTCGCCACGCTGCTCTCGACCGTCGCCACGAGCTCCGGCCAGCCCACCTGCTCGGCGGACTCCTTGTACAGGTCGGGGATCGGGGTCGCGGCGAGCGACGCTGCGGGGACGATCGGCAGGACGAGAATCGCGGCCGCGACGCCGGAGAGGGTCGCCACGACGGCGAAGGACGCCATCCGCAGGCCCGGCCGGCCTCTCGCCAGCCAGCCGTCCAGCACGATCGACCCCGCGGCGATGAGCAGCGGCAGGAGGCCGGCCGCGTAGTAGCTCTTGCCACCGGCGAGCAGGACCATGGCGAGGATCGCCAGGCAGGCCCACCCCAGGGCCCGCCAGGTGCGGCCAGCCGGGCTGCGGAGGAGCCACCAGCCACCCGCAAGCATCACCGGGAAGAGGAGCGGCCCCGCGATCAGGAGAAGCTCCAGGATCACCTTCGCACGCTCGTCCGCCCCACCTCCGGAGATGGCCGCTGCCATCTCCAGCTGGGGGAACCCGTTGGCGGCCTGCCAGGCGAGGTTCGGCAGCCAGAGCAGGATGGCGATGCCCACGGCACCCCACGCCCACGGGCTGCGTACGACGTCCCAGCGGCGGGCGAGGAGGAGGCCGGTTGCCAGGCCCGCGCCGAGGAACAGGATGAGGTGCTTGTTCTCGAGCGCAATCCCGGCCACCACGCCGACGGCGATCCAGAGTCGCGGGTCGGCGCCCGAGAGGAGCCGGACCACGAGCCACAGGGCGAGCGTCCAGGCCAGCAAGTCGTAGGTTGCCGTGACGTCGAGGTGACCGCTCGCGAGGAAGCCGGAGATCGACGTCACGAATGCCGCAAGGACCTGCGCCCGGCGGCTGCCCCCGAGGTCGCGCGCCATGAGCGCCGCCAGCACCACGATCGACCCCATCGCGAGAGCCGGCAGGATCCGCACCGCGGTCGGGGAGAGCCCCAGGAGGCTCACGGCACCGGCGGAGAGAAGCGGCGTCAGCGACGGCTGGTCGGCGTAGCCGAACGCGGCATGGCGGCCGGCGACGATGAAGTAGAGCTCGTCGCGATGGAAGCCGTAGGCGGGCGAGAGGACCAGGAGGCCAACGATCGCGGCGCCCGCAAGCGCGACGACGGCCAGGGGGAGGGCCTTCGACGTGCGCGAGACGAATTGGGCGGACATGAGCGACCTGCGAGCGACGGGTGGCACGGCCGGCCCGCGTGGCCGACCGCCGTTGGCGCGCCGCCCATCCAACACGATGCGACGGACGGGTCGACAGGGCTGGAGGTCACGCCGCTCCGGGCCCCTCAGACAGCATTGTGGTCCGCCGGGTCCGCGTGGAGGTGGACCCCGGCTCGGCGGCTCCGAAGGCCGCCGGATCGTTGGCGGGCGAGGCTGGCCTCAGGGCGCCGGCGTCGGCATCGGCGGGTCGGTCGGCGGGGGAGTGGGCGGCGGGACCACCACGGGCGTCGGCTGTGGCGTGGGCTGTGGCGTGGGCGGCGGGACCACGACCGGGGTCGCCGTGGGCGTCGGACGAGCCGTCGGGTGGGGCGCCGGCGTCGGGACGGCCGCCGGCTTCGGGCTGGGTGTGGCGCGCGGAGGGGCTGGCGTCGACCGCGGAGCAGGGGTCGGCCCGGTCGTCGCGCGATGCGGTCTCGGCCGGGGGCTCGGGCTGGGCGTGGACGGCCGGCCCGACGGGCTGCTCGGCGCCGTCGTCCGCGGGAGCATGAGGTCTCCCGGGTCCGTCGTGGACCGGGCGGACGGCGGGGCCCACTGGCGCAGGTATGCGGGACCGGGCGACGCCGGGCCGGCCGCCAGGCCGGCCAGCCCGCTGCCCGTCACGTCGTCGAGGCCGGCGCCGGGCGCGCTCGACGGGCTCGGGGATGGCGGCGCGATGGCGGCCACGCCGGCTCCGTCGACCCATGGCGGGCCCGGCACGGTGACGGACGCGAGTCCCACGACCCCGACCGCCAGCACGCTGACGAGAACGAGGACCGCCGAGGTCGACCGGGCCCAGTCGAGGCGCGGCGCCGTCGGGGCCCACACCCGGCCAGGACGGCTCGCCCGTTTCGCCCTGGGCGACCGGGACGCCGTGTCCGTCGGCGCCGGTCCGGCGCTCGCCTGGACGGACCGGTCGGTTGGCGTGGGATCGAGCTCGGGGGCGTCGAACATCACCGCGAGGCGATGGACCGCCGCAGCCTCGATCGCGCCGATCTCACGCGCGTCGGCTTCGCGCCGGCGCCGGCGCACGCTCGGCGAGACTCTCGCCAGGGCGTTGCCGACATCCCATCCGAGAGCCATGCGCACTCCGACTCGAGCCGTGATGGTCCCGGTGCTCGCGCGCACCGGTCCGGACCGGGTAGGGTGGACGCGTCGGTCGCCGGTCCGCAATAGGGACCTCTCCCTAGTTTCGATCTCGTGCGCCGTCCGTGGACCCGCGGCGGTGTCCGTCGGCGGGCCGCGGCGACGAGTGGCGCGGAGGCCCGGCCCGTGCGGCCGGCCTGGGCGGTCTCGCTCGCCATGTCGGGCCGATCGACCTGCCCGGTCCGGACCGTTGGTCGTGGACGCAGGTCGATCGCGGCCCGATGCTTGGACGACGGCGGGTCGGCCGGTGGCATGCACCACGACGCCGTGCCGTACACGAGGACGTTGGCACCATGACCGAGACTCGACAGCTCGCACCCCTTGCCTGTCCGAAATGCGCCGGCGACATGCGCACGTACGAGCGCAGCGGGGTGGTGATCGACCAGTGCACCGAGTGCCGCGGGATCTTCCTCGACCGGGGCGAGTTGGAGCGGCTCATCGACGCGGAGGCTCCCCGGGACCGCGCCCCCGTCGTCGTCGCCGGCCCCGCCGATGCGCGCCGCCCCGACGAGCCCAGCCGCCCGGACGACTCCCTGACGCGCCAGGACGATCCCCGGGCACGCAGCCGGGAAGACGACCGGCGCTCGGCGTACCGCGACGATGACGACGACGTGGCCGTGGTCCACGACACGGGACGACGATCGGCGTGGCGATTCCCGCGAAGGAGCCCGCAAGGACGCGACGGGCCAGCCTCGCCGCCGCGGCGGCCTGCTGGGTGACGTGTTCGACATCTTCGGCGGCGGCGAGTAGCGACGAGGCGGCTGTCCCGACCAGGGGTGCCGACCGCGTCGGCCGCATCCGTCGATCGGCAGCCCTGTCGATCGGAAGCCCGCGGGCCCGGGTGTAGACTCGCTGCAGCTTCCCGACCGCCCGATCGGCGCGTGGCCGCTTGCACAGGTGCTGTCCCGAGGAAACGCCGGACGCACCACGAAGGAGCGCCGCCATGGCAAGCACTCCGCCTGTCGTTCCGAACCGCCTCTCCGGCGAGGCGGCCCCCAACACCCTGAGCGGATTCGGGCCCTTGCGTTCGACGGGCCTCGCGTCGGCGCCGGCTGGCGGCCTGATGGCCGCGATCCCGCACGTCTCGGCCGTCAGGCCCGGTCGCGGCTTGATCCTCGCCGTGGCGGTGGGGGCGATCGGCGCTCTCGTCGCCCTGCTGCTGCTCGCGCCCGCCTGAGGGTCGAGGCGGCCACGGCGGGCGGGGCTCCAGGCGGGCGCGGCACCGAGCGTGCGCCTCCGACCGGACGCGAAAACGGACCCGTCCGCCGAGGGGGGAAGGCGGGGCAGGTCCGGTTTCGCGGCCGGGTGACCGGGAGGAGATCGGTCGTCCGGCGGGTGGGATCTCGGGGAGGTGGCCGAGAACCTTGATGCGGATTCAGCCACGCGTGCCTGAAGCAATCCTGAATCCAGGATGTGGATCCTCCCACGAAGGAGCGACTGCGCTCCGTGCAACGGACCGTGATCGCGACCCGCGGGCGGACGGTCGCCGGCAGCCGTCGCCGCTCGCCGACCGCGACGACCCGAACACGGTGCGGCCCACGGCGCGAGACCCGTGCGCTTGGCGGAGCGGCCCGGTGGCGTGGTCAACCGCCGGTGCACCCGGCGCTGGTATCGTGCGCAGGTGGAGCGCGTGACGATGGAGGAGCAGGCGGCGCCCCGTGTCCTGCGTGCCCGCTGGCTTGGCCGGATCGCGTATCGCGACGCGTGGGCTCTCCAGCAGGTGCTGGCCGCCGCGCGCGCCGACGGATCCCTCGACGAGGACCAGCTGCTCCTCCTGGAGCACGACGCCGTCCTGACGCTGGGGCGAAACGCCGGCGAGGGTCACGTCCTGGCGCCCCTCGAGCTGCTCGCGGCGCGCGGGATCGAGGTCGTCCGTGTCGAGCGCGGCGGTGAGGTCACCTATCACGGGCCGGGTCAGCTCGTGGCCTACCCCATCGTGGCCCTCGCCGCTCCGGGCGCCGGCCCACGCCCGACGGGCGCCGTTTCACGCCCGACGGTCGCCGCCCCACGGTCGCCCGCCGGCGGCCTCGGGCAGGGATGGCGACCCCTCGGGGTGCGCCGCTTCGTCGACGCGCTCGAAGGTGCGATGGCCGACACGTGCGCAGCCGCCGGCGTCGCGGCCGGCCCGCGCGCCGGCCACCCCGGCTGCTGGGTGGACGCAGCTGGGCCGCTCCCGCGCAAGATCGGGGCGCTCGGGATCCGCGTCGCCCGCGGCGTCACGTTCCACGGCATCGCCCTCAACGTCTCCACGAACCTTGCCGACTTCGACCTCATCGACCCGTGCGGGATGCCGGGCTTGCGCACCACGTCCCTCGCGCGGGAGCGCAGCCATACGGACGACTCGGCGCACGATCCGGCCAGGCTTCGATCCCCGCGCTCCGCATGCCGACGGTACCTCGCGAGACGCAGGGTTCGTCGAGGCCGCGCGGCCGACGACGGCCAGCGTCGCCGAGGCGGCCGCGGCCTTCGCGCCGGCCCTGGCCCGGCGTCTCGGCCTCGAGCTGGTCGGTGGCCTGCCGCCGGCGGCCGACGCGGCGCGGGAGCGCCACGTGCTGGACCGTGTCGTCGCACGTCTCGGAGCCCCGGGATCCCGCCCGGCGCCGAGGCGTTCGGGGCGTCGCCCGGGACCTCGCCAGCCCCGGCCGAGCCGCCCGCACCAGCGGGGCCGGCACGGATGCCCGCTGGAGCCCGCTGATGCCCGGCGGACTCTTCGAGCTCCGCCGAGACGCGATCACCGGCTGGTGGGTCGCCACGCTCGTGGACCGGGAGTTCGATCGCGATCGCTTCGTGACCCACGCCGAGCCGGTCGATGACCACGGCGACTGCTTCAACTGCCGTCTCCCGCCGGGCGATGGCGTCCGGACCCGGATCCTCAAGGACTTCGCGTTCCGGACCGTCGGGACCGAGGCCGAGGCGCGCGAGCAGGAGAAGAGCGTCACGCAGATTGCCCTCAGCCAGGCCCGCGCCGCGGGAAGCTGGAGGACGATCGTCGCCCCGCCGGGTGAGCACCGGCCCCTCCACTCGGTCGGGACCGGGCTCATCGGCGAGCTTCTCGCGGCCGCCCGCGACGCTCTCGCCGACGCGGCGCGAACGGGCCAGACCGCCTACCTCCAGGTGCTCCAGAACTGGGGCCGCCAGGCAGGCGCCCGGACGAACCATCTCTGTCTCGACCTCTACGACCTTCCCCAGATCCCCCATGAGGTAGCGGAGGAGATCGGGGGTGCTGCCCGGTTCGTGATCCGCGAGAGCGAGTGCCCCTACTGTCGCGCCGTCCGGGTCGAGCGCGAGCGCGGCACCCGCTTCATCTGGGAGGACGCCGCGTCCACCGCATTCGCCCCCTTCGCCTCGCGCTCGCCCTTCGAAGTCTGGATCGTGCCGCGGCGCCACGAGGCCGACTTCGGGCGGGCCACAGATGCCGACATCGCGTCGACCGCGGAAGGCCTGCGGCAGGTCCTGGGCCGCCTCGACCTCCTCGGCGGCCCTCCCTACAACCTCGTCCTCCACACGGCGCCGCTCGCCGGTCACGTCGACGCCACGTACCACTGGCACTGGGAGATCCATCCGCGGCTCCGGGAGATCGCCGGCCTCGAGCTGGGCACCGGGCTCCCGGTCAACTCGGTGAGCCCGGAGGAGGCGGCCGACCAGCTGGTCCGCCACCTGGGCTACGGCGCGCCGGAGGGCCGCCCGGACATCCGCGCCGAGCACCGGGGCGGGCGGCCGTGAGCCACGTCGGCCAGCCGCGTGCGGGTGGGCGTCACACGCCCGCGGCGCCCCTCGTCAATGGGCCGGAACGCGGGATGAGCCCGCGCCGAGTCGGTACGCCGGAGGCTTCGTGCTCGTCGATCTCTCGCTCCGCTGGGGAGTGCGCCCGATGACCCCGGGTCGCGACGTCCCGCCGCCGGAGCTGGACGAGATCCCGGCGGCCTCTCGCCCGACCGATCACGTCGAGGGCGCAACCGATATCGGCCGCGCGGCCCGTGCGGCGACGCTGCCGTCCGATCCAGTGGCCGCCCGGGCCTTCGTCGAGGAGCTCTTCGGCCGCCACCACGGCGAGATCTACGCCTACCTCGTGCGCATGCTCCGCGACCCTGAGCTGGCCGCGGACCTGACCCAGGATGCCTTCATCCGGGCCTACCGCGCCCACGCCGACCTCGACGACCCTGCCAAGGCGCGGGCGTGGCTCTACCAGATCGCCCACCGCGTCGCTCTCGACGAGATCCGTCGCCGCAAGATCATCCGCTTCGTCCCGTGGACCGGCGAGGCGCGCGGCTCCGCCCCCTCCGCGGAGCGCGTGGCCATGGACGTTCGCCTCTCCGGCGACCTGGAGCGGGCCCTCAAACGGATCCCCGAGCGACAGCGCTCCGCCCTCCTCCTGGCCGAGGTCAACGAGATGACCGGCCTGGAGCTGGCCGCTGCCCTGGGCACGTCCCACGTTGCCGCCCGCGCGCTCCTCACGCGGGCCCGCGAGAGCCTCCGGCGGGCCCTGGCCGAAGAGAATGCCGCCTCGGCGGAGCGCGAGGCCGCTGCCACGGCGCGGGCGGCGCGACCCGACCGGTCTCGGGAGGTTCGGCGATGAGCGGCCTCCAGCGGATCATCCGTCACCCCGACCGGATCGGCGACCCGCACCTGCGAGCGCTGGGCCTCGCCTCGGAGGCGTTGCTCGGCCCGCTCGATGCAGGCGGATGGGCTCTGGCTGGACGACGCACCTCGCCGGGTGTGACGCCTGCCGCGCGACGGCCGGCGCCTATGCTGCCGACGCCGCGCTCCTGCATGCTCTCCGCGACGACCTGCCGCCCGCCCCGCGCGACCTGGGCGCGCGCGTCTCGCTCGCGCTGGACGACGAGGTCCGTCGCGCCACCCGGGGGCGTGCCCGGCGGTCGGCCGGCGCCGGCGGGCCCCGGGGCACACAGCGGCGCACGGGCCTCGCCTTTGCGGGTCTTGCGGCCGTTGCGGTCGTCGCCCTCGTCGTCGGGCCGCCGGCGCTGGCGCCCGGTGCGCCGACGGGAACGACCCGGCCCGCAGCGAGCCTGCTCCCCGTTGCCACGCCGATCATCGTCGACACCCAGCCCGTCGCCTGGGTGAGCCGCGCGGCCGACGGCACGTACGTCATCTCGAGCGCGGATGTGGGCGAGGTCTGCCCGGGGATCGGGGCCTCGGCGTGCGGAACCCTGGACGGCAGCGCGCGGACCGTCGGCTCGCTCGCCGTGAGGCCGTCGTCGGTGATCCTCTCGCACGACGGGAGCCCCACGGTGGTCGTCGGCCAGGACGCCGTGTACGCGGTGTCCGTGGATTTCACAGAGCCCGTCACAACCCCGCACCCCGGGTCGTCCGCAGTACCAACCAGCGCGCCTGTCCAATCGCCGGCGGCGTCGGGTGAGCCTGCTACTCCTCCAGCCGGCTCTCCCGCGCCGTCGCGATCTCCCGCCGCGCCGTCGCCCTCCGACCTCGTGTCGCCGTCGCCGACGACGCCGGCCGCCAGCCCGGACACGTCGCCGGGACCGGCCAGCCCAACGCCCGTGGCAAGCGAGCCGGCTGCGTCCGCGGAGCCGACCCCGGTGGCCACGCCGGTCCCGGCGACGCCGCTCCCCACGATGCCGCCTGCCACCCCGGCCCCGACCGCCGCCACGGCCCTCAAGATCGCCGAGAGCGTCGTGCTCGTCGGCGCCTCCCCGGCGTACAGCCCCGACGGCCGCTGGGTCGCCTTCTCGGCCCGGCCCATGGACGGATCCCATGGCCCCGACATCTACGCCTGGCGCGTCGGCGAGCGCCGGGCGAAGGCACTGACGAACGATCACGGGTCCGTCTTCTCGGGCTGGCTGGAGGGCAGCATCCTGGCCAGCAGCGCCCGCGTCGGCGGAGCCGACGCGCAGCCCTCCGACGCCGTTCCGCCGGCCGACGCCGACCCGGCCTCGGTCGTGGCCCGCTCCTACCTCCTGGATCCGTCCGACGGGACCGTCACCGAGATCGTGCGTGACGGGGTCTGGCGGCCGGTGGTGGATCCGACGGATCGGGTGGTCGTCTACTGGACCGGCTCGCTGGCCTGGAGCGACGCCGAGCACACCTGGGTCCCCGCGGCCGGACGACTGGTCACCACGGGCTGGAAGGCACTCTCGGAGGGGGCTGTCGACTCGGCGGTCCGGCCGCTCCCGAGCGAGGCTGCCGGCACGTCGGTCACCGACTGGGAGGTTCGCTTCGATCCCGCCGGCCGCCGCCTCGGCGTCTGGGTCGCCGATCCGGCCGATGCCGGCACGGGACGCCTCGGGCTGGTCAACGTCAACGACGACGGCACGCTGGGCGCCGTCGCCCTGGCCGACGCGGCCGCCCTCCCGGGGTTCTCGCTCGACGCCGACCGGCTCGCCTGGTCCACGCCGCCGGGCCGGAACGGCCAGGGCAGCCTGGTCACCGTGTTCGCCTGGCACGGCGAGTCGGCCGGCCAGCTGCGCAGCGTGCCGGACCCCGGAAACGAGCCCGTCGTCGTCGCTCACTGACCCGGCCGCCGGCACCGCGGCGCGCTAGACTGCACGCGACCCTTTAACGACCGGTCCCGCGAGGCCGGGAAGGAGGACGCACGTGCCACGTCGCACCGGGCGCACCAGGCCCTGCACCGGGTCGGTCGCCTGATGGACGGTCGCCAGATCATGACGGTGGACGAGGTCCGGCGCGCGATCGTCCGCATCTCCCACGAGATCGTCGAGCGCCAGGCCGGTACCGAGGGGCTCGTCCTCGTCGGGATCCAGCGCCGCGGCGTGCCCCTGGCCGAGCGGATCGCCGTCGCGATCGCCGACCACGAAGGGGTGGGACTCCCGGTCGGCGCCCTCGACATCACGTTCTACCGCGACGACCTTTCGCTCATCGCGCAGCAGCCGATCGTGAAGGGAACGGCGATCCCCGTGGACCTCAACGGGAAGACGGTCGTTCTCGTCGACGACGTCCTCTTCACCGGACGCACGATCCGGGCGGCGATGGACGCCCTCGTCGACTTCGGGCGGCCGCAGGCGATCCGCCTCGCGGTCCTGGTCGACCGGGGCCACCGCGAGCTGCCGATTCGCGCCGACCACGTCGGCAAGAACGTCCCCACGTCGCGGGACGAGCTGGTGAAGGTGCACCTGACGGAGACCGACGGCGAGGACGCCGTCCGCATCGAGCGCCGGGAGGACCAGGCGTGAGCGCACCCGAGAGCAGCGCACCGGCCGCCGCGCCACGCCAGGCGGTCCCGGTGCCCGCCGCGCCCGAGGCGGGCTGGACCCAGAAGCACCTCCTCGACGTCGACGTGCTGTCCGCGTCGGAGATCGGCCTGGTCATGAAGACGACCGACGCGATGAAGGAGATCCTCGCCCGGCCCATCACGAAGGTGCCGGCCCTGCGCGGCCGCAACGTGACGATCATCTTCTACGAGGCGTCGACGCGGACCCGGGTCTCCTTCGAGGTCGCAGCCAAGAACCTCTCGGCCGACGTCGTCAACATCGCGGCCAGCGCCTCGTCGGTGACGAAGGGCGAGTCGCTCGTCGACACGATCCGCACGATCGAGGCCCTGGGCGCCCAGATGATCGTGATGCGGCACGGGACGTCGGGCGCCCCGTACCTGGCCGCCGAGGTCTTCTCGGGGAGCGTCCTCAACGGCGGCGACGGCTGGCACGCCCATCCCAGCCAGGCGCTCCTCGACCTGTACACCATGCGGGCCCACCTCGGTGACCTGCACGGCAGGAAGGTCGTGATCCTGGGCGATGTGCTGCACTCGCGCGTCGCTCGCAGCAACGTCTGGAGCCTGACGGCCATGGGCGCCGACCTGTGGATCTGCGGGCCCACCCCGATCCTTCGGGGCTTCGACGCCTGGGCGGCTCGCTGGGCCAACGGGCACGGACCGGCAGGGCACGTCGGCTTCAGCGTGACGTCCGACGTGGACGCCGCCCTCGGCGACGCCGACGTCGTCATGGCCCTGCGCCTCCAGCGCGAGCGCATGGACGCGGGACTGCTGCCGAGCCTGCGCGAATACGCTGCGCGCTTCGGGCTCACCCGCGAGAGGCTCGCGGCGGCAAAGCCCGACGCCCTCGTCATGCACCCGGGCCCCATGAACGAGGGGGTGGAGATCGCGCCGGACGTCGCCGTCCTGGACCGCAGCGTCATCACGGAGCAGGTCGCGAACGGGGTCGCGGTCCGCATGGCGCTGCTGTACCTCCTGGCGGGCGTCCACGGCGGGGCGCCGGAGGGTCCGATCGGTGGCTGAGACACGGGACGGAGTCGAGATGCGCGTCGGCGCGACCGTGGAGCTCCTGGAGATCAGCCGGGCCTGGCTGGTCGACCCGGTCGCCGGCCGCGAGGGACCCGGGGAGATCGTCGTCCGGGACGGGCTGCTGAAGGCGGCGACATGGCTCGACGGTCCCGATGCAAAGGGGATCGGACCCGACGGGGTCGTCGTCGCGCCCGGGTTCCTGGACCTGCACGTCCACCTGCGCGAGCCTGGCAACGAGGATGCCGAGAGCGTCGCATCGGGCCTCGCAGCCGCGGCACACGGTGGCTTCACCACCGTGTGCGCCATGCCGAACACGAGCCCGGCGGCGGACGAGCCGGGTGTCTTCGCCCGCGTCCAGGCGGCCGCCGCTGGCTCGGGCTCGCCTGTCGAGCTGCTCCTCCACGGAGCCGTCACGGAAGGCCGGGAAGGGGAGCGCCTGGCGGCCCTCGGGGAGCTGGCCGACGCAGGTGCTGTCGGCTTCTCCGACGACGGCTCACCGGTGAAGAGCCCGCTGATCCTGCGCAACGCGCTGCTCTACACGGGGATGCTCGGCGTCCCTCTCGTCGAGCACGCGCAGGACCCGGTCCTCACGGCCGGCGCGGAGGCGAACGAGGGGTACGTGGCGTCGGTGCTCGGCCTCAAGGGCTGGCCGGTTGCCGGCGAGGTCGCTGCCGTCGAGCGGGCGATCGCCGTCCTGGTCGCCGTGCTGCCCGACGCGCCGCGCGCCCGGCTCCACATGACCCACCTCTCGACCGCCGGGGCGCTCGATGCGGTCCGGCGAGCGAAGGGCGCCGGTCTGCCGGTCACGTGCGACGTGACGCCGCACCACCTCGGCTTCACCGACGAGTGGCTGGCGGGCGCGCGTCGCTGGGCCTGGGAGGCGCTCGACGCCACGGGCCACCCGCGCGACCCGTGGGCGGACGGCGCGCTCGTCGCCCGCCCCTATGCCACCTCCTGCAAGGTCAACCCGCCCCTTCGGGCACCCCAGGACGCGGCGGCGGCGCTGGCGGCCCTCGTCGACGGCACCGCGGACGCTGTCGCCACGGACCACGCTCCGCACTCCCAGGTGGACAAGGAGGCCGAGTTCGGCCTCGCAGCCAACGGGATCAGCGGGGTCGAGACGGCGCTCGGGGTGCTCCTGGCGGCGGTCGGTGCGCAGCAGCTGACGCTGGCGCGGGCGATCGAGGCGCTCACCACCGGGCCGGCGGCGGTGCTCGGCCCGCGGGCGGGGCGTCGGGGCGCGGAGCGAGGGCTGGTGGAGGGTACGCCCGCCGACCTCGTCATCTTCGACGCCGGGTCGTCGTGGACGGTCACGGCGGCCGGCCTCGCATCGCGCGGCAAGAACACCCCCCTCCTGGGGCGCACGATTCCGGGACGCGTCATCGCGACGGTCGCGGGCGGGCGCCTGGCCTACCGCGACCGCGCGTCCTGAGCGCGGGCGTCAGGGCATGGTCCCCGGCGCCGGAGTGCCGGCCTCGTACGTCGTCGGGATCGTTCCCTTGAAGCGGACCGCGCCGTCCTTGAACTGGAGCGCCTCGATCGCCAGCCCGGCGACCTGCGGCAGCCGCTCCGCGAGGTAGCTGTTGATCGCCGTCTCGGCCCTTGCCCGGATGTCGGCGGGGACCCCGAGCCGCCCGAGCTCGAGAGCGTCGATGGCGACCGTCACCTTCTGCGGCCCGCCGACCGTGACGCCGAAGGAGGCATAGACCGGTCCGCTCAGAGGGTAGCCGTAGGGCGCCAGGTCGATGAAGGCGGACGCCTCGGCCGAGCCGTCGTGGAACCGGACGCTGACGTCGCTGAGCCCGGGCGTGTCCGTCCGGAACTCGCGGATCGCGAGGATCGTGGCCTCCGGGATCGTGGCGTCGACGGGGACGGAGCCCGAGAAGGTGTGCGGCGACGAGAACGTGTAGTTCCCGGTCGGCGACGGCAGCGTCACGCCCAGCTTCTTCGTCCAGGCGGCGTAGGCAGCGTCGTCCGGCGTGGCGCCGCCGAGGTCGCGTGCGGCGCTCATGCCGAACGCCGACGAGAGGACGGGCACCTGGGCCACGCCCAGCCAGGCCGCGACTCCCGCCGCGGCCAGCACGAGGACGAGAAGGACGACGACGAGCCGTACGAGCCAGCGCATGTGCTCCTCCCGTGCCGCGACCGGCCATCGCCCGTGGCGGCTGGCCCGGTCGATCCGTGCCATGGTGTGTCGTCGGCCGGCGCGCGGACAGGGCCGCAGGTCGTGTGGGGGGTGCCGAACGGACGCTGTCGGGAACCGGGCCCGTCTACACGGCCGGGGCCGGGTCGAATGCCTCGGCGATCGCCCCGAGGGCCATCGCGCCGAGGAGCATCAGGGTCGCCCCGATTCCGAGCAGGAACCACGGGGCGTCCAGCGGGACCTGCGGCGGACCGCCCTGTGTCGCCGGAATCACGGCACCGTAGTGGGCGCTGGCCTGCCGTTGCCACGCCGCCCCGGCAGGGCTGGTCACGTCGGCGAGGACCCCACACGCGACGCTGACGCCCCGCGGCGGACCGTCCCAGGTCCCCGCCACGATCAACCGGGCGCCGACGGCGGGCAGCTCGGCCACCGCAGCGTCGCCGGGCCCGAGACGTCGCGGCCCGAGCGTCACGTCGATCCTTGCCGGGTGCTCGCCGGTCGCGAGCCCGGGGATCATGCCCCGGTGATACCACGCCTCGACCGCGAGGCGGACACGGCCCACCTCGGGCGTCACGGCAATCACGGTCCCGCTGAGGATGACGCCGCCGGGTGCCCGCTCGATGCCCTGGAGGGAGACGTCGGGCGGGCACGCCGTCGGCGGGACGCCGGGAGCGGCGGACGCACCGATCGGGAAGGCCACGATCGCGAGTGCCGCCGCGGATGCAGCGAAGGCAAGAACGCACGGGAGTGTGACGCCGAGACTCCCTCGACGCGTGGTGCGGCGGATCAGGACCCCCATGGCCGCGCCCTCCTCGACGCGGACCTCCCGGCGCTCCGTCCGGTCGCCGGAGCATGTGCCGGAGTCCCCGTTCCGTCGAGAGCCGACCGGCCCCCGGGATTGGAGCGGACCATCGCGCCTGCGACCCGCTCGGCATGCCGACCGCGGCGCCTGCTCAGTCGACGGCAGGCAGTCCGGCCTCGAGCTCGGCCGCGGCGGACAGCTCCCGGAGGCGGTCGAGGATCGCATCCACCGCGGCGGGGGAGCTGAGGTAGTTGACGATCCCCGCTCGCAGCCAGGTCCGCCCGCCCAGCACGGTCGTCGAGAGCCAGCCGTCGCCGGAGTGCTGGAGGAGGGTGGCAAGGCGGTCCGTGTAGCGGTCCATGGCGTGCGGGTCGACGGCCTCGATCGCCGCGGCACGGGCCGCCCCCCCCGGGAGATGGCGGAAGCACACGACCGAGAGGTCGGGAGGGCCGTCGGGGATCGCCGCGAGGTCGTCGGCGGCAACGATCCGGGCGGCCAGGTGCGCCGCCAGGTCGTCGTTCGCCTCGACAAGGCGGCCGAAGCCGTTGGTGCCCAGGTGCTTCCAGCTCATCCAGAGCTTCAGGGCCCGCCAGCGCCGGGTTCCCTCCAGGGCCAGCTCGTACCAGTTGAGCGGCTCCTCCTCGTGGTGGGCGGTGCGGTAGTACTCGGGGCGGCGATGGAACGTCTGCTCCAGGTCCGCCCGCCGGCGGACGAGGAGCCCTCCGATGTCGTAGGCCTGGAAGAACCACTTGTGGGGGTCGATCGTGATCGAGTCGGCCCTCGCGAGATCGGGAACGCGGGCTGCGTCGCGGCGAGACAGGAGCGCGGCGCCGCCGTATGCGGCGTCGACGTGGAGCCAGAGCCCGTGGCGGGCGGCGACGTCGGCCAGCTCGCCTGTCGCGTCGACGCTCCCGGTGTTCGTGGTGCCGGCCACGGCGCTGATGGCGAGGGGCCGCAAGCCCGCGGCGGCGTCGGCCTCGATCCGCGCCCCGACGGCGTCGCCTCGCAGCCGGAAGCGCTCATCCGACGGGACGACGGACAGCGTCTCCTCGGGAAAGCCGAGAACGTCGAGCGCCTTCGCGATCGAGAAGTGGGCCTGGTCGGAGGTGTAGACGCGCCATCCTTCGAGGGCCGCCCCGCGGGGTGGCGGCGGGTATGGCCGGAGCCCGGCGGCGGCCATCGCGTCGGGGTCGAGCGCGGCGGCCGGGGGAAGGCCCACGGCCGCGACCTCGTGACGGCGCGGAAGGTGGACCTCGCGCGCAATGAGGAGGCCCATGATGTTGGCCATCGTCCCGCCGGACGCCAGGACCCCGAAGCCCTCGGGCCGGGTGGAGACGCCGAGCCGTTCGGCGGTCGCCGGCCGGGGGGTCGCGCGCATCGGGGTCGTCGGCCGCGGGGTGGCCGGCTCCCGTGCGGCCCGGTCATCCGTGCGCCCGTCGCCGTAGCCGACGAGGTCGCACAGCCAGCGGATCACCTCCTCCTCCACGAAGGCGCCGGCGGGTCCGCAGGCCCACACGTCGATCCCCTGGTTGGCCCACTGGGCGAGCACCTCGCCGGCGATCGACATCGGCAGCGGCGCCGGCGTGAAGTAGCTGAGCGTGCCCGGGTGGTAGGCGTTGAGCAGGTGCGGCGCCAGGCGGTCCCGGAACTCCGCGAGGACCTCGCTCGAGGTCGTCGGGTCCGCGGGAGCCGGCGACGGCCGTCCACCACTGGGCGCGAAATGCTGCTCCCGGAGCGCCGCATAGGTGATCGGGGCAACGCCGCGCCGAACACCCTCGCGATAGAGGTAGTCGAGCGCGGTCCGCCACGTCTCCTCGCCGAGCCTCTCGAGCGCGGCCCGGGCTGCGGCTTCGTCGCCGAACGCGATCAGCTCGGGCTCGGGGTGCCAGCGGGCCGACGCGAGGGGGTCGTGGGCGGGGCCCTGGTCCGTCGTCTGGGGGTCCTCCGGCTGCGGCATCGCGGGAAGGGTAGCGCGTGCGGTGCGAACGCCGCGCCGCCATGCGACGCGGACGCCCTGGCTCCGGCGCGCCGCCGCGCGACCGGGCCACGTTCGGCGTATCGTGGCGCCCGCGACCCACCGCCCCGCCGCGGGCAATGCGAGGACCCCAGTGACGGACGACCTTCCGAACCCGACCACGCCCGACGCCATGCCGGCAGGCGGCTTCGATGGCGGCCCCCGAGGCGACGCGGATGCCGTCGCCGGCGCCGACCCGCCGTCCACCGCCGGGACGCCGACCGGTGCCGAACGTCGGGCACACCGCCCCGAGTACAAGGGCTCCGAGCTGGATCCGGACCGCGGGCCCGGCCTCGGATGCTTCTGGTTCCAGGTCTTCGTCCTGGCGTTCTTCGTCATCCTGATCCCGATCGGGATCAACCTGGCGTGGCCATTCGAGCTGCTTGCGTTCCTGCTGTTCGTGGTCATCGGCCTGCTCCTGCTGACCGGGCAGACGGTCATCTTCCTCCTGCGCCTCGTGGCTGCCGACCGGCGGGCCCAGGGTCGCCGCCGCCCGCTCGCGAGCACCACGAAGACGGTCGGCGAGCTGGAGGATCAGCACAGGGTCGCGCATGCGGTCGGCGGAGCGCGGCCGGCTTCCAGCGCCTCCGTCGCCGGGCCCGCGCCCGCCGGTGCCGCCGATGGGCCTCTCGCCGATCAGGTCCCGGCCCTCGAAGGTGACGTGCCGCCAGGGTCGGCCGAGGTTGCCGACGATCCGGCCAGCGCGCCGGTGTCGCCCGGTGTCGACGACGGCGCGACCGACGATTCCGACGACCCGGGCCCCGATCCGGCCGCCGCGCCCGCCGCGGACGCGGCGCGCGGACCCGGCGCGGTCGACCAGCCCGGGGAGCCCGACCCGGGCATGCGACAATAGGCCCGTGCCCGGTCGAGCACCGGGGGCCGGTACGCGGTCGCTCCGCGCGGCACCAGCAGCGTCGCACGTCGCCATCGAGGAGGGATCCCGCCGGTGCCGGTCCTCGCGACCTTCTTCAACGTCCGCCGCGGGCGGGACTCGTTCTTCAAGTTCTTCATGCGGACCCTGTTCCCGCGCCAGATCCACGACTACGAGGAGAAGTTCGGGATCCGGTTCCTCGGCTGGTACAACGTCGCGTACGGCTGGGACTACGACAACGTCATCCTCCTGGAGCTGCCCGACTACGCGACGATCGACAAGCTGGAGGCCGACGCGGGGGCTGCCGCCCTGGGTCACCGCGCCGGCGAATGGATCTTCGAACGCCACCACGCCATGTTCCTGCGCGAGCGCATGGGACCCGACCTCACGTACTTCGGCATCGAGACGCTCGGCAAGGAGGGAGGCTGACCGCACGGCCAACGTCCCCCGGCGGCGACGCCAGGGAGGTCGCCCGGCGCGACCAGATCCGCCCACGCCACCGACACGAAACCGACACGAAACCCGTCACCCGACGCCACGCGACATTCCTCGCCCGCACGACGAAAGGAGCCGCCCGCCATGGACGTGAACCGCGCCGACCTCCTCGGTGAGCTCGCCCGCGACGCGGCGCTCGAGCGCTCTGACTTTCTCGCCCGTTCCGCCGAGCAGCTGGACGGCTTCCTCCACGCGAACGCCGCCCGGATCAGCGAGATCGGCGGCATGGTCCTCATCGACGAGGATCCGGACTACCTGTCCGTCGCGCCCGACCTCACGTTCCGGAGTCGGGCCCGCTTCCAGGACGAGGCGACCGGCGAATGGATCAGCGAGACCGAGGTCATCGAGTCCGCATCCGAGCTGGTCGAGCTCTACAACCCGGCCGACGTCTACTCCGCCTTCGCCGAGGCCGCCCGCGAGGCGGCCGGCCTGGGGCCGGAGCCGACCGCCACCGACGACCTGCTCAACGTCGCCGGCATCTCGCCGGAGGAGACCGTCGCCCCACGCGAGCGTGACGCCTACGCGGCTGCCGCCGACGACTGGGCCGCCGCCCAGCAGCCGGCCGAGGCCGACGACGCCGAATCCGCGGCGCACCGGCTGTACGACATCGCCCTGACGTTCCAGGAGCGGAGCCAGATCTCCGAGGCACACCTCCTGGAGCAGTTCGAGACGACCGTGGCCGGGCTCGCCGGCCACCTCGGCGACCTGATCGTGATCGACGACGACGACGAGCGGCTCACCCTCACCGGCGCCGGCCGCGTCGTCGCGGAGGTCGTCCCGGAGGGCGCCGAAGGCGAGTGGCGGAAGCTCGGCACCCCGGAAGAGCTCGTCGAGTTCTACGACCCGACGGACGTCTTCGGTGACATCGCCGACGCGGTCGCGGAGGCCTATCCGGCCGTCGCACCGGAGCTCGATGACGAAGACGAGCCCGCCGAGGACGAGACCGTCGAGGACGACGAGGGCCGCTGACGACCTCCCGGCACGAGTCCGTTGCGCCGCGCCGGCCGACCGTCCGAGCCCGTCCATGCAGCTCGTCGACGCCGAGCTTCTCGAGAGCCGCCAGATCCTGCCCGGTCAATGGCTCCAGCACTACCACGCGCCCGCCCTGGCGATCGGGACGCGGGCGGGCCAGTTCGTGCACGTTCGGACCGGCGACTGGTCGGGCCTGGTCCTGCGCCGGCCATTCACGGTCAACACCGCGGACCCCGCCTCGGGGGCCATCTCGATCCACTTCCGGGAGGTCGGCAGGGGGACGGCCTGGATGACCCGGATGCGCCCCGGCGATCGGCTCGACATGCTCGGCCCGCTGGGCCAGGGGTTCCAGGTCGACGCCCGGAGCCGCCACCTCCTCCTGGTCGCGGGCGGGCTCGGGATCGCCGACCTGCGCCTCCTTGCCGACCAGGCGATCCGTGACGGCCGCCAGGTCGCCCTCCTCTACGGCTGCCGGGACGCCTCGGAGGTCTACCCGAGCTCGCTGCTCCCCGACGAGCTGGAGTATGTCGTGGCGACCGACGACGGGAGCCTCGGCCACCACGGGTTCGTGACCGACCTGGTGCTGGCGTACGAGGCGTGGGCCGACCAGGCCTTCGCGTGCGGGCCCCTCCCGATGCTCCGCGCGCTCTCGACGATGGCGGCCGGTCGCACGGCACGGATGGGCGTCGCCACGCTGGGTCGCAAGCGCGGCGCCGGGAAGCCGATCCGGCCCGGTTCCCCGGAGGCGCGGCGCAAGGCGTTCCTGCAGGTGGCGATGGAGCAGAACATGGGCTGCGCGGTGGGGGCATGCCTCGGCTGCGTCATCTGGGGCGTCGACGGGCCGCAGCGCGTGTGCCGGGAGGGCCCCGTCTTCGCGAGCGGCGAGATCGACTGGGACGCGACCGCGGGCGCCGGGACCCACAAGCGATGATCGGGGCCCTGGGGCCATGAAGCCGAAGAAGCGGGCCGTGATGCAGGACGGGGGGCTTGGGCGAGGCGTGGCGAAGCCGAAGCGCACGCCGACGGTGCGCCCGATCCGGAGCGCCATCGTCGAGCCCAGGGGGACGCCGTCGCGGAGCCCGGCGCCGGGGTCCACTCCCGGGCCGGGTCGTCCCGGACCATCGCCGATCGTCGCGCTCGGCAGCCCGGCCCTCGCGCCGCCGACGCCCGGCGGAGGGCGGAACGCCGTGCCCGACGGGTTCGACCCGGCCTCGATCGACCTCTCTGTCGACCTGGGTCGCGGCCTGCGCCTCGCCAACCCGATCCTCGTCGCCTCGGGAACCTTCGGCTACGGCGTCGAGTACGCGGACGTCGTCGACATCCAGCGGATCGGCGCGATCTGCTGCAAGGGCACGACGCTCAAGCCCCGGGCCGGCAATCGGCCGCCCCGGGTCACCGAGACTCCCGGCGGGATGCTCAACTCCATCGGCCTCCAGAACCCCGGCGTCGAGGCCGTGCTCGAGCGATACGCGGCGCTGTGGGCCTCCTGGAAGGTGCCCGTGATCGTCAACGTCGCCGGCGAGTCGATCGACGACTACGTCGGTGTCGTGCGCAAGCTCGACCTCGTCCCGGGCGTCGCCGGGGTGGAGCTCAACATCAGCTGCCCCAACGTGGGCAAGGGCGGCCTCCAGTTCGCGATCGACCAGGACGCCGCTGCCGCGGTGACCCGGGCGGTGCGCCGGGCGACCGAGCTGCCGCTCATCGTGAAGCTCTCGCCGAACGTCGCCGACATCCGTCCGATCGCCACGGCGATCGCGGCCGCCGGCGCAGACGCCCTGTCCGCCGTGAACACCCTGTCCGGGATGGCGCTGCGCGCCGACAGGACCGGACCATTCCTCGGCAACACGTACGGCGGGCTCTCCGGCCCGGCGATCAAGCCGGTCGCCCTGAGGATCGTTTACGAGGTCGCCCAGGTGGTCGACATCCCCGTCATCGCCATCGGCGGGGTGACGGGCATCGACGACGTGCTCGACTACCTGGCGGCCGGAGCCGTCGCCGTCCAGGCGGGCACCGCGATCTTCGCCGACCCGACGCTCCCCATCCGCCTCGTCGACGAGCTCGCGCGGGAGTGCGCCAGGCGGGGGCTCTCGGCCTATGAGCCGCTCGTCGGGACGGCCCTCCCGGGGCGGCCCGCCCCGGCGTCGTCGAAGGGGGCCGAGTACCGCCCGTGACGGTCGACCCGATCGTCTTCTTCGGCGCGGTGCTCGACCTGCTGCGGGTTGCGCTCGTCGTCGCCGTGGGCGTCGCGGTCGTGGCGGCCGTCTGGCTGGTGAGTCGGGCTGCCTCACGCCGGCTCGAGCGGCGCTTCCTGCCGGACGTCTCGCGCTGGAGCCGCCGCCGCGCCGGTCTCCCGGAGGACGCGGGGCCGTGGGCCTGCCCGGCCTGTCACTCGGTGAATGCGTCGACGGTCGTCGCCTGCTACCGCTGCGGGGGCGGGCGAGCCGACGGCGTCGTGGAGCTCTCCGCCGCGGCGACCGACGCCACGGTCTTCCATCCCCCGGCGCCAGCGGACCGGTTCGACCCTTCGATGTACCGGGGCCCGGGCGCTCCGACTCAGGCAATCGCGGCCGCCGACGCACGCGCGACCCCGGCTGCTCCGAGGGCGGGCGACTCCGCCGGCGCGCCCGAGTCGACGCCGTGAGCCTGCTCCCGATCGTCCTGCTGTGGCTGCTCGTGATCAACGTGGCGACGGCGGCGGCCTACGCGTACGACAAGCTCGCCGCTCCTCGTGGCGGGCGCCGGGTCCGGGAGCGGACCCTCTGGATCCTGTGCCTCGCGGGCGGCGTCGGGGGAGCGTGGATCGTCTTCCTGGGGATGCGCCACAAGACGCTCCACCGCAGCTTCTGGGTGGTGCAGGTGGCGGCGACGGTGCTGTGGGTGGCGATCCTGATCCTTCTCGTCGTGGCCTAGCAGGCCGCCCGGCACCTCGATCACGCCGTTGAGCCTCGCCGCGCCACGCGATCGTCGGCCGGACCGCCCCGGTGACCATGGATCGCCGCGGGACGTAGTCTGTGGACATGACCAGCGGCGCCGTCCCGGGCTTCCTCCCGTCCGTTCACGGCTTCCGGTTCCCCAACCGGTGGCCCCCGGGGCCGACGGTGACCTTCGGTCCCTTCGACCCGCGCATCGTCGGGATCGGCGATGCGTCGACCGGGCTGTGCGGCGGGATGGTCTCCACCGTCCGCGACCTGTTCGAGGCTCGAATGTCACCGCCGGCCGACGGCCAGCCGCCGGCGAACGGCAGCCCACGCTTCCGGTCGATCGTGCGCCGCCAGGTCGAATCGCTCGACTGGCTTCGGACCCCGCTGCGGTTCCTGGATCTCCAGGCGCTCCGCCCGGACCCGCCCAGCCGGGTCTCTTCGATCCTTCGGCGTGCCCCCGCCCGCCTGGTCGCGATCCGCGACGAGTGGCCGCGGATCCGCGCGGACATCGACGCGGGAAGGGCCCCCATCGTGGGGCTGATCCGGGTGGCCAGCAGCTCGCCGTGGGACCTGACGCACAACCACCAGGTGCTGGCGTACGGGTACGACGACGACGCCGATGGCATCCGGATCCGGATCTACGACCCGAACCACCCGGCTCGAGACGACGTCGAGCTGCGGGTGAGCCTCGAGCCGGGCGACCTCGGGGCCGACGCGATCCGGCTCGCCCAGTCGACGGGCGAGCCCTTGCTCGGCTTCTTCCGCCAGGCCTACGCACCCCCGGGCACGCTGACCGCCTGGCGTTGAGCGTGGCGGTCGCGGCAGCGATCTCGGAGTAGCCGGGTCGTCGCCGGCTCCGTCGCTTGCGAGCCCGTTGGGGCCGCGTCGCCTCCACGGACCCGTAGACTGCGCTGCATGACGACGATTCGACCGGCACTGGAGCTGGTCGGCGCGTGCTGCAGTGGCCGAGCGCACCGAGGCGCTCTTCAAGCGCGCCGGCGCTCTCAAGGACGGACACTTCCTCCTCAAGTCGGGCCGCCACAGCGAGCGCTACCTGGAGAAGTTTCTGCTCCTCCAGGATCCCGCCGTGACCAGCCAGCTCTGCTCGTTCTGGGCTGCCGCGGCGCGCGGATCGGACGGCGAGCCGCTGGTCGACCTCGTCGCCGGCCCGACGACGGGCGGCATCGTCCTCGCCTTCGAGACGGCCCGCCAGCTGGGCGTCCGCGGGATCTTCGCCGAGGAGGTCCGGGATGCGGACGGCACGGCCCACCGCGAGTTCCGGCGCGGCTTCCGGATCGAGCCCGGCGAGCGCGTCCTGCTGGTGGACGACATCCTGACGACGGGCGGGTCCTTGCTCGCGATGCTGCCGCCCGTCGAGTCGGCCGGCGGCGAGATCGTGGGCTGCTTCGTGATGGCGGACCGCTCCGGCGGGACGGCCGTGCTCGCGATCGCCGACGACCGACCGGCGCTACCCGGTCCAGGGCCTCTGGCAGCTGGAGATCCCGACGTTCGAGCCCGGTCCAAACACCTGTCCGGGGTGTGCCGACGGGACTCCGCTCCACGCGCCCGGGAGCACCGGCACCGCCGCACCCTGACACCGCCCGGGCTCCCGGAGCGTCCCGGGGGACCGCGGGGAGATCCGGCGCGCCTGACCGGGAGAACCTCGGCGGCCGTTCCCGGGAAGCCGGGGCGGGACGCCTACGGGGTCTTCGGCGGCTTCGGCTGCTTTGGCTTGGGTGGCCGCTTCGGGGTCTTGTCGCCCATGGATGCACCTCCGTGGGTGCGAGTATGCAGCCCGACTCGCACCCGCGTCATCCCGCGGCGGCGTCGCTACCGGACGACCGCACAAAAGACGCGGGCGAGCATCGCCCGTGCCTCGTCGCGCGACGGCGTCTCCTCTCTCGTTGCGTAGGAGGCCTCTCCGCGCGCCGTCGTGATCCTGATGCGGAGAGAGCTCTCGACGTTGCCGTCGTCGTCCGACGTCGTCTTCCGGTCGACCCTGACCTCACGTGCGTCGGCCGGCGCCAGGGCGACGTTGCCCGGCGACTCGGCGAGGATCGCCGCGGGCACCATGGAAGAGCCCGGTCTTGAGCTTCGCGTCGGGGATCACCCCGACGACGCACTCCGCATCCATCCATGAACCTCCGCGCTGTGGACGGGCCCGGCCTACGCCACGCGCAGGCGGTCGCGGCCGGCGGCCTTGGCCTGGTACAGGGCGACATCCGCCTGGGCCACCATCTGCTCCGGTGAGCTGGAGCCGCTGTCGCGATAGGTCGTGCCGCCGAGGCTCACCGTGACGGCAACCCGCTGGTCCCCCTCGGCGATGGACGTCTCGGCCACGGCGCGCCGGACGCGCTCCCCGATCTGGGCGACGTCCTCGGCGCCGGCGCCCGGGAGCAGGACCAGGAACTCCTCGCCGCCGTAGCGCATCAGGACGTCTCCCTCGCGGAGCACGCGGCGGCAGGCGCGGGCGACCGCCCGCAGGACGCGGTCCCCGACGAGGTGGCCGTAGACGTCGTTGACGGCCTTGAAGTGGTCGAGATCGAGCATCAGGATGCCCAAAGGCCCCTCGGCCCGAACGGCCCGGGAGTATTCCTCCTGCAGCCGGGCCAGGCCGAAGCGCCGGTTGTAGGCGTCGGTCAGCGGGTCCACCGCCGCGAGCCGCTCCAGCCGGTCGTGGGCCAGCGCGTTGTTCACCGCCAGGCCGAGGTCGGCCCGGAACTGCTCGATCAACGGCAGGGCGTCCATCTCGAACGTGGACGACGTGGCCAGGACGATCGCCCCGAGGACGACGCTCTTGAAGGCGACGGGCGCGACGATGATCTCGCGTGCCGGTTGCCCGACGAGGAGCGAGTCGATGATCGTCTCGGGCGCCTGCACCGTCATGCGCTCGACGCGCCCGGTCCGCAATGCTCGCCGGACATGGTCGTTTCCGGGCATCTCGTCGGTCGCGCGCAGGCCGTGCGTCGCCAGGGGCTCGACCGCGTCCTCGCGAACGATCAGGATCGCGCCGGCATCCGCGCCCGTGTGGCGCAGGAGGCCGTCCAGGGCGGCATCGCCCAGCCCTTCCAGCTCGAACTCGCTGGAGAGGACGCCGCTGAAGTCGCGCAACGCCTGCTCGACCGCATGCGTGCGGGCGAGAGTTCGAATGAGGCGGTTGAAGGATCCGGCGGCGGCGCCCACCTCGTCCGACGAGTCGACGGGCAGCGCGCACGCCTCCGGGTCACAGGCGCTCCAGTCCTGGGTGTAGACGGCCTGCCCGAGACGCTCCTCCACCGTGCCCATGCGATCTGCCAGGAGCCGCAGCCGGCGCCCGACCACCAGGCGAGCGAGCCCGAAGTTGACGGCGCCGACGACGAGTCCGGCGGTCAGCGTGCTGGCGTAGAAGAGCGGCGTCAGGATGCGATCCGCCGGCAGCCCGAGCAGGAGGCAGAACGGAGGGAAGATCAGGCCGATCAGGAGCCCGAACCCGGTCATCCAGATCGCGAGATCGACGAAGACCTTCGAGGTGAGGCGCGGCATCGTGTGGCGCTCCTACGGGCTGCGGGGTCACGCAGCCGCACGATGCGCCGGGCGACGGCGCGGGCACAGGACGCGATGGTCCGGGGGACCCCGTACGGTCGGCAGCCGTCGTTGCGCGGATCCGGCCGCGGGTGCTCCGTCCAGCGCGGGTTCGACCCTCTGCCGCCCGCCGATACACTGCTCGGCATGCCCACTCCCGATCGATCCCGGATCAAGGCTCTCAAGGACCGCGAAGACGCACGCTTCCTGGCCGGGCACCCGCGTTCGGCCGCGCTCCTGGACCGGGGTCGCGCCTCGATGCCGAACGGCGTCCCGATGGCCTGGCACGTCGGCAGCTACCACCACGTCCCTCCGTGGGTCGTGGAGGGCAAGGGCGCCCGCTTCACCGACGTCGACGGACACACGTACAGTGACTTCAACATCGCCGACCTGTCGATGTTCTGCGGCTACGCGCCGGCGCCAACGGTCCGCGCGGTCGGCGACCGGATGGCCCGGGGGAGCCAGTTCCTGCTCCCCACGGAAGACGCCATCGTCGTCTCGGAGGAGCTGGCCCGCCGCTACGGCCTGCCGAAGTGGCAGTACACGCTCTCTGCGACCCACGCCAACACGGAGGCCATCCGCGCCGCCCGCGTCGCGACGGGCCGCGACAAGGTGCTCCTGTTCGACGGCAAGTACCACGGCCATCTCGATGCGGCGCTCGTGGAGCTGGCCGGCGACGGCACGCTGGTGCCGGAGGAGGCCGGGCTCCCGGCCCGAGTCGTCGAAGGCACGCTTCTGGTCCCCTTCAACGACCTCGCGGCCCTCGCCCGGGCCGTCGAGCGGCGCGAGGCAGCCCTCGTGCTCACGGAGCCGGCCCTCACGAACAACGTCGGGCTGATCCTCCCGGACGGCGACTTCCACGCCGGCCTGCGGCGCCTGACCCGCGAGACGGGGACCCTCCTCGCGTACGACGAGACGCACACCCAGGTCATGGGTCAGGGCGGGCTCACCGCGGCGTGGGGCCTCCAGCCCGACCTGGTCACGATCGGGAAGTCGATCGCCGGCGGGGTCCCATTTGGCGCGTGGGGCATGACCGACGCCGTCGCCGAACACCTCCGCCAGGTGAAGGGCCTCGACGGCGAGCGGGCGCACCTGGTCGCCACGGGCGGGACGCTCTTCGGGAACGCGCTGTCGATGGCGGCCGCGCGGGCGACGATGCTCGAGATCCTGACGCCCGAGGCGTACGCCAGCACGCAGCGCCTGGGCGCGAGACTGGCCGGTGGCATGCGCGACGCCGTCGACCGCGCCGGGCTCCCGTGGCACATTCACCACCTGGGCCCTCGCTCCGGCTACACCTTCCGCCCGACGCCCGCGCGGAACGCGGCGGAGGCCCGCGCCTGCGCCGACGAGCTTCTCGTCCGGCTCATCCGCGTCTGGCTGGCGAATCGCGGCGTCTGGGAGGCGATCGTCGGGGCCGGTCCGGTCTGCTCCGTGCCGGCCGCGGACGAGGACGTCGATCGGTACCTCGCCGCCTGGGAGGACCTGCTGGAGGCCCTGGTGGCGTAGGGCGCCCGAGCCCAGCGGGACGCGACGGACGACGGGCCAGCGGCGCATCATCTCCGCATGCGACGCTGGAACGGCCTGCCGGTCGGGCGGCCGCACACGTTCGAGACCTCCGGCGTTGGCGCGGCCATCGATGCGGCCGTCGGGCTCGGCATCCACCCGTCGTTCGAGGCGGCGGTCGCGGCGATGACGCGAGTGGTCGAGACGCGGGACCCGGAGCCGGGGGCAGCCGCGCTGTACGACGAGCTCTACCGCAGCGTCTACCGCCGGATGTACGAGCGTCTCCAGCCGCTCTACGAGGAGATCCGGGCGATCACGGGGTACCCGGCGTCGGCGTGAGCGCCGCCTGCTTCGTGACGGCGCGGATCGCAGTGGCCAGCTCCTGCTCGCCGACGACGGCCTCGAACGAGGAGGCGATGGTTCCATCGGCGCCGACGACGAAGAGCCATGGCTCGGTGGGAATGCCGTACACGTTGGCAGCTTCGACCGGCACGAAGCTGCCGTCCTTGAGCACCGGCTGAAGGCGTCCGTCCTGGTACACGAGCTCGTAGGGCTCGACGGCGACCACACGGATGGGCGCCTCCTTCACGGCCGCCTTGACGACCTCCATCGTCGGTCCGCACTGGGCGCTCTTGCAGAAGGCCGGGGTGATGAAGGCAAGGACGAACGGCTCCTTCGCCGCGAGCGCGGCGACGAGGGAGGTCTCGTAGAACGCCGGGTTCGGGTTCGGGTCGCTGGAGACCTGTCGGACGTCGCCGCCCACGTCGGCAAGGGTCCGCGTCCTCACCGATGGCGCCGGGTCGCCGACGCGCGGGCCTGATCGGCCGGCCGAGACCGAGAACTGGAGCTTCGCGCCCGTGGTCGTCCCGGTCGCCGGATCGCGGACCGTGACGGCGGCGCCCCAGGGACCGGGCCGCGACAGCTCCGGCGTCACGACATAGAAGGCGCGCGAACCGACGATGCCCCACTCGAAGGCTGGCGTGAGCTTCTGGGTCGCGTTCGCCGGGTCGGCGCACAGGTCGTAGAAGGCGATCTCCACGCCGAGGGACGCGTCGGCGATCGGGCGGTTCTGCTCGTCGACCAGGGCGAAGAGCAGGCGAGTCGGGCCGACCAGCTTCTCCGAGCTGGCGAGGACCGGGATGATGCCGCTCGTCGTGACCTGGCCCGGCTTGGGCCAGCCCGCGAAGGCGCCGCAGTCACAGCCTGCCGCGGCGGAGCCCGCCGGCACGGCGCCGGGGGTCGCCGACGGCGCTCCGGCGTACCCGCCGGCCGGCGTGCAGGCGGCCAGCGCCAGCGTCATGGCGAGCAGGCCCGCGAGCAGCGCGGTCGATCGCGTGCGACTGGTGGGACGCACGTGGCGGCCCGGACGAGCCAGGGGCGCGGACGAGGCAGCTGGCGAAGCACGCGCGTGGGAGAAGGCACGGGCGGATGCTAGCGGGAAGCCTCGGATTGCGCCGTGGCGGATCGGCCAGCCGAATCGGCGCGCGGCTCATGGGCCGGCGGACGCCGCGGCCGTGCCTCGCGGGCGGGCAGGGTACAATCCGGCCCGCTCGTCTCGAGCGCGTCCGAGCCGGCCGATCCGGGGCCCCGGCGCTGGTCCGGCCGCCGCGGACGACGCACTCCCGGAGGAACGGTGACCCGCTTCCAGAAGCTCGTGGCGGCGACGCTGGCGATGACGCTCGCCCTCGTGATCGTGGGCGTGATGGTCAGGGCGACGGGCTCCGGGCTCGGCTGCCCCGACTGGCCGTTCTGCTACGGGCAGGTCATCCCACCGCTCGACTTCAAGGCCTGGGCCGAATGGATCCACCGGCTCATCGCGGCCGTCATCGGGATCATGATCCTCGGCGTGGCGATCCTCGCGTTCGTCGACCACCGCGACCGAGCCAGCCTCGTCGCGGCGTCGCTGGGCGCGGTGGCGCTCGTGACGTTCCAGGCCTGGCTCGGCCGCGAGACCGTGCGCCTCGGCAACTCCGGGGCGTCCGTGACGGCGCACCTGGCGGCGGCGATGGCGGTCGCCGGGCTGCTGACGTTCCTGCTGGTCCGGGCGGGGTACCCGGCGCGCCTGCCGGGCCGCGGCGGCAGCCAACGCTTCACGCTCCTGGCGGCATTCACCGCCGTCGCCACGTTCGGCATGCTCATCTTCGGCGCCAACGTGACGGCCGCGGACGCGGCGCTCATCTTCCCCGACTGGCCCCTGATGGGCGGCGCCGTCATCCCGCCGTTCGGCGACATGCCGCCGGCGACCGCCGCCCTCGCCCTGACCCAGGCGCTGCATCGCTACGTGGGTGTCGTGGTCGGCCTCGCCCTCGCGGGCACCTGGGCCGCCGCCTGGCGCGGCCGGCGCTCCGGCCGCGTGAGCCGACAGCTCTTCGCCCTCATCACGATCGCGGCGGTGCTCTACCCGCTGCAGGCCGTCGTCGGCGCCCTCCAGGTGTGGACGCAGCGCGCGCCGTGGACCCAGACGCTCCACGTGGCGCTGGCAACCTTCATCTGGGTCGCTGCGATCGGCGCCGCGTTCGTCAGCTACTACGGTGCCCGTGCGGCGGCTCTCGCCGACGACGCGCCCGGCCGCACGCCCGGAGGCGAGACACCCGGCTCCACGACGCCTGGCGCCGGGCCGGGCGCCGGGGCCGGGCCGGAGACGGGGGACGGCAGCGCAGGACGCCCCCTCTCCGACACGGTGAGAGCGTACGTCGCCCTCACGAAGCCCCGGATCATCGAGCTGCTGCTCATCACCACCGTTCCCGCCATGGTGCTGGCGACCCGCGAGCTCCCCGGCGTGAACTGGGTCGACTGGGGCTGGCTCGTCGTCTGGACGCTCGTCGGCGGGACGCTGGCGGCTGGCAGCGCGAACGCGATCAACCAGTACCTGGACCGTGACATCGACATCCTGATGACCCGCACCCGACGGCGTCCGCTCCCGGCACACGCCGTGGAGCCCGAGCAGGCGGTCGTCTTCGGGATCATCCTCGGCGTGATCGCGATCGGCCTGCTCGCGTACTTCGTCAACCTCGTCGCGGCCTTCCTGACGCTGCTCGCGATCGCCTTCTACGTCTTCGTCTACACGATGCTCCTCAAGCGGACGACGACCCAGAACATCGTGATCGGGGGGGCCGCGGGGGCGCTTCCTCCGGTCATCGGATGGGCCGCAGTCACCGGCCGGGTGGAGGTCCCGGCGCTCCTCCTGTTCGCGCTCGTCTTCTACTGGACGCCGCCGCACTTCTGGGCGCTCTCGCTGCGGATCGCGAAGGACTACGCGGCTGCGGGCGTGCCGATGCTCCCCGTCGTGCGGGGCAGCGCGGAGACGACACGCCAGATCCTCCTCTACACGATCCTGCTCGTGGCCATCAGCCTCGTCTTCTTCGCCGTCGCGAGGATGGGTCTGATCTATCTCGTCGCCGCCGTGGTGATGGGCGCGATCTTCCTGTTCCAGGCGGCCCGGCTGAACAGAACGGTGACGGCCGAGGGGACCACCGCCGGCGCGATCCGTCTCTACAAGTTCTCGATCAGCTACCTGACGGTGCTCTTCGCCGCCGTTGCGGTCGATGCGCTCGTCCTCATCCGGATCGGATAGCGGCCCGCAGCGAGGGGAGCAGCGACATGAGTCCGATCCACCGCGACGCCGCCGGCGAGAAGATCGCCGCGACCACCTGGGAATCCCTGGCCGACCGCCTGATCCGGGAAGCCCAGGAGCGTGGCGAGTGGGAGACCGGCGACTGGGCGGGCAGGCGCTTGCCGGCCCAGGACGGGGCGTACCAGGACGAGCTGGCCGCCGGCCACGCGATCATGCGCAACGCCGGGGTCGGTCCCTCGTGGATCGAGACCGACAAGGAGGCGCGGAGCCTCCTGTCTGAGCGGGACCGACTCCTCCGCGCGGCGGACCGGACCTCCTCTCCGACGGCGCGCATCCCGGCCGCCGGCGTGCCGACCCCCGCCGGCGGGGCGGCCTCGCTGCGGGCGCGGTTCGTGGACCTGATCGATCGGCTGGACCGGGTCCTCCTGCGCCTGGAGACGGAGGCTCCGACGCCGGCCCAGCAGCGGCCGCGCCTCGACCGTCCGGCCGAGCTGGCTGCGTTCGAACGGGCGCTCGCCCGGTCGCGGGCGCCCTGAGCGCCACGCAGCGGACCAGCTACTCGCCCACCGTGCCCGGCGCCTCCAGCTCGGCCGCGAGCTCCGGGCGGCGCAGCCCGCCCACCCTGCCTTCCGGATCGAAGACGCGGAGGAAGGCCTGGACCACGGGCCCGATCCCGAAGGCGAACAGGAGCGTGCCGATGCCCACCGTGCCGCCGAGCAGGAAGCCGACGACGAGGACAGCCAGCTCGATCGACGTCCGGGCGCGCCGGATCGACCAGTCGAAGCGATGGTGGAGTCCCGTCATCAGGCCGTCGCGCGGCCCGGGACCCAGGTCAGCCGCGAGGGTGGACGAGGCCGCTGCCGAGGCCGACGATGCGAGGACGCGCGGCGACGCTCATCGCGAGGCTGGACGGCCGGCTCGGTGGGGCGGGGGAGCGCCGCCAGGACGAGGTTGGTCGAGGTCCCGATGAGCGCCACGTTCAGGATGGTGCCGATCCCCGGTCGCTCCCCGAGCGGCCACCAGCAGGACCAGCACCGGGATCCCGACGAGGATGCTGACGGTGCCGAGCGCCAGCCCCGTCCTGTTCGCGATCCCCTGGTGGAAGACCTCCCAGGGGCCGAGCGGCCCAGCCCCGACGCAGCCATGAGGGCGATCCCGGCGCCGAACAGGACGAGCCCGGCGAGCAGCCCGGGAAGGCTGCCAAGGACGGCCGGACCGACGAAACGGTCGCGCATCGACCGATCCTAGCTCCGGTGGGCCCGGAGGGCGGATCGCCCCGCCGGCGGGCGACGCTCGTGAGACCATGGCCGCATGGACCTCACCTTCCTCGGCGCGGCCACCACGGTGACCGGCAGCCAGTTCCTGCTGGAGACCCGGCAGGCGCGCCTCCTGATCGATTGCGGGATGTTCCAGGGAGGGCCCAGCGAGGCGATCCGCAACCGCGTGCCGCTCGGCTACGAACCCGAGAAGCTCGACGCGATCCTGCTGACCCACGCCCACCTCGACCACTGCGGGCTCATTCCGGTCGTGGTGCGCGAGGGCTTCCGCGGGCCGATCCGGGCGACGGCGGGCACCATCGAGCTGGCCCGCCTGGTCCTCATGGATTCCGGCCGGCTCCAGGAGGAGTTCGCCAAGCGCGAGGCCCGCTTCGAGCGCCGCAACCCGGAGAAGGCCGCGTCCGAGGACGCCCGCGATCTCCGGCGCCTCGAGGCGGCGATCGACGAGGCGGAGGCGGGCGACGCCATCGAGGACACCGCAACCGACGCGACGACATCGCGCGTGACCGGGGCTGCCGGCGACGCACCCGCGGCCGGCAACGCGCCCGCGCCCATGGCCGGCGACGCCGGTCCCGCTCCCGGTCGCAGCGAGGCCGGCGACGGCACGTGGGACCGGCACGCGTTGCCGCGCGTCCCGCGGGAGCTGCCCGGAGAGCACCTGGCCCGCGCCCACGAGGTGTCCGCGGCCGAGAACGCCCCGGCAGGCAGCGACGGGCAGCCCGTCCGCGGCCCAAGGCTCCAACCCGCATCCGAGCCGGCTCACGACGCCGGCCAGCCCGCGCCGCCGGACGGGCTTCGAATCGACCTCGACCAGCCGCTCTACACGGAGGACGACGCCGTCGATGCGCTGCGCCGCTTCCGCCCGGTTCGCTACGAGGTCGAGGAGGAGGTCGCGCCCGGCGTCCACGCCACCTTCCTCGACGCCGGGCACATCCTGGGCTCGGCGATCATCCGCCTGAGGGTCGCCGACGAGCCAGGCGGCCCCGAGCGCGTCCTGGTCTTCTCCGGCGACCTCGGCCAGCGCCACACCCCGATCCTCCGCGACCCGACCCGGCTGACCGATGCCGACTACGTCCTCTGCGAGTCGACCTACGGCGGCAAGGAGCACGAGCCGGAGGCCGAGGCTCGGCGGGTCCTCACCGAGGTCGTCCGCCTGGTCTCGGAGCACGACGGCGTCCTGCTCGTTCCGTCGTTCGCGATCGGGCGGACGCAGGAGCTCATCTGGGCGCTGGATCGCCTCGTGTCCGACGGCGCGATCCCGGCGCTCCCGCTGTACCTGGACTCGCCGATGGCGCGCGAGGCGACCTCGATCTACCGCTCGCACACCGAGTACTACGACGACGAGACCCGGAGGCTCTTCGAGGCCGGCGAGACGCCGCTCGACTACCCGAGCCAGCACATCGTGAAGACCGTCGAGGAGTCACGTGCCATCGCCCGGGCGCCGCGGCCGTACATGATCATCGCCTCCAACGGGATGCTGACCGGCGGCCGGGTGCTGGGCCATCTGCGGGAGCTCGTCGACGACCCGCGCGCCGTGCTGCTCTTCGTCGGCTACCAGGGCGAAGGCACGCTGGGGCGCCATCTGCAGGAGGGAGCCCGGACGGTCCGCCTGGATGGGGCAGTCCGCGAGGTCCGCTGCCAGGTCCGCTCGGTGAGCGGCTTCTCGGCACACGCCGACGAGCCCGAGCTGCTCGACTGGCTGGCGGGCTTCGCGGCCGGGAAGTCGGCCGGCGACCCGGGCTTTCCGAAGCGGGTCTTCCTCGTCCACGGCGATCCAGGACCGCAGGCGGCGCTCCTGCCCAGGGCGGCGGCCCTCGGGTTCGACATCCACGTTCCGCGCTGGCACGAGACCGTCACTCTCGGCTGACCGGCGGCCGCGGGCGACGTGACGCGCGCGGGATCGGTCGGGGAGCGACCGTGGCGTCGCGTGCCCGTTCTCGGCTACGATCGGATATCAAGGAGGAGCCGCTTGGCCGTCACTCGCCCGCCCGACTACATGCCGCTCACCCCGGCCGAGATCGCCGCGATCCGCGCCCCGTTCCGGAAGGCCACCCTGCTCCCGGGGCGGGCCTACCACGACGGATCGATCTACGCGTGGGAGACCGAGCATCTCTTCTTCCGCGACTGGATCGCCGTCGCCCGGGCCGAGGAGATGCCGGAGCCGGGAAGCTTCGTCCTGCGCGCCTTCTTCGGCGAGAGCGTGATCCTCGTGCGCGGTCGCGACGACGTGATCCGCGCCTTCTACAACGTCTGCCGTCACCGCGGGACCGCGGTCGAGGAGCGGGACTGCGGCAGGGCCGTTCGCTTCCAGTGCCCCTACCACGCTTGGATCTACGACCTCGACGGCCGGCTCGTGCGGGCCAAGCACACCGACGACCTCGATGACTTCAGCTTCGGGACCTTCGGGCTCACACCCATCCGGGCCGAGACCTGGCAAGGCTTCGTCTTCCTGTGCTTCGCGGACGAGGCGACGACCCCGGACCTTCGGACGTTCATGGGCGACTGGCACGACCACCACGCCGGGTTCGGGCGTGACATGGGCACCCTGCGCCGGGCCGCGCGCCTGACCTACGAGGTCAACGCCAACTGGAAGATCGTGGCCGAGAACTACAGCGAGTGCTATCACTGCCCGCCGGTCCACCCGCTGCTGAACAAGCTGACGCCCTACGACCTGGGCGAGGACTTCCTCGCCGACGGGCCGTGGAAGGGCGGCTGGATGGTCTTCGCCGACGGCTGCGAGACGATGTCGATGGACGGCCGGCGGAACGGGCGGCCGCTCCTCTACGCTCGCGACGATGCCGAGGCGCGGCGGATCTTCTACTACATCCTCTGGCCGAACCTGATCGTCTCGGTCCATCCCGACTACGTCCTGACCCACCAGGCATGGCCCGACGGGCCCACCCGGACCATGGTCCACTGCGACCTCTACGTCGAGGCGGCCGACCTGGCCACGGCTGACGTGTCCGGCGCCGTGGAGTTCTGGGACATCACGAACCGGGAGGACTACCACGTCGTCGAGATGCAGCAGCAGGGCACGGGCTCGCGCAGCTGGACGGCGGGCCGTTACTCCAACCAGGAAGCTTCGGTCCACGCTTTCGACCTGATGGTGGCCGACCGCTACGCGATGGACGGGACCCGAACAGTCCGCGGCTGGCGGACCGAGGTCGAAGGCGCGGAGCAGAGGCGCCTGCGGGCCCGGGCAGCCGCGGGTGGCACGGCATTGCCCGCCTCGGTCCGCGTGCCGCCGTCGCCGGCCGCGGGCGAGGAGTAGGGTTCGTTCATGAAGCTGCTGATCGCGATCGTGCAGGCCTCGGACGCCGATCGCGCCGCCGCGCGCCTGCGGGAGGAGGGACACCGGTTCACGCGGGTCGGATCGACCGGCGGCTACCTGGAGACCCCCAACGTCACGCTCATGCTCGCGGTCGAGGATGCCGCGGTGCCGGCCGTCGTGGACCTGCTTCACGAGACCTGCAGCGGCCGTGAGGTGGAGGTGCCGCTGGTCCTGACGGATCGCCTCCACGACTGGCGCGAGGGCCTCGTCCACTACGCGGGGGCCACCATCCTCGTCCTCGAGATCGCGGAGATGATCCAGATCTAGGGTCCCGGGCGCCGGAGCGCCGGAGCGCTCAGGCGGGGAAGAATCGAGGCAGCTGCTCCCGGTTCGCGTCCAGGATCGCCGCGAGCAGGCCGCGCGCCGTGGCCGCGTCCGGCACCAGCGGGTTGGCGAGCAGGGCCCGGAAGGCGACGGATCGGTCGCCCGAGATGGCGGCCCGCACCGCGAGCTCCTCGTAGCCCCGGACGTGCTGAACGAGGCCGCGCATCTCGGGGGCGAGCGGCGCCAGCGGGAGCGGGTGGGCGCCCTCCCGGTCGACCCGGCAGGGCACCTCGACCACGGCGTCGCCGGGCAGGTCGGGCAGCGCGCCGCGGTTCCGGACGTCCACGACCTGGACGTCCCCGGCGCCGTCGTGGAGCGACGCGACGAGCTGCGCCGCGGCCTCGCTGTAGAAGGCGCCGCCGCGGCGCTCCAGGAGGGCAGGCTTCTCGTCGAGCGTCGGGTCGCGGTACAGCTCGAGGAGGTCGCGCTCGATCGCCATGACCTCCTCGGCACGTGTCGGCGCCGCCCGGTCCTCCGCCACGACGTCGCCGGTGGCGTAGTAGTAGCGCAGGTAGTACGAGGGGATCGCCTGCAGGTCGCGCAGGAGGGCGATCGGCAGCCCCACCTCGTCGGCCATCCACGCCTCGTCGCGGGCGAGCAGGTCAGGCAGCCGATCCACGCCGTCCACGCGGACGGCACGCTCCCAGCTGAGGTGGTTGAGGCCCACGTGCTCCAGCTCGACCCGTTCGGGCGCCACGCCATAGCGAGCCGCGAGCCGCCGCTGGAACCCGATCGCGACGTTGCACAGGCCGACGGCCCGATGGCCGGCGTCGAGGAGCGCCTGCGTCACGATGCCCACGGGGTTGGTGAAGTCGACGATCCAGGCGCCCTTGGCTGCGCGCCGGTCGGCCTCCTCGGCAAGGTCGAGGACGACCGGGACCGTGCGCAGCGCCTTCGCGAAGCCGCCCGGGCCCGTCGTCTCCTGGCCGATGCAGCCGAAGCGCGGGGGGATCGTCTCGTCGAGCAGGCGTGCCGCCTGGCCACCGACCCGAAGCTGGACGATGACGATGTCCGCACCGTCGAGCGCGCCCGCCTGGTCCGTCGTGGCCACCAGCCGGCCCGGCCAGCCCCGTCGTCGGAGCATGCGTCCCGCGAGCCCCGCGACCACCTGGAGCCGCTCGAGGGCCACGTCCAGCAGCACGAGCTCATCGATCGGGAGGCGACCGGCCCGCACCGCGAGTCCGTCCACCAGCTCGGGCGTGTAGGTGCTCCCACCGCCGACGACCGCGACCTTGAGACCCATCCCATGTCACCCGGCTTGACAGCGGCGAGCCGACTCGCCACGATGCTTATAACATTATCACGTTAGCCCACCGCGGCGCCCTCCTGCCCACCCGGAGATCCATGGCGCGCTTCCAGCTCCAGCCCGGGCCCGTGCCGCTCCACCACCAGGTCTACCTGCACCTGCAGGCGGCCCTCGACGCCGGGGAGTGGGTCACCGGCGACCAGCTCCCGCCCGAGCGGGCCCTCTGCGACGACTTCGGCTGCAGCCTCATCACCGTCCGGCGCGCCCTCGACGAGCTCGTGCGTGAAGGCCGCCTGGAGCGGGCCCGTGGCCGTGGCACGTTCGTCCGGCGGGCCCCGATCCTGCACGACCTGACCGGCACGTGGAGCTTCTCCGACGAGATGCGGCGCCGCGGCGTGGAGCCCTCCACGCGGCTCGTCGCGGCCGTCACGCTGACCGCCCCGGCCGCCGTGGCGACGGCGCTCGGCCTCCCTCCCGGCGCACCCGTCCACCGCGTCGAGCGGATCCGCCTGGCCGACGGCGTGCCGGTGATGCTGGAGCAGGCCCACCTGCCGGCGGGGCGACTCACCGATCTCCTCGAGGTCGACCTCGAGGGCGGGTCGCTGTACGAGGCCCTGGCTGCTCGCGGCGTCCGGCTCGGCGAGATCCACGAGACGATCGAGCCGGTGAGGCTCGCCGCCCGCGAGCGACGGCTGCTGGAGACGTCGGAGCGCCTGGCGCTCCTGATCGTGGGGACCACGTACACGGACGAGGGCGACGCGATCGAGTACACGATCACGCACCTCGCCAGCGATCGCTCGAAGCTCTACCTCGAGTCGCGGGGGACGCGCGCGCGAGCGCTCGTACCCCTCGGGCAACCCCGCCCGGATTTGGGGAATGCACGAGGCATCGGCCGTGGAACGGCGGCCGGCGGAAGCGCCCGGCGGGATCGCCGCCAGGCCAAAGGAGGAGCAGCGTGACTCGTTCAGCGACCCGTGCGGCGGCGCTTCTGGCGGCGCTCGCCATCGTCGTGGGAGCCTGTGGCGGCGCGGCGACGACGGCCCCATCGGCCGGGCCGGCGTCGGTGGCACCGTCGGCCGAGGCCTCGACGGGCGCCGTGGTGACGCCCGAGCCAAGCCTGGACACCACGCCCGTGACGCTCACGGTGTGGGACTACTACGGCGCGGACGTCACGCCGTTCACGAAGGAGGCGATCGCCGCGTTCCAGGCCAAGTACCCCTGGATCACCGTCGACCGCCAGGACCTCGACTGGGACACGTTCCTCGAGAAGCTGAACGTCGCCGTGTCCGCCGGCCAGGGTCCTGACGTCGCGACGCTCGACGCGACCTGGCTGCCGACGCTCGCCTCCAACGGGGCGCTCACCGGGCTGAAGGCCCTGAGCGGCGGCCAGCTCAACGGACAGCCGATCGAGAGCCAGTACGCGAAGGGCCCGCTGGAGGCGATGACCTACAACGGCGACTACATCGCGATGCTCAACGACTTCGACGCCTACGCCCTGTACTACCGGGCCGACCTGTTCGCCGCGAAAGGGATCGCCGTGCCGACGTCATGGGACGAGCTTCGGGCGGCGGCCAGGAAGCTCGCCGAAGACACCAACAAGGACGGCAAGCTCGACAAGTACCTCTATGCGATCCGGCCGAACACGTTCCACTTCTCGCAGTTCCTCTACCAGGCGGGGGGCTCGCTCCTCAACGCCGACAACACGAAGGCCACCTTCAACGGCCCCGAGGGCGTGGCCGCCCTGCAGTTCCAGAAGGACCTCATCGACGACGGCACCGGCCTGTACTGGTCGGACGCAGACGGCGACCTGCCGCCCGCCCTGGTCGACGGTCGCGTGGCGATGTTCTCGGACGGCCCGTACTACATGGGCCTGATGAAGAGCGGTGTCCCCGACCAGTCCGGCAAGTGGAAGGTGGCGATCGCGCCCTATTCCAAGCAGCAGGGGTCCTACCTCGGCGGCACCGGCCTCTCGATCCCCGTCGGCTCGACGCACAAGGAGGCGGCCTGGCTCTTCATCCAGCACTTCCTGCAGGTCGACCAGCAGGTCGGCGTGTACACGGTTGCCGGCGCGGCCCCTGCAACGACGGCCGCGCTGCAGCGACCCGAGCTCACCCAGCCGAACCCGTACTTCGGTGGCCAGGCGCCGTTCGACATCTTCAAGGAGGTCATGTCGACGGCCACCCACATGCCCTACGTGGGGGCCTGGTCCAAGATCGACACGATCATCAACGAGGACCTGGACGCCGCCCTGCTGGGAAAGAAGAGCGTCCAGCAGGCGCTCGACGACGCGGCGGCAAAGGCCAACGCCGAGCTGGGCAAGTAGGGCGGCGGGTCGGGGCGGAAGACGATGGGTCGCCGGATCCGGGCGGGCCTGCCCGGCTACGTTCTCATCGCGCCGGCGGTGCTGGCGACGGTCGTCTTCCTCCTGGTCCCGATGGTCGTCTCGGGGTACTGGAGCCTCACGGAGTACAACGGGGTCCGGCCGCCCACCTTCGTGGGCCTCCAGAACTACGTGGACCTGTTCGCGGACGAACGCTTCCTCCGGGCGCTTCAGAACACGACGTTCTTCGTCGTCATGGGGATGGGGATCGGGCCCGTGCTGGGCCTCGGCTCGGCCGTCCTGCTCAACAACTCCCTGCGCCTGCGGGGAATGTTCCGATCGGCCTTCTTCCTGCCGACGATGGTCGCCCTGGTTGCGGTCGCCGCGGTCTGGAAGATGCTGTACCAGGACCAGGGCCTCATCAACCTGGTCCTCGGTCTCTTCGGGTTGCCGGGGCACGCCTGGCTCAACGACCCGACGACCGCCCTGCCGGCTGTCGTGGTCACCTCGATCTGGCAGGGCTTCGGCTTCGAGACCGTCGTCTTCCTGGCCGCCCTCCAGTCGATCCCGCGCGAGTACTACGACGCGGCCCGCGTCGACGGCGCCGGGAGCTGGGCGCAGTTCCGCTACGTGACCCTGCCCGGGCTGCGCGCGACCATCGTGTTCGTCTACATCATCGGCATCATCGGCAGCTTCCAGACCTTCGACCAGGTCTTCGTGATGACCCAGGGCGGGCCCGTCGGCTCGACCCGCACGGTCGTCTATGACCTCATCGAGGAGTTCAACCGGCTCAACCTTGGAACGGCCTC
This sequence comes from uncultured Chloroflexia bacterium, assembly GCA_963776285.1. Taxonomy (GTDB): domain Bacteria; phylum Chloroflexota; class Limnocylindria; order Limnocylindrales; family CSP1-4; genus CTSoil-043. The sequence continues at coordinate 122,048 of CAVZLW010000001.1, forward strand.
GGCGATCGCCTACGTCCTGCTGGTCATCCTCGCGGTCCTGTCCTACCTGCAGATGCACTTCTTCGAGGAGCGCCGCTGATGACGGCCACGCGACGCGGCCGCCGGATCGCCCTGTACGCGGCGCTGGTCGTCCTGGCGCTGCTCATGATCGCGCCGTTCTACTGGACGGTGGTCACGTCGCTGAAGCTCCCGGGGGATGTCTTCTCCGGGAGCCTCGTGCCCAACCCCGCGACGCTCGACAACTACCGGACGGTCCTCACCAAGGTCCCGTTCGGCACGTACATCCTGAACAGCGTGGTGGTGACGACCTCGATCGTCCTCCTCAACGTGCTCTTCGGGACGGCGGCAGCGTACGCCTTCGCCAAGCTGCGATTCCCGGGGCGTGACCTGATCTTCTTCGTCTTCCTGCTGACCCTGATGGTGCCGTTCCAGGTCAACCTGATCCCGCTGTACCGGATCATGGTCGAGCTGCACAAGGCCGTCCCGGCGATCGGCGTCGACACCTACTTCGGGCTGATCGCCCCGAGCGCGATCCAGGTCTTCGGGATCTTCCTCATGCGCCAGTTCCTGCGCTCGATCCCCGACGAGATCCTGGAGTCCGCCCGGATGGACGGCGCGTCCGAGCTGCGCATCCTGCGCTCCATCGTCTTCCCGCTGGCTGCGCCCGGCATGGCGACGCTTGCGATCTTCACGCTGATCGGCGCCTGGAACGACTTCCTGTGGCCCCTCATCGTCACCAACTCCGACAGCATGCGGACGTTGCCCGTCGGGCTGGCCCTGCTCGCGCGTCGCAACACGGTCGTGTGGGGCCAGACGATGGCCGGGACCGTCCTGGCCGTGGCGCCGATGGTCATCGCCTTCCTGCTCCTGCAGCGCCGGTTCATCGAGGGGCTGACCGCCGGGTCCGTGAAGGACGTGGGGTGATGCCGCAAGATCGCTTCATCGCCGAGATCCTCGCCCAACCGGCCGCCCTGCGGCGGGCCGGCGCGGCCATCGCAGGGCAGACCGCCGCGCTCGAGGCGTTGGCGGCGATCGGTCCCCGGGGCGAGGGCGCCGACCGCGGGCCCGGCGGCATCGACCGCGGGCCCGGCGGCCCCGACCGCGGGCCCGGTGGCACGGGCGATATCGACGGACCAGTCCGGGCCGGCAGCGGCGCATCGCTCGTGATCCTCACGGCGATGGGAGGCTCGCTGGAGGCGTGCCGGGCGATCCTGCCCGCCCTCGCGGCCGCCGGCGTCACCGCGGTCGAGATCGAGACGGCCGAGCTCGTCAACGCCCGGCGGGGTCTCCTGGCGCCAGCCGATCTGGTGGTCCTCGTCAGCCAGTCGGGCCACAGCGCCGAGGCGCTCCGGCTCGCGGGCGGGCTCCGGGACGGCGGCGGCCCAGCCCTGTGCGTCGTGACGAACGAGGTCCCCAACCCGGTCGGCGACTGCGCCGCGGTCGCGCTCGCGACGCGGGCGGGACCGGAGGAGGCGCCGTCGACGGGCAGCTTCACGACATCGCTGCTCGCCCTCGATGCGGTGGCGGCCGTCCTCGGCGGCAGGTCGCCGGCCGAGGCCGGCCGTGATGCCGCCCTGGAGGGCGCCGCCGCCGCCGCGGCCGTCGAGGCCCTGCTGGGCGATCACGAGCCCCTCGCCGGGGCGTGGCGGGGCTGGCTCGGCGAGTGCCGCGACCTGTTCGTGCTGGGCCGCGGCGTGGCGGCAGGCGCCGCGGGCATGGGTGCGCTGATCCTGAAGGAGGCGACTGCCGTGCACGCGGAAGCCATGTCGGGCGCGGCATTCCGCCATGGGCCGCTGGAGCAGGCGGGGCCGGGGACTGCCGTCGCGATCGTCGCCCTGGACGAGGCGACCCTGGCGTTCGATGCGGGGCTCGCCGTCGACCTGCTCGGGGCCGGCTCACCGGTTGCCTGGATCGGCCCGGCCGGGTCCGCGCCGCCCGGCACGTTCGCCTGCGCGGTGCCCGGACTCCCGGGGGCGGTCGTGGTTGCGCCGGCCGTCGTCCCGTTCCAGCTGCTGGCGTGGCGCATGGCGCGGGAGCGGGGCGCGCCGGGCGAGTTCCTCCGGGCAGGCAAGGTCACGACGAAGGAGTAGGGTCGCGCCATGGTCGACCGCGCGCACGCCGGCACGCCCTACCTCCGCCGGGGCGGCCGGGCGTTTCTGCCCGTCGGAGCACACCTGGTGCCGCGCGAGGGACCCGACTGGCCCTGGCGCGTCGGGGCCGAGGCCTTCGAGCCCGGCTTCGCGGCGATGGCCCAGGCCGGCATGACGGCCGTCCGGGTGGACCTTGCGTGGGAGGCGGTCGAGCCCGCCGAAGGGTCGTACGACGAGGCTCACCTCCGCGTCCTCGACCAGGTCCTCGACACGGCTGGCCGGCACGGGCTTCTGCTCCACCCGGCGCTGCTCATGGGGGGCGAGGTCGGGGACGCGTTCTGGGACGTGCCCTGGCGTCACGGACGGCATCCGCATCGCGACCCCGCGATGGTGGCAGGACAGGCGGCCCACGCGGGCATGCTCGCCCGGCGCTGGGCCGGCGACCCAAGGGTCCTCGCCTGGGACCTGGCCGACGAGCCTCCGTTCTGGCCCTTCGCCGACACCACGGACGAGGAGGCCCTCGGCTGGACGGCCGCACTCGCGGCCGCCGTCCGGGCCGGCGATCCCGGTGCGCTGGTGACCATCGGCACGGCCGGCCAGGAGATCACCTGGGGCCCTTTCCGGGCGGACGTCGTGGCCCACCAGCTGGACATCGCCTGCGTCCACCCGTACCCGATCTACCACCCGTCGCTCTTCCCGGACCAGCTGCTGAGTCCCCGAACGACGCACGCCGCAGCCTTCGAGGTCGCGCTCGCGGCCGGCGCCGGCCGCGCCGTGATGGTGCACGAGTACGGCGCCTCGTCGGCGCAGTTCGACCCGCAGCGCATCGCGGCGCACGACCGCCTCCTCGCCTGGTCGAGCCTGGGGCGCGGGGCGGCCGGGTTCTTCGCCTGGTGCTGGATCGACGCGGAGCGGGCCGCGCACGATCGGGCGCCCTACGTCCGCGCGGCGCACGAGACGCAGTTCGGCGTCGTGGACACGTCGGGAGCGATGCGGCCCCGCGGGGTCGTCCTCGGCGAGCTCGCCAGGACGGTCGCCCGCCTCGACCTCGACGGCCATGCGGCGTTCGGGCCCTCCACGACCGCGGCGATCGTGGTCCCCCACGAGTACGTGCGGCCCTACGACCCGGCCGGCTACGGCCTCGGGGGCGCGCCGGCCGGGCGCTATCTGCCGGCCGAGGCCGCCTTGATGCCGGTGCGTGACCCGCGACCACTCGTGGCGGGCTGGCTCAACGCGTACGTCCTCCTGGCACGGGCCGGGCTGGCGGCCGCGTTCCCGCGCGAGCGGCTCGACGGGACCTGGCCGGACGCCCGGCTGGTCGTGCTGCCGGCGTCCCTCGCCGCCACGTCGGGGAGCCTCCACCTCCGCACGACCTTCTGGGGGGGTGCCCGGGACCACTTCGCCCGCGGCGGGTCGGCGTGGCTCTCGTGCTCCGCGGACGTCGCGATCCCGGAGATGGCCGCCCGGCTCGGCGCTGTCGTCGTGGACCGGGCACCGGCCGGCACGGCTCCCGTCCTGCGGTTCGTCGAGCGCTGGGGCCCATTCGGCAGCGGGGAGACGCTGGAGCTGCCGCGGGGGGACGGGTCGCTCCAGCAGCGCAGCGTGACGCTCGCCGCGGCAGCCGGAAGCCGGGTCGTGGCGGTCGACGCCCAGGGTGAGCCGGCGCTCGTCGTCGCCGAGCGCGGAGAGGGACGAGCGGCGGTCTGCGCCCACCCTGTCGAGCTGCTGCTGGCGGGACAGCCGGATGCTCACGGCCCGGCGGACGCGAGCTGGGGCCTGTATGCGGGGCTCGCGGCGTCCTCGGCGGTGGCCGAGGCGGCGTTCGCCGATCACCCCGACGTCACGACGGGCGCGCTCGCCGGACCGACCGGCGGGCTGGTCGCGGTCACCCACCACGCGTCGACCGGCCGGTCGGTCCGCGTGCGGCTGCCGGATCCGGCTGCCGCGGCTCGGCTCATCCTCCCCTCGGGCATCTCTCCGCTGCCGCTGGAGGGCGGCTGGACGGAGGTCGCCCTCGACGGGCACGGCGCGGCTCTCGTCGAGTGGGATCGCCGCCCGTGAGCCCGCCGGCAGCGAGCCCGCCGCCCGGGAGCCAGCCCGGGTCGACCGGCGGATCGCCGTTGACGATCCTGGCCGCGGACGTCGGCAACTCGAAGACCGATGTCGTGCTCGTCGGCGCGGATGGATCCGTGCTCGGCGTGCGCCGCGGCCCGACCGCCTCGCACCAGCGGATCGGCTTCCGGGCCGGCGCGCGACGGCTCGCGGAGCTCGGAAGGGCCGTCGGCGGCGGTGCCGGGTCTGCCGCGCTCGCGGTGATCTGCGCTGCCGGGGCGGACATGCCGGACCAGGTGCGGCGCGTCCGCAGCAGCTACGCGCGGGCGGGCCTGGCCCAGCGCGTCGTCGTCCGCAACGACACGGACGCGATCCTCCGCGCCGGCTCGCGGGAAGGGTGGGGGATCGCCCTGGTCTGCGGCGCGGGGGTCAACTGCCTGGGGATCGCGCCCGATGGCCGCTCCTACCGCCTGCCGGCGATGGGGCCGATCTCCGGCGACTGGGGCGGCGGGTCCGCGGTGGGCCTGGCCGGGCTCGCCGCGGCGATCCGGGGGCGCGATGGCCGGGGGCCGCGCACGCTGCTCGAGCGGACGCTCCCGCCACTGCTCGGGGCTCGCCGGCCTGTCGACATCGCCCTCGGGATCGAGGCCCGGCGGATCGACCACGAGAGGATCCGCGACCTCGCGCCGGCCGTCTTCGAGGCCGCGCGTGATGGCGACGCCGAGGCTCGCAAGATCGTCGATCACCTCGCCGACGAGCTCGCGACGATGGCCGTCGCGGCCATCCGGCGGCTGCGCCTCGTCCGGACCCCCACGCCGGTGGTCCTCGGCGGCGCCGTCTTCAGCGCCGACGATCCCGCCTTCCTCCAGCGGTTCCGCGACAAGCTGGCGGCCGCGGCGCCACGGGCGACCGTGCACCGCCTCGAGGCGCCGCCCGTCCTCGGCGCGGCCCTTCTCGCCCTCGACGAGATCGGTGCCCCGGCGGCCGCGCAGGAGCGCCTGAGGAACGAGATCACGCGAGCGCGCTTCGAGCGGGCGGCAGCGCAGGTCGAATGGGCGCCGGCACGCGGCCACGCGCCGCCACCTCCGTCGGGCTGACGCGACGCAGGCGCCGCCCTCGACCGCGGGCCATCCGCTGCCCTCGACCGGGGCCACGCGACCACGCGGCGCAGGGCCGCCGCGGCAAACGTCCCGCGCACTCCGCCGGCCGCGGGCCGCCGTCCGGGCGCCTGGCCAGGCCCGGCAGCCTCTACGCTGCGACGATGCCGATCCTCGCTTTCAAGGTCCTGCTGACCCCGCTCCTGATCGGCGGCGCCAGCCTCGCAGCGCGGCGCTGGGGCGCGACAGTCGGCGGCCTCGTCGTGGCCCTGCCGCTGACCTCCGGCCCGGTCGCGCTCTTCCTGGCCCTTGATCTCGGGCCGGCCTTCGCGGCGACGGCGATGTCCGGCGCGCTGGCCGGCCTGGCGGCGATCGCCGGGTACTCGGTCGGCTACGCGGCCGCGGGCCCGCGTCGGGGTGCCGCCGCCGGCTTCGTGACTGCCTCCGCGGCCTTCGTCGCGGTCGGACTCGCGGTCCAGCCGCTTCTGGGGGCGTCGATCTGGCTCCTGTTCGGCCTGGCGATCGGCAGCGACGCCGCGGCGCTGCGGGTCGTCCCGGCAGGCGGGGCGCGGCGTCGGCACCGGCCACCCCCGTGGTGGGACCTGCCGGCCCGGATGGCCGTGGGCACGACGATCGTCGTCGCGCTGACCGCGATCGCCCCGGCGCTCGGGCCCCACGCGAGCGGGCTCGTCGCCACGTTCCCGGTGTACGTGTCCGTGCTGGCCGTGTTCGGCCAGCAGCAGCAGGGCCCGGGAGCCGCGCTGAACGTCCTGCGCGGGCTCCTCGTCGGGCTGTTCGGGACGGCGGCCTTCTTCCTGGTCGTCGGGCTCGGCGTCGTCCCTCTCGGCGTCGCCCCGGCCTTCGTGCTCGCGATCGGCGTCACGCTCGCGATCCAGGCCGTCGCGCTGCGCCGGATCCGGACGGCGACGAGGCTCGCCGTCGAACCCGAGCCTGCCTGAACGACGCCATGTCTGACGCGGTCCCTGCTCGACGGGGCCGGTTGGGCGAGGCTCGATCGGGCGCCTCGCGCCCGCGAACCGGCCCCCTCAGGGCGCGGGCGTGGGGGCCGTCGAAGGCTCCGGCACGGCCGACGGCGTGACGGACGCCCCGGCCGACGGCGCCGGCGAGGGTGCCAGCGTCGGAGCGACGACGACCTGGCTGCCGCCGACATCGCTGAAGAGGAGATCCGTCGTGCCGTTGACGGTGGTCGATCCCGCGCCGGACGTGCCGGTCGCGGTGAACGAGAGCTCGATGCGGACGGGCGTGCCGTCGGCCTCCACGTAGGCATCAAGGTCGTTCATCGTCCCCGTCCCGGTTCCGCTCCCGGCAAACCCGGCCGGCGTATACGGGAGCGGCCGTGTCGTGACGAGGTGGTACAGGGTTCTCCCGCCGACCTGCTCGCTGCCCACGAACTGCAGGTCCGAGGGGTCGGTGACGACGACGACCGCCTTCGTCAGCTCGGTCGTGTCCACGGAGCCGGGCGGGGCGGCGACCCAGCCCTCGCCGAGATCGGCGAAGGTCCGGTCTCCGACGGCCACGACACGGAACCGCGTCGATTGGCCTCCCGCCTCGATCACGAGCTCCATGTCCACGTCGGGCAGCGCCAGCACGGCTCGCATCGTGACCCGGAAGTCGAGTGGCTCGCCGCCCTGATCGGCAGTCGCGGTCGCCTGCTGCACGACGTTTGCGTGCAGAGCGGGATCGGAGAGGACCTTGACGAAAGAAGCGGCGAGCGCAGACCCATCGACCGATGCTGCCGCGGCAGGCGTGCCGGACGAGCCGGACGGCGCGGGTGTGCCGGGGCTCCCTCCACAGCCGGCCACGGCAGGCGCCACGGCGAGCAGGGCGGCCAGCACGACCGCGCGGGTCCGGCCGTTCACCCGGTGTGGGCCGCGCGGCGCGCCGCGAAGCGCTCCTCGGAACCGCTCCAGCCGGCGTCGAACGGTCGTCCCGGCTCGTCGAGGTCGACGACGAGCGGAGCGTGGTCGGACGGCGTGGGTGTTCCCTTGCGGGCCTCCCGATCCACCTCGACGGCGACGACGCGCGCCGCGGCCGGCGCGGTCGCCAGCAGGTGGTCGATCCGCATTCCCTCGTTGCGCTGGAAGTTGCCAGCCCGGTAGTCCCACCACGTGAAGCGACGCAAGCCGGGGTTGGCCGTCCGCCACAAATCCGTAAGCCCCCACGAAAGGAGCTCTCCGAACGCGGCCCGCTCAGGCTCCGACACATGCGTGCCGCCGTGGGCCGCGGCCGCGTTCCAGACGTCGTCGTCGGTGGGTGCCACGTTGAAGTCGCCGCCGAGCAGGAGCGGGGTTCCGGGATCCTGCGTCTCGGACAGCCACCGCCGGAGCCGCTCGAACCAGCGCAGCTTGCCCGCGTACCACGGAGAGTCGACGACGCGTCCGTTCGGTGCGTATACGCTGACCACTCTGACCCCGCCGCAGACGGCGGAGACCATGCGCGCCTCCGTCGTGGGATCGACGTCCTCGTCGGCCGGAGCCGCGGCGCCCGGGCCGGTGTTCCGGACCGGGCCGTCCCCGAAGTTGGCGACGACCTGCTCGATCCCGACCCGGCTCGCGATCGCGACCCCGTTCCAGCGGCCCTCGCCGTGAGGCAGGAGCTCGTAGCCCAGCATCCGGAAGGGGAGAACGGGGGCGTCGTCGTCGGAGAGCTTCGTCTCCTGCATCAGGAGGACGTCGGGGGCGGCCCGCTGGAGCCACCAGTCGACCTTCTCCAGGCGTGCCTTCAGGGAGTTGACGTTCCACGTCGCGATGCGCATGCGTTGAGCGTACCGCGTCGCCGGCATGGCCATGGGTGCCGGAGATGGAGCGACGCGGCCGCGCGTCTCGCGCGGACCGCGCCCGGGTCGGCGCCTAGTACCGTCGGCCGCGCTGGCGGGTCAGGTCGAACGTCGCGGTGTCGGCGACGGCCATGACGGCCATCGTGCCGGCCTGGACCGGGTCGCTCACGACCAGGTCGACGTGGTCGGTGATCGAGCCGACCATGTTGAGGGCGACGACCGGGATCCCGACCGCGCGGAGCTCGTCGGCCGCGGTGCTGATGTCGCCGCCCATGATCGACCCCGCGAGGACGAGGAGCCGGGCGCGGGGAAGGTCGGCCACGGCCCGCACCGCGCCCGCGATGTTCGCCTCGCCGACGAGCGGGATGGTGTCGACCGAGATGCGCTCGCCGCGGAGGTTGTGCCGGTCGGCCTCGCTGACGGCGCCGAGGGCCACCTGGGCGATCTGGGCGCCGCCGCCGACGACGATCACGCGCTTGCCGAAGATCCGGTCGAGCGCCCTCGTGGCGTGCCGGTCGCGGACGCCCGGCGCCCCGGCGATCGTCTCGTCGACCGCCGATTCCTCGAGCCCCTCGATCTCGATCTCCGTCTCCACCGCGGGCGTGCCAGCGCCGCCATCCGCGTCGATCCAGCGGACCGTGCTCATGGTGCGGATCGTGCCGCCGGCGGCGGCCACCACGGCGAGGATCGCCGGGAGCGCCCCGGGGCGGTCCTCGTGGATGACGCGGATCGCGACGGTCGGCGGCTGGCTCGCGGCGCGGCGGGGGCTCATCGGCGGGACCTCCCCGGCGCGGGCCCGCCCGCAACGGGCGCGGGACCCGGTCCGCGAGGGCGCGGTCGACGTCGGTCGGCGGCCATCACCGATCGGCGAGCGTGCGGGCCATATCGGCGAGCGAGCCCGGGGAGGCGAGCCCGTGGGGGTCCGTCGGGTCGTGCTCGTCGAACGCGACGCCAAGGGCGGTCAGCGCCTCGCGCGTTGCGCCGGCGTCGCTCGTCGTGAGCATCAGCTCGCCGTCCGTGTCCTCGGCCACGCCCACGATCCCGGTGATGTTGACGCCGCGATCGGCGAGTGCCTGCGCGGCGCGGGCGAGCGAACCCGGCCGGTCGTCGAGCCGGACGGTGAACCAGGCGGACATGGGACCTCCTTCGGTGGCCGGGCCATCGTAGCGTGCCCCGCGCCGCTGCCGTTGCGGGCCCGGGGCCCGTCCGCGCAGCCAGCCCGATCCCGCGCCATGGGATCCGATCCCGGGGCGGAGATGCGCGCTACGATCCCGGCATGCCCGCGACCCCCGGCCCGACCCCCGCCCTGACCGTCCAGGTCTTCGGCCTCGTCGATTCACGGCCGACCCAGGCTGCCCGGCGGTTCTTCGGGGAGCGCCGTGTCGAGGTCCATTTCGTCGACCTGCGCAGGAAGGCCATCGCCCCGGGCGAGCTGCGCCGCTTCGCCGACCGCCTTGGGGCTCGCGCCCTGGTCGACGAGGCCGGTAAGGCGTGGCGCGACGCCGGCCTGGGCTACCTCCGGATGGACGACGACGAGCTCACGGCTCGTCTCCTGGCCGACGTCCGGCTTCTCCGGCTCCCCCTCGTCCGCCACGGCAACGCGTTCACCGCGGGACCGGCCGAAGCGACCTGGAAGGCGTGGCTCACCACGCCCGCTCCCTGACCCGCGCCCGCCGGCATCCGCCACGGAGGCATCAGCCATGCCCGACACCAGCGCTCCGCCGCCCGATCGCCCGTCCCGCTCCGACGAATCGCGCACGACGGCCCGCGCGGGCGGTGGCGAGCCGATCACCCCCGGTCGCGACCGTCTCCGGGCGGGTCGCCTGGTCGTCCGCCGCGAGGCGGTCGAACGCCAGGTGCCGGACTCCTCCCGGACGGCGGACGAGCAGTTCCTCCGGCCGGTGCGGGCCCAGTTCACCGACACGGATCCGTGGCGGGTGCTGCGGATCACGTCCGAGTTCGTGGAAGGCTTCGACGCCCTGGCCGACGTCGGCCCGGCCGTCTCGGTCTTCGGGTCGGCCCGCGTCGCGGAGGGAGATCCGCTCTACGAGACGGCCCGCCTGCTCGGCGAGCAGCTGGCCAGGGCGGGCTTCGCGGTGATCACCGGCGGCGGGCCCGGCCTGATGGCGGCCGCGAACCGCGGCTGCCACGAAGCCGGCGGCTTCTCCATCGGCTGCAACATCGAGCTGCCCCACGAGCAGTGGCTCAACCCGTGGGTGGACCTCGGGGTCGAGTTCCGCTACTTCTTCGCCCGCAAGACGATGTTCGTGAAGTACGCGGACGGCTTCGTCATCCTGCCCGGCGGCTTCGGGACGCTCGACGAGTTCTTCGAGGCCGTGACGCTCATCCAGACCGGCAAGATCCGCCACTTCCCGGTCTTCCTGGTCGGGAAGGACTACTGGGCGGGCCTCTTCGACTGGCTCCGGGCGACTGCGCTGCCGCTGGGGATGATCCACGAGCAGGACCTGGCGCTGGTCCGCATCACGGACGACGTGACCGAGATCGCCGCGGCGATGCGCGCGTTCGTCGACCACGAGGCCCAGCGGCCGGAAGAGGCGGGACCGGCGAACGGCACCTGAGCCGGAGCCACCAAGGCCCGTCCTCAGTAGGGGAACGTGGTCGCCCAGGGCATCCCGGCGTTCGTGAACCAGGCGTTCGGCGTGAAGGTGGTCCCGGTCGAGATGAAACGCCAGGCGGCAGTCCCCAGCGACGTCCCGTTGGCGTCCACGCCGCGGTCGACCAGGGCGACGAGGTCGGCCCGACCGTCGCCGGTGATGTCGGCCGTCGTGAACCGCGTCCGGGCGAACGAGAGGGCGAGAGTGCCCGTGAAGGCGAGCCGGGCGAAGGCCGCCCCCGACGCCGGGGCGCGGTAGACGACGATCCGCATCCCGTCGGCGCCGCTGCGGCGCACGACGACCAGGTCGTCCCGGCCGTCGCGGTTGACGTCGCCGACGAGCGCCCGGATCGAATTGAGGTTGAGGGGCTCGGTGCCCCAGCTCTTCAGCGCGCCGAGCAGGATCGACGGCCCGGACAGCGCGACCTGGAGCGCGGTCCCGCCCCCGCTGATGGGCGAGAGGGCCACGAGGTCGCCGAGGCCGTCGCCGTTGACGTCGCCGGCGCGGATCTCGGAGGTCGAGAGGTCCGTCGGTGCCGTCCACGTCCGCCTGAGCGCGGCGAACGCCTTCCCGGTGGAGGTCGCCAGGAAGAGCGTGGAGCTCGGCGCGGCGCCCGGGCGGATCCGCAGGATGCCGGCGTCGGCCTTCCCGTCGCCGGTGAAGTCGGTCACGACGAGCCGAAGGGTGCCGGCGCCCATCTTGGTGACGTCGGTCGCGTCGCTCCACCAGGTGACGGCGGGGACGAAGCCGGAGGCGCTGCCGGCGATGACCTGGAGGGCGACCCCGGTGCCCGCCTGCACGAGCTGCACGAGGTCGGCCCGGCCGTCGCCGGTCACGTCGCCGACCGCCCGCCCGAGGAGTCGATCGGCCGCCACGGCGCTCACCGTGAGGCCGGCCAGCTTCCCGGCGGAGACGCTCGATCGATAGGCCGGGTCGGAGGTGATGACGCTCGCAGTGGCCTGGCCAGTGGCCGGCGCGATGGAAACGAGCCCGAGGTCGCCGCGGCCGTCCCCGGTGAAGTCGCCGGCCCCCGGGGTCGACCACGAGACGTTGCTGTAGAACCGGCGCGCGAGCTTCTCGGCCGTGTCGCCGTAGCGCCGGACGCAGTCGATCGCGTCGCGCTGGTACAGCTTCCACCCGTCGATGTGGGCGGCGCACGATCCCGTTCCCGGGCGGTAGCCGGTCAGGAAGAACCGCTCGCCCTTCCGGAGGCTGACGCGCCATGTCGCGGCGACCGCCGCCAGGATGCTGGGGGCAGGCTTCCGCGACGGGTCGTAGACCTGGTCGGTCGACGTGTCCACGACGTCGTAGCAGCGCCCGACGGCGTCCCTGCCGCCGCGCCACACGATGGCGTAGTACCAGGCGTACTGCTTCACGGCCACGGCGCCGACGCGCAGGGCGGCCATCGGGGAGGTCGACCGCCACTCGGCGGCCATGACCTTCTCGACATAGGTCCGGAAGGGCACCGCCTGGGTGCGCTTCGTCGCGGTTCGATAGACCCGGATCGACGTCGGGGGCACGAGGGAGCTGGTCCAACCCGTGCATGTCGATCCGGCTCTTGCGGGCTCCGCGCTGGGGAACGCGAGGGCCCCGAGGGCGATCACCAATGCGGTGAACCCCCCGATGAGGCGGATTTGCATCAGGTGAAGGACGGTAGCCGCGAACCGCCGAGGCTGTCAAACGTCCGGTCGGCGTCGGTACCACTGGGTGTTGACCGAAGGCACCGGCAAATTCGCGTCCCGGGCGCGCCGCCCCCGCGTGCTCAGGACCGCGGGAACGCGACCTCCACGACCCCGTCGACGACCCGGACCGGGTAGTACCGCAGGCGACGGATCCGGGTGAGCCGGCGCGCCTCGGCCTTCTTGCCGGCAGGCTCCGGCTTCGGTTCCGAACCCGGCAGCGACCACGTGGGATGGGCGTTGCCGTCCGCATCGAGGCCGCCGGTCGTCGGCAGCTGGACCGTCTCGCCGGTCAGGAGGTCGAAGCGGCCGTTGTGGAGCGGGCAGTCGACGACACAGCCCTCGAGCCGGCCGATGGAGAGAGGCGCCGCCATGTGAGGGCAGCGGTCGTCCGTGGCCAGGATGCCGTCGGGCACGTGCGCCAGGAGGATGTCCAGGTCGCCGCGGGTCACGCGGACGAGAGCGCCGGGCGGCAGCTCGGCGGCCGACAGCACGGGCTCGAACGGCGCGCCCAGGGTTCCGGGGGCGGCGAGAGACCGTGGCGTCGGCGCGATCGGGGTCATTCCGGGGCGAGCACCGGTGCGGGCTCGCCGGCGCCGGCGGGCTCGCCGGCGGCGGCCGGTCGCGTGCTTACCGGTCCGAGCGACGATCGGAGCGGCAGCTCACGGATCACGAGGACCGCGAAGAAGGCGACGACCGCGGCAATGACGCCGAGCCAGAAGACGGAGGCGATCGCCAGCGAGATCGCCTCGTAGATGGAGGTCACGATCTTCGGGATCATGGGCTCCACGATCGCCTTCGCCTGCTCGGGCACGCTCGCCAGGATCGCCTTGCCGAGGTCGGTGCCGACGCCGACGATGTTGTTGAGGTCGAAGGCGCCGCCGCCCTGGGCCTGGAGCTGGTCGACGAACTGCTGCGGGATCCCGTTCGACACGAGGCGCTGCGGAAGGTAGCTCACGAGCTGGGACCCGAAGAGCGTACCCGCGATCGAGAGGCCGACGGTGCCGCCGATCTGCCGGAAGAAGGTCAGGTTCGAGGTGGCGACGCCCAGCTTCGTGAAGGGCACCGCGTTCTGGATGACGATCGTGAAGACGGCCAGGGTGGGGCCGATGCCGATCCCGGTCATGAACTGCCAGAACCAGATCGTGGTGGTCGGGGTGGTGGCCTCGAGGTGCGTGAAGAAGAACGAACCGAGGCCGAGCAGGGTGACCGAGACGAGCAGCAGGATCTTGTACTTGCCGGTCCGGGCCACGATCTGGCCGCTCACGATGCTCGAGAAGATGACGCCGATCAGCAGGGGGATCAGGGCGTAGCCGCTTGCCGTGGCGCTATCCCCGAGCACGACCTGGTAGTAGCGCGGCAGGAAGATGATCGCCGCGAAGAAGCCGAACGAGGCGAAGAACGTCGCGACGAGGGAGCCGGCGTAGGTGCGATCGCGCCAGAGGTCGAGCGGCACGATGGGCTCCCTGGCCCGGTACTCGATGAACAGGAAGACGACGAGCAGGACGAGGCCCGCGATCACCAGCCCGCCCACCTCCGGGTCGACCCAGTCGTGGAACTGCTTGTTCGTCAGGCCGATGAGAAGCGGGATCATCGCCGCGATGAAGACGCCGCCGCCGATCCAGTCGAGGTTCAGGTTTCCGTGCGGCCGCCGCACGGACGGCAGGACCCGGGCGACCACCGCCAGCGAGATCAGCCCGATCGGCAGGTTGACGTAGAAGATCCAGTTCCAGCCGATGTTGTCGGTGATGAATCCGCCGAGGGCCGGCCCCACGAGCGCCGCCAGGCCGAAGACCGCCCCGAAGAGGCCCTGGTACTTGCCTCGCTCGGCCGGCGTGAACAGGTCGCCGATCACGGCCAGGGAGATCGGGAAGAGGGCGCCGGCGCCGAGCCCCTGGATCCCCCGGAACAGGATCAGCTGCTCCATCGTCTGGCTGAGGCCGGAGAGCGCGGATCCGATGAGGAAGATCGTGATCCCGATGAGGAGCATCGGCTTGCGCCCGAAGTAGTCGGACAGCTTGCCGTAGAACGGCACGCTGATCGTGGACGTCAGGAGGTAGGCCGTGACGACCCACGTGTACAGGTCGTTGCCGTGGAGGTCGGTGACGATCGTCGGCAGGGCCGTCCCCACGATCGTCTGGTCGAGGGCTCCCAGGAGGAGGGCGAGCAGGATCGCCCCAAGGACCTCGAACCGGGCGCGGCTGGAGAGCTCGATCGCCGGGTGCGGCACGCTGCCGTGGGCGGCCTCGGCGGCCGGACTGCCTTCCATCATCGGGTGCTGACTCCTCGCAGGGGGACGGCGCCTCCAGGGGAGGCGGGATCGGTCGATGGGTGGGTGGCGGCCGGGGCCTCGGGCCGCGGCAGGGCGGCAGCCTCGCGGCGAGCCCGGCGCACGCCCGCCGCGACCGCCAGGAGCTGGTCGGTCGGCAGGGGCTGGAGCACCTGCTCGATGAGCTCGGCGCGCCAGCCGTCGTGCTCGGCGACGGCGGCCCGACCGGCGTCGGTCATGCGGGCGAGCACGACGCGGCGGTCATCGCCCTCGCGGATGCGCTCGACGAGGCCGCGTTGCTCCATGCGGTCCAGGAGCCCGGTGGCGTTCGGCGCGCCGATACCCAGCCAGTCCGCGAGCCGGCTCACCGGGAGGGGCCCATGCTCCTGCAGAATCCACAGGATCTGGAGGTGGCCCAGGCTGATCCCGCTGTGATGGACCCTGCTGGCGCCGGCGCAGCGGCGGTGGCTGGCAAGCGCGGCGATCCCTTCCGCGATCTCGTGGAGAGCATCGTCGCGAGAGAGTGCCGGCACAAGGATATCGTTTGCGGTCACCTGAACAATGTAGATTACCGCAATCACTTCGTCAAACGGCGGGCCTTCGGCCCTTCGGCCGGCCGCCGTCCAGCGAGCGAGGAGCCCGATGCGCTACGCCCTCATGATCGAGCCCCAGCAGGGGTGCTCGTACGCCGACCAGCTGGCGATCGCCCGGCACGCGGAGTCGGCCGGCTTCGAGGCCCTGTTCCGGTCGGACCACTACGACAGCTTCCCCGGGGAGGACGGCCGCCCCACCACCGATGCCTGGACCGTGCTGGCCGGCCTGGCCCGCGAGACGGCGAGGATCCGGCTCGGCGTGCTCGTCTCGCCGGTGACCTTCCGGCACCCGGGGACGCTTGCCAAGATCATCGCCACCGTCGACGAGATGTCGGGCGGCCGCGTCGTGGTCGGGCTGGGCGCAGGCTGGAACGAGGCAGAGCACGACCACCTTGGCCTGCCGTTTCCGCCCATCGAGGTGCGGGCGGAGATGCTGGAGGAGCAGCTGGCGATCCTGCGGGGCCTGTGGCAGGAGCCTGACGGCTGGTCGTTCGCGGGACGGCACTACACGCTGCCGGGCTCGCTCTTCCGTCCGCGGCCCGTCCAGCAGCCGGCGCCGCACGTGATCGTGGGCGGGGAGGGGAGCCCGCGCTCCATGCGGATCGCGGTCCGCTACGCGGACGAGTACAACGTCACGAGCTCCTCGCCCGAGCGGGTCGCCGACCGCTTCGCCAGGCTCGACGCGACGGCGCGGGCCGCAGGGCGCGACCCTTCGACGCTCGTCCACTCGGCGATGGTGGGGGTCCTCGTGGGGCGCGACGAGGCCGACGTCGAGCGGCGCATCCGCGCGCTCCTGGATCTGCTGGGGATGGCCGACGAGGAGTCGGGCTGGTTCGCGGCGCGCCGCCAGCGCTGGGTCACCGGGACGCCCGACGGGGCGCGGGCCGCGGTGAGCCGGTTCGCCGACGCCGGCGTCGAGCGGCTCATCCTCCAGGACTTCCTTCCGTGGGACCTGGAGATGATCGACCTTCTCGGCGAGGCGCTCGTGCGCCACTGACGAGCCGGGTTACTCGGCCCGCGACGCCGCCTCGCGGTAGGCGAGCTGATCGCGGCGGATCGGGTCAGGGTTCGTGCCGCGGGCCCGGGCCAGGCGTTCCGTCACGAGCTGGAGCGGCGTCGCCGTCCCGACCAGCGCCGCCACCGGTGCGGGCAGGCCCTCGGCCTCCGGCACGAGGATGCGGCCGGCCGGCACCAGGAACGCCGGCCACTCGGCATCGAGACCGGCGCCGAGGATCGCGCCGGCGAGCACGCCGACCCGGCCGGCCGCCGCCATCGCCTGCTGGGCCCGGGCCGAACGCGCGGCACGCCCATCGCGATCCGCCAGGATGAGCACCAGCCCGGTCTCCTCGTCCATCGCGGGCAGGTGGCCGTGGAGGAAGGTCTCCAGGTCGCGCATCGTCGCCGGCAGCCATGTCGCCTCCTCGATCTTGAGGGCCAGCTCGCGGCCCGCCGGGCGGTCCGCGCCCGAGGCGACGACGATCACCTCGCGCTTCCCGGCGAGGGCCGCCGCGATGGCCTCTGCCGCGCCGGCCTGCGCGAGGCCGGCCTCCAGCACCGCGCGGATCGGGACGGGATCGGCGTCGTTCGGCTCGCCGGTCAGGGCGGCCCCGACGGCGACGGCCGCGAGGATCGGCGAGAGGTACCCGACGGTGTGGCACCAGCTCCGGTCGATCTCGCCCGTGGCCAGGACGATCCCGGAGCGCCCGATCGGCGAGGCCGCGTGCACCGTCACCGCAGCCGTCCGCGCCCCCGAGGCCGCCCCGGCGTCCAGCGCGGCGATCGTCGCCCCGGTGCCGCCCTCGTGGCTGATGCCGATGATCAGGCCACCCCGCTGCGGCGCGAGCGACGCCTCGAAGGCCTGGGCCGAGACGACGCTGCCGGGCTGACCGGCGCCCCGGATCCCGCCGCGGACGGCCGCGTCGCCGACGATCGTCGCGAACGCCCGGGCACCGTGCTCGCTGGTCCCGCACCCGGTCACCACGACGGGGAGGCCCTTCTCGAGCGTGCTTCGGAGCGCCTGGGCGAGGCGCCCGGCGGCCGTGTCGCGGCCGGGCACCTCGAGGCGGGCGGGGATGCCCGGGACGCCCGAGCTGCGCCGGACCACGCCCAGGCGCCGCAGGACGCGCCCGGCCAGCGCCGGCTCAGCCGCGATCATCTCGGTCATCCACCAGGGGGGCCCATCCCGGAGGCTTGGCTGGGGCAGGAAGTCCCAGGGGTCGGGCGGCCCGGAGAGGATCGCGTCGGGGTCCGAATGGGAGGGGATCGACGGGTCGAACGGGGGCGGCGTCTCCATGGCCGCGATGATAGGCTGCGGCGCCGGATGATCCGCCGCGCGACGCCGATCGCGCGGTCGCCACCGATTCGCGAGAGGGTGAGCACGCATGGACGTCGGGGTGATGGTCCCCCAGGGATGGAAGGGTGAGTACGACCGCTGGAACGCCGCCGACGCCTGGTCGAACGCCATCGAGCGGGCGCGCCAGGCAGAGGTGCTGGGCTTCGAATCGATCTGGGTGTTCGACCATTTCACGACGGTGCCCACCCCGACCGACGAGATCACCTTCGAGTCGTTCACGATGCTCGGCGCCATCGCCCAGGCGACCTCGCGGGCGCGGCTCGGCCACATGGTGATCTGCACCGGGTTCCGCAACCCGGCGCTCACCGCCAAGATGTCCTCGACCCTCGACGTGATCTCCAACGGCCGTTTCGAGCTCGGCATCGGGGCCGGCTGGAAGGAGGACGAGTGGATCGCCTACGGCTACGGGTTCCCGCCGCTGCGTGAGCGACTGGCGGTCCTCGCCGACCACCTGGAGATCATCCGTCGGATGCTGGCGCCCGGACGGGCGAGCTACGACGGGCGCCACGCGCGCGTGGACGGCGCGATCAACATCCCGAAGGGCATCCAGCAGCCCCGCATCCCGATCATCGTCGGGGGCAACGGCCAGAACGTCACCTTCCGGCTCGCCGCGCGCTATGCGGACGAGCTCAACCTCGTCTTCCTCGATCCCGACGAGGTGGGGGAGCACATGGCGATCGCGCGCCAACGCTGCGAGGAGGAGGGGCGCGATCCCGCGACGCTGCGGATCTCGCTCTACTCGCGCGACGGCGACGTGCGGCCCGTGGGCCAGGAGCGGGTCGACCGCCTGGGCGCCTTCGCCGCTCTCGGGCTCGACCGCCTGGTCGCGTTCCCGTCCCGCTGGGACACCTCGGAGGATGGGCTGGCCCGCTTCGCCGAGGACGTGCGCGCGGCCGGCCTTCCGATCGCCCCAGCCTGACCGCCGGGTCGGGCCGCGGTCGGACGACACGAGGCGCGTCCCGGGTCGCTGCCTCCGCCGTCGGCTGTCCGGCCCGCTGCCGGTCTCGCCCCGACCCCGGCGACGAGACCCCGCCTTGTCGGGCCACCGAACGTGGTCGGGCCCAACGACCCGCGCAGACCGACCCGGCGACGAGCCCCCGCCTTGTCGGGCCACCGAACGTGGTCGGGCCCAACGACCCGCGCAGACCGACCCGGCGACGAGCCCGCGCCCTCTCCACCGCGGCTGTCCGGCCCGCTGCCGGTCTCGCCCCGACCCGGCGACGAGCCCGCGCCCTCTCCACCGCGGCTTTCCGGCCCGCTGCCGGTCTCGCCCCGACCCGGCGACGAGCCCAATACCGCGGCCGGCGGTACGTCTCTTCCCTTCGTGCTCCCAGGTGACGCGGAGCGGCGGTATTGCTGCGCGTCGGCGCTCAACTGGGTCGCCGCGTACCGCCGTGGGCGGTACGCGGCACGGACAGCGTCCCGGCCCCGGACGTCAGCGGAGGCGGCCGATCCTCCCCGGCGGCCCGTACCGGAACCAGGCCCGGGCGACGAGATCGTCGGCGTCGAGGGGCCCGTAGGCGCGCGAGTCCACTGATCCATCCGGCGCGTCGCCCAGGACCCAGGCCTCGCGCGGCCCCATCCGCGACGCGGCGCCGTAGGAAGAAGTCACCACCCTCCGGCCGCCGCGGTGCGCCCGACCTCGCCGTGCCACCCGCTTGATCGCCAGGATCCCCGTCGCCGGCTCGCGAACCACCACGATGGAGCCCGGGCGCGGCCAGCGCCGGCAGGTCGGGTCGAGCAGGAGCCAGTCACCCGGCACCAGCGCCGGGACCATGCTTCCCTCGGCGACCTCGGCGCGCCACGGTCCGCGGCCGCGCCGCAGCACGATCGCGGCGTCGAACATCCGGGCCAGCACCTCGAGGACGGCCAGGTAGACCGTCCTGCGGCGCACCGGGCGGAGCCGACGCCGGGGGCGATCGGGCAACCAGGAGCTCCGGGCGCCGGGCCCGCCGTCCGTGGGACGGCTCATCGTCGGATCCGGATCGTCGGGCACGCCCGCGGGCGGCGCCGGCCGTCGGGTCCGAGCGTCGCGGGTGGACCTACTTCTTCGTCGACCAGAAGAGCTCGCTGAACTCCTGCGTCGCGGCCACCAGCTGCGCGGCGGCTTCGGCATCGACGTTCTGCTTGTTCTTGCCTGCCAGCTTGAGGAGGTTCCAGACCTTCGTGTGCAGGTCCGGGATCGTCTCGAGGTGCTCGGTCTTGAAGTAGTCGGACCAGATGACCTGGACCTCCTTCTTCACCTTCTCGGCGTGCTGCTCCTTGACGGCCACGCAGCGGACGAACTTGTTGCGGGTCCCGAAGTCGTTGCCGTCGAGGCCGTTGATCAGCTCGACCATGCGGGCGACGGTCTTGGCGGCAAGGACGGCTTCGGCCGGGTCGTAGATCCCGCACGGGACGTCGCAATGGGCCCGGACGACGGTCGTCGGGCGAAGCAGGCGGGTCAGGTGCATCGGGCACTCCTTCGATTGGCGTGGGCCGCGACGCCGGACGGGCGCGAGAAACGACGCGGCTCCCTTCTTCGGTCCCTCAAGTGTCAGAGCGCCTCGCCGACGTGTCAAACGGGCCTCGGCGCGGCTCGATCTGTCCCTCGCCGGCGTCAGTCGGCCGCGCGGGCCCTCGTCAGGGGGCCGCGCCGGCGGGCGGATCGCTGGGTCCCGCGCGTCCCAGGGGTCGCACGACGATCCCCTGCGCCCGGCCCGCGGCCGCCGGGCCGAGCGGATCGTCCGCCAGGGCACCCGCGATCCGGGTCGTGTCGACCGGTTCCGCGAGCACCGTGACCTCACCATCAGCTCCGACCGAGACGACGCCCGTCCCGGAGGGTCGACCGGCGAGCGCCCCGGAGCGCGTCGCGTCCTGGAGGCCGGGGGCGTCGTCGCGCAGGACCAGGACGTCGCCCGCGACCAGGCCCGCCAGGAGCCGGTCCAGCGAGCCGTGCCCCGGGATCCGGGCGACGACCTCGCCGTCGGGGGTCGTGATGAAGAGATGGCGTGCCGGCTCGGGCGGGACCGCCGCGAGGAGCGCGCTGGCTTCGGTCGTGCCGAGCAGCCGGGCAGCCCGCTCGTCGGCGATGCGACCCCAGGCCGGCCCCGGCGTGCGACCCGACTCCTGCGAGCCCCGGTCGACGAAGACCCTCAGCCAGATCTCGAGGTTGAGGACCCTCCAGAAGAACAGGGACTGCTCGCGCCGACCCTCGCAGACGTCCGTGAACGCGCGGGCGATCGCGGCGCCGTCCCAGTAGGGCCGGGAGAGGAAGGACGGCGACCAGAAGACGCCGAGGATCGCGTTCCGCTCCCTGGTCAGCCAGCGCATCTCGGGCGTGGTGAACCCGATCTTCTTCGAGCGGAGCCTGACCTCGTCCGGGATGACGCCCTTCATGGCATCCCGCAGGATCGCGCGCATCCAGCCGCCGTTGATGAAGGCATCGGGCGGCAGCGCGAGCACGTGCTCGACCAGCTCGATGTCGAGGAGCGGCGGCCGCGACTCGATGGAGAAGGCCATCGACGTGCGGTCCTCGTAGCGCAGGAGCGAGGGGAGGCTGTAGGTCGTCAGGTCTTCGAGGAGGCGCGCCTTCAGGTCGTCGTTGCGGCGCCGGTCGACCGGCCGGGGTCGTCCCTCGACGAACTCCGGGCGCAGGAACTCGGTCGGCGACGTGGCCGGCATGCCCCGCGGCCGGATGACCTCCCGCAGCGCCACTCGCACCACGGACGGCCGGAGGCCCTCGCGGACGAGGCGCGCGAAACGGCGCTCGCGGAGGAGCTGGCGCAGGTAGACGAACCGGTAGGGGACATAGCCGCCGAGCAGCTCGTCGCCGCCCTGGCCGTCCAGGAGGACCTTGACCTTGCCCCTGGCCAGCCGCATCACCGACCACTGGGCGTACGGGCCGCTGCTGACCGTGGGCTCGTCGAGCGCCCAGACGAAGTCCCCCAGCTCGGCGACCAGGCCCGATGACTCGGGCTCGACGAAGTTCGCCTCGGCCCCGGTCGCCGCCAGCACGGGATCCATCCAGCGCCGCTCGTCGATCGGGTCGCCCGGGAAGACGGCCGAGAAGGTCGACAGGTGGTCGCCCACCGAGGCCGCGTCGGGGTCGCCCTCGCGCAGGAGCTCGGCGATCGTGCACACGATGGTCGAGGAGTCGAGGCCGCCCGAGACGCACGTGCCAACCCGGACATCGGCCACCATCCGGCGGGCAACCGCGCGGTGGACGAGGTCGCGGAAGACCGCCGGGTCGGCGCTCCCCTGGGTCGAGAGGAGCGGGGTCCAGAAGCGATGCTCGGTGACGCCATCGTCGCGTGCCACCAGGTACGACCCGGCCGCGACGGTCGAGACGTCCGCCACGAAGGTCGCCCGGTCATGGTCGTGGTACCCCCACCGCAGGTACTCGTAGATGCGCTGGTCGTTGGGCCGCGCCTCGAACGCCGGGCTGGTCAGGAAGCTCTTGATCTCCGACGCGAAGACGAGGCGCCCATCGAACCGGACGTGATAGAGCGGCTTGATCCCGAGGTGGTCCCGGGCGAGGACCAGCTCAGGCCGGGCGCCGCGCTCGTCGAGGAAGGCCGCGGCGAACATGCCGTTGAAGCGCGCGAAGCACGCCGGCCCGTCCAGCTCGTACGCCTTGAGAACGACTTCGGTGTCGGAGTCGGTGTCGAACGAGCAGCCTCGCGCCTTGAGCTCCGTGCGCAGCTCGCGGTAGTTGTAGACCTCGCCGTTGTAGGCCAGGTGCAGGCGCCCGCCGGCGGTCGACATCGGCTGGTGGCCATGGGCCAGATCGAGGATCGACAGGCGGCGGTTGGCGATCGAAGCCCACGGCGAGACGTATGCGCCGTCGTCGTCCGGCCCGCGGTGGCGCAGGGAGGCGGAGAGGGAGGCCAGCAGCTCCGCGTCGGGCCTGCCCACGAAGCCTGCGATGCCGCACATCCGGGACTCCTACCGGCTCGGGGTCACGTCGACCCGTCGATCGCCGCCAGCGCCGTCACCGGGGGCGTGCTCCGCTGCGCACATCGGCCGACGATATCACCCGGCCGGGAGGTTCCGCAGGACGCGTGGAGCCCGTCGCGTGCTACTTCGTCTGCACCTGGATCACGACCTGGCTCGTGCCGTCGGGCGGCAGGATCCGCACGCACGGCGGACCGTCGAGCCCGACGATGAAGGTCGACACGGCCTCGAAGTCGCCGGCCCTCCGCACCTCGACGATCGGGCTCCCGTTCAGGGTCACGTCGAACGGGCCGCCGAACGTCGGGTTGAGGCTGGTGTCCAGGGCGGTCCCGCCATGGAGGACGATCTCGAGGAACTGCGTGCCCTTGACCGCGAGCGGCAGGCCGCTGGGGTCCTGCAGGAACGGCGGGCTCGCCGGGCGGACCGTGACGTCGGGGATCGCGGGCACGTTCCCGGCGGGCCGGAACGAGAAGACGATCCGGCCGGTCGCGCTGCCGTTCGACGCCGCGAACCCGCGCATCAGCGCGATCGGCACCGACCCCGCCTGCGAGACGGCCTTGCCGCACGCGAACGGCGGAAGAGACGCCCCAGCGGTCGGCACGGGCGGCGTCGGGGCGATCGTCGCGGCCGCGGTCGCCGTGGCCGGCGCCCCGGGCGTCGGTGACGCGGTCGGGGCGGCCGTCTCCGTGCCGGACGGCGCCGCGCTGGAGGGCGGCAGAGAGGGCGAGCTGGCGGCTGGTGCGGCGCACGACGCCGTCGCCAGGGCCAGGAGGAGGGACAGTCCGACAAGGGCGCGAGACGGGCGCTGCATGGCTGACGGGAGTACGCGCCCCGAGGACCGGCCCCGTCAAGGGTCGATCGTCACCTCGGTGGACGCCACGGCGCACCGGGTATCATCCGGCGGTGAGCGAGCGCATCGCCGATCCGCAGGTCGCCTGTCCGTTCGTCGCCTACGACGACGATCGGGACTTCCGGTCCCCGGTCCCGGACCATCGCCATCGCTGTTTCGCCGAAAGCCCCGCCGCACCGCGGGCGCTCGCGCACCAGGCCGCCTATTGCCTTGTCGGGGCCTTCCCGAGCTGCCCGACCTTCGTGGACTGGGCTCGTCGCGAGGCCGCTCCGCCGAAGGTCGAGTCCCCGGTCCGTTCGCCCCGGGACCCGGCCGCGGTGCCGCGCCGGGTGGCCGGCGCGCCGGCCTCATCCTCGGGCAGCCCGGCCGAACAAGCGCGCCGCTCGTCGGAGGGCGACTGGGCTGCGCCGCCGCCGTGGGGCGTGGCAGCTGCCGCTGTCGGCGCCGGGGCTGCCGCGGGCGCCGGGGCCGCTGCCGGCGCCGTAGCTGCCGGGACCGAGGCCGCCGCTGCGGGCGCCGATTCGTACCGGCCGGCGTCACTCGGCGACGACGATGCAGCCGCACCGGCCCCGGTTCCCGCAGGCGACACGCCCGGGTTCCTTGCCGGCCGGACCGCGTACGCGCCGCCGCCTCCCCAGCCGTCGGTGCCCGGCGACGAGCCGTGGTCCGCCGCGAACGTCCCGCCCGACGATCGATCCGCCCAGCCGCCGTCCCCTTATCCGGAGACCGGGGCGCGGCGCGTTCCGGTCGGGTACGCCCCGGTAGCTCCGGCGAAGAACGATCGACAGGCAGGCGCGCCGCGCCGCGAGCACGCAGATCCAGCGGCACCCAGCTGGGAGCAGCCCCGTCGCTCGGAGGCTTACCCCACCCTCAAGGCACGGGGCACGGGCGGCATCCCGCGGCCGGCGGCCCTCGCCCTGGTGATCGTCCTGGTCGGGATCGCGCTGTTCGTGACGCCGTTCCTGCTCAAGGGGCTGGGCGGCGGCGGGGACGTGGCGAGCCCGACCCCCGGCGCGTCTGCGTCGTCCCTCCCGACACAGGTGCCGAGCCGGACCGCCGCGCCGACCGCAGCGCAGGTCGTCTACACGGTCAAGGCCAACGACACCCTGTCGACGATCGCGGCGAAGTACCACGTGACCGTCGACCAGATCCTGGCAGCCAACAAGTCCATCAAGAATGCGAACCAGATCGCCATCGGCGACAAGATCGTGATCCCCCAGCCCCTTCCGTCGGAGATTGTCAACGGGGCCATCACCCCGGCTCCATAGCGGCCGGCTCCCATCTGACCCGCACCTGCCCCGCACGCCTCGGGCGGAAGCGCGCCTGGTACCGGCGCGGAACCCCGCCGGCTGCCCGGGCGCGACCCCGCCGGCTGCCCGGGCGGAACCCCGCCGGCTACCCGGGCGGAACCCCGCCGGCTACCGGCGCGACCCCGCCGGCTACCGGCGCGGCGTGAGGTTGATCGAGGTGATCTTGCCGGCCTCGACACGGAACGCAGCGTCGAGGTGCTGCGAGGGTGCGCCCGGCCGCAGGACGAGCACGTCGGCCTGCCAGGTGTTGCCCATGTCCTTGACCTCGCCGGGGACCATCTTGAGCCCCGCGTCGGCGCGCAGGAACCAGCCGCTGACCTGGTCGAAGCCGCGCAGCGTCCGCGCGCTGTCGCCGACGTGGACGCGCATCTCGACGCGCTCGTCCATCAGGGCGACGGCACGGTCGCGCGCGCCGGAGTTCAGCTCCTCGAAGAAGACTTCCATGGTGTCGACGGCACCCATGGCCCGAGTCTAGCCGAAGCGCGCCCCCGGCATGGCACGCGGGCAAGGCACGCCGCGTCGGAACCCGCCCCGGGCGGGGCGTCGCAGCGTGCCGAGGCCGCCTCAGGCAAGTGACGCCAGCGTGCCGCGCCGCCGGGCCAGGACCAGCGACCCGTCGGGCTCCACGATCACCTCGGCGGGCCGCGGCCGCCCGTTGTACGTGGAGCGCATCGACGCGGCATAGGCCCCGGCGTCCGCGATCGCCAGCAGGTCGCCACGGCGCAGCGGCGGCAGCAGGTGCTCGCCGAACGTGTCAGTCGATTCGCAGATCGGGCCGTCGACGCGAACGGGCCGAACCGCGGAGTGGGGATCCGGGCTCCGTCCGAGCGACGTCAGGGCCACGATCGCGTGGTCGACGCCGTAGAGGGCCGGCCGCAGCAGCTCCGTCATCCCGGCGTCCACGACCACCAGCCGGCGCGTCCGGTCGTCGGTCGTGGACCCGGGCGGCACCACGGCAAGCGCGTGGGTGCCCGACCGGTCGACGAGCGCCGGCTCGGGCGGCAGCGTTCGCTCCCGGACGTGGAGGACGCGGGCCACGAGCCACCCGCTCCCGGCCACCAGGAAGCGGCCGGGCTCCACCGCGAGGCGCCGGGGCCGGCGGTCGACCGGGAGCGCATCGAGAAGGGCCGGGATCTCCGCGGCAAAGCGCTGGGGACCCGGAACGGCGGCCGGTTCACGATCCCGCTCCTCGCCCATCCATTCCCGGTGAACTCGATCCGTCTGCCAGGCGGTGCCGACGCCCCACGGGAGGGCCGGCATACCGCCGCCCACGTCCAGCGTGTCGAAGTCGCCCAGCCCGCCCCGCAGGAGCGCCAGCAGCGCGAGAGCCCGCCGAACCGCGTCGCGCCAGGCGTCGATCGCGTTGAGCTGGGATCCAACGTGCACGTGGATGCCGCGCCATCGGACGGGTCCGTCGGGACCGCCACCTGCCTCGAGCACGGCCCCCACCTCGTCCGCCCCGACGCCGAACTTGGTGGCCCGCGACCCGGTGGCAAGTCCCGGGTGGGTCTCCGGCTCGACGGCCGGGTTGAGCCGGACGAGGGCGTCGACCCGGAGGTGCGGCCGCCCGCTCGCTCGGACGAAGCGGGCCAGCGCGGCTGCTTCGTCGGCGGACTCCACGGCGATCCAGCGCAGCGGCTCGCCGGCGGCCGCGGCCTGGACGGCCGCCCGCAGGTCGCCGTCGGTCTTGCCGATGCCCTCCAGGGTGATCTCGGCATTCGCCAGCCCCGCCTTCCGGGCCAGGGCCCACTCGCCGCGCGAGACGACATTGGCTCCGAAGCCGTGGCAGGCAACTCGCGCGACGAGGGCCGGCAGGTCGTTCGCCTTGAGCGAGTACGCCCGCAGCCAGGGGTCGGGAAAGGCGGCCCGAAGGGCCTCGGCCGCCGCGTCGAGCGCCGCCCCGTCGGTGACGTAGAGCGGCGTGCCATGACGGCGCGCCGCGGCCCGCAGTCCCGGCGCCAGGGTCGGCAGCCGCTGGCGCGCAGCTTCCGTTGCGCCAGCGACCCGGCCGCCGGGAGGTCCGCCCCCGAGGTCCACGATCAGTCGGGCACGACGAGCCGGACGACCGCCGAGACGAGGCCAACAACGATGGAGCCCAGGGCAGCCGCGACGAGCGTGGCCTGGGTGAGGAGCTCCGGCGGGTAGTCGCCGACCTTGATCGAGCCGCCGACCTTGTTGGACACGTAGGCGGCGACGAGAAACAGGGCCATGTTCACGACGATGCCGGCGAGGCCCATGGTCAGGAAATTGAAGGGCAGGGTCAGCATGCGCACCACCGAGCCGATGAGCCCGTTGGCCACGCCGAAGACGACGGCGACCGTCCCGAACGCGATGAGGTCCTGCGGCATGGCCTTGAACGTCGACGACGGGATCTCGATCCCGGGGACGAAGCGCGCCGCCACCCAGAGCGCCACCCCCGTGGCGACGAACGTCGCGATGAAGCCCTTCATGCAGCGCCCTCCCCGTTCATCTCGCGCCCGCTCCCTGGACAATTCGCCCGCCGACGCCTGGCGCCACGACGCGGTTTCCCGCGATCGCCACGTCGGCGTCGCGGCCGACGTCGATCATCCCACGCCACGTCCCGAGTGTGGGCCGGGAACATCGTGGCCGCCTGGCAGGCAACGAGAAAGAGGAGGCCGTCGGGGCCTCCTCTTCCGGGTGCGCGTGGACGGAGGCGGCTACTGCCCGGCGGGAGCCACCGGAACGGCGAAGCTGAAGCCGCCATCGGCACAGGCGGTGTCTGCCGCCCGGAACCCGCTGGTGGTCGGATCCACGTCGACCTTCATCTGGAACGTTCCGGCCTTCTCGTCGACGACCGGGTCCGGGACGTCCACGCCGTGCTCGCGCATGCATGCCGCGTACTTCCTCATCGGCGCCACCATCGCCGTGAGGTCGCCGGCACCGGTGACCCCGCCCAGGACCGCCCCGCCGCCGATGACCCCGGCGCCGCTCGTCCCGAGGACCGGGCCGGTTCCATCACCGACCGCCGAGGACGAGAAGGTCTTGATGCCCGCCGCCTCGAGGATCGGGGCGCAGGCCTTGTCGGCCGCCTCGAAGGTCTTCGCGTCGAACGCCGGCATCGGAGCGGTCCCCGACGCGGGACCGGACAGGGTCGATGGCCCGGGGCCGGCGCCCGAGATCGACGTCCCGCCCGCGGCGCCGGCGGCGGCCCGGACCATCACCGGCTCCGGCATGTCGACACCGTGCTCCGCCATGCAGTCCCGGTACCTCGCGAATGCGGCGTCGAGCTTCTCCGCATCCGCGGGCGACAGGCTCGTGGCGGGCCCGCCGCCGACCACGATGGTCGCCCCGGCCTCGGGCTTCGCGGACGGCGAGTTCGCCGCCGCCGCGGACACGCCGAGCGTCAGCCCGACCAGCAGCGCGAGGGTCAGCGCGCCCGCGAGGCGCCGTCGCGTTCGCTGGGGCTTCGGCTGGGGCGGCCCTCCGGGCTGTCCGTCCTGCTGCAACTCCATGGAGAGGTCTCCTGGTCAATGTCGTCGCGGCGGCAGCCGCGGCATGCGCCGGGTGGCGAGTGCCTGTCCGTTATCGCCGGCAGCTATGAAGACTTCGTGAAACGGGCGCTGCCCGGCAGCGTAACCCAGAACCGCGCGCCTCCAAAGGCGCTTTCGCCGACCGTGATCCGTCCGGCGTGGCGCTCCACGACCCAGGAGGCGATCGCCAGGCCCAGGCCGCTGCCACCCGGCGCGGCGGCCGCGCCGCGCCAGAATCTCTCGAAGACGCGGCCGCGCTCGGCGGCCGGGATCCCGGGGCCGTCGTCCTCGACGACGAGGCTCCCCGCCCGCACCGTGACCAGCACGTGGCCGCCTTCGCGCCCGTGTCGGATCGCGTTGTCCACCAGGACCGTGACGAGGCGCCGGAGGCGCTCCTCGTCGCCGCGCATCGTGGCGGGCTCGACGTCAAGCGCCAGGTGCACGCCGCGCCTCGTCGCGAGCGGCTCCAGGGCGGTCATCGCCGCCGCGGCCACCTCGGCCAGGTCCACGTCCCGGACGTCCAGGTCGGCGGGCCCGGCGTCGGTTCGGGCGAGCGCGAGCAGGTCGTCCACGAGCGCGCCCAGCCGGACCGCCTCCTCGTCCACCGCCACCAGCACCGGCTCGACGTCGGCGACGCGGGCATCGGCCTGCTGGCGTGCGCGGGCAACCCCGGCACGGATGACGGCCAGCGGGGTCCGCAGCTCGTGGCTCGTGTCCGCAGCGAACTCCCGCTGGCGGCGCAGCGACGCGCGGATGGGGACGAGGGCCCGCGTCGCGTAGAGCGACCCGAGCAGGGCCGCGATGGCGAGCGCCGCCAGGCCACCGCCAACGAGGACCGCAGCCAGGACGGCGAGCGTGCGCAGCTCGGCCGTCCGATCGCCGACCACCTGGAGGATGCCGTTCGGGCCGCCGCCCGCCGGGACCGGCATCGGCATCGACAGCACCCGCACGGGGACGCCGTCGAGCATCGTCTCGCGCACGGCCGTGCCGCCGCCGGCGGCGATCGCGAGCCCCTCCGGGTCGACGCTCTCACCGCTCGAGGGCCCGACCGGCGCGCCGGGATCTGCCGGCAGCACCATGGCAAGGGTGCCGGAATAAGGGCCGCCCACCGCGAGGCCCGGCAGGCCTGCGTTCTCGACGACGGTCACGGTCCCGTCCGCACCGAGAATCCCGGTACGGCGGCTCACGATCCCGGGACCGCCCTCGACGGTTCCCGGCGCGCCGCCGACGATGGTCCCGCCGCCGGTGACCGGCGGGGTCGCGGCGCCCGCCGACTGTCCCACGACCAGGTTCGCGCGGTCCTGCAGCAGGCTCTCGGAGGCCGAGGCCAGCGTGGCGGCAACCGCCGCATAGATCGCGACACCGAGCACGACCAGCACCACGAGGGTGGAGCCCGCGCTCCAGCCGATCAGCTGCCACCGCACGCGGTGGACGAGCCGCGCGTCGGCGACCTCCCCGCGCGGCTCGGTCGCGGGCGCGGGCGTCGCCGCGTCAGGCATCGGCCGCCTCCCCTCGCAGCCGGAACCCGACGCCGCGCACGGTCTCG
Organism: uncultured Chloroflexia bacterium; assembly: GCA_963776285.1. Lineage (GTDB taxonomy): Bacteria > Chloroflexota > Limnocylindria > Limnocylindrales > CSP1-4 > CTSoil-043. The sequence goes on from CAVZLW010000001.1 coordinate 151,725, forward strand.
AGGCGGCGCGCGGCCGGTCCCAGCTTCCGACGCAGGAAGGCGACATAGGCATCGACCGAGTTGGGCGTGACCGCCACGCCGAACGGCCAGGCATGATCGAGGAGCTGGTCGCGCGTCAGCACCTGGTCGGGATGGCGCATGAGCGCCTCCAGCAGCGCGAACTCGCGGGGGCTGAGGTCCACTTCCCGGCCGTCGACGGAGGCGGTTCGCCGGACGTCGTCCATTGAGATCGGGCCGCAGGCCAGGAGCGCCGTCGGGGGCGCCGCCGGGCGGCGGGTGATCGACCGCAGCCGCGCCGTCAGCTCCTCGAAGGCGAAGGGCTTGACGAGGTAGTCGTCGCCGCCGGCGTCGAGTCCGGTCACCCGGTCCGACACGGCGTCGCGGGCGGTGAGGAACAGGATCGGCACGGCGCTGCCCGACCGCCGGATCCGGCGCGCCACGTCGAGGCCCGAGATGTCGGGCAGGCCCACGTCGAGGACGATCGCGTCCAGGCCCGCCTCCGCCAGGTCGAGCCCGTCGCGGCCGGTGGCGGCGACGTCGACGACGTGGCGCTCCCCGGCCAGGAGCTGGACGAGCAGGGCGGCGAGGCGTGGGTCGTCCTCGATGACCAGGATGTGCATCGTAGAGAGCATCAGGCCACGCGGTCATGAAATCCGCATGAAGGTGGCTCGGTTTCCTTCACCATCGCGTCTGCGGCGCAGGACACCCTCCCCGAGGGCCCTTGCGACGTCGTCACGGCGGGGAGGCTCAGCGCAGCAGAAAGCCGGTGCCGAGCGGGTCGCTTGGGTCGAGCACGAAGTGCGAGCGGCCGGCGAGGTGAGCGCTCCCCTCCACCTCGGTGACGACCGCGGGGCGGCCGGCGACCGACGTCTCCTTGGTGACGCGGCCCGCGAACACCGAGTCGACGATGCTCCGGTGGCGGAGGAGCTCCCCGGTCCGGAGCTGCCCGCCCGCGTGGAGAAGCGCAAGACGGGCTGACGTGCCGCTGCCGCAGGGGGAGCGGTCGACCTCCCCGTCGGCGAAGACCGTCACGTTGCGCTGGGTCAGGGCCGCCTGGTCGCCGGGGGCCCCGGGCTCGGCCTGCCACCAGATGATCCCGTAGATGCCGCGCAGCTCGGGCTCGTCCGGGTGCACCACGTCGAGGGCGGCATCGAGGGCCGGGCGCAGCTCCCGCTGGAGATCGATCAGGATCGGCAGGCTCGCCCTGTCGACCGCAAGCCCGAGTTGCCGCACGCCGGCCGAGCCGTAGAAGGCGCCGCCGTAGCCCACGTCGAGAGTGACCGGCCCGCGCGAGGTCGGGAGGGTCACCCCCGTGGCCAGCACGAAGGACGGGACGTTGGTGAAGCGGACGCTGGTGACGCGCCGGGCCGCGACGTCGCAGCGGGCGACGCACGCCAGGCGGCCGGACGGGACGTCGACCGTCACCGGCGTCTCCGGCCCCGTCATCGGGAGGCGGCCGCTCTCCAGGGCCCACGTGACGAGGGCGATCGTCCCGTGGCCGCAGGCGGTGGAGTAGCCCTCGTTGTGGAAGAAGACGACGCCCAGGTCCGCTCCGGCGTCGTTCGGCGGCACGACGTGACAGCCGTACATGTCGGCGTGACCGCGCGGCTCGTGGACCAGGAAGCGGCGGATCGCGTCGAGGTGATCCAGCGCGAACCGGCGCCGCTCGAGGATCGTGGCACCCTCGAGCGGCGGGACGCCACGCAGCACGATCCGGAACGGCTCGCCCCCGGTGTGGTAGTCGATGGTCTCCACCTCGAGCGGCGTATCGATCATGGGCCTCTCTCCTCCGGGCCGGCCTGTGCGGCCAGGCGTGCCCGCAGCCGTTCCCGCACCGCCGGCCAGTCCTCGTCCGTGACGGCGTACCAGGCCGAGTCGCGAACACGTCGATCCGCCATCAGCTGGTGGCGCCGGAAGACCCCCTCGAAGGTCGCGCCGAGAGCATCGAGCGCCGCTCGCGATCGGCCGTTCAGGGCGTCCGTCTTGAGCTCGACCCGCATCGCCTGGAGCCGTTCGAAGGCGTGCTCGAGCATCAGCAGCTTCGCCTCGGTGTTGGCTCCGGAGCCCTGCACGGCGGGGGTCAGCCACGTCCAGCCGATCTCGAGGCGCCGGTGGGCCGGGACGATCGCCATGTAGCGGGTGCTTCCGAGGACGCGGCCGGTGTGCGCGTCCAGGGTGGCGAACGGCACCTCCGCCCCGGCGGCGCGCGCCCGCAGCGCCTCCTCGACCCAGGCCCGCATGGACGCCTCGTCCATCAGGGGCGCCTGCATCCAGGTCCACGTCAGCGGGTCGGCGCCGGCCGCGACGAGCCCCGGCAGGTGCGTCAGATCCAGCGGCTCCAGGCGGACGCGCCGGCCCTCCAGGGTGACGGGCAGCGCCCAGGGGGCTGCTGCCGGGTTCCGGCCGGGGTGCGCGCCGGAGGTCGCGGTCGTGAATGGCCGGTCGGTCATGCGAGGCTCTCCTCCGGGAGGAATCGTAGCGGGCGCAGGGTCGAATGGCACTCGTCGGCGGCGGGCCACCGGGCGCGGGTCGCCCACCGGGCGCAGGTCGCCCACCCGCCAGGCTGCCCAGCCGCACCCGTGCAGGGCTATCCTCCGTGGGCCGAATGCCATCGCCGCGGGCGTGGGGCCGACGCGCTCCCCATGCCGCGCCCTTCCGGAGCCGCCAGTGACCACCTTCGACGAGCTCGTTCAGGGCCTCTTCACCGAGCTCTTCCGGGCCAGCCCCGTCCTCGCGACATCGGTCGGCAACCACGACCACGACGGCGAGTGGCCCGACCAGACCGAGGCCGGATCTCGCTCGCTCGTGGCGCTCATCGATCGCTGGGTCGCCGCCTTCGAGGGCCTGCCGGCCGGCAGCCTGGCCGGCGACGAGGAGATCGATCGCGAGATCGTCCTGGGGGAGCTTGCGGCGATGCGCTTCGCCGAGACAGAGCTCCGCGCCGGATCCTGGGATCCGCTCTCCTGGGTCTACCTCCTGGGGGAGGGGATCCACCTTCTCCTGGCCCGCGAGTTCGCACCCCTCGGCGTCCGGCTCGCCTCCGCCGCGGCACGCATCGAGGGGATCCCCGCCGTCGTCGCGGCGGCTCGCGAGCGCCTGGTCGGGAGTCCGGGTCGCCAGGTCAGCCGCCTCCATACCGAGGTTGCCCTCGCCCAGCTCCCGGGCGTCGTTGAGCTCTGCCGGGAGGCGCTCGCTGCCGGCGCGAGCGCCGGCGAGGAAGGGGAGCCGGCCGCGATCAGGGTTCGCCTGGAGCTGGCCGTCTCGGAAGCCGAGGCCGCCCTCGACGGCTTCGCGGCCCACCTTCGGGGGGTCGTCCTGCCGGCCGCCCGGGGCGAGGGCCGCCTGGGTCCCGACCTGTTCGCGGCGCAGCTGCGCCACACCCTCCGGGTCGACATGTCCCCCGACGCGCTGGAGGAGCGCGCACGCCGCGAGTATGTCGCCGTCCGTGGCGAGATGGTCCGCCTGGCGCAGGAGCTGTGGACGGTCCTGCGGCCGGGCGAGCCGATGCCGACCGACGAAGGGCCGCTGGTCCGCGGCGCGCTGGACACGATCGCCGAACGCCACCCGGCGCCCGAGGATCTCCTCGAGTTCTGTCGGGCGGAGCTTGCCCGCGTGGAGGCCTTCTGTCGCGAGCGCGACGTCGTCGCCCTCGCGGAGGAGCCCCTGGCGATCGAGTGGACGCCGGTCTTCCTGCGCGCATTCGGCGGGGCGATGCTCAGCTCGCCGGGCCCGCTGGACCGCGGCCTGCGGAGCTACTTCTACGTGACCCCGACGCCCGACGACTGGACGCCCGAGCAGGTCGAGTCGTACCTGCGCGAGGACAACGACCGGATGCTCGTCACGCTCGTCATCCACGAGGCGGTACCGGGCCACTACCTGCAGCTGGCGTACGCCAATCGCTCGCCCTCGTTCGTCCGCGCCGCGATGGCGTCGGGTGTCTTCGCCGAGGGCTGGGCCGTCTATGTCACGCAGGTGCTGATGGACCTGGGCTACGCCGCCGACGATCCGGCCCTCCTCCTCGTCCACTGGAAGCTCTACCTGCGCGTCGTCACGAACGCCCTGATCGACGTCGGGATCCACGTGCGCGGGATGAGCGAGGACGAAGCGGTGGGGCTCATGGTCGAGGGAGGGTTCCAGGAGCAGAGCGAGGCGGTCAAGAAGTACGAGCGGGCGCGCCTGACCGCGACCCAGCTCAGCACGTACTTCGTCGGGTCGACCTCGATGTGGGACATCGAGGAGGCGCGGCGGCGCCGGCTGGCTTCGGCGTCCGGCGATCCCCGGGGTGCCGCCGCCGTGCCGGTGCCGCGCGTCGTCGGAGGCTTTGGCGACACTCCGGGCTTCGTCTACCGGGAGCACCTCGAGGCCGTCCTGGCGCACGGGACGCCGCCGATCCCGGCACTCCGCAGGATCCTCCTGGGCGAGTAGGGGACGGCGACGCGCCGCCTAGGCGTCCTCTGCCCGGGTCGCCCGCACCCGCTCGACCGCCATCCGCAGCAGCTCCAGCCCGGCCGGGTCCAGGTCGTAGGTCCACTCGCGGATCCGTTCCGGGCGGCCGAAGCGCGGCGCCAGTCCGATCTCGAGGGCCTCACGCGTGAGCAGCAGGAGGTCCGCCTCGCGATCGACGCGGACGAGGGCCGCCTCGTCGCCGGCGACCGCCTCGATGAGGCGGGTGCCCCCGCCCGACCGCGCCAGCCAGTCCTCCATGTTCGCCGTGCTGCGGGTCGACGAGCAGACCATCCCGACGGTGCTCCCGGGCGGCAGTGCCCCGATCTCGTCGAGGAGCTCGGCGTACGAGGGTGCGGCCATGAGCGCGATCACGGGCGCGCGGCCGGCCACGAGGGCCATCGTCTCGTCGGCGTGGAAGGTCGAGGTTGCCACGAGATCGTAGTGACTGCGTTCCAGGCGCTCGATCACGGTGTCGATGAGTGCGCCGTCGGCCTCCGCGAACCCCTCGAATGCCTGGCTGATGCGATCCGCGGCGCGGCGTGCATCGGAGGCGGTGCACTCGACGAACAGGACGTGGACGCGGGGCCCCGGCCGCCGCCGCTCCGTCGCCACGGCGAAGACGGCCGCGGCCACCTCGTCAGGCGAGTAACCCGCGCGGGCAGCGGTCCGGAGGAGCTCGGCCACCAGCCCGTCCAGGGCCCCGGTCGTGCGGCGGACCGGCGGCCGCGCCGCGACCCGCGTGCCGGCGCCCTGCCGGCTGACGACATAGCCGGCCTCGGCCAGGCGGTGGTAGACGGACCGGACCGTGTTCGGGTTGACGCGGAGGACGGCGCCCAGCTCGCGCACCGTGGGAAGGCGCGCTCCCGCGTGCAGCCGGCCGGTGTCGACCTGGTAGGCGAGCTGCCAGTAGAGCTGGGTGGAGATCGGGACGTCCGAGTCGCGGGCAATGTCGAGGCTGCCCGCGGCGGCGACCCCGCCCGGAGTCGTCGCAGCGGCCGAGCCGTGGGCCCAGGCGGCCTGCGACGCGATGGCGCCGGTCGGCGCGTCGGCGAACGCGGGCCGCGTCTCCGCGGCGGCGGCGCCCGCCTCCCGCGAGCCGGCGGCGACGTCCGCATCGGCCTCGGGTATTGCCATCGTCGTGTCCGGTGTCCCGGCGACCCGGCCCGACCCCTGCGATCCGGCAGGTGCATCTCGGGACTTCTCGCCCATTGACATAGTGCGATAGTCCAACTAGGATCTACTTGTACTAGTGGACTATATCAACGCAGCCCATCCGCAAACCAACCGAGGCCCCGCTCCCATGGAAATGCTTCTCCTCCTGCTGGTCGTCCTGATCGGGCTCGCCGCGTTCGACACCGCCGCAGTGGAGCTCGGCGTCGACTCCCGGAGCGGCTCGGACGACCCGCACGCGCCGCTCTTCGGCGCGGACTGACATCCGGCCCGCACGCGGGCCCACCATACACGCTCGGCGAGGCACCCTCCCCTCCTCCCTCCGCCGACCCGAGCCCTGATGAGCCGCCGGCCCTGCCGGCGGTTCATCCGTGTTCCCGGGCAGATAGCTGGTCCAGGTGGCCTACCGGCGTGACCCGGACGGCATAGGAGGATCGGCCGATCGGTCCGGATGATCCCCGCCCCTTTGTGCCCATCGGTATCTGGGTGGGCTGCGGGGGGTCGGCCACGATGGCCGGGCGCGACGAGGACCAGGTCCCGTTGCCGCGTCAGCACCTCGAGTGGGGTCCGCGCCCCCTCTCGTCCCACCGAGGAGGATCGGTATGACCGACCCAACCCGACCATCGACGTCGCCCCCTGGGCGGCGCCTCGGACGACGGCGCCCCCCGGGCGGCACGATCAGGCGGTCCTGGCGATCGCCGGGCAGGCGCGCGGGCCGGGCAATGGCCCTCGCCGTCATCATGGCCTTGGTCGTCCCCGCCGCCGTGTTCGGGAACGACTTCATCCTGTCCACGTGGCAGTCGACGTATCCGGCATCGCTGTCGGCCAGCCACGCGGGCTCGGGCAGCTGCCAGCTGTGCCATGGTGTCAGCACGTCTCACGCTGAACGGCTACGGCAACGCGATCAGGGTGAATATCGCGCTCGGCCAGACGGAAGCCGAGGCGATCGCCAACGCCGCGGCCGCCAACTCGGACGGCGACCCGGGCGGGTTCTCGAACCTGGCCGAGATCAACGCCGACAGCCAGCCCGGCTGGACCATCGGCAGCACCAACACGCTGTATAGCCGCGCGACCGGCGCCGTCGTCTCGACGAACAACCCCGTGCCCGCAGGCGTCACCGGGCTGATCGACCCAGTGGCGAACCCCGACCCCGACGCCGACGCCGACGCCGACGCCCACCCCGACGCCGACGCCCACCCCGACGCCGACGCCCACCCCGACGCCGACGCCCACCCCGACGCCGACGCCCACCCCGACGCCGACGCCCACCCCGACGCCGACGCCCACCCCGACGCCGACGCCCACCCCGACGCCGACGCCGACGCCCACCCCGACGCCGACGCCGACGCCCACCCCGACGCCGACGCCCACCCCGACGCCGACGCCCACCCCGACGCCGACGCCCACCCCGACGCCGACGCCCGACCCCGACGCCGACGCCCACCCCGACGCCCACCCCGACGCCGACGCCGACGCCGACGCCCACCCCGACGCCGACCCCGACGCCCACCCCGACGCCGACGCCGACGCCCGACGCCCGACGCCGACGCCGACGCCCACCCCGATGCCGACGCCCACCCCGATGCCGACGCCCACCCGGATCGTGGACCTCGACATCGGGAGCTTCACGGCCGACCACAAGGCCGACCTGGAGCACTTCCGGGGGATCACCCTGCGGCTTGCCGTGGTGAACCATGGGACGGTCCCGGCAAAGGGCACGGCCAGGATCGTCGGCCGCGAGCACGGCAAGGTCGTCTTCAGCACGGCCTTCCGCGTGACCGACGCAGTTGGCAACGGGCCGAACCGGTACAGCGTGCGCGTGACTCACGGCAACAGGCTCTCCCCGGGCCGCGTCACGTGGACCGTGTACCTGACCACGCCTGGCGATGTCGATGGCCCGCGCGCCGAGACCGCCACGGCATCGACCACGCTCGTGGAGCACCACCGGCCGCACGAGCGCTTCTAGGCCTCGTCAGCCGACACCGACGACGGGGGCGACGGCATCGCCCCCGTCGTCCCATGTCCGCCGGCCGGCGCCCACCCCCGGGCCGCCCGGCATCGCCCCCGTCGTCCCATGTCCGCCGGCGGGCGCCCGACCGGGGGGTTGCCCGGCAGATGCCCATCTCGATCGTGCCCCGGCTGCGGTCGCCGGTCCGGGGCGCTATCCCACCTCGGCGAGGGCTTCCCGGTAGATGGCCGCGCCGTCGATCCCGCGGGTCGGCGCCACGACCAGTGACAGGTCGTCGAGGAGGCGGCCTTCGAGCCGCGTGCCGGCGATGGCGTCGATCAGCCGCGCCGCACGAGCCGCGGACCGGAGGACCTGCCTTGTCTCCGGGCGGGAGGGCTCCTCCCAGTACCAGCCGTCGCTGGCGAACATCGCCAGGCGCCAGCGCTGCGCCTCCAGGAGCACCTCGAGCTCGCGACGGGCCGGCACGGGAGCGCCGTCGCCCAGGAGATGCGCCGAGAAGGCCTGCGGTGTCTGGAGTCCCAGGACGACGTCGACGTAGGCGTCCCGGGCGGCCCACAGGTCGAGGGTCGCCGCCGCCCGCCGGTTGCCCGGCTCCAGCGGCAGGGCCTCGGCACGAGCCTCGGTCACCACGTCGATCGCGCCGGCCAGCCGCTCGAGGGCCGCCCGGAGCGGCTGCTTCCAGCGCCCGTCCGCGGAGCACGGGCATTCGGCCGACCAGCGGAGCACCCCATGGTGGCAGCTCCAGGAGGTCCGGTCGGCGATCCGCACGACCGGCAGCGACGTCGGATCCTCCGCCGCCAGCGCCTCCGGGAGCGAGACGACGTCGTAGCCACGGTCGACCGTCGGATCGACCAGCCGCTGCAGAAAGAGGTCGCGCCAGCGCTGGTGGTGGCCGTAGAGCTCCCCGTCCGTGGCGACGACGATGAGCGGGGCCCCCGGCTCGCGCCTCGCGGATCCGTCCCGGTGGAGCGAGGGTGAGGCGAGCGGCCGGACCCAGTCGCGCGCGAAGCGATCCGCGTCCGCCGTCACCTCGGGCTGGAACGAGACGGCGCCCGAGAGGCCGGCATCGTAGAAGGCCACCACGAGGTCGCGCCCGCCCCCGAGCTCGACACGATGCGGCCGCCGCGTCTCCAGCCCCGGGGTGGACGCCTGCCACGGGGCGAGGATCGTGGCCCGGACGCCCTCCTCGGCCAGCGTGCGCAGGACGGCCGTGTCGACGGCGGTCTCCGGGAGCCAGAACGTCGTCGCCGGCCGGCCGAACCGGGCGGCGAAGTCGCGCAGCCCCCAGCGGATCTCCGTGCGCCGGTCGCGGGCCGAGGCGAGCGGGAGGATCGCGTGGTCGAAGCCCAGGGCGACCGCGTTGGCAGCGCGGTCGGCGGCCACGATCCGCGCCAGGGTCTCGGGATCCTCGCGGGCGAGCCAGCCCGTGAGCGTGGGTCCGACGTCGAACGAGATCCGGTCGAGGTTCCCGCGCTCGGCGTTCGGCCGGTAGCACTCCGCCGTGATGCGCGCGTTCCAGCTCGCGAACGGTGCCGCCGTGGGGTCCGGGCGAGTCGGACCGCCGAATGGGTCGCTGCGATCCGGCTGGTGGAAATGGGCGTGGATGGCGAGACGGCCGCGGCTCATCGCGACGCCTGCCCCTCCTCCTCGGCCGCATGGTCGCGGGACGTGGTCACCGCATGCTGCACCCGGACGGTCGCGGAGGCATCGGGTGGCAGCACCAGGGGCCACGTGAAGACGAGCGCCGAGCCCTGGTAGACCCGCTCGACGCCGGCCTCGGAGCTCGAGACGGTGTCGATCGAGGAGATCCAGGCCTCGGCGGCCGGATCCACGCGCGTCGCGATATCGAGCCCGACGTCCTGGTTGCCCGACCGGAGCATCGCCACCGAGGCGCGAATGCCCGCCGAATCGTGCGGCACGCGCTCGCCGTCCAGGACGTAGTAGGCCGCCGGGTTGGCGCCACCGCCGAGCATGGTCATGGCCCACTCGACGCCGAGAGTCGTCTCGAGCGTGCCCGTGCCGCGGTTCTCCACGCTGACCTCGAGGGCAAGGGTCGGCGATCGTCGATCCCCGCCCCCGGCGATCGTCGTCACCACGCGGACCGGCAGATCGCCGGCCGGCGTGCTCGCGACGCCTTCGCGGCCCAGCCGCACCCATCGGGCCCCGTCGTCCGCGACCCCCGTCGCCTCGACGACGAACGGGCGGGCGACGAAGTCGCCGTACTCGACGACGTCGGCCCGCGCGAAGGCGCCCGGCGTCGTGCCCGGCGCGAAGAGGTGGACCAGGCCCGACCGGCGCTCGTAGGCGTCGTAGTGGAGGCGTCCGGCGAGGCCGGGCTCCTTGGTGCCGACCCTGTCGTGGATCGAGCCGACGCCGCCGGCCGTGGTGGTGGACCCGCCGATCTCCGCCAGCGCCCGCTCGTGGGCGGCGAGGGTCTCGTGCGAGGCTTCGGGCCGGCGCCGGAGCACCGCGGTCAACGCGTGGCGGACCGGGCGGATGTCCCAGCTGCCGATCCCGGCGCCCTCGGACGGCTTCACGGTCACCACCTGGCCCTCGGTGGCGATCAGCACCTCCGCGACGCCATCGAGGTCGATGTCCTCGACGCGCACGCCGTCGGGGGTCGCGCCCGCCGCCCGTGCCGCGCGGTCGGCGGCGTCCTCGGCTGCGATGAGGTGCTCGTACGTGGCCAGCCGCATGTGGCTGATGTAGATGCCGCCGAAGAGGCCGTGCCAGTAGCAGTCGTTCGACTGGCCCTGGTAGAGATGGTCGACCGCGGCATCCCGGGCCGGCCCCGCGGGCATCCCGGCGACCTTGGCGGACGTCCGCAGCATCTGCTTGTGGAGGTCGTTGATCTCCCGGTACTTGACCTGGAAGTTGCGCCAGAAGCCGCCGCGCAGGTAGCGGTACTCGGGCGCGCCGGAGGCCTCCGCGCGGTGGACCAGGTCGGCGAAGACCCGGCTCTCCTCGGGCGGCAGCACCCACTCGCCCATCTCGGCGTACGACGCGGTGGGCAGGTAGACGCGGCCGATCGGCGCGTTGCCGGCCAGCCAGTCGGACGGCGTGATCGTCGTCAGCCAGCGGGCGTTTGCCTCGAGGGCGTCGAAGAAGCGGTCGACCCACCGGTTCGCCCCCCAGCAGTGCTCCCAGGTTGTGGGCCACGAGCCGAACTTCTCGCCGTCGTCGCCCATCATCCCGACCCGCTCGCCTTCGTCGGTGGCGTGGTCGCGGAGGTAGGCGATCACGTCGGTCACGTCACCGAAAGGGATCCGGTAGCGGAGGCCCTTCTCCGTGCCGAAGACCGTCAGCAGGTGGCCCCGGTCGTCCGTCGTGTAGGGTCCCCAGAGGCGCTCCTCCGGGACGGCGGCCCCCCGGAAGTGGTTGTCGTCGAGGATCGTCCAGCGGTAGCCCGCCATGACCAGCGAGGTCGGCAGGTCGGGCTCCCAGACACGCTCCGCGAGCCAGGCGCCATGCGGCCGGCGGCCGGTGATCTGCTCCAGCTCGTCGGACATCCTGACCAGCTGGCCCAGGCGGTCACGATCCGGCAGGGATGCCAGCACGGGCTCGTAGTAGCCGCCGCCCAGCAGCTCCACCTGGCCGCGGTCCACGAGGGCCCGGAGGCGATCCAGGAACTCCGGCCGCTCGGCACGGAACCAGTCCAGGAGCGGGCCCGTGTAGTGGAGGGCGAGGCGCACGCCGGGATGGCGGTCGAGCGCATCCAGCATGGGCAGGTACGCCTGCTCGTAGACGTCGCCGAAGACCCAGCCGAAGTTGCCGACCGGCTGGTGGTTGTGCAGCGCAAGAGCGAGGGAGATGCGCGGCGCCACGGGTCCTCCTCGGGGGGCCTTCGGTGGTTGTCCTTCTGCCTGAGGCGCGGATCGACGAGGTCAGCCGGCCTCGGTCACCACCCGTCGCCGCGCCTTCGCGACGGCCGGGTCAACGCCCGCGGCCGGCAGGTACAGCAGCTCGGCATACTCGTGGAGCATCCGTGTCGTCGAGAACCGCCAGATCGTGGTGGACATGGCCCGCTTCATGAGCTCGAGCCAGGCCCGCGGCAGGCCGTCCGCCCCGCGGGTGTAGTAGCGCGGCACGACCTCGTCCTCCAGGATCCGGTAGAGGTCGAGGGAGTCCGCCCAGTCCTGGGCGCCCTCGTCGGGCGTCGTGACGCGACCGCCGATCGCCCAGCCGTTGTCGCCGGTCCACCCCTCGTCCCACCAGCCATCGAGGACGGAGAGGTTCACGATGCCGTTCGCCGATGCCTTCATGCCCGAGGTCCCGGACGCCTCGAGGGGCCGGCGCGGGTTGTTGAGCCAGACATCGACGCCCCGGACCATGAGCTTTGCGACGCGCATGTCGTAGTCCTCCATGACGAAGACGCGACCGCGCAGCTCCGGGGAGCGGCTCCGGGCGAAGATCGACTGGATCACCTGCTGGCCGGGCCGATCCGCCGGATGGGCCTTCCCCGCGAAGATGAACTGGACCGGCCGGTGCGCGTCGTGGACGAGGCGCGCGAGACGATCGATGTCCGTGAAGATCAGGGCGGCCCGCTTGTACGTCGCGAAGCGGCGGGCGAAGCCGATCGTGAGGGTCTCGGGATCCAGCGCATGCTCGATCTCGGTCAGCGTGGCCGGCGACTCCCCGTGGCGGGCCAGCTGGGCCACCAGCCGCTGGCTGGCGAAGGCGGCCAGCTCGCGCTTCTGGTGCAGGTGCGCCTCCCAGAGCTCGTTGTCGGGCATCCGTCCCGCTCGCTCCCAGAAGCGCTCGCCGTCGGACTGGCCGTCCAGGTCGTCGAGGTCGGCATCCAGGAAGCGCTCCAGGAGCTCGCGCAGCGGGCGCCCGACCCACGTCGGGGTGTGGACGCCGTTGGTGACTCCCAGGATGGCGCGACCGCCGAGGAGCCCCTGCCAGGTGTCGTTGGCGGTCTCGGCGTGGAGCTTCGAGACCGCGTTCGCACCGTTCGCGAGGCGGAGGCTGAAGGCGGTCATGTCGAACTGGCCGGCGTCCCCGTCGACGCCCTGCCCGAGGGCGAGGACCTCGTCGATCGGCACGCTCCCGGCGCCCGGGCTCCCGTCGCCCGCCAGGAGCGGCGCAGCGATGCGCCGCACCAGGTCGGTGTCGAAGCGTTCATTGCCTGCCGAGACCGGGGTGTGGATCGTGAACACGCTCGACCGCTTGACCTGCGCCCAGGCTTCGGCCACGGACCTGCCCGACCCGACCATCTCGCGGGCCCGCTCGGCGAGCAGAAACGCCGAGTGGCCCTCGTTGAGGTGCCAGACCGCCGGGGCGATCTCGAGCGCCCGCAGGGCGCGCACGCCACCGATGCCCAGGACCAGCTCCTGGTGGAGCCGCATCTCCCGTCCGCGGACGTAGAGGATGTTGGTGATCGGGCGGTCCGCCTCGTCGTTGCGCGCGTGGTCGGTGTCGAGCAGGAGGACCGGCACGCGGCCGACCTGGAGCATCCAGACGGCGACGTGGATCGCGCGCCCGGGCAGCTCCACTGGCACGTACAGCGGGTCACCCATCCGGTCGAGCACGCGGAGCACGGGAAGCCGGTTCAGGTCGAAGTCGGGGTACGCGTGCTCCTGGTGCCCGTCGGCGTCGATCGACTGGCGGAAGTAGCCCTTGCGATAGAGGAGGCCGACCCCGACCACCGGGAGGGCCATGTCGCTGGCGCTCTTCATGTGGTCCCCGGCGAGGACCCCCAGGCCACCCGAGTAGATCCCGAGAGACTCGTGGAACCCGTACTCGGCGCAGAAGTAGGCGATCGGGCCACCCAGCTGCTTCGGGTGGGCCCGGTGGAACCAGTGGTCGGCCCCGTTCTCCATGTAGCGCTCGAACGCCGCGAGGACGTCCTCGTACTCGGCGATGAAGCCCGGGTCGTCCAGGAGCGGCTGCCAGTTGATGGGGCTCTCGAACAGGGCGATCGGGTTGCGATAGCGCGACCAGGTCGTGGCGTCGATGCGCTGGAAGAGCAGCGATGCGCGCGGGTGCCACATCCACCACACGTTGTAGGCGAGCCGGCGCAGCCCCTCGAACCGCGGCGGAAGCCTGAACGGCGCGCCGGGCAGGGTCGGGACCTGAACGAGGGGTTCCATGCGCCGGGATGATAGCGCGCACGCGCCCACCCGCGAACCGGCCGGCCCGTCCGCGGACCCGCAACCCGGGCAGGTCCGCCGTGCGTCCGGGCCCGCCCCGTGCGACGTACCATCGGCCCATGCGCGTGATCTTCGTCGCCGCCGAGTGCGAGCCGTGGGCCAAGACGGGCGGCCTCGGCGACGTGGTCGACGCCCTGGCCCGGTCGCTCGGCCGCGTGCCGGGCGTGCTCGACGAGCCGGTCGAGGTCTTCCTTCCCCGCTACCGATCGGTGCCGGTGCCGGGGGATCGCCCGCTCGAGACGCTGCAGGTGGTCGTCGCCGACCCCCTGGCTCCGGACGGGTCCGCGGAGGTCAGCGTGATCTCGTTCGAGGCGTCCGGCTATCGGCTGCGCCTCGTGGACCACGCCCCTTCGTTCGATCGCGACGGCCTCTACGGCGACGCGACGAGCGAGTTCCCCGACAATGCCCGTCGCTATGCGCTCCTCGCGCGGGCGGCGCTGGAGGCTCGACGCACCGAGCAGCGGGCCGTCGACGTTGTGGCACTCCACGACTGGCACGCCTGCCCTGCCGCGATCTTCCGCGACCTGGAGCACGCCGGCGACCCGGTGGTCGGGCCGGCGGCCGTCAGCCTGACGCTCCACAACCTCGCCTACCACGGCTGGACGCCCCGCAACCGGGTCGCCCAGCTGGGGCTGGGGGCCGACCCGCCGATCGGCGACGCGTGGGGGGTCGACCTGCTGCGGGAAGGGATCCGGCGCGCCGAGGCGGTCAACACGGTGAGCCCGACATATGCCCGCGAGGTGCTCAGCGCCCACGGCGGCATGGGCCTCGACGGCGACCTCCGGGCGCGTCGCGCGAGCTTCGGCGGAATCCTGAACGGCCTCGACCAGGAGCTCTGGGATCCGGCGGTCGACGGGTTGATCGCCGCGCCGTACGACGCCGCGGACCGCGCGGGGAAGGCGACCTGCCGGGCCGACCTCTGCGAGCGGGTCGGCTTCGATCCGGCGGACCCGGCGCCGATCCTGGGCGTGATCGGCCGGCTCGACCCGCAGAAGGGCTTCGACCTCGTCGCCGGAGCCGCGCCGGCGCTCGTCGCGCGCGGCGCGCGGATCGTCGCCCTCGGAAGCGGCGATGCCACTCTCGTCGGGGGAATGCGGGCAGCCGCGAAGGCACACCCGCGGCACATCGCCATGGTCGAGCGCTTCGATCGCGACCTGGCGCGGCGGATCTACGCCGGCGCCGACCTCTTCCTGATGCCGTCGCGCTTCGAGCCGTGCGGGCAGGGCCAGATGATCGCCATGCGCTACGGGACGCCGCCCGTGGCGCGCCGGACGGGCGGCCTGGCCGACACGGTGGTCGACGTCCACGAGGATCCCGGGAACGGGACCGGCTTCCTGTTCGACGAGGCGACGCCGGATGCCCTGCGCTTCGCCTGCGAGCGCGCGATCGCCCTGTTCGGCGACCGCGACCGCACGCGCTGGGAGCGGCTCGTCAGCCGCGGGATGGCCGTCGACTGGTCCTGGGAGCGCGGCTCGGCGCCGGCCTACGCGGCGATGTTCCGACGGGCCATCGCGGCGCGCCGAAAGGGTCCGGCCCCGGGCTAGCTGCGGCGGGCTGCCAGGATGACCGCCCCGACCGTGAAGCCGGACCCATCGGGCGAGATCTCGAGCGCCTCGACGGCGGACTCCGGCGCCTCGCGCAGCATCCGGCGAACGGCGTCGGCGCGCCATCGGGCGGGCGCCGTGCGAGCCAGCCAGTCCTCGGTCTCGTGGCGGAAGCGCCACTCCCGGACGATGTCGCCGGTGAGCCCGGCCGCGACGACGACGGCGCGCCAGTCGGAGGCTCGCGGGGTGCGGCCGTGGGTCGGGTCGCGGAGGAGCTCCAGGGTGTTGAGGAAGGTATCCAGGCCGGCGTTCTCGGGTGCGACGAGGTCGACCAGGATCACGCGGGCGCCGGGCCGGAGGACCCGGGCGACCTCGCGAAGGGATCCCGCCGGGTCCGGCCAGTGGTGGATCGAGAAGCGGCTGATCGCGATGTCGAACGTCGCGTCCCCGAACGGGAGCGCGTCCGACCGTGCCTCGGTCCACGCCACGTTGGCGATGCCGCGTTCGGCGGCCAGGCGGGCGGCGACGGCCAGCATCTCCGGCGTCGGGTCTATCGCGTCCACCGATGCGACGTGCGGTGCGAGGGCCAGCGTCGCGTGGCCGGCCCCGGCGCCGAGGTCGATGGCGCGGTCCGTCGGGCGGGGAGCGGCGGCGTCCACCATCCAGCCGAGGTCCGGGCCGCTGGCGTGCGACCAGCCCATCCCGTACCGCTCGGCCACCGTGGCCCACTGGGCCCGGAGGGCGTCCCGTGTCACGCGGGGTCGGGGGCGGAGGCAATGGCCCGTCGCGGCCGGCGATCACCCGGCCTGGCGGGCCACAGGGCGGGCGGCGTGGGCGGGCCGGGCGCTGCGGGGGCTCCCATGGCCGCGAGGAGACGCGCCGTCACGGCGGCGATCTCCTCGACCGCCGCGTCGAAGGCCGCGGCGTCGCGCGCGGCAGGGGCGCGCGTCGCGGCGATCTTGCGGACGAACTGGCGGGCGGCGTCATGGACGTCACCCTCGGTGGCGGGGGGCGCGGCACGGCCGCGGAGGGGGCGGATGCTGCGGCACATCGGGGAAGCCTAGCCCGTCCGGGCGCGAACGGTCCGCCGCTGCGTTCGCCAGGGGGGGCACCAAGCGCTCTCCCGCCGCGAGGCGCATGATCCGGGGATCGGAGGTGCATCGCATGCGTGCTCGAACCCTGTTCATCGTCGGCGCCGCAGCGGCCAGTGCCGGCGCGGCCGCGGCCTATGCTTTCGCGTTCCGGCCGTGGTGGCGCTCGTGGGGGGTCGACCCGGCCGACGCGGACCTGCTCCTGGCGGGGGACGACCTGGTCCCCGACGCGATCGTCGTCGAGACCCGCGGCGTGGAGATCGGGGCGCCCGTCGATGCCGTCTGGCCGTGGCTCGTCCAGATGGGCTACAACCGGGCCGGCTGGTACAGCTACGACATGGTCGACATGAAGGGCGCGAGCGTCGACAGGATCGTCCCCGACCTGCAGGTCCTCGCGGTCGGCGATCTCGTGCCCAACTCGCCGGACACGGCCTTCGAGGTCCGCGTCCTCGACCCGGGTCGGGCTCTCGTGCTGTATGCCGACGAGAAGCTGGTGGAGGAGCAGGTGGCGGCGGCTCGCGAGCGAAAGGCGGCGGGCGAGGCCGCAGAGGCCACCCCGGCCAACCTCCGGGCCGCCGGGAAGATGATGCCCGCGATGCCCGGCTTCGCGGCAAGCTGGGCCTTCGTCCTGCAGCCGCTCGACGAGGGGCGCCGGACCCGCCTGGTGGAGCGATTCCGCGTCCGGATGGAGACGCCCGGATGGACCGGCGGCTGGCGTCATGGCCAACGCGTTCGGCTTCGGCGTCTTCGCCATGACCCGCAAGCAGATGCTGGGCATCCGCGACCGCGCCGAGGCCGCCCTGATCGCCGCCGGGATCTCGGCCGAGTTCGCCCAGCGGACCGGCAGTCCCGACGCCGCGATGTAGGGGCGTCCGCCCCCGCGGAGCTGCCGCACCGGGCTTCGCACGCGGGTCGTGGTCGCTCCGAGGGTAGCCAGCAGGCGCGGCCGAAGTGCCAGCCATCGGTGGCCGTCCTGAGGCCGAGCCGCGGTGCCTCCGCAGGCTCCGGTATAGTTGTCCTGGTGCTCGTGGGTATGGCGCCGGGTCTCGCATCCTCAGCGCAATATCACGCTCATCGGGAGCACGAAGCGGGCGGGAGTAGCTCAGCTGGCAGAGCGGCAGCCTTCCAAGCTGCATGTCGCGGGTTCGAACCCCGTCTCCCGCTCCATTCCCCAGTTTCGTGCTCGGGGCGACACGATGGCTGCGATGTCGGCCCTGTCCGCGACCGGCAGATGCCGCCGGATCGCGTGCCGCAACGCTCGTGCGGGGGAGAAGCCCCTATCAGGTGGGGGCCTCCTGCTGTACCCTCGGTTCCTCACGTCGCCATGGAGCGCCGGGTGGTCTGCGCGAACTGCGGGACCGAGAACGAGGCGGGGCGCAAGTTCTGCAAGGAATGTGCGGCTCGACTGGCGCTCGTCTGTCCGTCCTGCGGAGCGACCAACAGTGCCGACGCGAAGTTCTGCGGCGAATGCGCGGCCCCGCTCGTCGCCGGATCATCACTGTCCGCCGCGGCGAGCTCGCAGCCGGTCGTTTCGACCCTGATCGCGGCCCCCGTTGCGGAACGCAGGCTCGTCTCCATCCTGTTCGCCGATCTGGTTGGCTTCACGACGCTCGCGGAGGGACGCGACTCCGAGCAAACGCGGGAGCTTCTGAACCGCTACTTCGACCTTGCTCGCGACGTGATCGGCCGTTATGGGGGCACGGTCGAGAAGTTTATCGGCGATGCGGTCATGGCCGTGTGGGGCGCGCCGGTCGCCCACGAGGACGACGCGGAGCGAGCGGTGCGAGCCGGCCTCGAGCTCGTCGACGCCGTCCGGGCACTCGGCCCGGCGATCGCTGCCCGTGCCGGGGTCATGACCGGCGAGGCCGCCGTCACGATCGGCGCCGTCGGCCAGGGGATGGTCGCCGGCGACCTCGTCAACACCGCGAGCCGGCTGCAATCGGTGGCCGCCACCGGGACCGTCCTCGTTGGCGAGGCGACGCAGCGAGCTGCCTCGCGGGCCATCGCGTTCGAGGATGCAGGCGAAAAGATGCTCAGGGGCAAGGCGGGTCCGCTGCCCACCTGGCGCGCCCTGCGCGTCGTCGCGGAGCGGGGCGGCCGCAACCGGGCCGAGATGCTCGAAGCCCCCTTCGTCGGCCGCGACGACGAGCTGCGCCTGCTCAAGGACCTGTTCCACGCGACCAGCCGCGAGCGGCGGGCCCGGCTCGTGTCGGTCACCGGGATCGGCGGGATCGGCAAGAGCCGCCTCGCTTGGGAGATCGAGAAGTACCTCGACGGCCGAGTCGAGCCGACTTGGTGGCACCAGGGCCGGAGTCCGGCGTATGGCGAGGGGATCACGTTCTGGGCGCTCGGCGAGATGGTCCGCCGCCGGGCCGGCCTCGTCGAGACCGACGGCGAGCGGACGACGCGGATGAAGATCGCGGAGACCGTCGCCCGCCACGTCCCCGACCCGACCGAGCGCCGCTGGATCGAGCCGGCCCTCCTCACGCTCCTCGGGATCGAGGCCGGAGCGGTCGACTCCGAGCAGCTCTTCGCCGCCTGGCGCACCTTCTTCGAGCGGCTCGCGGCAACGGGCACAGTCGTGATGCTTTTCGAGGACCTCCAGTGGGCCGATCCCGGAATCCTCGACTTCATCGACGCGCTCCTCGAGTGGAGCCGCTCGTTCCCCATCTTTGTCCTCACCCTCGCCCGGCCCGAGCTTCTCGACAGACGGCCAGACTGGGGCGCGGGCAAGCGCAGTTTCACCTCGATCTACCTCGAGCCGCTCCCGACGGCCGCGATGCACGAGCTCCTCGCCGGGCTCGTGCCAGGGCTCCCCGAGGCCGCCGTCAAGGCGATCATTGAACGCGCCGACGGGGTGCCGCTCTATGCGGTCGAGACGGTTCGCATGCTCGTCGCCGAAGGCAATCTCGCCCCCGACAGTGGCGTCTACCGGCCGATCGGCGATCTCGCGACCCTGGCTGTGCCGGAGACGCTCACCGCCCTTATCGCCTCACGCCTCGACGGCCTGGAGTCGGCCGATCGGAGCCTCCTTTGCGATGCCGCCGTCCTCGGCCAGAGCTTCACCCTCGTCGCTCTCGCCGCCGTGAGTGGCACCCCCGAGCCCGAGCTCGGGCCCCGCCTGCGCTCCCTCGTCCGGCGCGAGCTCCTGGCCCTCGAGACCGACCCCCGCTCCCCCGAGCGAGACCAGTACTCTTTCGTCCAGGCGCTCGTCCGGGAGGTCGCCTACAACACGCTTGCCAGGCGGGATCGCACGGCCCGCCACCTCGCCGCGGCCCGCCATTTCGAGGTGCTCGGGTCCGATGAGCTCGCTGGTGCGCTGGCCGGCCACTACCTCGCCGCCTACGGGAACGCCCCCGAGGGCGCGGAGGCCGACGTCGTCGCAGCCCAGGTCCGGAGCGCCCTGCGGGCGGCTGCCGAGCGGGCCGTCGCCCTGGGTTCCTACGACCAGGCGGTCGGCTTATTCGAGCGGGCGATGGAGGTGACGACCGATCCTGCCGAGCGCGCCAGGCTTCTCGAACGGGCCGGCGAGGCGGCCTCCGCGGCCGGTCGCCACGAGGCCGCAGAGCGCCACCTTCGTCAGGCGATCGCGATCCAGCGTGAACTCGGCGATCGAGCGGCCACCGCCCGCGCCACCGCTGCCCTCGGCTGGGCGCTCCTCCCGCTACGGGCCCCCGAGGCGCTCACGCTCCTAGAGCCGGCCGTGGCTGAGTTCGCCGATCTCGCGACCGACGCCACGGGCATCGCTCTCAGCGGCCACCTCGCCCGGGCATGCCTCCTATGCAACGACAATCGTCGCGCCATCGAGGTCGCCGACCGGGTCCTCGAGGCCGCCGAGCACGCCGATCTCCCGGGGATCGTCGCCGACACGCTCGTGACGAAGGGCGCCGCTCTCGCCTACCTCGGCCGGCCGATCGAAGGGATCGGCGTCCTCGGCGCTGGGCAAGAGCTCGCCGAGAGCGGTGGGTTCGGGGCGACCCTCGCCCGTGCCTACAACAACCGTTCGGATATCGAATCCTGGCGCGACCCACGGGCGGCGCTTGAGACCTCCCTCGCCGGCCTCGCCCTTTCCCGCCGCCTCGGCCTCCGAAGCCGCGTCCCAATGGTGGTCTCCAACGTCGCCGCGGTCGCCCGCCGGACGGGTGACTGGCCCTTGGCGTTCGGCGAGCTCGAGGGCGCCCTGGCCCAAGAGTTCGAGGCGCTCGACCGTGCAATCCTCCTCGGGGCCGAGGTCATGCTTCGTGTCCTCCGCGGCGAGGCGGTAGCAGGCCAGCTCGACGAGATTGCGAGGCTCGTCGCCAACGATGGCGATCCGGCCACGTTCTCGATCCTTCGGTCATGCAACGCGGCCGTGGCCTTCGCCGCCGGTCGGCTCGGGGATGCCCGGACGGCCTGGCTGCGACTTGCCGAACTCTCGCCCGGCGATCTTGCCGAATCGATACCCCTGGCGGCGAGGGCGGCGCTCTGGGCGGGCGACGCCGCCGCCGTCCGGGGTGACCTCGCGGCGCTGGATGGGTCGGAGTTCCGCGGTCCGGGCGCCGAGGCGGATCGGCGGACGATCCGGGCCGGCCTCGCCGCGCTCGAGGGCCGCCCCGCCGACGCGCTCGCCCTCTATCGCGGTGCGCACCGCGCCTGGCGCGACCTCGGCCTAGCCTGGGACGAGGCGCTCTGCGGGATCGACATGGCGACGCTGCTCGACCCGACAGAGCCGGAGGTCCTCGCCGCCGCGGAGGCCGCCCGCGAGATCCTCGTCCGGCTGGAGGCCGCGCCGTTCATCGCCCGGCTCGACGCGGCAACAACTCGTTCATCGGACCGGGCCGGCCACTCCACCGCACCCGGCACGGCGTCCGTCACGCCCACGTGACGACACGATAACTGGACAGGTTTCGCTCGGGCCTGTGAGCACGGTGCTGTTACGCATAGCCGTCCCGGCCTTCCAAGCTGCATGTCGCGGGTTCGAACCCCGTCTCCCGCTCCATCCTTCTCCTTCGTGCTCAGGATCCCGTCGCCGGATGAGCTCAGGCCTGGGGATCCCAGATCGACGCGTCGTTGACGTCCTTCATGAGGGTGTTGCTCCAGGGCGCGGCGAGGTCGTAGTCGCCGAACCTCGCTGACTCGCGGAGGAGCCTCCCGTACTCGCTGTTGGGGTCCTTGTTCAGGGCTGCCAGCTTGTCCATCGCCCCGTAGCTGTCCAGCTCGACCATCGTGCGGTACCAGCCGGAGCTCTTCTCCGAGCTGAACACGACGACGAACGTCCCGAGGTAGCGCGTGCCGGCAGGCATCGACTTCGCGAGCGCCTGCTCGTTGTCGGCCAGCCACTTCTGGTGGGCCTCCTCCTGGCCCACCTTGACCGTGTACCCGAACTCCTGGATGAACCGCATCTCGTCGCCCCCTTCGATCTGGCTTCGCGCGACCCTGGCGCCCACCTCGGCGGCCGGTGCGCCGGCGCAGGCCGTCGGGAAGCGGTGAGCCTTGCGCCGCATGGCTCACGACAACCCTGCCAGACGACTCCTCCCGGGGGCCAGGCGGCAGGGACGACGGTATCGTGCCGCATCCGGCAGGCTGCGTCACGGCGGTCGCGACCCGCCCCGGAGCCCTACGCTTCGGCGATGACTCCGATGGAGATCCGGAAGCCGGCGCGACGCTGGAGCGGAGGCATCAGGGTCCCCTGGCCGACGGGCGCGTCGCCCGGGAACCAGCGCAGCCACTCCTCGTTGAACGCGTCGAACTCGGTCGGGTCGCGCAGCGACCAGTTGGCCCAGACGACCTTGGCCAGCGAGCTTCCCTCGGCCTCCAGGCTGGCCTGCATGTTGCGCAGGCACTGGCGGGCCTGCTCCTTGATCCCGCCGCCGACGACCCGGCCGGTCTCCGGATCGACGGGCCCCAGCGACGAGACGTAGACCATGCCTCCGGCTTTGACCGCCCGGCCGAGGCCGGCGGGGGGGCCGGCCGCATCGGGCTGCTGCGCCCCCTGGCCCGGGTCGCCCCTGCCCTTGCCCGGCCGGGTCGGGTGGGCGGGGTCCTCGGGGGGGATGCCGAACTCCCCGGGCGGCAGCCCGATCCCGCGTGCCGCGAACCGCCCCATGAAGGTCGGCCGGATCCCGGTCGCCTTGAGCAGCCCTTCGACCCTGCCGTCGGTGACGCCCGTCTGCTCGAACGCGAAGACGTCCTGGAGCAGGATCTCGTCGTCGTCGATCCCGTAGACCTCGGTGATGTTGACGATCTTGCGGGAGCCGTCCTTGAGGCGGGCCGTGTGGACGATCAGGTCGACCGCCGAGGCGATCTGCTCGCGGATCGACCGCAGCGGCAGGTCCACGCCCGACATGAGGACCATCGTCTCGAGCCGTCGGAGCATGTCCGGCGGGCTGTTGGCGTGGCCGGTCGACAGCGAGCCCTCCTGGCCCACGGTCATCGCCTGGATCATGTCGAGGGCCTCGCCCGAGCGGCACTCGCCGACGATGATCCGGTCGGGCCGCATGTGCAGGGCGTTGCGCAGCAGGTCCCGGATCGTGATCTCGCCCTCGCCCTCGAGGTTCGGCGGCCGGGCCTCGAGGGTGACCACGTGCTGCTGGCGGAGCTGCAGCTCGGCGGCGTCCTCGATCGTGACGATCCGCTCCTCCTCGGGGATGAACGAGGAGATGACGTTGAGCGTCGTCGTCTTGCCCGAGCCGGTGCCCCCCGACACGAAGACGTTGAGGCGCGCCTCGACGCAGGCCCGCAGGAAGTCGAACATCTCGGCCGTCGCCGTGCCGAAGCGCACGAGGTCGTCCACGCTGAACGGCCTGGCCGCGAACTTGCGGATCGTGATGACGGGACCGACGAGCGACAGGGGCGGGATGATGGCGTTGACCCGCGAGCCGTCGGGCAGGCGGGCGTCCACCCGCGGGCTCGACTGGTCGATGCGCCGTCCCAGGGGCGTCACGATCCGGTCGATGATCCGGAGCACGTGCTCGTCGTTCAGGAAGGCGCGATCAAGGCGCTGGAGCTTCCCGGCTCGCTCGATGTAGATCTGGTTCGGGCCGTTGACCATGATCTCGGTGATCGTGTCGTCCCGGAGGAGCGGTCCGAGCGGCCCGAGGCCCCCGATCTCTCCGACGAGCTCCTCCACCAGGCGCAGGCGTTCGTCGCCCGTGACGGCGAACCCGTTCGCGCGGATGACCCGCTCGACGAGCGCCTCCACCCTGGCGTGGACGTCCGTCGCGGCGGCGTCGAACAGCGAGGAGGAGGCGCGAGAGACCTCCTCCTGGAGGCGCAGCCTGATCTCGCGAAGCAGCTCCTCCCGGGCTGTGACCTGGGCCAGCCTCGTGGCAGCCGGAGCCAGGACCGGGGTGACCGTGCCGGCATTCTGGGCGTCGGCCCCCTGCTGCGCCCGCTCGACCCGCCGGAGCAGGGACATGACCTACGTCTCCATCGTGCGTGGGCTGGACTCCATGTGGTGGTGATACTAGAGCCCGGGCGGTTCCTCGTATGCGCGCGAGCCCTCGCAAGCGCAGTGTGTCGTCGACCGGCCGAACGGCCCAGGCGGGCATCGGCGTGGGACGCAGGGTATCGCAGCACGGTGGTCCGCTCCGGTTGCCGCCGGCGCGGACGACGGGTCACTCCCGGGCACAACGTCACGCCGGCCGCCGATCGGGCAGCTGGTAGGATTCTCGCCACGGATCGCGCGAGGCGGGAGTGCTCGGCACGGCGCACCGTCCATCGCAGCAGGACGCGGGCCCGATCCCGTCTCGCCTCCCCAGACGGACGGGCCGCGAAGGAGCCCAGATGCGGCAGCGGCCATTCGGACGGACGTCGAGCTCGGTCAGCGAGCTCGGGCTGGGCATGTGGGGGATGGGCGGGGGGGTCGGCGGCTGGACCGGGTCCGACGACCGGCAGTCGATGGATGTCCTGCAGGCCGCCGTGGACGCCGGGATCACGTTCTTCGATTCCGCGCTCGTCTACGGGGCGGGCCACAGCGACCACCTGCTAGGCGACCTTGCCCGGGCGAACCCGTCCGCCGGGCTCTTCATCGCCACGAAGATCCCGCCGCAGAACCGCCAGTGGCCGGCCCGCCCGGGCGACGCGATCCGGGACGCCTTTCCGCCGGGCCACGTCCGCGCCTCCGTGGAAGCCAGCCTGCGCCAGATGAAGGCCGAGGTGCTGGACCTCGTCCAGTTCCACGTCTGGCAGGACGCGTGGGCCGACGACCCGGGCTGGCAGCGGGCCGTGGAGGACCTGCGCCGCGACGGCCTCATCCGGCACGTCGGGATCAGCGTCAACCGGCGCGAGCCCTCGAACGTGCTGGACACTCTGCGCACCGGCCGGATCGACGCCGTCCAGGTCGTCTACAACGTGTTCGACCAGGCGCCCGACGACGAGCTGCTGCCAGCCTGCCGGGAGCTGGGAATTGCCGTGATCGCCCGGGTGCCGCTCGACGAAGGCAGCCTGGCCGGGACGCTCACGGTGGACAGTCGCTGGCCCGACGGGGACTGGCGGAACACCTACTTCGCGCCGGCCAACCTCCGCCAGACGGTCGCCCGCGTGGAGGCGCTGCGGCCGCTCGTCCCGGAGGGCCAGACGCTGGCGCAGATGGCCCTCCGGTTCATCCTGTCGAGCCCGGACGTGACGACGGTCATCCCGGGAACGCGCCGACCGGAGCACCTTGCGGCGAACATCGAGGCCGCCGTGGCAGGCCCGCTCGACGACGATCTCCTGGCGGCGCTGCGGGCTCACCGCTGGGATCGCCCGCAGTCGCGCGCCTCCCAGTCGTAGCCCCGTGCGCCACGGCGGGCCGGCGCGTCGCGCGCCAGCGTCGCCCGCGTCGGCGCGTTGCCACGACCGCGGGCGAGGCCGCCACTGGCCCGGCGTGGATCCGCGGCGTCAGCCCCAGAGCGCGTCGATCGAGAGGTACCGCTCGCCGGTGTCGTAGGTGAAGGTCAGGATCCTGGATCCATCCGGTACGGACGGCAGAAGCTGGGCCACGGCCGCCAGCGACGCACCCGAGGAGACGCCGACGAGGGTGCCCTCCTCGCGTGCCGAGCGCCGGGCGTAGGCCATGGCGTCCTCGGGGGCGACCTGGAGGATGCCGTCGAGAAGCTCGGTGCGCATGACGCCCGGGATGAAGCCGGCGCCGATCCCCTGGATCGGGTGGGGCGAGTGCGTCCCTCCGGAGAGCACCGGCGAGAGCGTGGGCTCCACGGCGTAGACCTTGAGGTTCGGCCAGCGCGCCTTGAGGATCTCGGCCACGCCCGTGATGTGGCCGCCGGTCCCCACGCCGGTCACGAGGTAATCGAGGCCCTCCGGGAAGTCGTGGAAGATCTCCTCCGCGGTCGCCCGGCGGTGGACGGCCGGGTTGGCCGGGTTGTCGAACTGCATCGGGATCCAGGCGTTGGGGATCTCGGCCGCGAGCTCGTTGGCACGGGCGATGGCGCCCTTCATCCCCAGCTCGCGCGGCGTGAGCTCCAGCTCCGCGCCGTAGCCGGTCATCAGCTTGCGGCGTTCGATCGACATGGATTCGGGCATGGTGAGGATCAGCCGGTAGCCCTTTACGGCACAGACGAGGGCGAGCCCGATCCCGGTGTTACCGGAGGTCGGCTCGATGACGACGGACTCCGGGCCCAGGATGCCGCGCTCCTCCGCGTCCTCGATCATCGAGAGCGCGATGCGGTCCTTGATGCTCCCGCCGGGGTTCGCCCGCTCCTGCTTGGACCAGACCTCGACCCGCGGGTCGAAGAGGCGGTTGACCCGGACGTGGGGCGTGTTCCCGATCGTGGCGAGGATCGTGTCGGCCTTCATGTGTCGCATCCCTTTCTGTTCGAGTGGTTCGTGATGGCGCCGGCCGGCCTGCCGTCCGGGCGAGCTGCCGTCAGATGACGAAGTCGGCGTCCTCGAACCCGTCGCGCGTGCGGCGGACCCGGAACTGGCCGGTCTGGTAGACGAGGGAGCCGGGCGGAACGCCGTTCGTCAGGAAGACGTTTCCGCCGACGACGCTGTCGTCGCCGACGACGGTGTCGCCCCCGAGGACCGTGGCGTTGGCGTAGATGACCACCCGATCGCCGATCGTCGGATGGCGCTTCGTGCCGGCGGCGCTCTTCGCCACGGACAGGGCGCCGAGGGTGACGCCCTGGTAGAGCTTGACGTCGTCGCCGATCCGCGCGGTCTCGCCGACGACGACACCGGTGCCGTGGTCGATGCAGAAGGCGCGCCCGATCGTCGCGCCCGGGTGGATGTCGATGCCCGTACGCGTGTGGGCGACCTCGGCGAGGAGGCGCGGCAGGATCGGGACCCCCTGGTCGTGGATGGCGTGCGCGATCCGGTGGATCGCGATGGCGAGGAACCCGGGATAGGCCGCGATCACCTCGTCCACCGACTCGGCGGCTGGGTCGCCTGCCGCGATGGCGTCGGCGTCGAGCAGGAGGCGCGCGTGGACGTCCGGCAGCGCCGTGGCGAACCCGGCGATCGCCCGGTCGGCCGTGCGAGCGTCGGTGAGCGGCTCCACCAGGCGCCGCAGGTCGCGGCGGACCAGGATGAGCCGGGCGGAAATGTCGTCCGGGGTCGCGCTCGCGTCGTCCGACAGCTGCGGGAACAGGATCCCCAGGAGCGCGTCGGCGAACGCCGCGACGTCGCGCTTGAGGGGGTAGATCCGCCCGTGCTCGGCGCGGCCTCCGGCGAGCGTCTCGGCGAAGGCGTGGTCGCGATCGTGAACGAGGGTGTCGGTCATGGCTCTCCTTCGGACCTAGCGGTCCGTGTATCGGATGGGCGTGGGCAAGGGGCTGCCGACCAGCTGGTCGGACCGCCGGAAGAGCCGTGCGAACAGCGACGGGACCCACCAGCGCAGGACGTACAGCCGGCACCCCACGCAGATTCCGGTGACGGCAAGGAGGGTCTGGAGGGCGGCCACGGCCACGACGAGGAGCCAGCCGAGAGGCGTCGCGCCCAGGCTGAACGCGATCGCGCCAAGGCCGAGGACGCTCGCGCCGAGGGCCTGGGCGAAGCGGGGAGGGTATTCGTGCTCCGGTACGGCCGGCGGACCGAGTCGGAGCACGTCGCGGACGGGCCGCCAGGCGCGACCGGGCAGGAAGAAGCGGGTACCGAACGCTGCGGAGACGGCGAGGTTGAGGCCGACGAGGACGGCCAGCCCGGGAAGCGCGAGCGCGACGGCGGCGGCCAGCACGACGGCCGAGACGCCGGCGCCGAAGCGCTGGCCGCGCGGGTCGATCTGGCGGGCGGGCGGCGTGAGAACGGACACGAGTGACCTCCGGGGATGGCGGGGACGCGGCGCGCACGACGGCTCGGCGCGGGAGGGGGAGCCGCGAGGCCCGCGCGGGGGGTCCGGAGGTCAGCGAGCGACCGCGTCCGTGCCCCGCGCCGGCACTCGCCGGGGACAGGAGCAACAGGCGCCGCTCGGGTGGCGGCGATCGCGGGTCGTCATGAGCCAGAGCATAGCCCGGAATGCAGGAACCGGGGCGGAAGGGCGCCGTCGGCGGTCTGGACGCGGCCCAGGTCCGGATGTCGGCGAGCGGCCGGCCGCCACGGGTCAGCCTGTCGGCGCCCCCTCGACCGCCTCCCGCAGGCGCCGCAGCGTGTCGGGCACCGCCGCTCGAAGCTCCTGCTCGATGCGGCCGGCCGCGAGGGTGGCGAGGCCCCGTGGCTCGACGCCGGCCCGGACGCCGATGCGAGATCGGTCCGCCCCCAGCGAGGTCACGTCGCACGAGGCGGTGAGGGCGAAGAAGCCGGACGTCGCCGAGATGGCGATCGAGCGCGGCGGGTCCACTGCTTCGACCCGCCCGAGCGACACGATCTCCATGCCGCCTGGTCCGGCCGAGACCAGCCGGAAGCCCGCACCTGCCACCGGCCCATCGGCGCCGGGCAGGGTCGGGTCGGTCGCCTCCGCCCGCAGGACCCCGGGCAGCCAGGTGGGGTAGTCGTCGATCCGGGTGACGAAGGCATACGCCTTCTCGGCCGGTACCGCGACGTCGACGCCGTTCTCGATGCGGATCATTGCGGGAGCCTAGCAGCGCGGACCCCGGCCGGCGGGCGGTCGTTGGGCGTGCCCGACCGGGCCGTCCCGTCCTCGATCCGGGGCCACGCGACTCTGGCGGCGTGGGTCGACACCGGGGAGGCTGTCCGGCGATCGGGCGCAGCGGGCGACCCGACCAGACTCCGGGAGAGGCATGACGACGACCCGTTCCATGCGCGCGGCCGGTTCCCTCTTCTTCATGGCGGGGGGCCTGATGCTCATGGGGATCATCACCGCGGAGGCCCTGTATCCGGCTCCCTACACCACCGGCGGCAACGCGATCAGCGACCTCGGCGGCACGGAGCCGCCGGCCAGCCTGGTGCTGCAGCCGTCCGCGACGATCTTCGACACGACGATGATCGTCGCCGGCCTCCTGGTCCTTGGCGGGGCGGTCGCCCTCCACCGCGCGATCGGTCGCTGGTCGGCCACCCTCGTCGTCGTGGCCATGGGCGCCGGCGTCCTCGGCGTGGGCCTGTTCCCCGGCTCAACCGGCACCATCCACGCCCTGTTCGCCGAGCTCGCATTCATCGGCGGCGGCATCGCCGCCATCGTCACCGCGCGCACGACCGAGCCGCCGTTCCGGTATCTCGCGGTGGCGCTGGGGACGATCTCGCTCGCCGCACTGGGCTCCTACGCGGTCCTCGGCGACGCGAGCCCGCTCGCGGGGCTCGGCTTCGGCGGCCTCGAGCGGTGGATCGCCTATCCGCTCGTGATCTGGCTCACCGGCTTCGGTGGGTACCTGTCGGCACGAGCGGTGGCGCCCGAATCCGCGGCTCCTGCCGGCCCGCCGGCCTAGACTCCTGGGATGTGGTTTCGGCGGCTCGTCGACCTGGCGTTCGTGACCGCCTTCGTCCTGGGCCTCGTGGTGCTGCTGGCCGCGATCCTCTCCGCCACCTGAGCCTTCGCGTGGCCGCCGCCCGGCCGCCCGCCGGGCGATCGCCCCCGACGGCCGGCGACGTCGAGCAGGGCCGCCCAATCCTCGACCTGCCGTGCGTGCTCCGACAGTCCCACGTCGGGACGGGATCATCGGGTGATGGCCTGTCGGCGGCATGTCGATCAGCCTGCGGGCATGTTCCGACCTGCCCGCCGCCTCGTCGCCCCGTTGCTCGCGATCGCCCTGCTCAGCGGCGTCACGCCCCTGGCCCAGGTCATGCCGGGCGCCGACCCGCCGGCGGTCGCCGCCCTCTCGTACGGCGGCTGGATGCGGTTCCCGGGACTTGGCGCTGCGGGCCGCGACACGATGAGTGGCACCGTCTACAACTGGGGCTGTCGCGGCGGGACCCTCGGCCTCCAGGTCTACCGGTGGGGCTGTGCCGGCAGGAACAACCGCTACCTGATGGGCCACGCCTTTGCGGCGTTCGAGCCTCTCCACGACTTCGTCGCGGCGCGGGGCGCGAGCGCCGGAACCCGCGCCCTGGTCGGCATGCCGGTCTACCTGCGCACCCCCTCCGGAAGCGTGGAGCGGTATCGCGTGACGTGGGCGCGGGTCGCCTCGGTCTCCTACTGGGGTGCCACCGGCGACGTCTGGGCCTGGAACGCCACCTCGGCGCCGGCCCTGACGTTCCAGACCTGCTACGGCGCGCGGTCGGAGTACCGGATCATCGTCCGGGCGGAGCTCCTGGTCGAGCGCCACGTGGCTGCGTCCACCGTGCATTCGCCGCCCGCCACCGCCTTCGCCGCACGGCCCCTCCGGGGCGCCCTCTGAGATCGAGCGGCGCCGACGGCCGCGTCGGGCGGCCGTCGATCGCCGGGACGGGCGCTGCGAGGGGCGGGCGGGCGGCCGGCGACCAGCAGCCCGCGGCCGGCGGCGTCCGCGGCGGGCGCGGCCGGTGCCCTGTCACCTGGGCAGAAGCACCCGGGCCCGCAGCCCGGGCTGGTTGTCCTCCAGGAGCAGCCGGCCGCCGTGCGCGGCGACGATCCAGCCGGCGATGGAGAGCCCAAGCCCGGCCCCGTCGCCCGAACGCGCCACGTCCCCGCGGACGAACCGCTCCAGGACACGGGATCGCTGGGCCTCGGGAATGCCGGGCCCGTCATCGGTCACCACCAGCTCCGTCCCGCCGGCCCGCCGGGTTGCCACGCCGACGTGGACGCCGGCTCCGCCGTGTTGCAGGGCGTTGTCGACGAGGATGCCCAGCAGCTCTGCGATCCGGTCCGGGTCGACGAGCCCGACGCCTGCCGACGCCTCGATGAGCTCGATGCTGGCACCGCGCGCGGCGGCAAGCGGGACGTAGCCTGCCACCGCAGCCCGGACCAGCGCGTCGACGTCCGTCTCGACCGGGGCGATCTGGGCCGCGCCGGCGTCGGCCCGGGCCAGCGTGAGCAGCCCTCCGACCAGGCGGTTCATGCGCCCGATCTCGCCGCGCATCGCCGCCATGGTCTCGGCGTGCTCGGCGACGCGGTCCTCGGGATGGCGGGACAGCAGCTGCATGCCGGCGTCGACGACCGCGAGGGGCGTCCGCATCTCGTGCGAGGCGTCGGCGGCGAACTCCTGCTGGCGCTCGAAGGCTCGGCGGATCGGGCGCATGGCCCGATCAGCGAGGATCCAGCCGGCCAGCATCGCCAGGGCCAGCCCGATGGAGCCGGCCACGACCAGCAAGAGCGTTACCTGGCGCTCGATGTCGCGCACCGAGGTGAGATCCTGGCCCACCTGCACGACGCCGCCACCCGACACCAGGAACGACACGACGACCGCCGCGGCGCCGGAAGGGAGGCGCACGATCGCCTGCGCGCCGTCGGGCGTGGCAGCCGCCGCAGGCGGCAGCAGGACGGCGGCGGGGATCCCGGCCGGGTTGGCGACCAGGTCCCCGGAGGCGCTCCACGCGGCCGCGAAGGTCCCCGCGAACAAGCCGTTGGGCGGCAGGGCCACGTCCCTCGGGTCGACCTGCAGCCGCTCGACGATGTCGTGGGCGACGGTGCGCAGGGTTGCCGCGCGCTGGTCGACGAGGAAGCGATCCATGACCACGATGATCCCGACGCCCAGCACGAGGAGGATCCCGGCGATCACGGCGACGTTGCCCACGATGAGGCGCACGCGGACGCGTTCGAACACTCCGGCTCCTCAGGCCCGCAGCACGTAGCCGACGCCGCGGACGGTGTGGATGAGCGGCGTGTCGAACCCCTGGTCGACCTTGCGTCGCAGGTAGTGGACGTACAGGTCCACGACGTTGGACGAAGGCTCGGCGTCGTAGCCCCAGACGTGCTCCAGGATCCGATCCCGGGTGAGGACCTGGCCGACGTGGCGGGCGAGAAGCTCGAGGAGCGAGAACTCCTGGGCGGAGAGGTCGAGGGACCGCCCCGCGCGCGCGGCCGTGTGCGCATCCGGGTCGATGGCGAGGTCGGCGACGCGCAGAGGCCCCGCCGGCACGCCGGTCCGCCGCAGGTGGACCCGAAGGCGCGCCAGGAGCTCCTCGAATGCGAACGGCTTCAGGATGTAGTCGTCGGCCCCCGATTCGAGGCCCGCCACCCGATCGGGCACGGCGTCCCGGGCCGTCAGCATCAGGATGGGCATGCGCAGGCCGCGAGCCCGGATCGCCCTGCAGACGGCGAGCCCGTCGAGCCCCGGCAGGCCCACGTCCAGGATCACGGCGTCGGGCGTGGTCGAGAGCGCCACGTCACGGCCTTCGGGTCCGTCGTGGGCGACGGAGACCCGGAAGCCTTCCTCGGCCAGCACCTTCGCCAGGAGGCGGGCCAGGGCCGGCTGGTCCTCCACGACCAGGACGCTCGGCGCCGAGCCG
The DNA here is from genome assembly GCA_963776285.1 of uncultured Chloroflexia bacterium. Classification (GTDB taxonomy): domain Bacteria; phylum Chloroflexota; class Limnocylindria; order Limnocylindrales; family CSP1-4; genus CTSoil-043. The sequence continues at coordinate 183,829 of CAVZLW010000001.1, forward strand.
CCTCTCCGTCCCGGGCCGCGGGGCGCGCTCACGTCGGGGTCCGATGGTGCTGCACGGCTCCAATGATGCTCCAAGACTCACCGGTGAGACTTCGGGGCATGAGCAGCACCATACCGCGCCGCCCCGACACCGCGTCGCCGCGTCCCTCGCCCGGCGCGCACGATCCCCGGCGCTTCGCCGTCCGCCTCAAGCGCGCGAGCCTCGGCCTCAGCATCCTCGGGTTCGGGCTCGCCTGGACCCTCGTTTCGCAGCACGTCGTCGGAGCGACGAATGCGACACCCGCCGCGGCATCGCCCGCGACGAGCGCTCCGGGCCGCGTGCCCGTGCCCGCGCCCGACTTCTTCGGCCAGCCCGCCATCCAGCCCCAGCCGTTCGTGGGCAACGGAGGCTCGGGGCAGGGCGGCGCTCCCATCGTCCGTGGCCGCACATCCTGACGCCGGGCCTCGCGACCCGGCCGCCCGGCCGCGGCGGTTGCCGCCGGCCGAGCCGGTGACGGGGCCCGCGAAGGTCCCGTCTCCCGCGATCGTGGCCGCGCCCGGGCTCGTCACGCCTGCCGGCTTCGAACGTCGCGAGATCCCGGCGATGGGCACCACCGTGACGGTCGTCCTGCCCGCGCAGGACGCGGCCGCGGCGACGGTCGTGGAGGGCCTCTTCGGCTCATGGGAAGCCGCGCTCTCGCGGTTCCGGCCCGAGAGCGAGCTCTCGCGGCTGAATGCGTCGGCAGGCCGCCCGGTCGCCGTCTCGCCGCTGCTGCTGGACGTCGTCGAGACCGCGCTGCGCGCGGCACGCGCCACGGACGGCGTCTTCGACCCGGCGCTCGAGCCGGCGATGCGGGCGCTGGGCTACGACCGCACGTTCGACGACGTGCCGCGCGACGACCCGGCGCCGGTGGCCAGCCGGCCCGGGGGGGCGTGGCACGAGATCGTCGTGGACCGGGCCGCGGGCACCGTGCGCCTGCCGCGCGGGTGCGCCCTGGACCTTGGCGGGATCGCCAAGGGCATGGCCGTCGACGCGGCCGTGGCCGAGCTGGTGCGGCAGGGCGTGTCGCCGGTGGTGGTCGAGGCAGGCGGCGACCTCGCCGTCGACGGCCTCCCGCCGGGCCTTGCGGCGTGGCCGGTGGCCCTCGAGGTCCTGGGCGGCGAGCGCGAGGTTGCGATCGCGACGGGCGCCCTTGCCACCTCGGGCATCTCGCGCCGGTCCTGGCGCCGAGGCGGCGCGGAGCAGCACCACCTCGTCGACCCCCGGACCGGCTCTCCGGCCCGCAACGACCTCTGGTCGGTCAGCGCCGCCGCGGTCTCCTGCGCCCAGGCGGAGGTCGCCGCCAAGACGGCGTTCGTGCTCGGCCGGTCCGCTGGGATCCGCTTCCTGCTCCGGCTCGGGATCTCCGCCCTGCTCGTCGGGCGCGACGGGTCCCAGCTGCTCGTCGGGCCGTGGTCCGAGCAGCGCGCTGCTGCCCCCACCACCCTGGACTCGCTCCCTGCTCCTCGAGGTCTCGCATGAACGTCGGCTCCCTCACCTGGGACATCGCCCGGACCGGCGGGCTCGTCGCCTTCGCACTGCTGACGGCGTCCGTCGCGATCGGCCTGGCCCTGAGCCTGGGCTGGCGCTCGCCGCGCTGGACGCGGTTCGTGACGAACGAGGTCCACCGCTTCGTCACGCTGCTGGCGCTGGTGTTCATGGTGGTCCACGGGGTGGCGATCGCCCTGGATCCGTTCATCAAGATGAGCCTGCCCCAGGTGCTGGTCCCGTTCCTGACCTCCTACCGGCCCGTCTGGGTCTCGCTCGGCATCATCGCCGGATACCTCGCCCTCGCGGTCTACCTGTCGGAGCGGGTCCGGGGCCGCATCGGCTACGCCTGGTGGCGCCGCTTCCACGTGTTCGCGTTCGTGGCCTTCGCGATGGCGCTCGTTCACGGCATCGCGAGCGGCAGCGACACCCGGACGCCGTGGGGCCTGGCCCTGTACGGGGGCAGCCTCTTCCTCGTCGGGTTCCTCCTGGTCCTGCGCCTCTTCCCCGAGCCACCCAAGCGGAGCCGGCCGGTGACGGCCGGCGTGACGATCGCGGCAGTGGCGGCGGTCGTCGGGTTCGCCCTGATCGGGCCGCTGCAGCCTGGTTGGAGCGCGCGGGCAGGGGGCGTCATCCCGACGGCTTCCGGTGCCGGCGGCGCGGCTGCCGTCGGCACGTCGGCCGCGGGCGGTGGCGCGCCGCAGGCGACCCCGGCCCCGGCGGGCCTCGGCATCGCCACGTCCAGCGCGCTTCCGTTCGATGGCCAGATCAACCGGCGGGCCGGTACGCTCCAGGTCCAGGGTCAGCTGCACGACGGGTCCGCCGCGTTCCTGGTCCAGCTGGCAGGCGGCAACGACGGCGGCGTCACCGGACAGGTCGTCCTGCAGACCGGCACCGGCCAGACCTGCAAGGGGGCCGTCGGCACCGTCGGGGACACCACGATCGACGCCTCCTGCTCCACGGCCGACGGCAGCACCTTCTCCCTGCGGGTAGCCGTGACCAGCGCGAGCAGCAGCCGGATCAACGGCACGCTCGAGGTCGCGCCGGCGTCGGGCGGCCCCTCCGCCCCGGGTGGATCGCAGGGGTCAGCCGGGCGAGACGGGTAGCCGCTGCGTCGGACGCGTGAGCCGCGGGGCGCGGCGGACCGCGACCTCGGCCTCTCGGACGCGCGCGCCGGACAAGCTGGCACGCCGCGCCCGTAGGATGGCGCGACATGCAGCTGCTCGACGGCGCTCCCGTCTTCTCGGCGACCGATCTCGTTGGCTTTCTCGCCTGCGATCATCGCTTCGAGCTGGAGCGCGCGGCCATGGCGGGGCTGGTGGCCAAGCCGATCCGCAGCGACCCGACGATCGAGCTCATCCAGGAGCGCGGGTACGACCACGAGCGGCGCTACCTCGAGGACCTGCGCGCGGCCGGCCGCAGCATCGTCGAGATCCAGCGCGACGGCTCGGGCGCGGGCTCGCGCGGCGGTCTCCGCGACGCGGCCGCGCTCACGCTCGGGGCGATGCGGGCGCGGGCCGACGTCGTGTACCAGGCCACCTTCTTCGACGAGGTCTGGCGCGGCCACGCCGACTTCCTGCTCCGCGTGGACCATGCCGCCGGGGAGCCGGCCAGCGGTCTCGGCGACTGGCACTACGAGGTGGCCGACACGAAGCTCGCGCGCCACGTGAAGGCTGGCGCCATCCTGCAGATCTGCTCGTATGTCGATCAGCTCGAGCGGGTCCAGGGACGTCGGCCCCGGCTCCTGCACGTGGCGCTCGGCGGCAGCGCCCGCGAGACCGTGACCCTGCGCGTCGACGACTACATGGCCTACTTCCGGCGGGTGAAGGCGGACTTCCTGGCCGCGGCGGACGCCGGCGTCCCGGCGTATCCGCCGGCCGCGACGTATCCCGAGCCGGTCGAGCACTGCGACGTCTGCCGCTGGTGGGCAGCCTGTGCCGGCCGGCGCCGGGCCGACGACGACCTGAGCCTGGTCGCCGGCATCAGCGCACGCCAGCGCCGCGCGCTCAAGGAGCTCCCGCCGGACGAGCCGCCCGGACCGATCTCCACGCGCCGCGGGCTCGCCGGCCTGGCGCTCCCGCTGCGGCCCGGGCTCGCGCCGGGCGGTGCCGCGGCCCTCCAGCGGGTCCGCGAGCAGGCCCGGATCCAGGTCCAGGGCGAGGACCGCGGCGAGGTGCTCTGGGAGATCCTGGAGCCGGAGCGCGCTCGCGACGCCGGGACCGGCGAGGATCGCCTGGTGGCCGATCGCGGGCTGCTCGTCCTTCCTGAGCCCTCGCCCAACGACCTCTTCCTCGATCTCGAGGGCGACCCGTTCGCGTTCGACGACGGGATCGACTACCTGTTCGGGATCCTCGACCTCGCCAGCGACGAGACGGACGGCCGCTGGGCCGCGGCGCCCGGCACCGCCCGCGTGCCTGCCTTCCGGGCCTTCTGGAGCCTCGACGAGGACGGCCTCGTCACGCCGGCGGCAGAGAAGGCGGCGTTCGAGCGGACGGTCGACTTCCTCACCGCCCGGCTCGACGCGGACCCGACGCTCCACGTCTACCACTACGCCGCCTACGAGAAGACCGCCCTCGCCCGCCTCGCCCAGCGCCACGCCACGCGCGAGGAGGAGGTCGACCGGCTGTTGAAGGGCCGGGTCCTCGTGGACCTCTACCGGGTCGTCCGGCAGGGGATCCGGGCGAGCGTGGAGAGCTACTCGATCAAGCGCCTCGAGCCCCTCTACGGCCTGCGGCGCGATGTCGCCCTCAAGGACGCCGGGAGCAGCATCGTGGAGTTCGAGGTCTGGCTGGGGCGAGGCGCCACGGCCGAGGGTCTCGTGGGCGACCAGATCCTGGGCGGGATCGAGGGCTACAACCGCGACGACGTTCTCTCCACGTGGCTGCTCCGCGACTGGCTGGAGCAGCGACGCCTGGATCTCGAGCGGCGGGTGGGGGCCTCGCTGGCACGCCCCACGCCCGCCGGTGCTGCCATGGAGACGCCCGAGCCGACGGAGCGCCAGGCCGCGGTGGCCGCGGTCGTCGAGGCGCTGCTCGCACGCCTGCCCAGCCGGGAGCCGGCCGACCTGCACGGAGAGCACGCCGCGACCTGGCTCCTGGCCCAGCTCCTGGGCTGGCACCGCCGCGAGAACAAGGCGTTCTGGTGGCGCTACTACGACCTGTGCGGCCTGACCGACGCCGAGCTCGTCGCCGAGCGCGAGCCGATCGGCATGCTGACGCTGGTCGAGGACCTCGGCCCGGCCGGGAGGGGCGGACGGCGCGAGAGGTACGCGTTCCCGCCCCAGGATCACGCAGCCAAGGCGGGGCGCCGCGTCGACGATCCGCACGCGCAGGCCGCCGTCGGGACCGTGGAATGCGTCGACGAGATCGCCGGGACGGTGACCCTCCACCGGACCGCGGGCCAGCTGAAGCACGGCACTCCGGTCTCGCTCATCCCGTTCGATTTCGTGGCAACGACGGTGATCGAGGATTCTCTGCTGCGCATCGGGGCCCGCGCGGCGGCCGAGGGCCTCGCCGGTGGATCGAGGCTCGACCGAGCCGCTCGGGAGCTCCTGCTCCGCCGGCCGCCGCAGATCCCGGGCCGCGGCCGCGGCACGCCCCTGCGCGAGGTCGGCGAGGTGGCCCTGGACGCCGCCCGGCGGCTCGTCCTCGCCCTCGACGGAACCACCCTCGCCATCCAGGGGCCTCCCGGCACCGGCAAGACGTGGACCGGTGCGCGGATGGTCCTGGAGCTGGTTGCCGCCGGACGGCGCGTGGGAGTCACGGCCAACAGTCACAAGGTGATCGGCAACGTGCTCGACGCGGTTCACGCCGCCGCCCGCCAGGCGGGGGCCACGGTCCGGCTGGGACAGAAGCCCGGCCAGGACGAGCGGCCCACCTGCCGCGATGCCGACGACCTCGCCGGGTGGAGCTCCGAACGGGTCGCGGGGGCGCTGGCCGAGGGCGCGCTGGACGTCGTCGGGGGCACGGCCTGGCTCTGGTCCGCCGCGCCGATGGAGGGCAGCGTCGACGTGCTGCTGGTCGACGAGGCCGGCCAGTTCAGCCTTGCCAACACGGTCGCGGTCTCGCCGGCCGGCCGATCGCTCGTGCTGCTCGGCGACCCTCAGCAGCTGGACCAGCCGCTGCGGGGCAGCCATCCCCCGGGCGCGGAGAAGAGCGCGCTGGCCCACCTGCTGGCCGGCGACCCGGGCGACGCCGGTGCCGGCGAGCACGCCACCATGCCGCCGGACCTGGGGCTCTTCCTCGACCGCACGTGGCGCCTCCATCCCTCCATCTGCCGGTACACCAGCGAGGTCTTCTATGCGTCGCAGCTGGCGTCGGTCGAGGGCCTGGAGCGGCAGACGATCGCGGCCCATCGGCGTGGGGCGATCACCGGCGGGCTCGAGGGCAGCGGGATCCGCTGGCTCCCCGTGCGACACGCCGGCAACGACACCGACTCCCCGGAGGAGGCCTCCGCCGTCGTCGGCCTGGTCGAGGGGCTGCTTCGGGCGGGCGCGCGATGGACGGGCGCGACGGGTGCCGCCTCCGATCTCCGGCTCGAGGACATCCTCGTCGTAGCGCCCTACAACGCCCACGTGGAGCTGATCGCGGCAGCTCTCACCCGGGCGGGATTCCCGGGCGCCCGCGTCGGGACCGTCGACAAGTTCCAGGGCCAGGAGGCGCCGATCTCCATCTATGCCATGGGCTCATCGTCTCCCGAGGATGCGCCCCGCGGGATGGAGTTCCTGTACTCGCTGAACCGGCTCAACGTGGCCACGTCGCGGGCGCGGGGCATCGCGGCCGTCGTGGCCTCGCCGGCGCTCGTCCGCGTGGCCTGCCGAACGCCGCACCAGATGCAGCTCGCCAACGCCCTGTGCCGTCTCGTCGAGCTGGCGGTGTGATGCCCTGACCGCGACGCGGGCCGCGGAAGGTCAGTCGTCCAGGCTGAACGGCGGATACGGCCCGGTCATCAGCAACAGGTAGCACGTGATGCGGTTCTGCCAGCGGATGAGCCCGCCCACGATGCGGTAGGCCCAGTCGGCGTAGCTGCCCGTCAGCAGGACCGGCAGCCACGTGATCAGGCTGAGGAAGCCGACCGCGATGGCCAGGAACCAGACGATGATCAGGTGCGGGATGAGGAGGATCGAGCGGAACCAGACGCCGACGAGGGGGATGCCCGCCCACCGCGGGACGTCCTGCGCCTGGTCCCAGCGCACGTCGACGTCGTGGCGGCCGCCGGTCGAGAGTGGCGGGTACGCGGATGCGGCCAGGATCAGGTAAGCCTCGACGCGGGTGACCCAGCGGACGTAGCCACCCACGATGGAATAGCCCCATTCCGGGTACCTGCCGTTGACCAGGACCGGGATCCACATCACGACCTGGAGGAGGGCGACCACGATCCCGTAGAAGGCCAGCACGACATAGTGCGGGATCAGCAGCAGGCCCCGGATCAGCACGCCCACGAGCGGGATGCCCCACAGCCGGCTCATCGTGACCGTCTCGTCGAACGTCGTGACCATGGGGTAGATCGGCGGGCGGGTGACCGGCGGCGGCGACCCCGGACCGGTCGGCGGGCCGGGCGGGATCGCGGGCGGCGCGGGCGGCTCGGCGGGCGGGGGTGCGACGAGGGTCGCGGGCGCCGGCTCGGGCGTCGGAGGTGCGCAGGCGTCGCAGGCGGCGCGGGCCGCTCGGCGGAGCTCGGGTCGGTGCCGGGCTCCGGCGGGGGCTGCGGGACCGGCTGGCTGGGATCTGTCACGGGTCACTCCATCGGCTGCGTCGGACGGCGATCGTAGCGTCCGCCGGCGGGTTCGTTCGGCCGGCCCCTCATCCCCGGCGGGCGCAGCGGATCGACCAGCGCCCGTCGAGGTCCTGGCGGGCGCCCTCGATCTTCCCGGCCCGCAGGAGCTGGCCGAGCGCGCTGGGCGGACGCGACGGGTCCTCCCCGAGAAGCCGTCGGACCGCCCCTTCGGCGTTCGCCTGGGAGGGCGTGATCTGCAGGCTCGGCTCGCCGCAGGCGATGCGCTGGAGCAGGTCGTTGAGGCGGGCCAGGTCGGCATCGGAAAGATCCGTGGGGCGCCGGCGCAGGGCCGAGCTCGCGGCCGCGGCGGCCGGCTCGGCCGGCACCGCGGGCTCCGCGCTGGAGCCGGTCACCCCGTCACCCCGAACCGTTCCGCCGGGCCTGCGGCGATTCGCGAACGGAAGGACCAGCGAGGCGTCGGGCAGGAGGGCGGTGGTCGCTGGCGGGATCGCCGCCGCGAACGCCTCGAGGAGCGCGTCCTCGTACTCCTCGGCCGCGTCGGTCGTGGCCCACCAGACGCGCGTCCCGTCGAACCCGCGGAGCGCCTTCAGCCATTGGCCGGCAGGGTTCGGGCGGGCGTCGCCCAGGGGCGTCCGGACCTGGGCGTCGAGTCGCTTCGCGAGCGACCTGGCCGAGCCGACGTAGACGATCGTCTCCCCGGGCAGCCACCATGCAGCGAGCCGCGCGGCGAGCGCCTTGCCGGTCGGTCGCTCGCCGTCCACCATCAGGGTCGGCACCCGTGCCAGCCAGGTTCCGACGGCCGAGATGTCGACCGGGGCGCGGTCCAGCGGCGCCGGCCACTCGACGACGAACACGCCGGGGCCGCCGGCCCGGATCGGGACGCCCCAGCGGGCCGGCCCGTCGGGGGTCAGGCCGACGGCGCGGAAGAGGGCGACGGGGTCGATCGGCATGCCGTCAGCGTACCCGACCCCGCCGCCGAATCGGTCGATGCGAGCGAGGCTGGCCGGTCGCCCTACCCGCCGACGACCGCCGCCAGGGCGTCCGCGAACGGGCCGAACGTCGCCGAGGTGAAGCCGGCGACGTTGATGCGTCCCTTGCCGACGACGTAGACGGCGTGCTCCTCGCGGAGGTGGGCCACCTGCTCGAGGCTGAGGCCCAGGAGGGCGAACATCCCGCGTTGCGTGGCAATCGGCCCCCAGTCGCCGGGGATGCGGCGCGAGGTGAGCGCCTCGACGAGGCGCGCCCGGTTGTCCTTGATGCGGGCGCGCATGCCCGCGAGCTCGACCTCCCACTGCGCACGCAGCGCGGGGTCCCCCAGGATCGTGGTCACGATGTCCGCCCCGTGGCTGGGCGGGTTCGAGTAGTTGGAGCGGATCGCGATCTTCACGTTGCTCTGGGCGGCCGCGGCATCCTTCTCGGAGCGGGCGATGAGCAGGAGAGCACCCACCCGCTCGTTGTAGAGGGCGAAGTTCTTCGAGAACGAGGTGGAGACCAGGAGCTCGGCGCCGGGCCGGATCAGGCCGTCCATCCAGTCGGCGTCCTCGCGGATCCCGTCGCCGAATCCCTGGTAGGCGAAGTCGACGAACGGCAGCAGCCGCCGATCGGCGACGACGTCGCCGATCGCGCTCCAGAGCGCGGCCGAGGGGTCGACGCCGGTGGGGTTGTGGCATGACCCGTGGAGCAGGACGATGTCGCCGGGAGACGCCTCGCCGAGCGCGGCGAGGAGCGCCGCCTCGTCGATCCGCCGCCCCGTCGCGTCGGTGTAGGGATACGTCCTGATCCGGAAGCCCGCCATCTGGAACAGCTGCGGATGGTTCGGCCAGGTCGGCTCGCTCATCCAGATCGTCGCCGAAGCGCCGGTCTGTCGGAGGAAGTCGGCCGCAACGCGGAGGCCCCCGGTCCCGCCCGGTGTCTGGCTCACGCCGACCCTTGCGCTCGTCGCCAGCTCGTGGCCCTCCCCGAAGACGTAGGCCTGGACCGCGGCTCGATACCCGCTGTCGCCGTCGATGGGGCGGTAGAGCTTGGTCGCGCCCCTGGCCAGGATCCGGCGCTCGGCCTCGGTCACCGTGGGGAGCACGGGCGTCGTCCCGGTCTCGTCGACGAAGACCCCCGAGGAAAGGTTGATCTTGCCGGGCCGGGGATCGTTGCGGAACGCCTCGGCAAGGCCCAGGATCGGGTCGGGTGGGGCCGGGATTCGGGCGAGGGACGGAAGGGCCACGACGGGTCTCCTGGGCTGGGTACGGTATGACGTCGCTGTGCGGGCGGGACGTGCCGCCCGCACACTGTACCGGGACGCCACGGCGGGCGGTCGCCGTGGAACGCGTGCGGCCGGTCCCGGGCTCGCCGGCCCGGCGAGCCAATCGGCGGCCCGGCCCGGATGCCGCGGCCGGTCCCGGAGAGGAGACGGCTTGGCACGATCGACACGCATCGCGGCACTCGCGCTCGGTCCGCTGCTCGCGGTCGTCCTCGCTGGCTGTGGCGGCGCGGCGTCGACCGCGACGGTCCCCTCCGCCCTGCCATCGGCGCCGACGTCGACGCCGATGGCGCAGGCGTTCCTGGCACGCCTCCTGGCCGCGCGCACCGGGGTGCTCCCGATCTCCGGCAGCATGAAGGTGGGGGCCGTCGACGTGGCGATCAGCGGGAGCCTCACGATCGCCGGCTCCGACTCGCAGTCCACGATCGTGCTGGAGGCTCCCGGCGGGAGCCAGACCCAGGACTCGATTCGCGTCGGTGCCACGGAGTGGAACCGGGCCGGTGACGGACCGTGGGTCGCGAACCCGGAGCCGGTGGACCGGTCGAAGAGCCTCCCGGCCTTCCTCGCGGGCCTGACCTCCCTGGAGGACGTGGGGGTCGAGACCAGGGACGGGCGCCAGCTCCACCACCTGCGGCCGCCCGCCTCCCTGACGGTCTCCGCGGAGGCGCTCGGCTTCGCCACCCCGGGCGTGCAGGACGCGACCGTCGGCGTCGACTTCTGGGCGGAGGCGGACGGGACGCCCGCGCTCTGGTCGTTCGCGATCGCCTGGCGCCAGGCGAGCGGGGCGACCAGCGTGCCGATCCAGCTCGCGATGGACCTCGACCTGGCGGGGCTCGGCCGGAGCGCCACCGTCGAGGCGCCGGCGGACGCGTGGGAGCGCTTCACGTCGACGCGCGACGGGTACTCGATGGCCCATCCGGCCGGCTGGACCGTGACGCAGAGCAGCGGCCAGGACACCTACCTGCTGGACGGCACGCCGTACGTCACGGTGGCTCCAAGGGCGCTGCCCGGCTCCACCCTGGACCAGCTTCACGCGTCGCTCCTTGCCTCCAACGAGACCGAGCTGAAGGCGAAGCCGGAGACGGACGTCGCGATCATGCTCGGGGGGCAGCCCGGCCGCCTTCTCACGTATCACTTCACCAACGCCCAGAAGCAGGCCGTCTACCTGGTCGACGCCATCGCGATGAACGGCGATACCGGCTGGGAAGTCTTCTTCACCGAGCAGGCCGGCTCCGAGAAGGACGACACGCCGGTCTTCGAGGGGATGCTGTCGACTCTCACGTTCACCAGGTAGCCGCTCGCGGGTCGCCCGCCCGGTCGCCGCCCGTCCGCGACCCGGCAGCCACCGGGCGCCGCGGAGTACGCTCTGCCCGCCATGCGCCTGCTCGTCCTCGCCTGCGACGTCCTCGCCCGGTCGGTCTACCTGTGCGCAGCGCGTTCGCCGCACGTCGTCGACGTCCGCCTCAACCGCCGCGGCCTGCACGACGACCCGCCGAACCTGCGGACCATCCTCCAGGAGGAGGTCGACGCGACCGCCGCGCCCTACGACGCGATCGCCCTGGCCTACGGGCTCTGTGGCGCCGCGACGGCGGGACTCCGGGCCGGGACGATCCCGCTGGTGGTGCCGCGGGCGCACGACTGCATCACGATGTTCCTCGGCTCGCGCGACCGGTACTCGACCGAGTTCACCGGCCACCCCGGGACGTACTGGTACGTCCAGGACTTCATCGAACGGGGTGACGACGGAAGCGCCTGGGGCGGCGTGGGAGCGGTCTCGGATGCGGATGCGCGGGCCACGCACCAGGAGTACGTCGCGAAGTACGGCCAGGACAACGCGGACTACCTGATGGAGGCGCTGGGCGCCTGGAGCTCGCACTACGACCGGGCCGCCTTCGTCGACATGGCGGTCGGCGAGGGAGCCGGGGCCGCAGCCGTCGAGGAGCGCGCCCGCGACGACGCCGAGCGCCGGGGCTGGTCGTTCGCGAAGCTGGCCGGCGACCTGATCCTGGTCCGGCGGCTCATCGACGGCGACTGGGGTGCCGGAGACTTCCTCGTTCTTCGGCCCGGCGAACGCCTGGCGATGTCCTACGACGAGCGCGTCATCCGGGCCGAGCCCGCGGAGCGCCCGGTCGACGCCGTGGACGCGCCATCGGCCTGATCGCCCCGGCCGGAGGCACGGCGGGGCCGCCCGCTACGCCATCCCGACCGCCTGCTTGGCCACCTCCACCGCCGTGGCGGCGTCGGGGGCATAGGCGTCGGCCCCGATGCTGGCGGCGTACGCGGCGGTGACCGGCGCGCCGCCGACGATGACCTTCACGTCGCCCAGGTCGGCACCCCGGATGGCGGCCACGACGTCCCGCATGCCGACCATCGTCGTCGTGAGCAGGGCGCTGATCCCGACGATGCTCGCCCGGTGCTCGCGCGCCGCGTCGACGAACCGCTCGGGGGAGACGTTCGTGCCGAGGTCGACGACCTCGATGTTGGCGCCCTTCCACATCATGGCCACGAGGTTCTTGCCGATGTCGTGGAGGTCGCCCTTGATCGTCCCGATCACGGCGGTGTGCTCGGGGTGGACTCCGGCCGCCGTGAGCATCGGCTCCAGGACCGCTGTCGCCTCCTTCATCGCCCGGGCGCTGATGAGCATCTCGGGGACGTAGATCTCGCTGCACTGGAACTTGTGACCGATGACCTCCATCGCCGCCGTCATGGCGTCGAGGACGGTCCGCGGGTCCATCTCCTCGGCCACCGCCTGGCCCGTGATCCGGACGGCCGTCGTGCGGTCGCCGGCCTCGATCGCCGCCTTGAGGGCCTCGAGATCTGCCATTGGTGCTCCTTGTGGGCCGCGGATGGGTCGGGGTTTGACGGTGCCGTCGCGCGGGGCGTGTCAGGCCAGCTCGCCTGCACGATACGCCGTGAGGAACTCCATCCCGAACGCGTCGCGCCCGGTCAGGAGGGCGGCGGCCATGCCATAGGCCCGGCTCGACCGGTCCTGGACGAAGATCCGGCGAGGGTCGCTTGCCACCGGGTCGATGATCCCGCTGTCGGCCCCGGCCTCGGCGGCGAGGTCGATGAAGACGTCGTTGAGGAGCTTGCGCAGGGGCAGCCCGAAGCTGACGTTGGAGAGGCCGCCGGTGAGGTGGATCTCCGGCCCGTAGGTGGTCCGCAGGGTGCGGACTGCCTCGAGGAACCAGGCCCCCACCTCGGGCTCCACCGCGACGGGCATGACGAGCGGGTCGACGTGCATCCCGTCCAGGGCGATGCCGCGCCGCGCGGCCTCCTCGACGATCCGCGTCGCGTTGGCGACGCGGTCGGCGGCCGATCCCGGCATCCCGTGCTCGCCCGTGGCGCCCAGGACGACGGGGCAGCTCTCGTCGGCCGCGAGCGCGAGGACGTCGAGCCGCTCCAGGGACGCCGAGTTGAGCAGCGGCGCGCCCGCCGTCCGGGCGGCGGCCGCGACGCCGGCACGCATCACCTCGGGAGCCGACGAATCGATCGCGAGCGCGGCCCGCGTGGCGTCCTCCACCGCCTCCACCAGCCAGCGCATCGCCGCGACCCGCGCCGTGAGATCGTTGCTCACCTCGTCGACGTTGAGGTCCAGGTAGTCGGCGCCGGCGTCCTCCTGGCGACGGGCCAGGAACCGGACGTAGCCCCGCCCGAGGGCCGCCTCCGGGCCGCCGCCGAGCCCGGCGAGGACGGCGGCCTTGACGTGCTTGACCTTCTGCTTCTCGCCGGCGCCCTCGAGGGCGGTGTCGGGAACCGGGAGCAGGCGCTCGGCCCCGTCGTCGTCCGTGAAGGGGAGGGCCGGGCGGCCGTCCGCGAGCGACGCGACCCGGGCGCCGTGGCGAAGCAGCACCCGGGTGGCGTGGACGTTCTCGCCGATCACGATGAACGGGCCGCGGGCGGTGTCGGTCATGCTCGGGTCTCCTTCGCCAGCGCGGGCGTTCGCGCGGCTGCCTCGGCGGCGGCGGCTCGGCCGAAATGGTCGCGCCCCAGGAACGTGTTGGCCCAGGCGCTCGTCCGCCGCAGGCGATGATCGGTGATCACGGGCGGGCGGTCGAGCATCGCCAGCTCCTCGCCGTACGGCTTCAGCCGGTCGTAGGCCCGAACCCAGACGCACGGCCGCGGCAGGACCTCGCACGTGCCGTCATGGCTTCCGCCGCAGGGTCCATTCCGCTCGCCCTTCGGGCACTGGCTCTCGGGGCAGAGGTAGGCGACGTCCGGGAGCGAGCAGTCGCCGCAGTCGCGGCAGTCGTAGAGCGGGACCTTCGCAGCCTGCTCGAGCACATGGAGCGGCCGATCCACGTGCCAGCGCTCCACCCGTTCGTAGGCGGCGCCAGCGACCCGGAAGCCCGCGCTGTCGGGATCGAAGAGCCGCGCATGGGCCACCCGGTTGAGCCTGTACCAGGCGGAGCCGCGGCGCCGCGCTCGGGCCCGGGCTCCCGGGGAGATCGAGCGGGCATAGCGCGGATCCAGCTCGTCCATGTTGAGCCCGGTCGCGGGATCCCGCCGGTAGACGAAGAAGGTGCCGGAGGGGGAGTGCTGGACCTCCCTGGCCAGGGCCGGCCAGTCCGCGCCGAACGTCTGGGCCAGCGCCAGGATCCGGTCCACGTCCGCCGCCGGAAGGCTGTGGCCGGCAAGGTAGGCGCCCCGGAACCCCATCCCCCTGGCGATCGCGACCTGCTTCGCGGCGAGCTCGAGGAAGAAAGCCCGGCCCTTGTCCGGGCCGGCGGCGGCCTTCTCGATCGTGGCAAGGAGCCCGTTCGAGACGACGCAGCCGGGGATGGCATTGGCATTGAAGAGGCGGGCGACCGTCCGCGTGAGCACGTAGACGTTGGCGAGGACGGGGAGCCGGACGTCGTGCAGGCGCATCCAGCGCAGGAGCTCGTCCCACTTGCGGCTGTCGTAGCCAAGCTGCGGGATGACGAAGTCGGCCCCCGCCCGGGCCTTGAGCCCGAGCTTGAGGTACTGCAGGATCACCTCTGATTCGAGCCGCTTGAACGGCGACACGGCGGTGCCCAGGAACAGCCCGGGGGCGTGCTCCGCGCCGTCCGGCCCGGGCTCGTTGACCAGGCCCTGGTAGAGCTGGATCAGGCCCACCGAGTCGACGTCGAAGACCGGCTCCGAGAGACCCCGGAACCCGTCGACCGGGTGGTCCCCGGAGACCGCCAGCACGTTGCGCACCCCCCGTCGCTCCAGCTCCCAGGCGAGCGACAGGAGCGCGTTCCTGCTCCGGTCCCGGCAGGCGACGTGGACGATGACGTCCTGGCCCCGGGCGAGGAACTCCTCGGCCAGCATCGCCGGCCCGAGCATGGCGTGGCCCCCGGCGTTGTCGGTGATCGAGACGGCCGCGATGCGCGGGTCGTCGACCAGGGCGCGGGCCGCCTCCAGGCTCCTTCGGGCCGGGCCGTCGAGGGCGAGGCCGCGGGCCGGGACGACCTCTGTGACGGTGACGAACTCGTCGGACTCGACCAGGCGGGAACGCAGCGATGGCTTGGTCATGCGGGTGAGGCCTCCACGGTCGACGGCAGGGGCTCGAAGCGCAGGCCGTCGACGAACAGGTCGAAGAAGTCGGGCTCCGCCTCGAGCTCGACGTGCTCGATGTGGCCCACGAACGCCTGCAGGCGGGCGCGCACCTGGCGCGAGAGGAGCAGCGCCGCGGCGCCGCGGACCGACGCGTTGCCGTGCTGGACAACGCGCTCGGCGGGCACGGGGGGCAGGAACCCGATCCGCTGGGCGTTGGCGACATCGAGATGTGACGCGAAGCCGCCCGCGAGGTGAAGCGCGACGAGGTCGCCGGGTGCCAGGCCGAGCCGGCGCAGGAGCACCCGCATCCCCACCGCGTTGGCGGCCTTCGCCTGGGCCAGCTGGGCGGCGTCGGCCCGGGAGAACGTGATCCCGTGCTCCGGCACGACCGCAACCTCCTTCGCCCCGTCGGCGAACGCCGCCGTCGGCGACATCGCCCCGGTCCGGCGCAGCTCGGCCAGGACGTCGATCAGCCCGGACCCGCAGATCCCCTCGGGCTCCACCTCGCCAATGGTACGGACGACCCATCCCGAGGCGTCGTGCCTGGCGGCCTCGATCGCGCCCTCCGAGCCCGGCATGCCGTACCGCACGAGGCCGCCCTCGAAGGCCGGCCCGGCCGGGCAGGATGCCGCGAGGACGCGCTGCCCATCCGTGATCACGACCTCGGTGTTGGTGCCCACGTCGATCAGCATGGCGGGCCCGCTCGATGTCGCGCGATTCGCCGCCTCCAGCATCCCCGTCGGCACGAGGTCCGCGGCGGCGTCGGCCCCGACGTGGCAGGCGACGAGCGGCGCGCCCCAGACCCTGGCCCGGGGGTGGACCAGGATCCCGAGCTCGTGGGCGAGGCGAACCACGCTGGTGGTCGGCTCGCTGCCGGCGCGCCAGGCCGTCTCGGTCACGCTGCGGAACGGCGAGCGCCCGATGGGGGCGACATCGAGGCCGAAGAAGAGGTCGCGCATCGTGGCGTTGCCGACGACGACGACCTCCAGGACGTCGTGCCGCTCGATCCCGTGCTCGGCGTAGATGCGGGCCAGCTCGTGGTTCAGGGCGCGCCGGAGGGCGCGCCGAAGCTCGCCCGGGCGCTCGGCCTCGTACGAGATCCGGCCGATCACGTCGCTGCCGCCGAAGCGCTGCGGGTTCTCGAAGGCCCCGACGGCGAGCGCCTGGCCGGTCCGCAGGTCGAGGAGCTGGAGGACCACGGTGGTCGTGCCGACGTCGAGGGCGATGCCCAGCAGCCGCGCGCGCTCGGCGTCGACGTCCTCGTCGAGCCAGCGCACACGGCCGTCGCGGATCGTGACCGCGGGATCGCGGTCGAGGGGCGGGCCGCCGGGCGGCATGAGGATCCTGAGGCGGCGCCGCAGCACGACGAACTCGAGATCGGCGTCGAGCGGCTCCCGCTCCACCGTCGCCCGGCACGCCAGGCGGTAGCCCGGACGCAGGAACGCCTCCTGCTCGTCGGGATCCGAGAGGGCGTCCCCGCCGCGGAGGATCTCGACGACGCACTCGTGGCAGCGGCCGGAGCGGCGGCACGACGCCGGAACGACCATCGCCAGCTCGTCGGCCGCGTCGAACAGGGTCCTGCCCGGAACGAGCGGGACGCGGCGGCCGGCGTGGACGAGGTGTCGTGCCACGAGCGCAGGGTAGGTCCGGACCAATCACGTGCGACGGAGCGCAACGGCCCCAGCCGGGGGGCCGAACGGCCTCGAAACCGGCAGGGGACTTGACACGGAGGGCGCGGCGTCGCAGATTACCGTTCGTGAACGCTTACCGAGCCGACGTTGATCCACTCGAGGCGCTCGGCGACGCCACGCGGCGGGCGATCGTCGAGGGCCTCCACGACGGCGAGCGGACCGTCGGCGACCTGGCGACGGGACTGCCGGTGAGCCGGCCGGCCGTGTCGCAGCACCTCGGTGTCCTGAAGGCGGCGGGGCTCGTCCTGGAGCGTCCAGAAGGCACCCGTCGGTACTACCGGCTCGACCCGATCGGGCTCACCCGCCTCCAGAACCGCCTCGACCTCATGTGGGGCGGCGAGCTGGGCGTGGGGCAGGCCCCAGCCGCCGGCACGCCCCCCGCGCCGGCCGAGGACGTCGCCCCCGCGGCGGCCTCGCCGTCAGCCGCGCCGGGGCACGGCGCGAAAGGCCACAAGAAGCACAAGAAGAAGGGCGGGCGCAAGTAGCCGCGGCTCGGCCGCCCGTCCAGGCGCACCGATCCCGGGCCGCATTCGCCTCGGGCATCGGCGTGGCTGACAGCGCCGGCGGTCAGGCGATCGCGAGCGTCCGCGCGATCCAGGCCGCCAGGATGCGCGCGCATGCCACGACCTCGTCGAGGTCGACATGCTCGTCGGCGGCGTGGGCGACGCGGACGTCGCCCGGTCCGAACATCACCGTCGGCGTCCGCCCTTCCCGCACGAGCAGCCGCATGTCCGCGCCGTACGGCACGCCGACGAACGGCGGCCGGCGCCCGACGATCCCCTCCGCGGCGGCGGCCAGCCCAACCGGCAGGGGATGACCGGCCGGGATCTCGGCCGACGAGAAGCGCCCGCCCGGAATCTCCAGCACGGCGGGGTGCTCGCGGAGCCAGGCATCACCTGCACACGCCGCCGCGACGACCTCCCGCAGCTCCTCCGCGGCCTGCGCGGCAGTCTGGCCCACGCGAACGCCGTAGCGCCCCTCGGCGACCATGCTGTCCGGCACCGTGCTGGGCCAGTCGCCGCCGCGGACCGTCCCGATGATGGTGGGGTACGGGAGACCGAGGGCTCGCATCTCCGGTCGCGTCTCGGCCGCGTTGCGGGTCGTCTCGTCCTCGCGAAGCGCGGCATGGAGGTGCTCCAGCTTCTCGAGGGCGGAGACGCCCTCGCGCCGCGTCGAGGCGTGCGCGGCGCGCCCGCGGACCGTCAGGCGAAAGGTGATCGCTCCGGCCTGGAGCGTCACGATCTCGAGGCGCGTCGGCTCCGCGATGACGGCGGCATCCCCGACGTAGCCCGTCCGTATCGCTGCCAGCATCCCGGCGCCGCCGTCCTCCTCCGACGGGACCGCCACCACGATCGCCTCGCCGGCGAGGCGGCCAGGATCGATGGTCGCACGGATCGCCGCGAGGGCGGCGATCTCCGCCGCGAGCCCGCCCTTCATGTCACACGCGCCGCGACCGTAGACGCGACCGCCGCGCACCTCCGGCCGGAAGGGGTCGAGGGACCACGTGGCGCGATCGCCCGGTGGCACGACGTCCGTGTGGCCGACGAGCAGGAGGCGGGGGCCGGGCCGGGAGCCGCGGAGATGCCCGGCGGCCAGGGGGAGCGTGGCCCGCGGCCGCTCCGACCCCGGGAAGTCCGGATCGGCCGCCAGCGCCGCAGGGTCGGCGTCCCACGAGCGGACGTCGAGGTGCGCCGCGTCCAGCTGCGTGGCGACCCGGTCGCGCATGGCGCCCTCGTCGCCCGTGACCGACGCGACAGCGAGCAGCTCCAGCAGGCTCGCCTCGAGCGCGTCGGTGTCGACGGCCGCGGCCGCGCGCCGCCCGACGGCATCAACGGATGCCGGGATCTCGCCCGGCGTGGCCGGGGTCATGCCCGGCGGAGGATGGGCCGCGTGAGGCACGTGGGGCCGCCCGATCCATTGACGCCGATCTCGAGCGCCGCGAACGCGTGGACGTCGCAGCCGGCCGCCTCGAGGGCCCGGCGCGTCCTCGGGTTGCCATCCGCGACGACGCAGACGCCGGGACGCACGGCCAGCACGTTGCAGCCGAGCGTCGCGAGCTCGTCGTCGGGCACGGCCAGGGTCCGGATCCCGAGCTCCCGGAGAAGCTCCCACATGCCTGCGGGCAGGAGCGGCAGGTAGACCACGGCGAGATCGTCGGCGACCGGCGAGATGACCGACAGGAGATGGACGAGCTCATCCGGCCCGCGCCAGTAGGGCAGGTCGAAGGTGCGGACGTCGCCGCCGACGATCTCCGCGACCTGGCGGGCACCCTCGTCGTTGGTGCGCAGTGTCCGCCCGATGCAGAAGAGATCCGGCCGGAGCCAGAGCGTGTCGCCGCCGTCGACCGTCCCCGGGGCGGTGATCCGCCCGACGGTCGGCACGCCGCGGGCGGCCAGCCAGGCCTCCACCACTGCCTCCTCGCCGCGCCGCCCGGGCCTGCCGGAGCGGAGGGCGATCACGCCACGGTCCGACACGAGCGCCGGGTCGAACGCATAGACCAGGTCCGGGTGTGGCGTGTCCGCGGCCCCGACGTCGTGGACCTCGACGCCGAGGCGGGCCAGGAGATCGGTGAACGCGTCATGCTCCCGGCGGGCGACGTCGAGGTCGACGGGGTGGAGGAAGCCGTTGCCCGGGTCGTCGAAGGCGGCGCCGAACGCCGCCCCGGGGCGCTGGACCAGCACCTCGCGCAGCGGCGCCGTCATCGATTGCGCGCCGAACGCGGCGAGCTGCGACGCGCCGACCGACCGCGAAGGCTCGAAGGTCATGCCCGGCAGGATAGCGAGCCGCGTCCTCCGGGGGTGGCCCGGCGCCTCCACGGTCCGGACACTCGCCCGCGAGGCCACGGCCTGCCCTCCCCGCCGGTGGCCCGGCCCGCGCCGCCCCGCGTGATCCCTGGCAGGCGGCGCGCCGAGCGAGGGCCCGCATGGCGGAGGCGGCGCCCGGCGTGCCTCAGATCGCCGCGCTTGCCTCAGATCGCCGCGCGCTCGATGATCCGCCCGACGTCGTAGCCGGCGGCCGCGGCGTCGGCGGCCAATCGAACGGCGAGCGCATGGGCTGCCGCTCGCGCCGTGACCATGTCCGGGGCGGCAGGGTCGTCGCTCGCCGGTGCGACCACCACGAGCACCACCATCCAGCGGAGCGCGGCCTCGTACGACTCGCGGTTGACGTACGCGATCCCGTCATGGCGGTTGACGCCCAGCCAGCGAGCCAGCTCCTGGTCGGCGAACCAGGCTCGCACGAGCCGTCCCGCCTGCTCCGCCGGCGGCGCGGCGAGGGCCGTCTCGCCGGGGCGCGCCACCAGGTGCCGCACCGTCTCCACGGTCCACCAGGCAGCGCCCTCGTCGAGGCCGCGCCAGCGGAAGGCGTCGGCAAAGACACGCCCGAGACGTGCGCGGTCGAACCAGCCTCTGGAGCGGGCGGCGGCCGGGTCGGGTTCCAGGACGCCTCCGATCGCCTCGGCTGCCAGCCAGCCGAGGAGCGCGCCCCACGTCGCCGCGTCGGGCGGCAACGCCGCCGCGACGAAGGAGCGCGGCGCATCGGAGCCGGCGGCGAGGGGCGCTGGAACGAGAGCCGCGTCGAGGGCGGCCCGCAGGCGCGTGGCGAAGCGGTCCGCCAGCAGATCGATCGAGGCGTCCGGGACGACCGGGCGAGCGACGCCGCGGATCGCCCGCAGCGCGTCGTCCGCACGCGCATGCCAGGAGGCGACAAGAGCGTCGAGGTCCGGGGGCGGCGGGACGGCTCCGGCGGGACCCGGGGCCCCCGTCCCGGCCGCGCCGGTCGCGCCGGCCGCGGTGCCCGGCGGCGCGTCGTCGGGCACGCTCGCAGCACCCTCCGGGACAGCCCCCGGGGCAGGCCGGGCTCCCGTCGCGCCGGCGGCCCCGGCCCCTGCGACCGGGGCGGAGGTCCCTGCGGTGCGGGTCACTGCGGCGAGATGTGCGGCCAGTGCCTCTGTCACCTCCCGCACCAGGGCGTCGTTCACGAGGATCGCGACTGCGTCGTGGAGCGGCCGCAGGCGGCGCTCGGCGAGCGCGGTCTCGACGCTCGGGACACCCGCCCCGCCAAGGTCCGCGGCAAGGGCCCGGTACTCCGCCGCCGCCTCGCCCACGACCTCGCGCCAGTCGAGGAGGACACGTGCTGTGTAGGCCTCGAGCTCCACCCGGAGGCCGCGGTCCCGCAGGTCGCCGACCTCCCGGATGTACTCGAGACCGTCGAGGGTGTCGCGGAAGAGCACGATGGCGCCGGGGTCGGTCGTGAGGCCCAGCCCGTCGGCGATGGAGGTACGAACGAGCCGCTTCGCCCCGTCGTCGTCCTTCACGGCGAAGGCGACCGAATCGTGGACCCTGCCTCGCATCGACCCGAAGCGGTTGTGGTAGATCACCAGCGATCGCTCGCCGCCCGCGCGGTTGGAGTATGCGAGGACGTCCTCGTTGACGTGGCCGGCGTCGTCGATCACGTCGTAGAGGCGGAAGTCACGGACCTCGGCGAAGAGCCGGCGCCGGTGCAGCAGCGGGAAGAGCTGCCACTCGTGGCGGGCGACGAGGCCGTCGTTGGCGCGCTCGTCCCAGTACGCCCGCCGGAACTCCATGCCGTACTTCTCGGCGAAGCCCTCCACCTGGCCGTGGCCGAACATCGGGAGGCCGGGCATCGTCGCCAGCACCGTCGCGATCCCGAAGTACTTGTCGCCGGTCCCGAACTGCTCGATCGCCGTCTTCTCGTCCGGGTTGTTCATGAAGTTGACGTAGCGCTTGAGGATCTCCGGGTCGAACTCCAGGGTGTTCTTGACGAGGAGCCGGTAGTCGGCGTTCTTCTCGTCACGCAGCATGTGCATGAAGGCGCTGTTGTAGACCCGGTGCATGCCGAGGGTCCGGACGAAGTAGCCCTCCATGAGCCAGAAGGCCTCCGCCAGCAGCAGGGTGTCGGGGACCTCGGCAGCCACGCGGTCGACGACCTCGCGCCAGAACTCCTCCGGCATCGCAGCGTCGAAGGCCGCCTTCGTCATGGCGGATTCCGCGCGCGAGGGGATCGCTCCGCCCTGGCCCGGCTCCGGGTACCAGAGGCGGGCGACGTGCTTCTTCGCCAGGGTCATCGCGGCGTCGAAGCGGATGATCGGGAAGCGTCGTGCGACGGCGAGGATCGTCTGGATGACGGCCTCGCGCACCTCGGCCTTCAGGTAGTCCAGCTGGGCCGTGTCGTTCCACGGCATGCTCGTCCCGTCGTTGCCGTGGTAGAGGTAGCGGACGTCGCCGGTCAAGCGATCCTCGCGCCGGAATACCACCGCGGCGTCCGTCGAATCCCAGTAGTGGTCCTCGATCTGGATCGCCACTCGTGGGTCGTCGGAGAGGTCGGCTCCGCCGAAGGAGTAGCCGGGATACGGGCTGTCGGGCCGGGCCAGGAACCACTCCGGGTGCTCGACCACCCAGCGCGAGTCGATCCCCATGTGGTTCGGCACCATGTCGGAGGCGAGACGGAGGCCGCGCGCCCAGGCTCGGTCGCGGAGGACCTCCCAGGCGGCCTCGCCGCCCAGGTCCTCGGCGATCGCGTAGTCCCGGAGCGAGTAGGCCGACGCCACGGCGTCGGGGTTGCCCCGCAGCTGCTTGATCCGCTGGCTGGCCACGCTGCGCTCCCACAGCCCGATCAGCCAGAGCCCGGTGAAGCCCCACCGAGCGAGGCGGTCGAGCTCCTCGTCGGGGACCTGGTCCAGCCGGCGGATCTCGCGCCCATACCAGCGGCTCAGCTGGTCGAGCCAGACGTACGTGCTCTTGGCCATGAGCACGACGCGCGGCATCCAGTCCTTGTCCTCGGAGAACCGCTCCGGCTCTGCGTCGAGGCCGCCGTACGACGGGGCCTGCCCTGCCCCGCCGCCGCCGGGGCCGGCGTGGTACCGCATCCAGAGGGCTCGCTCCTCCTCCGCGACGACGTCGAGGCCCGTGACGAGCCGGTCGAGGAGGGCGCCAAACCGGTCGCCGAGGTACGTGGCGAGGAAGGCGCCCCAGCGGACGCGGATCCAGCGCAGCTGCCCCGCCAGCGACGTCGGCTCCGCGAGCGCCGGGGCCCGCAACATGGTGATCAGGTCCTGCCGGTCCGGCCCGAAGGGCGCCCGCCCGGCGAAGAATCGCCCGAGCTCCTCGATCACGGCGCGGTACGCCGTCGTCGCCGCGATGTCGCGGTCGTCGAAGAGCTCGCGGTACGGGCCGAACGCGAGGTTGGCGTTCTCCAGCCAGCAGGCTGCCAGCTCCTCGAGCGCGACCTCCCGGTTGGGAGTCCCGTCCGTCTCGCCGCCGAGGTAGGCCTGGGGCGTCACCTCGCCGCGATGGACGGCGAGGGGCGGGAAGTCGGTGGTGAAACGCAGCAGGATGTCATCGACGGCCTCGGCGCCCAGCACCTCGTCGAGATGGTCGAGGGCGTCGTCGATCGCCTCCGGATCCTCGTGCTCGCGATAGACGGCGACCACGGCATGGAGGACCTCGTCGATCAGGCCCATCGCGTTGAGGGATCCGGGGGCGACCGGCGGGTCCGGCTCGCCGGCCGCGCGCCGCGCTGCCGTCATGCTCACGGCGAGGGCGCGGACGGCGCGGAGGTTCGGCAGGATCACGTTCCCCGAGAGGGAGAACAGCCCTTCGTCGACGCCATAGCGTGCCCGCGCGTCGCGCCGGAGGTGCAGCTCGCGGACCTGGTGGATCACGCTCTCTCCTTGGCCGGCGCCGGGCCGGGGCGGCTGGTTGGGCTCATGGTGTCACCGGGACGCCAAAGATGCGCACCTCGCTGACGGCGACCTCCTGCGACGGGCTCCCCGGGGCCGAGGTCTTCCGCGCCGGGTAGGTATCGAGGATTGTGATCCGCATGCGGGTCGCGCGGGTGATCCCCAGCGCCGGCGGGATGTCGACACGCTGGGCACCCAGGACGTCCTGGAGGAGGAGCGGAACCGGATCTCCGCCGTCGAAGGCCACCGTCACGTTCCTGGGGCGGCGGTTGCCGAAGTAGAGCGGCTGATCGACCTGCCAGCCGGCCCAGACCTGGATCCGGGTGACCGCGGCCGGCGCGAAGGCAACCTCGATCCAGGATCCATCGGCCTTGCCTGTCGCGCTCTTCCACGCCGTCGCCGGCGAGCCGTCGTAGAGATTCGCGGCGGACCGCTTGGTCGAGAGCTGGCTCGACGCCCTGGCACCGGCGATCCGGATCCCGACAGCGGGCCCGGGGGGAATGCTCGCGGGTGTGCCCGTGGGCTCCGTGGAGGCATCCGCGCCCGGCTGTGGTGACGCCGTCTCGCCCGTGGGCGCCGAGCTCGGCCCGCCCGGGGTGACCGCGCTGGACGGCCCGGGGTTGCCGGATGCCACCGGCGTCCCGCGGCCCAGGCCACCCCCGACGAGGAACAGCGCTCCGCCGGCCAGCGCCAGCACGACGACGATGCCTCCGATGATCGCCAGGCGTGGGCGCCCGCGGGCCTCGACAGCCGGGGAGGTCTCGGGCGGCGCGAGCCTGGGGGCGGGGACGGGCGCCGTCGGGAAGTCCCAGGCGGGCTTCTCCGGGGCGGTCGCCGGGGGCGCCGGCGCCGGAGGCATGGGCGCCGTGGCCGACGGTTGCGAGGCAGCGGGCAGGGCCGCGCCGCCGGCCGCCGCGACGCCCGCTCCGCCGGCCGCCGCGCCGGCGGCCGCTCCGCCCGCGACCCTTGCGGCCGGACCAGATGGGAGCCGCTCGCCGCAGGAGATGCAGAAGCGGCGCCCGGCCGGGTTGATGCGTCCGCAGGCGGTGCAGGTCGGTCCGGTCGTCGCCTCGGGCTGCGGCCCCCCTCCGGCGTCACCGCCGGGGAACGTTGCCTCGCCCGCCGGCGTTGCCTCGCCCGCCGGCGTTGCCCCGCCCGCCGGCGTTGCCTCGCCCGCTTCCTCGGCTGCGAACTCGAGGAACGCGCCGCAGCTGCCGCAGAAGGCGTCACCGGGCGCGTTCGCCGATCCGCATTTCGCGCAGGTGGTCATCGCGACCCGTGCTCCTCCGTCTCGCCCGTGACTCTCCGATCGTAGCCGACGATGGAACCGCCGGCACGCATCAGCGCCGGATGATGATCGGCTCGCCCGGCGTGACGGCGAAGACCTGGATGAGCCCGCTCGTCGGCGGTGCGCCCGTGGAAGCCACGACCAGGAACCGTGCGGTCACGGGTTCGACCTTCAGGCCCGTCACCGACGCCACGGCGCGCAGTGAGCGCTGACCCAGTCGATCCTTGGGCATCACGAGCACCTGGGCCGTGAACGCGCCCGTGGCATCCGAAACGACGGGCGCCAGAGGCGTCGCCGTGATCCCGACGCTCCAGGTCAGGCTCACCGGGGCGTTCGGAGGGAAACCCGTGCCCGTCGCCATGACGACGATCCCCGGCGGGCCGATCGGCGGCTCGACCGTCAGCCTGGCGATCCCGACCGCGCCGACCAGGCGGAGGACGAGCGGGTTGCCGGCGTCGCTCCGGATGACCAGGCTGGCGGTCCGGTTGCCCCTCCCCGTCGCGATGAAGACCACCTGCACGGCGCAGGACGCTCCAGGCGCCAGGGTCTGGCCCGTGCAGCCGTTCTGGGAGACCAGAAAGTCGGCGGCGTTGGCGCCGCCGATGGCGATCGTGCCGATCCGGGCGGGCGTGATCCCGGTGCTCAGAACCGTGGCGGGCCGCGTCGTGCCGAGCGACCCGATCGGGGCCACGCCGAAGTCGACCGGGTTCGGCGACGCGGCGATCCGTGGCGGCCGGTCGCGGACGAACACGTCGGGCGACGCCTTGTTCGTGTCGCTCGCGACGAGGTTCGTGGCAAGCGACGTGAATGCCACGTCGCGGCCCGAGGACGAGATCGAGGGGTACGTGCTGAACCCGTTCGCCTCGCTCGCGTTGTCGCGCCCGACGGACACACGCGTGGTCCGGGCGGCCGCGCGATCGCGGACGAAGATGTCGCCGGCGATGAACAGCGGGTTCGCGGCCGCGATGCCGGGCGTCGAGGCCGGTCCGCCCGTCGTGTCGCCGGGCACGAGTGTCGTCGCCGCGGAGGCGAAGGCGACCTGGGTTCCGTCACGGTTGACGGCGGGGTAGCCGCTCGCGGCGTTCCCGGCCGCGCCGTCTGTCGAGCGCGACACGAGCTCCACGCTCCCGGTGGCACGAGACCAGGCGAAGACATCGAGCTGCTGGTTCGCGTCGCCCGCCACCAGGTCGTCGGCGGCGCTCGGGAAGGCCACCAGGCTCGCGTCGCCGCTGATCGCCGCGTTCAGCGACTGCCCGCGCCCCGGCAAGCCGTCCGGCGAGGACGAAACGAGCTGGGTCGTTCGATTCACGCGGTCCCGCAGGTAGACCTGCCGGAAGTCGCTCGTCGCGGCCGGCGTGGCCACGAACTGGGCGCCGGCCGGCAGGGCGGTGAAGGCAACCCATCGACCGTCCCAGGAGATGGCAGGCTGGGCGGCGAGGGCGTTGCTGAAGCCGGTCGGCTGCCCCTTGACGTCGACCGAGACGGTGTCCCAGGCGCCGGTGGTGCGGTCGAGCACCAGGACGTCGGACCCCTGCCCCACCTGCGCCCGCATGGCGACGAACCGGCCGTCCTGGCTCAGGGCGGGCTGGTCGGGCTGGCGGTTGCGCCCCGGCGGGGTCGGGACGGTGCTGCGCACGCCCGTCGCCCGCTGGTAGAGCTGGACTTCGGTGAACCCGTCGCCCGGGCGCACGTAGGCGATCAGGCTCCCGTCCGGGGAGATCGTCGGGTGACGCAGCGGGCCGTTGGCGTCCGATTCGTCGACGAGCGTCGTCGTGCGGTTACGGCGGTCTCGCACCGCGACCTCGTTTCCCGCATTCGAGTTGGTCTGCTGGAGGAAGACGACGAACCGCCCGTCGGCGGAGATCGTCGGCCCGGCGAAGACGTCGTCCACTGCGGCCGCGGCGGTCGCGCCCGTCGCGCCCGCGTCGACCTGGGGCGTCGAGACGAGCTCGTTGGTTCCCGGTGTCTCGACCGAGCCGGCCGGCAGCGCGGCCGGCGCGGCCGGCGCGGCGGGCGGACCCGGAAGCGGCCCCGCAAGCGCGCTGCTCGCGAAGGCCGCTGCCAGGATGGCGGTGGCAGCGAAGGCGAAGGGCCGGGCTCTCCGGCCCGGACGACCGGCCATCCGGGTCAGGGCTTCGAGAACCCGGAGTAGTAGACCGACGGGTCGCACGCGCCGCCTCCGCTGCAGGCGACCACGAGGCTCAGCGTCTGGCCCGGCTGGATCACGATCGGCGTCACGTAGTGGAAGTCGAGGTCGCGGAAGTTCTCCAGGCGCAGCGTGATGACCACGAAGCTGGGAGAGCGGATCAGCTTGAGCGTCCCGGCCTTGCCGTTCGGGTTCGCGAAGACGAGGTCCGTCAGGTAGAAGACCTTGTCGAAGGTCGTGCTGTTCGGGCTGCTCCCGTCGACCGCCAGGCGCCCATCGGCCGGCACGCCTCCCCCGACGGCCGGAGGGGCTGGCGTCGGCGCCGGGGTGGGCGTCGCGCCGGGCGCCGGCGTCGGGGCCGTCGTCGCGCCGGGAGCGGGGCTTGCGCCCGCACCGCCACCGCCACCGGCCTGCGTCGGGAGCGGCGTGATGCCGGCGTCCTGGAGCGCCTGGGTCGCCGCGCTCTTGATCGCCGGCTGCAGCACCGTGAGCCACAGGACCAGCAGGATGATGAGCGCCGCGAGCGCGGCGAGCAGCGCCGGGACGAGCCAGCGCGGCAGGAGCGCCTCCTGGAGGAGCGACCCGTCGAGGACGATCGGCGGACCGCCCTCGCCCTGGACCGCCACCTTGAAGGCACGGGTCCGGGGCTGCCCGCGCCAGAAGCGGGCACGGGGCCGCACGCGAACCTTGCCGAACCCGGCCGTGCCCGCGTCCACCACGAGCCCCGGCGGCTCCACGTCGAAGCGCAGCAGCTGGTCCTGGTCCCCGGCCGTCACCGTCGCGTTGAGCCGACTGTTGCCCCGGTTGTCGACCGCCAGCTCGTGCGTGGCACCCCGGCTGCCGCGCGAGGTGCGCGGGACCAGCTCCGCGAACGTGTCCTGGAAGATGCCGACGACGAGGACCCCCTCCTCGACGGCGGACCCGGCCGGGTCCTCCTGTGAGCGGGCCCGGACGCCGAAGGGAAGCTCACCCGTCGGCGTGTCCGCCGCACGGGGCGGGCGGAAGAAGACCGAGGTGGTTCCTTCGGCGCCGGGGAAGAGCGAAAGCGTGGCCGGCTCTGCGGCCGTCCACGCCGCCGAGTCGCCCAGGATGTCGATCGCGTACTGGTCGACGACGGTGCCGGTGTTCTTCACGGTCACCGTGCAGGTTGCGACGGCGCCCGGCAGAACCTCGATGGTCTTCTCGGACAGCGTGACGAGGGCTCCCATGGCTCGCGAGTGTAGGGGTCGGCCCCCCGGCGCGCCACTGGGTAACGAGGCCGGGAGGCCTGACCTCGCGGGCAGGGCTGGAGCCCCGTGGTGGGGCAGATCGGCTGCCCGATCGGGCTGCCGTTAGGTGGGCGTTAGGTGCCCGTTAAGTCCCGCGGCCCAACATGCAGGTGCGCGGCCGGCAGGGGTACCGGCCCGTGACAGGGGGTTCTCGCATGTCGCCCAGCGCCACCGTCCACGCCCTCCGGCCGGTCGCCGTCGAACGATTGCCCGTGGCGATCGCCACCTCGGACCCCGTGTCGAGAGCCGGCCTTGCGGCCCAGCTCCAGAGTCACCCGGGGATGGAGGTCGTCGACGCGGTCGACCCGGCATCTCTCGGCGTCGTCGTCGTCGTCGCCGACGACGTCGACGAGGAGACGACCCAGGAGATCCGGGCCTTCCGGAACGCGGGCCAGGAACGGATCGTGCTCCTCGTGGCCAAGGTCGATGATGCCGGGCTGCTCGCGGCGGTCGAGGCCGGGGTGAGCGGGGTCGTCCGGCGCAGCCAGGCGACGCCCGGCCACCTCGCGAGCGCGATCGGGGCCGCCGCAGCCGGAGAGGGGACGCTGCCGCCCGACCTGCTGGGCAGGCTCCTCTCGCAGGTCGGCCGCCTGCAGCGCCAGGTCCTCCACCCGCGCGGTCTCACGTTCGCCGGCCTGACCGAGCGCGAGGTTGCCGTCCTGCGCCTCCTGGCCGACGGCATGGACACCGCCGAGGTGGGACGCCGGCTGTACTTCTCCGAGCGCACGGTCAAGAACGTGATCCACGACGTGACCTCCCGGCTCGATCTCCGGAACCGGACCCACGCCGTCGCCTACGCCATCCGCCAGGGGCTCATCTAGCCCGGCGGCGCGCCGCGCGGAGCGCGCCCCGGACCGGGATCGGGCGCGCGGCCGGCCCTCAGGGGACCTTGGTCACCTCGTCGATGTTGGGGTTGATGTTGGTCCCGGCGCTGCGGCCGTGATCGTTGCCCGCGTCGAAGGCGGCGTTGTCCGTGTCGGAGGCCGTGACGATCCGGTCGTACTCGGCCTCGCCTTCCGCCCGCGTCTTCTTGGCCTTGATCTTGACGTGGGCGTTGGCGAAGGCCTTCACGTCGGTCGCGACGTGGCCGTTCTCGTGGGCGGTGATGGCCGCCTTGAAGCGGTCCCATTCGTTCCGCTGGTTCTGCGTCGCCGCCGCCTTGCCGTCCCACTCGGGGAGCTCGACCACCTGGGTGACGACCACCTGGACGTGCGTTGGCCACTTCCCGTCGGCGGGCATCACCATGTCCGGTGTCGTGATCGTCGCACCTGCCTCCGGGCGGGCGGCGACGGCGTTCGCGGCTTCGCGAAGCGTGCCCGAGACGGTGTAGCTGGTGAGGCTGGGCGGGCCGACCTTCGTCGACGAGGACGTCGGCGCGGCAGGCGCGGGGGCCGTCGCCGGGTTGTCGAGCGGGATCTCGCCGCCCGGGCCGGGACTCGGCGTCTCCGTCTCGGTGCCCGGGGCGTCCGTCTCGCCGGCGTGGCGCAGGACGGGGCCGCTGCGGCGGCCGCTTCCGGTGCCGGCGGCGGGCTCACCCACCAGCCGGGCGACCGCGGCATTGCCGGCCAGGGCCTGCAGCCGGAGAACCCCGCGCCCGTGAGCGGGCTGGCCGCCCCGGCGACCCGGTCCCGTCAGGCCGGTCAACCCTCGCGGATCGCCACCCGGGCTCGTCGCCTCCAGCCTGTCGGCATGGCGGGACGCGTCGGGCTGACGTGACGCGTCGAGCTGGCGCCCGGCCTCCGGGGCTGAGAACCGCTCGCGCACGGCGCGATCGGCGTCCTGCGCAGGGTCGGGCATCGTGGGTGATCCTGGATCGGTGTGGCTCCGTGACGCGCCGCTACAGGAGGAGCCGCTCCTCCTCTTCCTCGCGCTGGATGCGCTGGATCGCGAGCTCCTGCACCTGCTCCTCGTCCTCGTCGGGCACGGGCTCGCGCTGGATCGCGAGCTCCTGCACCTGCTCCTCGTCCTCGTCGGGCACGGGCTCGCGCTGGACCGTCGCCGCGCCCGCCGACGAGGTCCCGGAGTCCGGCATGCGACCCATGCCCATCACGGAGTCCGCGGTGGCCTCGGCTGCCTGCTCGAACCGGTCGGACGGGTTGGAGACGCTGATGCCGCCCGCCGTCGGCGTCCCGTCCACCGGGCCCGACCGCTGCTGGACGACGTGGGCCAGCTCGTGGGCCAGGGTTCGCTCGTGCGTCGAGGAGCCGGGCGCGTGGCCGTCGCCGAGGACGATCTCGTTGCCCACCGTGTAGGCGTGAGCATCGACGGCCTGCGCGGAGGCCGCGGCGGATCCGCCGGCGTGAACCCGGACGTCCGAGAAGTCGGCTCCGAAGGACGCCTCCATGCGCTGGCGGACCGGCGCCTCGAGTGGCTGCCCGGCGCCCTTCCCGATCACGTCCTTCACCGGGGATTCCTGGTCCGGCTCGCCCTCCAGGGCCGCGGCCACCCCCGCGTTGCCCGCGGCCCGCTGCAGGCGGAGCACGGCCGCCGGCGCAAGGGCCTCCGTGCGGCCCGCCGCGGCAGCGCGAGCGGCGAGCTCGGGCGACTCGACACCGGCCTCGTCGCGGGCGGGCGCGCGGCCCTTCCCGGCCTCGACGGCCTCGACCTCGAACGAGCGCATCCGGGCGTCCTCCGCTGGTGGACTGCGGTCCCGCCGGCGCACGGCGCCTGCCGTGGCCCGCGTGCACGCAGCATCGTCCCCTGCTGCGGGCGGCATCAAGGTCCGATCGGGCAGACTCGCGGTCGCCGTCGCGCGTCGTGCCGGGATCCGGGTTGCGGCGGCGTGCCGGCCGGTCAGCCGACCAGCGCGAACCAGGGCCCGAACTCGCTCTCCATGCACAGCCGGCCGAGCTTGCGGTACTCGCGGGCCGTCTCGCGCACCAGGTCCTCCATCCCGAGCTCGCGACCGGCGTCGGCCGCGAGGAACGCCGCGCCCACGGCGACGTTCCGGATGTTGCCGCCCGTGAGGCTGAAGCGGCGCGCGAGGAAGTCGAGGTCGATGTCCGCCGCCTTCGGGACGCCGGCCGAGAGGTTGCGCTGCCAGAGGCGGCGCCGGTCGTCGACCTCCGGGAGGGGGAAGTCCACGATCGCGTCGAGGCGTCGCAGGAAGGCCTCGTCGACGTTGGCCCGCAGGTTCGTCGTCAGGATCGCCATCCCGTCGAACTGCTCCATGCGCTGGAGCAGGTAGGCGACCTCCACGTTGGCATAGCGGTCGCGGGCGTCCTTCACCTCGGAGCGCTTCCCGAAGATCGCGTCGGCCTCGTCGAAGAGGAGCACGCCATTGACCCGGTCGGCCTCGGAGAAGACGCGGTCGAGGTTCTTCTCGGTCTCGCCGATGTACTTGTCGACGATCGTCGAGAGGTCGATGACGTAGAGGTCCAGCCCCAGCGCCCCGCCGATCACCTCGGCCGACATCGTCTTGCCCGTCCCGGAGTCGCCCGCGAAGAGGGCCGTCACGCCGCGTCCCTTGAGGGACGTGCGGGACATGCCCCACTCGTCGAGGACGAGGTCGCGGTGCCGCGCCCGGGCGGCGAGCTCGCGGAGCTGTCGCACCACGCCATCGGGCAGGACGAGGTCGTCCCAGGCCACCCGCGGCTCGACCCGACGCGCCAGGCGCTCCAGGCCCGCGGCGTTCTGGGCACGGGCGCCGGCGGCGACGTCGGCGACGGCGAGGTCCCGGCCGGCCGCCGCGGCGGCCAGGCGCCCGGCTTCGGCCGCGCGCGCCACGGCTTCCGGCGAGAGGCGGAAGGGCAGCGCGGCGACGGCGGCGCCGACGCTCGCCGAGGCGGCCCCATCGAGCGAGCTGAGCCAGACCGACCGGCGCTCCTCGGCCGACGGAAGGTCGGCGTCCAGGAGGAATGGCACGGTCCGCGACCAGGCCGGATCCCAGCCCCGCGTCCCGTGCAGCACGACGCGACAGGCGACCTCCGCCCAACCGCGGACGGCGGCTGCGCTGCGCTCGGCGACGATCTCGAGCGGGCCGGCCACGATGCCCGTTCCCCGGAGGCGTGCCTCGCGCACCGCGGCCGCTGCGGCCTCGCGGGGATCGTCACCCGGGCCGAGGCGACCGAGGTCCACCACCACCGGCGGCGGCCCGACACGGGAGAGCGCCCGGGTGGCCACGGTGACGGCGGCCGTCCCGATTCGCTCGCGCACGTAGGCGACGCGCGCCCCCGCGCGGAGGCCCCCCTCGAGGGCGTCGGTGCCCGCCGCGTCGTGGGCGACCGGGTTGATGCCGAGCGCCGCCACCACCGGGTCGGGCGAGTCGTCGCCGAGGAGGTGCGCGGCCACGCGGTCGGGGACGCGGAGCGCCCGGGTCAGGAATGGCCTGTCGGCATCCTCCACGACCAGGAGACCGCCCGCGACGAGCGGGGCCAGCGGTCCGAGGCGCGCCCGGCCGGGCCCCGAGCCTTCGCCCAGCCCCGACAGCTCCAGCGCCAGCCCGACGCTGGCCCGGCGGCGCGAGACGTCGTCATGGAGGTACCCGTACAGGCGCTCGAAGCGGGGGTCGAGGTCGGGTGCCAGCGCCGTCAGGAGCAGCTCGACATCCAGGGGTTCCAGCTCGAACGTGCGGGCCAGGCGGCGCAGCCGGAGGTCGCCACCCGCCGCTTCCGCGGCGTCGGCATCGGCCTCGACGGCAGCGAGGCCGAGTGCCGCGGCTGCCCCGGCGTCCGGACCGAGGATGGAGCCGTGTCCGCCACCCAGGAGGTGGTCGACCTGGGCGTCCGAGACGTACAGCCCCCGGAAGCGATCGTCGGGGTCGGGATCGCCGCTGCGCCGACGATCCACGGCAAGCCGGACGCGATCGGCGACGAGGGTCAGGCGGGCCCCGAGATGACGGGCGGAGGCATCCGCGGGGGCCGCGCGAGCCATCTGCGGTCAGGGCCGCGGGTGGCCGCGAACGCGGAAGAGCCGGCCCGCGGTCTCCTCGACCCCACCCACGACGGTCTCGTCCTGGTCGACCGGCTCGTCGGGCCGGAGGGGGCCCAGGCGCGCGCCCGCCGGACCGCGCCGGGAGCGCAGCCGCGCCACGCTCTCCGCCGCCCCCGTGTCGGGACGGGCCACCGAGAGCCGCGGCACCTCCCGGACGGGCGGGCCGGCGCTGACCTCGCGGCTCACGACGAACGGCGCCGTGACCACGACGTCGAGCGACGGCTTCATCTCGCCGCCGAGCGCCGACCAGATGTCGGCGATGGAGCGGTCCGGCCCGAGCGGCAGGGCCACGCTGACGTAGGCCGGGAGCGGCTGCTCCGCGAGTGCGCCCTCCATCTCGGCCGGCGCCATCGCGTCGTGCCGGATGAGCGATCCGAGGCAGGCGGAGAGGAGATGGTGCTCGTCCTCGGGTCGCTGGGTCCAGGCCGTGACGAGGTAGGACAGCTTGTAGCGGCGAGGGAAGGGTGCGTGGCCGGTGACATAGCCTTCGTCGGCTCGGATCGGAAGGTAGCCCGCCTCGCGCCGGCTCATGTCCTCGCGGATGTCGTACAGGAAGAGGTTGATGGTCGGTGCATTGCGACGCGCCGACCAGTCCCGCGTCGGCGCGTCGAACGCGATCTCGACCTGGCTTCCGTTGAGGGCCTCGCGCTTGAGCAGCGCGCGCAGGGTCTCGTCGACGTCCTGGATCATCGCCCGCCCAGCGTCGTCGCGGGCCCGGGCCCGGGCAAGCCGCCGGAGGGCAGCCGATCGGGCGCGCCCGGTTGCCCGAACGGGCAGCGCGACCGGCCCCTTCGGCTGTCCGGTCGACCGTTGCCGGCTCTTCGGCGGCGGTCCACGCTCGGCTTGCTTCCAGCTCCACCGCCCGGAGGGCCGATCCGCATGCCGAACTATCTCTCGCCCGGCGTCTACATCGAGGAGGTGCAGGCCGCGTCTCGCCCGATCGAGGGCGTGGGCACGGCCGTGGCGGCGTTCGTGGGCCTGGCCCAGCGGGGTCCCGCCAACACGCCGGTGATGGTCACGAACTGGAGCCAGTTCGTCGCCTCGTTCGGCGACTTCACCGAGGGGTCCTACCTCGCGCACGCGGTGTACGGCTTCTTCCTCAACGGTGGCACCACGGCGTACATCGTCCGGATCGGCGGCGATGACGCCGGCGCGCCCAGCGCCCGCCTCGAGCTGCCGAGCTCCACCGACAAGTCCCAGCCGGCGTTCCGCGTCGTCGCCCTGGAGGCCGGGGGCGCCGGCAACGACATCTCGGTCGAGGTCTCCGACCCGTCCGAGCCGGGCGAGGGCGTCTTCAAGCTCACCGTGACCCGCGGCTCCGACCAGGAGGTCTACGACAACGTCACGGTGAAGCGGGGCAAGCAGAGCGTCTTCGTCGCGGTCAAGGCGTCGAAGCTCGTCCGCCTCGAGGAGGTCGCCAAGGGCGAGGTCGCCCCGGCGCTCGGCGCCAGGACTGCCCTGACCGGTGGAACCGCGAGCGGCCCCGTCCGCGTGACGCCCGACGAGTATGTCGGCAACACGGCCGACCGGACCGGCTTCGGCGGCCTCGAGGCCGTCGAGGAGATCACGATGGTGGCGGCGCCCGACCTGATGGCGCTGTACCAGGCCGGCGTCGTCGACATGGACGGCCTGAAGGCCGTCCAGCTGGCCATGATCGCCCACTGCGAGCTGATGGGGGACCGTGTCGCGATCCTGGACGCCCCGCCCGACTACAACGCACAGCAGGTCAAGGAGTGGCGCCAGGACAAGGCGGGCTACGATTCGAAGTACGCCACCCTGTACTGGCCGTGGGTCAAGATCTTCGACCCGGTGGCGGGCCAGCCGGTCTTCGTGCCGCCCTCCGGCCACATCGCCGGCATCTGGGCCCGCAACGACGGGGAGCGGGGGGTCCACAAGGCACCCGCCAACGAGGTCATCCGGGGCGCCATCGCCCTGGAGCTCAACCTCACCCGGGCAGAGCACGACCAGCTGAACCCGATCGGGGTCAACTGCATCCGCGCGTTCCCCGGCCGCGGCATCCGCGTGTGGGGCGCTCGAACCCTCTCGTCGGATCCGGCGTGGCGCTACCTCAACGTCCGGCGCCTCTTCAACTACATCGAGGAGTCGATCCTGCTGGGCACGCAATGGGTCGTCTTCGAGCCCAACGACCTCGACCTGTGGGAGCGTGTGAAGCGGACGATCGGAGCCTTCCTGGTGCGCACCTGGCGGGACGGCGCGCTCTTCGGGGCGTCGCCGGCGGAGGCGTTCTTCGTGAAGTGCGACGGCGAGAACAACACGGCCGAGACGATCGACGCGGGCCAGCTCATCGTCGACATCGGGATTGCCCCGGTGAAGCCGGCCGAGTTCGTCATCTTCCGCCTCGCCCAGTTCTCCGGCGGCACGTCGCTCAGCGAGTGACGACCGCCGGCCGACCTGCCTGAGACCAGACTGGAGGACCAGGACCCATGCCAGCAGGACTGCCTGCGCTGCCCCTCGACGCTCTCGTTGCCCAGCGCTTCAAGATCGAAGTCGGCGGCGTCGCGATCGCCTCCTTCCAGGAGGTCAGCGGGATCACCTCGGAAGTGGAGGTCGTGGAGCTCAAGGCGAACGACATCCTGGGCAAGCCGATCCTCAAGAAGATGATCGGCGCCACCAAGCCACCGACCATCACGCTCAAGCGCGCCGCCGACGCCAGCATGGAGCTGTGGAACTGGCACAAGGCCGCCCTGGACGGGGCCCTGATCGGGGCCCGCAAGGACGGCTCGATCGTCCAGCTGGACTTCGCCTTCCAGGAGGTGGCCCGCTACAACTTCTACGATGCCTGGATCTCGAAGTTCACGGCCAGCGGCATGAAGGCCGGCGACAACACGCCCTCGGTGGAGGACGTGACGATCGTCTGCGAGCGGCTCGAGCGGATCAAGTGACATGGTCCTCGACCTGATCGCGGGGCCGGCAGCCGCCTCCGGCGGCGCGTCCGGCCCCGTCTCGGGGGCCCTGCGGACCGAGTTCCCGTTCGTCCTGCCACGTGGATACGTCGACGAAGCGGGCACCCTCCACCGCGAGGGGACGATGCGCCTGGCGACGGCCCGGGACGAGATCCTCCCGCTCCGCGATCCGCGGGTGCGGGACAACGAGGCCTACCTGACGGTGATCCTCCTGTCCCGCGTCGTTGCCCGGCTCGGCGGCCTGTCGCAGGTGACGCCACAGGTGATCGAGGGGATGTTCGCGTCGGACCTGGCGTTTCTCCAGGACCTCTATCGCCGGGTGAACCAGGAGGGCACGTCGCAGGCCGCCGTGACCTGCCCCGCGTGCAGCCACGAGTTCACGGTGGAGATCGGGGGCGCGGCGCCGGGGGGGTCCTGACGTACGCGGCCGGCCGACTCTTCGAGGAGGTCGCGTACGTCGCCTACCACCTGCACTGGTCCATGGACGCGATCCTCGACCTCGAGCATCCGGACCGGCTGCGGTTCGTCGAGGAGATTGCCCGGATCAACCGGCGCCTGACCGAAGGGGAGTGATCTCGTCGTGCGCTGGCCTCTGTCGCTGCTCTTCCGGGGAGAACGGGCTGCCCCACCCGCGGCCGGCGACGCCGCCGCGGCGGGACCGGGCGGGCCCGGCCTCGCCGCGGGCCCGGCGCTTCCGGCCGGGGCTCCGGCGCGCCCGCCGGCCTGGAACAGCCTTCCGCCGGTCCGGCGCACTGCCGGCGAGATCCCACTGACCGCGTCCGCCGCAGCGTTCGCCCGTGACCTTGCCGGGCGCCGTCCCCCGGAGCGGATCCTGCGACCGCTGGCTCACGACGTCGCGTTGGACGGCCCGGCCGGCCTCGTGAGCGGCATCGCGACCACGCTCGTCCCGCGTTCCTCCACGGCCGCCACCGATGCCGACGGCGGGGCGGCCCGGCCAGCCCGTCCCGCGATCCAGCGGGGCACTCGAACGACGTCCGTCGCTGCGCCGCCCGACCGTGGCACGGTGGCCGCGACGGAGTCCGAGGTCGACGACGCCCCCCCGCGGGACGCCAGCCCGGACCGGCGCGAGGCGCCCCGGGCGCTGCCGACCGTGCCGCCCTCCTCGGCATCGCGTGCCCTGGCCGCGACGCAGGTCGCGTCGGCAAGCGCTCCGGAGCCCGTGAGGGCCCTCGCCCCCGCGACGGCGCCGCCCGTCCAGCGCGGCCCGGGCTCCGGCGGACCCGGGGCCGCACCGGCCGGCACCGCCCTCTCCGAGGCTCCCGCGTTCAGCGGCGACGGTCGTGCCGCAGGAGAGCCCCGCCGGGCACGTCCACGACGTGGCGGGCGGGGCTGCCGGATCCCCCGGGGCGCCGCCCGCGGTCACGCCGCCGCTGCAGCGGCGGACGCTCGGCGAGTCGCGCCGCCTCGGGCTGGGCGCGCCGCTTCCCGCGCTGCCGGCGGGCGTGAGCGCCCACGGGGCGGCACCCAGCCTCGCGTTCGCCCGCGTGGCCCAGCCGGCCACGCCGGCTGCGCCCACGACGGGGACGACGGTCGCGGCGCCGCCGCGCCGGGCCGCCGCCGCGGCGGCGCCGCTCCCGGTGCTGCGCGCGATCGCCAGCCCACCGGGCCCGGCTGGACCCGCCCAGGAGCCCGGACCGGACGCCGGCCTCGAGGGTCGCGCCGAAGGCTCCGGCAACCCGCCGGCGTCGGGCGGCGGCGATCGGCTCGTCGGCGCCCCGGCGCCGGAGCCGGCGGATCGCCCGCTGGTCGGTGATCCGGGCCGCCACGTGCCGGGCCTCTCCCACCGTCCGGATGCCGGCACTGCGGGCGCCGGGGAGGGCGCCGACGTCGGGGCGGGGCTCCCGCTCGCGGCGTGGGACTCGCGCGAGAGCGCGGCGCCCGTGGCTGCGCCTTCGGCCGGCGGTGCCGGCCGCATCGGCGCGTCGGATCCCGGCGAGGCGGCGGCGCCGGCAGCGCCCGGCCGCGAGGGCGCGCCGAGCGGGGATGTCGGGGCCACGGCCAGCGCTCCCCTCGTGGTGGCGCGCGCGCTGCGCGACGCCGGCTCGCCGCTCCGTTCCTCGGGGGCCACCGCGCCGATGGGAGCCACGCCCGTGCTCGCCCGCCGCTCGCCCGGCGCGGCCCTCGGCGGGACCGCCAGGACCGCCGCCGGGACCACCACCGTAGCGGCGTCCCCGGCGTCGGCGCCGGGTGGGTCCACCGGGATCGGGTCCAGCTGGCACGGCGCCCGTGCCGGCGCCGTCGTCGCTCCGGCCACGACCCCCGCGCCACAGCTCCAGCGGGTGGTCCGCGGAGCTTCGACGGACCCTGGTGGGGCGGCCGGTCCGGCGACGGCTGAGCCCCGCCCGCCGGCGACACCGGCGATGCTGCCCGTGGCCCGTCTCGGCACCTCTCGTGCGGCGAGCCCGGCGTCCTCCTCCGCACCCGAGCCGGTGACCCTGGCGCGCCTCGGCGCGGGCGACGGAACCGCGACGGGTGACCCCGGGCGCGTCATCGGCTGGACCGCCGGCGCCGGGTTCGCAGCGGTCCCGGCAGGCGCCGGGCCCGTGATCCAGCGGGCCGTGGAGATCGGCGAGGTCAGCTCGGCCGGCGAGGCGCCGGCGCCGGCAGGCGGGCCGTCCGACGGCGGCGCCGGGGTCCGGCCAGGACTACGAGGAGATCGCCGACCGCGTCTACGACCGCATTCGCTCGCGCTTCGCGACCGAGCTTCTGCTCGACCGCGAGCGGATGGGCCTCCTGATCGACGGGTGATGCCATGACCGAACGGGTGAGCTACGGCCTCAGCCTCTGCTTCAAGGTGACCCTCGACGACCACACCGACCTCGGCTCGTGGACGAAGTGCGAGGGGCTGTCCGTCGAGTACGACGTCCAGGAGGTGAAGGAGGGCGGCAACAACGACTACATCCACCGCTGGCCCGGCCGCACCAAGCTCCAGAACCTGAAGCTCACGCGACCTGTCACGAAGGAGACCCAGAAGGTGGCCACCTGGCTGGCGTCGGTCGCCAGCCACCCGAAGCGCTCCACCGCCGAGATCGCGATCCTCGACGGCGGCGGCGAGACGGTCGCGAGCTGGCGCCTGCAGGGCATCTACCCGGTCCGCTGGACCGGCCCGACGCTCGACACGGGGACGAACGCGGTGGCGCTCGAGGTCCTCGAGCTGGTCCACAACGGGTTCGCACGCTGATGCTCAGCGGCGGCCAGCTCGAGAAGGCGGTCCTCAAGGTCGTCGACGGCGACCCGCAGACGCGCGAGCTCCGGTTCATGTACAACCCGGCCGAGCTCACGACGGCCAAGTCCGCCAACTGGAACCGGCCGCAGCAGAAGGGCGCGTCATCGGCGGGGAGGCCCCAGTTCACCGGGGCGGGGCCCCAGAGCGTCCAGATGGAGGTCTGGTTCGACGCCTGGGACGCGGACGACGCGGACGTCACCCGCAGCGTGACGACGCTGTTCGAGTGGACGAAGCCGACGCCGTCCTCGATCACCAAGAAGCTGCCGCGTCCGCCGGTGCTCGGGTTCGAGTGGGGGAGCAACCGGATCCTCGCCGACCTGAAGGTCTTCCTGAAGACCGTCAACGCGAAGTACGTCCTCTTCAAGCCCGACGGGACGCCGGTGCGGGCGAGCGCCACGATCAGCCTGGAGGAGGTCCCCGAGGACCCGCCCAAGCAGAACCCCTCCTCCGGAGCCCGGGAGAGCCGGCGCAGCCACCTGATCGACGCCGGCGACAGCCTGCACGCGGTGGCCTACCGCGAGTACGGCGACGCGAACCTCTGGCGCGGCATCGCCGCCTTCAACGACATCGACGATCCGCTGCGCGTCGCGGCCGGCACCCGGATCCTGGTCCCCACATCGGACGAGGCCCGGCGCCTCGCGGCGCGGGAGGGCTGACGGGTGCCCGACGCCACGCTCTCGACCGCGATCCGGGTCGAGGTCGACGGCCAGCCCCTCGAGGGCGATGCCGAGACGGCACTCGTGCGCGTCGTCGTGGACGACCACCTGCACCTTCCGGACACGTTCGAGCTGACCCTGCAGGAGACGCCGGAGATGGGGATCGCCGACACGGCACGGCTCCACATCGGGTCGGCCGTGAAGGTCTCGACGTCCGCCCTGAGCGACGGCACGACGGGCCTGCTGATCAGCGGCGAGGTGACGGCCCTCGAAGGCGTCTATCGCGAGGGCAGGGCCCCCATGCTCGTGGCACGCGGCTACGACCACGCCCACAGGCTCTCGCGAGGCAGGCAATCGGCGACCTTCCAGAACGTCAAATACTCGGACATCGCCCGGACGGTCGCTTCGCAGGTCGGCCTCCAGGTGGGAACGGTCGACGACAGCGGCCAGGTCTTCGACCACGTAGGGCAGGCAGGCCAGACCCACTGGGAGTTCCTGAAGGGCCTCGCGCACGAGGTGGGCTTCGAGGTGGCCGTCGTCGAGGGCAGGCTCGAGTTCCGGCGGCCGACCCGGGCCGCCGACGCGCCGGCCGGGGGCGATTTCACCTCGACCGACCCCCTGCAGCTGGTATTCGGCCAGGACCTCCTCGACTTCCGGCCGCGGATCACGTCGTCGGGGCAGGTCAGCCGGATCGAGGTCCGCGGGTGGGATCCGGCCGCCAAGCAGGCCGTCGTGGGGACCGCCCAGGCCGGC
This sequence comes from uncultured Chloroflexia bacterium, assembly GCA_963776285.1. Classification (GTDB taxonomy): domain Bacteria; phylum Chloroflexota; class Limnocylindria; order Limnocylindrales; family CSP1-4; genus CTSoil-043. Next base: position 224,453 of record CAVZLW010000001.1, read on the forward strand.
ACCGTGGCCGCCCAGCTGGCCGACAACCCGGGCAGCCTGGCGGGGCGCTTCGGGAGCCCCGCCCTGATCGTGGAGGGCGGGTACCGCTCCCAGGGGGAGGCCGAGCGCGCGGCGTCGGCCCTCGCCGAGCAGGTGGGAAGCGCCTTCGCCGAGGCCTCCGGGATCTCCCTCGGCAACCCGAGGATCAAGGCCGGGGCGGCGGTGAGCGTGTCGCACGTCGCGCCGCCCTTCGCAGGACGCTACACGATCACCCACACGCGCCACACGTACGACCACGTCGACGGCTATCGCACGCACTTCATCGTCAGCGGGCGCCAGGATCGCTCCCTCATGGGGCTGGTGGCGGGCGCGGCGGGGGCCGGCGGGGGCGCGAGCACCCCGGGCGGCAGCGGCAGCGCCCCGGCGTCGTCCGAGGGGGTCGTGATCGCCATCGTGACGGACAACAACGATCCCCTGCACCAGGGCCGAGTCAAGCTTCGCTTTCCCTCCATGTCGGCGGACTACGAGAGCTCCTGGGCGCGCGTTGCGGCGCCGGGCAACGGTCCTTCGCGAGGCATGGTCTGGATCCCGGAGGTGAACGACGAGGTTCTCGTCGCCTTCGAGAGCGGCGACCGGCAGCGCCCGTTCGTGCTGGGTGGGCTCTGGAACGGCAGCGACACCCCCCCGCCGATCGACGTCGACAGCGGAAAGCTCAACGGACGCCATCTCGTGAGCCGCGACGGGAACCAGGTCTTCATGTGGGACAAGCCGTCGCAGTCGACGCTCGGCATGTCGACGTCCGGGTCCGAGGTGATCCTCACCCTCAACCGGCTGGACAAGGAGCTCAACGGGACCTCGGACGGGAAGATCGTGCTGACGGCGACCACCGACATCGAGATCAAGGCCACCGGGAAGGTGAAGATCAGCGGCGATGGCGGGGTGGAGATCTCGTCGAGCGCCCAGGCGAAGCTCACGGGATCGGCCGGCGTGGAGGTCGGCACGACCGGCGTCGCCAAGGTCAGCGGCAGCCAGGTCCAGCTGGGCTAGGCGAGGAGGACGAGCGTGGTCAACGACGAGTTCATCGGCGCCGGCTGGGCCTTCCCCCTGCGCACGGACGCGACGGGCGGGATCGCCCTCGTCACGCGCGAGCGGGAGATCGAGGAGAGCATCCGCCTCATCCTGGGCACCGCCTACGGCGAGCGCCCGATGCGGCCCGAGTTCGGCTGCGGCATCCACGACGAGGTCTTCTCACCGGCCTCCGCCGCGACGTTCGGCCGGATCGCCGCCGACGTGCGGATCTCCCTGCGCCGCTGGGAGCCACGGATCTCCGTCCAGGAGGTGGACGTGGCGCCCGACCCGGACGACAGCTCGACGCTCTACATCGACATCCGCTACGCGGTCGGGTCCTCCAACGACCCCCGGAACCTCGTCTTCCCCTTCTACGTGATCCCCGCGGAGGAGTGACCGATGGCCCTGCCGGTCCCGAACCTGGACGACCGCCGCTTCCAGGACCTGGTCGACGACGCGAAGCGGCTGGTCCAGCAGCGCTGTCCGGAGTGGACGGACCACAACGTGTCCGACCCCGGCGTCACGCTGATCGAGGCCTTTGCCTGGATGACCGACCAGCTCCTGTACCGGCTCAACCGCGTGCCGGACCGTCACTACGTCAAGTTCCTGGAGCTGATCGGCGTCCGCCTCTTCCCGCCGTCGGCGGCCCGCGGCAAGGTCACCTTCTGGCTCTCCGGGCCGCAGCCGGACGCCGTCCGGATCACCGGTGGGACGCAGGTTGCGACGGTTCGCACGGAGACCGACGACGCCGTCGTCTTCACGACCCTCGACGACCTGCCGATCGTGCCGGTGGAGCTGGCCAACCTCCTGACGTCGGCCGACGGCGTGAAGCACGTCGACCGGACGATGGAAGCGGAGAACGGCCGCGACGTCGACGCCTTCGAGGAGCCGCCGAAGGCCGGCAACGTCCTGCTCGTGGGTCTCTCCGACGCCGCCCCGTCGAACGCGGTGCGGCTCGACTTCCGGTGCACCATCGAAGGCGTCGGGGTCGATCCCACGTGGCCGCCGCTCGCCTGGGAGGCCTGGTCCGGCGACGGCTGGACGCCATGCGAGCTCGAGCGAGACACGACCGGGGGCCTGAACCGCGACGGCGAGGTCATCCTCCATGTGCCCTCCGGCCATGTCGTCTCCGTCGTCGAGAAGCTCCGCGCCGGCTGGCTGCGTGCGCGCGTCACGGATCCGGAGGAGGGTCAGCCCTTCTACTCCGCCTCGCCGAACATCCGCGGTGTGGCCGCCACGACCGTCGGCGGCACGACCGACGCGGTGCATGCCGACGTCGTCGTCGACGAGGTGATCGGGACTTCGGAGGGCGTTGCAGGCCAGCGCTTCCTGCTCCGGCGCCGGCCCGTCGTGCCGGGTGACCGGCCCGCGACCGTCCGCGTCTCCGACGACGAGGACGGATGGCAGGAGTGGAGCCAGGTCGCGGACTTCGCGGGATCCGATCCGGGGGATCTCCATTTCGTGCTGGACGCGGTCGCCGGCGAGATCTCCTTCGGCCCGGCCGTGCGCGAGCCCGATGGCACGGTCCGCAGCTACGGCGCCGTGCCGCCGAAGGGTCGTCGGATCAAGGTCGACGTCTACCTCACCGGCGGCGGCCGGCTCGGCAACATCGCTCCGCGTGCCCTCAGCATCCTGAAGTCGTCGATACCGTACGTGAGTCGCGTGGAGAACCGGCTGCCGATGGTGGGCGGCGTGGATGGCGAGGACATCGACAACGCCAAGGTCCGCGGTCCCATCACCCTCCGTACCCGCGGCCGGGCGGTGACGACGGAGGATTTCGAGCACCTGGCCCGTGAGGTGGCGCCCGAGCTCGCCCGGGTCCACGCGGTCGCCGCCGGCGACGGCGCCGATGCCGGCTCTGTCCGGGTCCTCGTCGTGCCGGCGGTGCCGGCGCCGGACGGTCGGCTCCGGTTCGAGCAGCTCGTGCCGGCCGACGACACCCTCGCCCGGGTCGCGGCACGTCTCGACGAGACGCGTGTCGTGGGGACGCGCGTGATCGTGGAGCCACCCGTCTACCGCGGGATCACGATCGTCGCCCGGCTGCGGCCGCGCGCGCGAGTGACGCCGGCCCGTCTGCAGGACGCCGCGCTGCAGGCCCTGTACGGCTACTTCCACCCGATCACCGGCGGCCCGGAGCGTACCGGCTGGCCGTTCGGCCGCCCGATCCAGGTCGGCGAGGTCTACTCGGTCCTGCAGCGCGTCCGTGGCACCGAGCTCGTGGAGGACGTGCGCCTCTTCGGTGCGGATCCCATCACCGGGCAGCGGGGCCCGGCGACGCAGCGCCTGGATCTCGAGCCCCACACCCTCGTCTTCAGCTACGAGCACCAGCTGATGGTCGAGGAAGGCTAGACATGCGCGGCACGCTGCCCGGCCTGGCCAGCCCGTTCCCGATCGGCGAGCAGCTTCCGGGCCTCTATCGCGACGACGAGTTCGCCCAGCGGTTCACGGGGGCATTCGACGAGGTCCTCGCCGGCGCGGTCCAGGTCCTCGACTGCTTTCCCGCGTACGTCGACCCGGCCCTTGCCCCGGCGGATTTCCTCGAATGGATCGGGAGCTGGGTGGGAGCCACTCCCGACGAGACGTGGCCCCTGGAGCGCCGTCGGGCGTTCGTCGCCTCCGCCACGGAGCTCTTCCGGATGCGCGGGACCGCCGCGGGGCTCGCCGCGCACGTGGCCATCTTCACGGGCGGCGAGGTCGAGGTCGCAGAGCCCGGCGCTGTCGGCTGGTCCCGCGAGGCGGGCGCGGCCGTGCCAACCGGCACCTCGCCCGACCTCTTCATCCGTGTCCGCGTCAAGGACCCCGCGTCGGTCTCGGCAGCCCAGCTCGAGGCGCTCATCCGGGCGTCCAAGCCGGCCCACGTGGCGCACCGCGTGGAGATCGTGAAGGCGTGAGCCGCCTTCGCGGCCGACGCGTCGGGCGCTCCGCGCTGCGCGCTACCATGCGGGCACGCCAACGCCGCGCCCACGGCGATCGCGTCGATGTCTCCGGCCCACGAGGAAGCGCCCCGTGATCGTCTGCACGAAGTGCGGATTCCAGAACGACCCGTCCGACAGCTTCTGCGGCTCGTGCGGGAGCTTCCTCGAGTGGACCGGGACGAAGGTCGAGGAGCAGGTCCCGGCGCAGGAGCCTGAGCCGGCCGCCGCGGAGACGGCTCCGCCGGAGCAGGCGGGCTTCATCGGCCGCGTGAAGGAGGCCGTCGGTCTCGGTATCCACCCTGGAGCCGATTCGGCCGATGCGGACGCCGCGGCGGCCGTCGGAGCCGCCGCGGCCGTTGATGCCGCGCCCCACGCAGGCGAGACCGCCGCAGCCGGGGGAGAGGCAGCCGGGGGAGCGCCAGCGGCGCCCGCGCGACCGGCGGCGCCGGTACCCGTCGTCGTCAGTGGCCCGAGGGTGTTCCGAGTCGCCGACGACGTGGACGAGCCGGCCCCGGAACCGGCGGCGGAGGCCGCATCCGAGCCGGAGCCGGAGGCCGCGCCGGTGCCCGAACCCGAACCCAAGCCGGATCCGGAGGCTGAGCCCGCACCCGAGCCGGTGCCCGAGCCCGCGCCGGAGCCGGAGCCCGCGCCAGAGCCCGCGCCGGAGGCTGAGCCCGCACCCGAGCCGGTGCCGGAGCCCGCGCCGGAGGCTCAGCCCGCACCCGAGCCGGTGCCGGTGCCGGAGCCCGCGCCCGCACCCGAGCCCGAGCCGGAGGGCGTGCCGGAGCCCGCGCCGGAGGCTGAGCCCGCACCCGAGCCGGAGCCCGCGCCGGTGCCCGAGCCCGCACCCGAACCCGAGCCGGAGCCGGAGGCCGCGCCGGAGCCTGCGCCGGTGCCCGAGCCCGCGCCCAAACGCGAGCCCGAGCCGGAGGGCGTGCCGGAGCCTGCGCCGGTGCCCGAGCGCGAACCCGAGCCGGCACCCGAGGTCACCTCGGAGCCCGTCGTCGAGGCGACCTCACCCGGGCCGACATGTACGGCATGCGGACGCGCGAACCCTGCCGGACGCGTCTTCTGCCTCACGTGCGGCGAGAGGCTGCCGTCCGCCGGGGCCACGCCGTCCACGCCGAGCCTGGGGGCCCGCGACGAGCCGCGACTCCGCCCCATGCTCCCGGGCACCGCTGCAGGGGCCAAGCCGCGACCGTTTGTCCAGCCGGCGCGGATCGTGGAGCCGCCGCCGCCCGTTGCGATCCCGACCCCACCACCGGCGCCGCCGGCCGACGGACCGCCGACCCTCGCTCCGCCGATCATGCCGGGCCCTGGTGCGGTCCAGCCGAGCGCCACGAGTCCCACCCCACCTGCGCAGCCCCGGGCCCAGCGGCCGGGCCCTCCGCAGCTCGCGGTCCGACCGCCCGACTCCCCGCCCCCCGCGGCTCCCGTCACCGCCGCGGCCGCAGCTTCGGCCGCGGCGCCAGCCGATCAGCCGGCCGCTCGCCAGCCCGAGGCGGTTCGGCCCGGCCCGGAGCGGCCGCGGCCGGCCCAGCGAACGGGGCAGCAGGAGACGCCGGCTCCCAACCCGGGCGACCTCGTGTGCGGCAACTGCGGGATCGGCAACGAGCCCTCACGCAGGTTCTGCCGTCGCTGCGGTCAGAGCCTTGCCAGCGCCGCGGTCGCGCCAGCGGTGAAGAGCCCGTGGTATCGCCGTCTCCTCCGGGGCGACGAGTCGAAGAAGGTGGCGGCGGGCGAGCGGCCGAAGAGCATGCGGACCGACGGCAAGACGGGTGGCGGGATGAGGCCGGGGCGCCTGCTCTCGGCCGGGTTCCAGGTCCTCCTCCTCGCCGCCCTCATCGGCGCCGTTGCCGGCTACGCCCTCGTCCCGGCCTGGCGAGACACCGTGAACGGGTTCATCGGTTCGATCACGGGGACGTTCCTCCCCGCCGCCGATCCGGTGAGCACGTCGGGCAAGGCAACCGGCACCTCGACGAAGGATCGTCCCCCGCAGCTCGCCTTCGACGGCACGACGGCCTACTGGGCGGCGCCGTTCAAGGACGGCGCCCCCCCGACGATCCAGGCGACATTCGCGCCAGTGGCGGACATCTCGAAGGTCCTCATCACCGCGGGAGCTTCCGGCGTCGACTTCAAGGCCCTCGCCCGGCCCCGCGATGTCACGCTCGAGTTCGTCGACGCGGGTGGCACCGTCATCGCCTCGAAGGACTACGAGCTGAAGGACCAGGCCGAGCCGCAGTCCTTCGACGTGGGAGCCAAGGCGGCCGCAGGCGTTCGCCTGACCGTCCGGTCGGTCTACCTCGCCGCCTCGGCGAACGCCCCCGTCGCCATCACCGAGGTGGAGTTCTTCGGCAAGCGGCAGGGCGTGTCGACGTCGACGCCAGCGCCCTGAGCCGGGTCAGGCGCGGTCGCCCGTCGCCACCCCGAGCTCGTCCAGCATGCGTGCATAGCCTGAGCGGGCGCTCGTGGCGGCGGCCTGGTCTCCAGCGCGCTCGCGTGCCGCGACGAGGAGCCGCCACAGGGGGTCGTGGTAGGGATCGACCGCCAGCCCCGCCAGGCACGCCTCGCACGCTCCCTCGGCGTCATGCTCGAGGAGGAGCTCCGCGAGCCCGCGCGAGGCCTCGACAACCTCGTGGCGGGCGCGCTCTCGTCGCACGGCCGCCCATTCAGCAGGGCCGTCCTCCGGGAGGAGCTCACCGCCATAGGCGCCGATGACCGCGCGAAACGGCCCGACGCCGGGCGAGGATGCCGCGGACCGCGCCCGGCGCAAGGCCAGGACGGCCTCGTCGAAGGCTGCCAGGTCAACGCGCGACCCGGGTGGGAGGGCCAGCCGGTAGGCGTCGCCCTCGCGGACCAGCAGCTCGCAGGCCCCGCGCTCGGCATGCGGCGCCAGCTCGCGGCGAAGGGCCGACAGGGCGACGTGGAGACTCTTCGCGCCCGCCTCGGCGTCCGCCTCGGGCCAGAACGTCTCCTGGAGCACCTCCCGATGCACCGGTCGACCTTCGTTGAGCGCGAGGTAGCGGAGGATCGCGCGCGGACGAGGCTTGAGGCCGGCGAGATCGATCGGCCGCCCGTCGACCGACATCGCGAACGACCCGAAGAGGCGCACCTGGGCCGGCGCCACGGGCGCGGGGCCCGGGTCGGCTGCGCGGCCCGCGGTGGTGGTCGAGGAGCCTGCCGGTCGGAGCCTCGGCAGCGCGAGCTCCGCCTCGGCGAGGACACTGTCCGCCGCGGACCCCAGCTCCCATGCGCTCGGCGCGTCGAGCTCGGCGAGGGCTCGGTGGGCGACCGCCTGCGCCACCGGGACCCCCGTGGAGCGTGACACGGCCTCCGCCGCGAGCGCTGACTCGCGGGCGTCGGGACCGCCGGCCCGCGCGAGGGCGACCGCGGCAAGGCTGCGGGCCCACGCTTCCAGGGTCCCGGCGCCGAGGGAGCGGAACCGCTGGGCCGCAGTTTCCAGCGGCTCCATGGCCGCCTCGGGCTCGGCGAGGGCCGACCAGCCCTCCGCCAGTGCCGCCAATGCCTCGCCCCAAGGATCCCCTTCACGGGCCGAGACGTCGCGGACGGCGGCAGCGTCGGAGCGGGCGTACTCCGACCCGGCGGGCGACCCGGCAATCGCCAGCGCGGCGCGGCCGACGCGAGCCAGCCAGCCGAGACCGAGCCGCTCGGCGGTCGCGACGGCACGCTCCGTTTCCACCACCGCCGACGAGTCGCCGGCGAGGAGCCCCGCCACGCCGGCCCCGAGAGCGGCCGCCGTGGCGAGCACGGCACCTGCCGTGTCGTCGTCCGCGGCCCGGCGCAGGATCCGCCGGGCATCGCCGACGCGGCCGGCGAGCAGCGCCCCGAGACCCTCCGCCAGCCCGTCCCCCGGCTCGCCTTCGCGGATCGAGCGCCGGAGGAGGGGATCGTGGGCGACCGCGGAGCGCAGCTTGCCGCTCCAGTCAGGAACCGGAGCCGGCAACGGCTCGAGCCAGGCGGCGACCGCGCGACGTTCCCGCCGACAGGTCGTGCCGGCCTCGCTGGCCCCGAAGAGCGCCTCGGCGCGGGCGTAGGCGTCGACGGCCGGCGTCCATCGACCTTCCGCGCGATGCCGGCGTGCCGTCGCCAGGATCAGCCAGGGGTCCTGGACCAGCAATGCCGGCGGGAGGGTGTCCATCCATGCGCCCTGGCCCGCCGCGAGGTGCTCCCCGTGGCGATCCAGGAGCAGATCCACGGCAGCCCACTCCTCCGCCCGGCTGTAGGCGGCGACGGCCTCGGCGATGGCACCGTCCGCTTCCAGCAGCTCCCCGGCACGACGCGCTCGATCGCGTGCGGCTTCCTCGCCGACCCTCTCGACCAGCATCCCCTCGAGGTGGCTCCGCAGGACCTCGTGATAGCGGAACGTGCCCTCGTCGTCGATCGCCACGGTGAAGACGCTGCGCCGCTCCAGCTCCTCGAGGCGCGACCGGCTGCCCTGCCGGCCGAGCAGGCGGTCGCAGAGGGAGCCGGTCAGGCGCCGGAGGACGCACGTCTCGACAAGGAACTCGCGCAGGTCGTCCGGCAGCTCCGCGACCACATTCCTGGTGAGGTATTCGCGCATCAGTCGCGAGCTCGCCCCGAGCCCGGCAAGGAGCCGCTGACGCTGGTGGACCGGCTTGCCGCGCGTCGCCAGGTGGAAGAGCTGGAGGCCGGCCGCCCATCCCTCCGTGCGGCGGGCCAGGCGCGCGAGCTCATCCGGGCGCAGTGCCTCTCCGTAGAAGTCGCGAAAGAGGCGTTCCACCTCCCAGGACCGGAAGCGCAGGTCGTCGCCGGTCAGCTCGAGGAGCTCACCGGAGACCCGGCGCCGCGACAGGTTCAGCGACGGCAGGACGCGGGTCCCGGCCACGATCGCCAGGGACGGCGGGGCGTATTCCAGGAATCGCTCGAGGCCGGCCTCGGCGGGGGTGCCGGTGAGAGCGTGCAGGTCGTCGATCATGAGCAGCAGGCGCCGTTCGGACCGTCCATCCAGCTCGGCGGCCGCCTGGTCCACCGTGCGCCAGCCACCCGTCAGGCCGGGGAGAACGGCCCCGAATGCTGCGGCGAGGTGCGCCGCGAGCCTGCCATGCGACCCGTCCACGCTCTCGGCGCGATACCAGGCCACCGGGGCGTCGCTCAGGCCGGCCCACGCGGCAAGGAGCGTCGTCTTGCCCGACCCGGCCGGCGCCACGACCAGGGTGAGGCGATGCTGCCAGAGCTGGGGGACCAGCTGGTCGAGCCGCTCGCGGGCAAGCCATCGGACGCGCGGGGCGCGCACCTTGGCGGGGATCACGCCGTCGGCGGCGGTGCCCCTGGTCCGGTCGGCCGTGCGGCGCCCCTCAACCGGTCCCGTCCCCATGTCGCGCTCCGGAACCCCCCTTCCGATCGCCGACGGGCAGCTGCCCAGGCGGGCGCCCATTCTCGCGCTTCCGGGCATCGGGGTCCAGCCGGTTATCCACCAACGCTGACGCGACTCTCCTCGGCCGCTGCCCTCGCGCAGAAGCGCCCCGGACTGCTTCGCCGGCGTGGCGCGGGGCTCAGCCCGGGTGCGACCGAAGGCTCCGTAGGCGCTCGAGCAGGGCCTCCGGGTGGGCGTCGTGGACGCTTGCCTCGTCCAGCAGCCGGTCCGGTCGGTGCGAGACGGCCACGAACGCGCGCTCGAAGGCGGTGCGTTCGGCCGAGGACCCCAGGATCACGACCGGGGCCCGGTCGCCGAGCTCGTGCAGGATTCGGACGTAGAACGGCGGGGCCTCCGGGCGGCGACTCCGTCGGCGCACGCGGGCGATCTCGTCCCGGCCGTCCGGACGCGTCCGTGCAATGACCGCTTCGGTGGCGGCCAGGAGCACCACGGCCGCCCCCAGCGGCCCATGCGGCATCGACGCGGGGGTGGGTCCTGTCGCGCCGGGGCTCGTCGTCCGCGCGCCGGGGCTGGTCGCACGCTCCACGCCGGGGGCCGGCTCCGCGGGCGGATGACTGGTTCGGCCGTGCATCAGGACACCTCCACCTGCGGATCGTGGCCGACCCGGACTCCCCGTTCGACGGCCGTTCGGATCGGATCGTGGCGCCGAAGGTCACCGGAACCGGGCGCGGCGGAGTACCGTCAGGGAGCCATGACGGACCGGTTGTATCGTCGTCCCCCGCGGGTCGGGTCCCTCGTGACCCTGCTCGTCGTCGCCCTGGTCGTCGGGGCGTGCGGCGCCGCCGCCAGCCCCGCGCCGACGACCCCGGCCACCCCGACCCCGACGACCTTCGTCTCCCCGGTGCCATCCGCGGCGCCCGGCGGTGCCATCAGCCAGGACGAGGCCGTCGCGCGGGTCCTGGCCCAGGACCCGGCGTTCGCCGGGATCGGCCGCGCGGACCCCAGCCTGATCGGTCAGTCCGCCTGGTACGAGGTCTCGCCGGCATCGGCCGGCTGGCGGGTCGTGGTCACGAAGGGCTGGGGAGACTGCCAGGCCGGCTGCATCAGCCGCCACACCTGGACCTACGACGTCGACGACGCCGGAACGGTGACCCTCGTCAGCCAGGGCGGCGAGCCGCTGCCCGCAGCCTCGGGCGGCGCGGGCTCGGGCGGTCTGCCTGCCGAGCCGACCGTCGCCATCCCCTCCGTCGGCGGCCCCTGGATCGCCGGCCGTGCCGTCGCGGGCCCGACCTGTCCGGTGGTGAGGAACCCGCCCGACCCCTCATGTGCGGATCACCCGGTCGCCGGCGCGCTGATCGTCGTCCGTGACGGTTCGGGCGCCCTGGTCGCGACTGCGACGACCAGGGCAGATGGGACGTTCCTGGTCGCTGTTCGCGGCGGCGGCTCCTACACTGTCCTGGCGAGCCCCGTCGAGGGACTGATGGGGACTCCCGCGGCGCTCGTCGTCGCGGTTCCCGACGGGCCCGCGGCGTGGGGCGAGGCGCGTCTGAGCTACGACACCGGGATCCGGTAGCCGGGTCCGCGGAAGACCGCAGCCGCCGGGCGGCCGGGCGACGGCGGCGGCCTCGTCCGGGCCCGCCGCAGCTTCCTGCTACCCTCCCGCGCATGCGCTCCCGACGGACCATCGCTGCGGTCCTTGCGACCCTCCTCGGGCTTGCCCTGACGCCGGGGGTCGTGGCGGCGCACGCTGAGCTCGTCACGTCGGATCCGCCAGCCGGCGCGACGCTCACGACGTCCCCGGGCCAGATCACCGGGGACTTCAGCCAACCGGTCGACCCGGGGCGAAGCTCGATTGAGCTGCGCGGGCCAAACGGCGTCCAGCTGGCCGTGGGCACGGTGCCGGACGGCGCCGCACCAACCCATCTCGTGATCGCGGACGTGCCGGCGCTGGCACCCGGACTGTACGAGGTGCGCTGGACGACCATCACGCCGGACGACAACGGCGTGACACGTGGCACGTTCACGTTCACGGTCGCGGCGGCCGGCGCAAGCCCGGGCACGACCGCGTCGGCGGCCGGGAGTCCTTCCGCCGCCGCGTCGCCGGCGCCTGCCGCAGCCGCCACGCCCGGGGCCGGCGACCTGCTCCTGCCGGTCCTCGTCCTGGGCGCGGTTCTTGTGGGCGGCGCGGCCCTCTTCCTGCGCCGGCGCCGGTGATCGACGCCGGGGCGGTCAGTCGGGCCTGGGCCCGCGTGACGGCGTCCGCGGGCGCCCTCGCGCTCGTGCCGCTCCTCGCCGGCACCCTCGTGCTCGGCGCCTGCGGGGACCCCGGCAAGGCGGCGGCCGGGATCGTCGTCGCCCTCGACGCCCCCGCGGGCGAGGTGACCGGGTTCACGCTCCGCACCCAGCAGGGCGAGACCATCACCTTCGCCATCGGGTCTCTGGAGGTCGACGGGGCCGCGTTTGCCGCCTCGCATCTCGCGGAGCACGCGGCGACGCTCCAGCCGATCGCGGTCGCCTATCGCGTGGAGAACGGGGTCAACGTGGTGCACCGGATGGTCGACGCCCCGTGGGCTGCCCCGTCCCCGTGACGACGCGCCACACTCGATGGGCGGCCCGGCTCGCGGGCGCTGCGGTCGCCGCCGGGCTGTCGCTCATCGCCCTTCCGGCCGTCGCCCTCGGGCACCAGCTCAGCGGCACCTTCGAATCGCCGATCCCGCTGCCCGTGTACCTGGTGGGGGCCGCGGCCGCGGTGGGCCTCTCCTTCAGCGTGGTCTTCGTTCGGGATGTGCCCCCGTTCCCGGCCGGAGACCCCCGCCCGCGTGGCGTTCCCCGATGGCTGCGACGGGCGCTCCGGGTCGTCGGGCTCGCCGCGGTCGCGTGGATCCTGGCCCAGGCGATCGTGGGAGGGTCGAGCGACGCCGACGTCACCCGGCTCTTCCTGTGGACCTACGGCTGGGTCGGCCTCGCGCTCTTCTCCGCGTTCGTCGGGCCCGCCTGGTCCTGGCTGGACCCCTTCTCGGCGATCCACGATGGGGGCGCGGCGGTCCTGCGCCGGGTCGGCATCCGCGGCTGGACGGCGGCACCGTACCCGGCGCGACTCGGCCAGTGGCCGGCCGTCGCCGGCTTTGCCTTCTTCGTGTGGCTCGAGCTGGTGCTGACCGGCGGCGGCGGAGGACGCACCGTCGTCGCGGCGTCCGTCGCCTACACGCTGGTCACGCTCGTCGGCATGGCCCAGTTCGGCAGGGACGCCTGGCGGGCGAACGGAGAGGTGTTCACGGTCTGGTTCGGCCTGCTCGGCAGGATCGCGCCGTTCGCCCTCGCGGGGTCGCCGGAGGCCGGGCTCGCTCGTCGCCGCCCGTTCGGGGCCGGGCTCCTGGAGCCGGGCTGGAGTCCGGCCCTCGTCGCGCTCGTCGCGATCGGGGTCGCCTCGGTGCTCTACGACGGCCTGTCGCAGACGCAGCTCTGGTTCGACGTCGTCGGGCTGCCGGGACTGGCCGGCGGAACCCTGACCCTCGTGCTGTTCCTGGCGGCCGCGGCCGCGCTCGCCCTGGGCGTCTCCCGTCTCGTGGGGTCGCCGCCCATCGGCCGCGCGGCCGGGCTTGCCGCGGTTGGCGCCGGCCTCGTGCCGATCGCGACGGGATACATCACCGGTCACTACCTGACGTCCCTCCTGGTCGACGGTCAGCGCATCGTGATCGCCATCTCGGACCCGTTTCAGCAAGGGTGGGACCTGTTCGGCACCGCCTTCTTCAAGCCTTCCTCGGCATTCCTCGCGCCCGGCGCCGTCTGGGCGGCGCAGCTCGCCGCCGTGGTCGGGGGCCACATGCTGGGAGCGCTGGCCGGGCACCTGGCGGCCGTCTCCGGTCGCAGCGTCGCGGAGATCCCCGCCGACGAGCTGCGCGCCGTCCGCCTCCGGCAGGTGCCCCTGGCGGTCTTCATGGTTGGGCTGACCGTGGCGACCCTCTGGTCGCTGGGTCAGTCGATCGTGACGGTCCCACCCGGGTAGACTCGTGCCTGATGGCTCTCGTCGCGACCCAGTCGCTGACCTTCCGCTACCCCGGCGCCGGGGGCGGCGTCCTCGCGCTCGACGACCTGAGCGTGACGATCGAGCCCGGGATCGTGGGTCTCGTCGGCGCCAACGGGGCGGGCAAGAGCACGCTCCTCCGGATCCTCCTGGGGCTCCTGGCACCAACCGGGGGCGCGGCCACCGTGTTCGGGCTCGACGTCCGCACCGACGGCCCACGGATCCGCGAGAAGGTGGGCTACATGCCCGAGCACGACGTGCTCCCGCCCGACGTCTCCGCCACGGACCTCGTCACGCACCTCGCCGAGATGTCGGGCCTGCCGCGAACCGCCGCCCGCGAGCGAGCGGCCGAGGTCTTCCGTCACGTCGGCCTGTTCGAGGAGCGATACCGTCCGATCGGCGGCTACTCCACCGGGATGAAGCAGCGGGTCAAGCTCGCGCAGGCGCTGGTCCACGACCCGCGGCTCCTGCTCCTCGACGAGCCCACGAATGGCCTGGACCCTGCGGGTCGCGACGAGATGCTCGACCTGGTGCGCCGGACCGGCACGGAGTTCGGGATGGCCGTCGTCCTCAGCTCGCACCTCCTCGGCGAGATCGAGCGCGTCTGCGACCACGTCGTCGCGATCGACACGGGCCGCCTGCTGCGGGACGCGTCGCTCGCCAGCTTCACCTCGCGAACCGGGACGCTGGTTGTCGAGCTGGACGAGGGCGCTGCGGACGTCGTCGCAGACCTCGTGGCCGCCGGGGTCGCGGCGCTCCAGGACGGGCCGCGCCGGGTGCTGGTCCCGGTGGCCGACGAGCGGCCCTTCGACCTCGTCCGGGATTCCGTCGCGGCGCGCGGCCTGGCGCTGACGCGCCTCGAGCCGGCCCGCCACCGGGTCGAGGACCTCTTCCGGGACACGAACGACGGAGGCTCCCGTGGCGACGCCGCCTGACGTCCTCGCCGGCTCCGCCACCGGCAGCATCTACGACCTGGGCTACCGGCGCTACGACGGCCCGCGCCTGGGCCGACGTCACGCCGTCACGGCGCTCTTCGTGCACGGCGTGCGCGCCGTCTTCGGGCTGGGACGCAGCGGCCGGGCGAAGGTTGCGCCGCTGATCCTGGGTGGGCTCATCGCCCTCCCGGCCGTGGTGAGCGTCGGGTTCGGCGCGCTTGCCGGCGGGTCCGGGACGGATCTCAACCCGATCACGATTCCGGGCTACCTGCCGTTCGCCCAGACGCTCCTGGTCTTCTTCGTCGCGGCCCAGGCACCGGAGCTGCTGGTGCGCGATCAGCGACACCGGGTCCTAACGCTCTACTTCAGCCGGGCCCTGGAGCGGAGCGACTACGTGGTGGCCAAGTACCTGGCCCTTCTCGCCTCCGTCGCGCTGGTCCTGGCCCTTCCCCAGGTCGTGCTGCTCGTCGGAATCCTCTTCGCGACGCCGAGCTTCACCGACGGGCTCGGCCAGGTGGTCCCGCTGCTCTGGCCCGTCGTCGGGCGGACCGTGGTGGTCGCCGCGCTCCTGGCGGGCGTCGGGCTCGTCGCCAGCGCGTTCACGGTGCGCCGCGCGTTCGCCGCGGGGACGATCATCGCGGCCTTCCTCGTCTCCAACGGTGTCGTCACGGTCCTGGTCAACCGCGTGGGCCTGGAGGGCCCCGTCTCGCTCATCGCGCTGGCGGACCCCTTCGCCCTGATGGAAGGCATCTCGGCCCTCCTCTTCGGCGTCGAGCCGACCATGCCGGCGATCGTGAAGACGGACCTGCCGCTCTGGCTGTTCGCGGCGACTGCCGTGGGGCTGTCGATCGGCTGTCTCGGACTCCTGCTCCTGCGCTACCGCCGGATCGCCGCATGACCGGGACCACGACCTCGGGCGGGGCCGCGGCGGGGGTGGCGCGGGTGGAGCTTGCCGACGTCTCGCGCTGGTACGGCAACGTCGTCGCCGTGAACGGCGTCACGTTCTCGCTGGCGGCCGGGGTCACCGGCCTGCTGGGCCCGAACGGCGCCGGCAAGTCGACCCTCCTGCACATGATCGCGGGCCTGCTGCATCCGTCGGCCGGTTCGGTGACCGTGGACGGGCGTCCCACGTATGGCGACCCGGAGGTCTTCCGCCGGGTCGGCCTCGTTCCCGAGCGCGAGGCCACCTTCGGGTTCCTCACCGGGCGCGAGTTCGTTCGCCTCAATGCCGATCTCCAGGGGCTGCGGACGCCAGCGGACGCGGCCGGCCGTGCCCTCGCCACCGTCGAGCTCGAAGCCGCTGCCGACCGCCCGATCGCGACCTACTCCAAGGGGATGCGCCAGCGTGCCAAGGTCGCCGCGGCCCTCGTCCACGATCCAGGGGTCCTCGTCCTGGACGAGCCGTTCAACGGGATGGACCCGCGCCAGCGGCTGCACATGATGGATCTCCTGCGCGACCTTGCCGCGACCGGGCGAACGATCCTCTTCTCCTCGCACATCCTGGAGGAGGTTGAGCGCGTCGCCGAGCGGGTCCTCGTCGTGGTCGCCGGCCGCCTTGCGGCGTCGGGCGACTTCCGCGAGATCCGGCGCCTGATGACCGACCGTCCCCACGCGTTCAAGCTGCGGACCTCGGACGACCGCGCCCTCGCGGCGGCGATCGTGGCGCGGCCGACCGTCGCCGGAGTCGCCCTCGAGGAAGGCCGCCTGGTCGTCAGCGCGACGGACTACGCGGCCTTCACGGGTGAGCTTGCCGGGATCGCGCGCGGCGCCGGCATCTCCATCTTCGAGCTGATCCCCGCGGACGAGTCGCTCGAGTCGGTCTTCTCGTACCTGGTGCGGGCGTGACCGCGCGGCCGCCGCCGGCGTCACCGGCCTTCTCGGCCGGCGCGGACGCCGGCCGCCCTGCCGCCCTGGGGCCCCTCCTGCGCCTGACCGCGCGCGGGTTGCTCGGCCGCCGCCGCTCGCTCGGCGTCGTGATCCTCGCCGCAGCGCCCGTGCTCGTCGCCGCCATCCTTGCGGTCGCGGGCGGCGTGGGCGACGCCGAGGCCCTGGCCAACGATGTCTACGTGAGCATCACGCTCGGGCTCGTCGTGCCCCTGTCCGCGCTGGTCCTCGGGACCGCCGCCCTGGGGACGCTCATCGACGACGGGACTATCGTGTACCTGCTGGTGAAGCCGGTCCCACGACGAACGGTGGTCCTCGCCGCGATGCTCGTGGCGGCCGCTGCCACAGCCGCCCTCACCGCGGCCGCGACGCTCCTCTCGGGGCTCCTCATCCTCGGCGTCGCGTGGCCGGACCTGCTCGTCGGCATGGTCGCCGGGTCACTCCTCGGGTCCGTGCTCTACGTGGTCGTGTTCGTGACGCTCTCCGTCTTCACCGGCCGCGCGCTCGTCCTGGGCCTCGGCTACGTCCTGGTCTGGGAGGGTCTCGTGACGTCGCTCCTCGCCGGGACGCGGATCCTTTCGATCCGGGAGTATGCGATGGCGCTCGTGACGGCCCTGGGCGGGAAGAGCGTCGGCGGATCCGGCGGGCCCGGGGTGGAGCTCCCGGTCGCGGTGGTCCTCTCCGTCGCGGTGCTGGTCATCTCGTTCGTCCTGGGCGCGCGACGCCTGGCGCAGTTCGAGGTCGGCGAGGCTGGCTGAGGCCGGGCCGTCGCCCACGCGCCGGCTCGGGACCCGCAATCGCCGGCGCAGCCTGCCCGATGCCCGTGCGACGGCCCCGTCGCACCCGTACAATCCGGCCCGATGCCCGAACCGCGGATCCGACGCCCGCGAACCCGCGGCCCCCGCCCGGGAGGCCCGCCGCAAGCGGACGCGCCCGGCGCGGCCGAGGAGACTCCGGGCGTCGAGGCGGCGCCGACCCCGAGCCAGGATGAGACGCCCGGGTCCGCAATGGCGGCGGGAGCGGCCGTGGCCGCGTCGGCCGAGGCCGCCGCTGTCGTTCCCTCGGCCGGGGACACGCTGAGCGAGCCCGCGGCCGGCGCCGGCGCGGAGGCGCTCGCGACGGAAGGCGCTGCGGCGGCCGCGCCCTCACCCGGCGACGCCGAGGAGCCCGTGGCCGGCGACGCCGAGGCGCCCGTGGCCGCTGATGCCGAGGCGCCCGTGGCCGGCGATGAAGAGGCGCCCGCGGCCGGCGACGAGGAGCCGGCGGGCTGGTTCCGCGAGGAGCCGATCGCCGAAGGTGAGGAGGCGCTGGTCGAGGAGCCCGGCGAGCCGCTCCAGGACGCCGACGTCGAGCCGGTCGTGAGGGAACGCGATCGCCCGGTCGTGACGCCGCTGCCCGTGGCTCCGCCGACGCGGCGCGGGAGCCGCCTGCGGGGCGTTCTGGTCGGGATCGTCACGATCGTGGCCGTCGCCGTCGTGGGGTTCGTGGCCGGCCTGATGCTGCCGACGATCCTCCCGGGGCCGGGCGTGGATACGACGTCGCCGCCGACGGCCGCGCCCAGCCAGGCCCCATCGGCCTCGGTCGCCCCGTCGGGGACCCCGCCGGCCCCGTCCGCCACCCCGGCGCAGAGCCTCACGCCTTCTCCGACGCCGGCTCCGACCGCTTCGACCAGCCAGGTCATCTACGTCGTGAAGCCGAACGACCAGCTTGCCCGCATCGCCGCCACGTACGGCGTGACGGTCGCCGCCATTCAGAAGGCCAACAACATCAAGAACCCGAACCTCATCGTGGCCGGCCAGAAGCTGATCATCCCCATCCCGGCGCCGACCCCGAAGCCGTAGCCCGCCGGCACACCCGGCGCCCGCGCCAGCGATCGGGCGCCGCGATGCCCCGTCCGAGGTGGCTCGCGAGGGGCGCCCGGCCTTACGGCCGCTCCAGGCCGTGGGCCTCCAGGAACGCGTCGTCGGCGAGGATCTCGGCCGTCGGGCCGTCGCCGACGATCAGCCCGCCGTCCATCACCACGACCCGCGGGAAGACCTCGGCGACGAGTCGCATGTCGTGCGTCGACACGAGGAGCGTCTGGTCGAGCGTCCGCAGGAGCGAGATGAGCTCGCGGCGGCCGCGCGGATCCAGGCCCGCGGACGGCTCGTCGAACACGAGGACCGAGGGATCCATCGAGAGGACGGTCGCGAGAGCCACGCGCTTCCGCTGCCCCAGCGAGAGACGATGCGGGAGCCTCCGCTCGAACCCTGGCATCCCGACGGCCGCGAGGGCCCGCTCGACGCGATCGTGGATCTCCGATTCCGGCACGCCCATGTGCAGCGGGCCGAACGCCACGTCCTCGAAGACCGTCGGGCTGAACAGCTGGTCGTCGGGATCCTGGAACACCAGGCCCACCTCCGCCCGGATGCGCTTGATGCTCTTCCGGTCGACGACCGCGCCGCCGATCCGCACCACGCCGTGAGACGGCAGGTTGATTCCGTTGAAGTGGAGCATGAGCGTGCTCTTGCCCGCGCCGTTCGGGCCCACGAGCGCCACCTTCTCGCCACGGGCGATCCGCAGGTGGACGCCCGCCAGCGCCTCGAAGCCGTCCGGGTAGGAGAAGTGGAGGTGCTCGACCTCGACCCACCGCCCCGCGACATCCTCCATCCCCCACTCCTCGCCGGGGCGGGGAGCCTCCGCTCTCGCAGGACCCGTGGCGTGGAGCTCGTCGGCCGGATGCTCGTGCGCGTGGAGGTGCTCGTGCGGGAGCGCATCCTCGTGCTCGTGCTCGTGCGCGTGCGGGTGGAGATGCTGGTCGGGCGACACGGGCCACGCGTCGGGGGAGGCTCCGTTCATGGGCGAGGCAGGAGGATCTGGCCGGCGACCGCGAAGGCGACGAGAGCGGCCACGACGACCGCGAACGCCGTCCAGTCCGTGGCCGTGAGGGAGCGCCCTCCCATCGAGCGGAACTCCCCGTCGAAGCCGCGGGCCTGCATCGCCGCATAGACGCGCTCGCTCCGCTCGTAGCTGCGGATGAACAGCGAGCCCGCCATCCCGCCCACCACGCCGGCCCGCCAGCGGAGCCTGCCGCCGCCCCGGCCCGCGACCACCGCCGAGCGGCTCTGGCGTGCGCGGTTCAGGCGCGCCGCCTCGTCCGTCAGCACCGCCAGGTAGCGGTACATGAAGCCGATGATCGCGACCATGAGGCGCGGCAGCCGGAGGCGCCGCAGCGCCTCGACGAGGTCGGGAAACGGCGTGGTAAAGGCGAGCAGGAGAGCCGCCTGCACGCTGACCCAGCTCTTGAGGGCGATGGTCGTGAACTCGCGGAGGCCCTGGCCGCTGACGCTGAGGACGAGCGGCCCGACCACGATCGTCGCCAGCGGGTCGCCGGGTCGCGTGAAGACGAGAGGCACCGCCGCGAGCATGAACGGGAGGGCGAAGAACGCCGAGCGAGTCAGCCGGAGCGGGCCCAGGCGGGCGACGGTCGACAGGAGAGCGAGGGCAAGCCAGGCGATCCCCAGCGCGGCGAAGGAGCCGGTGGGCAGCAGGCTCACGCTGACGATGAACGCGACGGCCAGGACGAACTTCAGGCGGGCGTCGAGCCGGTGGACCGGGCTCTCCCGAGCCAGGTAGCGATCGAGGTTCAGCTCACGCCACCGAGTCCTTGCGCCGGCGCGCCAGCAGGCGCCCGAGCAGGAACACCAGCAGGAAGACGATCGCCACGCCGACGAGACCGGCCACGACGGTGGACGCGGTGCCATCGAGGCCGGGGATCGTGTAGTCGGGGAGGACCTTGACGCCGGGAGCCTTGCGGGCGGCCTCGAAGCCCTTCTGGATCGCGACGGAGTCCAGCCCGTCGGGGTCGCGCGAGGCGAAGCCGGCCGCCAAGATCGCGACCACACCGGCGATCGCCAGCCCGACGACCCACCAGGAGCGGGCAAGGCGGCCTCCGGGCGCGGACCGCGCCGGGGCGGACGCCGGGGGAGGGGAGGGCTCGCTCATATCGTGGTCCTTGCTCAGGCCGGTGCCGGCGCCATCCGGGCGTCGCGGAGCGCCAGGAGGTCGGGACGGCTCACCTGGACGAAGCCAAGGGCGGCCATCGTCACGAGGCCCTCGCCGATGCCGATGAAGACGTGGATGCCGGCCATCGCGGCCACCGCGACGACGATGTCGGTGGTCCCCGAGAGCCCGAGCTCGACGGCAATGGCCAAAGCGCCGGCCACCACGGACAGCCACGCTGCGATGCCGGCGGCCGGGATGCGTCCGCGCTGCTCGCCCCCAAAGGCGCGGCACAGGATGCGGTAGGCGGTGTAGCCGCCCATGGTCCCGACGACGCCCATGTTGAAGATGTTGGCGCCCATCGCGATGAGGCCGCCGTCCTGGAAGACGAGCCCCTGCACGGCGATGACGGCGGCCATGACGAGCGTGCCGGCCCACGGGCCCAGCAGGACCGCGGCGAGCACGCCGCCGAGGAGGTGGCCGGACGTCCCGCCGACAACCTGGAAGTTGAACATCTGCGCGGCGAAGATGAAGGCCGCGGTCACGCCCATCAGGGGGATGGACCGCTCGTCGAACGTCTCGTTCGACCTCTTCACGGAGACGGCGATCGCCGCGATCGTGACGATCCACATGAAGGCCGCGATCGGCAGCGACAGGAACCCGTCCGGTGCGTGCATCTGGACGGGACCCGGGATCAGCCCGGCGCCGAGCCCTTCGATTGCTGCGTACACGGCTTCGCTCCTGGCATGATCCGCGGCGGGGCCGCACCACCCGGATGGGATTGTAGGCGCGAGCCGGCTCTACTGCAACACGTCGCAACAGCGCCGGCGTGGTATGCCCGGTCATCGTGCGGCACACGGTCGGCGCCGCGCGGCGCGGTTGCTCCGCCGGCCCGGGTCAGCCCTCCGGCGTCGGGACTCCCAGGATGTTGAAGCCCCCATCGACGTGGACGATCTCGCCGGTCACCTGGCGGGAGAGGTCGCTGGCCAGCCACACGGCAGCCCCGGCGACGTCATCGGACGTGATGTTCGAGCGGAGCGGGGCGACGTCGCGGAATGCCCCGTACATCGTCCTGAAGCCGGCGATCCCCTGCGCCGCCAGCGTCCGCACCGGGCCCGCCGAGATCGCGTTGACCCGCACCCCGGACGGGCCGAGGTCGGCGGCGAGGTAGCGCACGCAGGCTTCCAGGGCCGCCTTCGCGACGCCCATGACGTTGTAGTGGGCGACCACTTTCTCCGCGCCGTAGTAGCTGAGGGTCAGGATGCTGGCGCCGGGGCGCAGGTGCGGCCGCGCCTCGCGGGCGAGGGCGACGAGCGAGTAGGCGGAGACGTCCAGGGCGACGGCGAAGCCGTCCCGGGACGTGTCGACGAAGGCGCCGTCCAGATCCCTGCGGTTGGCGAATGCCATTGCGTGGACCAGGATGTCGAGGCCCCCGACCTCGGCGCCCCAGCGGTCGAAGACCGCCTTCACGGCCGCGTCGTCGCGGACGTCGCAGGGTTCCACGAAGCGACTGCCGATGCTCGCCGCCAGGGGGGCCACCCGCTTCTCGATCAGGCTCTCCACGGAGCTGAACCCGACCGTCGCGCCGTGCTCGTGGAGCGCCCTCGCGATGCCCCAGGCGATCGAATGGTCGTTCGCGACGCCGAAGACGAGCGCGCGCTTGCCGTCGAGCAGCCCCATCCCTTCCCTCCCGTGCGTCCGGCATTCGACGGGCCAATCGTAGCGGCTGCCGTCCGGGGCGCCCGCGCCGGCCGCGCCGGCGCTACCCTCTTGGCCGTGACCGCGTCCAGCCCCGCCACTCTCCGCGCGGCCCTCCGGGGCGTGCGTGCGCTCGTCCTCGACGCCGATGGCGTCCTCGTCATGCGGGGCGCGGCCCTGCCGGGTGTCCCGGAGGCGCTGGCCCGCCTGGACGCGCGCCGGATCCCGTACCGCGTGGCGACCAACATCTCCGCCGTGCACCGCGAGACGCTGGCCAGACGATTCCAGCGGGCGGGCCTCCCGATCCAGCCCGGACGGATCGTGACGGCGCTGTCGGCCACCGCGGACGACGTCCGCCGCAGGTATCCGGCGCGGCCGGTCTTCGTCATTACCCGCCCGGACGGGCTTCGCGAGTTCGGGGACCACCCGCTGATGACCCCCGAGCAGGCCGGCGAGGACGACGCGCGAGCGGCCGCCGTGATCTTCGGGGACGGTGAGGACGACCTCAGCTACGTCAACCTGGACCGCGCCTTCCGCCTGGTCCGGCGCGGAGCCCAGCTCATCGCGATGCATCGCAACGGCTGGTGGTATACGGCGAAGGGCGAGACGATCGACACGGGTGCCTTCGTCGCCGCCGTCGAGTACGCCGCCGGCGTCCGCGCCCGCGTCACGGGCAAGCCCGGTCCCCTGATGTTCCGCACGGCGTTTGGCGGCCTGGCCGCGGACGTCCGCGCGGCGGGAGGTCCGCGCCTCGCCCGCGGCGAGGTGGCCATGGTCGGCGACCATGCGCCGCAGGATATCGCCGGCGCCCGCCGGATCGGCCTGCGCGGGATCCTCGTCCTGTCGGGGCGGACCGCGGCCGACGAGGTCGCCGGCCTGCGCGGCGCCGCCGTGCCGGAGGCGGTCGCCGCGACCCTGAATGACGTCGTCGCCGCGCTAGACTGACCGCCAGACACCGACTCGCAGCCGCGTCGGTCGCGACGGCGCCCTCCCGGCCGCCGGGGCACGCCACCCACCGGCTGTGACGAGCCACACGAGCGAGGAGCATTCCCCATGGCCGAGCGGATCAAGATCACCTACGCCACGCTCCGCAACGACAACGAAGAGCTCCACGCCCTGTACGAGGCCGGCGTCGACACGGCCCGAGCGCGCCTGGGCGCCCATCACCAGAACTGGGTCGGTGGCAGGCCCCGGGACGGCGAGGGCGCCTTCGAGCTGCGCTCGCCGATCGACCGCGAGATCCTCGTGGGCACGTTCGCCCGCGGGACGCGCCGGGACGTGACGGACGCGATCGCGGCCGCGCGCTCAGCCCAGCCGGCCTGGCGCGGCACGCCCTGGCGTGACCGGCTGGCCGTCCTCCGACGGGCGGCCGAGCTCATCTCGGAGCGCCAGATGGTGGACGCCGCGCTCATGGCCATCGAGGTCGGCAAGAGCCGCCTCGAGGCCCTCGGCGAGGTCGAGGAAGCCGCGGACCTGATCCGCTACTACGCGGACGTCTATGAGCGCAACGACGGCTACCTGCACGCGATGGACAACCTCGGCGACCCGACGGTGCACACCCGCTCCGTGCTGCGGCCCTTCGGCGTCTTCGCCGTCATCAGCCCCTTCAACTTCCCCATGGCGCTTGCGGCGGGCCCCAGCGCAGGCGCCCTGCTGGCGGGCAACACGGTCGTCTTCAAGCCGGCCAGCGCCAGTGCCATGACCGGCGTCCTCCTCGCCGAGGCATACCGCGACGCCGGCCTGCCCGACGGTGTCTTCAACCTCGTCATGGGCCCGGGCGAGACGGTGGGCCAGGAGATCCAGGAGAACCCGGGGATCGACGGGATCGTCTTCACCGGCTCGTACGAGGTCGGGATGAGCCTCTTCCGGACCTTCTCGAAGCGCTGGCCGAAGCCGTGCATCGTCGAGATGGGCGGCAAGAACCCCGCGATCGTGACGGCGAAGGCCGACCTCGAGGAGGCCGCCGAGGGCATCATGCGCAGCGCCTTCGGCTTCGGTGGGCAGAAGTGCTCGGCGAACAGCCGGGTCTACGTCGAGCGCCCGGTCCACGACGAGCTCGTGCGCCTGCTCGTCGGCAAGACCGAGAAGATCACGATCGGCGATCCGCTGGTCCGCACGAACTGGCTCGGCCCCATCATCGACGGCCAGGCAGTGGAGCGCTACGACGCCGCCGTGGCCGAGGCGCGACGCGACGGCCGGGTCCTGTTCGGCGGCGAGCACCTCACCGACGGCGGCCTGGAGCGCGGCTTCTACGTCGAGCCGACGGTCGTCGGCGGCCTGCCGGCCGGGCACCGCCTCTTCCAGGACGAGCTGTTCGTGCCGTTCACCGCCGTCTGCGCGGTCGATTCCCTGGACGAGGCGCTGCGCCTCTCCAACGACAACACGTACGGGCTGACGGCCGGCGTCTACAGCGAGGACCCGGCGGAGGTGGAGCAGTTCCTGGACGAGATCCACTCGGGGGTCCTGTACGTCAACCGCCGGGCGGGCGCCACGACGGGCGCCTGGCCTGGCGTCCAGCCGTTCGGCGGCTGGAAGGGCTCCGGATCGACCGGCAAGTCTGGCCTCGGGATGTACTACCCGGCCCAGTTCCTTCGCGAGCAGAGCCACACGATCATCGACTGACCGTCATCGGCGCCTGACAGAGACGCGGAGCCGAGGCTGACGGTCAGTCCTGCCTGACGAAACCTCGTCGCCGGGCGACGTGTCGGCGCCCGGGAGCCCTGCCGAAGGTCACCGGCGCGCGGACCGTTCGGCTATACTCGCCGTCTATCCACTCTGCATAAACTGTATGCGTCCCCGTGCCCGCCGGGCCGGCGCTAAGCCAGCAGGAGGTCTCCGCGTGACCACCACGCTCCGGGTGCGTCCCGTGCCGAACATCGTGACCGAGCTGCCGGGCCCCAAGGCCCGTGCGCACATCGAGTTCGACCACGCCTGGACCAGCCCCAGCCTTCCGCGGGCCTACCCGATCGTCCCGCTGCGCGGCCGCGGGTGCGCCGTCGAGGACGTCGACGGCAACGTCTTCCTGGATTTCGCCGCCGGGATCGCCGTGAACTCGACCGGGCACTCCCACCCCCGGGTGAGCGGGGCGATCGCCAGGCAGGCGGCGGAGCTGATCCACTTCAGCGCCTCGGACTTCTACCTGCCGATCTACGCCCACGCGGCGGCCAGGCTCGCCCAGATCGCGCCCATGAAGGGCCCCAGCCGGGTCTTCATCGGCAACTCGGGCGCGGAGGCGGTCGAGGCCAGCCTGAAGCTGGCGCGCTTCCATACGCGCCGCCAGAACATGGTCGCCTTCCTCGGCGCATTCCACGGCCGGACCATGGGGGCGGTCAGCCTCACGGCGTCGAAGGCGAAGTACCACGCCAGCTTCGGCCCGCTCATGCCCGGCGTGTACCACGTGCCCTTCGGGAGCGCCGGCCTCGACGAGCTGGAGCAGCGTGTCTTCAAGCGGCTCATGCCCGCCGACGAGTTCGCCGCCGTGATCGTCGAGCCGATCCAGGGCGAAGGCGGCTACGTGATCCCCGACGACGACTTCCTCCCACGCCTGCGCGAGATCTGCGATCGTCACGGCATCCTGCTGATCGCCGATGAGGTCCAGTCCGGCGCGGGGCGCACCGGCAGGATGTGGGCCATCGAGCACTGGGGCGTCGAGCCCGACATCCTTCTCACCGCGAAGGGCATCGCGTCCGGGATGCCGATCGGGGCGATGGTCGCCCGGGCCGACGTGATGGATTGGCCGGTCGGGTCGCACGGCTCGACCTACGGTGGCAATCCCGTGGCGCTCGCGGCGATGATGGAGACGATCGACCTCCTCGAGGAGGGGCTGATCGCCAACGCGGCGGAGCGCGGCGTCCAGGCGCTGCGGGAGCTGCGGCCGCTCCTCGCGCGCTTCCCGGACCTCGTCCGGGAGGTCCGCGGCAAGGGCCTGATGATCGGCATCCAGTTCGACTCGGGGGACACGGCCGAGGCGGTCCAGATGCAGGCCTTCGACCGCGGCCTCCTCGTCCTCCAGGCGGGCGACGACTGCGTGCGGATGTCCCCGCCGCTGGTCGTGACAGCTGTGGAGATGGCGACCGCGGTCCGCATCTTCGGCGAGTCGGTGGCCCACGTGGCCGCGCACCGAGAGTCGGACGTCCACGAGGTGGACGCCGCGACCCGTGCCGGCTTCATCCGCGAGGAGTTCGGCGCCTCGGCGTAGCGGGGGCGGCTCGCAGAGGCGGTCCCTCAGCGGCGCCGCACCAGCCGGGCCAAAGGGAGGATGCCAGGGTGAGCTCGAAGGTCGCCACGATGCGAGACGCGGTGGCAGGGCTGGTCCGCGACGGCGACACCGTCGCGATCGAGGGGTTCACTCACCTGATCTCGTTCGCCGCCGGGCACGAGATCATCCGCCAGGGCCGGCGGGACCTGGTGCTGGCGCGGATGACACCCGACGTCATCTACGACCAGATGGTCGCGGCCGGCGTCGCCCGAAAGCTCATCTTCAGCTGGCTCGGGAATCCCGGGGTTGGCGGCCTCAACGCGATCCGCCGGGTCACCGAGGGAGCCGGCGCGACGCTGGAGCTCGAGGAGTACAGCCATTTCGGGATGGTGGCCCGCTACGCCGCGGGCGCGGCGAACCTCCCGTTCATGCCCCTGCGGTCCTACTTCGAGACGGACCTCCCGAAGGCAAACCCGCTCATCCGCCCCATCGCGAGTCCCTACGGCGACGGAACGGTCTACGCGGTGCCGCCGCTCCGCCCCGACGTCACGGTGATCCACGCCCAGCGCGCCGACGCCGCCGGCAACACCCAGGTCTGGGGGCTGCTTGGGTGCCAGAAGGAGGCCGCGTTCGCCGCCGACCGGGTGATCGTCGTCGTCGAGGAGCTCGTCGACCCGGCGGTCGTCCGGGCGGACCCGAACCGGACGATCATCCCGGGGATCGTGGTCGACGCCGTGGTGGTCGAGCCGTGGGGTGCGCATCCATCCTACGTGCAGGGCTCCTACGACCGGGACAACCGGTTCTATCGCGAGTGGGACCCGATCAGCCGCGACCCCGACGCCACCGACGCCTGGCTTCGCGCGTGGGTCCACGATCTCGACGGCCGGCCGGCCTACCTCGAGAAGCTCGGGCTGGAGCGGCTGGCCGCCCTGCGCCCGTCGGGCACGGCACCCTCCGGGGTCGTCGACTACGGCGAGTACCACTAGAGTCAGTCGGAGGCTGTCGCGGATGCTGCCCGTGAGCACGAACAGGCCGCATTCGGACCTTTAGCTCCGCCGGACGGCAGCACCTGGGGTATCTGCCGTCGGCCGTTGCGCCCGGGAATGGCGCCTCGTGGCAAGCGTCACGAGGCGCCTGTCCCTCAGGTCATCGCCTGGCACTTCGGGCAGAACGTGTCGGCGAACGATCCCTTCCGGATGTGGTCGGCGTGGACCCTTTCGACCTCTTGGCACCCAGGGCATGACGTGTCGGCGAACGATCCCATCCGGAGGTGCTCCGCGTGCGAGGCCTCCTGCCCTTCGCTGAAGGAGCCTGGAACGGTGGCCGACGGCGGGAGCGCGGCCTGACCCTCCGCGAACGAGCCCTCGCGCTCGGAATCGGAATCACCCATCGGGAGTCCCCCCTGTCTTGTCCCCTTCGGCCCGGCCCTCAGGTCGCTCGATCGCGTCACTGGACAGCGGAGACGGAGACCGAGTATCGGTTCGCGCGCTGTACTCGCTCACGCTCGAGTCTGGCCGGACGCCGTTGGGTCCTGCATCCGCACAGTAGCCCCTGGCTCGGTGCCGCGCAAGGTGTCCGGCCGGACGAGTGGCGTCGCGCGGTTCTCGAGAGGCCCGTTCGCAGCCGACGCACGAAGCCGTGCTGCGGGCGGCGCGGCGGGGACCGGTGACGGTAGACTCATTCGATGGACGAGTCGCGCAGCGGGACCGGGCCCGAGTTCAGCAAGTCGGAGATGATGATCGTGGCCGCGGCTCGCGAGCTCGCCGGGCAGCGCGTCTGCTTCGTCGGGGTTGGCCTCCCGAACATCGCGGTCAACCTCGCCAAGCGAACGGTGGCCCCGGAGATGGAGCTGGTCTACGAGGCCGGCGTCTTCGGGGCCGAGCCGGCTCGCCTCCCGCTCTCGATCGGCGATCCGACGATCGTGACGGGGGCGACGGCCGTCGTGAGCATGTGGGAGCTCTTCGCCTTCTACCTGCAGGGCGGGCTCGTCGACGTCGGCTTCCTGGGAGCGGCCCAGATCGACCGGTACGGGAACATCAACACGACGGTCATCGGCGACTACGCGGCCCCGAAGACGCGCCTGCCCGGCTCGGGCGGGGCCTGCGAGATCGCGATCAACGCCCGCCAGATCTTCGTGATCATGCGGCAGTCGGCACGCTCGTTCGTGGAGCGCATCGACTTCCGGACGTCGCCGGGCAATCTCGGTGGAGCCGAGAAGGCCGAGCGGATCCGGCGCGAGCAGGGCTGGCTCGGGCGCGGCCCGTCGGTCGTGGTCACCGACCTCGGGATCTGGCACTTCGACGAGGACGGCGAGATGCGCCTCGACTGGCTGCACCCCGGCGCGACGCTCCTGGAGGTGCGGGCGACGATCGGATGGGATCCGAAGATCTCGCCGACTATCGGCGTGACCCCGGCGCCCACGCCGGAGGAGCTCCACCTCATCCGGACCGCGCTGGACCCGGAGGGCATGTACACGCGCTAGCGGTCAGGACGACCCCGTCGGCGCCGCGACCCGTGTCGGGCGCACGACCATGACGGGGCAGCGGGCGTGGCGCACCACGTGGTCCGAGACGCTGCCCAGGAAGAGCCGGCCGACGGCGCCGCGATCGTGGGTGCCGACGACGATGAGGTCGGCCGACTCTGACTCTGCCACGTCGACGATCGATTCGCCGGCGTCTCCGTCCCAGGTCATTCCCCGGGCCTCGGCGCCGGCGGCACGCGCGCGCTGGACGATCGCCTCGATGGCCAGCTGGCGCGCCTCCCGGACCGAGGGTGCGCCCGAGATGACGGAGAGGACCAGGAGGTGGGCGTCGAGTCGCGCGGCGAGATCGATGGCGTGCTCCTCGGCGGCGATGGAGGCCGGCGAGGCGTCGGTGGCCAGGAGGACCGTCTCGATGTGGGCCATCGTCATGGGCTCCGGGCGGGGACGCGCCCGGAGGTTTCCCTACCCGATCCCGAGGGCCTTGAGGATCGTCGTGACGTCGGCCGCCGTCGGCACGACGATCAGGGTGCTGACCATGCCGAACATCCCGTCGAGGCCCTCCACGTGGGGCAGGATGTGGCAGTGGAACGCCCAGACACCGGGCTGCCTCGCGGTGATCACGGCGTCCCAGCGCTCGCCGGGGTTCACGCCCAGCGTGTCGCAGTCGAAGGACGCCGGGCCGAGCGGGCGGCCGTCGCGCGCAACGACGCGCATCGTGTTCCCGTGGCTGTGCCACGGGTGCATCATGATCCCCTCGTTCATGAACCGGATCAGGACCTTCTCGCCGACGGCGGCGAGGACGGGCACGGTGGCGGGGAACCCGTGGCCGTTGATCGTGAACCCGCCCAGCGAGTCGTTCGAGACCCAGCTGTACTCGCG
The DNA here is from genome assembly GCA_963776285.1 of uncultured Chloroflexia bacterium. Classification (GTDB taxonomy): domain Bacteria; phylum Chloroflexota; class Limnocylindria; order Limnocylindrales; family CSP1-4; genus CTSoil-043. Next base: position 253,852 of record CAVZLW010000001.1, read on the forward strand.
GTCGTAGCCGATCCCGTACTTCTTCTCGTAGGCCTTCCGGGGGTCCGGATCGTCCTTCGGGTCGATGAGGAAGCCGCCCAGCAGCCCGCGACCGACCTGGTCGGTCGCGTTGTGGTGGGAGTGGTACATCATCGTGCCAGCCGGGCTCGCGGTGAACTCGTACGTGAAGGTGCCGCCGGGCACGATCGGCTTCTGGGTCACGAACGGCACGCCGTCCATGAAGAAGTTGGCGAAGTCGATCCCGTGGAAGTGGACGCCGGTCGTCTCCTTCAGGTTGTTCGTGAACTTGAAGCGGAGCTTGTCGCCCTCCCTGGCGCGGATCGTCGGGCCGGGCCACTGCTTGTTGTAGCCGAGGGCGGCCACGGGGGCCATCTTCTCGTCGATCTTCTGCTCGATCTCGTCGATCGTGAGCTCGAAGACCCTGACGTCGCCGTCCAGGGTGGGCTTCAGGGGCGAGACCGCGTCGGTGAGGACGACCTGCGGCACCTGGGCGAAGGCCGGCGGCTGGGACAGCTCGGGATAGTTGTCCCCGGCCCCCAGGATGTCGGCCAGCGCCAGGAACGCGGCGTCGCCGTAGATGCCCTTCAGGGCGGGGACCAGGTTGCCCAGGTAGCGCCGGACCACGTTGCGGGCGTTGACGTCGTGCTCGCTCCAGCCGGTCGGGATGTTGCCGACAGGCTGCGACGGCGCCGGGCTGGGGGAGGGCGCCATCGACATGGCCGGCGTCGCGCTCGGCGCAGCGGATCGGGGGCGTGCTCGGCGCCGCCGATGCGGGCGGCGTGCTGGGCGAGGGCTGGGGCCTGGCGGTGGCGTACTCCCAGACCGGGGCGCTGGCCGGTGCGCAGGCCGCCACCGTCACCGCGACGAGGCCGGTCCCCGCGAGGGCCGCGCCGCGCAGGAATCCGCGGCGCGTCAGGGAGGCGTCAAGCACGGCGGGCCCGGTCGTCTCGGGGTCCGGCCGGGACGGCGGGATGCTGCCCTGGGGCGTCGTCGTCTCCATGGACCGGGATGGTACGCGGACGGACCCGACGCTCGGCATGACATTCGGCCCGTTCGCGGTGGGCCGACCGTCCCCTGAGTACGCATGTGCGCATGTGTCGGCGGCCAGGCACGCGCGAGGTCGGCCCCTGCTACGCTCGCCGGGATGACCCTCACCGACCGACCGGCCGCCGACGTCGACGACATGCTGGACGCGCTTGCCGTCCTCCAGGCCTGGGCGGCGGACCCGGCCCGTCCCCGGCGCGTGCTGGCCCACGGCCTGGAGCTGGTCGCGCGCGGGTCCGGTGCAGCCGGGGCCCACCTGGAAGCATGGCTCGAGCCGACGGTGGCCGTCGGCGGCGGCTGGGGCACCCTCGCCAGGCGGCCCGGCCGGAACGGGCGTCACGAGGTCGTCGCAATCTCGCTGTACGCGACGATCGTTGCGGAGCCGTCCGAGACGGCCGGGCGCCCGGTCGGCACGCTCTGGCTCGACGGCCCGACGATGCCCACGGGGCTGCCGGTGCGCGTCGTGGAGCTGGCGCTCGACGGTGCCCGGGCCTACGCCGAGGTGGCCCGGGCGAGCCGGCGTCTGGACGCGCTCGACGAGGCGATCCGGGCGATGGCCGGGGTCCTGTCCGTCGACCGCGTCCTGCAGCTCATCGTCGACCGCGTCCGCGGGCTCACCGGGGCGCGCTATGCGGCGCTCGGGATCCACGACCAGGAGGGGGTGATCGAGCAGTTCATCACGAGCGGGATCAACCGCTCGGATCGCGCCCGGATCGGCGCCCCCCCCAGGGGCCACGGCATCCTCGGGCTCATCATCCGGGAGAACCGCTCGATCCGGATCCCGGACCTCATGGCCGACCCGCGCGGATCGGGATTTCCTCCCAACCACCCGGAGATGCACCCGTTCCTGGGCGTGCCGGTGGTGGTGCGGGGCCGCACCATCGGCAACCTCTACCTGACCGAGAAGGATGGCGGCTTCACCGACGAGGACCAGCGGATCGTGGAGTCGTTCGCGCGCCACGCAGCCATCGCGATGGAGAACGCCCGCCTCCACGAGCAGGTCCAGCGCCTGGCCATCGTCGAGGAGCGCGAGCGGATCGGCAAGGATCTCCACGACAGCGTGATCCAGGCGATCTATGCCGTCGGTCTCTCCCTCGACGACGTCCCCGAGATGATGGACGAGGAGCCCGACGAGGCTCGCCGGCGCGTCGAGCGCGCCATCGACAGCCTGGACCAGACGATCCGCGACATCCGCAACTTCATCTTCGGCCTGCGCCCGGCGCTGCTCGACAGCGTCGACGTCGTGGAGGGCCTGGCGGCCCTCGCCGACGAGTTCCGGGTGAACACGATGATCGACGTCGAGCTGCGTGCCGGACCCACGGTCGCGGCGCCGATCATCGGCGCGGACCGCACCGCCGAGCTCCTCTCGATCACCCGCGAGGCGCTCAGCAACATTGCCCGCCACGCTCGCGCGACGCGCGCGGAGCTGATCGTCGAGCCCGACCCCGGGATCGCCGGCATCGAGATCGTCATCGCCGACAACGGCACGGGCTTCGACCCGGCCGCGCCACGCGGGCTGGGCCACCAGGGGTTGCGGAACATGCGCACGCGGGCGGTCTCGATCGGCGCCACCCTCCTGGTCGATAGCCATCCCGGCGCGGGGACGCGTATCATCGTCCGCGTGCCGGGCGCACAGTCCGACGAGGACGAGCCCTCGGACGACGTCGGCGGAGCTTGAGCCGTTCGTCCGCGTATCGCGGGTTGCGCCGGCAGTGGGAGGGATTGACCACGAGATGACCGAGCAGTCCGAGCCGCGTCCCCTCCGCCTGCTCGTGGTCGACGATCACGAGGTGGTCCGCCAGGGCCTCGTGTCGCTGCTGGAGCGCCGCGAGCGGTTTCAGGTCGTCGCCGAGGCCGGCACGGTCGAGGAGGCGCTCGACTGTGCCCGCCGCTACCAGCCCGACCTCGTGGTGATGGACGTCCGGCTACCCGACGGCTCCGGGATCGAGGCCTGCCGGGACATCCGCTCCGAGCTCCCGGGCACCCGCGTCGTCATGCTCACGAGCTACCCCGACGAGGAGGCCGTCCTGTCGGCCATCATCGCCGGGGCATCGGGCTACCTGCTCAAGCAGATCCGATCGCGCGACCTCGTGGCGGCGCTCGAAGCCGTCGGGCGCGGGGAGTCCCTCCTCGACCCCGCCGTCACGGAGAAGGTCCTCGAGCGGGTCCGACGGATCGCCTCCGGCACCTACACCGACGAGCTTGCGCAGCTGACCGCCCAGGAGCAGAAGATCCTCCAGCTGGTCGCCGAGGGCAAGACGAACAAGGAGATCGCGCAGGAGGTCTTCCTGTCCGACAAGACCGTGAAGAACTACGTCAGCTCGATCCTCTCCAAGCTCAACCTCCAGCGCCGGGCCCAGGCAGCGGCGTTCGTCGCCAAGCACCGGCTCCCCGGCTCCGGGACGTAGGGGCCTCGCTCGCCCGCCGCGTCGGACGCGGCCACCGGGCAGGGCGGACCGGCCGCTCCGGCAGGTTGCCGCCCGCGGCTCTCGGGTGCCTGCCGGGCTCAGCGCCGCCGGGACAGCCCGTGCGGCTCCTCCGGCTTCGCGGCGCCACCGCGCCGACCGGTGCTCCGCAGGATGGCATCCACCTCGGCGCGGTACGGCCTGCCGATGGGCATCCGGTCGAGCCACTCGATGTACTCGACGTCGCGCCGGGCGATCTCCGCGAGCGACCAGCCGACGTATCGCCCAAACGTGAGCACGCTGCCCGACGGGCTGCTGCGCGGCGACCCGGCGGACGCGCCGGCCGGACGGCCCGGGAACCCGCCCATTGCGGCGTCCGCCGGCGTCGCCGCGGACCCGGGATTCCCTCCCGCGCGCCCCGAACGGGCCCGGTCGCGGTCGTAGGCGGCCCGGGCGGCGGGATCCAGGAGGAGGTCGCGCGCGGCATTCAGGTCCGCCATGCGCCGCGCCGCCTCCGGCCCCTGCGCCACGTCCGGGTGATACCGCTGGGCCAGCTTCCGGTAGGCGACCTGGATGATCTCCACGTCCGCCTCCGGGTCGACCTGGAGGAGCTTGTACGGATCGGGGGTCGCCATGGCGGCCAATGGTCGGCCGCGTCGGCCCGCCGCGTCAACCCGCCGGGCCGGCCGATCGCGATCGTCCCGGCGACGGAAGCGACCGTCCCGGTGGCCCGCCGGAACGGTGCCGAACAGCGCTCGCGATATGCCTTCCGGCCGGTGCAGATTCGCGTGAGGCTTCCCAGACTGCCGGCATGAAGATCGTCAGCGCCGAGGAGGCGGTTGCCGACATCCGGTCCGGCGACCAGGTCTACATCCAGTGCGCGGCGGCGGCACCGTCCGCATTGCTCGACGCGCTCGTTGCACGCGCCCCGGAGCTCCACAACGTGAGCATGGTCCACCTCCACATCGAGGGACCCGGGCCGCACCTGGCCCCGGAGATGGCAGCCCACTTCCGCCATCGTGCCCTGTTCATCGGTCCCAACGCGCGCCAGGCCGTGAACGAGGGGCGTGCCGAGTTCATCCCCGTCTTCCTGTCGGACGTCCCGCACCTCTTCTCGGGCGGGCTCCTGCCCCTCGATGCAGTCCTCGTCAACGTCTCGCCGCCCGATGCGCACGGCTTCTGCTCCCTCGGCACGTCGGTCGAGGCGATGCAGGCTGCGATCCACGCCGCCGGCATCGTGATCGCCCAGGTCAACCGTGGGATGCCGCGCACCCTGGGCGAGAGCTTCGTGCATGTCGACGACATCGACTACGGCGTCGAGGTGGACATCCCGCCCTATGGCTACCCGGACCCCGCGATCGGGGAGGTGGAGCGCCGGATCGGCGAGTTCGTCGCCGACCTCGTGCCCGACGGGGCGACCCTCCAGATGGGGATCGGCGCGATCCCCAGCGCCGTGGCGCTCTTCCTCGGCGAGAAGAAGGACCTCGGGATCCACACCGAGATGATGACCAACTGCGTCGTCGACCTGGTCGAGGCCGGCGTCGTCACCGGCCTGGCCAAGGAGCGCAACCGGGGCAAGGTCGTCTGCGCGTTCATGATGGGGACCGACAAGCTGTATCGCTTCGTCGACGACAACCCGATGGTCGAGATGCGGGCCTGCGACTTCACGAACGACACCCACGTGATCCGCAGCTTCCGGCGGATGACGGCGATCAACTCCGCGATCGCCATCGACCTCACGGGCCAGGTCTGCGCCAATTCGATCGGCTGGCACCTCTACAGCGGCGTGGGCGGCCAGATGGACTTCATCCGCGGCGCGGCGCTCGCGCCGGAAGGCCGCGCGATCATCGCCCTGCCGTCCACGGCGGCGGATGGTCGCGTCTCCCGCATCACCCCGTTCCTGGCCGAGGGCTCGGGCGTCGTGACGACGCGGGCCCACGTGCGGACGGTGGTCACGGAGTGGGGCGTCGCCGAGCTGCACGGGAAGACGATCCGCGAGCGGGCCCAGGAGCTCATCGCGATCGCCCACCCGGATTTCCGCGACGAGCTGGCGGCGCAGGCCCGCAAGACGCACTACCTGTAGGGCGGTCCGCGGCCGGTCTCCGCCCCGCGGGACCTGCCGACCCGTGCCGGAGCGCCCGATTCTGGCGCCGGAAGACAGGTCGTGGTGGACGCCGCGCGTCCCCTGCGACGTCCACCACGCGCCGAAGTGTCGTCCGTGTTCACGACACGTGGCAGGGCCGAATGGCCCAAGGTTTCGGGACGGAGCGGGGGTCCGGTCCCGGGGCCCCGGGGGGACCCTTGCAGCATGTTTCGTCCGCGTCCCGATTCGGTCCGCCGCCTCCTCATCGTCAGCGACCACCTGGCCGCCAGCGATGCGCTGGCGGCACACCTCGGGCGGCATGGCTTCGTCGTCGTCGGCGAGGTCCGCTCCGCGCGTTCCGCGGCCCTGGCCGCCCGTACCTGCGATCCCGACCTCGTCCTCGTGGACGGGGCCCTGCGCGGGGGGTGGCGCGCCGTGGCCGAGGCCCTCGACGGCGTCGTTCCCCGGAACCGGATCGTCGTCCTCGAGGCCTACCTCGGCGCCGACGAGGCCCGCAACGCACGTGACGCCGGGATCGGCGCCACCATCCTCAAGCACGTCGAAGGCGGCAGCCTTGCCAGTCGCCTGCGCGCCATCGGAGGTCTCGCATGACCCTGCTCACGCCGCCGGAGCGGCCCGCACCCGACCCCGACGCCGTCCCCGCCGCAGGTGAGCGCGGGAAGCGCCCCCAGCAGTTCGCCTGCATGGACGGCAACGAGGCCGCCGCGCGGGTGGCCTATGCGGTGAGCGAGGTCATCTCGATCTTCCCGATCACCCCTGCCTCGCCGATGGCGGAGCACGCCGACGACTGGGCCGCCGCCGGGAAGCCGAACCTGTGGGGCAAAGTCCCGGACGTCATCGAGATGCAGTCCGAGGGCGGCGCCGCCGGTGCGCTCCACGGCGCGCTGCAGAAGGGCGCCCTCGGGACGACCTTCACGGCGTCCCAGGGCCTGCTCCTGATGATCCCGAACATGTTCAAGATCGCCGGCGAGCTGACCCCGACGGTCATCCACGTGGCGGCGCGCACGCTGGCCACGCACGCGCTCTCGATCTACGGTGACCACAGCGACGTGATGCACGCACGTGCCACGGGCTGGGCGATGCTGGCCGCAGGCTCGGTGCAGGAAGCCCACGACTTCGCCCTCGTCTCCCACGCGGCCACCCTCCGCGGTCGGGTGCCCTTCCTCCACTTCTTCGACGGCTTCCGCACCTCCCACGAGATCAACAAGATCGCGGTGATCGAGGACGAGGTCATCCGGTCGCTGGTCCGCGACGACGACGTCCTCGCGTTCCGCGCGCGGGGCATGAGCCCGGATGCCCCGGTGGTGCGTGGGACGGCGCAGAACCCCGACGCGTTCTTCCAGGCCCGCGAGGCGGCGAACCGCTTCTACGACGCGCTGCCGGGCATCGTGACGGAGGTCATGCAGGAGCTGGCCGAGCAGACCGGCCGGCGCTACGGCCTGGTCGACTACCACGGCGCCCCCGACGCCGATCGGGTCATCGTGATCATGGGCTCCGCGGCGGGCGCGGTGCAGGAGACGGTCGACGCCCTCAACGCCACGGGCCAGAAGGTCGGCGTGCTGGTCGTCAGGCTGTTCCAGCCGTTCCCGGCGGACGCCCTCTTCGGCGTCCTCCCGGCGACGGTCAAGGCGATCGCGGTCCTCGACCGGACCAAGGAGCCCGGCGCCGTCGGCGAGCCGCTGTACCAGGCCGTCGTGGCAGCGGTGGCGGAGCGGATGGACTCCGACGAGCCGCCCTTCGCCGCCATGCCTCGCATCATCGGCGGCAGGTACGGCCTGTCGTCCAAGGAAGTCACCCCGGGGATGATCCGGCCGGTCTTCGACGAGCTGTCGGCGGCCCGGCCCAAGCGCCACTTCAGCGTGGGCATCTACGACGACGTCACCCATCTCAGCCTGCCGATCGACGTCGACTACCGGACCCCACGTCCCGCGGGCGAGGTGCAGGCCCTCTTCTTCGGATTGGGATCCGACGGCACCGTCGGGGCCAACCATGCCTCGGTCAAGATCATCGGCGAGGGCACCGACCGCTTCGCCCAGGGCTTCTTCGTGTACGACTCCAAGAAGTCGGGCGGCACGACCGTCTCGCACCTGCGCTTCGGGCCCGTGCCGACACGGTCTTCCTACCTCATCGAATTCGGCCGACTTCATCGCCTGCCACCAGTTCGGGCTCCTGGAGAAGATCAAGATCGTCGACTTCGCCAAGCCCGGCGCCACGTTCCTCCTCAACTCGCCCTACGGGCCCGACGAGATCTGGGATCACCTGCCGGCCGAGGTCCAGAGGCAGCTCGTCGAGAAGCAGGTGGACTTCTGGGTCATCGACGCCCTGGCGGTCGCCGCCGAGACCGGCATGGGCAACCGGATCAACACGATCATGCAGCCCTGCTTCTTCCACCTCTCCGGGGTGCTGCCGTCGGACGAGGCGATCAGCCGCATCAAGGACTTCGTCGAGAAGACGTACATCAAGCGGGGCCAGTCGGTGGTCGACCGCAACTTCGCGGCGATCGACCGCTCCATCGAGCGGCTCGGCCACGTGACGCTGGGCCAGGCCGGCACCGGGTATGCCCTCCCGCCGGTCGTGCCGGACAGCGCACCGGACTTCGTCAAGAACGTCACCGCCGTCCTCATGGCCGGGGGTGGCGACCAGCTCCCGGTCAGCGCCTTCCCGATCGACGGGACCTTCCCGACGGGCACGACCCAGTACGAGAAGCGAGCCATCGCCCTGGAGCTGCCGATCTGGGACCCGTCGATCTGCATCGACTGCGGCAAGTGCGCCATGGTCTGCCCGCACGCGGCCATCCGGATGAAGGTCTTCCCGGCGGCCGCGGTCGACGCCGCTCCGGCGGGCTTCCTGTCCAAGGAGTTCAAGTCCCGCGAGGTGGTGGACCACCGGCTCACCATCCAGGTCGCGCCGGACGACTGCACGGGCTGCGGCGTCTGCGTGGACGTCTGCCCCGCCAAGAGCAAGACCGAGGTCAAGCACAAGTCCATCAACCTCGAGCCGGCGGCGGCGCACCGCGACGTCGAGCGACCCCGCTGGGAGTTCTTCCAGTCGATCCCGCCGCTCGATCGCAGCCTGATCGCCCACGACACGGTGAAGGGCGCCCAGGTCCTGGAACCCCTCTTCGAGTTCTCGCTGGCCTGCAACGGCTGCGGCGAGACGCCGTACCTCAAGCTCGTCTCCCAGCTCTTCGGGGACCGCATGATCGTGGCCAACGCCACGGGCTGCTCCTCGATCTACGGCGCCAACCTGCCCACGACCCCGTGGACGGTCAACGCCCAGGGCCGCGGCCCCGCCTGGAACAACTCGCTCTTCGAGGACAACGCCGAGTTCGGCCTGGGCATCCGCCTCGGTCTCGACGCCCAGAACGACCAGGCCCGACGCCTGCTGGCGAAGCTCGCGCCGGCGGTCGGCCCGGAGCTCGTCGCGGAGATCCTCGAGGCGGACCAGGAGACCGAGCCCGGGATCGACGCTCAGCGCGAGCGGATCGCCAGGCTCCGCGACGTCCTCGCCACGGTCGACGGCGAGCTCGGCTCCGACGCCCGCCACCTCCTCGCGCTCGCCAACGACCTGGTCCGCAAGGGCGTCTGGATCGTCGGCGGCGACGGCTGGGCGTACGACATCGGCTACGGCGGCCTGGACCACGTCCTGAGCTCGGGCCGGAACGTCAACGTCCTGGTCCTCGACACCGAGGTCTACTCCAACACGGGCGGCCAGGCGTCGAAGGCCACGCCACGCGGCGCAGTCGCCAAGTTCGCCGCCGCCGGCAAGGCCCGGGGCAAGAAGGACCTCGGCGCGGTGGCCCGGGCCTACGGCGACGTCTATGTCGCGCAGATCTCGATGGGCGCCAACGACGCGCAGGCGGCGAAGGCCCTGCTGGAGGCAGACGCCTGGCCCGGACCGTCCCTCGTGATCGCCTACAGCACCTGCATCGCGCACGGCATCGACATGGGCAAGTCGATGAGCCACCAGAAGGACGCCGTCAGGAGCGGCTACTGGCCGCTCTACCGGTTCCAGCCGAGCGAGGTGGAGGAGGGCCAGCCGTTCAAGCTCGACTCGAAGGCGCCGACCATGCAGGTCGCCGACTTCGTGGCCGACGAGACGCGGTTCGCGATCCTGGCCCGGACGGACCCGGAGCGCGCGGCCCTGCTCGCCACGCTGGCCCAGGCAGACGTCGACGAGCGCTGGCGCTACTACGAGCAGCTCGCGGCGATGCACCGCAGCGTGCCCCACGTCCAGCATGGGCCGGGAGCCCTGCCCGCAGCCGCGGACGGCTCCGAGACCAGCAGCACGGGAGACGAGGCGTGACCGTCGACCTCCGCACTCGCTACCTCGGCCTCGAGCTGCGCTCGCCGCTCGTCGCCTCGCCCTCCCCGCTCACGCGGGAGCCGGACACGGCGCGCCAGCTCGTCGACGCGGGCGCAGCGGCCATCGTCCTGCCGTCGCTCTTCGAGGAGGAGATCGTTCACGAGGACATCGAGCTCAATCGATCCCTCGAGGCGGGGACGAATGCATTTGCCGAGGCCCTCGACTACTTCCCGGCCGTCGGATCCTTCGCCGGAGTCGGCGACCAGTACCTCGCCCGCCTGCGGCGCATCAAGACGGACGTGGGCGTGCCCGTGATCGCGAGCCTGAACGCCAGCACCTCGGGCGGCTGGGTTCGCTACGCGCGGCTCATGCAGGACGCCGGCGCCGACGCCCTCGAGCTCAACCTCTACCACCTGGCGGCAGATCCGGCGAAGACTGCCGCCGACATGGAGTCGCTCGACCTCGAGCTGATCGCGGCGGTCCGCGCGGCGATCAGCATTCCGCTCGCGGTCAAGCTCAGCCCGTACTACTCGGCGCTGGCGAGCTTTGCCCACCAGGTCGTGGAGCGGGGCGCGGACGGCCTCGTCCTGTTCAACCGGTTCTACCAGCCCGACTTCGACCTCGAATCGCTGGAGGTGGTTCCGCGCCTGGACCTGAGTCGGCCGGCGGAGCTTCGGCTCCCGATGCGCTGGACGGCGATCCTGCGCCCGCAGCTGGGTCCGGCCGTGTCCATGGCCACGACGTCCGGCATCCATGCCGGCACCGACGCGATCAAGGCGCTCCTGGTGGGCGCCGACGTGGCGATGACGACCTCCGCCGTGCTGCACCACGGCCCCGACCACCTCCGGGCGATGGAGCGCGACCTCGTGGCATGGATGACCGAGCACGAGTACGAGTCCGTCGCCCAGCTGCGTGGCAGCGCGACGCAGGCGGCCGTGGCGGACCCTGCCGCGTTCGAGCGGGCCAACTACATGCGCACGCTCCGGTCGTGGACCGCCGCCAGCGATCTCGCGGCGCCCGCGCACTCCTGACCGCGACGCAGGGCGGCTCGACACCGCAAACGCACAGCGGCGGCACGACGCAGCGACGCACAGCGGCGGCTCGGCCCGCCGGATTCGGCTGCCAGGCCGCGCGCCCAGCGCCCGGCCTGTTCGTTCCGCCATACTCACCCAACCCTGACCCGTCACACGCCGAGGAGACCCGCCGACCATGCAGCCGTTCGCCCGCATGTGCCGCAGCGTCTGGTGGGCATTCGCCGCCGCCGGCGTCATCGCGCTCCTCGCCGCCCTGGCCGTCGCGCTGGAGGTCGCCGCCCCGACGTTGATCACGGGCGTCTGGCAGCTCAGCGCGGGCGTCCTGCTGATCGCCGCCCTCATGCGCGCTCCGGGCGGCATGACGCGCGCGCTGCCCTTCGTCGGGGTCGCCGTCGGCGGTGCCGTGCTGGGCCTCTTCGGCGTCCTCCTGCCCAGCTCCGACCCGCGGATCAGCCTCCTCGCCATCGGGATCTGGAGCGTCCTCGCGGGCGCCGGCTACCTGGCCGTCGCCAGCCTTGCGCGACGGTACCGCGTCCCTGACGGCGGCCTCTACGTCGTCGCCTGGATCGGGATCGCGGTGGGCATCGGCGTCTCCACGCTGCCGGCGTTCGGGCTGGGCAAGGCCGTGCCGGTTGCGGTCGCGGCGCTGGCGATGACGGGGGCCGTGACGGTCGTCGCGGCGACCCGACTCCGCGTCCTCCCCGAGGAAGCGCCGCCGGTCCTCTCGAACCGCGAGGCGCGGCGGCGCGCGCGCTCCGAGCGCGAAGGCTAGGGTCCCCCGGGCGGGGGGCCCGCCGGGCGGCGCTCGCCCGGTCGCTCAGGCCGGGACCGTCGCGCGCTCCGGGTGCGCCGCGTGGCTCCGCAGCCCCACCCGGTGTCCGACGTCGAAGGCGGCCAGGTCGGCCTCGAGGACCTCGAGGTGTCTCGTTCCCACGCTTTGCCGGATCGCGTTCCGGATCGCCGCCGGGCGCACCAGGCGCAGGTATCCCACGAGCGCCCCGAGGGCGACGACGCTCACCAGCGAGTCGTCCCCGGCATCCTTGGCCAGGCGCGTGCACGGGATCCGCAGCTCCGTGATCTCCGGGCGCCCGGAGACTTCGCTCACGAGCGTCTCGTTGACGACGAGCACGCCGCCGGGAGCAACCCTGCTCGCGAACTTGGCGTGGGACGGCGGGTTGAGGACGACGGCGGCGTCGGCCTCGTCGACCACCGGCGAGCCGATCGGGCGGTCCCCGATGATCACCGTGCAGGACGCGGTCCCGCCCCGCATCTCGGGGCCATACGACGGGATCCAGAGGACCTCGCGGTCCTCGTTCATCGCCGCGCGCGCCAGGACCTTGCCGGCGAACAGGATGCCCTGCCCGCCGAACCCGGCGATGACGACCGAGCGCTCCATGGTCAGCGCTCGCCGGGCCGGGCCACGGTCGAGTCGAGAGGCGTCGCGCGACTCGCCGCGCCTTCGCCGGCGGGCTCGATCGTCCGGTCGACGATGACGCCCGGCTGGTACGCCGGGGCGACGACCTCCTTGAGCCGCTCGATCGACTCCTGGGGAGTCATGCCCCAGCCGACGGGGCAGTTGCTGATCACCTCGACGATCGCGAACCCGCGCCCTTCCAGCTGGATCTCGCAGGCGCGGCGCAGGTAGCGCTTGGTGCGACCGATCGACACCGCGTCCGCGATCGAGCCGCGCGCCGCGTAGGCCACGCCGGGGAGGATCGCCAGCATCTCCGTCATCGGGACGGGATACCCGTGGAGTGCCGCGCTCCGACCGCCGGGCGACGAGGTCGACCGCTGGCCCAGGAGCGTCGTCGGCGCCATCTGGCCGCCGGTCATGCCGTAGATCCCGTTGTTGACGAAGACCGCCGTGAGGAGCTCCCCGCGGGCCGCCGCATGAACGATCTCGCCGGTGCCGATCGCGGCCAGGTCGCCGTCGCCCTGGTACGTCAGCACGAACGCCTCGGGTCGAACCCGGCGCACCCCGGTCGCGACGGCCGGTGCCCGGCCATGCGGGGCCTCGACCCAGTCGACGCCGAGGTAGTCGTAGGCGAAGACGGCGCAGCCGACCGGCGCCACCGCGATCGTCCGCGGCCCGAGACCCAGCTCGCCGAGCACCTCGGCGATCAGGCGATGGACGACACCGTGGCCGCAGCCCGGGCAGTAGTGCGTGGTGCGGTCGAGCAGCAGCTCGGGCCGCCCGAAGATGACCCGGGCTCCCTCGGGGATCGCGACGCTCACCGGGTCGCCCCTTCCGCTCGCGGAGCCGTCGTAGCCGACAGCTGCCGCAACGCCGCCACGACCTCGCCGGGCGTCGGGACCATCCCACCGGTCCGCCCCGTGAAGGCGATGGGTGCCCGTCCCTCCACCGCCAGCCGGACGTCCTCGATCATCTGGCCCGCGGAGAGCTCGACGACGAGGAATCCACGGACGCGGCCGGCGAGTTCGGCGAGGGCCGCGGACGGGAACGGCCAGAGCGTGATCGGCCGGAGGAGGCCGGCACGGATGCCGTCGGCGCGCGCCTGGGTCACGGCGGTGCGGGCGACGCGGGCCGCCGTCCCGTAGGCGACGACCACGAGGTCGGCGTCGTCGAGGTGCTCGCCGTCGTGACGCTCCTCGCGTTCCGCGATGGCGGCGTACTTCGCCTGCAGGTGCAGGTTGTGGGCCTCGAGGTCCTCCGGCTTCAGGTGCAGCGATCGCACGACCCTCGGCGGGCGGCCATCCGCACCGGTCAGGGCCCAGTCGGCGGCCGCGCGGGGCGGCTCCCGGAACGTGAGCTCGACGGGCTCCATCGCCTGGCCGAGGATCCCGTCGGCCAGGATCATCACGGGCGTCCGGTACCGCTCGGCGAGCTCGAAGGAGTCCGCGGTGAGTGCCATCGCCTCGCCGATCGATGCGGGAGCGAGGACGGGGACCCGGTAGTCCCCGTGCCCGTGGCCCTTGACGGCCTGGAAGTAGTCGGACTGGCTGGGTCCGATGCTCCCCAGGCCCGGCCCCCCGCGCATCACGTTGATCAGGACGACCGGGACCTCCGAGGCCGCCATGTAGCTCATCGCCTCGGCCATGAGGCTGATCCCGGGCGACGACGAGCTGACGAGCACGCGGGCGCCGGTCGCGGCGGCACCGAGGGCCATGTTGATGGCGCCCAGCTCCAATTCCGCCTGCACGAAGGCGCGCCCCTCCTCCGGCATCCGGCGGGCCATCCACTCGAGGAGCTCCGCCTGCGGCGTGATCGGATAGCCGAAGTAGGCATCGCAGCCCGCCCGGATCGCGGCCTCGGCCATGGCCTCGTTGCCCTTCATCAGGACGCGGCGGCCGTGGTGCAGCGCGCCGGCGCGCGCGGCCCGATGGGCGGCCGGCCGTGCCGGGGCGTCCGGGGTCGTCATGCCGGGACCTCCCGCCGGGGCTTCGGGCGGGCCAGGATCACGAGGACGCAGTCCGGGCAGACCCGGGCGCAGTGCGCATCCGACGTGCAGGCGTCGGGGTTCGTGATCTGGACGGGGTGATAGCCCTGGACGTTGACCCGGGTCTCGTCGAGGGCAAGGATCCCCTTCGGGCACGCCGCGACGCACAGGGCGCAGCCCTTGCAGCGCTCGATGTCGATGAGGACGGGCTGGAACGGCGCGGATGCGGTCCGGCCTGCCCCGGCCGGGTCCGCCGCGCCCGCTAACGAGAGGTCGTCGGATGCCGGTTCCGCGACGGCGATCATGCGAGTGGATGCCTCCAGCGATCGCGAGGTGTGCAGCGAGCCTCCCCCCGGCGCCGCGACGAGGGGAGTGCCGAAGGGTTGCGAATCAGTGTCGTAACGGCACGTTCGGTCGGCGGCGGGCGGCAGCCGCGCGGCAGGTCACGTGGGCGAGCCCGCGTTGGCGGGCAGCTGCCGCTCGGGCGAGGTGCCGTTCAGCCCGCGCCAGCGCGCCCGGAGCTGGCGCTCCGTGAGCGGCCCGGCCGCGGAGTCTTCCACGGGTCGCATTCGCCGGTGCCGCGTGTCGGCCACCCGAAGCTCCTGGGCAAGCCGGCCGTGCACCGGACCCGGGCCGATGACGACCACGCGGTCTGCATCGGGCACGAGCGCCGCCACCTCCCGGAGGTAGGCCGCCATGAGGTGCTCGCGGCGCCGCTCGGCGAGGTCGTTGGGGTCCGCCCCGCCCCCCGACCGGGCGCGCGGGTCATGGTGGAGGTGTCCGGTCGCCCGGCGATGGGGAGGGACCTGCGAGCGCACCCGCCGGATGGCCGGGTCGCCCGCGCCGTTGCCCGCGGAAACCTCGCCGGGAGGGCCATCGCGGGCCGGCGCCTCGCACTGAAGGAGGATCGCCTCGTCCGCGTCGAGCCAGACGAGGGTGACAGGCCGATGCGGCTGCTCGCGCTGGAGCCTCATCCGATCGCCTCCCAGCGTGTTGCGGTGGGCCGGGGTGGCCCCCGCTCCTCCGGGGAGCCTGCGCCGCCGGACGGCGCATCGCCAGTGTCGACCGTCACGAACGCCGACCGAGGGCCATCCACGGGCCGTTCGGCCCATCCACGGGCCGTTCGGCCCATCCTTGGCCCGCCCCCCGCAAGGCAATCTTATTCGCATGGCTGCATCCGTGGAGCCGGGCGCGCGCGTCCCCGCCGCCGAGGCCGGGGACGACGCTGCAGCTCGCCAGATCGTCGTCGAGGGCGTCGTCCAGGGCGTCGGCTTCCGGCCGTTCGTCTGGCGCCTTGCCACGGAGCTGGGGCTTGCCGGCGCCGTCCGCAACGCGGCGGGGAGGGTGGAGATCGAGGCCTCCGGGGAGCCGGCTGCACTCGATGCGTTCGTCCGCCGGCTGCGCACCGACGCCCCGCCGCGGGCGCGCGTGGATGGCGTCACCGCGATCGCGCTCGGGCCCGCCGCGGCCGCCGCCCTGACCCGGCCGTTCGCGATCCACGAGAGCGTCGCCTCGGCGGCGACGGAGCGCCTCTTCCCGCCCGACATCGCGACCTGCGACGACTGCCTGCGCGAGGTGCTCGATCCTGCCGACCGGCGCTACCGCTACCCGTTCACCAACTGCACCAACTGCGGGCCGCGGGCCAGCATCATCGACGAGCTGCCGTACGACCGCGCCCGGACCACGATGCGGGCCTTCCCCCTGTGCGGCGCCTGCGCCGCCGAGTACCGCGACCCGGCCAACCGCCGCTTCCACGCGGAGCCCGTCGCGTGCCCCGAATGCGGGCCGCGCCTCGCCTACCGGCCCACGGAAGCGGCGGCCCCCAGCGCCCGGGGCGACAGGGCGCTTGCCGCGGCCGCCGACGACCTCCGCGGCGGCCGGATCGTGGCCGTCAAGGGCCTCGGCGGCTACCACCTCGCCTGCGACGCCACCGACGAGGCGGCCGTGCGGCGCCTCCGCGACCGCAAGCGGCGCTGGGCCAAGCCGTTCGCGGTGATGGCCGCCGATCTCGCCGCCGTGGAGCGCCTGGCCCGGGTCGGGGCCACCGAGAGGCGGCTCCTGGTCGGACCGGAGCGGCCGATCGTCCTCCTGGTCGCGCGCCGGCGGGGGGAGCCCCGCCTGGCGCCGTCGGTCGCCGCCGGCAATCACCGCCTCGGCGTCTTCCTGCCCTACACGCCGCTCCACCACCTGCTGCTGGCGGCCGTCGACCAGCCCATCGTGCTGACCTCGGGGAACCTCTCCGACGAGCCCCTGGCGACCGACGA
Source organism: uncultured Chloroflexia bacterium (assembly GCA_963776285.1). Taxonomy (GTDB): domain Bacteria; phylum Chloroflexota; class Limnocylindria; order Limnocylindrales; family CSP1-4; genus CTSoil-043. The sequence continues at coordinate 270,406 of CAVZLW010000001.1, forward strand.
CGCCGACGCCGCGGCGCGTCTGTCCGGCCTGGCCGACGCCTTCCTGGTCCACGACCGGGAGATCCGGGCCCGCTACGACGACTCCGTCGGCCGCGTGGTGGCCGGCCGGGCGTCCATCGTGCGGCGCGGGCGTGGCTACGCTCCTGCAGCGCTCCCCCTGCCGATCGCCGCGGAGCGGCCGATCCTGGCCGTCGGCGCCGAGCTGAAGCACACCTTCACCCTTGCCCGCGGGCGCCGCGCCCACGTCGCGCCCCACAACGGCGACCTGGAGGACCTCGCGACCCACCGGGCGTTCACGGATGGGCTCGCCCACCTGGCCCGGCTCCTCGCGCTGGAGCCCGAGGTCGTCGCCCACGACCTCCACCCCGAGTACCTGTCCACCAAGTTCGCGGTGGCGGGGTACCCGCCCGAGCGCCGGATCGCGGTCCAGCACCACCACGCCCACGTCGCCTCGTGCGCGGCGGAGCACGCCATCACGGGCCCGTTCGTCGGGGTCGCCTACGACGGCCTGGGGATGGGGGACGACGGCACCCTGTGGGGCGGCGAGATCTTCGCCGCCGACCTCGTCGGCTACCGCCGGCTGGCCCGGTTCGGGCGCGCCCCGATGCCCGGGGGGGCCCTGGCCGTGCGGCGGCCCTGGAGGATGGCGCTGGGCTACCTGCTGGCGTCCGAGCGTCCGCCGGGGAACGACGGGGCGACGGATGGGGACCTCGACCCGGAGCTCGCCGCGGCGTTCCTGGCCCGGCTCGATCCCCGGGAGGTCGCCGTCGTGCGGACCCAGGTCACGCGCCACCTCAACGCCCCGGTCGCGTCCTCGGCCGGACGGCTCTTCGACGCCGCCGCTGCGCTGCTCGGCCTGCGGGACGTGGCGGAGTACGAGGCCCAGGCGGCGATCGACCTGGAGATCGCGGCCGGCGACCGCCGGGCGGCCCCGCTGGCGTGGCGCATCGCCAACGTCGGCGGGCTCCTCGTCTACGACCCGCGGCCGACCCTGCGGACGCTGCTCGAGGGTGTCGCCGACGGGCGCCCGACCGGGCAGCTCGCGGCCGCCTTCCACGAGACGATCGCCGAGGTCACCTGCGAGCTCGTGGGGGCCGCCCGAGCCGAGACCGGGCTGCGCACCGTCTGCCTGTCCGGCGGCGTCTTCCAGAATCGCCGCCTCGCCTCGACGCTGCTGCGGCGACTTGCCCGCGACGGGTTCGACGTCTTCATCAACCGCCAGGTCCCCGTCAACGACGGCGGGATCAGCTATGGTCAGGCGGCCGTCGCCGCCGCCAGGATGGCCGCCGCCGGGACCGTGGGCCCCGGCGCCCCCGTCCGTCGCGCCTGAGGAAGGAACGCTGGATGTGCCTTGGAATCCCGGGCCGCGTCATCGAGATCCGCGACGACGCCGGCCTGCCGATGGGGAAGGTGGACTTCGGCGGCGTCCGCAAGGAAGCCTGCCTGGCCTACCTCCCGGAGGTCCAGCTGGGCGACTACGTGATCATTCACGTCGGGTTCGCGATCAGCCGCGTCGACGAGGAGGAGGCGCTCAAGACGCTCGAGATCCTCGCCACGATGGGTGACCTCGTCCGCCAGGAGCTGGCGACGATGGGCCCGGGGATGGACGAGCCGGCCGTGGTCTCCGACGACGGGACGCCCGCGACGGGGGCGTTCGGGGGAACCCACGCGTGAAGTACCTCGACGAGTACCGGGATCCGGTGCTCGCCCGGAAGCTGGTCGCCGAGATCCAGCGGGTCACCAGCCGGCCGTGGACCCTGATGGAGGTCTGCGGGGGGCAGACCCACACGATCGTGAAGCAGGGGATCGACGAGGCCCTGCCCGCGGGCGTCCGGATGATCCACGGCCCGGGCTGTCCGGTCTGCGTGACGCCCCTGGAGCAGGTCGACAAGGCCCTCGCGATCGCGGCCCGGCCCGACGTCATCTTCACGAGCTACGGCGACATGCTGCGCGTCCCTGGGTCCGCGACCGACCTCCTCGCCCTCAAGGCGCGCGGCGCCGACGTGCGCATCGTCTACAGCCCGCTCGACGCCCTCAAGATCGCGCTCGCGAACCCGGCCCGGCAGGTCGTCTTCTTCGCCGTCGGCTTCGAGACCACCGCGCCCGCGAACGCCATGGCCGTCGCCGAGGCCGCCCGGCGCGGGATCGACAACTTCAGCGTGCTGGTGTCGCACGTGCTCGTGCCGCCCGCGATGACGGCGCTCCTGGAGTCGCCGAACAACCAGGTCCAGGCGTTCCTGGCTGCCGGCCATGTCTGCGCCGTCATGGGCTGGACCGAGTACGAGCCGATCGCCGCCAGGTACGGCGTGCCGATCGTGGTGACCGGCTTCGAGCCGCTCGACCTCCTCGAGGGGATCCTGATGGCGATCCGCCAGCTCGAGGAGGGGCGGGCCGAGGTCGAGAACCAGTACGTGCGTGCCGTGCGGCGCGAGGGAGTGCCGCTGGCGCAGCGCCAGATCTTCGAGGTCTTCGAGGTCGGGGAGCGCAAGTGGCGGGGTGTCGGGGCGATCCCCGACTCCGGCTACCGGCTCCGCGACGCCTACGCGCGGTTCGACGCCGAGCGCAGGTTCGACGTCGGGGAGATCCGCACCAACGAGCACCCGGCCTGCATCGCCGGGGCGATCCTGACCGGCGAGAAGGTCCCCCTGGACTGCGCCGCGTACGGCACGCTGTGCACGCCGCAGAAGCCCCTGGGCGCCCCGATGGTCAGCTCCGAGGGGACGTGTGCCGCGTTCTACGGCGCCGGCCGCGGGCTGGGCGGCGCGCGGTCGCCGCTGCCGGTCACCCCGTTCGTGCAGGTGGCGCCGATCGGCGGCGGCGGGCGCCCGCGATGAGCACGGACGATCCGTTCGCCCGCCCTGACGGTGCGACGGCAATGACGGAACGCCCGTCGCCGTCGATCGATCCCACGGGCCTCGCCTGCTCCGGCGCCGATCGCCGAGGGCGAGCGGGTCATCCTGGGCCACGGCTCCGGCGGCCTCCTGTCGAACGCCCTCCTTCGCGACGTCATCGGGCCGGCGCTGGCCGCCGCGTCGCCCGGCGGGCCGCCCAACGACGCCGCCGTGGTGGACGTCGCCGGCACGCGGCTCGCCTTCACGACCGACTCGTACGTCGTGAGCCCCATCCGGTTCCCCGGTGGCGACATCGGCGAGCTGGCCGTGAACGGCACGGTCAACGACCTGGCGATGATGGGAGCCCAGCCGCTGGCGATCTCGCTGGCCTACATCGTCGAGGAAGGGCTCCCGCTGCGGGAGCTGGCCGCGATCACGGCGTCCGCGGCTCGCGCCGCGGCCCGGGCCGGAGCGCGGATCGTCACCGGCGACACGAAGGTCGTGGGGCGCGGCGCTGCCGACCAGCTGTTCGTCAACACGGCCGGGATCGGCGTCGTGCCCGACGGCGTCGCTCCGTCCGCGGAACGGGCGCGGCCCGGCGACGCGGTCCTTCTCTCGGGCCCGATCGGCCTTCACGGCGTGGCGATCATGAGCGTCCGCGAGGGCCTCGAGTTCGAGGCGGAGATCGCCTCCGACACGCAGCCGCTCAACGCGCTCGTCGCGGCCATGCTCGCGGTGGAGCCCGGGATCCGGGTCCTGCGCGACCCCACCCGGGGCGGTCTCTCGTCTGCCCTCAACGAGATCGCGGCAACCTCCGGGGTCGGGATCGTCCTCGACGAGGCGGCGATCCCGATCCCGGGCCCGGTCCGCGCGGCGTGCGAGATGCTGGGCCTGGACCCCTTCCACGTGGCCAACGAGGGGAAGCTCGTGGCGATCGTGCCGGCGGCCTCCGCGGATGCTCTCGTGGCCTCGATGCGCCGGCTCCCGGAAGGGCAAGGCGCCACCCGGATCGGCGAGGTGGTCGCGGATCACCCGGGCATGGTCACGATCCGCACGATCGTCGGAAGCGAGCGGATCGTCGACATGCTGGTGGGGGAGCAGCTGCCCCGCATCTGCTGAAGGGTGGATGGCGGCCCACCAGGGACCGGCGCGCGGACGCCGCCGTCGGGAGCGGTCGCCCGTGGTGCGCCGCGTTACCCGGACGCCACGGCGAGGAGCGCGTCGATCTCCGCGACCCGGGGCGTCGCGCGGAGACGCTCCCACGTCGCGCGGGCGTCGCGGAGCAGCGTGATGCCCCCCTCGGTCTCCCCGAGCGCGATCAGGCATCGACCGAGCCCGGCGACGGCGTAGGCGTGGTCGGGCGCGAAGCCGAGGCGGGCCAGCTCGGGAACCAGCTGCTCGTAGCCGGCGCGCGCCGCCTCGAGGTCGCCGGACGCCTCCCTGACGATGGCCACCGCGAGCGACCGATCGACGGCCCCCACCGCCGGCGTCGAGCCGATCTCGAGTGCGCGGCGGGCGAGGTCGAGAGCGCCGGCGCGAAGGCAGGCCCGGACGAACGGCGGCGTCATTGAAGAACCCGCCGGCTTCGGTCGCGTCGATCGCGCTGGCCAGCGCGTCGCGGGCCGACCTCCGATCGTGGTCGGCGACGGCGGCCTCGGCCCGGATCGGGGCCGTCGCCGGCGGGTCCCAGCCCGCATTCCGGGCCATCTCGTCGAGCTCGTCCCGCGAACCGATCGCCTCACCCCGCTCCAGCCCGATTCGGCCCGATGCCAGGCGCACCGCCACCTCGGTGTAGGCGTCGCCGTGCCGGCGGGCCCACCCCGCGAGCAGGTCCGCCTCCTGGAGCAGCTCGTCCCACGCGCCGGCTTCCATCAGGGCCTCGAGTCGGCCGGTGCGAGCGTCCTCGGTCGGGAGGCCGTGCGACTCCGCGAACGCGATGGTCTCGTCGAATGCCCGGGTCCCCGCCACGGCGCCGTGGATCGCGGTCACCATGCTCGCCCGGTTGACGAGGGCGACCATGGCAGCGCGCACGTCCCCGTCGCGGATCGCCCCCTCGATCCCGGCCTGGACATCCGCGGCCCCGCCCGCCGGATCCTCGGGGTAGCGACACAACCCGCGGGCCACCAGGGCCCGGTGCGGCGGGGACACGCCGACGGACGCGGCGAGCTCGATTGCGCGCTCGGCGTCCCGGAGGGCCTCGGGGGCATAGTGGGTCATGTGATCGTGGGCCAGCTCGGCGAGGACGGCTGCCAGCCCGGGCCCGGGGTGGCCCTCGAGGATCGACCGGGACGTCGTCGATGACGGCAGTCGCGCGCCCGGGCAGGCCTGCATTCCGCAGGGCGATGAACGTGGGGACCCCGAGCTCGGCCGCCGCGAGGGTCGCGCCGTCGGCCCGGAGGATGGCAGCCGCGGACTCCAGGGCGGTCGCCGCCTCCTCGTATTCCGACGTCGCAAGCAGGGCTCGGCCGAGTCGCGCGAGGACGCTCCGCCCGGCGATGGTCGTCTCGCGCCATCAGCTCGAGGGACCTGCGAAGGATCGAGGGGGCTCGCAACGCCTGCGTCCTCGCGGCATGGTCTGCGGCCTCGAGGAGAGCGCCCACCAGGGCGGCCCGGATCCGCCCGAGCTCGGCGGCTGCCCCGGTTCGGCCTGCCAGCTCGAGGGCACGGTCGAGATGGGCGACCACGATCTCGCCGGCCTCGCCACGGGCCCCCACGGGACGGTCCGCGATCCAGGTTGCGGCAGCCACGTGCTTCGCCAGGCGGGCCGTCCGGGTCAGCCTCCCGTAGGCGACGTCGCGAAGGAGCACGTGCCAGAACGTGAACTCGGCCTCTCTCTCCATGGAGGATGGGTAGGCCGGACGGATCAGCTCCCGGCGAGCCAGCTCGGCGAGGCGGCGCTCGACCTCGACCGGCTCATGGCCGCCGACGGCAGCCACCGCCCCGGGCCAGAACGTCCTGCCGATGACCGAGGCGTCGAGGAGAACGGCCTTCTCCGCATCCGGCAGAGCGTCGATCCGGGCCGCCAGCAGCGCGGCGATCGAGGGCGGGATGGCCGCCTCGTCGAGGTTCTCGGCGGGGCCCGACGCCGGCCGGTCGCGGAGGATCGCCGCCAGCTGTTCGGCGTAGAGCGGGCTGCCCGAGGCCCGCTCGAGGATCGTCGCCGTCATCCCCGGCGACGCGTCCGGGATCAGCTCGGCGACGAGCTCCGTCATCGACAGCTCGGGAAGGGCCGCCAGCGAGAGAACGCTGCTGCGCCGCGTGCGGGACAGCCAGGCCGGGTGGCGCTCCTCGAGCTCGGGCCGAGCGGTCGTGACGAGGAGCACGGGGAGTCCTGCCACGTGATCGGCGAGGTGCTGGAGGAAGGCCACGAGGGTGTCATCCGCCCAGTGGAGATCCTCGATGACGAGGACTGTCGGCCGGCTGCGAGCGATGGATTCGACGAACCGGCGCCAGGCGGTGAAGGCCTCGGCCTGCTGGGGTGGCGCAGAGCCGGTCTGGAGCCCGACGAGAGCACCCACCCGGTCCTTCATCCAGGCGCGGAGGGACGGGTCGGGTTCGCTGAGCACCGCGTCGATCTTGGCGGACACCGCGACCTGGTCATCCGTGTCGAGGATCCCGGCGTGCTGTCTGACGATCTCGCCGAGCGCCCAGAGCCCGACGCCGTCACCGTACGGGAGGCAGTGGCCGAGCCGCCACGTCACCAGGTCAGGCAACGCCTCGAGGTGGCGAGCCAGCTCGCGCACGAGCCGGCTCTTGCCGAAGCCGGGCTCGGCAAGGATCGTTGCCAGCTCCAGCGACGGTGTCGCCCGAGCACGATCGAAGAGCGCCCCGAGGAGGGCCAGCTCGACGCCGCGGCCGACGAACGGAGTCGCCTCGGGGCGGAGCTCGCCCGCCGGGAGAGCGATCGGCCCGAGGGGCTGCCAGAGCGGGACGGGATCGGCCTTGCCCTTTGCGGAGATCGGCGCCAGCGCCTCGTAGCGGAAGAGATGGACGGTCGCTCGATAGGTGGCTTGACCCACGACCACGGCGTCGACGGGCGCCGCTGCCTGGAGCCGGGCGGCGGTGTTCACGACATCGCCGGTCACGGCGTCGTCGCGCTCGCCACCGGGGCCCGCCGCGTAGAGCACCTCACCCGTGTTGATCCCCAGCCGGACGTGAAGGTCGAGCCCGAGGGATGGAATGCGCGCCAGGATCCGCAGGGCCGCCCGGACCGCTCGCTCCGGGTCGTCCTCGTGGGCGATCGGCGCACCGAAGAGGGCCATCACGCCGTCGCCGAGGAAGCGGTCGACGCGGCCGCCGTGGCGGGTGATCTCGGCCCCCAGGATGTCGTAGTAGGGAACGAGGAACGCCCGGACGTCTTCCGGATCGAGCGTTTCTGCTCGAGCGGTGAAGCCCGCGAGATCGCAGAAGAGGATCGTGACGAGCTTGCGTTCCTCGCGAGGCGGCGCGGGGGTGGCCAGCGGAGCGGCACACGCCCCACAGAACCGGAAGCCATCCGGGTTCGCGGTGCCACACGACGAGCACGCCGCCATCGTTGGGCGAGCCTAGGCCGATTGGCCGCCGCGGGCAAGGGTCTGTCCGACGGCGCACACGAGCCGTGTGTCGGATTACCTGTCGGCGTGTGACGTCGCCGGTCGCCAGCACGAGAGCACGGCCTCACCGTCCATCGTGACGGCGAGCACGCGAGGGCGTCGGCCACGCCACCGGAGGACGGCGCAATGATCGAATGGTGGATGGGCAGGTGGCGGCGGGCAGTGTCCGGGCCGGCGGGGGAGACGGCGGACCGGCAGGCGAGCCCGCTGGCGGAGCGGAAGGCGCGGGCCGCCTGCGCCCGGGAGCCCACGCGACTCGCCACGTCCACTCCGGACGCTGCCCGGCGCCGGTGCGGCCTGCCGCGGCGCGGCATCGAGCTCAGCACGGCCGTCTACCCGCGCGGCTACGAGCTGCGATGGTGGATGCCGGCCGGTGGCTGGTCGGATGCCGGCCAATCGCGGCTCCCGTGACGCGATCGCCCGACGATCTGCCCCGGGAGTCCCGGGGGCCCGGGTGGCGTCCAGCTCGTGTGACGGAATGCCACCTCCCATGTGATCAACCCTATCGGGCGCGGCCGCCCCGCGCCGCACGCTGGTCCCTGTCAGGGAGGCACCCGAAGGCAGGTGACCGGGCTGACGAGGGAGGTCGGAGATGAAGTGCATGATCCTCGCGGCCGTGATGGCTGCGAGCCTGGCCATCCATCCTGGCGGGCCCGCCCGCCAGATCTGTACCACCCGTGCGTGCCCGCCGGTGCCGGTGCCGATGGTCGCCGGCCTGGTGGCAAGCGCGACGTCTGACCAGCTCGTCCTTCCCCGCTCTCCGGTCATCACCGTCCGGGACTGCGTGGGTCTCACGCAATGGGCGGCCCTGGTCGCGGCGATCCTGCTCTGGACGCGGACGCTGGGCCCCGAATCCTGCGGCACGACGCCCTGTGCCCCAGTGCCAGCCCCCATGGTCGCGGGAAATCTCGTATGACCGTTGCCCGCTTCGCCGTTGCCGGCGTGTCGGGAGTCGGACAGCGGGCGTGCCGGTCAATCCCGCTCCCGGCGTCGCCCGTCTGCTAACCCGCCGACGTGCCGATGCCCGAGACTCGGGCCGACTCATCAGTGCAGCCCAGCCTTGCAGTGCCGAACAGCATGAGGGAGGGAGCGAGATGCATTTCTACGGGACCCTGCACCTCCTGGTGACGAGGTGGCAGCAGCCGGGGCAGCCGGCATCCGACGAGACCCTGCCCGAGATCGCGCCGGGAGCCTTTGCGGCCTGGGCGAGCGCGGAGCCGAGCCACGAGTCGCTCCGGCTCGCGAACGGCGACGTCCGCTTGGCGCCCGACGGTCGAACGGGCGAGGTGGTCGAGATCCTCGACGGCGGCTACCCGGTGCGTGTCGGCCAGGCCGTCTGACAGGGGAAGACGCGGCGACGGTGGAGGCAGCTGGCGCGGGCACGAGCCCTGACCGCGTCGCCCGCGTCCTTCAGTGCCCTGGCCCCTCTAGCTTGCCCGCCCTCGCAGGCCGGCGAGGTCGAGGACCACCAGGTGGCGCCGCTCCGCGGCGATGAGGCCGCGGCGCTGGAACTGCTGGAGGGCCTTGTTCACCGCCTCGCGCGATGAACCGACCCACCCGGCCAGCTCACGCTGCGAGATCAGCAGGTTGATCTGGATCCCGCCGTCGACCGGCTCGCCGTAGCGCTCGGCCAGCTCCACCAGTCGGTGGGCCACGCGCCCCACCACGTCGAGCGCGGTGAACTCCGCCCGCTTCCGATCGGCATCGCGCAGCCGGCCGACGATCGATCTCAGGAGGACCAGGGCCAAGCCCGGCTGCTCCTGCAGGGCGGCGCGGAACCGCTCGGCCGGGAGGACGAGCGCCTCGCCCGGCCTCGACGACCGTGACGCTGGCCAGGTGCTCCTCGCCGTCGATCGCCGCGAGCTCGCCCAGCACGTCGCCGGCGCCGCGGTATCCCAGGACGGTCTCGTGGCCGTCCTGGGAGAAGGACGAGACCTTGACCCGGCCCGTCAGCAGGAGCACCACGCGGTTCGATGCGTCCCCCTCGCTGAAGAGGATCGATCCCGGCCGAAGGCGCTGGCGGCGACCGCCGGCGAACGCGGCACCGAGGGGCCCGGCGGGCCGGTCCGGCTGGTCGGGGGGCGGCTGCATGGGCGGAAGCGTACAGCCCGCACACCCCTGCCACTCGGCCCCCTGGCCCCCTGCCGGGTGGGCCCGCGAACGGTCCATCCGGCAATGATGCGCATCTGCGCATGTATCCAGAATGCGCACATGGACCCGATCTGGAGCCTCCAATCGGAGGTGATGAAGATCCTCGCGAGCCCCCGCCGGCTCGAGATCCTGCACCTTCTCGCCGAGGAGCCGAAGGAAGTCGGCCGCCTCGCCGAGGAGATGGGGATCACGCAACCGAACGTCTCCCAGCACCTCGCGGTCATGCGAGCGGCCGGGATCGTCGAGGCCCACCGCGACGGCCGCGAGGTCAGGTATCACCTGACCGATCCCGAGGTCATCGACGCCTGCAACCTCATGCGCGGGGTGCTCATGCGCCGCCTCGCCCGCCTTGGCGAGCTATCCGATCGCCCGACCCCGTCCGACGAGCGGCCGATGCCTGCCGTTTCGCCCGCCGGCGCCGGTTAAGGAGATCGCGTGGAAGACGAGCCGCTCAACATCGTTCTCTTCTCCGGCACCGAGGACCGCCTGCAGGCTGCCGCGGTCATGGCCAGCGGCGCCGCGGCGCTCGGGCGGAGGGTGAACATCTTCCTGCAGTACTGGGGCCTGGAGGCCTTTCGCAAGGACCGGATCGCGACCAGCCTAGGTCTCGCGCCCGAGGCCGGCGAGCGCGGAGCGGCCCTCGTGGCCGCGGCGGCCGCCGCCGGGCAGCAGCCATGGCACGCGACGATGCGGGTGGCGAAGGAGCTCGGCGAGATCGACATCCAGGCCTGCTCCCTCTCGATGGACGTCCTCAAGATCGAGGAGGAGGACCTGGACCCGCTGGTCGACGGCGTCGAGGGCGTCACCGCCTTCTACCTCAACGCCGGGGACGGCCACATCCTCTTCATCTGAGCAGCCAACCACGCGGCCGCAGCGTGCGCCGCCGGAAAGGAATGGACGCATGTCCACCGAACAGATCGCGCAGGTCGTCGACGCCAAGGGCCTCTCGTGCCCGATGCCGATCGTCAAGACGGCACAGGCGATCAAGGCCCTCACCTCGGGCCAGCTCCTGGAGGTCCTCGCAACCGACGCCGGATCCGTCAAGGACTTCGCGGCGTGGGCCAAGACCACCGGGAACCCGATCGTCGAGCAGAGTGACGAGGGCGGCGTCTATCGCTTCGTCCTCCGCAAGAAGTAGGGATGCCACCCCGATGACCGTCCTCGCAGAACCCCCCGTTCCGGCCGTCGAGCCGGCGCCCGAGCCCGCACCCGAGGCCGAGGCCAAGCCCCGGGACATCCTGATCATCTGCTACAGCGGTGAGCTCGAGAAGACCTGGGCCACGATGATCCTGGCCACGACCGGCGCCGCCATGGGGGCCAAGGTCCGCGTCTTCCTCACGTTCTGGGGCCTCCAGACCTTCGTGAAGGACACGAAGCGGATCACCGGCACCAACGTCATGCAGAAGATGATGTCGGGCATGCAGCGACCGGGGATCTCCCACCGGAAGCTGTCGAAGATGAACTTCCTCGGCATGGGGCCGTGGATGATGCGCAAGCTCGCAAAGCAGTACAACGTCGCGAGCCCCAAGGAGCTCCTCGAGATCGCACAGGCGATGGGCGTCGAGTTCATGCCCTGCCAGATGACGATGGACATGTTCGGCCTCAAGAAGGAAGACATGATCGACGGGCTCGGGGAGCCGGTCGGCGCCGCGACCGTCATCTCCCTCCTGCAGGCCGGCGACGCGCCGCTGTTCATCTGATCTCCACCGGGCACGGCGGGCCGCCGAACCCCCCAGGCGGCCCGCCGCACGCCCTCCCGGCACGTCGCGTCCCGGCCGGGTCCGACGCGTCCCGGAAGTGAAAGGAAGCCTCTCCATGGCCGCCACCATCACCCGCACCGTCGACGCCCGCGGCAGCTTCTGCCCGGGCCCGCTGATGGAGCTCATCCGCGCGATCAAGGAGTCGGAGGTCGGCGACACGGTCGCCGTCTGGTCCGCCGACAAGGGCAGCAAGACCGACATCCCGAAGTGGGTCGAGAAGGCCGGCCACACGCTGGTCAGCATCGATGCCCGGGACGGCTACGACGAGATCGTCGTCACCAAGGCCCGGTAGGAGCGACCCATGCAGCGCGTCGTCATCCTGGGCGGCGGCGTCGGCGGGACCCTGACCGCCAACCTCGTTGCCCGCAAGCTGAAGGCCCGGATCGCGAAGGGCGAGGCGAGGGTCACCGTCGTCGACGCCACCGGCAGGCACACGTACCAGCCGGGCTACATGTACATCGCGATGGGCCACGAGCGGCCGGAGCGCCTCGTGCGCAACGAGCGATCGCTGCTCGACGGCAACGTGGACCTGGTGGTCGACACGATCACGAGGATCGATGCCGAGGGATCCCGCGTGGAGCTCGCCTCGGGCGAGGTGCTCGTCTACGACCAGCTGGTCATCGCGACCGGCAGCCGGATCGTCCCCGAGGCGATGGAGCACTTCGACCAGGAAGCCCACCACTTCTACACGGCCCGGGCGTCGGCGAAGCTGCGACGGGCCCTCGACACGTTCACCGGCGGGAAGATCCTCATCGGCATCGCGGGCATCCCGTACAAGTGCCCTCCGGCGCCACTCGAGGTCGCCTTCCTGATCGAGTCCGAGCTGCGCGACCGCGGCCTGCGCGACAAGACCGACATCCAGTTCCTGTCGCCGATCAACCGGGCGTTCACGATCGAGAGCGTCAGCGAGATGGCGACGCCGATCTTCGAGGAGAAGGGGATCGACCTCCAGCTCCTCGCCGGCATCGACTCCATCGATGCCGAGCGCAAGGTCGTCATCACCGACGCCATGGAGGAGTATGCCTACGACCTCCTGATCTGCGTCCCGCCCCACAAGGGCGCCCAGGTCGTCATCGACTCGGGGCTCGCCCCCAAGTCGGGCTGGCTGCCCACCGACCGGTACACGCTGCAGGTCAAGAAGATGGCCGCGCCGGGCGTGAAGGACGAGGACGTCGAGCGCTACCCGAACATCTTCGCCCTCGGTGACGCGACCGACCTGCCGCTCTCCAAGGCGGGCTCGACGGCACACTTCGAGGCGCCGATCGTGGCGGAGCGTGTCGCCGCCGCCGTCCTGGGCCGCAAGCCCTCCGGCAAGCACGAGCTCTACACCGGCAAGGTCATGTGCTTCTTCGAGGTCGGCGACGGCAAGGGCACGATCCTTTCGTTCGACTACGACACGCCGCCGAAGCCGCCCCGGCCGAACCAGCTCTGGCACCTGGGCAAGATCGCCTTCAACAAGACCTACTGGCGGACCGTTCCCCGGGGTCGCGTCTAGGCGCGATGCGGGTCGTCGCCGGGCCGCCGTGTCGACGCGGACCACGACGCCGGCGATCGCGTCGCCGCGTCCCGGCCTCCGTACAATCGGCGCATGACCGATCAGCCTCCCGGCGCGTCCAGCGGCCGCGTCTTCCCGCGCGTCTTCGGGCGCCGCCTCCCGGTCGCCGTCCGCGCCGCCGGCGCCACGATCTGGGATGCCGAGGGCCGTGCCTACCTCGACGCGGCGGGCGGGGCTGTCGTGGTGGGGATCGGCCACGGCCGCGCCGAGGTGGCCGCCGCGATGGCGGAGCAGGCGGGACGGATCGCGTACGCCCACGGAACGGCATTCACCTCGGAGGCGCTGGAGGCCTACGCCGCCGAGGTGGGGGCCCTGCTGCCGCTGGACGCGCCCGCGATCTACCCGGTCTCGGGCGGGTCCGAGGCGATCGAGACGGCCCTCAAGATGGCGCGCGCCTACCACCTTGCCCGCGGCGAGTCGGGCCGCGACGTCGTGATCGCCCGGTGGGGGAGCTACCACGGCAACAGCCTCGGTGCGCTCGACCTGTCCGGGCGTGAGCCGTTGCGGCGGCCGTACGCCTCGTGGCTGGGGCGCTTCGGGCACCTCTCGACGCCCTATCCGTACCGGGCGGGCCAGGCCGACGCGCACGCGCTCGGGGACCCGGCGGCGCTCGCGGCCGAGCTGGACGCGGCCATCCTCGGCGCCGGCCCCGGCCGCGTCGCGGCATTCGTCGCCGAGCCGATCGTGGGCGCCACGCTCGGGGCCGTGGTTCCGCCGGACGGCTACTGGACCGCCGTCGCCGACGTCTGCCGGCGCCACGGCGTCCTGCTCATCGCGGACGAGGTGATGACCGGATTCGGGCGCACGGGACGCTGGTTCGGGAGCGACCACTGGGGCCTCCGGCCCGACATCCTGGTCGCCGCCAAGGGCGTGACCTCCGGGTACTGGCCGTTCGGCTTCGCCGCGGCCGCCGGCCCGGTCTACGAAGCCGTCGCCGCGGGTGGCTTCGTCCACGGCTTCACCTTCAGCCACTCGGCGGTCGGCGCGGCCGTGGCACGCGAGGTGCTGCGGATCCTCCGCGACGAGGACCTCGTCGCAGCCTCCGCAGCGAAGGGGGATCTGCTGCGGCAGCTCCTTCGGGACCGCCTGGGCGAGCACCCTCACGTCGGGGAGATCCGTGGCCGCGGCCTGATGGTCGGCCTCGAGCTCGTCGCCGACCGCGCCACGACGGCGGCCTTCCCGCGGGCGGAGCGCCGGACGGAGGCCGTCGTCGCCGCCGCGAGGGACCGCCGGGTCCTGGTCTACTCCGGCACCGGCGCGGCGAACGGCGTCGACGGCGACACGCTCCTCCTGGGACCACCGTTCGTGACGACGGACGAGGAGCTGGGGCGCATCACCGAGGGCGTGGCCGGGGCGATCGAGGCAGCCCTGGGGGTCTAGGGCGAGCCGGCGAGGTGCCAGCGCACGTACGCCGCGAGGAAGCACAGGAAGAGGTGCGCCCGGACCCGGTCCTCGCGCCAGTGGAAGATCGGACGGACGAGCAAGGTCGTCGCCCTTGAGCGCCCGGAAGTCGCGCTCGACCGCGGACAGGCGCTTGTACGTCTCGACGACCGCCGGCGTGTCGAGACGGTCGGAGGAGACGCGAGGTGCGCACGACGTACAGCCCGTCGAGGGCGGCCTCGGCGGCGATCGCGTCGGTTCGGCGGCGGATAGGCGAACACCCCGTCGGCGATGTCGAGCTCGAAGTGCTTGGCCATCTTCCTCGCGTTCGACCACCCGCCCCGCGCGCAGGCCGATCGCGGCGGCGGTCACGCAGCCTGCCCCGGTCGACCGCCGCGGCGACCTTCGCGAGCGCATCCTCGGTCGCGGCGAGGAGCGCCTCGCGCTTGCGGGCCCGCTCGGCGGCGAGGGCCGGATTGCGGCACACGACGAGGCGCTCGCCCGGGAACTCCGGGCTCGTGATCTCGGCGAGGTTGCGCTCGTCGAACAGCCCGAGCTGGAGGTCGCCGGCGTCGACGAGACGGCGGATCGCGGGTGCCCGCAGGCAGCTCACCCAGCCGATCCCGCCGGTCTCGCGGAGGCGCTCGATCCGGGCGCGAGGTGAGCATCCCCCGGTCGCCGACGAGGACGACGTCGGTGAGGCCGAAGCGGATCCGCAGCTTGTCGACCTGGGCCTCGACGGTCGCGGGATCGGCGGTGTTGCCCGGGAAGGCCTCGACCGCGACCGGGCAGCCCCGGCGCATCGGTGAGCAGGCCGAACTCGATCTGGGGCCGGTCGGGCCGGTGGTCGCGGGAGTGGCCGTGGCGGGCGAGCGGGCAGTGGCTGCCCTCGACGTACACCGACGTGAGGTCGTACAGGACGAGGCTGCCCGCGCCGAGGTGGCGGGCCGCGAGCGCGCGCTCGACCCGTGCCTGGCGGGCGAGGAGCCAGTCCATCGCCCCGTACAGCTCGTTCTCGTCGGCGCCCTCCACCCCGCACGCCGCGCCCCAGGGTGCTCTGCCCGAGCAGCGCCGCCGTGGCGAGCTTGGACGCGGGCGCGACCAGGCGGGCGGCGACCAGCGCCGTCGCGAGGTCCCGGCTGCGCGACGGCCGGCGGTCGAGGAGCGCCGGCAGGCCCGAGCGAGCGGAGCATCCCGAGGACCGCCGCGACGTGGCCGTGGGGCAGGCTCCGGACGATCCGCAGCGCCGACTCGGCCGGCACGAGGCGCTCGCCCCGCAGCGAGCGCTCGATGGCGTCGACCACCGGCTCGGGCAGGGCGGTGAGCGACGCCAGCGTCCGGTGCTTGACCGACGATCCGTCCCGGTACGACTGGCGGAGCCGGCCGCCCGATCGCCCGACGCCGCAGCTCCGCGGAGCGCCTACGGGGCGTTGCCCTTCGGCAGGGTGACCGCCCATCGGGCGAGGACGCACTGCCCGATCACGAAGATGACCAGCAGCACGATGGTGCCCCGGCGACCCAGCCGGCCGGCCAGCCCGGCGAACGCCGGGAACGCCGCGAGCGCATAGCGGGGCATCGAGTTGAGAACGCCGCCCGGGAGCACCGCGAGCGCGAGGGCCGCGAGCGCGTAGATGCCGAGCTCGCGGTCGCGGCGCGCGACCAGCGCGGCGCCGACGAACATGACTGCGACGAAGGAGAGCCACGCGATCCCCCGGACCGTGGGGTGATGGATCGCGCTGGCGATCACCACGAAGCCCGGGTGCGGAGCCCAGCTGGGCGAGCCCTTCATGAACCCGAGGGGATCGTGCATCACGAATGCCAGGAAGACCCACCACGCGGCAAATCCCACGACGCCGCCGATCACGCCGACGACGGCGGCTCGTCGCTCGGGCCCGTGCGTCCGCACCACCTGGACGGCCGCGGATACGACGAGCGCGGCGCCGGCGATCCTGGTCAGGATGGCCAGCCCTGCCAGCGGGCCCCGCCACAGCGACGACGCCCGGCTGAGGAAGTACAGCGCGGCGATGACCAGGAAGAGCGACTCCGAGTACGCCATCGAGAAGACGTACGCCGGCGGCGAGAAGGCCAGGAGCGCGATCGCGCCGGTGGCGACCCGTGGATCGAGACGATCGGCGAGCATCCTCCACAGGAGCACGGCGGCGAGGATGAAGAGGAGGTTGGCCAGCACGACCGAGGTGACGCCGTCGGGCAGGAAGCCCAGGGTGCTGAGCCGGATGAGGGAAGGCCAGGCCGGAAAGAAGGCGATGTCGAGGCGGCCGGCCCCCGAGGCGGTGGCCTGGATGGACGTCGAGTGGTAGCCGCGCTCCGCGATCGAGAGGTACCAGCGCGCGTCCCAGATCACGAACGGGTTGGGGTGCGGGACGGCGTTCAGACGGTCCGCGACGGCGATCAGCAGGACGGAGAACACCCGTGACGCGATGGCGATCCCGGCCGGGAGGGCTATCCATCGCCACCTCGCGGCCCACTCCGGGGATCCGGTCTTCGGTTTCTCCGGGACGATGCTCACCCGTTCTCCGTGCTCGCGCCTCCGGTTCGGGCGCCCGTGAAGGATACCCGCGCCGCGCCGACCGCGACGGGCGCTACGACGAGCGCAGGCCGCGACGCAGCACGGCGACGCCGATCAGGACGAGGACCAGCGGCACGATCAGGTCGCCGAGGGTGGGAAATCCCGGGATGGTGGCGCCCAGCGCGCCCCAGCCGCCGAAGAGCGCCAGCGCGCCGCCGACCCACGCCTGCCAGCGGACGCCCTCTCCGCGGCTGACCCGGACGAGCGCGATCAGGAGCAGCCCGATGCCGGCGCCCAGCGTCCCCCAGCCGGCCGAGGGCAGGCCAGCCACCTGGGCCACGACGCGGGCAACGCCGAATCCCGCCAGCACCATCCCGGCGTGCACGGCCCATGCCCCGGCTCGATCGGCGAGGTGCCAGGCGACCAGCGCCACCCCGAGGACGGCGAGCGCGAGGGAGCCCAGGAGGGAGATCCCCGGCACGAACTCCGCCAGCACGAGATAGCCCCCGAAGGCGACGAGGGCGAGCCCGATCCAGAGTCCGAGGCGGCCGGCCTGGGCCTGGGAGACGCCCCACGAGACGACCCGCACGCCCGGACCCGACGGCGGGACGCCGGGCCCAGGGCCCGTGGCGGGTCCTCCGCGATCCGCCGCGCTGCCTCGCGGCGTCCACGCTCGCCCGTCGCCGTCGATCACTTCGCCGACGAGCGCCGGCGACTCGCCCGGCGCAGCACGGGGCGTCCCGGCCTGGCGCGAGGGGCCCGCGCTGCCCGGGGTGCCGGCGCCGCCCGGGGACGCGGGATCTCCCGGTGGCGGCGCCGCCGGGTCGGAAGGCGGGCCCCAGGCTCCGGGGTCGGCCCCGGCCTTGAGCGCGGCCAGCCGCCTCTCGATCTCGTCGTCGGCGGTCGGTGGCGGCGGCTGGCCGGTCATGCTCACGCCAGCCTAGCGCGTTCCCGCGACGCGGTGGCGCCACGGGCGGACCGCCCGGAAGACCCGCTCGCGGCGCTCCGGCGTGATCGCGGCGGGGGCGGACCGCCCGGCGGTGCCGCCGCGGCGGCGGACCCCCGGCGGTGCCGTCGGGGGCGGACCCCCCGGGGTGCCTAGATCTTGAGCAGCAGCCGGGACAGGAACCTGGCGGTCCGCGGATCCTGGGGCTTCTCGATGATCTGCTCCGGCGGGCCGACCTCGATGAACGTGCCTTCCTCGATGAAGTAGACGCGGTCGGCCGCCTCTCGGGCGAAGGCCATCTCGTGGGTGACAACGATCATGGTCGATCCCTCGTGCGCAAGCTCGGCCATGACCTTGAGCACCTCGCCGACGAGCTCCGGGTCGAGCGCCGAGGTCGGCTCGTCGAAGAGGAGGACCTTGGGCTCCATCGTCAGCGCGCGAGCGATGGCGACGCGCTGCTTCTGGCCCCCGGAGAGCCTGGCCGGGTACTCGTCACGCTTGTCATCGAGACCGACCTTCGCCAGGAACTTCTCGGCGGTGGCGATCGCCTGGTCGCGCTTCACGCCCTTCACACGCATAGGGGCCTCGATCAGGTTGTCGATCACGCGCATGTGGGGGAAGAGGTTGAACTCCTGGAACACCATCTGCGCCTCGAGCCGGATCTGGCGGATCTGCTCGTTGTGGGCGCGGCTGCGCGAGTGGAGCGGGTCGGCCGTCACCGTGATCCCGCCGATCTCGACCGTCCCGGCGGTGGGCTCCTCCAGGAAGTTGGCGCAGCGCAGGAGGGTGCTCTTGCCCGAGCCCGAGCGGCCGATCAGGCAGACCGTCTCGCGCGGGAACACCTCGAGGGTGCAGCCTCGCAGGACGTAGTTGGATCCGAAGTACTTCTCGATCCCGAGGAGCCGCACGACCGGCGTGGAGCCCGGTGGCGTGAGCGCTCCGGGCGCGGCGAACGGATCGTGCAGGGCCGCAGGCGCACTCGTGGGCAGGGTGCTCATCTCGACCTCCTCAGATCCGGACGTCGCTCTCGGCGAGCCGCTTCTCCAGCCGTTCCTGGAAGAACGAGAAGATGACGGTCAGCACCCAGTAGATGAGCGCCGCCACGAGCAGCGTCTCGAACGACCGGAAGTAGCGGGTGCCCGTCGTGCTGGCGCGGAAGAAGACCTCCTGGATGGTCACGTAGCTCACGAGGGCCGAGTCCTTGATCATCGCGATGAACTCGTTCCCGATCGCCGGGATGACGATCCGCGTCGCCTGTGGCAGGACGACCCGGCGCATGATCAGCTGCTGGGGCATCGCCAGCGCCTGGGCCGCCTCGACCTGGCCGCGCGGGATTGCCTGGATCCCGGCCCGGAAGATCTCGGTCATGTAGGCGCCGTAGTTGAAGGCGAGCGCGAAGATGCCGCAGACCATCGGGTCCAGGACGATCCCGAACTGGGGCAGGGCCTGGTAGACGAAGATGATCTGGATGATGAGCGGCGTCCCGCGCACCATCGAGACGTACAGCGATGCCACCGCGTAGATCGGGGCCCTGCTCGAGAGGCGCCCCAGGGCGCCGATGACCGCGAAGCCGACGGCGAAGATGATCGACGCCACCGCCACGAAGATGGTGACGCCGATGCCGCCGAGGATGAACGGGACCCAGATCTTGAGGAACTCGGGGTCGACCTTCCCGGTCGAGGCGATGGCCGCCGCCATCCCGCCGACCAGCACGATCCAGGTCAGGGCGAAGATGAGGCGGAACCGAAGCCTGGCGCGCGCCCGCGCCCGGCTGATCTGGTCGACGATGTCATCGGGGAGTGAGGTCATGCCCGGCTGCTGCGAGGAGACGCCCGGCTGAACCGCGCTCGTCATCTTCCCTCCTCCCGGAAACGTCAACGGGGGCGCACGCTGCGCCCCCGTTGACGACCGTTTCTGCTGGTCGGGATGCTCCGGGCTACTGGCCGGGCCCCGATGTCAGGTCGATCCCATACCACTTCATCGAGAAGGCCTTGAGGGTCCCGTCGGCATGCATGTCCTTGACGATCTGGGTCAGCTTGGCAAGGAAGTCGGTGTCGTTCGGACCACTCTTGTCGATGGCGACGGCGAGCGGCTCGTAGTAGACGGGGGCGCCCACCTTGACGACGGGCTGGTTCGCCTTGATCGCCTGCTCGATGGTGGGGCCGGCCGTCAGCCAGCCCTCGAAATCGTTCCGGCCTGCGGCCCAGAGCTGGGCGCAGTCCGCGTCGGTCTTCTGGGTCACCACCTTGATGTTGGCGGGCGGCGTCGAAGTGGGGGACAGGGGTCCGAAGTCGAGCTTCTTGCCCTGCAGCCAGTCGAGATAGGTTGTCGACTCACCGGCGCAGATCGTCTTGCCGGCAAGCCCCTCGAGGGTCGTGATCCCCGACTTCACGCTGGCGGCCATCTGGGCCGGGGTGTAGTAGTAGGGCGGGCTGAAATCCATGACCTTCTCGCGGTCGGTCGTGATCGTCATGGATCCGACGCTCATGTCCCAGCGGCCGCCCCAGCCACCCGCGGTGATCGCGGCCCAGCTCGGGGTGGTGAACTCGACCGCCAGGCCCATGCGCTTGGCGATCTCCGTGGCGACGTCGATGTCGAACCCTTCGTATGTCCCGTCGGGCTTCTGCGCCGACTGCGGGGCATAGTTCGGATCCGTCGAGACGCGGATCTTGCCGGCCTTCGTCACGATGTCCAGCAGCCCGCCGGGAATCGGCGTCGCGGGTGCGGCAGACGGGGCTCCGCTGGGCTCCGCGCTTGCGGGCGGCAGCGACGCGGCCGGCGGGCTCGAGGGAGCTGCGGTGGGGCTTGCGCCCGCGCTACAGGCGGCAAGGAGCACGGCCATCGAGGCGAGCACCGTGAGCCGCAGGCGGTTCTTCATCTCCTCCTCCAGTCAACAGGACCGATCGGGCCAACGACCGCGGGGACGCTCGTGGAGGCCGGCTCGCACCGCCCCGGCGTTCTGCGACGGCCGTGCGGTCGCGCCACTATGGCACCTTCTCCGTGGGCTCACAACGGGACTGTGCACAGGGCCGAACAGCCCCTCGGTCGCAGGTCCTGCCGCCGATAATGTCGGCATGCCTCACGTCCAGACCGTCCTCGGGCGGATCGATCCCGCCGAGCTGGGGTTCACCCTCCCTCACGAGCACACGCGGTGCGTGCTGTGGCAGATCCCGTCCCGCTGGGACTACTGGGAGCTGACCGGCGAGGACGACCTGATCCTCCCCGAGCTGGCCCGTTTCAGGGAGCTCGGCGGAACCTGCCTCGCCGACGTCACGCCGCAGTCGATCGGGCGCGACCCCGTTCGCCTGCGGCGCCTGGCACAGGCGTCCGGGCTCCACCTGGTCATGGGCTGCGGCTGGTACCGGGAGGCGTACTACCCGGCCGAGGCGCTCGTCGACCGGCGGACGGCCCAGGCGCTGGCGGACGAGATCGTGGGCGAGTTCGAGAACGGCGTCGAGGGGACGGGAATCCGCCCCGGGATCATCGGGGAGATCGGGACCGACAAGCCCTGGGTCTCGGCCCGCGAGGAGCGGGTCTTCCGGGCGGTCGCGCGGGCGTCACGGGCGACGGGGATGGCGGTGATGACCCACGCGGTGATGTCCGCCGTTGGCCTCGCGCAGCTCGACGTGCTGGAGGACGCCGGGGCGGACCCGACACGCGTGGTGATCGGGCACGCCGACTCGTACCCCCGGCTCGACCACTGGCTGCGGATCGTGGAGCGAGGCGCGTCCCTCGAATGCGACTTCCTGGGCATGTCGTTCACCCCGCAGGAGCGGTTGGGCGAGGCGCGCCTGATCCCCCTGCTCCAGGAGATGCTCGCGCGCGGTCATGCCCCGCGGATCCTCCTGTCGCAGGACGTCTGCCACAACCAGCAGCTGCGCTACTACGACGGGAACGGCTACACGTACCTGCAGGAAACGTTCCTGCCGCGGCTCCGCGCCGCCGGGGTGGGGGAGGCGGAGATCCGGCAGATGACCGTCGAGAACCCGCGGCGGCTCCTGACGATCGCGGGCTCCTGACGATCGCGGGCGCCTGCACGCACGCCCCAACCGCGATCAGCGCGCGGGCCGTGCCCCGCGGAGGGCGCACGGCCTCGGATTGCGTCGGCGGCCAGTCCAGCGCGACTGCCCGGCGCGTGGGCCGGACTACCCCTCGAGCGTGGCCTCGACGGAGAGCGCCACGTTGCCCTTGAGGGCCTGGCTGATCGGGCAGCCGTCCTTCGCGGCCTCGGCGAGCTGGGCAAAGGTTGCCGCATCGAGCCCCGGGACGGTGCCGCGGACCGCAAGCGCGGACGACACCACGCGCCAGCCGGCCTCCTGCTTGTCGAAGGTCACCACGGCCTTCACGCGGAGGGATGCGGGCGGCGTGCCGTTGCGGCCGAGCCCTCCCGAGAACGCCATCGCGTAGCACGAGGCGTGGGCCGAGGCGACCAGCTCCTCGGGGCTGGTGCGGCCGTCGGCTGCCTCGGTCCGCGACGCCCAGCTGACCGGAAGGCGCGTGAAGGCGCCGCTCGTGACGTAGTCGATCGTGCCCTGGCCATCGGCGAGGGAGCCGTTCCAGGTGACTTCGGCGGTGCGAATCGCGGCCATGGATCCCTCCTGCGCTGCGGTGACGTCGCGGCCGGCTCGTTGCCGGGTACCGGCCCGCTCGTTGCCGGGTTCCGCCCGCTCGTCGCCGGGTACGGCGGTTCGGCGTCGGGCCCGCCCGACGGCGTCCGGCCCGGACCCTGATGGTACGCGGAGTCGCGCCGCGGCTCCGTCCGCGGCGAAAGAGCCAGCCCGCCCGGCGCCTGGGTGAGGGGGCAGTGGGACGGCGATCGGCCGGCAGGACTGCGATCGGCCGGCGGGATCGTCCTGCTGGATCAGCCGGCGCGGGCGACTGCCCCGGCGAGGGCGCGCGACACGCGGTCGCGGGGGAATGTCGCCCGGGTGGCGCCGTGGAAGGCACGGTATGCGTCGAGCGCCGTGGCGAGGGCCGGAACGAACCCGTCTTCGGCCAGTGGATCGAAGCCCTCCTCCCAGCGCATGCCGAGGATCCGGACGGCGCGGCTCGCGCGCTCGAAGCGGGGCTCGATGCGCCCCACGAGCCGGTCGCCGAACAGCAACGGCAGGACGTAGTAGCCCCAGCGCCGTTTCGGGGCCGGGACGTAGACCTCCCACAGGTAGTCGAAGTCGAACAGGGACCGCAGGAGGTCGCGGTCCCAGGCGAGCGGATCGAGCGGAGCGAGGAACGTGACCGCGGCCGGCTCGCCGCCTGGAGCGTGCGACTCGTCCACCTCGCGCTCCGCCTGGGCAAGCACTGGAAGCTCGTCGGTGACGACGTGGCGCAGGCCCCGCACGCCCTCCACCGCGACGGGAACCACCTCGGCGCGCTCCACGAGCTCGGCGAGGAGCGCGGCCCGCCGGGGCCGCGGCGACCCGTCGGTGAGCGTCTCGTCGATCCGGCCGAGGCCGAGGAAGATCTCCGCCTGGCCCGTCGCACCCAGCAGCCCGTGGGCGCGGTACCGGCTCAGCAGCCGGTGGAGAAGCTGCTCGCGCTCCGGCACCCGCTCGGCGAGGAGGCCGGCGGGGAAGAGTCGCTCGGCGAGGTCGTAGTAGCGCCGGTTGCCGTCGCGCCGGGCGATGCCGAGGATCCCCGCCTCGGCGAGCGCCTCCAGGACCGCCCGCGACTTGAGCGTCGGCCCCCAGTACCAGTCGATCGCCTCGCTGCGATCCAGGTCGGCCGTCGATGTCGGCCCATCCCTCCGGATGCGAGCCAGGAGCTCCGTGACGTGATCCTCGTGCTCGTGGAAGACCTCGGCCTCGTGGATGCGGCGGGCCCGGTCCCAGGCGAACCGGTGCCACGGCAGCTCGCGGGTGGGCAGGATGCTCAGCCCCTTGTTGTAGGCCTCGAAGAGGAGGCGGCGCTCGTAGAGCAGGCGGTCGGTCCAGGGGCGCCGGTAGCCGGCGACGCGCGCGTGGAGGACCAGGTCGTGGTTCCGTCCCGCGACCTCGAGCGGGTCGAACTGCAGCGAGCCGAGGCGATCGACGACCGCGAGAACGCTCTCCTCGGCGGCCGGCAGCGAGCGCGGCGGGGCGAGGAGATGGCGGAGCACCAGGAAGCGCCGGGCGACGGCGGGGGACAGCGTGCGGGGGGCGGGCATCCGGTCGATCGTAGCCGGTCGCCCGGCACTCGGACCGGCCGCGCCACGACGCCCCGAGGGCCCGGAGGACAGCCGGCATCGGCCCCCAGGTCGGTCCTCGTCGGAGCAGCCCTTTTGGTCCAGTCCCGATTCTTCGTCGATCCGATACAGTTCCTGTCGCATCAATACTCTGCATGGAGCGAATGATTTGTCCGAGGTTCCCGTGGCGTACGACGGTCGCGTCGATCCGGATCGCGAGGCCGGCATCGAGAGGGTCGTCGCGACGTACGAGCTGTTGATGCACCGCGTGGCGTCGACGCATGCCCCCGAGTTCCTCGAGGTGGGCGTGACGATGTCGCAGGCCAAGGTGCTGTACCTCGTCCAGGCGGAGCCGGACCTGCGCATGTCGGACCTCTCGGCTCGCCTGGGCGTCTCGCTGTCGACGGTCAGCGGCGTCGTGGATCGACTCGTCGACCAGGGCCTGCTGACCCGCCGGGACGACCCCGCCGACCGGCGCCACGTCGTCCTCCGCATCACCGAGGCCGGCTCGACGCAGCTCCAGCTCTTCCGGGAGCTGAGCGCGGGCCAGTTCCGGGCCCTCCTCTCCCGCATGAGCGGCGCGGACCTGGCCGTCGTCGAGCGGGGCCTCGACATCCTCTCCGCCGCTGCCGCCGCCGGGGCTGGCGGCACGATTGCGTCCCATGTCACCGAAGGAGAACCCGCGTGAGCCGTCTCACCGAGCTTGCCGTTGCCAAGCGGAGCGTGACGCTCCTGCTCGCCGTCGGACTCTTCATCGCCGGCATCTCGGCGTGGGGCAGCCTCAAGCAGGAGCTGCTGCCCGACATCAACTTCCCGGTCATCACCGTCATCGCGCCCTACCCGGGCGTGGGCGCCTCGGACATGGCCAACCAGGTGACCAAGCCGATCGAGCGGGCCGTCTCCGGAGTTCCGCGCCTGACGCACCTCTCGTCGTCGTCCGCCAACTCGATCTCCATCGTCGTCGCCCAGTTCGACTTCGGGACGGACGTCAAGGAGGCGCGATCGACGATCGAGCAGAACGTCCAGGCGGTCGGCCTGCCCAAGAGCGTCGTGCCCCAGGTCTCCGCGCTGAACATCAACGCGTCCCCCGTGATCATCGCCTCGGTCGCCGGCACGAGCCAGGACGGTCTCGACGCAGCGGCCCAGGTGGCACGGACCCAGGTGGTGCCGGCCCTGCAGGCGCTCCCCGGCGTCGCCACCGTCGACCTGACCGGCGGCCTCCAGAACCAGCTGATGGTGACCCTCGACCCGGCCAAGCTGACGGCGACCGGCATCTCCGTTGCCCAGGTCACGGGCATCCTGACGGCCAACAACCTGACCCTGCCGTCGGGACAGATCACCAGCGAGGGGACGAACATCCCGGTCTCGACGATCGGGACCCTCACGTCGATCGACCAGATCCAGAACCTCGTCGTCGGCGTGAAGCTGCCGGCCGGCCAGGCGCCCGGCGCGGGGACCGGCACGCCCGCCGTGGCTCCGACGCCCGCCGCGGCTCCGACGCCGACCCCGGCCGCTCCCTCGCCAACCCCGACGGTCCCCAGCCAGCCGGTCGCGCCCACGCCCATCTTCCTGAAGGACATCGCGACCGTGGCCCAGGTCGGCGTGCCGACGACCGGCTATGCCCGCACGGACGGCGTCCCGTCGGTGACCCTGACGGTGACCAAGGCGTCGAACGCCAACACCGTCGAGGTAGCCGACGCGGTCTCCGCGGAGCTCGCGAAGATCGGGGCCGCCAACCCCGACACGGTGAAGATCACCGTGATCTCGGACCTCTCGACCTTCATCAAGGAGTCCCGCGACGGGCTCCTGCGCGAGGGCGGGCTGGGCGCGCTCTTCGCGATCCTGACGATCTTCCTGTTCCTCTTCAGCCTGCGCTCGACGCTGGTGGCCGCGGTCAGCATCCCGCTCTCCGTGCTCACCGCCCTGGTGATCATGCAGATCACCGGGATCACGATCAACGTCATGACCCTGGGCGGCCTGGCCGTCGCCGTCGGGCGCGTGGTGGACGACGCGATCGTCGTCCTCGAGAACATCTACCGTCATCGATCCCTTGGGGAGGACCGCCTGACCGCGTCATTGAGCGGTCCGCGGGAGGTAGCCGGAGCCATCACGGCCGCGACCGCCACGACCGTCGCCGTCTTCCTGCCCCTGGGGCTGGTCGGGGGCATCGTCAGCCAGCTCTTCCTGCCCTTTGCCCTGACGGTCACCTTCGCCCTGCTGGCGTCGCTCGTCGTCGCCCTGACCGTGGTCCCGGTCCTGGCGTTCCTGTTCATCGGGAAGGTCAAGCTCAACGTCGACGAGGACGGCGAGCCGAAGAACTCGTTCTGGATCCGCGCCTACACGCCGACCATCACCCTGGCCCTGCGCAGCCGGGCAACGAAGTGGAGCGTGCTGCTCGTCGTCACGGTCCTCTTCCTGGTCTCGATGGCGATCGCCCCGCTCCTTCCGACGCAGTTCATCAACGCCGGATCCGAGAAGATCCTGCAGGTCACGATCGCTCCGCCGGCGGGCACCAGCTCCGCCGCGGTCCTGGACCAGGCGATCAAGGCCGAGACGATCCTTCTCGCGGACCCCAACGTCGAGCACGTCCAGACCAGCGTTCCCGGCGAGGGCGGCACCAGCTACGGCACGCTCCTGGCCGCCCTGAGCGGCCGGCCGGCGAACAGCGCGAGCCTCACGGTGCGGCTCGCCGACAGCGTCGACCTGGACGCGTACTCGCAGCATCTCTCCAGCGACCTGGCCCCGGTGAAGACGAATGGCTACGACGTGGCCGTCGCCCAGACCGCCGGGTTCACCTCGAACAGCCTCAGCATCGTCATCAGCTCGGACAATCCCGACGACGTGGCCACTGCCACCGACGCGGTCATGGCGTCCCTCGCCAACGACGCCAACCTCCTCAACCTCAAGTCGGACCTCTCCAAGGGCACGCCCGAGGTCCAGACCGTCGTGGATCCGAACAAGGCGGTCGGCGCCGGCCTGACGGCCGCGCAGGTCGCGGGCGAGATCCGCACGACGCTCGTCGGCGCTCAGGCGACCACGGTGCTGCTCACCGGGGAGACGGACCCGCTGCCGGTCTTCGTCCAGGTCGACCCGGCCCACGTGACCAGCGTGGACACGCTGCGCCAGCTGCCCGTCGGCACCACCAGGACCGTCCCCCTCGGCGCCATCGCGGCGGTGGACCAGGTGCTGGCCCAGGGAAGCATCACCCGGGTGGACCAGCACCCCGCGGCCACGATCTCCGCCGAGATCAACAGCAAGGACACGGGCGCGGTCTCGAAGGAAGTCCAGAAGGAGATCGACGGCCTCCAGGCCTCCGGGCAGATCCCGGCCGGCGTGACCGTCAAGCTCGCGGGCGTCACCCAGCAGCAGAACGAGGCGTTCGGCAACCTCTTCCTCTCGATGGGCGTCGCCATCCTCCTCGTCTACGTGATGATGGTCCTGACCTTCAACTCGCTGATCACGCCGTTCATCATCCTGTTCAGCCTCCCGCTGGCGACGATCGGCGCCTTCCCGGCCCTGTTGATCACCGGCAAGCCCATCGGCGTCAGCGCGCTGATCGGGTTCCTGATGCTGATCGGGATCGTCGTGACCAACGCCATCGTGCTGCTCGACCTCGTGGAGCGGCTGCGGAGGCAGGGGCATTCCACCCGGGAGGCCCTGATCGAGGGCGGACGGACCCGCGTCCGGCCGATCCTCATGACGGCGATCGCGACGATCCTGGCCCTGATCCCGCTCGCGGCGGGACTCAGCCGGGGCTCGATCATCGCGTCGGAGCTGGGGACCGTGGTCATCGGCGGGCTCTTCTCGTCGACCTTCCTGACCCTCCTCGTCATCCCGGTGCTCTATTCGCTCGTCGACGGCGGGAAGTCGGGGCTGGCCCGGCGCTTCGGCCGCGCCGAGGCCGCGCCGGACGCCGCGACCGGGGATCCGTCTGCGGCGCCGCCGACGCCGGCCGAGCCGACCACGGCCGGCTGACGGGCCGACACGCCGGGCGCCGCTGCCCGGGGTCGATCGCTCGCTGCACCGACGTCACGACGGCCGGGCGGGATTCGTCCCTCCCGGCCGTTCTTCGCCACCCGGGGTACCCTTCTCTTCCGGCCGTCGTCGGGCCGGCAAGGATCCGCATCCGGCCCGCGGTTCGACCGGCCGTCCGGGTTCGGGCGATCCGGCACTTGGCCGGCGCCTCGCGCATGCGCGAGGCTGCCACCACCCAGAAACGGAGGTCCGACGATGTCCTTCCTCGACGAGCGTGACCTGATCCGGCAGAGCCGCGACGCGCGCGAGTGGTTGATGCACGACCAGCGCGGCCGGGTGATCGGCCTCATCCTCGTGTCGGTGGCGATGTCCCTCGCGATGTCGCTGATCGCGACCATGGTCGTCGGGCTCGTCTCGCGCCGGCGGGGCGTCGTGCTCGACGACGGCGTTGCCGCCGAGTCGCCCGACGAGATGCCGGCCGACGGCGAGGCCGTGGCGGGCGTGCCGGTGATCGACGTCGAGACGTCGGCCGTCCAGGGCGAGGCCGCCGTCGAAGCCTGAGGCCGGGCCCGAGGCCGATGCCGTGGGCCACGACGTCGGGCCACGGCTGAGGCGCCACGACGGCGGGACGCGCGGGCGGCGCATGGCCGGCAGCGGCCGCCGCTGCGGCGCGGGCGCCCTGGGCGACGCTACGGGCCGGCGGTCCCGACCTGGCTGATCGCCTTGACGCCCAGCGCCTGGGCCGAGGCGACGAAGTTGTAGTTGACGCCCTGTTCGATCGGGAAGGTCGCCACCTGGACCTTCTTGCCGCCCAGGAGCGCCGCCTCGATGGACGGCGCCGTCTGGAGCGGCCCGGACGTCTGGCCGGCGTTCCAGAACTGCAGGAACGGGGTGGAGCCATCGGGCGCGTCGAAGATCACCTGCATCAGTCCGCCGCCGATCGGGTTCGCGAACAGCAGGTGGATGTCGATGGCCTGCAATGGCGGCAGCGTCGGCGGTGGTGAGGCCGCCGGCGGCCAGATCCCGATGATGCCGTTGGGGCACCAGGCAGCCGGGTCAACGATGCAGGCCGTGAAAGCCGGGCTCAGGACCACGCCACCCTGGGAGACCGTGCCCCAGTGGGGGATCCACCAGCCGGGCGGCACCTCGGGCGGGTTGTCGCCCGCGGGCGCCGGCGAGAATGACGGCTGGGACGACGGCAGGACGACGGGTGAGGGCGTGACGCCCGGCGGCGGAGGCGGCGTCGGCGTCGCCCCGGGCTCGAGCGAGGGGACCGGGTAGGAGCTCGGCGGGAGTTCCGGAGGATTGGCCGGCGTCTGGCCGCCCGGGAAGGCCCACGCGGTGTAGGCCGTCCCGCCGCCGAAGGCCAGCGCAGCCGCCTCCACGACGTCGGCCGGCCACCAGTCGCCCTTGTACCCGGCCCACGTCGGTCCCAGCGGGTCCATCACGTAGTAGGCCGCGGGCCCGTCGGCGCCGGCCGGACGGAAGCCGTCGAGGTAGATCGCGTGGCCGCCCGTGAAGTTCTTCTGGAGGCGCAGCGCGATCGGGATCGTGCCGTAGACCACCTGGACGACCGCCCCCGCGCCCGCGTAGAGGAGCGCCCGGAGCTGCAGCGGCGAGATCGCCCCCTCGTTGAAGGAGACGCCCCACTTCCCGATGGCGGCCTGCAGGTCGACCAGCGACGTGCCGCCCACCTGGTCGGATTGGAGCGCCCGGAGCTGCGAGCCGGTGGTCACGATCCCGTAGCCCAGCCGGGCCAGCATCGCGCCCGACGCCATCGTGCAGTTCGCGTTGCCGAGCGGCCCGCCGTCGAACTGGGTGATCGCGGGGACCCGCGGGTGGCCGGTCGGGAGCAGCCACGCCGGCCGCGTGCTCCCGCCCGTGTCGGGACCGGTTCCCGGCTCGGCGAAGGCAACCAGCTGGAGCGTCGCGTCGGCGGGCAGCGCCTGGAGCGTGACCGGCGCCTGGTCGGGGACGCTGGTCAGGCCGAACGGGACGACCTGGTCGCCGGTGTCGGCCGTCAGCTGGAACGAGGACGACGGCCCGGGCAGCAGGTTCGACCTGGGCGGCGCGGTCACGGCGGCGACGCCCAGCGCCCCGCCGAGGCCGATGACTCCGGCGAGCACGAAGCGGGTGATCAGTCCGAGGATGGGCATCAGGGGATCATCACTGGACGGTAATGGAGCCGAACTGCGGCTCGAGTACGTGTTGCCGAACTTGTCCGTCGCCGAGAAGGTCCAGACAAGGGTCCCCGGGCGGCCACGACGCGAGACGGTTGAACGTGGCCGCCCAGTAGCGGGGCACCTGCCACCGGCGTCATCGACGACTGCGCCCGACTTGAGGGTGGCGTTCCCCCCGAGTCGGCACGATCCGCCACCTCAAGGTCGATGGACTTCATCGTCACCGCCGACGTAGCCCGTGATCGCTGATCGGCGTGGGACCGGAACGCGGTAGACGACCTTCGGTGAGTAGCGCCGCCGAAGTCGAAGCTCGGCTGTCGCAGCGCCGTGACCTTGATGTTCTTGGCGGAGGTCGTCGTGGATTCGCCCTTGCCGTCAGTGGCCACGGCATACCAGGTCGATGGTGCCGGCGCGCAGGATGTTGTCGACGCTGCTGACAGTGTTGATGTACGAGTACCAGGTGGTGCCGTCGAGGGTGAAGCCTCGCCTCGTGTACGAGCCGGCGCCGGGCTTCCTGAAGTAGAGCGTGACGCTCTTCACGCCGTCCGGATCGGTCGCCTGCGCCGTGAAGCTGGACAGCGTCGACCCGCGTGCATCCGACCTGCAGCGGGTCGGTGATGATCGAGGTCGGCGTTGCCGTCGAGCTGCGTGATCTTCGGGCCGGTGTTCTTGCAGACCTTTACGGTCATCGCGAGCGAGCCCGAGCCCGGGAGCCGCGCCGACTTCGGGACGACGTTCATGGTCCTTGGCGGCGACGTAGTAGTTGAGCGGGCCGGCCGTCTTCAGGTTGTCGGTCGTGGTGTTCAGCGTCGCCACGTACTTCCCGCCGGAGGGGCTCATCGCCTTCGACAGGAAGCTCGCGGAGCCCGGCGGCCGGTAGAAGAGCGTCACGCCGGCGAGGCCGTCCTTGTCCGAGGCGCTCACGCTGAAGGTGACCGACGTCGGGTCGTTGGCGCAGTAGTTGCCCTGGTCGAAGCTGACCGAGGCCGTGGACGGCGCCAGGCCCGACAGCCTGGGCCCGGCATTCGGCATCGCGGTCGGGGTCGGCGTCGGCGTCGCGCCCGGCGTCGGCGTGGGCGTCGGGGTGGCCTCCGGCGTCGGGGTCGGCTCGTCCGAGGGACGCGGGGTCGGGCTCGGCGCGGCCTCGCAGGCGGCGACCGGGAGCGACGCGACGTCACCCTGGAGCTGGAGGGGACCCGCCCTGGTCCAGGCCCGCTCGATGCCGGGCGCCGGCCAGTAGAGCTGCAGCCAGCCGCTGTCGGCCGACCGCGCCGTGACCAGCACCTTCTGGTTCTGCGGAATGACGCCCATGACGGGGCCCTGGTCGGGGCAGGGGACCAGCTCCAGGCCCGGGTGGCTCCCGCTCGCCGTGGCGCCCGACGTGCCACCCAGCTGGACGGTCCCGCTGGCGACGAGGGCGCCGCCGGTCAGGGCGCCCGTCAGCAGGCCGGCCCCCAGGACGGCAAGGCTCTTGCCGGCGAAGAGGCCGCTCGCGCCCAGCGCCCCCAGACCTGCCATCTCCCCTCCAGGCGCGATCGACTCCGGCCGACCGTCACGGCCGCGAGTCTAGTCGCAAGGACGGCGGCGCGGAAGGGGTCTGTTCGGGCAGAGATGCGACGGGCCCGGCCGGGATCCGGCCGGGCCGCACGGACGCCGCGGGTGCCTCCCGGCGCCCTGGCGCTCCCCCGTGACCGGAAGCTTCCCCGTGCGCGGGCGCCCCGCGGTGCCGCGACGAGTCCCGCGCCGCTCGATCTCAGAGGAGCGGCGAGATCCGGTCCATGGCCGCGTCGAAGACTTGCCCGCCGGGCGAGCGCTCCAGCTGTGCCGGGGCGGACACCGCCACGAGGGGGTCGAACACCGCTCGCTCGAACGAGTCGGCCTCGGCGGCGCCTTCGAGCAGCAGGTTCAGCTCCCAGTTGCGGTAGAAGCTGAGCGCGTCCAGGTTGCAGCCGCCGACGAGCACGCGGTCGTCGGCGACCATCACCTTGGCGTGCGCCATCGTCGGGTGGAACAGGACGGTCGCGCCCGCCGCCTGGAGTCGCGGCACGTTGTGCCGGAACGCCGCCGCCGGCATCGGCGGCGTCGGCTTGCCCGGGACGACGATCCGGACCGTGACGCCGCGCTCTGCCGCGCGGACCAGCCGGTCGAGGAGGGGGCGCACCGAGATGTACGGGTTGACCAGGTCGACGCGCCGCTCGGCCGCGTCGATGACCTGCTCGTAGGCCTCGCTGATGGGCACGTGTCCGGTTCCCGGGACGTTCACCAGCAGGGTCGCCGGGGCGACCCCCGGGCCGGACGCGGGGCCGTCGTCCGGCGGGAAGAGCGCCGACAGCGTGGCCTCGTCCGCGTCCAGCGGCCCT
This sequence comes from uncultured Chloroflexia bacterium, assembly GCA_963776285.1. GTDB lineage: Bacteria > Chloroflexota > Limnocylindria > Limnocylindrales > CSP1-4 > CTSoil-043. The sequence continues at coordinate 302,823 of CAVZLW010000001.1, forward strand.
TCCTGGTGCCGCCAGCTGGCAACGAAGAGCGCCTGCAGCTGGCGCACGACCGGGCCTTCGAAGCGGACCATGACGTCGGTGAAGCGCTCGTCGTTGAAATGGTCCTCGATGCCGGTCCCGCCGAGCCAGCCGATCCGCCCGTCGACCACCATGAACTTGCGGTGGTCGAAGTGGAGGACGTTCTCGCGGCGCCAGCCGACCGGTGCGCCGGGGCGCAGCGGACCCCGGACGTCGGGGAACATCCCGCGGTTCTGGACGACCTGCACGCCTCCTTCGACGAGCTCCCGGAAGAGGTCCTTCGAGCCCGCGCGCACCTCGCTCCCGACGGCGTCGACGGAGAGGCGCACCGGGAGCCCGGCCTGGGCCTTTGCCACCAGGATGTCGCGGAAGAGGGTCCCGACATCTCCCGGCTTGACGCCGTAGATGAGGACGTGGATGGAGGACTCGGCTGCCCGCAGGTCGTCCAGCATCCGCGGGAAGTAGGCCGTCCCGTGGAGCAGCGGCTCCACGGCTCGCGCGCTGCTCGGCGCGAACGAGACAGCGACGTCCTTCTTGCGCACGATGGGCGCGGACGCCAGGCGACCCGCGAACGCCGCCGCGTCGGCGGCCTGCAGAGAGATCGGTCCCGGCGGGAACGAAGCGACCCGCAGGCTCGCGTTGCGCCGCGAGGAGGCCACGACGCCGCCGGCGGCGGCCACCGCGGCGAGCCCCAGGATCATCCGACCACGGGTCATGCGACACCTCCCACGGCCGGCAGGGCCGCGACATCTCATCGTCTCGCCGGGCGCCCCGCGAGGTCGTTGCGGCGCGGGATCCGGCGCCTGCTCCATCCGGTCGGGATGGCCAGCAATCACTCGTGGATACGGTACAGGAACGGGCCGCCTTGATCGCCGCCTCGCCGCCGCACCTCTGGATCCACCCCCGAGGCCTGGGCTCCGCCTGGACCGCCCGAGGGCCTGGAGCCGCTCCCCGGGGGGCGTCCCAGGGGCCAGCCGACGCGATCTTCGCGGCGGTTGACGGGATGGCGCGGATATCCGACAATAGCGCTCGGAATTCGGCCGGGTCCGGGCGTCCTCACCAGGGTCCGTCCCTGGCGTTCCCACCCGGCAGCGTCCCACCGGCCGAACTCCACCCGACCGCCCTGATCGCGGCGCGGGACCTCCCGCCGCCGCTGCCGTCCGCCACGAGGAGTCGTGATGACCGCCGCCCGCGGGGAGATCGTCTCCCAGGACTACAAGTTCGGCTTCCACGACGAGTTCACGTACCTGGCCCAGACGAAAGTCGGGCTGACCCGGGCCACGGTCGAGGAGATCAGCGCGATCAAGGAAGAGCCGGAGTGGATGCTCCAGTTCCGCCTCCGCGCCTACGACCACTTCCTCAAGCGGTCGATGCCGTCCTGGGTCCCGGAGAGCGTCAAGGGCATCGACTTCGCGAAGATCGTGTACTACCGGAAGGCGTCCGAGCGCGAGGAGAAGTCCTGGGACGACGTGCCGGAGCAGATCAAGCAGACCTTCGAGAAGCTGGGCATCCCCGAAGCCGAGCGCAAGTTCCTCGCCGGAGTCGGCGCCCAGTACGACTCCGAGGTGGTCTACCACTCCGTCCGGGAGGAGCTGAGCAAGATCGGCGTCGTCTTCATGGGCATGGACCAGGGGCTCCGCGAGCACCCGGAGATCGTGAAGAAGTACTTCGCGACCGTGGTCCCGCCTGAGGACAACAAGTTCGCCGCGCTGAACAGCGCGGTCTGGTCCGGCGGCTCGTTCGTGTACGTCCCGAAGGGCGTCGAGGTCCCACTCCCTCTGCAGGCATACTTCCGGATCAACGGCGAGAACACCGGCCAGTTCGAGCGGACCCTGATCATCGCCGACGAGGGCTCCAAGGTCCACTACATCGAAGGCTGCACCGCCCCCATCTACACGACCGACGCGCTCCACGCGGCCGTCGTCGAGGTGATCGCCCTGCCGGGTGCGCAGATCCGGTACACCACGATCCAGAACTGGAGTCGCGACGTCTTCAACCTGGTGACCAAGCGAGCCCACGCCCACGCCCATTCCACCGTGGAGTGGGTCGACGCGAACACCGGCTCCCGGGCAACGGTCAAGTACCCGGCCATCTACCTCCGAGGCGAGGGCGCCACGGCCGAGGTCATCAGCGTCGCCTTCGCCGGGCGCGGCCAGCACCAGGACACCGGGGCCAAGGCCGTCCACCTGGCGCCCAACACGCGAAGCCGGATCGTCTCGAAGTCGGTCAGCAAGGACGGCGGGCGTGGCACCTACCGTGGCACCCTCAAGGTGGCGCCCGGCGCGACCGGCGTCGTGGCCAGCGTCCGCTGCGACGCGCTGCTCCTGGACGAGGAGAGCCGGTCGGACACCTACCCGTACATCGACATCCAGGAAGACGACACGACGATGACCCACGAGGCCACCGTCGGCAAGGTCTCGGCCGACCAGATCTTCTACCTGATGAGTCGCGGCCTCACCGAGAACGAGGCGACGAACCTCGTCGTCCAGGGCTTCCTGGAGGTCTTCACGAAGGAGCTCCCGATGGAGTACGCCATCGAGTTCAACCGCCTCGTGAAGATGGAGATGGAGGGGTCGCTCGGATGACGGCCCCCACGGAGGCGTCAGCCGGGTCGCGAGCCCCGGTCGCGGCGGCCGCGCCCCGCGCGCGACGCGCCCCGGCCGACCTCCCGTTCAGCTTCGCCGACGCGGCGCTGGCAGCAGCCCTCGGGGCCGAGCGCGACGAGCCCGGGTGGCTGCGCGAGGATCGCCTCTCGGCCGCGCTGGCCTACGGGCAGCTGCCGGTGGAGACGAGCGAGCTCTACACGTCGTACGTCGACTTCCGCGGCGCCGACCTCTTCGACACCCGCCCCTACGTCCGGACGGCGGTCGCGCCGGCGTCGCCCGGCACGGTCCCCGACGGCACCGACGGGGTCATCGAGCTGCGCGAGGACGGAATCCTGCGTCTGGCCCTTGCCCCCGGCGTCGCCGAGCGGGGCGTCCAGCTGGAGACGCTGGGGGCCGCGCTGGCCCGTGACGCGTCCGGGATCCGGGAGGCTCTCACCGGGACTGCCCTGCCCGCCGACGAGAAGCTGGCCTGGCTCTCGCGTGGCTTCTGGAGCCAGGGGATCCACCTGCACGTGCCGGCGGGCGTCCGCCTGGAGCGCCCGATCGTCCTCCGATGGGCAGCCGGCGTCCCGCAACGAGCTCTCCTGACTCGCACCCTGATCCGCCTCGGCGAGGGCGCCGAGGCGTCGCTGGTCGAGGAGCTCGTGCCCTCCGGCCCGCCCATCGCCTGCGCCGCGGGCGATCCCGTCCCGCAGTCCCTGTTCGGGGGCACCAGCGAGATCGACCTCGCTCGGGGCGCGGTCCTCCGGTTCGCCTCCATCCAGGACCTCCCGGTCGGAACGACGCTGGTCCAGCAGCGGACCGCCCGGATCGGGGCGGGCGCCACCCTGCGCTTCGCGATCGCGCAGCTCGGCGGCCGCGTGGTCCGCTCCCGCATCGACAACCGGCTCGAGGGCGACGGCAGCGAGGTCGAGCAGGTGGAGATCGTGTTCGGCGGTCGCGACCAGCTCTTCGACCTCACGGCCTACACCCGCCACGTCGGGCGCGACACGACGGGCAACCTGCTCAGCAAGGCGGTGCTCCAGCACGGCGCCCGGGCCTACATCAAGGGCCTGATCTCCATCGAGAAGACGGCCCGCGGCACGGACAGCTTCCTCGGCGAGTTCGGGATGCTCCTCGACAAGCAGAGCCGCTCCGTGACGATCCCGAGCCTCGAGATCGACCAGCCGGACTGCCGCCGCGCGGCGCACGCGTCGTCGGTCGGCCCGATCGATCCGGCCCAGCTCTTCTACCTCGAGAGCCGCGGCATCACGCCCGACGAGGCCCGCAAGTTCATCACCCTCGGCTTCCTGGAGCCGGTCGTCGCCCGCGTCCCGCTGGTGTCCGAGCAGGAGCGCCTGTGGGCGATCCTCGAGGCGAAGTGGGCCGACTCGCTCGCCGCCGCGACCTCGGCCGCCTGACCGGGTGAGCCGGCGGGTCGACCTCGGGCCCCTCGCGGACCTCGCCGACGGGACCATGCGGATGGCCTGGGTGGATGGCACGGAGCCGGTCCTCCTGGTGAACGTGGACGGGACGGTGCGCGCCGTCCAGGGGATCTGCAGCCACGAGTACTTCGAGCTCGACAAGGGATTCCTCACCGCGGGGACGCTCACCTGCGCCCTGCACCTCTCCCGGTTCGACCTCGGGTCCGGAGAGCCTCTCGACCCGCCCGCGGACGAGCCCCTGGCCGTCTACCCCGTCACGATCGAGGACGGCCGGATCGTCGTGGACTGGCCGGCCTGACCACGCGAACGGACAGGCCGAACGGCCCGCGACGCCGGCGGCGTCCCTGGATCATCGTGCCGCCATGCGAGCGAAGCGGACGCACAAGCAGCCGGCACCGGCGCCGGACACGGGACGGCCGCCCGACGCGACCGGGCTGACGATCGACTGGATCGGCACGATCGCGACGGGCGGCGGAGGGGCCGGCATGCTGCCCGTCTGGCTGGTGGTCGGGCTCACGGCAGTGCGCGCCGCGCCCTTCGTCGTCTGGCGAGCGACGCGGCGCCTGGCCGGGCGTGGCGGCTCCGGCCGGCGGGAGCCCGCAGACCGGGCCTAGGGACGACCCTACGCCGGGTCCCCGGCGGAGGCGGCCTCCGCGGCGAGCTGCGCGGCGCGGGCGCGGACGCCCGCCTCGAGCGCGTCCCAGGCGCGGCTCGACACGTCTCTGACGGCCCGCGGATCCCGGGCCTCCATCGCCGTCAGGAGAGCGCCGTCGACATCGACGCCGGCGGATCCGAACCACTCGGGGTAGGCCACCCGGAAGACCCGTTCCAGGCGAGGGAAGACCATCGGGTAGAGCCGCTGCAGCTCCTGGCTCCGCGAGGCCCGGAGGATCGTGGTGTGGAAGGCCAGGGCGCCGCGCTCCACCCCCTCGACGTCGTGGTCCCGGAGGGCCGCTACCCGCTGGTCATGGAACTCGCGCAGTTGGCTCAGCTCCTCGTCCGATGCGCGCTGCGTGGCCAGGCGCTGGGCCAGCAGCACCAGCTCGCGCGAGACGTGCACGAGGTCGAGCATCTCCGCGGCGTCGAGCGGGGCGACGCGGGCGCCGCGGTTGGCGTCGATCGTCACGAGGCCGGTGGCCGCGAGGCGACCCAGCGCTTCGCGGACCGGGGTTCGGCTCACGCCGAGCCAGGTGGCCAGCTCGTCCTCGGTGAGCCGCTCGCCCGGCGCCAGCTCGCCCCGCACGATCGCGGCGTGGAGGCGACGCTCGGCCTCCTGGCGCCGAAGCGGGGGAGCCGGGAGGGGATCCGGCCGGCGCGGGACGGGCATGGCCGGATCAGGCGGCGGGCATCTCGTCGGACGTCGCGGGGGACGGTATGGCGAGCGGAGCCGCGCTCCCGTCGCGCCCGAACCGATGGCCGTTGTGGCGCTCCGCCCAGCGGCGGATCTGGCGGTAGACGGCCGGCGCCCCGACCAGCTCCTCGTCGAGCGTCCATTCGGTGGGGTGGAGGATGAGCGGCCGGGTCTGGGGGCCGCCGAGGCCGCCGTGCGAGCCGATCAGCTCCTCGAACGCCGCCACCTCGTCGAACTCCGGGTCGTAGAGGCTGATGACCGAGAGGTCCGGCACGTGGTCCATCCCGTCCAGGCGGACGAATGCCTCGCGGGCCCGGCCGCCGTACTGGGCCACCGGGTCGACCCCCTCGACGCGGTTCTCGTCGAGGAAGTTGATGCCGTCCCGTCCGACGACGAGGGCGCCGTGCGCCTCGGATCGGATCAGCATGGCCCCGATGCCCGGGTGGCCGGACAGGGCGTCGACGAGGCCCGGGTAGGCCTCGGTGAGCTGCTCGAGGGTGACGCGCCCGGGCAGCCGCGGGAAGTAGACCAGGCCGAAGTTGCCCGAGGCGATCGCGATGAGGTTCGGCCGCTCCTCCGGGGTCGCGGCTTCGGGGCCCGACTCGCCGGGGCCGGCCTCCGCGTCCGTGGGCCCGAGCCCGACGACGCCGTCCTCGGTCTGCGACCGAAGGGCCGTCCGGGCAAGGCTGCCGGTGACGCCCTTGGTCTGGGTGACCTCGGACAGGAAGGCGTTCGTCTGGCCCCACTCCTCGACGCGCTGGGTCGCCTGCTCGACGGTCGCCGCGCCGCCCATGAGGTCCCGGATCACGTCACCCAGGGTCTTCCCGTAGCGCTGCAGGAAGGTCGCGCCAAGGGTCTGCCCGTGGTCGGAGACGACGACGAAGCGGTAGGGTCGAGGTGCGGAGCCGGCGGCCTTCTCGAGGGTGGCGATCGCCCGGTCGACGCCATCGAGCGCGTCGAACGTCTCGCCGCGCTCCGGCCCGCTGTGGTGGGCGATCTCGTCGTAGTCCGTGTAGTCGACGAAGATCACCGGAGCCCCCCGGTACATCTCCTCGATCACGAGCGAGGTGGACAGGTCCCGCAGGGCGACGTTCGTGGCTGCCCGCGCGATCGGGTAGGGCATCCCGCGATGCATCATGGGGACGATCCCGGCCCGTCGCTGGCGGCGCGCCTGCGTGTATTCCTTGATGACCTCGCCGCCCGAGCGGACGATCGTGCCGAGGTAGTTGTAGGGGCTTGCGAAGAACGAGTAGAACGTCTTGCTCTGGCCCAGCCCCTGCGACTTGTCCTTGATGGTGGCCATCGTCATGTACGAACGGACGGCGTCGCCGGAGAAGAGGTTGCCGACGCTCGCGCCGTCGTTCGACAGGAGCCCCTCGCCGTTCGAGATCCGGGTCGCGACGAGCGCCGCGTCCTCCGGGTGGTTGGCCACCATGACCCTCCCGATCTCCTTCTCGTACCAGCGGAAGGCGGGTATCCCGTCGTTGTTGCCGTGGAGGAGCCCGGCCTGGCTGGCGGGGGTCGTCGGCGGCAGGAGCGCCTCCCACCCGTTGAGGCGGTAGCGGCCGGAGCGGACCCAGCCGGCAAGGTGGGGCACGCGGCCGGCACGGACCTGCCGCGCCAGGATCGGCTGGGCGAGGCCGTCGATCTGGACGACCACCAGGCCGGGCTGGTCGGTCCGCACCACGCCCTCCTGGCGGGCCGACACCTGCTGCATCAGGATGGCGAAGTAGGAGTCGTCGCTGCTGATCGAGAACATCGCGGTGAGGATCGTGTTCACGATCGCATAGATGAACGAGGCCACGAGCGCGGCGATGACCCCGCTCACGACGAGATCCTTGACGAAGAAGGGAAGGATGTAGAAGGAGGCGACCTGGAAGACCAGGGTGGCGATCACGACCGCGATGACCGAGACGCCGGCGAACAGGGCAAGGAAGACCGGCCGGACCAGGACGTTCAGAACGGCCAGCACGATCGCGGCGAGGAGGAGGGACCCGACGACGGGGGCTCCGGGGGCCAGGTCGACGCCGGGCGTGATCCAGACGGCTCCGCCGAACGAGAGGACGCTCACGATTAGCGTGGCCAGGAGCCGCCGAACCCGCGACCCGCCGCTGGGGCGCCACGTCCGCATCACGTGGATCTGCAGCTTGTAGAAGTCGATCAGGCGCCGCATCTCGTCTCCGTCCCGAGGTCCTGCCTCGCGGGTGGCCGGCCGGTCGGCCCGCCGATCTGGTGCCGATGATTGCACAGCAGGACAACCGCGACGACCCCATCCGCGTCGGGGGAGGCGCCCGCCCCAGTCGTGCCGGCGCGCCGTGCCCGGCGAGGGCGCTATGCTGCGGCCGGTCGCGTGGCGTCACGGGTCGTGCACGCGGTGATCGCGGCCGGGAGAGAGGGTCATCGCGCATGTCGCTCGAGGGAATCGTCATCGGACTTCTTGGCGTGGTGCTGGGTGCCGCGTTCTGCGTGGCGGGCTTCCGCTACTTCCTCCTGCTCCTGCCCATCTGGGGCCTCTTCGTCGGCTTCATGGCCGGGGCGCAGGCAACCGCCACCCTCCTCGGGGAAGGGTTCCTGGGCAGCGTGATCGGCATCGCTGTCGGGGTCGTGGTCGGGCTCGTGTTCGCGCTGCTCAGCTACTTCTACTGGTGGGGCGCGGTCCTGGTGATCGCCGGCACCCTTGGCTACTGGGTGACGCAGTGGGTCCTGGGGCTCATCGGCTTCTCGACGGACGGGTTGATCATCACGCTCGTCTCGATCGCGGCCGGGTTCGCGGTTGCCCTCGTGGCGTTCGTGGTGAACGCTCCCAAGTACGTGGCGATCATCCTCACGGCGTTCGCGGGGGCCGCCTGGCTGGCGGTGGGGATCGCCCTGATCCTGGGGGTCATCAAGCCGGAGACGCTCTCGGGCGGCGCCATCGTCGCGGTCTATACGCAGGGCTGGATCTGGATCGTGATCTGGGGAGTGGCCGCGGCCGCCGGGATCGCCGCCCAGCTCCAGATGACGGCTCGCATGGAGCAGGACATCGTCGCGACCTACGGGACGCGCCGGCCGATCTGACCGCGACGGGCCCGCCCTGCCGGTCCCCTCCAGCTGCCGCTCACCCGGCCCCGGGCAGTCCCGGGGCCGGGCCGTGACGACATCCCGTCAGAACAGGGGCCACGCGTCCGCCATCGTGTCCGAGGCGAGATGCGGGCCGCGCCGCGCATCGCGGGGTCCGATGCGGAAGCGTGACTCGTCGGGCCCGTCCTGGGCGCCCTCCGCGAGCCCGTCCAGGCGCCCCAGCAGGTACTCGCCGATCCGGGGACCGTGCTTGAACCCGTGGCCGGAGCCGCCGCCGACGATCCAGGCGTTCTCCCACGCCGGGTGCCGGTCGATGAGGAAGTGGCTGTCCGGCGTGGATTCGTACTGGCAGACGCGGCTCTCGAGGACGGGCCGTGCGGCGAGGTCGGGGAAGCGGCGGGCAAGAAACGCCCGGGCCAGCCGCAGGTCGTCCGGGTCGGCCAGCCGCTCCCCGGCCGACGGGTCGAAGCGCGGCCCGACCCGGTCGATCCCGATCTTGAAACCGCGGTCGTCGGCCGCCGGGATCCCGTAGCAGCCGCCTGCGTCGTCCGACCAGCCGGGCATCTCGTCGGCTCGGAATCGCGTGTCGCCGGGCCCCGGGCCGACGTAGAAGACCGGCTGTCGCGTCACCTTGACGAGCCGCCCGCACACGTCCGGGAGGAGCTTCGGGAGCCACGGTCCGGCGGCGAAGACGAACGTCGCCGCGCTCCACCGCCGGCCGGCCTGGTCGACGACGTCGAGAAGTCGACCACCGGCGGCGCGGCCAGGCCGGACGCCGGCGAGAGCATAGGTCCCGCCGGCGCGCTGGAATGCCGACACCGTCGCCTGGACGCCGCGGCGCGCCCACAGGAAGCCGGCCTCGGGCTCGTACAGGCCGAATGCGACACCGGACGGGTCGATCCCCGGCCAGCGCCGGGCGATCTCGTCGGGCGCCAGCCGCTCCGTCGGGATTCCCAGGGCCCGCAGCGTCCGCTCGGAATCGGCCTCCCAGCCCTGCGTCGCCGCGGAGAACCAGAGGACGCCGGCGGCGCTCGAAGAGGGGGACCTCCCACTCCTGCTCCGCCTGCAGCCAGTGGTCCAGCGCGCGTCGCGACCAGCGGGCGTAGAACGGATCATCGCCGTGGGCGCTGCGCATGATCCGGTGCTCGTCGGACGACGTCGCCCGGAGGTGACCGGTGCCCCACGCGTCGAGGAGCGTCACCGACCGACCGCCCCCCCGGTCGCGATCGGGCCCTGCGCCCCCGGCCCTGGCCCAGTAGGCGGTCCAGGCCCCCATGACCCCCGCTCCCACCACGAGGAGGTCCGCCGTCTGCCGGCGCGCGCGTGGCCGGCGTCGGCGTCGGGGCGGTCGACCGCGGCCGGCCGCCACCACCGCCGCTCATAGCTGAGACATGAGGCACGAGCGGAAGCGAGCTTCCCGCACGACGAGGGCTGCCGCCGCCACACGCTCGACCATCCGCACGGGCTCTCTCCTCCTCGGCGGCGCGCCGCGCCGTTCCGCGCAGTGTGCCGATCCCCTCGCCGGCCTGCAACGCACGGGGGGCGGCCGACGATCCGTCAGCGCGGCAGGACGGCGCCGACTCCGCGGGCCGTCGCGGTCACCAGGATCGCCTCCGCGAAGACGAGGTCGGCGAGGCCGACGCCCAGGTGGGTGGCGACGACCCGGCCGCTCGCGGGACGCCGCCAACTGTCGCGGATGGCGACCCCGAGGGTTCCCGCCGGATCGGGATAGTCCATCGAACAGCCCATCGTCGCGGTTGGCGCGGAACTGGCGCTCCTCGTCCACCAGGAAGAGAGCCGCCCCTCGGGCGACCTCGGCGGCGATCGACGTCGCGTAGTCGACCGCGACGACCAGCGCGTCCGGGGCAAGCCAGGCGTCCGTCATGACCTGGCGGACAGGTCCGAACGAGACGCAGGTCACCACGACGTCTGCGTCGCGGACCGCGGCGCGCGGGTCCGTCTCGGCGCGCGCAGCCGCGATCCCCGGGAGGCGGGCGGCGGCGCCGGCGAGCGCCGCGGCGCGCGACGCGTCGCGATCGTGGATGGCAAGCTCCACCCCGGGCAGGAGGTGGCCCAGCACCGGCACGTGCGCCCGGCCCTGGACGCCGGCCCCCACGATCGCCGCCCGTGGTGCGCGGCCCGGCGCCGGCGGGGCCCAGCGGGCGATCGCCGTGCCCGAGACGGCCGCCGTGCGCTCCGCCGTGATCGGGCCGCCGTCGAGGATGGCGCGCGGGATCCCGGTGCGCGGGTCGTTGACGACGACCAGCGCGTGCAGCGCCGGCAGCCCGGCGTCGAGGTTGCCGGGCACGCCCGCGATCCACTTCACCCCGACCAGGTCATCCCCGCCGTCGTCGGCGGCGCCGCGCAGGTACGCCGGCATGGCGTGGGCGAAGGACCCGGCCGGCCGCGGGTGGACGCCGATCTTCGGGGGGAGCTCGGCGCCTTCGGCGAGCCCGACGAGCGTCCGTTCCGCGAGGGTCAGGCGCTCGGGCAACGCCGGCATGCACGCGACGACGTCGGCCGCGGTCAGGTAGAGGAGGGGCGGGCTCGGTGGCACGATCGGGGCCGGTCGGGTCGGGCTGCCGGGTGAGCGCCCGTTCAGGCGTCCCGGATCAGGCGCCCGTCGGGTCGGGTGGCGTGGCCTTGCCGGCATCGGCCGCCTCGCCGGCGTGGGCCGCCTCCTCCGCCGCGGCCGCCTCCTTCGACACGTCGCGCAGCGCGCGCCGCATCTTGTCCTCGGACTCGAGCAGGATCGAGCTCTGGGCGAGCTCGCCCCCGAAGGGGGCCAGGGTCGCGATCACCTCGTCGGGTGTCGCCGTGCCGATGGAGCCGCTGATGAAGAGCGCGCTCTTGCCGGGAACCAGGATGGCGCGAACGCGGTCGGCGAACTCGGCCTCCTTGCCCCGATCGGACTTGCGGGTTCCCAGGCCATACGCCCCGCCCGCCATGACGAGCCCGACGACGGGGAACGCGAGCACCCCGCCGATGACGAGGCCCCAGAACGCCGCCTTGCCGGCGCCCCTGACGGCATGCCGGTGCGTGCTGACGACCTCCATCTCGCCGCCCTCGAGCGCCTTGACGACGGCCGCGTCGTGGACCTTGACCTTCCCCTCGTGGTCGAGCCGTTGCACTTCCGCAAAGGCGCGCATCGCGGTCTCGTGCTCGGGGTAGACGATGACCACGACTCTGAGCGGCGCCTCCATGGCAGCAACCTCCTGTGGCTCGACCCGGACCGGGTGGCGCCGGCACTCTAGCACGCGCCCACCCGGCGGGACCCCCCCGGCGCAGCGTACGATCGGGAGATGAGTGCACCCGTCGCGCCCGACCCGGCAGCCCTGAAGGAGTCCCTCGCCGCGCTCCGCACCGAGCGGGACGCCGTCCATCTCTACGACGGGCTGGCGGCACGCGAGAAGGACCCCGGCCGGGCCGAGGTGCTGCGGTCGATCGCGGACGACGAGCGCCGCCACGCCGCGATCTGGGAGGGCCGCCTCCGCGACGCCGGGTCGGACCTCCCGGCGGCCGGCGGCCCGGGGCCCCGGGTCCGCTTCATCCTGGTCGTGGCCCGCGTCCTGGGGACGAAAGGCGTCTCCGACCTCGTCCGCTCGATGGAGGGCGCGGACGAGCGGCGCTACGCGCGCGGGGCGCCGCCTGCGGTTGCCGGGATGGCACTCGACGCGACGGCGGCCATGGCTGCCGACGAGCAGCGCCACGCCGAGACCTGGCGCCAGATCCGCCAGGAGTCAGCCGGCTCTGCCGGGGCCGCCACGGAGATGGACGCAGCGCGGCGCGGCCGGATGGCCGCCGGCGCCGCCGGCATCACGAAGGCCGAGAGCTGGCATCGTGGAGGGGCCGGAAACCTGCGCGCGATCGTCTTCGGCGCCTCGGACGGCCTCGTGAGCAACCTCTCGCTCGTCATGGGCGTGGCCGGCGCCACCTCCGACCCGTCGTTCATCCTCCTGTCGGGGATCGCGGGCCTCCTGGCCGGGGCGTTCTCCATGGCCGCCGGCGAGTACATCTCCGTCCGTTCCCAGGTGGAGGTCCTGGAGCGCCAGATCGCGCTCGAGCGCGCCGAGCTCGCGGCGATCCCGGACGAGGAGTTCGAGGAGCTCGTGGCGATCTACCAGACGAAGGGGATGCCGGAGGAGGACGCCCGGCGCTTCGCCACCCACATCTTCTCCGACCCCGAGCTGGCGCTCACGACCCTCGTTCGCGAGGAGCTGGGGCTCGACCGCGAGGGGATGAGCTCGCCGTGGGCCGCCGCCGGCGGCTCGTTCCTCGCGTTCTGCGTCGGCGCGATCATCCCCGTGATCCCGTTCCTGTTCGGGAGCGGACCCGTTCCGCTGCTCGTCAGCTTCGTGATCAGCCTCGTGGCGCTCTTCGTCCTGGGCGCCCTGGTGAGCCTGCTGACGGGCCGCAACCTCGTCTTCTCCGGGATGCGCCAGGTCGGCATCGGCGCCGCCGCGGCCATCGTCACCTTCATCGTCGGCCGGGTCATCGGCGTCAGCGTCGGCGGCTGACGGGTGACCGAGGCGGACCTTGCCGATCGCCTGCGCGCCGAGGGGCTCGCCCCGGGCAGCTGGGGCAACGCGCCGGGCGACGTCTACGCGGCCCACGCCCACGGGTACGACAAGGTGCTGGTCTGCGTCGCCGGCAGCATCGTCTTCGGGCTGCCGCGCAGCGGGCAGAGCATCGCCCTCGGCATCGGGGACCGGCTCGATCTTCCGGCGGGCACGCAGCACGACGCCGCGGTCGGGCCCGCGGGCGTGACCTGCCTGGAGGCGCACCTCCCCGCGGGGTCGCTCGCCGCGGCGCCGCGGCGCAGGGCCGCCGGGGAGTGGTAGGAACGCGAATCACAGGGCCCCCGGCGCGGGGGGCCCTGGCTCGCTAGGCTATGGGGACCGAGGGCCGCGGGCAGGCGCCCGGCCGTCGGGGCTTCGAGGCTGCGTGTCAGCGCAGGCCGAACCGGGCCCACGGGGGCAGCTGGTCGCGCGGATCGGCCTCGGGCATCTCGTCGTCGCCGCTCAGCAGGATGCTGACGAAGGAGAAGAGCGCGAGGAGGCCGAGCACGGTCGCGATGATCATCGTGCGTACCTCCAGGATTGTCACCCTCTTGACACCGACCATCTGGCGGGTCAAGAGTGATAGTAGCCTAACAAACAATGAGCGTCAAGGATAGCTAGCCTAACGTACTGGTACCACATGGCCGCAGAACCGAAGGTCGATCCCACCGACGCGAAGATCCTGGACATCCTCCAGCGCGATGGCCGCCGCCCGTACGCGGAGATAGGAGCCGAGGTCGGGATGAGCGGGCCATCGGCCCACGAGCGCGTCAAGAAGCTCGAGAGCCGCGGGATCATTCGCGGCTACATGGCCCAGGTGGACCCGACCGCGGTCGACCTGGGGGTGCTGGCGTTCATGTGGGTCACCCAGGCCCCGGGCAGCATCGCCGACGACATCACCGAAGAGTTCGCGGCGATCCCCGAGGTCGAGGCCTGTCACCGGATCGCAGGCGAGGGCGACTACCTGCTCAAGATCCGGGCGAGCGATACGGCCGACCTCGAGCGGGTCGTCCGGTGCGTCCAGACCACCCGGCACGTGTACCGGACCGAGACCGACATCGTCTTCTCCACGCCCTTCGAACGGCGCCCTCTCCCGATCCTGCGCGATGCGGGACAGCCGCGGAAAACCGCCGGGCGGCCGGGCTCGTAACGATGACCGAAGGGGGAGCCACGCCGTCCGCGGACGATGCTGCGCTTGTCGCGGCGGTCGCAGCCGGATCGGAGGATGCCCTGGCAGCGCTCTACGACCGCCACGCGGCGGCCATCCACGCGACAGCGCTCCGCCTCGCAGGTGACCACCAGGTCGCCGAGGACGTCGTGCAGGAGGTCTTCCTGACGCTCTGGAACCGCGCCGAACGCTTCGATCCAACCGCGGGGTCGCTCATGGCATGGCTGGGCACGATGGCCCGCAACCGGGCCATCGACCGCCTGCGCGCAGCCGGCCGTCGGCCGCAGCTGGTCGCCCTGGGCCGGGACGGCGAGGACGGCTCCGCCGACGAGGCCCTGGAGCGAGCCGCCGAAAACGGGCGGGCCGACCGCGGCTTCGACGAGACCGACCCGGTCGCGGTCCTCGATGCCGTCGAGGCGCGCACGGCGATCGGTGCGGTGCTGGCCCAGATGCCCGAGCCCGAGCGCGAGGTCATCCTGCTGGCGTATCGCGACGACCTCACGCAGAGCGAGATCGCGGCGCGGCTGGGCTGGCCCCTCGGGACCGTGAAGACCCGCACGCGCCGGGCGCTTGGGCGCCTGCGGGGCGCGCTGGCGGACCTCTATGGCCCCGACCTCGCTCCGGTGCCCCTGCGGGCCCAGGTCGCGGGACCCGGGACGATTCCCGGGCAGCCGGGGCAGGGGGGGGACGCATGAGCGATCACGACCTGGTGCGGGAGCTGCTGGAGCTGGCGGCCGTCGAGCCGGGCGGCCTGGATCGCCTCGAGGCCGGCGACGCACCCGCGGCCGCGATCGTGGTCGGCCACCTCGCGGGATGCCCCGACTGTCTCGAGGAGATGGCCAGGCTGCGCCGGGCGGACACGCTGCTGCGTCCCATCCTGGCTTCCCAGCCCGATCCCGCCCTGCGCGATCGGACGCTCGCCTTCGTGCGGGCGGTCGGGGTGGCGCGGGGCGCCCGGCCCGACGCCGTTCCTGCGCCGGTGCCGGGGCCGGAGCACGTGCCCGCGCCGACCCTGGTCGCTGCTCCAGCCGCCGGACGCAGGCGGGCCGTCGGAGTGCCCGCCTGGATTGCCACGCTGGCCGCGGTGCTCGTGATCGGCGTCGTCGGCGGCGCCCTCCTCGTCGGCAGCGGCGGGAGGACGGGCGACCTGGGCACGGCCGCGGCGTTCGAGGCCGTCGCCAGCGAGACAGCGACGCTCCTGGCGGCGGGCGACGCGCACGAAGTCGTCCTGGTCGACCCCGCGGGCAAGCCGGCCGGGTCGCTGGTCCTCTCGGCCTCGGCGGGCCGCCTGCTCGTCACGGCGACCGGCCTTGGCAGGCCGGCCGTCCACGCCGAATACCGCTGCTGGGTGGACGTCAGCGGCGCGCGAACGACCATCGGGACGATGCACTGGGACGGCTCGGTGGCCTGGTGGGCCGGCGACGTTCCGGTCCCGGCGAACATCCCGCCGGGCGTCCTCTACGGGGTCTCGCTGGTGGAGGTGGGCACGTCGGGCCCCGGGACGGTCGTGCTGACGGGAGGGCTGTAACCGTCATCCGGCCCGCGCGAGGGCCGAGGCTCTGCTGCGTCCGCGAGGTCCGAGGCCGGCTCGAGCACGGGTTCGTCCTCGATCTCGGGGACCTTGCCGAGGGCGAGGAAGCCGATCGCTCCTCCGCCCACGAGGAGGAGCACGACGACCCACCAGACGTACTCCGTGTTCATCCGCCGGGGAGTATCGCACGCCGTGGCGTCCGCGGTCGCCGCTACACTCCGCGGGCGATGATCGACTGGACGCCCAACCCGATCGCGGTCTCGATCGGCCCGCTGGACATCCGCTGGTATGGCCTGATGTACGCCATCGGCCTGGCGGCGACCTACTTCGTCGTCGAGCGCGAGGCGCGCCGGCGCGGGCTGGACACCGGGATCCTCGTCAACGGCATGATCATCGTCGCGATCGCCGCGCTGATCGGTGGACGGCTCTACCACGTCATCGACCAGTGGGAGCGCTACAGGAACGACCTGCCGGCGATCGTCCTGCCCCCGTACAGCGGCCTCGGCGTCTACGGCGGGATCATCACCGGCTTCATCGCGGCCGTCCTGTACGCGCGCTGGAAGCGCCAGCCGTTCCTCCTGTGGGCCGACTGCGCGGCGCCCGGCCTGCTCGTCATGCAGGCCATCGCGCGCTGGGGCAACTTCTTCAACCAGGAGCTCTACGGGCCGCCGACCGATCTCCCGTGGGGGATCCCCATCGAGTGCGCCAACCGGACGCCGACGTATGCCTGCCCGCCCCTCGGCACGACGCCGGTCGACGCGCATTTCCAGCCGCTCTTCCTGTACGAGTCGCTCTCGGGCCTTGTGGGCGCCGTCGTCCTGCTCTACGTGGCGCGGCGCGTGCGGTGGCTGCGGCCCGGCGACGTCGTCCTGTTCTTCTTCATGTGGTACGGGACGACGCGCTTCCTGCTGGAGCCGCTTCGTTCCAACAACTGGACCTTCTTCGGGGTCCCGGTCGCCATGATCATCAGCGCGGCGTTCGTGCTGGGGGCCGTGGCCGTCTTCGCCTGGCGGCATCGCCCGGGTGCGGCCGCCGGCGAGCGGGCTGCGCTGGAGCAGCGCGCGGCGACGGCGGCGGCCGACGACCCGGCAGTGGCGGCCGACGATCCGGCGGCGGCCGACGACCCGGCAGTGGCGGCCGACGATCCGGCGGCGGCCGACGACCCACCACCGGCCGGTGACCCGGCGGCGACCCAGGCGGGATGACGGGCCGGCGCCGGCGGGCCGCAGCGAACGTCCGGCCGGAGGAGCTGCGACGGTCCGGTCGGGACGCGCGCGAAGGCCTCGACTGGCTGGGGAAGCCGCCCGAGATCCACGCCGGCGTTGCGTTCCGCGTGGCGCGCGGGGTCGCCCGCGTCCTGTTGCTGGGCGCGTGCGGCTTCCGCGTGGATGCGCAGGGCCGCGAGAACCTCCCGCCCGGAGGCGGCTATCTCCTGCTGGCGGCCCTCCACCGCGGCTGGATGGACCCGTTCCTCGCGCTCGACGCCGTCCCCGCGGAACCGCGGGTGTGGACCCTCGGCAGCGCCGCCTCCGGCTTCGACCGGCGCTGGAAGGAGCGCCTGCTCCGGCTCGTGGGGGGCGTCCTGCCGGTCTGGCGCGGCGGCATCGGCATCGACGTCCACGTCACGGCGGCCCGCGCGGTGCTCGAGCGAGGCGGCGTCTTCTCGACCTTCGTGGAGGGCACGATCGGGGGACCCCCGGACCGGCCCACGCCGTTCCGTCACGGGGCATTCGTGATCGCCCTGCGGACGGGCGCTCCCATCGTCCCCCTCGCGGTGGCCGGCGCGGAGGAGCTCTACCGCGGCAAGCGCTTCGCGACCCGCATCCTGCCGCCCGTCAGCATGGCCGGGCTCGTGGGCGCGGGCTGGACCGGCGTCCCGGAGCCCGGTTCCCGCGAGGAGCTCGTGGTCGCCCGGCAGGCGGCCGAGGCGCTCGAGGCGCTGCTCGGCCCGGTGATCGCCGAGATCCACGCGGCGACGGTCGATCCGCCGGCCCGCCGGCGGCGCTGGCCCTGGCTCACCGGGCTCCTCCTCGGCAAGCCGCACGCGTGAGCGCCCTATACTCGCGCCCCATGCAGTACGCCGAGTCCATCCTCGACCTCGTCGGGAACACGCCGCTGGTCCGGATCAGCCGCCTGACGCGCGGGATCGGGCCGCTCGAGGAGCAGCCGCTGGTCCTCGCCAAGCTGGAGGCGCTCAACCCCGGCGGCTCCGTCAAGGATCGGATCGGGCTGCCGATGATCGAGGCCGCCGAGCGCGCCGGGCTCCTGCGTCCCGGCGGGACGATCATCGAGCCGACGTCCGGCAACACCGGCCACGGCCTCGCGATCGCGGCCGCTCTCAAGGGCTATCGCTGCATCTTCGTGCTGGCGGACAAGCAGTCCTCGGAGAAGCAGGCGATCCTGCGTGCCTACGGGGCGGAGGTCGTCCTGTGCCCGACCAACGTGGCGCCGGACTCGCCGGAGAGCTACTACTCGGTGGCGGCGCGCCTGGCCCGCGACATCCCGGGCGCCTTTCGGCCCGACCAGTACTGGAACGAGGAGAACCCGCGCAGCCACGAGGCGACGACGGGCCCCGAGATCTGGGCGCAGACGGAAGGACGGATCACGCACCTCGTCGCCAGCGTCGGCACGGGCGGCACGATCACCGGCGCTGCCCGCCACCTGCGCCACCTTCGCCCGGACCTGGTGGTCGTCGGCGCCGACCCGGAGGGCAGCGTGCTCTCCGGAGACGTCGCCCGGCCGTATCTGACCGAGGGGGTCGGCGAGGACTTCCTGCCGGGCACGCTCGACGTCTCGCTGGTCGACCGATGGCTCCGCGTCTCCGACCGCGACGCGTTCGCGATGGCGCGCCGGATCACCCGCGAGGAGGGGATCCTTGCCGGCGAGTCGTGCGGCACCGCGATGGTCGCCGCCCTGCAGGTCGCCCACGAGCTGACCGACGAGGGCCGGGGGTCGGATGCCGTGGTCGTCGTGATCCTCCCCGACGGCGGCCGCAACTACCTCTCGAAGCTCTACAACGACGAATGGATGCGGGCGAACGGGCTTCTCCCGACGCCCGGAGGAGTGGTCACCCTGCGCGACATCCTCGACGACCACCACCACGGGAAGCAGCTTCCCGATGTCGTCGTGGCGCGGACGACCGAATCCGTGGGCGCCGCCATCGCGCGACTCCAGGAGTACGGGATCAGCCAGATGCCGGTCTCCGAGGATCGCGACGGGGCGCGCCTGCCCAGCCTGGTCGGCTCGGTCAGCGAGACCGGCCTCCTCCAGCGCGCCTACCGCGACCCGCGGATCGTGGAGCGCACGGTGGGCGAGGTGATGGGCCCGCCCCTGCCGCAGGTGCGCGAGACGACCACGCTCGACGAGGCCTTCGGGCTCCTGGCGGACGGGGCCCCGGCCGTCCTGGCCACGCGCGGCGAGCGGCCCGCCGGCGTCGTCACCAAGCTCGATCTCCTCGAGTACCTCAGCCACCATCCTCGCCTCGGCACGTAGCGGCGTCCCGACGGCGTGGAGCTCCGAACGGCCCGCCTCCGCCTGCGGCCCTACGAGCCGGCCGACTTCGAGATGGTGCTGCGCGAGATCGTCCTGGACCCGGAGGTCATCCGCTTCTGGCGCGACTATGCCGATCCGGCGCTGACCGAGGCCGACAAGCGCGCGATGGCCGAGCACGACCTGGGGTCCTGGATGCGAGGAGGGGATCGCGGCGGGGTACCCGAGCTGGGTCCTCGAGGGCGCCGAGCTCGCCCCGGGACCAGCGGGCGGCTTCGTCGGCGTCGCGGGCGTCTACCCGTCGGAGAACGAGTGGGGCCCGGAGCCGGAGGTCGGCTGCATGCTCGCCTCGCGGCATCACGGGCGGGGACTTGCGACCGAGGCACTCTCCGCGGTGGTCGCCGACGCGTCGACCCGGCTCGGCATATCGGTGGTGGTGGCGATCGTCGACGAGCCGAACGTCGCCTCGATCCGCCTGGTCGAGAAGTGCGGCTTCTCCCTGGAGCGGGCCTACGTCGGGGACGACGGCCAGCCCTACCGCCGCTACGTGCGCCGGGCGGACGCGCCCGTGCCGCGATAATGGCGCCGATGTCCGACGCCGATCTCCCGGACGACGATCACCGCGCCACCGATCGCCTCGACGCGTTCGCCACCCGCGCCGTCCATGCCGGCGCCGAGCCGGACGAGGTCGCCGGTGCCGTCGCCCCGCCCATCTACCAGACCTCGACGTATGCCCAGGAAGGGGTCGGGCGGCCGCGCGGCGGGTACGAGTACGCCCGGACCCAGAACCCGACGCGCGAGCGGCTCGAGCGCGCGGTCGCCGGGCTGGAGGGCGGCGCGTTCGGGATCGCGTTCGCCTCGGGCTCGGCGACCACGTCGACCCTCGCCGAGCTGGTCGGACCGGGGGAGGAGATCGTCGTCGGGGACGACGTCTACGGCGGGACCTTCCGCTTCTTCGAAGAGGTGGCCCGGCCGCGCGGGGTGGACGCCCGGTACGTCGACCTCGCCCTCGACCCAGCGGGGGCGCTGGCCCGCGCACTGAGCCCCCGCACCCGCCTCGTCTGGTTCGAGACGCCCTCCAACCCGCTCCTGAAGGTGACCGACATCGCCGCCGTGGCCGCGGCGACGGCGCAGCACGTCGGGGCGCGCGGCGAGCGGCCCCGAATCGTGGTCGACAACACGTTCGCCTCGCCGGCGCTCCAGCGACCCCTGGAGCTTGGCGCGGACATCGTGTTCCACTCTGCCACCAAGTACCTCGGCGGCCACAGCGACACGGTCAGCGGCGTGGCCGTCACGTCCGACGGGAGGCTCGCCGAGCGGCTCCGATTCCTGCAGAACGCGATCGGCGCGATCCCGGGGCCGCAGGACTGCTTCCTGGTCCTGCGCGGCCTGCGGACGCTGGCCCTGCGGGTGGAGCGCCACAGCGCGAACGCCCTCGCGGTGGCCACGGCGCTGGCCGCGCGCGACGACATCGCCTGGCTGGGCTACCCGGGACTCGCCGACGGGCGGCACGCTCACCCGGGGGCGGCCGTCGCCGCGCGACAGATGCGCCTCGGCGACCGGAACGGGCCACCGGCGTTCGGGGGGATGCTCAGCTTCGTCCCGGGCGCCGGGGGGCGCCACGGACGGCGCGCGGTCGCCCGGGCGATCGCGATCGCCGAGGGCACGCGGCTCTGGACGCTGGCGGAATCGCTGGGCGGCGTCGAATCGCTGATCGAGGTGCCGGCCGTGATGACCCACGCCTCGGTCGCCGCCTCGCCGCTCGAGGTGCCGGAGGCGCTGGTTCGCCTCTCGGTCGGGATCGAGGACGCCGGCGACCTGGTGGCCGACCTGGTGCGCGCCCTCGACGAGGCGTAGCAACTGGGCCGCGCTCACCACGGCACGGGACGCCCGCACCGCTGCCACGCTCCCTCCCTACAATCCGCGGCAACAACGCCCGCGACCCCAGCCGCACCGCGGAGGAGCACCTGATGCAGCACACGCACCGTCGCCGGGTCACCGTGATCGGAGCCGGCAACGTCGGGGCCACCACCGCCCAGCGGATCATCGAGACCGGCCTCGCCGACGTCAGCCTCATCGACATCGTGGAGGGGCTCCCGCAGGGCAAGGCCCTCGACCTCGCCGAGGCGGCGCCGGTCGTGGGCTACGACGTGCAGGTCATCGGCACGAACGACTACGCCGACACGACCGGCAGCAAGATCATCGTGGTCACGTCCGGCCTCGCCCGCCAGCCGGGCATGAGCCGCGACGACCTCGTGGCGAAGAATGCCTCGATCGTCGGATCCGTGGTGAAGCAGGCGGTCGCGGTCAGCCCCGACGCGATCATCATCGTCGTCACGAACCCGCTCGACGCGATGTGCCACGTCGCCATGCGCGCATCGGGCTTCCCGCGCGAGCGGGTCATCGGCATGGCCGGCGTCCTGGATTCTGCGCGATTCCGCCACTTCATCGCCGCGGAGCTCGACATCTCGGTCCGCGACGTGCGCGCGTTCGTCCTCGGCGGCCACGGCGACACGATGGTGCCGCTCCCGCGCTTCTCGACGGTCGGCGGCGTGCCGATCACGGAGCTGCTTTCGGACGAGCGGATCGCGCAGCTCGTCGACCGGACCCGCAACGGCGGGGCCGAGATCGTGGCGCTCCTCAAGACCGGGAGCGCCTACTACGCGCCGGCGGCGTCGGTGGTCGAGATGGTCGAGTCGATCCTCCTCGATCGGCGCCGGATCCTGCCCTGCGCTGCCTACCTCCAGGGCGAGTTCGGCATCGACGGCCTCTTCGTCGGGGTGCCCGTCGTCCTCGGCAACGGCGGCATGGAGCGCGTCATCGAGATCTCCCTGACCGATGCGGAGAAGGCCGAGCTGGCCCATTCCGCGGCGTCTGTCCGCGAGCTGGTGGAGAAGCTCCCGGCCTGAAGGCGGCCGCCCCGCCCCGCCGAGCCCCAGCCGCCTCGAGGGCGCCTCGGTCGGCGTGAGGTGGCCCGATGGGGCGCACGGTGCGCCCATGCACCTCGGAAGCGCGCTTTCGCCCCGGATCACGCTCCGGGAGCTGGTTCCGGCGGCGGAGGGCAGAGTACCGTAGCCCCACGCGCGCGACCCGGCGTCCTGCCCGATCCGAAGGCGCGCGCTCGTCACGCACCCGCGGAGGTAGGGAACCGTGCCAAGTCGCCGGCGACGGATCGTCGCCACCGTGATCGGCGCAGCGTTTGCCGTATCGATCGCCGCGCCGGCGCTCGCCGTCAACCCGCCGGCACGCCCGGCCGGCCCGATCCCGCAGCGGATCGAGAAGCTCAAGCTCAGGACGGCCGTGACCGGGACCATCCCGCTCTCCAGGCTCGCCGTCGCGCTGCGGGCGGCACGCGGGCCGCAGCAGGTCGTCGTCCGGCTCTCGGAGAAGACATCCGTCGACGTGGCCGCCTCCGGCGCCGTGGCCGAGAAGGCGCAGTACCGCAAGGCCCGCGCCCAGCAGGCCGCCTTCATCGCGTCCGCGAAGACCGTCGACCGCTCCCTGCTGGTCCTCGGCCGCACAGGGCGCGCCTCGAACGTGGTCATGCTCCGGGTTGACGCGAAGGCGCTGACCAGGCTCGCCGTCGATCCGGCGGTGGTCTCGATCAACCCCGTCCGCGACTACCAGATGTCCCTCGGCGAGACCGTTCCGTACGTCGGGGGCAAGGCCGTCCAGGCGGCGGGGTTCACCGGCAGGGGCGTCAAGGTCGCCGTCCTCGACAGCGGCATCGACTACACCCACGCGGCGTTCGGCGGCCCCGGCACCGTCGCCGCCTACCGCGCCGCCTATGGCAGCGGCCCGAGCGACCCAAAGAACACCACGACCGACGGCCTCTTCCCGACGGCCAGGGTGGTCGGCGGCTACGACTTCGTCGGCGAAGCCTGGACGGGCGGGTCGTCCTCGCCGGCGCTCGCGCCGGACCCCGATCCGATCGACCACGAAGGCCACGGCACGCACGTCGCCGACATCATCGGCGGTGCCAGGGGCGTCGCACCCCGCGTCTCCCTGTACGCGGTCAAGGTCTGCTCCGCCGTCGCGACGGCGTGCAGCGGCGTGGCCCTGATCCAGGGGATGGACTTCGCCGTCGACCCGAACGGCGACGGCTCCACCGCCGATCACGTCGACGTCGTCAACATGTCGCTCGGGAGCCTCTACGGCATCGCCTTCGACGACGACCTCTCCTACGCCGTCGACCAGGCCAGCAGGCTCGGCGTGCTCTCCGTGACGGCCGCCGGCAACGGCGCGAACAAGCCCTACATCCTCGACACGCCGAGCGCCGCCACGTCGGCGCTCTCGGTGGCCCAGACCCAGGTCCCCAGCGCCCGGCTCTTCCCGCTCGTCGTGAACAGCCCGGCGGCGATCGCCGGGAGCTATCCCAACACGGAGACGGTCGCCTGGGCGCCCGTGGGCAGCGGGTTCTCGGGTGACGTCGCCTTCGTCGGGCGCGGCTGCCCGGCGGGATCGGTCACGGCCACCAACCCGGACGACCCGTACGCGGTCGACCCGCACGGCAAGGTCGCCCTCATCGACCGCGGGGGCTGTTCGGTCAGCCTCAAGGTGGATCGGGCGGCCAGGGCCGGGGCAACCGCCGTGCTGATCGGCCTCGTCGCCCCGGGCGACCCGGTCACCTTCAGCAGCGGGGGCGGGGACACCTTCGTCCCGACGCTCGTCATCCAGCAGTCCCTCTCGTCCGCCATCAAGGGCCAGCTCGCCGCCGGACAGGCCGTGAAGGTGAGCGTCTCCAACGCCGTCACGCTGCCCCTCGTGGGCAGCATGGTCGGGTCGTCCTCGCGCGGACCCTCGATGGACGCGAACCTTCTCAAGCCCGAGATCGGCGCCCCCGGCGCATCCGTCTCCGCGATCGTGGGGACGGGCACCGGGACCGAGGCGTTCGGCGGCACGTCGGGGGCGGCGCCGATGGTCAGCGGCGCCGCCGCGCTGCTGCACCAGGCGTTCCCGCGACGCTCCGTCTCCGAGATCAAGTCCCTGCTCATGAACACGGCCGAGACGCAGGTCTACACCAGCCCGGCCACCCAGCCCGGCGTCCTCGCCCCGATCAGCCGGATCGGCGGCGGCGAGCTTCGCGTCGACCGCGCCCTGAGGTCCCCGGCGGCCGCCTGGGACACCCGCACGAAGGCCGGCGGCCTCAGCTTCGGCTTCGTCGACGCCAGCCGGAAGGTCACCACGCTGACGCGCCAGGTCACCGTCCGCAACTACGGGAAGTCCTGGCTGACCTACAAGGTCACCCCGACCTTCCGATACGCCAACGACGCGGCGACGGGCGCCGTCAAGGTCTCGGCCCCGAGGTATGTCAGCGTGCCGCCGAAGGGGACCCGGACCTTCAACGTCAGCCTCCGGATCGACGGCTCGAAGCTCCGGCCGTGGACCATGGACGCCGGGGCCAACGGAGCCAACCCCACACCTCTCGACCTGCTCGAGTACGACGGCTACCTGAACCTCGACAACACGCGGACGTCGGCCGACAACGCCGACCCGCTGCACGTGGCCTGGCATGTCCTGCCCCGGCTCTCCGACGACGTCCGGAGGAGCGGCGGACCGCTGAAGATCGGCGCCGTGGCGACCGACGGCCCGCTCGTCGGCCTGCCCGTCGGCACGACGACGCTTCGCAACGAGGGCGTGGGTGCGGCGTACGTGGATGCCTACTCGCTCGTCGGCACCAGCCCCAACCTCCCGCCCAGCGTGCGGGGTGGGAACGCTCCGGTGATCGACCTGCGCGCCGTCGGCGTGCAGACGTACCCGGTCGGTGAGGGCTACTGCTCCGAGAACGCGTCGTTCGTCTATTCGATCGCCATCAACACCTGGGAGCGGTCGACGCTGGCCCTCGCCCACAACCAGTTCTGGGTCTACCTCGACACGAACCACGACGGCGTCGACGACTACGTCGTCCTCAACTCCGACTTCTCGACGGCCTCGTCGGGCGACCCCTACGCGCTCTCGGACGGGCGGAGCGTCACGTATGCGTTCAACCTCGCGACGGGCGACGGGAGCGCCTACTTCTTCACCGACCACGCCACCAACGCCGCCAACATGGTCCTCACGATCTGCGGGGAGCAGATCGGGATGGACGCCACCAGCTACTTCCAGCCGATGAGGATGACCGTCGTCGCCTACGACAACTACTTCACCGGGAACGCGACCGACGCGATCCGGGGCATCGAGGTGGCGCCGCTCGGCGAGCGCTACGTCGGCGTCATCGGCGCCGACGGGTTCATCAGCGGCGACATCGCCCCGTTCTCGTCGGCGAAGCTGACCGTCGGCGATCTCGGCGCCGCCGGCACGAACCCGAGCGAGACCGGGCTCATGCTCGTGCTCGATGCCAATCGAGTGACGTCCCACGGCGGCGCGCCGAAGGGCAACGAGTCGCTGCTGCTCCACGTCCTTCCGTAGTCGCCGGGGCCGACGACCTCGGCCGCTCCGATCGACGAGCCCCCCGGGTCCGGCCCGGGGGGCTCTCTCGTGGCCCGGCCTCGCGGGATCTGCCTCGGCCTCGCGGGCGTCGCCTCAGTCGCCGGGTTGCCCGGCGGGCGCGCGCGTCGCCTCAGCCGCCGGGGCTCGGCCTCAGGGCCTGCTCGCAGAGACGGACGGCGCCTGCCTCCGTCGCCCGGTAGTCGTACTCCGTGCCGTCGACCGAGAGGACGATCCAGTAGCCCGGCGTCACGACCTGCGGGTACATCTCGCCGGGAACGCGGCACCCCAGCGACCCGTCGGGCCACTGGACGGCTTCGGCGCGAACCACGCTGGCCGACGCCGCCGCGTCGGGCGAGATTCGCGTGGCCAGGTCGGCGCGCGCGGCGGCGACGATCGCGGCCGGCGCTTCGCCGACGACGGGTGTGGGGGTGGGAGGGACGGTGGACAGGGGCGGAAGCGTCTGCGACGGCCGGGCGGCCGGGGCACCCGACCCGGGAGCCGCGGCGCCCGGTGACGCCGAACCGGGGGGCGTGGCGGCCGCCGAGCAGGCCGCGACGACGAGGGCCGAGGCCAGGGCCAGGGCGGCCGCGGCGCGGCGCGGCGCGGCGGACATGGGGGCGATGTTCATGGGTGGCATTCTCCTGCGGACCAGACGCCGCTGCACGGTGTCCGGTTCCCGCGACGGCTAGACTCCTGCCCGATGACCCATCACTACACGGTCCTCCACGGCGGCTCCGTGCTGACCCTGGACGGGGCGCCGCCCTCGGATGCCGCGACCCGCGCCGCGGGCAGCCCGGACGTCCCGGATGCTGCGGGCCGCCGGGCGACAGCGATCTGCTACGCCCACGACCGGATCCTTGCCGTGGGCGACGACGCGGCGATCCTCGCCCTGGCGGGGCCGGACTCCACGGTCGTCGACCTGCGCGGACGAGCCGTCGTGCCCGGCTTCGTCGAGCCCCACGCCCACCCGTACTGGGAGGGGGTCGTGGCAGGCATGACCTTGCTGGCCGGTCGAGAGCGGCGCGCGGCTCTGCGCACGGTTCCCGGGATCGGCGAGCACCTCGCGCCCGATGCCTGGCTCGTCGCCCGGTACGACCCGACGGCCTGGGACCGGCCGGACGATCCCACCCGCGACGAGCTGGACCGGGTCGTCCCGGATCGTCCCGTCCTCCTGGCCCACGTCTCGGGCCATGCCGTCGCCGCGAACAGCCTGGCCCTCGCCCTCGCCGGCGTCGACGCGGCGACCGGCTCGCTCCCGGGCCGCCTGGAGATCGAACGCGACGCCGCCGGCGAGCCGACGGGGATCCTGCGCGGGCCGGACGCGTGGGACCGCATCGCGGAGGCGATGCCCGCCGCGACGCTGGGGGACGGGGTGGCCGCCCTCGAACGGGCCGCGGCGCGCCTCGCGGCAGACGGCGTGACGAGCGTCGGCGATGCCGACGTCGGCTCCACAGCCGGGCTCCAGGCCGAGCTGGCGGCATGGGGCGAAGCCCTCGCCTCCGGCGGGATGCCGCTGGCCGTCTCGCTGCTGCCCGGCCTGGTCCGGCTCGCCGCGGGCCCGGACGACCCGGTTCCCGTGCCCGCCGACGTCGCGACGCTCCTGAAGGGGGGGCCGGGCCGCGGGCGAGCGCGCCTCAGCCACGTCAAGCTCAAGGCCGACGGCGCGCTCACGACGCGCACGGCCTGGCTGCGGGCGCCCTACGCCGACGCGCCTCACGCCGGGGGACCCGTCCACGACCCCGCGGCCCTCGCCCGGCGCGTGGCCGGGGCGGCGTCGGGCGGATGGGGCGTGGCGACCCACGCGATCGGGGACGCGGCCGTCGCAGCGGTCGTGGAGGCGTACGGCGCCGCGGCCGCGCCGACCGGGGTCGCCCATCGGATCGAGCACGCGATGCTCCTCGACGCCGAGCTCGTCGCCCGGATCGCCGGGTCCGGGGCGACCGTCGTCGTCCAGCCCGAGTTCCTCGCCTGGGCCGGCCCGACCTACCGGGCGCGCCTCGGCGAGGACCGCGCCGCGCGCCTCCTGCCGTTGGCGGGACTCCTCGCCGCGGGGATCCCGATGGTCTTCTCCAGCGACCGACCGGTGGTTCCCGGCGCGCCGCTCGACGGCATCCGGGCTGCCGTCCGCCACGATCCCGGGCTCTCGGTCGCGGAGGCGCTTCACGCCTGGACGGCGGCCGGCGCAACCGTGCTGGGAGACGCCGATGCCGGCCGGCTCCTCACCGGGGCACGCAGCGACCTCGTCATCCTCTCCGCCGACCCGACGGCCGCCCCCTCCGGCGCCTGGGCCCGTGGCGAGGACGGGATCCGCGTGGAAGCGACCGTGGCGGCGGGGCGCGTCGTCCACGGGGCGCTCGACGACGCGCGATGACGCCGAACGTCCTCGCCGTCGTCACGTTCGACTTCGACCCGTACCTCCACCTGGGCGAACGGGCGATCCGCTGGGAGACCCTGGCCATCGCAGCGGCGGTCCTGCTCGGGATCGTGGTCGCCGCCCTTCTCGCCGGCAGGACGTCCGGCGACGAGGAGCAGAGCGGGGAGGGCGACCCGCCCGAGCAGGAACGCGAGGCCTCGTGGCACCTCCGCCGTGACGACCTGCTGTTCATCCTGCTGGGGGCTGTGCCCGGCGCGGTCGTCCTCGGGCGGCTGGGATACGGGCTGCTGCACGTCGACTACTACGGCGGCAACTGGCGGGCGCTCCTGGATCCCGGGCAGGGGAGCCTGGAGCTGACCCTCGCGGTCGTTGGGGGAACCCTGACCGGGATCTACGTCGCGGCGCTCCTGGATGCCCCCGTCGGGCGCTGGCTCCACCTGACGATCGGGCCGCTCCTGCTGGTCCTCGGGCTGGGCAAGGCGGGCCAGGCGCTCGGCGGCTCCGGCCAGGGCAGCGCCGTCGACCTCACCTGGGCCACGGCCTACCTGCCCCCGGGCCCGTGGGGCAGTCCCGGCGCCGAGATCCCGGCCCATCCCTCGCAGCTGTACGAGGCGGCCGCGACCGGGATCGTCCTCCTCGTCGTGGTCGCTCTTGCGCGGCTGACGCCGCTGCGCAGGGCGGATGGGCGCCTCTACGCGGTCGGGATCGGTCTCTGGGCGTTCGCCCGCGGGCTGGTCGCCTCGACCTGGCGCGACCCGGACGCGGTCGGGCCGCTGTCGGCCGAGCAGGTCATCGACCTGGCCGTTGCCGCGATCTTCCTTGGATCGGCGGTCGTGGCCACGGTCGCCCGAAGGCGCGAGGCGCGGCGACCGCTGATCCCGGCCTGAATCCGCCGGCCCGCGGGCTGTCGCGCCCGGTGCCGGAACGCGCCGCCGGGGAAGGAACAGCTACGCGAGGCGGGCGAAGTCGGCCAGGCCGCGGCGAAGGAAGCGCCCGTGGCCGGCCGGCCCGACCCACTCCCCATCTCGCACGAGCGGCCTGCCACGGCTCAGCACGACGTCCGACGCTCCCTGGATCTCGCGGCCCTCGAAGATCGAGTAGTCGACGGCCATGTGGTGCGTGGCCGCGCTGATGGTGCGCTTCCGGTTCGGGTCGTAGACCAGGATGTCGGCGTCGGAGCCGGCCGCGATCGCCCCCTTCTGCGGGTACATGCCGAACATCCGGGCGGGCGCGGTCGCCATGATCTCGACCCATCGCTCGCGGCTGATCCGCCCGCCCACGACGCCGCCGTCGTGAAGCAGGTCGACGCGGTCCTCGACCGCCGGCAGGCCATTCGGGATCTTGCGGAAGTCGGCCCGGCCCAGCTCCTTCTGGCCGTGGAAGTCGAACGGGCAGTGGTCGGTCGCGACGAGCTGCAGGTCGTCCTTGAGGAGCCCCCGCCAGAGGTCCTCCTGGTGGTCCTTCGGGCGGAGCGGAGGGCTGCAGACGTACTTCGCGCCCTCGAACCCGTTGCCCATGTCGTCGAGCGACAGGAACAGGTACTGCGGGCAGGTCTCGGCGAAGGCCATGGCACCGCGGCCCCGCGCGGCCGTCACCGCCTCGAGCGCGTCGCGCGAGGAGAGATGGACGAGGTAGACCGGCACGCCGGCGGCCTCGGCCAGCCGGATCACCCGGTTCGTGGCCTCGCCCTCCAGGATCGGGTAGCGCGCCAGGCCGTGGCCGATCGGGCCCGTGGTCCCGGCCGCGACCATCTCGGCAGCGATCACGTCGATGACGGGCCCGTTCTCGGCGTGCATCATGATCAGGCCGCCGTTCTTGCGGGTCTGCTGCAGCGCCCGGAAGATGTGGTCGTCCGGGCTCAGGAAGACGCCGGGGTAGGCCGTGAAGAGCTTGAAGTCGGGAACGCCCTCGGCGACGAGCTGGTCCATCTCGGCCAGGCTGGCCTCGTTGACGTCGCTCATGATCATGTGGAGGCCGTAGTCGAGGACGCTGTGCCCCTCGGCCTTGGCGAGCCAGACGTCCAGCCCTTCCCGGAGGGCCGCACCCTTCGGCTGGACGGCGAAGTCGACGATGGTGGTCGTGCCGCCGTGCGCCGCAGCCTTCGAGCCGCTCTCGAAGGTGTCCTTGGCGAAGGTGCCGCCGAACGGCAGCTCCATGTGCGTGTGGACGTCGATGCCGCCCGGGACGACGTACTTGCCGGCCGCGTCGATCGTCTCGTCGACGGTGAGCCCCGCCAGTGCCGTCTCGACCGCCTCGCTGGCGCGGCGCGTGACGGCCTCGATCTTCTCGTCGACGACCAGGACGTCCGCCTCGAACGACCCGTCGGCCGTGACGACGAGGCCGTTCTTGATCAGCGTGCGCATCGGATCCTCCTCAGCCCTTCGCCGCCGCGACGTCGCGGAGCGCCGGGATGACCTCCCGGCCGTAGATCTCGAGCTGCTCTTCCTCGTTGCCGTTCATCAGGTAGAGGTTGAACTGGTCCACGCCCGCCTCGGCCAGGACCGTGAGCTTCGCGACGTGCGCGGCGGCGTCGCCGACGATCGCGAAGCGGTCGACGATGTCGTCGGACACGAAGGTGGCATTCGAGCTGCCCACCTCGGCGTGATGGAGGTAGTCGTAGCCCTCGCGGCCGCGGACGTAGTGCGTGAGGGCCTCCGGCAGGTCGCCCCGGTACTTGTTGACCAGGTCGACGACGTGGTTCGCGACGAGGGCAGGGAACCAGCGGACCCGGTCGCGGCCGTCGGCGAGGTCGCCGACGTGCGCCGGCGCCGCGGACATGATCCGCACGGCGTCGGGATCGCGGCCGGCCTCCCGGGCGGAGGCCCGCACCTGCTCCACGAACCAGCGCACCAGGTCGGGATCGGCGATCTGGAGCATCGCCCCGTCCGCGACGCGGCCGGTCATCTTGAGGGCGACCGGCCCGTATCCGGCGACCCAGACCGGGAGCCGGTGGCCGCCGGCCCACGTCAGCTGGAGGGTCGCACCCTCGTACTCGATCGGCCGGCCCTCGGCCAGGGCCCGGATGACGTGGATCGCCTCCTCGAGCGTGGCCATCGTCGTCGGCGGCTTCCCCAGGACCCGGATGGCCGAGTCGCCGCGTCCGATCCCGAGGTCGAAGCGGCCGCCGGAGAGCTCCTGCAGGACGGCCAGGCTCGACGCCGTCACCGAGGGCTCGCGCGTCGCGGGGTTCGTCACGCAGGTGCCCAGCCGCAGAGTCGACGTCTCGCGTGCGATCAGCGCCAGCAGCGGGTAGGGGTCACGCCACAGGACGTGGCTGTCGAACAGCCAGCCGTGGGCGAAGCCGACCGCCTCGGCCCGCCTCGCGAGTGCGATCGTCCGCTCGATCGAGTGGTCGGGCTTGAGCGTGAAGCCGAACTCCATCGGTCGACCCTCCGGCCTCGAATGCCGCTACGGCCGGACCAGGTCGGCGTAGGCGTCGGGCCGCCGGTCGCGGTAGAACTGCCAGGTCTGGCGCACCTGGGTCACGAGATCGAGGTCCATGTCGCGGACGACCAGCTCTTCGTCGTACGGGCTCCCGACGTTGCCGACGATCTGCCCGCGCGGGTCGCAGAAGTAGCTCTGCCCGTAGAAGTCGTCGTCGCCGAGGTCCTTCTCGATGCCGACCCGGTTGATCGTCCCCACGTAGTAGCCGTTGGCGACGGCGTGCGATGGCTGCTCGATGCGCCACAGGTACTCGGACAGACCGCGGCTGGTGGCCGACGGGATGAAGACCATCTCGGCACCGTTGAGGCCGAGCGCCCGGGCGCCCTCGGGGAAGTGGCGGTCGTAGCAGATGTAGACGCCGACCTTGCCGACCGCGGTCTCGAAGACCGGGTAGCCCAGGTTGCCGGGGCGGAAGTAGAACTTCTCCCAGAAGCCCTTGACGTGCGGGATGTGGGTCTTGCGGTACTTGCCCAGGTAGCTCCCGTCGGCGTCGATGACCGCCGCCGTGTTGTAGTAGATCCCGGAGGCGGTGGCGTCCTCCTCGTACATCGGCACGACGAGGACCATCCCGGTCTGCTTCGCCAGGTCCTGCATCCGCTTCGTCGTGGCCCCGCCCGGGATCAGCTCCGTGTAGGCGTAGTACGCCGCGTCCTGCACCTGGCAGAAGTACGGCCCGTAGAAGAGCTCCTGGAGCAGCATCACCTGGGCGCCCTGCTTCGCCGCCTCGTGGACGTAGCCCTCGTGCTTCTGGATCATCGACTCCTTGTCGCCGGTCCAGGTTGCCTGCAGGAGCGCGCCTCGGACGATTCGCGGCATCGGTCACCTCAAGTGAACGGTTCGGGTCGGCGCGCGGGACCGCCGGCCCGCTCGAATGACGCGGAATGCTACACCCGGGAGGGTGCCTCCGCGGCTCCGCCTCCGACCGCGGCGGCCGGCGGCCCGCCACGGCAGGCGGATCCCGGCGTGGCGCGTTCACTGCGCGTCGGCTCCGGCCCGCCGCCCGGGCCGGCCCCGGCCCACCGCGCGGGCCGCGGCGCGTCGGCCCCCGGGCGGGTGTGCTCTAATGTCGCACCACCGGAGGAGGTCGCGGCGCGCCCGTCGCCGCGCGGAGAGGATGAGGCGATGACCATCAGCGCTGCGCCGGGTCGCATGACGTCGGAAGAGATCGCCCGCCTCTCGCGGGCCCACACCTTCTTCAGCTGGTCCGCGCAGGGCGCGCTCGACCCGATCGCGGTGGACCACGCCGAGGGGATCTACCTGTACACGCCCGAGGGGCGCCGGATCATCGACTTCAACAGCCAGCTGATGTCGGTGAACATCGGCCACGGGGACCGCCGCGTCGTCGATGCGATCACGGCCCAGGCGACCAAGCTGCAGTACGTCCAGCCGGCGTTCGTGACGGAGATCCGGGCCCGACTGGGGGCGAAGCTGGCCGAGATCCTTCCGGGCGACATGGACAAGGTCTTCTTCACCCTGGGCGGGGCCGAGGCGGTGGAGAACGCCATCAAGCTGGCCCGCCACTACAGCGGCCGAACGAAGATCCTGGCCCGCTACCGCAGCTATCACGGCGCCACGCTGGGCGCGATGACCCTGACCGGCGACCCGCGGCGCTGGGCCAACGAGCCCGGCATCTACGGCGTCGTGCGCTACCCGGACACGCATCGCTGGGGCGAGAAGGATCCGCGCCCGGTCGCCGAGTCCCTGCAGGGCCTGGAGGACGTGATCCAGTACGAGGGCCCGCAGACGATCGCGGCCGTCTTCCTCGAGACGATCGTGGGCACCAACGGGATCCTCATCCCGCCCGAGGGCTACCTGCAGGGCGTCCGCGAGATCTGCGACCGGTACGGGATCCTCCTCGCGGCCGACGAGGTCATGGCCGGCTTCGGGCGAACCGGGCGCTGGTTCGGCGTGGACAACTGGGGCGTGGTGCCGGACCTCATGACGATGGCCAAGGGCCTGACCTCGAGCTACCTGCCCCTGGGCGCCGTGGCCATGCGCCACCACGTGGCCGAGGCCTTCGACGCGAAGATGTTCTACGGCGGCCTCACCTACAGCAGCCACCCGGTCAGCCTGGCGGCCTCCCTCGCCACGATCGGCGTGTACGAGGAGGACGGGCTCCTCCACAACGCCGTGCGCATGGGCGAGGTGCTCCGGCGTCACCACGAGCGGCTCGCTGCGAGGCACCCGAGCGTCGGCACCCACCGCAGCATCGGGCTGTTCGGGATCATCGACCTGGTCCGGCGCCGGGATCCCTTCACGCCGATGACGGGCTTCAACGGGACCTCGGACGAGATGAAGGCCGTGGCGAGGTACCTCCGCGAGCACGACCTCTACACGATGGTCGTCAACAACTCGATCCACACCAACCCGCCGCTGTGCATCACGGAGGCGCAGCTCGACGAGGCCTTCGCGATCATCGACGGCGCCCTCGACCTGGCCGACGAGGCCGTCAGCGCGTGACGTCGAGCGCCTCGACCGCGTCCCCCGCGCCCGGGCTCGCAGCGCCGGCGGCGAGCCGGCCGAGAATCCCGGGGCGGGTGCGCCGCTGGCTGCTGGTCGGGAGCGTCTTCGTCCTCATCGCCCTCTACTGGGAGGCGGTGAAGTGGCTCGGGGGCGACCCCTGGCGGATCGCGCTCGGGCCGATCGCGTTCACGCACAGCCCGCCCCTTCACTTCCGCTGGGCGGACGACATCTCGCTGCCGCACCTGTGGACGATCGCCGGCTCGCTCTTCGAGTCGGTCCCCGGTGGTGGCCCGCTATGGCTGTTCCTGACAGGGGCCGCGTTCTTCACGCTCCGGACGGCCTTCGTCGGGTTCGCGCTCGGCTCGCTCCTGGGCCTCGCGATCGGGATCGTGTTCGTCCACTCGCGGCTTGCCGAACGGGCCTTCATGCCGTGGGTCGTCGCCAGCCAGACCGTGCCGATCATCGCGATCGCCCCGATCGTGGTCGTCGCGCTCAAGGCCGGCTGGCCCAGCGTGGCCCTCGTCGCGACCTACCTCACCTTCTTCCCGGTCGCCATCGGCGCGACGCGGGGCCTGCGCTCCTTCGACCCGCGGGCCGGCGAGCTCATGACGAGCTACGCGGCGAGCAGCCGCCAGGTGCTCTGGAAGCTCAGGTTCCCGGCCTCGCTGCCGTACCTCTTCTCGGCCTTCCGGATCGCGGCGGCTGCGGCCGTCATCGGCACGATCGTCGGCGAGCTGCCGTCGGGGATCCCGGACGGCCTGGGCCGGGCGATCCTCAACTTCACCCAGTACTACGTCACGTCACCCGAGCGACTGTGGGCCACGATCATCGCCGCCGCGCTGACCGGCCTCGTCTTCGTCGGCCTGATCCGCGGCGCCGAGGCGCTGGTGACCCGCGGCTGGCACCGGCCGCCTGCCTGATCCCAGCGGAGACGACCGTGACGCTCGAGCCCCAACCCGGCAGCTCCGCCCCCGTCGTCGAGATCCGGGGCGTCGACAAGGTCTTCGGCCTTGCCGAGCACGCGGTCCACGCGCTGCAGGGGATCGACCTGACGATCCTCAACCAGGAGTTCGTCTCTCTCATCGGCCCGTCCGGCTGCGGGAAGTCGACCCTCCTGCGGATCATCGGGGACCTGACCGGCCCGACGGCCGGGGAGGTCCTCGTCAACGGCAAGCCGGCCCACCGGGCGCGGCTCGACCGCGACTACGGGATGGTCTTCCAGGCCCCGGTCCTGATGGAGTGGCGCACGGTGTCGCGCAACGTCGAGCTGCCCCTCGAGGTGATGCGCTACGCGAAGGCCGAGCGCCTGGCCCGGTCGCGGCGCCTGCTCGAGATGGTCGAGCTCGGCGACTTCGGCTCCAAGTACCCGTGGCAGCTCTCGGGCGGCATGCAGCAGCGCGTCGCCATCGCCCGCGCCTTCGCCTTCGATCCCCGGCTCATCCTGATGGACGAGCCGTTCGGGGCCCTCGACGAGATGACCCGCGAGCGCATGAACCTGGAGCTGATCCGGATCTGGCGGGAGACCGGCGTCACGGTCGTCTTCGTCACCCACTCGATCCCGGAGGCCGTCTTCCTGTCCACCCGGGTCGTCGTCATGTCGCCGCGGCCGGGCCGCATCAACCGCGTCATCGACGTCGACCTGCCGCACCCGAGGACGGCGGATTCGCGCGAGGATCGCCGCTACTTCGAGAAGATCACCGAGGTCCGCGAGGCCCTCCGGGGGATCGAGGGGACGGGCGACGACGAGCTCCTCGACGAGCGGATCCGCGCCGAGGGGCTGGCGTGACCGGGGCGGCGTCCTTCGTCGAGGTCCCGACCGGCCCCGGAGCCGTCGGCAGCCGCGTCCGCGCCGTCGCTCCGGCGGCGGCGGCCGGGATCGTCGTCCTGCTGGCCTGGGAGTTCGGCCTGGCCGCCCTCGGCGTGCAGCAGTTCCTGCTTCCGCGCCCCTCCTCGATCACGGCCGCGCTCGTCGACCAGCGTGACATCCTCCTCCGGGGGATCATCTACACGGGGTTCGAGGCGCTCGTGGGCCTCCTGGTCGGCGTCAGCCTGGGCGTCCTGGCGGCCTTTGCCACGGCCCGCTGGGCCACCGCCCGGGAGGCCCTGATCCCCATCGCGATCGGGATGAGCGCCGTGCCGATCATCGCCCTCGCGCCGATCTCGACGGCGTGGTTCGGCGTGGAGGGGCCGACGGCGCGGATCTTCATCGTCGCGGTCATGGTCTTCTTCCCGGTCATGGTGAACACGGTGCGCGGCCTGACCACCGTCGACCCGGCCGCGGTCGAGCTGATGCGGAGCTACGCCGCCCCCGACTCGGCGGTGCTGCGCAAGGTTCGGATCCCCAACGCCCTGCCCTACCTCTTCACCGCCCTGCGCGTCGCCGCCACCCTGGCCGTGATCGGCGCCGTGATCGGCGAGTACTTCGGGGGCCCGCGCTACTCCCTGGGCATCTACATCAGCTCCGAGGCCTATCTCTTCAGCTACGCCAACGCCTGGGCCGGGATCGTCTGCGCCTGCGTGATCGGGATCACGTTCTTCGTGGCGGTCCTGGTGCTGGAGAGGCTTGCCATCCCGTGGCACCATGCCGCAGGTCGAGACCGATGATCCGGCGACGGCGTCGCGTCCGGGATCCCCTCGTGGGACCGGGAGGAGGTGCCAGCCGACGGGGAGGCTGAGGGAATGGGGCGCCGCTCCGGCGCGGCTCCGCGCACGAGCGCGAGGCGACCGGTCGGCGTGGAGGTGACAGCCATCGATGGAGGAGGAGTGGTCCGCATGACGAAACCCACCCGTCTCGTGACGCTGCTCGCGGGCGCCGCGATCATCGCAGCCGCCTGCTCGAGCGGCAGCAGCCCCTCGAGCGCCGCGCTCACCAAGGTCAAGTTCCAGCTCCAATGGGTGCCCCAGGCGCAGTTCGCCGGGTACTACGCGGCCCTCGACCAGGGCTACTACAAGGACCAGGGCCTCGACGTCCAGATCCTCGCCGGCGGCCCCGACGTCAACAACCTGCAGGTCGTTGCCTCGGATGGTGCCGACATGGGCGCCTCATGGGTCCCCAAGACGCTCCAGTCGCGCGAGGGCGGCACCGACCTCGTCACGATCGCCCAGATCTCCCAGCGCTCCGGGACGCGGATGGTCTCGTTCAAGGACAAGAGCATCACGGCTCCCGCGAGCTTCGCCGGGAAGAAGATCGGCTCGTGGCTGGGCGGCAACGAGCCGGAGCTCTTCGCCGCGATGACGAAGGCGGGTCTCGACCCGTCCAAGGAGAACGTCATCAAGCAGAACTTCGACATGGTCGCGTTCATCAAGGGTGACCTCGACGTGGCCCAGGCCATGATCTACAACGAGTACGCCCAGGTCCTCGAGACCATGAACCCGGCCACCGGCAAGCTCTACCAGCCCAGCGACTTCAACCTCATCGACTTCAACGACCCGTCGATCGGAACCGCGATGCTCCAGGACTCGATCATCGCCCGTGACAGCTGGCTCAAGAAGGCCGGCAACGCGGACATCGCGACGAAGTTCCTCACGGCGACCTTCAAGGGCTGGATCTACTGTCGCGACAACGCGCAGAAGTGCGCCGACATCGTCACCAAGGCCGGCTCGCAGCTGGGTGCCAGCCACCAGCTCTGGCAGATGAACGAGATCAACGCGCTCATGTGGCCATCCACCGTGGGGGTCGGCCAGACGGACCCGACCGCCTGGCAGCAGACCATCGACATCGCCACGAAGTACGGCATCCTGAAGGCCGCCCCGGACGCCGCCGCGCTCCGGACCGACCTGGCCAAGGCGGCGCTCGACGCTCTCGGCAGCTCGGTCGACACGAAGGGCGCGAACTTCCAGAAGCTCACCGTGACCCTCAACGAGGGCGGCAAGTAGCCGACACCTCCAGCTCCGCACGCCAGAAGCCGGCCCCGGCAGGGGCCGGCTTCCTCATTCCCGGACGCGACCCGGGCGCGACCCGGGCGCGGCGCGTCGGATCGCCACGCCAGGCGTGCGGCGTCGGATTGCCGCGGCCCGTGCGGCGCGGGGTGGATCGCTGCGCCAGGCGTGGTGCGTCGGTCAGGCGCCCCGGGTGTCGGCCGGACCCTCCGGCAGGTAGCCGGGCCGGGAGAGCGTCTCAGGTCGCCGCGTGGATTGCCGCGAGCCCCAGCGCTCCCACGGCGACGAGCACGGTCGTCCAGAGGATCACTCCGGCGGTCATCCAGGCCCACAGCCAATTCCTCGGGGCGCCGAGCGCCAGGCCGAGGGCGGTCCCCATCGGAGGCGCAAAGACGAGTGGCGACATCAGCCCCCACCCCGGCACGCCCCAGCGAACCCAGATGCCGTAGAGCCGCCCGCGGCGCTGGACGCCGCCGTGGCCGAAGCGGCGGACGAGGCGATCGCGCAGCGCGTCGCCGGCGACCGTCACCAGGCTGACGCTGGCGAGGGCTCCGGCCACCGTCAGGAGCCACACCCAGACCCCCGGCAGCCCGACGGCAAGGCCGGTGGGGACAGACCCCCAGATCTCGATCGTGGCGATCGCAAGGACCAGCAG
Source organism: uncultured Chloroflexia bacterium (assembly GCA_963776285.1). Lineage (GTDB taxonomy): Bacteria > Chloroflexota > Limnocylindria > Limnocylindrales > CSP1-4 > CTSoil-043. The sequence goes on from CAVZLW010000001.1 coordinate 341,273, forward strand.
GGCGACCGTACGTTCTCCTTCGCACCGGGGGTGCATCGGGTTCGCCTGCCGCCCGGCCGGTCGATCATAGGACCCCGGCGTTCAGGTCGGACGGCGGCGTCGGTGAAGATCCCGCCACGTTCGGCTGGGCCACCCGGGAGAAGGCTGCGGGGAGCGCCGCGTCGGGCGCGTCACGAGGCGCATCGCCGGACGCCCCGCCGCGCCCGGCCCCGGAGGCGCAGCGCGTCAGTCGCGGCGGCCGGTCCCGAACTGGCGGTCCCCGGCGTCGCCGAGGCCGGGCAGGATGTAGCCCTTGTCGTTGAGGCCCCGGTCCAGCGCAGCGCAGTGGATCGTGACGTCCGGGTGGGCCGCGCTCACCGCAGCGACGCCCTCCGGTGCCGCGATGAGGTTGATGAGCTTGATCCGGCTGGCGCCCCAGCGCTTGAGGACGTCGATCGCCGCCGTCGCCGAGCCGCCCGTCGCGAGCATGGGGTCGAGGATCATGACCAGGTCGACGGTCGCGGAGTCCGGGAGCTTGTTGTAGTACTCCACCGGGCGCAGGGTCCGCTCGTCGCGGAAGAGGCCGAGGTGCCAGACCTCCGCGGTCGGCATCAGCTCGAGCATCGCGTCGACCATTCCGAGGCCGGCGCGCAGGATCGGGACCAGGCCGATCCGGTCGCCAAGCTCGTGGGCGTCGATGTACTCGAGCGGCGTGCGCACCCGCAGGGGCCGGAGGCGGGCGTCGGCGAGAGCTTCGTAGCCCAGCAGCCAGGAGAGCTCGCGGACGACCTCGCGGAACTTCTTCGGCTCCGTCTTCTCGTCGCGCAGGATCGCGAGCTTGTGCAGGACGGCAGGATGCCGGGAGACGTGCAGCGAAGGCGGGGCGGGAGTTGTGTCGGTCACGGGCGCGCACCTCGGGCGTGGAGCGGGCGTTCGGCGCGGCCGGTGCCCCTGGGGATGGGGATCCGACCGGACCGATCCTAGCACCGGGCGAGCCGTTCGGCGGGGCGCGAGCGGCGCGGGCTGGGTGGTCTCGGCCTCGCCTCGACCGGACGCCGGCCAGACTCGGGGCCGGCCGCCGGCCGCGCAATCGCCCCTCCCGGGATCGCCGGCGGCGCTATCCTCGACCCACCATGCCGCCCGTCCGGCCCTCCAGGGGCGCCCGTCCATCCGTCGCGGCGCGGCGTGGCCCGCGGAAGGCGCCGCCGGTCCTGGCCCGCCAGGTCAGAGGCGACATCGTCGAGAGCGTGCACCGCGGGCACGTCGTGCGCGTCGACGCGGCCGGCCGCGTGACCCACGTGGCGGGCGATGCGGAGACCGAAGTCACGCTGCGCTCGTGCGTCAAGCCGTTCTCGCTGGCCGCGCTCGCCGAGGCGGGCGGATTTCGCGACTACGGGCTGAGCGCCGCGGAGATCGCCCTGATGGCCAGCTCGCACTCGGGCGAGGATCTCCACGTTCGGACCCTGCAGGGAGTCTTTCGTCGGTCGGGGCTTACGCAGACGTTGCTCGCGTGCGGCAGCGAGGGAGCACCGCTCGACCCTCTCACCGCGACGCGGCTCTCGCGCGATGGAGAGCGGCCCGGACCGGTGCGCCACATGTGCTCTGGCTCCCACGCGGCGATGCTCCTCCTCGCCCGGCTGGGCGACTGGAGCCTGGAGGACTACTGGAATCCCGGGCACCCGGTCCAGGTCGCGGTCCGCGCCGTCGTCGCTCGCGTCTTCGAGACGACGCCGGAGCGGCTCCGGACAGCCGTCGACGGGTGTGGCGTGGAGACCTTCGCCTTTCCCCTGGCCGCCGTCGCCCGCGCCTATGCCCTGCTCGCCGACCCGGACGCGATCCCCGCGGATGACCCACGGGCGAGCCTTGCCGCCGCCCTGCGCCCGATCCGCGACGCCATGGTCGCGCACCCGGAGATGGTCGCCGGCACGCGCGATCGGCTCGACACGTCCCTCATGAAGGCGCTGCCGGGGCGCCTGCTGGTGAAGGGCGGCGCGGAGGGCCTGCGCGGGATCGCCGTCCTCCCGGATCGGGCCGTCGCGAATGGTGCGTCGGCCCTGGCCGTGAAGGTGGAGGACGGGTCCGGCTTCGACCGGGCATCCTGGGCAGCGTCGGTGGAGGCGCTCCGCCTTGCCGGCGTCCTCGAGGGCCAGGCCCTTCGCGTCGTCGGCCGGTACCATCGACCCGTCGAGCTCGATCCGCACGGGCGGATCGCCGCCGAGACGGTCGTCGGATTCGACCTCGTGCCCGTCGGCGAGCTCGTCGGCTGAGGTCGTCGGCGCGGGCCTGACGGGCAAGCCGCGGGCGGCCCTCTCGGTCGCACCGTCGGGTGGGAGGCGCGGCCGCGCCCCGAGGAGGGACGTCCAGCCTGGTGAGTACGAGCGGTCAGGATCCGCATCGCGTCCTCGGCGTCGCTCACGACGCGACAGAGGCGGAGATCAAGCGCGCCTATCGCGCCCTCGCGAAGCGTCACCACCCGGACGGCGGGCACGGGTCCGTTGCACGCTTCCTGGAGATCCAGGCCGCGTACGAGGCCCTCGGCGGTGGAAGCATGCCCGGCACCCCGAGCGACCGCGCGGCCGCGAAGGACCGACCGACGCGCCGGCCGGCGCAGCCGGGCAGAGGCGCCGGGACCGGGGGCGGCGCAGGGACCGGCGACGGAGCCGGGACCGGCGGCCGTGCCGGGGCACCCACAGGCGGGGCAGCCGGAACACGCACGGGCAGCGGCGGCCGGGCCGCGGGAGCGGGAGCGCCGGGAACCGGAGCGCCGGGCGCCGGACCCGGCCGCCCCAGCCCGGGCACCGAGTGGGCCAGGCGCCCGCGCGGAGGCAGCGCCCGTCGCCCGGACCCAGGATCCGCCGGCAGCCCGGGCTCGCCTGCGTCCGGTCGCACGGGGCCCGCCGAGCCTGGGCACCGCCCGGCGTTCGACGGCACCCAGGACGGCCAGCACGCCCCCGGACGCCGCACCCCCGGGCGACGGCGCGCGACGCTGGGCTCGACGTCGTATGACGAGGCTGCGGACGTCTTCGAGCCGGATTGGCGGGGGGCGAGCTGGTACGGTCCCGTCTCCGGCACGTACTGGACGATCAACCCCAAGGAGTACGCCGACCCACGCAAGCACGGGCCGGAGTACCAGGCGCGCGCCCGGCGTGGCGCGGCGCCGGGTCCGGACTCGGCGACCGACCCGGAGACCGGCACGCCCCACGCGGACGCCGGGACGACAACCGCTGCCGACGGTGCCGGCACGCCTGCGGACGGTGCCGCCACGCCTGCGGACGATGCCGGCACGCCTGCCGACGATGCCGGCACGCCTGCCGACGATGCCGGCCGCCTGCCGACGATGCCGGCCCGCCCGACGCGACTGCCGGCACGACGGCGTCGCCCGGCGCCCCCGGCGCCGCCGCCGGCGCTCCCCCCGGCGCCGGCCGCTCGACGGCCCAGGGCGGCGTTCCCCCCGGGGCCGCGGGCCCGGCGCCCACGAGCCCGCCATTGGATCGGGAGGCAGCCCGCGAGCGGGAGCCGGCGTGGGACGACCGACCCGCGGCGTGGCGGGCCCAGACGTGGACGGCGGCGTCGAGGCCCGGGACGGGCCGCGCGGAGTTCGCGCACGCGTCGCCGGCCGCGAACCGTCCGGTCGGCGGAGGGCCTGCCCTCGACGAGGCACCGACCCCGCCTGGTGGCGCTTCGAGCATCGGGCGATCCGCGCCCCGCCCGACCCCCGGCCCGTCCCGGCCTGACGAGGCGGCCGCCGCCGCGGCTCCCGGCGCCGCCGCTCCCGCCGCGGCTCCCGACGCCGCGGCTCCCGACGCGCGACCCCGGCCGGGGCCCGGCACCCCGGCCCGCGTGGCGCTCGCCATCCTGGGATGGCTCGTCCCGGGCCTCGCCATCGCCGCCGCTGCCGGGCTTCCGGGCGGGCTCCTCGCGACGCTCCCTCTGCAGGCCGGAGGCGTCGCGCTGCTGGCGCTGGTCCCACGGGCCGCGTGGGCCTCCATCGGGGGCGGCCTGGCGCTCGCCTTCGCGACGCTGCCGATCGTGGCGCTCGTCGCGGCGCTCGGCGGTCCCATCGTCCCGGGTGGCCCTGCGCCGTGGGGCGCGATCGTCCTTGCGGCTGTCGCATGGACGCTCGGCGCCTACCTGGTGGGCGCGGGCCGGGTCGCGCCGTACCCCTGGCGCCCGGAGGGGTGAGCCGTGCCCGGCGGGCCACCACCCTGGCCGCGGGGTAGGATCATGCCGTGGTGCGTCCTGCAAGTTCGACCAGACCAGCGGGTGGAAGACCCGTCCGGGTAAGCACCGGAGCGCCCGGTAGCAGGCCCCGGTCGGATGGCGAGAGCCGTCCGGCTGAGCGGGGTGTCGAAAGCCTCTTTGGAGGGAGCAAGCGCGCGGGCCGCAGCTTCACGCGAATCCTGCAGCCTCGTCAGATTCACAACGAGGGAGCCGAGCCGCTCATGTCACGGCGAAGGCCACGTCCGGCGAGCCCCGGTCCGGGGTCCGCTCGCCGGGTCCCTCCGGGGTATGGGGAACGGCACGCGCGCATGGCCTGGTCGGGAACAGGAGAGACCCGTCTGCCCAGCCGACGTCCGGCAGGGACCGCTCGTATAAGCCGATGGTGAAATCGGGCGGAGGGCAGCGGGAGTCCGACGGGGTCGTAGTACCGCGGATCGGCGTGCAGTACAACGCGCCGGGAGGGAAGGGCCCCGACTTTGGTCACGCTGGCAACGGAGGCACGCGTCAGGGCATGGCCGGGACCGCCCGGTCCACTCACCCCGGCGGGCGGACGCCCGTCGAGCTCCACCGGCTCCCGCCGACGGACAAGGTGCGCCAACTCCAACGCCAGCTCTGGGCTGCGGCCAAGCAGTCCCCGGAACGGCGCTTCCACGCCCTCCATGACCGGATCTTCCGGGCTGACGTCCTGGAAGAGGCGTGGCGGCGAGTCCGGTCCAACCGCGGCGCGGCCGGGGTCGATCAGGTGACCCTTGCCGATGTCGAGGCCTATGGCGTCGAGCGGATGCTCGACGAGCTGGCCCGGGATCTTCGGGCTGGCCGGTACCGTCCGGCGCCGGTGCGGCGCCGGGAGATCCCCAAGCCAGATGGCGGCGTGCGTCCTTTGGGCATCCCGACGGTCCGCGACCGGGTGGCCCAGCAGGCGGCCAAGCTCGTCCTGGAGCCGATCTTCGAGGCCGACTTCCTGCCGGTCTCGTACGGCTTCCGGCCGAGGCGGTCTGCGACCGCGGCCCTGGAGACGATCCGGACCGGGTTCATTGCTGGGAGCACCTTCGTGGCGGAGGCGGATATTCGGAGCTTCTTCGACCGGATCGACCACGGGATCGTCCTCCGGCTCGTCGAGCGCCGGGTGTCCGACCGACGGGTGGTCAAGCTCGTGCGCGGCTGGCTCAAGGCCGGTGTCCTGGTGGATGGGAACGTCCGGGCGACGGTCGCTGGAACGCCCCAGGGCGGGGTGATCTCCCCGCTCCTCGCCAACATCGTCCTCCACGAGCTCGATCGGCAGTGGCGTCCACAGGATGGGGTCCTCGTCCGCTATGCGGACGACTTCGTCGTCCTGTGCCGCACGCGCGAGCAGGCCGTGGCGGCCCTGGTTCGGGCGGGAGCGATCCTGGCCGAGCTGGGCCTTGAGCTGCACCCGGACAAGTCGAAGGTCGTCGACACCGGCGCCGGCCGAGAAGGGTTCGACTTCCTGGGCTGCCACTTTCACGCCCGCGTCTCGGGCCGGCTCCTGGAGCGCGGCATCCGTCGCTACTATCTCCAGCGCTGGCCGAGTCAGCGAGCCCAGAAGCGGCTGCGCGAGAAGATCCGGGACCGGACCGGCCGGAACCGCTGCCACGCGGACATCCGCGAGACCATCGCGGTGATCAACCCGATCCTGCGTGGCTGGGGCGCCTACTTCGGTACCGGGAACGCCTCGATCGTGTTCAATCACATCGACCGCTTCGTCACAGGTCGGCTGCGGGGCTTGCTGGTCAAGCGCCACGGCCGGAACCTGCGGGCAGGGCGGGCGGATGCCTGGACCCGACCCTGGTTCGAGCAGCAAGGCCTCTATCGTCTCGGTGGGACCGTCCGCTATCCAGGAGCCGCGTAACCATGTCTCGAAGACCATCGGTAAGCCGTGTGCGGGCAAACCGCACGCACGGTTTGAAAGGGGAATGGGGAACCGGGCTCGCTTCGCGCGCACCGCGCCCCTGACTACCAATGACTCGTCGCGCCAGGTCCGACCTCTCGAGCGCCGCCCAGGAGTACCTCCTGGCCCTCCGCGTCGCGGCCGGTGACGGCTGCCGCGTGACGACGGCGCACATCGCCCGCCAGGTGGGCGTCACGACGCAGGCCGCGAGCGAGATGGTGCGGCGCCTGGCCGCGGATGGGCTCGTAGCGCAGGGCGAGGCGCGCGACCTGGCCCTCACGAGCGCCGGTCGAGCCGCGGCCGACGGCATCTTTCGCCGTCATGCCCTGCTCGAATGGCTGCTGACGACGGTGGTCGGTCTTGGGTGGGCGGAATCGGACGTGGAGGCCGCCCGGCTCCAGGGCGCCATCTCCCCGCGCGTCGAATCCCGCCTCGACGAGCTCCTGGGACACCCCGAGACCTGTCCCCACGGCAATCCGATCGATCTCGCCGCGGCCGAGCGACGGCCGGCGGGGATCCCGCTCGCCGGCCTCGAGGCGGGGGAGCGCGCGACGATCTACCGCATCACCGAGGCCGCGGAGGAGGACCCTGCCCTCCTCTCCTACCTCGAGGCCCGGGGTCTCACCCCGGGTGCCCACGTGACGATCCTGGCCCGATCCGCGTCGCTGGACGCGGTGACGCTGGAGGGTCCCATCGGGCGGGCGACGCTGGGGCTGCGGCCGGCGGGCCTGGTCCACGTCCTGCAGGGCGAGGCCGACCCGGCGCTGTTCCACCGCGTCCCGGAGGGTGTCCGGCGCACGTGACCGCGCCTCGGCCGGGCGGCGATCCGGCCCCCGTACAATCCCTCCATGTCCGCCGCCCGCGTCCGCATCGCGCCCAGCCCCACCGGCCCGCTCCACATCGGGACGGCCCGCACGGCCCTCTTCAACTACCTGTATGCGCGCCACGTGGGTGGGACCTTCATCCTGCGCCTGGAGGACACCGACGCGGCCCGCTCGACGGCTGATTTCGAGCGCGACATCCTGGAGCACCTCCACTGGCTCGGGCTCGAGTGGGACGAGGGCCCGGCCGCCGGAGGGCTCGAGGAGCGCGGCCCCTTCGGGCCGTACCGCCAGATGGCGCGCCTGCCGCGCTACGCGGAGGCCGCCGAGAAGCTTCGGGCGCAGGATCGGGCATACCCGTGCTACTGCACGCCCGAGGAGCTGGAGGCCGACCGCCGGGCTCAGGAGACGGCGAAGGAGCCGCCGCGCTACGTCGGCCGCTGCGCGAGGCTCACCCCGCTGGAGCGTGCCACGCGCGAGGCGGAGGGCCGGCGCGCCGCTCTGCGCTTCCGGATCGAGCCCGGCGTGGTCGCCTTCGACGACCTGGTCCGCGGCCACGTGGAGATCGACGCGGCGGCCCTCGGCGGCGACCTCGTGATCGTCCGGGCGGACGGGACGCCGCTGTACCACTTCACCGTCGTGGTCGACGACGCAGCCATGGGAATCACGCACGTCATCCGCGGCGAGGACCACCTCTCGAACACGCCCAAGCACATCCTCCTCTTCCGGGCCCTGGGCCACCCGGAGCCGGTCTTCGCGCATCTCCCGCTCATCCTCAACCCCGACCGCTCGAAGATGAGCAAGCGCAAGAGCCAGACCTCGGTGCGGGACTACGTCGCCGAGGGTTTCGTCCGCGAATCGTTCGTGAACTACCTCGCCTACCTGGGCTGGTCGCCGGGGACCGAGGAGGACGTCCTGTCCCTGGACGAGATCGTCGAGCGCTTCGACCTGGCTGCCGTCCAGAAGGGTGGGGCGATCTTCGACCGCGCCCGCCTGGAGTGGCTGAACGGCCAGTGGATCCGGCGCCTCGCCGACGACGACCTCGTCGACCGGCTGGCCCCGTTCCTCGAAGCCGACTGGGCCGCCGGGCGGATCGACCGCAACCCGGCGCCATCGGAGATCGCCGCGCTGCTGCCGCTGGTCCGCGAGCGGATCCCCGTCCTCGGTGCGATCGGCGACCTCGTCGGCTTCCTCTTCACGGAGGCGATCGCCCTCGACGCCGCTCTCCTGGTGCCGAAGCGCTGGAATCGTGGGACCGCACGTGCCGGGCTGGCTGCCGCCGGCCGTGCGATCGACGCGGCCGGGGTGGATGGCTTCACCGTCGCCGGACTCGAGACGGCGCTGCGCGGCGCCGCCGAGGCGAATGGATGGAAGGCCGGCGACCTGTTCATGGGGATCCGGGTGGCCCTGACGGGCAGGACCGCCACCCCGCCCCTCTTCGAGTCGATGGTTGCCCTCGGGCGGGAGCGGACACTGGCCCGCCTGGACCGGGCCGCCCGCGCACTGGAGGTCGAGACACCGGCCTGAGCCTCCGCCGGCCGCCGGCCGGCCCAGCATCGATGGAGCGAGACGTGACACGCGAAGAGGTCCAGGCCTGGCTCGACGGGTACGTCGCGGCCTGGGAGAGCTACGACCCTGCAGCGATCGGCGTGCTGTTCAGCCAGGACGCCGAGTACCGCTACCACCCGGCCGACACGCCGCTCGGCGGTCGGGCAGCCATCGTCGCCTCGTGGCTGACGCCGGAACCGCCGGCGAGCGGCCGCGACGAGCCTGGCACCTATACCGCCCATTACGAGCCGTTCGTGGTGCAGGGCAGCCGCGCGGCTGCCCTCGGCTGGTCGCGCTACTGGACCGACGCCACGCGGTCGCACGAGCGGGCCGCCTTCGACAACTGCTTCCTCCTCGAGTTCGACGACGCGGGCCTCTGCCGCTCCTTCACCGAGTTCTACCGCGAGCGCGGCTGATGGCCTGGCGGACGGGCTCGCTCCCAGATCTGAGACGGCTTCGCCGCGCGGCGGCCCGTGTCAACGCTCGCGGGCGTGTTCGTTAACAGTCGGCCAACGCGCCGATAACGGCGGCGCCTATCCTTGAGCGGATGGTCCGCACGATCCTCGTCGTGGATGACGAGCCGACGCTGCGCGAGACGCTGGCCGAAGCGCTCGAGGCGGACGGCTTCGGCGTGATCACCGCCGTCGACGGCCGCGAGGCGCTGGCGCGCTTTCGGGAGCACCGGCCCGATCTGGTCGTGCTCGACCTGATGCTCCCCGAGCTCTCCGGCGTCGAGGTCTGCCGGATCCTGCGCCGGGAGTCGGGCGTGCCGATCCTGATGCTCACCGCCAGGACCTCGGAGCTCGACAAGGTCCTGGGCCTCGAGCTCGGAGCCGACGACTACGTCACCAAGCCGTTCAGCCTCCGCGAGCTCACCGCCCGGATCCGCGCCCTGCTCCGGCGGACCGAGCAGCCGGTGGCAGAAGGGCCGACGACAATCGGCCTCGGGGATCTCACCGTCGACCTCGCCGGCCACCGGCTCCTCCGCGACGGCGTCGTCGTGCCCATGAAGCCCAGGGTCTTCGAGCTGCTGGCGTTCCTTCTCGGCCACCCCGGCCAGGTCTTCAGCCGGGAGCAGCTCCTGGAGCGAGTCTGGGGCTACGACTACGCCGGCGAGACGCGCACCGTGGACGTGCACGTGCACTGGCTCCGCGCGACCATCGAGCCCCGGCCTGCCGCGCCGACGCTGATCCACACGGTGCGCGGCGTGGGCTACGTCTTCCGCCGTCCGGCCTGACGGCCAGGCGGGGGAGTCCCGCGCGGCGTTCGGTGCCGGTCCGGCGCACGCGGGCCGGGCGCTCCTTACTGGCCCTTGGCGGCGATGCGCTCCAGGATCTCGGCGGCGTCCTCGGCAGCGTCGACCGTCTCCTCGAGGACGTTGTAGAGGTCCCGAAGCTTGATCACGCGCAGCGGATCGCCGCCGTCGCGGAAGAGTCGCCCGATCGCCGAGCGCGAGAGGCCGTCGGCCTTGTTCTCCAGGTCGTGGATCTGCCTGATGTGCGACCCCGCCGTCTCGAGGTGATCCAGAAGCTTGAGAACGGCCAGCAGCTGCTCGGCCTGGGCGTTGATGATCCCGGCCATCTGGCGGGCCTCGTCGGTGGCCTCGTCGATGGCGTAGATCACGACCGTCTCGGCCGCCTCCTGGATGCCGTCGACGACATCGTCCAGGCGCACGAAGAGCTCGTGGATGTCCTCGCGGTCGAACGGGGTGATGAACGATCGCTCGAGACGGGCGGCGATCTCGGCGTCGATCTCGTCGCCGGCGTGCTCCAGCGCCTGGATCTCGGCGACGCGCTCGTCGAGACGATCGAAGTCGGTGAACATCGCGTTGAGAGCGCGCGCGGCCTCGAGGAGGTTCTCGCCGTCCTTGACGAAGATCTCCTGGAACGCCTCGTCGCGCGGGATCAGGCGTGGCATGGGCGGGTCACCTCCGGAGGGTCGGTCACTTGACGCCGAGCGCGTTGAGGACGACCCACGCCAGGGCGCCCATGATGCCTGCAGCGGGGATCGTCACGATCCACGCGACCAGGATGCTGCGGGCAACTCCCCAGCGCACGCCGCGGGCACCCTTGCTGGTGCCGACGCCCATGATCGCGCTCGAGATGACGTGGGTCGTGGAGACCGGCATGCCGAAGTGGGCCGCCGTGTAGATGACCGTGGCGGCCGTCGTCTCCGCCGCGAAGCCGGTGATCGGCTCGAGCTCCACGACCCGATGGCCCATCGTGCGCATGATCCGCCAGCCGCCGGCGGCGGTGCCCAGGGAGATGGCGGTCGCCGAGATGACGATCACCTGCCAGGGGATCACGACGTTGGGACCACCCGGGATCAGGCCGGCGGAGACGAGGGCGAGGGTGATGATGCCCATCGTCTTCTGGGCGTCGTTCGAGCCGTGGGCGAAGGCCATGAACCCCGCCGAGAGGACCTGGAGCCGCCGAAAGCGGTGGGCCAGAGGGCGGCGTGCGCTCCTCCGGAAGATCCAGAAGAGCGCCACGATCAGCAGGAGCGCCCCGAAGAACCCGATGAGCGGGGAGGTCACGAGGGGCACCAAAACCTTGTAGAAGATCCCGGAAAGGTTCAGCGCACCCCAGCCGGCCGCGATCACCGTGGCACCGATCAGGCCGCCGATGAGCGCGTGGCTGCTGGAGCTCGGGATCCCCAGGCGCCAGGTGATCAGGTTCCAGGCGATCGCCCCCACGAGCGAGGCGATCACCACGGCCTGGGTCGTCGTCTGGTCGTCGACGAGGCCGGCCCCGATCGTCTTGGCGACCGCGGTTCCGGCGAAGGCGCCGATGAAGTTGAACGCGGCCGCCATGAGGATGGCATGGGCCGGGCGCAGGGCCCGGGTCGCCACCGACGTCGCGATCGCGTTGGCCGTGTCGTGGAAGCCGTTGATGTAGTCGAAGACCACGGCGAGGACGAGGACGACGACGAGGGTCGCGGTCAGGCCGGTCACGTCCGCCGCCCCCGCCGAACGGGGCTCTGCATGGCGCCAGTATGTTGATCCTGTTAACGCTTCGCGCGGCAATTGCGCAGGCGGGATGGCGGCAGGCCGGTTCCGTGCGTCGGCGCAAACGAAGCGTTAACCCCGCGCCGATCCGCCGTTGACTCGTGGCGGGCAGGCTGGCGCCCATGGTGAGCCCGATCGAGCCGGTCCCGTCCGTCGAGGCGCCTGCGACGGCGGCCGCTCCCGCCCGGCGGCCCGTGCGTCGCCGCGTCGTGTCCGCGCCGCCTCCCTCCGCGGAGCGGACGCTGCTCGCGCGTTCCCGCCAGGTGCTCGGTGCCGGGACGCGACGCCCTCCCGACCAATGGCTGCTGCCGGGGTTCGCCCGCGACGTGGATCTCGTCCGCCGCCAGCTCGGCCCGCTCCACGACCGCCGCATGCTGGTGGCGTCGTACGAGCGCGAGAGCACCCGCCTCGCCGCCCTGCGCCGTCTCGTGTCGGACCCCTCGGGCCCACCGCCCGCGGTGGACCCCATCGAGGCGGCCTATGCGGTCCGCTGGCTGGAGCTCGCCGACGGGGCCGGCCCGCTGCCACCGTGGTCGTCGATCGTGGGCGCGCCGGCGGACTCCGGGGGCTGACGCCACAGGCTCGCGTCGCACCCCGGCGTCCCGTCCGTCACCGTCGGCGCCGGCCGGGCCCCGCCGGGCGCCACCGGGCCCCGCCGGGCGCCGCCGGGGCCAGGTGGCCCGCCGCGCCGCCCGAACGGGCGCGCCGTATCCTTCCGCCATGCGATTGAGCCACCTCTTCTTCACCACTCTCCGCGACGATCCCGCCGACGCGGAGATGCCCAGCCACCGCCTCCTCGTCCGGGCCGGCTACGTCCGCCAGCTGGGCGCCGGCATCTACTCCCTTCTTCCGCTCGGGTTCCGCGCCAGCAAGCGGGTGGAGCAGGTGATCCGGGAGGAGATGGACCGGATCGGCTGCCAGGAGATGGAGATGCCGGTCGTCCACCCGGCCGACCTCTGGAAGGAGACCGGGCGCTGGTACCAGATCGGCCCGGAGATGGCGCGCTTCAAGGATCGCGGCGGGCGTGACATGGTCCTGGCGATGACCCACGAGGAAGTCGTCGCGAGCCTTCTCGCCGACCTGGTCAAGAGTCACCGCCAGCTCCCGATGATGGTCTACCACTTCCAGACGAAGTGGCGCGACGAGCCGCGTTCCCGCGGCGGGCTGATCCGGGTCCGCGAGTTCGTGATGAAGGACTCGTACACCTGCGACCTCGACGAGGGCGGCCTCGACGTCGCCTACGAGAAGCATTACGAGGCCTACACCCGGATCTTCGAGCGCCTGGGCCTCCGGGCGATCGCGGTCGCCTCCGATGTCGGCATGATGGGTGGCAGCCAGGCCCACGAGTTCATGGTCCTGAACACCTACGGCGAGGACGTCCTGGTGCTCTGCGAGAGGTGCGGCTTCTCCGCCAACCGCCAGGTCGCCAGGGTCCGCGTCTCCGAGCCTCCGACGGGCGATCCGCTGGCCCTCGAGGAGGTCGCGACGCCCGGAGCGACGACGATCGCGGATCTCGCCGCGTTCCTCGCCATCAGCCCCGAGGAGACGGCGAAGGCGGCCTTCTTCGTCGACCAGGACGGCCGCCTCGTCACCGCCATCGTGCGCGGCGACATGGAGGTCAACGAGACGAAGCTGGCCAACGCCGCCAAGGCTCGCGCCCTGCGGCCGGCCCAGGTCGAGGAGATCCGCGCCGCCGGCATGGAGCCCGGCTACGGCAGCCCCATCGGCGCCCGGGACACGCTGGTCCTGGTCGACGAGCTCGTGGCGCGTTCGACGAACCTCGTGGCGGGGGCGAACCGCGAAGGCGTCCACTACCGCAACGTCAACGTCGGGCGGGACTACACCCCCGACCTCGTCGCGGACCTCTCGAACGCCCGCGAAGGAGACGGCTGTCCGACCTGCGGCGCGCCCGTCATCCTGCGCAACGGGATCGAGGTCGGGAACATCTTCAAGCTCGGCACGAAGTACACCAGCGCCCTGGGCGCCACGTACCTCGGCGAGGACGGGATGGCGCACCCGATCGTGATGGGCTCCTACGGGATCGGCGTGGGCCGCGCCCTCGCCTGCGTCGTCGAGGCGCACCACGACGAGAAGGGGATCGCCTGGCCGCCGGAGGTGGCGCCGTACGCGGCGCACATCGTCACCCTGTCCGCGGCGAAGGACCCGCGGGTCACGGAGACCGCCCAGCGGCTCCACGACCGGGCGCTCGAGGCGGGCCGCGAGGTCCTCTGGGACGACCGGGACGAGTCGCCGGGCGTCAAGCTCACCGACGCGGAGCTGCTGGGGATGCCCCTCATCGTCACCCTCAGCCCGCGTTCCCTGGCCGCAGGCGGCGCCGAGGTGACCGTCCGGGCAACCGGCGCACGGACGATCGAGCCCCTCGAGGCCCTCGAAGCCCGGCTCCTGGCGTAGGTCGCGGCCGGCCGGGCGTCGATGGGTGCGCTCCTGGAGTACGGCGCTCTCCTTGCCCTCGTCGCGGCGGCGCTCCTCCTCGCCGCCATGCTCCAGCGGCGCGGCGCAAGGCAGGCTCCGACCGGCCGGACGGCGGACGATCCCGCTCTGATGACCCGCCTCGTGGCGGCCGCCGACCGCGACGCGGCCATCCTCGTCGAGCTGGTCGGCGTGGGCGCCGTGCGCGTGGCGCCCGACCTCACGCTGATCTCGGCGAACGAGCCAGCCCACCGGCTCGTGGGGCGGCGCCCGGGGACGATGGTCGGCCGGAGCGTCCTCGAGGCCTTCACCGACCACCACGTCGAGGAGATCGCTCGCACCGCCCTCGAGGCGGGCTCGGCGGTCGGGGAGCTCACGGTGCGGATCGAGCAGGGCCCGACGCTCCTCGCCCGCGCCCGGCGGACGCCCGGGGGCGACGCCTGGATCGTCCTGGAGGACGTGTCCGAGCTCCGCCGCCTGCAGCGCATCCGCACGGAGTTCATCGACAACCTGAGCCACGAGCTGCGCACCCCGCTCACGACCGTCAGCCTTCTGGCCGAGACGCTGGCCGCCGATGCCGGCTCGCTGCCCCCCAAGGCGGCGGAGCGGGTGGCCAAGATCGAGGTGGAGACAGGCCACCTGGTCCAGATGGTCGACGAGCTTCTCGACCTCTCCCGGATCGAGTCCGGGATCGCCCCCGAGGCCGTCGACGACATCGACCTCGGGTCCCTCGCGGTCGCGACGGTGGAACGGATCCGGCTGTTTGCCGAGCGCCAGGGAGTGGATCTCGAGGTCCACGCGCCGCCGGTCGTGCCGCCTGTGCGGGGTGACCGTGAGCGGATCGGGCAGGCGCTCCTCAACCTGCTCCACAACGCGGTCAAGTTCAGCCCGGCCGGGTCGGTCGTGAAAGTCGAGATCATCCCCGCCGAGACCGAGGTCGTCGTGGCCGTGGAGGATCACGGCCAGGGGATCCCGCGCACCGCGCTGCCGCGCGTCTTCGAGCGCTTCTACAAGGTCGATCGTGCCCGGACGCGGGGCGCCGGCGGGACCGGACTGGGGCTCTCGATCGCGCGCCACGTCGTGGAGGCCCACGGTGGCCGGATCTGGGTCGAGTCCGAGGATGGGGTCGGCTCGACGTTCTCGTTCGCGATCCCGATCACCGGCCCGGACCTCCCGGCGTCGCCCGGCGGCTGACGATGCTCCGGCCGGCCCACCGGGGCGACCACCGCGAGGCGGCCCGGACCTCCCGGCGCGCCCGGCGGCGCAGGCTCATCCGTTCGTCCCGGCTCACGGTCCAGGTGCTGGCCGCGTCCCAGCGCAGCTGGCCGCGTGGACGATCCGCGCCGGCCGCGTGCGCGACCGCCTGGCTAGCCTCTGGGCCGGGGTGACCTGCGTCGAGGGAGACAGGCCTGCGGAGGAGGGGGCCGACCGCGCCTCGGCCGCATGTCAGAGCGAGCGCCGCATGGCGATGGCCGTCGACGGGCAGGCAGAGGCGAACTCCACCGACGCGGCGACGCGGTCGGGAGCGTCGGCCCGATCGGCACGAGTCCAGCCGAGGCCGGTGAAGTAACCCTCCGCGATCTCGGTGAGCAGCCATGCCTCGCCCGCACCGGCGGCCCGCGCGTCGACGAGGGCCCGCTCGACGAGGGCCCGGCCCAGGCCGCGCCCGCGCGCCGGCGCGCGGACCGCGACCGAGCGCAGGAAGGCCACCGGGCCGTAACGCTCGGTCGCAGCGACGCCCAGCAGGCATCCGTCACGTTCGCGGCAGACCACCACCGCCCCGCCGTTGACGCATGCGTCCAGCCCGGCGAGCGTCAGGCCCGCCGCCGCCACGAGGGCCCGGACGTCCGCCAGGTCGGCCGGTGTGGCGGCCTGGATGGGCGGCAGCGGCAGGGTCCCGGCCGGGACCGGCGGGGTCGGGGACGATCGGCCCGCCACGGGCCCCTGGCTCAGCGGTCGCACCGCGGGCTCATCCGCAGCAGCTCCCGGGGCCGCGGTCGACATCGAGCGCCACGATTCCGTCGCGCGGGAGATCGCGGGCGGCCGCGAGGGCCCGGGCGGCGGCGACGCGAGCCTCCGCGAACCCGGCCGGCCCGGCGTCGTCGCCCGGGCGCTCCGGGCGGCGGGCCCGGATGACGACGTTGTACATGCCGTCCACCGCGCGGTGGGTAGGCTGGAGCTCGATCCGGTCGAGGCCCGCAGTGGCCAGGCCGTCCGCGTACTCGGCGAACGACAGCGCGCCGGCAATGCAGCCCGCGTGGTCGCCGCGCGCCGCCCGGTCCGCCGGCGAGAGGGCATCATCGGCGACGACGTCGCTCACGCTGACCCGTCCGTCCGGACGGAGGACCCGCGCGATCTCGCCGAAGACGCGCGCCTTGTCGGTCGAGAGGTTGATCACGCAGTTGCTGATGACGACGTCCACGGAGGCGTCCGGGAGCGGGATCGCCTCGATCTCGCCCTTGACGAAGCGGACGTTGTCCGCCCCTGCGGCCGCGGCGTTGCGGCGGGCAAGCTCGAGCATCTCGTCGGTCATGTCCAGCCCATAGGCGAGGCCGCTCGGGCCGACACGCTGGGCGGAGAGCAGCACGTCGATGCCGCCGCCGGAGCCGAGGTCGAGGACCGTCTCGCCCCGGTGGAGGTCGGCCATGGCCGTCGGGTTGCCGCAGCCGAGGCTCGCCGCCACCGCGTCGGCGGGGAGCGGAGCGAGCTCGGCGGGGTCGTAGAGGCCCGGCCCGAAGACCGGGTCGCCCGGCGCCGGCGCCACGTCGGTCGCGTCACGGGGGCCGCAGCAGCCCCCGGGTTCGAGGACGGCGAGCGCGGCACGTGCATAGTGGCGGCGGACCTCGTCGCGGACGGTCTCTGTCATCGGTGGCTCCTGCATGCGCGTGGATGGTAGGGCCGGGGCGGCCTGGACGGCGACGGATTCGGCGGGGCGCCGCGCCGCGGCGCGACGTCGACCCCGCCGTGGGAGGTCGAGTCGGCTACGCCGCGGCGCAGCAGCCGGCCGCCGGGCCGTCGAGAGCCGCACGGAGACGGCTGCTCCACGACGTGCCGGTGCAGCACTGCAACGCCTCGAGAAGGCGGGCCGCGCTGCGGCGCTTGTCGTCCGACGGCGACAGCGCGTGCATGCGCTCCCGATGAACGGTGTCGCTGAGGATCTCGAGCTGGAGAGACATCGTGGACCTCGGGCCTGGTGGAGGAGTCGACCTGTTCATCCTAGCCCATATATCGACTCTTGTCAATATAGAAGTTGGTCGATAATATGGCCGGCATGGCGAAGTCGACCGATCCCGACGTCCGTCTCCTCGCCGCGCTGGCCGACCCGGCGCGCCTGGCGATCATGCGCCAGCTCGCGTCCGACGGAGCCGTCTGCGCCTGCGACTTCTCGTCCATCGCGGAGCTGTCGCAGCCGACCGTCTCCCATCACCTGCGGGTCCTGCGCGAGGCCGGCCTGGTCCACGGCGACCGGCGGGGGACGTGGATCTGGTACCGCCTCGATCCGACCGTCGCGGGCCGGCTGACAGCCATCGCGAGCGGGCTCGACGCGGCCGGCCCGGCGCGGCCGGCGTCCGCGCTGGGGAGCCCGGAAGCGGCCAGCGGCCGGCGGCTGCCCGTGATCGACCTCGGCGGCCCCGTTCCGGCGAGTGGCCGGGGCCGGGGATGACGACGCTGCGGATCGCGACCCTCAACATCCTGAACCTCGCCGACCGTTGGGAGGAGCGGCTCCCGCTCCTGCTTGCCGACACGGCCGCCCTGCGTCCCGACCTCCTGGGCCTCCAGGAGGTCGTCTACCCGATGCAGCAGGACCGCCTGCTCGCCGCGGGGACCGGCGCCGACTATGCCGTCCATCGGGGCTGGGCCGGCCGGCCCGAATACGGGAACAGCCTCCTCGTGCGCCGGCCGCTCTCCGGCTCCGGGGCCGCGGAGCGGATCGACCTCGGCCATGCGCGCGCGGCGCACCGGGTGATGCTGGCGCTCGCCGCCGGCGCACGGGTCCTCGTGACGGTGACGCACCTCCACCACCGGGTTCCCGACGCGGCGATCCGCGACGAACAGACGGCGGCGCTCGTCGCCTGGCTGGATGCGGCACCCGCGGCGACCGCCCAGGTGGTCCTCGGCGACTTCAACGCCGACCCGGGCGAGGCGGCGTACGCGCGGATGGTGGCGGCCGGCTTCCGGTCGGCCTCCGTGGAGGCGAACGGGTCCGAGCCCGAGGTGACCTGGCCGTCCGGCCTCCAGGCACCGGCGATGGACACCGACGGAGAGCCGTCGTGCCTCGACTACATCTGGCTCCGGGGGGCCGCTCGCTCCCTCAACGCGCGCCTCTGGGCCGACCGGCCAGCGGTCGACGACGCGACGCTCTATCCGTCCGACCACGTGGGCGTCGTCGCGTCCGTGGGGATCGGGTAGGGGAGACCGCCGCACAGGACGGCGTCGAGGGCGGCCGGTTGGGACGCCCCGGCGCCGCAGGCGGAGCGCCCGATTGCTGGAGAAGCGCCCGCTGACCTAGGCGCGGAGGAGATCCGGCGGCACGAGCCAGCGGAGCTCGCCACCACCCTGCGCCAGCGGCCGCTCGGCGTCGATCCGGGCGAGCGACCCCTTGCGCATCAGGATCGGCGCCCCCACGAGCTCCGACACGAGCTCGGAGAAGTCCGGGTCGTGGCCCACGATCACCGGGCGCCGCGGACCGCCTGCGTCGTCGAGGATCAGCTCGAGGGTCTCGAGGTCGACAGGCTCCCCGAGGCGCGGCTCGACGCGCGCCGTGGTGCCGACCAGGTCTGCCAGGATCTCGGCCGTCTGGCGGGCGCGGACGAGCGGGGACGTCAGGATGACGTCCGGGACGAATCCCGCGGCCGCGAGGAGCCGGCCCACGCGCTCGGCCTGGCGCCTGCCCTTCTCGGTCAGGGGTCTCAGCTCGTCGACCTGCTCCCAGGTCGAGCTGTCGCCCGCGTGCGCGTGGCGCAGGACGTACAGCTCGATCGCGTGGGGCTCGCGCCGGCTTGCCATCAGCCCTCGCCGGCCGCCATCGCGGCAGGACGGTCATGAGCGCGCCGTGCGACCTCGACGAAGGGCGTGATCCGGAGGTTGATCTCCCCCAGGACCCGGCGGAAGACGGCCAATCGCTCCTCCTCCGTTCCCTGCGCGGCCGCGGGGTCATCGAACCCCCAGTGGATCGATTCGTGCCCGCCGCGGAAGACCGGACACACCTCGCGGGCCTGGTCGCAGACCGTGATGACGTAGTCGAACGTCTCGTCGAGGAACTCCGTGGTCGACTTTGAGCGCGCAGCCGACCAGTCGATGCCGACCTCCGCGAGGGCCCGCACGGTCAGCGGGTTGACGCCGCCGGGGTGCGTGCCCGCCGAGAAGACCGCGAAGTCTCCGCCGCCGAGCCGCCCCAGGATCGCCTCGGCGAGCTGGCTGCGCGCGGAGTTGCCGGTACAGACGAACAGGACCCGGATGGGGGCGGTCGAGTCGATCAAGGATTCAGATCCTCGTGCTGGCCCGAGGAGAGAAAGACCACGTCCTCGGCGATGTTCGTGATGTGGTCGCCGATACGCTCCATATAACGCGCCGCGATGAGCAGGCGCATCGCGCGCTGGACATTGCCTGGATCGCCCCTCGCGAGGTCGGTGAGGCGATCGACGGCTCGGTGCCAGAGGGCGTCGATCTCGTCGTCGCGAACCGAGACCACCCGGGCCGCGTTCGCGTCCGCATCGGTCATCGCGCGCATCGTCTCGGCCAGGAACTCGGCCCCCAGCCGCCCCATCTCGGGGACGCCGACGTAGCCGTCCAGCGGCGGCTCCGGCGCGAGCTCGCGGGCGCGCTTGGCGACGTTGGCCACCGAGTCGCCGATCCGCTCCAGCTCGTAGCCGATCCGGTCGAGCGTGAGCAGGAAGCGCAGGTCGCGCGCCACGGGCGCCTGGGTCGCGATCGTCAGGACGATCAGGTCAGTCGCCTCGATCTGGAGCGCGTTGATCTCGGTGTCGCCCTCGATCACGAAGAGCGCCTTCTCGACGTCGTGCGTCTCGAGCGCCTCGACCGTGAGGCGCAGGCGCTCCTCGATCAGGCTGCCCATGCGCAGGAGGATCTCCTTGACGGTGCGCTCCTCGAGGTCCAGCCCATGCCTGGGGACGGTCCGCATCGGCTCGGGGAGGTCCCCCTCGACGCGGACCAGGATCTCCTCGGTCTCGCGGTCCAGAGGCTGCTCCGGCCTGGCGGTCGGCTGGTCCATGGCTCCCTCTCCCTCCCGCTCAGCCGAACCGGCCGGAGACGTAGTCCTCGGTGAGCTGTTCCCGAGGGTTGGTGAAGATGGTCGTCGTCTTGTCCATCTCGACGAGGTAGCCGGCGCGGTCCTGGTTCATCGAGAAGAACGCGGTGAAGTCGCTGACCCGCGACGCCTGCTGCATGTTGTGGGTCACGATGACGATCGTATAGCTCGCCCGCAGCTCGAACATCAGCTCCTCGATGCGCAGCGTCGCCACCGGGTCGAGGGCGGATGCCGGCTCGTCCATGAGGATCAGCTCGGGATCGACGGCAAGCGCCCGGGCGATGCACAGCCGCTGCTGCTGGCCCCCGGAGAGCGACGTCCCGCCCTGCTTGAGCTTGTCCTTGACCTCGTCCCACAGCCCGGCCTGGGTGAGGCAGCGCTCCACGACCGCGTCGTAGTCGGCCTTGGTCGTCGAGCCGCCGAGCTTCAGCCCGGCGATGACGTTGTCGTGGATCGACATCGTGGGGAACGGGTTCGGGCGCTGGAACACCATGCCCACGAACCGCCGCAGGTCCACCGCATCGACGTCGGGGGCGTAGATGTCGGTCCCGTCGAGCAGGATCTCGCCCTTCATCGTCGCGTTGCGGGTCAGCTCGTGCATCCGGTTGATCGACCGCAGGAACGTGCTCTTGCCGCAGCCCGAAGGCCCGATGATCGCCGTGATCTTGTTCGCTGCGATGTCCATGTCGACGTCGCGAACCGCTCGGAAAGCCCCGTAGTAGAGGTTCAGGCCGCGGATCCGCACGCGCGTCTCGGGAACTCCACGCATGGGATCCACCGGCGCGGACGCAGCGCCTGGAGCGGCTGCCGGCGGGTTGGACGGCGTGTCGAGAGGCATGCGCGGGGTGACCTCCGTCATGCGCGGGTGCCGCCCATGGAGCGGTACCGGACCAGCACGTTGATGCCAAAGACCATCAGGAGCAGGAGGAGCGCCGCGCCCCACGCCTGCTCGTTCACCGCGTTGATGGGCGAGCGAGCGCCGTTGTAGATGAAGAGGGTGAGCGAATCCATCGGCTGGCTCCAGTCGCCCACGTTGACCAGCCGGGACCCGAGCGTCGTGAACAGGAGCGGGGCCGTCTCTCCCGCCGCCCGGGCGACTGCCAGCATGATGCCCGTGAGGATGCCGGCGCGCGCGGTCGGGACGACGATCGACAAGGTCGTCCGCCAGCTGGCCACGCCGAGAGCCAGAGAGCCCTCGCGCAGCTCGCGCGGCACGAGCTGGAGGACCTCCTCGGTCGTCCGCTGGATCACGGGGACCATGATGATCGCCAGGGCGACCGCACCCGAGAAGGCGTTGAACTGCTTGAACGGGAGGACCAGCAGGGCGTAGACGAAGATGCCGACGAGGATCGACGGGATGCCGACCATGACGTCCGAGGCGAAGCGAACAGAACGGGCGGCCCGGTGCCCCGCGAACTCGCTGACGAAGATACCGGCGAGCACGCCCACCGGGATCGCCATGAGCGACGCGAGGCCGACGAGCTGGAGCGTGCCCAGCCAGGCCTGCAGCGCCCCGCCGCCCACGCCGAGGGCCTTCGACGGCTTGGTCAGCAGGTCGATGGTGAGAGCCGGCAGGCCCCTGATCACGACGTAGATCAGGACCGCGACCAGGGGGATGGTGCAGATGATCGTGGCCAGCATGGCGATCGAGCGGGCGACCCTGTCGACGGTCTTGCGGCGCGAGGCCCTCTGGGCCGCGAGGCGCTCGGCGAACGATCCCGTCCGGACGACGCTGGTCGTGCTCATCGCCGCGGTCCCTGCGCCGTCCGGCTCACCAGCAGGCGGGCCAGGGCGTTGAGGATCAGCGTGATCGCCAGGAGGATGACCCCCAGGGCGACCAACGACTGCGACTGGAGCCCCGTCGACTCATTGAAGGTTACGGCGATCTTCGAGGCGATCGACTGGCCCTGCGCGAAGATCGAGGTCGGGATCTCGTCCTTGTTGCCGATGACCATCGTCACGGCCATCGTCTCGCCGAGCGCCCGGCCCAGCGCCAGGATGACTGCGCCGACGATGCCCGACCGAGCGTAGGGCACGACGGCCTTCGCGGCGACCTCCCAGTGGGTCGCCCCCAGGCCGTACATCGCCTCGCGCTGCGTGTTCGGCACCGAGCGCAGAACCTCGCGCCCGATGGACACCATCGTGGGCAGGATCATGATCGTGAGGATCACGCCGGCGGTACTGATGCTCAGCCCGTAGCTCGGCCCGGCGAACATCGGGAGCCAGCCGAGAGTCGCAATCAGGAACTGGTCGACCGTGTCCCGCAGGAAAGGGGCGAGCACGTAGATGCCCCACAGGCCGAGGACGACCGAGGGAATGGCCGCCAGCAGCTCGATCGTGAAGGTCAGCGGCGTGGCAACCCGCCGGCTGGCGAACTCCGATAGGAAGATGGCGGTGAGGACGCCGATCGGCGTTGCCAGCAGCAGCGCGATCGCGGACGTGTAGAGGGTGCCGAGGATGAACGGGACGGCGCCGTAGATGTCGCGGACCGGATCCCATTCGGTGCCCGTGATGAAGCCCAGGCCGAACTCCCGCCAGGCCGGAAGCGAGCCGATCAGCAGGATGATCGCGATCCCGACGAGCAGCCCGACGATGGCGAAGGCAATCCACCGCGTGCCGATCGCGAACGTTCGGTCGCCGCGGCGTGGGCGACGGCGCCCGGTCAGGCCCGCGTGTTCGGTGAGCGTGGACATCCGATCCTCACGTTGAGCGGGTCCGGGAGATGGAGGCGTTCAGGGTACCGCGCGCCCGCTCGCCGGCAGCACACAGGCCGGCAGCACACAGGATGATGACGGGACGGCCTCGCTCCGAGCTGCGAGACCGTCCCGTGGCGTCAGGACGCGAGTCTCGGGGTCACTTCGGCCAGATCGGGGCTCCGCCGAATGTGAAGGTGTGGAGGTTGTCGATCGTCTTCTGCTGGACCGCGGCAGGCAGAGGCGCGTAGCCCAGGTCCTTCTCCATCGCCTGGCCGTCGGTGAGGGCCCAGTACATGAAGGCGACGAGGGCTTGTCCCTTGGCCTGGTCCTTCTGGTCCAGGTAGGCGAGGAGGTATGTGTAGGAAGCGATCGGGTAGGTGTTCGCGCCGGGGCCGTTGATGATGGGGTCCTGGCGGAAGTCGGCCGGGAAGCTCGACGCGGCGGCCTCGGCGGCGGCCGTGACGCCGTCGACCGAGCCCTGGACGTAGTTGCCATCGGCGTTCTTCAGGGAGGCGGACGAAAGGTTCGCCTGGGTGGCGTACTGGAGCTCGACGTAGCCGATGGAGCCGGGGGTCTGCTTCACCGTTGCGGCGACGCCATCGTTGCCCTTGGCGCCTACGCCCGTCGGCCACTTGACATCCTTGCCGGTGCCCGGACCGGCCTTCCAGTCGCTGCTCACCGCGGAAAGGTACGCCGTGAAGGCGTTGGTGGTGCCGGACCCGTCGGAGCGATGGACGACCACGATGTTGCTGTTCGGGAGGGTCACCCCGGGGTTCTGGGCGGCGATCGCCGGGTCGTTCCACACGGTGATCTTGCCGTTGAAGATGCCCGCGGTCGTGGGGCCGTCGAGCTTGAGTTCCGTCACGCCGGGAACGTTATAGATGACGACGACGGCGCCGAGCGCGGTCGGGACGTGGACGATCGTGGTGCCGGCCGGCAGGGCCGCGATCTCGGAGTCCTTCATGGCCGCGTCCGACGCGCCGAAGTCGACCGTCCCGGCGGTGATGTTCTTGATGCCGCCGCCCGATCCGATCGCCTGGTAGTCGATCCTGATGTTCGGGTAGAGAGCCCCGTACTTCTCGAACCAGACCTGGTACAGCGGAGCCGGGAACGTGGCGCCCGCGCCGGTCAGGCTGACATTGCCCGTCGGGACCGTCGGGGGGGTCACGGCCGCGGCGGATGCCGACGGGGCCGCGCTCGCCGGGGCGCTGGCTGCGGCGCTCGGGGCTGCGGACGTCGCCGGTGTCGCGGTGGGAGCAGGTGTCGGCGAGGCGCCGCTGCTGCACGCCGCGACGGCGAGCGCCGCCGCGAAGGCGAGCGCACCGATCCGCCTCGGAGATGTGATCGTCACTGGGTGAGTCCTCCTGTGCCACCGGGCACGGCTCGACGTGCCTCGGGCGGCTGGCCATCCGATTGCGCTCGCAGCGTCGGAGCGGGCGATGAACTGCCGGTTTGCTGGGAGTTAAGTGATTGTTAACGGCCCCTCGGTGACCCGATCGACGTGTCGCGGGATCCACGGCCGCTCGTCGCGCTCGACGCGGCCCTCACGCCGGGGGCACGCCTGCCGCGGCGCAGAGCGGGCCGGGCCCCGGCGGGTGCAGACTGTCGTCACCGGCCGCAGCATGGCCGCGACGGACAGAGGGCGGAGGCGATGGCGAAGGGATCCGGCAAGAGGAAGACGAAGCGGGCCACGCCAAAGCCATCCGATCGCGCGAGGAAGGTCGTGGCCGTCGAGAAGGCGCTGGCGGCTGCCATGGAGCGGGAGGCGAAGGCGGCGTCCCGGCTCCAGGCGGCCCGCACCGAGGTCGAGACACTCCGCCTGGTGCTGGCCGATCTCGTGCCCACGACCCCCGCGGCAGCCGAGCCCGCCCCCGCCGAAGCCGTCGCGAAGCCGGTGACCGCGAAGGCGACCCCGGCGAAGGCCGCCGCGGCGCCGGCGCCGCGAAGGCCCCCCCGGCGAAGGCCGCTCCCGCGAAGGCCGCCGCGCAGCCAGACCGGGCAAGCGCCGCCGCACGACGTGCGCCGGGCGCGGCCCCCGAGCCCGCGGCCAGGCAGCCCGCGTCACGCGCTCGCCGGCGCCCAACGCCACCGACGCCGCGCGCCGGCAGGCCGTCCGACCCCTGAGCATCCCGGGTCCTGCGTCGATCTTCGGTGCGGTCGACGTCGGGTCGAACTCCGTTCATCTCCTCGTCGCGGCCGTCCACGGCCACACGCTCGATCCTCTCGCGGACGAGTCCGTGCTGCTGGGTCTCGGCGACACCGTCGACGCCTACGGGACGATCCCCGAGCCGTACCGCAGCGAGGTCATCGCCGAGCTCGACCGGTATGCGTCACGGGCGTGGGAGCTGGGCGCCCGCGACGTTGCGTTCGTCGGCACGCAGCCACTCCGCCGGGCGGCCGATGCGCGGACGGTGGTCATGGCCGTCGAGGATGCGACCGGCGTCCCGCTCCACGTGCTGGACCATCGGGAGGAAGCCCTCCTGAACCTCCTCGGCGCGACGGCCGGCCGGCCGATCGAGACGTCCATCGCGGTGGTCGACATCGGGGGCGGGAGCAGTGAGGTCGTCGTCGTCGAGCCAGGAGCACGTGCGCGCTCGGGCGGCATGCCGGTCGGTTGCGCCACCCTGACCCGACGCCTGGTGGATCACGACCCGCCGACGCCCGAGGAGCTTGCCGCGCTGCGGGCGGAGGCGCGATCGCAGCCTTGTCGACGTCCTGCGCGGGGCTCCGGCCGCCATGCTCGCGGTTGGCGGGACGTCGTCGAACCTCGTGAAGGTCGTGCCCGCCGCCGGACGTGACCGGATCCTCACGCGACGCCGGCTTGCCTCGGCGCGCCGGACCCTGGAAGGGGCGCCCGTGGCCGCCGTCGCGGCGCGCTACGGGATCGCCGTCAGGCGGGCGCGTCTCCTGCCGGCCGGGGCGGCCCTCCTCGAAGCGCTCATGGATCGCTACGACGTCGAGCGCGTCAGCGCAGTCGAGGAGGGGCTGCGCGAGGGCGTGGTGTTCGCGCTGGCGCGGGCGGGCGCGGGCTGGCGCGACCGCCTGGACGCCCTGGCCATTGGCTGGAGCGGGTGACCGGTCGCCGTCGAGCTCCGGCGACTGCCCTCAGAGGGCCGAGACGGCTCTCCCGAGCAGCCTTCGGAAGGGGGGACCGCTCACGGCGCGCCACGGTCCGCCCATCATCCGGCGCAGGCGCGCCAGCTCCCGCTCCTTGAGCGTGAGGTACGCCGCGATCGCCTGCGTCTCCTCGCGCGAGAGCGTTCCGGCGTTCGCGACGAGGAACTCGCGCGTGAGGGAGATGGTCACGTCGGCGTCGTGAAGCCAGCCAAGGTGGTCCTGCAGGACGACGACCCGCGGGATGAGGAGATCGACCTCGGGACCCAGCGCCTCGCGGAAGAACTCGAGCGTGTAGCGCAGCCACTTGCCCGCGATCCGGAGCTGGTGGATCGTCTCGATGTCGGCCCAGCGCAGGACGGACTCGTAGGCCCGAACCCGCTCGTAGGCCAGCCAGATCCGGGACGCGGCGGTGTCGCGCACCCGGTGCGGGCTCACCGGGCTCGCGGGCGGCAGCACGGCGTTGCCCTCGGCCGCCACGAAGGCCCGGTAGTCCTCGATGAGGCGGACGTAGTCCTGGCTGTCGAGTTCCCGCAGGAGGACGATCCGGGCCGCCTCGCGCTCGTCGCGCCACGAGGCAAGGAGCGGTTCGAATGCCGCTGCTTCCCGTGACCCGAGGCCGGCCTGGTGCGCCACCGCCGCCTCGAGGAGGACGTCGAGGTCGCGGACGGCTCCCAGGCGACCGGCCAGGACGCGGAGGCGACCGCGGAGGCGTCGCGTGCGGTTCGGCCGGAAGCCGTCCCCGAAGACGCGCCAGGCGGCCCGCATCCGGCGGGTCGCGACACGCATGCCGTGGAGGTCCTCGATGTTGGCGCCCGACCGCGTGCCGGCTTCCTTTGCGAGCACCCGTGCGAAATGGAATCTCAGGACCTTCCGGCCGGCTTCGGCCAGGATGTCATCGGCCGTGATGCCGGGCGTCTTGCCCACGACGAGGCGCGGCGGACCGGCAGGCTCCGCTGTGCGCATCGGTGTCGGGGCGGGCAGCGGATCGGCCGCGACTGGCGGATCGGCCCCGACCCGCAGGTCGACCCTGGGCTGCGCCTCGGCCCGCGGGTCGACGCCGGGGCAGTGCGATCGGCCGTCGGCCGCGCAGGGGCGCCGGATCGGCCGGCGGCGTGGCTGCCGGATCGGCTTCCGGCTCGTCGGTCGAGGCCGCCCACCCTGGGCTCTGCTCGAGTCCGCCAGGCTCCGGGTCTGCCGGGCGAGGCTCGGGGCGCTGGCGGCGCACAGGCGCGCGACCGGCCCCGGCCGCACCCAGCGCCCGCTCGAGCTTGGTCGCCGTCTCGGGCTCCAGGTCGGGATCGTCGGCCAGGACCGCGGCGAGCGTGTCGAGCGCCGAATCCGGGCCGCGCCGCAGCTCCACCTCGAGCTCGACGAAGCGGTCCACGACGCGCCCGCCCGCGACGACGGCCACCTCGTCGAGCGACAGCTCGACCTCCGCCACCTCGTCCGCCAGGGTCCGTGTCTTCCGCAGCTGGCGAACCGTGACCAGCTCCATCAGCGGCGCGTCCCCTGCGTGCTCCAGCACGAGCCCCCGCGCCGTCGACGGCGGCCAGGCATGGGGATCGAGCGACAGGCCGGCGGGCCCCTCCAGCTCCTCGCGGCGGTGGAGGGCGGTCGCCGCGGGCGTCGTCGACTTGACCGAGACGACCGTCATCGTCGGACCGCGACGCAGGCGGACCGCGTACCCGGCCCTGCCGAGAGCCCCGTTCGCCGTGTCGAGGTAGCGGTCCTCGACCTGCACCTGGCGAGCGCGACCCGCCGCACGGAACGGCCCCAGCATGCGGGCCGTCGCGTACCGGGTCGCCGCCGCGGCGTCGGCTACACGGTACCGGAGCTCGAGCTCGACGTGGCCGGCCGTCATCGATCCCGCCTAGGCCCGCGGATCCAGCGATCCGCTCGGCACTCCGTGCCGGGGTGGCTGGACGACCGGGGCTGCTGCGATGCGGGCGTGATCCTTGAGCGTGGCAAACGTGTCGTGGGTCCCCGACGCAGCCAGGATCTCCTCGGTCCGACGCCAGACCGCGTCGGCGCCAAGCTGCCACGAACGGCGGTCGTCGGCAAGCATCACGGCGACGATCTCCTCGATCCGGGCCTGGGCCTCGAGGTCCTCGATCGGGAAGACCACCTCCACGCGGCGGTCGAGGTTGCGCTCCATGAGGTCCGCGGAACCGGTGTACCACTCCTGGCGGCCGCCGTTCGCGAACCCGAAGATGCGGCTGTGCTCCAGAAACTCCCCGATGATGGAGCGGACGCGGATGCGGTCCGACATGCCGGGCAGGCCCGGGTGCAGGCTGCAGGCGCCACGGACGATGCACTCGACCTCCACGCCGGCCTGGCTCGCCTCGTAGAGGTGCTCGATCATCTCGGGATCCACCAGGGCGTTGACCTTGGCGACGATGCGTGCCGGCCGGCCCGCGCGGGCGTGGTCGGCCTCCCGGGCGATCAGGTCCCGGATCCGCGACCGAAGGGTGTCCGGGGCGACGAGCAGGCGCCGGAAGCCCTGCTGACGCGACAGGCCGGTCAGGAAGTTGAAGAGGTCCGTGGCGTCGGCGCCCAGCTCGGGCCGGCAGGTCAGCAACCCGAGGTCCGTGTAGATCCGGGCCGTCTTCGGGTTGTAGTTGCCCGTCCCAAGGTGGAGGTATCGGCGCAGGCCGGTGCCCTCGCGACGCACGACCAGCGCGACCTTGCTGTGCGTCTTGAGGCCGACCAGGCCGTACACGACGTGAGCCCCGGCCTGCTCCAGCTTCCGCGCCCAGACGATGTTGGCCTCTTCGTCGAAGCGCGCCTTGATCTCGACCAGGACGACGACCTGCTTTCCCTGCTCGGCGGCCCGGATGAGGTCCCGCACCACCGGCGAGTCGCCCGACGTCCGGTACAGGGTCTGCTTGATCGAGAGGACGTCCGGGTCGTCGGCCGCCTGCGTGATGAAGCGCTCGACCGACGCGGTGAACGACTCGTAGGGATGGTGGACCAGCAGGTCGCCCTGGCGGATCACCGCGAACAGGTCGACGAGATCGCCCTCGTCGAGCGGGACCAGGCGAGCCGGGACGACGGGCGTCCAGGGCGGGTCGCGAAGCTCGGGCATGTCGAGGGTCGCGATCTGCCACAGGCAGGTCAGGTCGAGCGCCCCGCCGACGGCGCACAGGTCGTCCGCCGACAGCCCGATGCCCGACAGGAGGAAGTCCCGCATCTCGTCGGGCATACCTTCCTCGACCTCGAGCCGAACGGCGGAGCCGAAGCGGCGGCGACGCAGCTCCTGCTCGATCGCCGACAGCAGGTCGCCTGCCTCGTCCTCCTCGACGTCGAAATCGGCGTCCCGGGTGACCCGGAACATGTAGGTCTCGACGACCTGCATCCCGGGGAAGAGCGCGTCGAGGTTCGCCGCGATCACCTGCTCGAGCGGAACGTAGACGTGGCGGTCCACCTGGACCAGACGCGGCAGGATCGGCGGCACCTTGACCCGTGCGAAGCGCTGCTCCCCCGTGACCGGGTCCGCGACGGTGATCGCCAGCGACAGGCTGAGGGTGCTGATGTACGGGAACGGGTGCCCGGGCGCGACGGCAAGGGGGGTCAGGACCGGGAAGATCTCCTCGAGATAGCGCTCGCGCAGGCGGGCGTGGTGCTCGGGGATCGCCGCGTGGTCGACGATCGCCACGCCTTCCCGCGCCAGCTGGGCTCGCACGAGGTCGTAGAGGCGGGCCTGCTCGTGCACCAGGCCCCGGACCTGGTCGCGGATGACGTCGAGCTGCTCGGCAGCGGTCCTGCCGTCCGGCGAGCGCTTGGCGCTGCCTGCGGCGACCTGCTCCATCAGGCCGGACACGCGCACCTGGAAGAACTCGTCGAGGTTCGAGGCGAAGATCGCCAGGAACTTGGCACGCTCCAAAAGCGGGTTGCGCTCGTCGCGCGCCTCGTGAAGGACGCGCGCGTTGAAGTCCAGCCACGACAGCTCCCGGTTGACGTACGGGGCTGCGGCGTGACGGCGGCGGCCGGGCCGGTGGGTGCGCGCGCGGAGGGTCGTCATGCCGGTCGGTGGAAGGTCCTCTGGCGGCGGGCGGCGCCCGTGGCGCCGGTCACGCCGACCGCCGATGGTAGCACGCCGCACGGCGCGCTCCGCGTGCCGGACCGCCCCTGGTCAGCCTCGCGAGGACGGGGAATCGGGGTGACCCGTGGCCGCCCGCGCGGCGGCGCAGTCGGGGCAGGGGCAATGGGCCCGCAACGCGGTGAACGTGTAGTAACCCGTGTGGTGCCCGTCGCCCCACGTGGGCGCGATCGCATATCCGCCGACGGGCTCGAGCGAGACCATCCGCGTCTGCTCGGCCGTCAGGGCGGGGTTCGAATCGAGCCAGCCGGGAAGCCCGGCCTCCCCGCGGCAGTAGGCGCACGGGCAGAGCCAGCGGAAGCGGTCGAAGTCGAAGGTGGACACGTGGCCGTCCGGCCACTCGATGCGCAGCGTGCGGGCCTCGCGGTCCGCGTGGATCCGGGCGGGCGCCGTGAGGTCGTCGCCGCGGAGGTAGCTGGAGGTCATGCCGAGATTGTAGGGCGCCCGCGGCTCCGCCCCGTCGGGCAGGCGACGGTGGCCGGCGGGTCGCACCCGGGTACGCCAGACTGCCCGTGTGCGTCGCGGCGACCCGGCCTCCGTCTTCGCTCGCAACGCCCGCCTGGTGGCAGGGCGAGAGTACGGCGTTCGCGTGCGCAGCCGCGCCTTCGCCGTCTCGACGCTGGTCCTGGCCATCGTGGCGACGGCCGCGGCCCTCGCACCGCTGGCGATCCGAGCGGTCGAGCGCGACGCGGTCGTTCGGATCGCCACCAGCGCGCCGGACGCCCGGACGACCGACCTGGCGCTGCGTTCGCTCGAGATGGTCCTGAACGCGGGATCCAGCCTGGACCCGACGAGCGCGCCCGTGTACCGCTTCTCGTCGGTGGAGCCTGCCGCCGTCGCGCGGGCCCGGGCCGACGTGGCGGCGGGGTCGCTGGACGGGCTCCTCGTGCTCACCTACGGGCCGGAGCAGCGCCTCGACTTCGAGTACGTCACGTCCAACCCCGCCAGCCGGCAGGCCGTCCTCTTCCGCCTGGTCGCGGTCGCGATCGCGGCCAGCATCCGCGCCGATGAGGCGCGGGGCCTCGTCGGCGACTTCGTCGTGACCGACGCCGTCCCCGGGAACACCCCGGGTAGCAGCGAGGTCGACACGGCCAGCCGCCAGATCCTGGCGACGATCCTCGTGATCCTGGTCTTCCTGACGTCGGTGACCTATGGCATGTGGGTTGCCACGAGCGTCGCCGAGGAGAAGTCGAGCCGGGTGATGGAGGTGATGCTCAACGCAGCGACGCCGGGCGAGATGCTGGCCGGGAAGGTGGTCGGCGTGGGCGGCGCCGGCCTGACCCAGCTGGCCGCCATCGTGCTGCCGGCCGCCATCGTGGTGGCGATCCAGGGGCCGCTCGCGCGGCTGGTCCTCGGGAAGAGCGCGGACGCGACTCCGCTGGCCGGACTCACGCCCGAGATCCTCGTCGCATTCGCCGTCTTCTTCCTCCTCGGGTTCGTGCTCACCGCTCTGGTCTACGCCGCGGCCGGCTCGCTCGTCAGCCGCCAGGAGGACGTCCAGCAGGTGGCTCTCCCGATGCTCCTGCTTGCCTTCGTGGCCTACTTCGCCGCGTTCTTCGCGTCCTCGGCGCCCACGGCGGCATGGGTCGCGCCGCTGTCGTGGCTCCCGTTCTTCAGCCCCTACGTGATGCTCACCCGCCTCGTCTCCGGGAGCGTCGCCCCGTGGGAGCTGATCCTCGCGATCGGGCTCCTGCTGGCTGCGATCCTGGTGGCGCTGGTGGTGGCGGCCCGCATCTACGCGGCCGGCGTGCTCCTGTACGGTCAGCGTCCCAGCATCGCCGGGGTCATCACCGCCGCGCGAAGCCGCTGACCGGCTTCGGAGCCCGAGCCGGGCACCGGGCTGCGCGCTCCCCGGCCGGCGCGCACCAGGCGCCGGCGCAGAACCCCGGACCGAACCCCGGCCCGAGCGGTCAGTGGCCGTCGTGCGGCTGCTTCACCACGAGCACGGAGCAGTGGGCGTGAGTCAGCACAGCGTGGGCGACGCTGCCCATCACCAGTCGCGTGACGCCGACGTAGCCTCGCGAGCCGACGATGATCAGGTCGCCCGCAGGATCCGTGGCGGCGCGCCGCAGCTGGTCGGCGGGGTCGCCTTCCCGGAGCTCGCCGGACACCGTCCGTCCGGCGCGACGCAGGTGCGCCTCGGTCGCAGAGACGATGTCGCGGTGCATGGTCCGAGCCGTCGTCAGCATGTCCGTGTAGACGTCCATCGCCGCCGCGAACATGGTGGGCGCGATCCCGGAGCGCCAGGGAGCGGCGACGTCGACCACGCCGACCACGAGCACCGGCGTCGAGGCGAACGCCGGCCAGGACGCCACGAGATCCCGTGCCGACATGCCGGCAGGTGAGCCGTCCTCGGCCAGGATCACGCGGGAGGCATGGTCGCCGCGGGCGACGAGGACTGGGCAGGTGGCATGGTCCACGATCGCCGCCGAGACCGAGCCGAGGACCGCGGTCTCCACCGGCCCGTGGCCGCGACTGCCGACGACGATGAGGTCGGGACCCCAGAGCTTCGCGTCCTCCACGATGGCCGCGGAGGGCCGGCCGCGCAGCAGCTCGGCCTCGACCACGAGCCCGGCGGCCTCGAGCGACGAGCGGGCCTCGCGCAGGACGCGGGTCAGCTCGACGACCGCCTCCTCCTCGAGCTGATCGGCGTCGACCGGGACAGCCGGGATCCAGGGCCCTCCCCACAGGGCCGGCGCAACGTCGAGCGCGGAGATGAGGCGGACCACCGAGCCCTCCGGCCATGCGAGGGAGGAGACAAGCGCCCGCGCGCGGTCGGCGGACGGAGAGCCGTCGAGGGCGAGAAGAATGCGCATCGCAGGCACCTCCGGGCAGGCTGGCAGGAGTCCGGGTCGGCGGTCTGCGCCCAGCATGGCGCCTCCACGGTCGGCCGACCACGGCGGAACGGCCCATACCGCGGGGCGGACGGTCGTACACTCCGGCACATGCTTCGATCGCCGGCCCCGGAGGACATGTACCGGTTCCGGATCCCCACGGACCCGCAGCTGTCCCCCGACGGCGCGCTCGTGGCGATGACGGTCCAGTTCGTCGCGCCCGGGCGCGACGCGTATCGCCACGCCCTGTGGTTGGCGCCCGCCGACGGGAGCGCTCCGCCACGCCAGGTGACGCTGGGTGCCCGGCACGACACTCGCCCACGCTTCTCGCCCGACGGGGCGTCCCTGGCCTTCCTCTCCGACCGCCGGCCGCTCGTCGAGGAGGAGCCCGACGCGCCGAAGGACCGCGAGGACGGCACGCAGGTCCACCTGCTGCCTCTCGCCGGCGGCGAGGCCCGGCGGCTGACCGACCTGCCCCGCGGCGTCGACGGGTTCGAGTGGTCGCCCGACGGAGGATCCCTCGTCGTGCGCACGACGTCGTTCGGCGCAACCCGCGCCGAGGATCGGAAGGCGCGCGGGAAGCCGGAGCCGCCGAAGCCGGGCGCGATGCCGTCCTCGGACTACCGCTACTTCGACCGGCTCCAGAACATGCTCAACGGCCCAGGCTTCATCGACGACAAGGTGGGCCACCTCTGGCTGGTCGACGTCGCGACCGGCGCGGCGCGGCGCCTGACCGATGGCCCGACCTCGGACGATGAGCCGGCGTGGTCGCCCGACGGGACCCGGGTCGCCTTCACCGCGTCGCGCCTGCGGGATCACGACCTCGACTACCAGTTCGACGTCTTCGTCGTCGAGGTCGCCTCCGGCCGGACGCACCGGGTCACCGATGGCGCCGGCTGCGCCTTCGGAAGCCCGACCTGGCTGTCCGACGGCTCGTCGCTCGCCGTCCTCGGCCACCGCTGGCCGAAGCGGGGTGGGAGCCGGAACGACATCTGGCTCTTCCCGGCGGACGGCTCCGCGGCGCGCCCGGGCGGCGGCCGCAACCTCTCGGGCCCCGCCGACCTGATGCCGGGGGCCGCCATGGGGAGTGACGTGACCCCCGGGGAGAGCACCCGCCTCCGGCTGAGCGCCGATCGGGGCCACCTGCTCTTCACGGCGCCCGTCCGCGGGTCCTACGAGCTGTGGCGGATCGCCCTCGCCGATGGAGCGGTTGAGCGTCTCACGGTCGACCGCCACTACCTGTCCGGCTGGGAGGCCGCGGCCGCGGCGGGCGGAACGCGCGTCGCCGCGATCCGGTCATCGGCCACGGCGCTGCCCGACGTCCACGTCCTCGATCTCGGGGCGGATGCCTCCGCCCGGGAGGGAGCCGGCCTCCGCCGGATCACGGCGTTCAACGACGACATTCTCGCCGAAGTCGACCTGCGCGCCCCCGAGGAAGGGTGGGAGGCCGTCGACGGGCGCGAGATCCAGGGCTGGCTCCTGCGTTCCGCGGCAGCCGCGCAAGGTGAGCCCGCGCCGCTGGTCCTCCAGATCCACGGCGGGCCCCATACCCTCTACGGCTGGTCGCCGTGCTGGGAGTTCCAGGTCCTCGCGGGCGCCGGCATCAGCGTCCTGTACACGAATCCGCGTGGGTCGGAGGGCTACGGCGAAGACTTCAACAGCGCCAACCTCCCGGACTGGGGCGAGGGGCCGATGCGCGACGTCATGGCCCACGTGGACGCACTCGTCGCCGCCGGCGTGGCGGACCCGGACCGGCTCGGCGTGACGGGCGGATCCTACGGCGGCTACCTGACCAACTGGATCGTCGGCCACACCGATCGCTTTGCCGCCGCCATGACCTGCCGGAGCGTCTCCGACCTCACGAGCCTGATGCTGACCGGCGACCTCGCGGGCGGGATCTTCGGGATCCTCGAGTTCGGCGCCCAGCCGTGGGAGAAGCCCGACCTCTACCGCGAGCTCTCCCCGATCACCTACGCGGACCGGATCCACACGCCGCTGCTCATCCAGCACTCCGAGAACGACCTGCGCTGCCCGATCGGCCAGGCGGAGGCGCTCTTCGCGATCCTGCGCACCCTCCGGCGGCCCGTCCGCTTCATGCGGGTCCCGAACGAGACGCACGAGCTGACCCGCTCCGGCACGCCCTTCCGCCGAGTCGAGAACCTGGTGCAGGTCCGTGGCTGGTTCGACCACTTCCTCGTGAAGGGCCGCAAGAAGCTGCCGCCGCTCCCGGCCGCACGAGCCGGCATCTAGGCAGGGGTCCAGGCCGTGGTGGCGCCGATCCCGCTCCTTCGCGTCGCAGGCAGCCACAGGGAGGTCGGCCGGGCCGTCGGCGCCGCCACGGCAGACGTCCTCCGGGACGCCATCTCCTTCGACGGCGCCCTCCCGCCCGGTCGGTCACGGGAGGAGCAGCTGCAGCTGGCCGCCCGCTATCGCGCGGCGACCCTGGCCGCCACGCCGTGGCTGGTCGAGGAGGTGGACGGCGCCGCGGAGGGAGCGGGCGTGGACCCGGTGGCCCTGTTCGCGGCCTCCATCGAGGAGATCTGGTCGGCGGCGCCCTCGCCGTCGGAGTCGGCCGAGCGGGCCTCCGGCCGGTGCTCCGACCTCGTCGTCGGGCCGCCCTTCACGGCCGACGGGCACCTGTGGGTGGCGCACACCAACGACCTCGAAGAGGACTCCGAGCCCCGGCTCGTCGCCGTGGAGTGGCGGGTTCCCGGCGAGCCGGTCGTCTTCTCCGTCGGGATCGGGCCGTGGATCAGCGTGGGCTGGAACGATGCCGGCCTCTCGCTCACCGGCAACGAGCTGACCCCGAACGACGAGCGCGTCGGGGTGCCGCGGCTGCTCATGGTCCGTGAGCAGCTGACGGCGCGCACGCTGGAGGACGCCGTCGCGATGGCCCTGCGGCCCGACCGTGCCAGCAGCTACAACACGGTCTTCGCGCACCGCGACGGGCGCGTGGTCAACGTCGAGGGAAGCGGGGGCGACGCCTGCGTGCGAGAGGTCGGGCCAGGCGAGACGCTGGCCCACACCAACCATTACGTCGAGGCGGCAATGCTGCGCTACGAGGGCGATCCGGCGTACGCCCGACGCTCCGCCGCCCGGTACGGCCGGGCCTGCGCGCTCCTGGCCGCCGCCACCGCCGCGCGCCCCGGAACCGTCACCCCCGCGATGCTCCGCGCCTGGCTGTCCGACCACGCGGGCGCCCCGGACTCCATCTGCCGCCATTCCGGCGGGGCGGCGGGTGAGGACGGCGAGGACGCGGGCGGGTCCGGGCTCGACCGCGGATCGCGGGTCAAGACCGCCTTCTGGACGATCGCGGACGTGACGGCCGGCGAGATCGCCTACGGCCGCGGCAACCCGTGCCGGGGACACCCGCCGCAGCGCTACGCTCTCGCCTGACCGGTCCGCGAGGCCCTCGCCGACCGGGTGCCATAATCCGGCCATGGCAGTCGGGCCCGTCACCCCCAGACTCCCGGCCGGCGCCGTCGAGCGCCGGCTCTTCGTCGACGCCTCGCCCGCGGCGGTGTGGCTCGCGCTCCACGACCCGGACCGGGCGCCCGGCACGGACGCGATCCTGGTCCTGGACCCCGCCGGTCCCGACTGGCCGGCCGCGGGCGCAAGGCGCACCGCCCACCTGCGCCTGGGGCCGATGCCCATCAGGGCTGAGGTGGAGAGCCTCGAGGCCCGCCCGCAGCGACGCTTCCGGGTCGGGATCCTCGGCTCCGCCATCGTCGGCGAGCGGCGCTGGGAGCTGGCGCCCGCGGCAGGCGGCACGCGGGTGGCCTGTGCCGTCCACCTGGAAGGTCGCTCCCGCCTCGGACGGGTCGTGCTGCGCCTGGAGCGCCGGGCCCTGGGACCGCGCCTCGAGGCGGAGCTGGCCGCGCTCAAGCACGTCGCGGAGGCGGCGAGGCGCCAGGCCTCCTGAGAGGCGACCCCTGCGCGCCGCCGCCGGCGGCACTCCCGCCCGCACGCCCCGGAGCGGCCGGCGACCCCGGCCGGGCCGCTCCCACGCGGGCGGCGCCGTCTCAGCCGGTGATCGCCGAGGCTCGGTCGTCGCGCCAGAGCTCGCCGGCGAGGTAGCGCTGGATCGTCGGGCCGATCGCGCGGACGAGGACCTCGGGCTCGACGGAGGCAAGCGGCTCCACGGCCAGGACGTACCGGGCCATGGCGAGGCCGATGAGCTGCGAGCCCACCAGCACCGTCCGGAGCCGGGCGTCCGGACGATCGATGGCCCGAGCGAGCGGGGCGAAGGGACCTTCGGAGATGAGCTGGCGGAGCATCGCCGCCGCCGTCGGGTCGGTCGATGCCGAGCGCACGAGGCCCACGATGAGCGACCTCATCGCCGGCCCTTCCCAGAGGTCGAGCACGAAGCGCACGAACCGTTCGCCGACCTCGTCCCGGGGTCCGGCGAGGAGCTGCGGCACGATCGACCCGAAGTCGACCGGGAACTCCATCGCGGCCACGAACAGCCGGTGCTTGGTCCCGAAGTAGTGGTGGACGAGGGCGGCATCCACGCCGGCGGCCGCCGCCACGCCCCGAATCGTGGTCCCCTCGAATCCGCGCTCGCCGAAGCTCGCCCTGGCCGCCTCGAGGATCCGGCCGCGGGTGTCGCCGGACCCCGGCCGGCGGCCGGTGCGGGACGACCGCCCTCCTGGCGGCGCGCTCACACGACGTCCCGGCGGATCGTGAGCGAGGCGATCGTGGCGAAGAAGACGGCGATGACCGCCAGCACGGCGAGGTCGCTCTGGAGGGCGGGGGTGGCGAGGTCGGCTCCGGCGATGAAGACCTGGCGCAGGCCATCGACCGCGTAGTTGAGGGGCATGATCGCGACGAAGGGCTGGACGATCGCCGGCAGGCTGCTCACCGGGAAGAGGACGCCGGAGAGCAGGAACTGGGGCACCAGCAC
Source organism: uncultured Chloroflexia bacterium (assembly GCA_963776285.1). Classification (GTDB taxonomy): domain Bacteria; phylum Chloroflexota; class Limnocylindria; order Limnocylindrales; family CSP1-4; genus CTSoil-043. Next base: position 379,105 of record CAVZLW010000001.1, read on the forward strand.
GAGCGGGATGAACTGGATGATCTGGAGCTCCGTCCGGGCGATGGCCGAGAGGAAGATTCCCAGGCTGACGGCGCCCAGCGCCGTCATGACGACCACCAGGAATGCATACACCGGGCTCCCGGCGATCGGCACGCCGAGGCCCAGCCAGAAGTCCGGGAGCGGCCCGACGGAGGGGACGTGGACGCTGGCCAGCACCCAGGTCATCAGGATCGCGACCTGGATCGTTGCGAACAGTCCGAAGCCGAGGGTATACCCGGCCACGACCTCGCCTCGCGCGACGGGCGTTGCCATGAGCCGCTCCAGCGTCCCGCCGGTCCGCTCCCGCAGGAAGCTCACGCCGGTCAGGAGATAGACGAAGAAGTAGGCGAAGAACCCGACGATCGCGGGCGCGAAGTTCGAGATCGGGTCGCTGCTCGGCGCCCCATACAGCGTGGTGTGCTCGATGGTGGGGAGGCTCGTCCCGGTGACGCTCGTCGCCGCCGCGACCAGCGCCCTCTGGACGGCGACGACCTGGGTTGCCTCGCTCGACGGGTCGAGGCCGTTCGTGAGGATCGTGATCGTCGGCGAGCCGCCGGACCCGAGGCCGGCCGGCAAAGTGACGGCGACCGAGGCCGAGTCGTCCCCGATCATCGAGCGGGCGGTCGCCTCGTCCGCGACGACCACCGCGGAGCCGCCCTGCGCCCGGAGGGTCGTGTCGAGGGCGCCCGCGATCGCCGTGCCGGGCACGCCGGCCTGGTTGACGACGACGGCATGGACCGTCGGCGACTCGCCCTCGCGCAGGATGAACGTGACGAGCCCGGTGACCAGGATCGGGGCGACGAAGAGGAGCGCCAGCGACGGCCGGTCGCGCCGAATCTCCTGGACCACGCGCCTGAACAGGGCGACGATGCGCCGACGGCTCATCGGGGCACCTGCACGTCGCCGCCCAGGCGGAGGAATGCCTGCTCCAGGTTGTCCGTTCCGGCCCGGGTTCGGATCTCGCGGCCTGACCCACGCGCGATGACCTTCCCGGACCGGACGAAGAGCAGCTCGTCGCAGCGGTCGGCTTCGTCCATGACATGGCTCGAGACCACGATCGTCGCCCCGCCGTCCGCCAGGCTCCGGAAGTGGGCCCAGAACTCGACGCGCAGGAGCGGGTCGATGCCGACGGTCGGCTCGTCGAGGAAGAGGATGGGGGGCCGATGGGTCAGCGCGCAGGCGAGGGAGAGCCGCCGGCGCTGACCGCCCGAGAGCGTCCCGGCGATGGAATCCGTGCGGTCGGCGAGGTCGACGAGGCGCAGCGCCTCGAGCACCGCGTCGCCGCCCTGGACGCCGTAGGCGGCCGCGAAGAAGCGTGCGTTCTCGCCGACGGTGAGAGCCGGGTAGATCCCGTCGCTCTGGGTCATGTAGCCGATCCGGGCGAGGGCCGCGCGTGACGGCACGGGAACCCCGAGGATCTCGGCGTGGCCCGCCGTCGCCTTCGCCAGGCCGGTGAGCAGGCGAATCAGCGTCGTCTTGCCGGACCCGTTCGGGCCCAGCAGCCCGTAGATGCGGCCGGGCGCCAGGTCGAAGGAGACGTCGTCCACGGCGCGGATCGGGCCGAACGCCCTGACCAGGCCCACGGCCCGGATCGCCGCGGGGGCACCCGCCTCGGGCCCCCCGGGCGGCGCGACGCCAACTGCCATGCCGGCACCCGTCCCTTCTGCTCCGCGCGACCGTCGCGCCGCAGCCCGGGGCGCTCGCTCGCTGGAATTCACCGTGCGATGAATTCTAATCCCGCCCGGCGCGCCGTCAAGGCGCATCTGTCGAGGCCTCATCCGTCGCCGGGCCCACGCATCGGGGACGAGACCCGGGACCTGGACGTGGACCCGGACCGGGACGAATGCCAGTTGCCGCGCTGGCCGTTCAGTGCATACTGAAGCGCATGAACGCCATGGTGACCCCCGTGGCGGCGGGACCCGCCGACCCGGACGGTGAAGCGGTCGAGGCGTACGTCGAGGACGTCGCCCGGTACTTCGAGGAGGCCGGCTGGCCGCGCATGGCGGGGCGCCTGGTGGGCGCCCTCCTCGTCGCGGAGCCGCGCGAGCAGACCGCAGCCCAGCTGGCGGAGCGCCTCCGGGCGAGCCGTGGCTCGATCAGCACCATGAGCCGTCTCCTCCTGAGCTCGCGCATGGCGGAGCGGGTGACCCGCAGGGGCGAGCGCCGCGACTGGCTGCGCCTGCGTGCCGACGCGTGGAATGGCGTGCTCGACATCAGGTCCCGGCAGATCACCGAGCTCCGCGAGCTGGGCCAGCGAGGTCTCGCCCTGTTTCCGGACCCCGGACCGCAGAACGAGTCGCTGGACGAGCTGGTCGACCTCTGCTCATTCATGGAGCGAGAGTGGCCCGACCTCGTCGAGCGATGGCGCCGCGACCGCGCGGCACGAAAGGGGAAGACCGCGTGACGAACGTCATCGAGACCGAGCGCCTCACCAAGTCCTACGGCAGTCACCGCGGGATCCTCGAGGTCGACCTCGCCGTCGAGCAGGGCGAGATCTTCGGCTTCCTCGGGCCAAACGGCGCAGGCAAGACGACAACGATCCGGACGATCCTCGACCTGATCCGGCCCACGTCGGGGACGGCCCGCGTGTTCGGCATCGAGTCGTCGGCCGACCCGGTGGCGATCCACCGGCGGATCGGCTACCTGCCGGGCGAGTTCGCCCTCTACGACCGCCTGACGGGCGCCCAGCACCTCGAGTACTTCGCGAACCTGCGGGGCGGCGTGGACACGGCGTACCAGGCGAGCCTGGTCGAGCGCTTCGACCTCGACCCGACCCGCAAGTTCAAGGAGTACAGCAAGGGCAACAAGCAGAAGGTTGCTCTCGTCATCGCGCTCCAGCACCGGCCCGAGCTGCTGCTGCTCGACGAGCCGACCTCGGGCCTCGACCCGCTCGTCCAGCAGACCTTCTTCATCATCCTCCGAGAGGCAGTGGCCGACGGAGCGACGGTCTTCCTCTCCTCCCACATCCTCTCCGAGGTGGAGAAGTCCGCCGACCGCGTGGCCATCATCCGCGAGGGGAGGCTGGTGAAGCTCGGCACGGTGGACGACCTTCGCGACCTGGCCCACCACCAGGTCGAGCTGCGCTTCGTGGGCGAGGTCCCGGCGGCCGCCTTCGAGGCCCTGCCCGGTGTCAGCGAGGTGTCGGTCGAGGATCACGTGCTCCGCCTCCGCGTCGCCGGGGCGATCACGCCGGTCGTGCAGGCGGCGGCACGGTACGAGCTGCTGGACTTCGTCTCGCGGGAGCCCAGCCTCGAGGAGACGTTCCTGGCCCAGTACGGCCGCGAGGCCGTCGAGGTGAGCAGCCATGGCCGTTAGCGCCGGGACGCCGCGCCAGCCCGCGGCGGCCACGTTCCCCCCGATCCCGCTGCGCCGCAAGCTCTATGGCTTCGGGAGCATCTTCGGCAAGACGATCCGCGACTCGCGGCTCGCATTCATCATCGCCGCCGGCCTCCTCGGCGGGATGGCCCTGGTGATGGGCATCGCGGTGTCGAAGATCTTCCCGACGCCGGCCGCCCGGCTCGGGGTCGACGCGCTCTTCGGGAGCATCCCCGCGTCGATGATGCGACTGTTCGGCAACGTCGACCTGATCGGCGCGAAGGTCGGCACGCTGGGTGGCTACATCACCTTCAAGTACGCCGCGATCTTCGCCCTCGGCACCGCCATGTGGTCGATCATGGCCCTGTCCGGGACCCTCGCCGGCGAGGCGCGCCGCGGCAGCCTCGACCTCATCGCGGCGGCCCCGTTCGGCAAGCGCCGCATCGGCCTCGAGAAGGTGGCGGCCCACCTGACGCTGCTCTGGCTGGCGATGGTGGTCCTGGCCCTCATGACGACCTTCAGCTCGAACGCCTTCGGGAACGCCGCCCTCGGCGACCAGATCCCACTGCTCTCGTCGGTCGGCTTCGCCCTGTGGATCGGCCTCCTGGCTACGTTCTTCGGGGGCCTCGCGTTCGCTCTCTCGCCGCTGCTCGGCCGCGCCGGGGCGGGCGGGGTCGCCGGCCTCGGGATGGCCGCCCTGTGGATCACGAACGGCCTGAACGTCGGCGGTCCCCTCCTGGTCCTGAGCCCGTTCAGCTGGACGTTCAACCACGTCCCGCTCATCGGGATCTACGACTGGCCGTCGCTGGCGCTCGTCGGCATCTTCGGCGTCGCCTTCCTGGCGATCGGGATCGAGCTCTTCGTCCGCCGCGACCTCGGGGTCACCGTCGGGCTCTCCCTGCCGTCCCTGCCGGCGCCGGTCCTCGGCGTCCACGGCCCGACGGCCCGGGCCTTCGGCGACCAGCTCCCGCGGGCCCTCTCGTGGGGGATCGGCCTGGGCCTGATCGGGATCCTCTACGCGTCGCTCGCCGGGTCCCTGGCGGACCAGATCGCGTCGTCCTCCGGGATCCTTGATTCCTTCGCAAAGATCTTCCCCGGGGCTGACTTCACGTCGACCGGGGGCTGGATGCAGTTCTACGCCGAGCTGCTGTACATCGTCGTCGGCTTCGCCGCCGCCACGTTCGTCTCGAAATGGGCTTCGGACGAGACGGAGGGCCGTCTCGAGATGGCCCTCACCACGCCGATGGCGCGGGCCCGCTGGGTCGTCGCCGGAGGCGCTTCGACGCTCCTCGCGATCGTCGTGACGACCGCTCCTGTTCGCAGCCGGGGTCGGGCTCGGCTCGGCGGTGGGCGGCCTCGCCGCCGGCGACGCGATGCTCGGCTGCGCGTCGCTCGGCCTGTACGCCGCGGCGATCGCCGGGATCGGCGTGGCCGTCGGCGGCCTGTGGCGGACGTCGATCGCGGCCGAGATCGCCGCCCTCGTCGTGGTGACCACGTACCTGCTCGACCTCGTGGTGCCGGCGCTGGACCTGCCGGACTGGCTCCACCAGCTCGCGCTGACCGCCCACTTCGGCAAGCCGATGGTCGGAGAGTGGGACGTAGTCGGCGTCGTCGCTTGCCTGGCGATCGCGGTCGGCGGGATCCTGCTCGGGGCGTGGGGCATGTCCCGGCGCGACGTGGACTGATGGAGGAGCGCCCGGCGGCGCCCGCCGAGGCCCCGCCGTCCGCGAACCCCAGGGCGGGGCGCACCGTCACCGTCGGTCCCGACGGCGTGGCCCGCTGCGCGTGGGGCGTGGAATCCGACGCGATCTACCGGGCCTACCACGACGAGGAGTGGGGCCGCCCCTCCCGGGACGAGCGGCACCTCTTCGAGATGCTGGTCCTGGAGGGCGCCCAGGCGGGCCTCTCATGGTCGACGATCCTGCGGAAGCGGGACGGCTACCGGCGGGCCTTCGCCGGGTTCGACCCTGCCGCGGTCGCCGGCTTCGGGGACCGCGACGTGGCCCGGCTCCTGGCCGACCCCGGGATCGTCCGGAACCGCCTGAAGGTCGAGAGCGCGATCGCGAACGCCCGCGCGGTCGTGACGCTGGCCCGGGCCGGCCAGCCGCTGGTCGAGCTGCTGTGGGGGTTCGTCGGGGGCCGACCGCTCGACCGGAGCGCCTCGACCCTCGGCGAGCTGCCCGCCGAGACGGTGGAATCGCGGGCCATGAGCCGCGAGCTCAAGCGCCGCGGCTTTCGCTTCGTCGGGCCGACGGTCTGCTACGCGTTCATGCAGGCGGTCGGCCTCGTGAACGACCACGTGGTCGGCTGCGCGGCCGGGGACGACATCCGGGGCGGCGGGGTCTGACGCGGCAGGGGACCGGCGCGACGTTCGCAGGCCCGGCTCGGCGCCTCCGCCTCACCCGCGCCGGTTGACCACCCAGACGCCCGTCACGATGAGCGTGGCGCCGGCCACGAACAGCGCGTCGACCGATTCGCCGAGGACGACGACGCCGAGGATCACCGCGACCACCGGCAGGAGGTAGGCGACGAGGCTCGCCCGCGTCGGGCCCCAGCCCGTGAGCAGGCGGAAGAAGACGATATAGGCGAACCCGGTTCCGATCGCTCCCAGCCAGAGGACGGAGAAGGCGGCCTCCGGCACGGCCGGCAGCGTCACGCCGCCATCGGCGACGAAGGCGAGGATCGCGACGATGACGACGGCCCACCCGACCTGGCCCGTCGAGAGCACCAGCGGGCGGGCGGTCCGCAGGTTGCGCCTGGCGTAGGTGTTGCCGATCGCATAGGCGAGCGAGGCGCCGACGACGGCGAGCTCGGCGACGAGCCGCTCGGCCCCCAGCGCGGTGCCCAGGCCGGCGATGTTCTCGGCGGACAGGACCAGGATGCCGGCGAAGCCGAGACCGATCCCGGCCAGCCGCCCGCGGGTGATGTGCTCGTCCTGGATGAAGGTCGCGGCGAGGACCAGGGTGAAGAACGGCGCCGTCGACTGGAGGATCCCCGCCAGGCCGGAGTCGATGTGCTGCTCGGCCCAGCCGATGAGCCAGAAGGGGATCGCGATGTTGACCGCGCCCAGGACGGCAAGGTGCGCGATGGTGCGGGGGTCGCGAGGCAGCGGCGTCCGGGTCACCGCGACCACGACGACAAGGATCGCGAAGCCGACCAGGACCCGCAGGAGCACGAGGCTCAGCGGAGGCAGCGTCTCGACGCCGATCTTGATGAAGAGGTAGCTGCTGCCCCACATCAGGGCCAAGGTTCCCAGCAGCACGGCATACCCCGCGGCCGGGCGTGTCGGGTCGGTCGCGCGGGCATCTCTCCGGGCGGGCGCCGAGGTTGGTTCGGGAGTCACCGGCGGAGTCTGCCACGGGACGCCCGGCGCGGCGCGGGCGCCGGGTCCGCCTCCCGCACCCGGGCCGGCCTCGTACCATGGAGCGTGCATGCGAGCTCTTCGTGCCGTCTTCCTGCTGAACGGGGCGGCCCTCGGCGTCTTCTACCCCTTCATCGCCGTGATCCTGGCCGACCGGGGAGTCCCGCCGGCCGGGATCGGCCTCATCACGGCCGCGTCGTCGGCTGCCTTCTCGCTGGCCGTCCCGCTGTGGGGCCACGTGGCCGACGTGATCCTTGGGCGGCGGCGCGCCCTCGCCGTGGCCGCTGTCGGGGGTGGCGTGTTCGTGCTCCTCGCCGGTGCGCCGGTCCCCCTTGTCCTGATGACCCTCGGCTTCGTCGGGTTCAGCCTGTTCGAGAGCGCGTGGGGGCCGCTGGGCGATGCGCTCGCGGTGAACGCGATCACGAACCACGGCCGGGAGTACGGGCGCATCCGCCTCATCTCATCGCTCGGGTTCGCCATCGTGGCGACGCTGGCAGGCTTCGTGTACGACGTGACGGGCTATGGCCCCTCGTTCGTCGCCTGCGCCGTGCTGGCCGGCCTCCTCGCCGTCGCGGCGCTCTACGCCCCGGACGTCGCTCGGGCGGATCTCGCGGCGGTCGGCGGCGCGCCGAGACGCGGCGGCTCGTTCGCCGTCGCCGTCCGGATCCAGCCGCGCCTGCGGCTGGTCCTCCTGGCCCTGCTGCTCGTCCACATCGGCATCATCGCCGGCTTCACCTACCTCCCCCTGCGCCTGCTGGAGCTGGGGGGCGGCCCGTCCGACGTGGCCCTCCTTGCGGGCGTCTCGGCGTTCGCCGAGATCCCGGCCATGCTCGTGGTCGGCGCCATCGCCGCGCGGATCGGGATTCGCGGCCTCATCGCCGGGAGCATCTTCCTGTACGCCGCGTGCTTCGCGTCGTGGGTCGTGATCGAGAGCCCGGCGTTGATCATCGCCACCCGGGTCGTCACCGGGTTCTCCTTCGCGGGCCTGTGGGTCGGAAGCGTGCTGACGATGGCCGTGCTGCTGCCGCCGCGGCTGCAGGCGACGGGCCAGGGCCTCTACCAGCTGACCGGGTTCGGCGTCGCCGCGATCATCGCGAACGTCTTCGGTGGGCTCCTGTACGGTTCGCTCGGATCGGGCGTGGTCTTCGCGATCGCGGCCGCCCTGGCCTGCGTCGCCGCGGTGATCGCGTTCGCGGTCTTCCCGCGCACCGGCGCGGAGGTGGCGCGCGAAGAGGACTTCGAGGTGTCGCTACCATTCCCGGCGACGCCCGCGTAGGGCGGCTGCCCTCGGCGGCGTGCCGGAGGACTGGACGGAGGGTTGGATGCGGCTCTGGGGCGGGCGGTTCGAGGGCCCGACGGATACGCGAACGGCCGACTTCACGCGCTCGATCGAGGTCGATCGCGCGCTCGCGCTCGACGACCTGGCGGGCTCCGTGGCCCACGTCCGCGGCCTCGGCCGCGCCGGCCTCCTTGCGCCCGCCGAGGTCGAGGCTCTGGTCGCCGGCCTCGACGGCCTGCGTGCCGAGGTGGAGGCGGGCACCGTCGCCTGGGATCCGGCGCTCGAGGACGTCCACATGAACCTCGAAGAGGCTCTCTCGGTGCGGATCGGGGCGCTGGCCGGGAAGCTCCACACCGGGCGCTCGCGGAACGACCAGGTCGCCACCGATCTGCGGCTCTGGTCGCGGCGCACCATCGACGCCCTCGACAGGGCCGTGCTGGGCATGGAGCGCGCGCTCGTGGGGCTCGCCGACCGCGAGGGCGATGCGATCCTGCCCGGGTCGACGCACATCCAGCCAGCCCAGCCGGTGCTCCTCGCCCATCACCTCCTGGCCTATGTCGAGATGCTCGAGCGGGACCGGGGCCGGCTCGCCGACTGCCGGCGCCGGGCCAACGTCAGCCCGCTCGGGTCGGGCGCTCTTGCGGGGGCAGGCTACCCGCTCGACCGGGAGGCGACTGCCCGCGAGCTCGGCTTCGACGGCGTCACCCCGAACTCGCTCGACGCGGTTGCCGATCGGGACTTCGTGGCGGAGCTGCTCTTCGTCTGTGCGCTGGCGATGGTCCACCTGTCGCGGCTGGCCGAGGAGATCACCTGGTGGTCGAACCCGCGCTTCGGCTTCGTCCGCCCGTCCGACGCCTACTCGACCGGCTCCTCGATGATGCCGAACAAGAAGAACCCGGATCCTGCCGAGCTGGTCCGGGGCCGGGCGGGCAGGGTGGTCGGCTCGCTGGCGGGATTCCTGGCGCTCCTCAAGGGCCTCCCGCTGGCGTACCAGCGTGACCTCCAGGAGGACAAGCCGCCCCTGTTCGAGGCCTGCTCCACGCTCGAAGCGTCGCTCGTCGTGATGGCCGGCCTGGTGGAGACGCTCGACGTGAACCACGACGCGATGCGTCTCGCTGCCGAGGAGGGCTTCACGACGGCGACGGCCGTCGCCGACGCCCTCGTCCGCCGCGGCGTGCCGTTCCGGGTTTCGCACCATGTCGTCGGGCGGCTGGTCGGCGAGGCGGAGCGCGACGGGCTCGTGCTCGCCGAGCTGCCGGACCCGTCGATCCGGGCCGCGCTCGCCGAAGCCGGCGACACGACGACGGTCGCCCTCGCGGGCGACCCCACGCTGCCCGGCGCTCTCCGCGCCGCGGCCGGCATCGAGGCCGCGCTGGCGTCGTGCGACGTCGTCGGGGGAACCGCCCCGGGCCGGGTCGCGGTTGCCCTGGCCGCGGCCCGCGAGCGGCTGGCCTCGGCTGGCTGAGGCAGCCGCCCCGCCGCCGGGGCGGCGGGCGCGACTGCGCGACCAACGGCACTTGTCGAAGCCGCGGCGAGCGCGCAACCCTCGGCCCCAGCACCCGGCACTGGCCCGGCCGCCGAGTGCGTGCCCGCGTGCCGGGCAGGCTCGGAGGGATCGCGATTCCGTGGGCGGTCACAAGGTCGATGTCGGCGCCCTGATCTTCGGCGCCATCCTGCTCCTCGTCGGGGGCTACTACCTGCTCGTGAACACGTTCGGCGTGAACCTCCCGGAGCTCAACTGGGACCAGATCTGGCCGATCGCGGTCATCGGGCTCGGGCTGGCCGTCGTGGCGAAGGCTGTCCAGTCGCGGGCGAGCACCGAGAAGCCCTGACCGATCTCCGGCGCCGCTCCAGCCTGGACGGAGTCCTGGCGCTCGACGGGAGGCGCCCGGCGTTCGGGCCGGGCGGCCCCGCCGCGCCGCCGAGGCAATCTGCCGGCCGGCCGCCGGAGCCGGGCCGCTGCGGCGGTCCCGCCGGTCAGGCGGGATCCAGACCCAGGCTGGCGATCGTCTCGCGCAGCAGGTCGGCGGAGCGGCGCAGGCCGGATGCCTCCTCGGCTGAAAGGGCGAGCCGCAGGCTGCGTTCCACGCCGCCCCGGCCCACGACGGTGGGCACCGACAGGTAGACGTTGTCGATCCCGTAGTAGTCGCAGATCAGCGAGCTGACCGAGAGCACGGTCGACTGGTCGCGGAGGATCGCCTCCACGATCCGCATCAGCCCGGCCGCGACGGCGTAGTAGGTGGCGCCCTTGCGCTCGATGATCTGGTACGCCGCGTCGCGCGTCGCCTCGAAGATCCCCTGCAGGCGCGCCGGGTCGTGGCCCATCCCGTTGGCGGTCGCGAAGTCGGCCAGCGACATCCCGGCGATGTTGGCCAGCGACCAGACCGGCACCTCCGTGTCACCGTGCTCCCCGGCGATGTACGCGTGGACCGAGCGCGGGTCGACGCCGTAGTGCTCGGCGAGCATCGCCCGGAAGCGGGCGGTGTCCAGGATCGTCCCCGAGCCGATCACCCGCGCGGACGGAAGGCCCGAGATGCGATAGGTGAGGTAGGCCAGCACGTCGACCGGGTTGGTGGCCACGAGGATGATCCCGGCGGGATTCGCGCGGGCCACGGCGGGGACGATCTCGCGGAAGATCGAGGCGTTCTTCCGGACGAGGTCGAGGCGCGTCTCGCCGGGCTTCTGCGCCGCCCCGGCCGAGACGACCGTGATCGCGGCGCCGGCGCAGTCGTCGATGGTGCCGGCCCAGATCCGGGTCGTCCTGGCGAACGGCACCGCGTGCATCAGGTCCATCGCCTCGCCCTCGGCCTTGCGGGCGTTGGCGTCGATCAGGACGATCTCGGCCGCGACGCCGGACAGCAGGAGGCTGAACGCGAACGTGGACCCGACCGCGCCCGTGCCGACGACGGCGACGCGCGTCGGGTGGGCCCCGGCGCCCGGCACCGGGGCGCCGGCGGCCGGGCCGGGTGCGTCCCGCGCCGCGTCGGGGGTGCTCGGAGTCGGGTCGGGCCGGGGGTCGCTCATGGGGCCATTGTGACGCAGGCGTCGAGCGTCCCGATTCGCAACCCGCGCGGCACCGAGCCGCCCGCCCCCCGTGGGCCTCCGGCAGCGGCTCCCGCTCTACCGTCCCGGCATCGGTCGGGCCCGGGTTGCCCGAGCGCAGCGGGAGGAGGATGGGGAATCGTGGTCAACACCGGCGATACCGCGTGGATCCTGACGTCGACGGCCCTCGTCATGCTCATGACGCCGGGCCTCGCGTTCTTCTACGGCGGCCTGGTCCGCACGAAGAACGTCCTGTCGACGATCATGCACAGCTGGTTCATCCTGGCTCTCGTGAGCGTGACCTGGGTCGTGTTCGGCTACTCGCTCGCCTTCGGACCCAGCACCGGCGGTCTCCTCGGCGGCCTCGACAACGTCTTCCTGCGCGGGATCAGCGCGACGGAGCCCGGCACGTACGCGACGACGATCCCGTCGATGCTGTTCGTGGTCTACCAGATGATGTTTGCCATCATCACCCCGGCGCTGATCACGGGCGCGTTCGCCGAGCGGAAGAGCTTCAACTCCTTCGTCCTCTTCGCCTTCCTGTGGTCGACGCTGGTCTACCTTCCGCTGTGCCACTGGGTCTGGAACACGAGCGGCTGGATCAACCAGCTGGGCGCCCTCGACTTCGCGGGCGGCCTCGTCGTCCACATCAGCTCGGGCGTCGCCGCGCTCGTGGCAGCGCTCTACCTGGGCAAGCGGATCCGGAAGGAATCGGAGCGCTTCGAGCCGCACAACGTGACCTACGTCGTGCTTGGAGGCGCGCTCCTCTGGTTCGGCTGGTTCGGCTTCAACGCCGGCTCCGCCTGGGCCGCCAACGGCATCTCCGTGAACGCCCTGATGGTGACCAACACGGCGGCGGCCACGGCCTCGCTCACGTGGCTCTTCATCGGCTGGCTGCACAAGGGGGCGCCGTCGATCGTCGGCGCCGTGTCGGGCGCCGTCGCAGGGCTCGTCGCGATCACGCCTGCCTCGGGCTACGTCGACATCAGCGGGGCGCTGGCGATCGGCCTCGCGGCCGGGTCCATCTGCTACGCCGCCATCCTCCTCCGCGAGCGCCTGCAGGTCGACGACGCACTCGACGTCTGGGCCGTCCACGGCGTCGGGGGCACCGTCGGCGCGCTGCTCACGGGCGTCTTCGCCTCGACCCTGGTCAACCCCGCGGTGAAGGGCGGCGGGCTCCTGGAGAGCGGGAACCCGACCCTCCTGTTCCACCAGATGATCGCCGTCGCGGCCACCTGGATCTTCAGCGGGACGATGACCTTTGCGATCCTCAAGGTCGTCGACCTCGTGTTCAAGGTTCGGGTGAAGGAGGAGGACGAGCTGGCCGGCCTCGATCTCGCCCTTCACCGCGAGGTTGCCTACCAGGCCTGAGCCGGCCCGGAGCTCGGGCCGATCCGGGGCCGCCTGCCAGCCCGAAGGCGGGCGGCCCCGCTGGCCGGTCCGTCGTCGGGGCCCGGCGCCCGGCATCGCACGGGACCTCGCCGGGGGCCTTCGGCCTGCCGCCGGCCGTCAGGCCCCGGCAGCCCCGGAACCTTCGACGCGCAAGGCGTAGCCTCGCGACCGCACGTTGCGCAGGCCCGGGTGGCCGTTCTCCAGGAGCTTCGCGTTCAGCCGGGCGAGGTGCGTCCGGAGCGTCTCGACGTCGACCGAGGCCGGGATGTCCCACGCCGCGCGCACCAGCAGCCGGTGGTCGACGACGCCGCCCCGGCGGGCCGCGACAGCGGCGAGCAGGTCGAACTCGATCGGCGTGAGGGCCAGGGCGTGCCCGTCCACCGTCGCCTCGCGGCGGGCAACGTCGACGCGCAACCCGTCGGGGAGCGCCCCGGCGTCGGGGGGTGCCGGGGCGCCGCGCCGCGCCGCCGAGGCGACGCGGGCCAGCAGCTCCAGCGGCCGGATCGGCCTGCCGACCACGTCGATCGCCCCCGCGTCGAGGGCCGCCACGACGACCGCCTCGTCGACGACGTCCGCGAGGACGAGGATGGGCGCGTCGGTGTAGCCGCCCAGGCGGCCGATGAGATCCGCCGGCGCCGCATCGCCGACCCCCGGATCGACCACCAGGACGTCCGGCCGGTCCGCCACCAGGCGGGCGATCACGGCGTCCGCGCGATAGGCCGTCACGACCTCGTGGCCGGCCGTCCCGAGGACGCTCGCGACGGCGCCAACGTCGGCGGGCAGGGGCGCGGCGACGAGAATGCGAAGGCGTGCGACGGGTCGCGTGATCATGCGGATCGGATCGTACGGCGCCCGCCGGTCAGCGCGCGATCGCGCATCGGTCCGCCTGGGGCACGGCTCCCAACCGCAACCCGGGCGTCACTGGATCCACACCCGGGCGTGCCGTCGCGGCACTGATCCCGCCGCCACCGCCGGGTACCTTCGACCTCCCGCGTGGCGGGGTGGCCCAGCGACCCAACGGAGGCCGCCCGATGGACCAACCGCGATGGCGCACCTCGACAGCTCGCCCGGTGGCCTCCGCGCCCCTGTACGACCCGCGGTTCGAGCACGACGCGTGCGGGGTGGGGTTCGTGGCGGAGAGCGCCCGCGCTGCCCGGCGATCCGGGCGGGTCGTGCCCCTCGCCCTCGAGGCCCTGGGCGCCCTGACCCACCGTGGTGCGATCGCGGCCGATGCGAGGACGGGCGACGGGGCCGGGCTCGCGCTGCCGGCGGCACGGGGGCTGCTCGTCGAGCTTGCGGCCGACGCTGGAGTCGCCGGCGCGGACCCGACCCGGCTCGCCGTCGGCGCGGTCTTCCTGCCTCCCGACCCACCGGCCGGCGCCGCGGCGCGACGCGTGCTCGACGATGCCCTGGTCGCCGAAGGGCTCGGCGTCCTCGGCTGGCGCCGGGTGCCGGTCGACCCGGGCGTTCTCGGGCCGGAGGCCGCCTCCTCCGCCCCGGAGATCCGCCAGGTGCTCGTCCGTCGGCCCGCCGGCATGGGAGCCGCCGGGTTCGAGCGGGCGCTCCTGCTGGCCCGCCGAACGGCCGAGGCGGCCGCAGGGGCGATGGCCGGCCTCGAGGCGTTCCACATCGCCTCCCTGTCGACGCGAACGCTGGTCTACAAGGGACTCTTCGTGGGCGCCGAGCTCGGCCGCTTCTACGGCGACCTGGGGGCCGATTCCTTCCGCGTCCCGTTCGCGGTCTTCCACCAGCGCTACTCGACCAACACGCACCCATCCTGGGCCCTGGCCCAGCCGTTCCGCCTCCTGGCCCACAACGGCGAGATCAACACGGTCCGCGGCAACCGCGAGGCGATGCGCGGCCGCTCGGCGCGACTCGGCGGCGGCCGCATCGGCCGCCGCCTCGGCGAGCTGGCCGCCGCCGGGCGCCCGCTGCTCGACCCGACGGGCTCGGACTCCACGTCGCTCGACGAGGCGCTGGAGCTGCTGCTCGCCGCCGGCTGGAGGATCGACGCGGCGGTGATGGCGCTCCTGCCCGAGGCGCTCGAGCTGCGCGACGAGCCCGTGCCCGGGCTCGCGGCCTGGCAGGCGGCAGCTGTCGCCCGCATCGAACCGTGGGACGGCCCCGCGGCCCTGGTCTTCGCCGACGGACGGCGCGTCGGCTGCGCCCTCGACCGCAACGGGCTGCGCCCGGCAGCGTTCGAGGTGCGCCGCGACGGGCTCGTCGTGTGCGGCTCGGAAGCCGGCATGCTGCCCGGCGCCGCAGGCGACGTCGTCCGCCGCGGACGCCTCGGGCCGGGCGAGCTGCTGGTCGTCGACACCGTCGCGGGCCGGATCCTCGAGGACGGCGCGGCGAAGCGCGCGGCGATCGCGGCGATGCCGGCCGGCGAGCCTCCGCGGCTGCTCCAGGTCGGCTCGACCGACCATCGTCCGGCGGTGGGCCGCGGCGCGTCGACGGCCGCGCCGGAGGAGGGCGAGTCCCGGCGCCGGCAGGTGCTCTTCGGGCTCGACGCGGAGCAGCTCCGGATGACCGTGAAGACGATGGCCACGACGGGTCGCGAGCCCACCTGGAGCATGGGCGACGACACCCCGCTCGCGGTTCTGGCCCGGCGCCCGCGGGGCGTCTCGGGCTACCTGCGCCAGGCGTTCGCGCAGGTGACGAACCCTCCGATCGATCCGGAGCGCGAGCGCGCGGTCATGAGCCTGGAGGTGCCGGTGGGGCCGCGTCCGCGCCTCCTCGATCCCGTCGGTCGCGGCTCGCCGCGCTGCGTGCGGCTCCCCGGCCCGGTTCTCGGCAGCTCCGGCAGGGATGCCATCCTGGCCCTCGCCCGGCGGGGACCCGGCGGAGCCGCCCCTTGGCGCATCGTCACGCTGGGCGCCACGTTCCCGGCCGGCGACGGGCCCGGCGGCCTGCAGGCTGCCCTGGATCGGCTCGCGGCCCAGGCCGCTCGCGCCCGCGACCGCGGCGCCGACCTGCTGGTGCTCACGGATCACGAGGTCGGTCCGGGCCGCGTTCCCGTCCCGAGCCTGCTCGCCGTTGGCGCCGTGAACGCGGCCCTCGTGGATGCCGGTCGCCGCGACGCGTGCGACATCCTCGTCGAAGCCGGCGACGCCTTCGACGTCCACGCCATCGCCATGCTCCTCGCCGCCGGCGCCGACGTGGTCCACCCCTGGCAGGCCATCGCGCTGGCGCGCGAGATCGCCGGCTCCAGGGGCCAGGAGGAGCTGGACCCGGAGACGGCCGAGGCGAACCTGCTCGGCTCGCTCGAGCATGGCCTGCGCAAGGTCCTCGCCCGGATGGGGATCAGCACGCTGGCCTCGTATCGCGGCGGCCAGCTCTTCGACGTGGTCGGCCTGGCCCACGACGTTGCGGCCCGCTGCTTCCCGGCGGCCCCGCGCACCACCGGGACGGCCGACCTGGATCGCCTCGCGGCCGAGGCGCTGACGCGCCACGCTGCGGCCTACCTCGACGCACCCGCGCCTGCGGCGCCACCGGTGCTGGCGGACCCCGGCTTCGCCCGCTTCCGGGCGGACGGCGAGCTCCACGCCTTCGCCCCGGCGGTGGTGAAGGCGACGCAGGCACTCGCGGCCGGGCACCCGACCGGCGTCGGTCCCGGCGCGGCCCTTGCGCCCGCGGCGGCGCAGGAAGCCATCGAGGACCAGCTCGCGGCCTATCGTGCCGCGGTCACGCGTGCCGAGCCGGCCATGGTCCGCGACCTCCTCGCCCTGCGCCGCGGCCGGCGCGTGCCGCTCGCCGCCGTCGAGCCCGCGGCGGAGATCGTGCGGCGCTTCGTGTCCTCCGCGATGAGCCTCGGCGCGCTGTCACCGGAGGCGCACCGGGCGCTCGCCATCGGGATGCGCCGCCTGGGCGCGGCGTCGAACTCGGGCGAGGGCGGCGAGGACCCGGCGGGGTACGAACCCGACGAACGCGGCGAGGTCGCCGAGTCCGCGATCAAGCAGGTTGCCTCCGCACGCTTCGGGGTCACCACGCGCTATCTCGCGCGCGCCGAGCAGCTCGAGATCAAGATGGCCCAGGGCAGCAAGCCCGGCGAGGGCGGCCAGCTCCCTGCGAAGAAGGCAACGCCTCTGATCGCCGCGCTCCGGCGCGGCCAGGTCGGCATGACCTACATCAGCCCACCCCCGCACCACGACATCTACTCCATCGAGGACCTCGCCCAGCTGATCGCCGACCTGCGCGCGGTGAACCCTGGCGCCCGGATCGGCGTGAAGCTCGTCGCCACGGCAGGCGTCGGCACGATTGCCGCCGGGGTGGCGAAGGCCCATGCCGACTACGTGCTCGTGTCGGGCCACGCCGGCGGGACGGGCGCCAGCCCGCTCTCGTCCATCAAGTCGGTCGGATCGCCCTGGGAGCTCGGCCTCGCCGAGGCGCACCAGGTGCTCGTCCGCCAGGGACTGCGCCAGCGTGTCGCCCTCCGCACGGACGGCGGGCTCCAGACCGGGCGGGACGTCGTGGTGGCCGCCCTCCTCGGTGCGGAGGAGTTCGGCTTCGGCACCGCGGCGCTCGTGGCGATCGGCTGCGACATGGCCCGCCAGTGCCACCTCGACACCTGCCCCACGGGGATCGCGACGCAGCGCGAGGACCTGCGGGCGAAGTTCGGCGGGACGCCCGAGCAGGTCGTCGCGTTCTTCACGGCCCTCGCCGAGGACGTCCGGCGCGAGCTGGCCGAGCTCGGCTTCCGGAGCCTTGCCGAGGCGGTCGGCCGGACCGATCGCCTGGCGGTCGATCCTGGTTCGGCGCTGGAGCTCGAGGCCCTGGTGGGTGCGCCGGCCTGGCGCCTGCCCGCGGTCCGCACGACGGCACCGGCGGCGGTCGGCAGGCTGGCGGACGCGCCCCCCGCAAGCCCGCTCGACGAACGGCTGGCCCTGGCACTCGCCCCGGCGATGACGACCCTCGCCGGGCGCGAGGTGCGAGCCCCCGTCATCCTCTCGGCGCCCCTGACGACGGGAGAGCGAGCCGTCGGCGCGCGGATCTCGGGCGACCTCGAGCGCGCGAGGGACCGCGCAGGGCACCGGCGCCCGGGCGGGGCCGGTCCGGGACCCGCGGTCGTCGACCTTCGCGCCACGGGGGCAGCCGGCCAGAGCCTGGGAGCGTTCGTGACGGACGGCGTCCGGATCGCGCTGAGCGGCGTCGCCAACGACTACGTCGCGAAGGGACTCTCCGGCGGCGTCGTGGCGGTGCGTCCTCCCACGAGCGCCGGGTTCCGCGCCGAGCGCGAGGCCATCGCCGGCAACACCTGCCTGTACGGAGCCACGGGTGGCCGGCTCCACCTCGTCGGGCGGGCGGGGATGCGCTTCGCCGTCCGCAACTCGGGGGCGAACGCCGTCGTCGAGGGGATCGGGGCCCACGGGTGCGAGTACATGACGGGGGGCGTGGTCGTCGTCCTGGGCCCGACCGGGCGCAACTTCGGCGCGGGCATGACCGGTGGCCGGGCGTACCTGTACGACCCCGAGGGGCCGGTCTCCATGCGCTGCAACGCCGCCAGCGTCCGGGCGACGGCGCTGACCGCGCTCGCGACCGGCTCGGAGCCCCGCCCGGACGCAGCCGAACGCGAGGCGGAGCTGCGCGCCCTCGTCGCCGCGCACGCCGCGGAGGGGAGCGCCCTGGCGGCGACGCTGCTGGCGGGATGGGAGGCGGCGCGCGGGTCGTTCTGGCTCGTCGAGCCGTTGCCGGCGAGCTGAGCGCGAAGGGATTCGAATCGCCGTCGGCGACAGGCGTCGCGCCTCCGCCATGGCGGGGCCGGTCCCGTGCCGGATGGGCGCCCGGGCGCCGCGTCCTCCCGCCGTGTGCCCGATACTGGCGCCATGGTCGAGCACAGCTTCCTTGCCGAGCTCTCGTCAGGTCGCGCTCCGCTGGCGGCCGACGGGGCGATGGGCAGCGCCCTGATGGGGCGCGGCCTGCCTGCCGGGCTGCCGCCCGAGGCCTGGCTCCTGGCGGCCGACGGCGCGGCCGCCGTGGCCGCCGTCCACGCGGGCCACGCCGCTGCCGGCGCCCGGATCGTCCTCTCGGCCACCTTCGGCGCGAGCCCGGTGCGGCTTGCCGAGGGCCCCGCCGCCGGGCGGACCGAGGAAGTCTGCCGCACGGCAGTGGCCATCGCCCGCTCGGCGGTCCCCCGGGGAGTGCTCGTCGCCGGCGACCTCGGGCCCACGGGCGCCCTCCTCGCCCCGTACGGCGAGCTGGAGCCGGCAGCCGCCCGGGCGGCGTTCGCCGAGCAGGCGGCGGCGTTGGCGGCCGCGGGAGCCGACCTCCTGTGGATCGAGACGATGGCCGACCTGGCGGAGGCGCGGGCCGCCGTCGAGGGGGCCCGGGACGCCGCGCCCAACGTTCCCATCGTCGCCACTCTCACCTTCGAGCGCGGCCGGACGCTCTTCGGGGACCGGCCGGAAGACGCAGCCGCCGTGCTCGCCGAGCTGGGGGTCGCGGCGGTCGGCGCCAACTGCGGCGACGGCTTCGACGCGGTCATCGGGGTCCTCGCCGGGCTCGCCGCCGGGGCGCCGGGCCTGCCCCTCGTCGCGAAGGCGAACGCGGGCCGGCCGGTCGTCGGCGCGGACGGGACCGTCGCCTACCCGGCGACCCCGGCGGACGCGGCGAGCTACGCGCGGCGCGCGCTCGACCTCGGCGCGACGATCGTCGGCGGCTGCTGCGGCACGACCGCCGCCCACGTCGCGGCAATCGCGGCGCAGCTCTCGGGCCCGGGCTGACGCGGCCACTTCGCCGCCACCCCATGGGCCGGTGGCGGCCCCCGCCCGGAGGCCGTTCCGGGCTGGCGCCGCTTACTCGGCGGGCGCCTCGAGCCGGTAGCCGACGCCGCGAACGGAGGTCGGCAGCGGCGCGCCTGCCTCCTCCAGCTTCGCCCGCAGGCGGGCAAGGTGCGGCTTCAGCCATTGCGGATCCGGATCAGGGTCGCTGGGCCAGCCAGCGGCCAGGAGCCGGTCGTGCGGGACGACCCGGCCGCGCGCCGCCGCCAGCGACGCGAGGAGCGCGAACTCGGTCCGCGTCAGGGCCAGCGCGTTGCCGTCCACGGACGCCTCGTAGCGGCCCGTGTCGAGCGTGAGCGTGCCGACGCGAAGGCCCCCCGCGGGCATGTCGCCGCCCTCGAGCCGGCGCATGACCGCGCGGATGCGCGCCAGCAGCTCCTGCTTGCCGAACGGCTTCGTGACGTAGTCGTCGGCGCCCGCATCGAGCGCCTCGACCTTCGCCAGCTCGTCCGCCTCGCCGGTCAGCACGATGATCGGCGTCCGGCTCGTCTTGCGGATCTCGCGGCAGACGTCGACGCCGTCCCGTCCGGGCATCGCGAGGTCCAGGAGGACGAGGTCGGGCGCCTCCTCCTCGAAGCGGCGCAGGGCGGTGTCCCCGTCGTAGGCGGTGATCACCTGGTGGCCGGCCGTCCCCACGAGAGCGGTGACCGCGCCGACCATCGCCGGCTCGTCGTCCACCACGAGGATCCGCAGCCCGGCCGGAGCCTGGGGCATCGTCATCGCGCTCGCACCTCCACTCCGTTCGTCACCGCTCTCCGGCCGCGGGCAGCGCGACGACGAATCGGCTGCCACCGTACCCGTTCCCCTCGATCCAGACCCGGCCGCCCATGGCGTCCATGAGACGCCGGGCCGCGTACAGGCCGATCCCCGAGCCGCGCCCGCGCTTGCGCGCCCGCCGGACGAAGGCCTCGAAGACGGTCTCCCATTCCTCGAGCGGGATGCCCGGTCCGTCGTCCGTCACGTACACCCGGATCTCGCCGACCTGGAGCCAGGCGCCGACCGAGACGCCCCAGCCGCGCGGGGCGTACTTCGCCGCGTTCTCCAGGAGCAGCTCGATCACCTGCCGGAAGCGGGGCTCGTCGCCGATCCCGACCAGCGGCTCGTCGGCGTGCTCCCAGCGCAGCCGGTGGTTGCGCAGCAGCGGCCGCAGGACGTCGATCGTCTCCCCCGTGGCGCCCGCGACGTCGAACGGCGTCCGCGCCAGCGCCGCCAGGCCCTCTCCCCGCACCGACACGAGGATCGAGTCGACGAGCCGGTCGAGCCGCGTGATCTGGTCGATCGCCGCGTTGCGCCAGTCGTCCGTGCTGGCGCGGGCCGGGACCTCGCCGATGCCCCCGGCGGCATCCGCCAGGAGGTCGATGTACGCGCGCACCACCGACAGCGGCGTCCGCAGCTCGTGCGTGACCAGGGACAGGAGCTCGGCTCGCGCCTCGTCGAGCTGCTGCAGCGTCTCCAGCTGCCTCTCCTGCTCCCGCTGGAGGTGGCCCTTCTCGACGATTCCCGCCAGCAGGGCGGCGATCGTGACCATGAGCGTGATCTCGCGCTGGGTGAAGCGCCGCGTCTCGACGGTCTGGACGTTGAGCACGCCGACGATGATGTCGTTCCAGGTCAGCGGCACCGAGAGCATCGAGGTGAGGCCTGCCAGGTCGAAGCCGCGCAGGTACTTGAAGCGCGGGTCGAGGCGCACGTCGGGCACCTCGATGGGGCGACGCAGCGCGGCGGCCGCCCCCGTGATCCCTTCGCCGAGCGCCAGGCTCACCCGTCCGACGTGCTCCTGGTCCAGGCCGTTCGTCGCCGCGAGCGTCAGGCGGTCCGTGGCGTGGTCGAGCAGGTAGAACGAGCAGACCTCGACGTGGAGCGCCTCCCGCGTCCGGTCGACGACCGTCTGCATCAGCTCGTCCCAGTCGCGGGCCTGCGTGGCGAGCTGGGCGAAGTCGTGGAGGAAGGCCAGCTGACGGAGTGTTCGCCGCGTGTCGGTCGCCGGCGAGATCAGGTCCTGCCTTCCGGCCGACCGCTCCTCCCGCGGACGCGGGCCGGGCGGCTCCGGCCCGGTCGCAGGCGGGCTGGCCGGCCCAGGTGCGCCCGACGGCGGGGCGGCAGCCGCGGGCGTGGACGCGGTCGGGGTACGACGGGGTCTTGCCATGGGGGCCGATTGTCGCGCGAAGTGCGGCCCGGCGCCGCGGGGGCGCCGGGCGCGGCGTGCCGCACGTGGCCGGGCGCGGCTCCGTCCCGGCGCCCGCCCGCGCGCCCGCGTCGCCCCGGGGCTCAGCCGACCGTCCCGGCGGGCTCGGGGTCGGTCACGGTCGATGGGAGGTCCGGGAGCAGCGGGTCGGTCCACGTCCAGGCGGCGCCGTAGTGGGCTCCGACCGCGCCGTGGCGGGCAGCCTCCACGCGGAGCGGCAGCCCGAAGATCTCGATGAACCCGACGGCGCTCGCATGATCGAAGGCGTCGCCCTCGTCGTACGTGGCGAGGTTCTTGTCGTACAGCGACAGCGGCGAACGCCGCCCGTTGGCCGTTGCGGAGCCGTGGTCCAGGCGCACCCGGACGTCGCCGGAGACGGCCCGCCCCGAGCTCGCCACGTAGCCGCGCAGGTCGCGGTGCAGCGCGCTGAACCAGAGGCCGTCGTAGGTCAGCTGGGCGATCTCGCTGGCCACGAACCGGTTGAAGCGCAGGGTGTCCTTGGACAGGACGAGTCCCTCGAGGGCCCTGTGGGCGGCGTGGAGGATGGTCGCCGCGGGCGTCTCGTAGATCTCGCGGCTCTTGATGCCGACCAGGCGGTCCTCGACATGGTCGATCCGCCCCACGCCGTGGGCGCCGCCGAGCTCGTTGAGGCGTTCCACGAGGGCGACCGGTCCGACCCGCTCCCCCTCGAGCGAGACGGGTATGCCGCCCTCGAAGCCGATCACGACCTCGACCGCCGGCGGGGCGTCGGCCGGGTTCACCGTCCAGGCGAAGGCGTCGGCGGGCGGGGACACCCACGGGTCCTCGAGGACGCCGGTCTCGCAGGAGCGGCCCCACATGTTGACGTCGATCGAGTACGGCGACGCCTTGGTGATCGGGATCTCGATGCCGCGCGCGTTCGCGTAGTCGATCTCCTGGTCGCGCGAGAGGCCCATCCCGACGCGCAGCGGGGCGACCACCTCGAGCCCCGGGTCCAGGGCGTGGACCGCGACGTCGAAGCGAACCTGGTCGTTGCCCTTGCCGGTGCTGCCGTGGGCGACCGCGTCGGCGCCTTCCTTCTGGGCAACCTCCACGAGGAGCTGGGCGATGAGCGGGCGGGCGAGGGCCGTCGCGAGCGGGTATGCCCCCTGGTACAGGGCGTTCGCCTGCAGGGCGGGCCAGCAGAAGTCGCGAACGAACGTCTCCTTCGCGTCGACGACGTAGGCCCGGCTGGCCCCGGCCGACATCGCTCGCCGCTCGACGCCTTCGCGCAGCGAGGTCCCGCCGACGTCCACCGTCAGCGTGACGACCTCCGCGTCGTGCTGCTCGCGCAGCCAGGCGACGGCGACCGACGTGTCGAGCCCTCCCGAGTAGGCGAGAACGACCTTCTTCATGGCTGGCGATGCCTCCGTGATGGGACCTAGGGGTACGTGGTCGTGAGGTCGGGCCCCGGCAGGCCGGCGGCCGCCTGCGCCGCGATGGCGCCGAAGCGAGCGTGCCAGCGCTCGAGCGCGGGCTCGTCGGCGAAGAGGACCAGGAGCGTGTTGTCCCCCGCGAGGGTGCCGACCTGGTCGTCGAAGCCCGACTCGTCGATCGCCTGGGCGATCGCCGACGCGGCGCCCGGGCGGCTCACGAGGACCAGGGTCAGCCCGCTGCGGGCGATCGTGACCGGATAGTCGCCGAGGATCCGCCGCAGCCGGGCCTCGTCGGGATCCAGGCGCGGGCGGCCCGGAGCCGCGCCCGCCGCGGCGTCCCCGCGTCCTGCCGAAGGGCCGGCGAGCGCACGCGGCGACACGTACGCGTGGTGATCGCCGCGCGGGGCCTTCACCAGGCCGAGATCGGCGATGTCGCGACTGACGGTCGCCTGGGTGACGGCGAATCCGCGCTCGCGCAGGAGCACCGCCAGGTCCTCCTGGCTGCCGATCGCGCGCGCGGCCACCAGGTCGAGGATCGCCCGCCGGCGCGCGGCCCGCCCGGCCTCGCCGGTGCGCCGCGTCGTGCGGGAAGGGAGGCGGGTACCGGTGGCCATCGCGCTCACCCGGGCCCCTGCGGGGCGCTCACGCGGCCCCGACCGTCGCGCCCCGGCCGGCCGTGATGCGCGTCCCGAAGCCCGCGTCGGCAAGGGCTCGTGCCAGCGCATCGGGGGCGGCGGCGTCGCAGATGACGGCCTCGGCACCGGGAGCGGCGATGCCGGCGAGCGCGGCCCGGATCTTGGGGATCATCCCCCCCGAGACGGTCCCTGCGGCGACGAGCGCCTCCGCCTCCGCCGCCGTGAGCGTCGCGATCCTGGCGCCGTCGGCGCCGCGGATCCCGTCGACGTCGGTCATCAGGACGAGCTGGCGCGCGCCGAGCCCGGCGGCGAGCCCCGCGGCCGCGTCGTCGGCGTTCACGTTGCAGACGATGCCCTCCTCGTCGCGGGCCAGGGGCGCGACGACCGGCACCTGCCCGGAGACCAGGAGCGCGTCGAGCAGGTCGCGCCTGATGCCGACGACGTGCGCCACGAGGCCCATCCCCGGGACGCGCTCACCGATCAGGAGCCCGCCGTCGACGCCCGAGAGGCCGACGGCATCGACCCGCAGGTCGCGGAGGGCGGCCACCAGCTCCGAGTTGACGACGCCGCGCAGGACGGCCGCTGCGACCTCGAGCGCTTGGGCGTCGGTCACCCGCAGGCCGCCCTCGAAGCGCGTCGGGACGCCCAGCCGGTCGAGCCACTCGGTCATCCGCTTGCCGCCGCCGTGGACGATGGCGACCGGCCTCCGGCGGGCGACCGCCGCGACCTCGGCGAGCACCTGCTGTTGGTCGGCAAGTGTCGTGCCACCGAGCTTGAGGACGAGGATCTCGCTCACGTCGTGTACTCCGCGTTCTCGATCACGTACTGCTCGGTCAGGTCGCAGCCGAACGCCTCGCCTGTGCCGCCGCCCACGCCGAGGTCGAGGCGGAGGACGATCTCGGGGGCGTCCATCGCCGCGCGGGCAGCGTTGCGATCGAAGGCGACCGCCCCGCCCGTCGCGCCGTCGTAGACGAGGTGGCCGGCGATTGCGATCCGCAGCCGGTCGGGGTCGATGAACGCGGGGCCCCCGGCCCGGGAGCAGGCGTCGGCGTGGGCGAGCCCCGCCATCTCGAGGAGCCGGACCTCCCCGAGGCGAGCATTCCCGGCGGCACCGGCGACCCGGCCCCAGTTCGGATCGCGGCCGTGCGCGGCGGCCTTCACGAGGTTGCTCGAGATGACGGCGCGGGCCACGGCCCGGGCGTCGACATCGTCGCGGGCGCCCGACACCTGGCAGGTGACGAGGGTCGTCGCGCCCTCGCCGTCGGCGGCCTGCTGTCGGGCCAGGGAGCGGGCAACCGCCTCGATCGCGCTCCCGAGCGCCGACGCCTCCGCCGTGCCCGGCTGCACCGGCGCCGCCGCCGACGCACCCGAGGCCAGCAGGAACACCGTGTCGTTGGTGCTGGTGTCGGCGTCGACGGAGAGCTGGTTCCAGGTGCGCACGGTCGCCTCGCGGAGCATCCCGTGGAGCGTCGCCGGGCTGACGACGGCGTCGGTCAGGATGACCGCGAGCATCGTGGCCATCCGTGGGTGGATCATCCCGACGCCTTTCGCGATGCCGGACACCCTCACCATGACGGGGAGGCCGTGAGGGTCGGGAAGCGCCGTGGTCAGGCTCGCGACCTTCGTCGAGGAGTCGGTCGTCCGAAGCGCCTCCGCCGCGGCCAGGAGCCCCGCGTCCGTCTCGGGGAGGCCGTCCGCGGCGAGGCCGGCGATCGCGACCAGCACGCTGTCGAGGGGAAGCCGCGTCCCGATGACCCCGGTGGACAGGCTCAGGACCTCGAGCGGGTCGACACCGAGGTGGATCGCCACCGCCTGGGAGATCGCCACCTGGTCGGTGAGCCCGGCGAGCCCGGTCGCGGCGTTGGCGCAGCCGCTCGTGGCGACGACCGCCTGGGCGCGCCCGTAGTGTTCGCTGCCGTCGCCGCGGCCCTCGGGCCTGGTGATCGCCAGGTTCGCCCGCGAGGCCTGGACGGGCGCCGCGACCACCTGGTTCGTGGTGAAGACCGCCGCGGCCGAGGCCGGGGCGCCGGTGGCCCGGATGATCGCGAGGTCCGGGCGGCCGCTCGCCTTGATCCCGGCCGTCGTGGCGCCGGCGGCGAACCCGGCCGGCAGGACGGCGCGCCGCTCGACGGCGGGGAGGGCTTCGGGAAAGGGCGCCGGCAGGCGGTCGTGCGATGGCGCAGGCCCGGACGCGGCCGCGGCGGTCCCACGGGTCGTCACTGCGGGCCGGGTGGTCATCGTCGGCTCCCGGTTCACGGCGCGAGGGGGAGCTGTTCGAGGCCGGCTGTCTCGGCCAGCCCGTGGACGACGTTGAAGGCCTGGATCGCCTGGCCGGCCGCCCCCTTCACGAGGTTGTCGATCACGCCGATCGCGAGGATGCGACCCGTCCGCTCGTCGGCGCGGACGTGGACCCGACAGGCATTGCTGCCGAGGACGTGCTTCGTGGCCGGTGGCTGCGTCACCAGGTGCACGAACGCCTCGCCCGCGTAGGCCTCGGCGTACAGGGCGTCGAGCTCGCGCTGCGTCACCGGCCGCGTCGGCCGGACGTGGCAGGCCGACAGGATGCCGCGCGTCATCGGGACCAGGTGGGGCAGGAAGTCGACGCCGCGCGCCCCCGGGTTCGGAGGGCCCTCGTGCCCGGCATCCGGGTGGGGCTGGGAGGCGCCGAGCGCCGCCAGCTCCTGCTCCATCTCGGCGACGTGGCGGTGACCGCCGACGGCATACGCCTTCACGCTCTCGTTGACCTCGCCGAACATGAGATCCTGCTTCGGCTCCCGGCCGGCGCCCGAGACGCCGGACTTGGCATCGACGACCAGGTCGTCGATGAGGCCGGCGCGGGCGAGCGGAGCCAGGGCGAGGAGCGTCGCGGTCGGGTAGCAGCCGGGCGCGCCGACGATCGCCACCGGCTGGTCGCGCAGCGCCGCGAGGCCCGCCCGGTGGAGCTCCGGGAGCCCGTAGACGGCGCTCGCGAGGAGCTCCGGCCGCGGGTGCTCGAAGCCGTACCAGCGGGGGTAGTCGGCGGCGTCGCGAAGGCGGAAGTCCGGCCCCAGGTCGACGACTGCGGCGCCCGTCGCGACGAGCTCCGGCACGATCTCGGCTGCCGCACCGTGGGGCAGCGCGAGGAAGACGGCGTCGGCGTCGGGGACGGTCGCATCGACGTGGAGGCCCGTTCGGTCCAGGTGGATGTGCGTCCCGCCGATCGGCTCGTGGGTGCGACCGCGGCCCACCAGTCCCACGATCTCCACCTGCGGGTGGCGGCTGAGCAGGCGAACCAGCTCGGCGCCGACATAGCCGGTTGCGCCGACGATCGCCACCCGGATCCGCGCCGCCGAAACGCCGCCGCGGGGGCCCCGGGGGAGCGGCACGGCCCGGCGCTCCGGCACGACCTGGACCGATCCCCCCTTCGTCGCGCTCACGGGCGCACGGGCGCCGCCGCCCCGAGGGCGGAGCGCTCCGGGCCGCTCACGGGCAGCCGCGCAGGTGTTGGTTCGCCAGGCCGGTCGTGCCGGATCGCCGGGATGCTCATGCCGCGCATGACTATACATGAGTCGCGCATAGTCATGCAATTGCTCGCCGGACTCGCGCGCTCGGCGCAGATCGACAAGGCCGGGGTCGAGGGCGTCCCCGGGTCCTGTGGAGGGCGCGTGCGAGGCTAGGCGCCTGGGGCGCCCGGCTCGCCCTGCCCCGCCATGACCGCCGGCGCCTCGAACTGCTCGTGGTAGAGGCGGGAGTAGAGGCCTTCCGCCGCCAGGAGCTCCTCGTGACGGCCCCGCTCGACGATCCGCCCGCGCTCGTACACGAGGATCTGGTCGGCGCGCAGGATCGTGGAGAGCCGGTGGGCGATCGCGATGGTCGTGCGGCCTTCCATCAGGCGCTCCAGGGCCGCCTGGATGAGCCGCTCCGAGACCGTGTCGAGCGCCGAGGTCGCCTCGTCGAGGATGAGGATGCGCGGGTCCTTCAGCAGCACGCGGGCGATCGCGATCCGCTGCTTCTCGCCGCCCGAGAGCTTGTACCCGCGCTCGCCCACGATGGTGGCGTAGCCCGCGGGCAGCTCCAGCACGCGGTCGTGGATCGCCGCCGCCCGGGCGGCCGCCTCGAGCTGCGCCTCCGTCGCATCCGGGCGGGCATACAGCAGGTTGTCGCGGATCGACGCGTGGAAGAGGTACGTCTCCTGGGTCACGACACCGATGGCACCGGCAAGCGACGCCAGGGTGATCCGGCGGACGTCGATCCCGTCGATCTCGACGGCACCCTCGTCGACGTCGTAGAGCCGCGGGACGAGGTAGGTCGTCGTCGTCTTGCCCGCCCCCGACGGCCCCACGAGCGCCACCAGCTGGCCGGGCTCCGCACGAAAGTCGATCGCCTCGAGGGCGAAGGGCGCGGGAGGCGCCGCCCCCGCCGGGACTGACGCGGCCCCCGTCGCCGGGGTGGCCGCGGCCGGCGCCGGGAGCGGGGAGGCCGCCTGCGGCTGGCCGTCGGCCCGGGTCTCGGGCAGGGCCGCCTCGACCACCTCCTCCACGAGCGGCACCACGGCCGCGTCGGCCATCGCCTCGTCCAGCGTCGCCAGCTCGTCGGACACCGAGCGATTCCCGCCGAGGCCGTCGACGGGCGTGGACGCCGCGTGGGCGTCTCCGGCCGCCGCGACCACCCCGAGGGCACGCTCGGAGGGTACCGCCGCGGTCGGGTAGCGGAACCAGACCCGGTGGAAGCGGAGGCGGCCCCGGAAGCCCGCCGGATCCAGGGTCACCGCGTCGGGTGCGTCGACGATCTCCGGATCCAGGTCCAGGTACTCGAAGATCCGGTCGAAGAGCGCCAGCGACCCCGCGATCTCGACCTGGACGTTGAGCAGCTGGCCCATCGGGAAGAAGAGGCGGCTCTGGAGCGTCGTGAAGGCAACGATGTCCCCGGCCGTCGGCGCGGACGGGTCGCCGTTCATCGCCAGCGTCGCTGCCAGCCAGTACACGAACGCCGGGATGATGCTGAAGATCGTCCCGATGATCATGAAGAACCAGCGTCCCACCATCGCCTTTCGAAGCTGCAGCCGGGCGAGCCGGCGGTTGAGCATCTGGAAGCTGTGGGTGGCCGCCGCCTGCTGGCCGAAGGTCTTGGCGAGGAGCACGCCGGAGACGCTCAACGTCTCCTCCGTCACCGCGGTCATCTCAGCGAGCGCCTCCTGGGTCTCTGTCGAGACCTCCCGCCGCACCCGCCCCACGCGCTGGGTGAGGTACAGGAAGAACGGCAGCATCCCGAGAGAGAGGAGCGTCAGGCGCCAGTCGATGATCACCATCGTGATGATCGTCGACGCGACGATGGCCACGTTGGAGGCGACGCTGGTGGCGGTGTCGGTCACCACGGCCTGGACGCCGCCGACGTCGTTGGCGAGGCGACTCTGGATCTCGCCCGTCCGCGTCTCCGTGAAGAAGCGCAGGGGCAGCCGCTGCAGGTGGGCATAGAGCGCGTTGCGGAGGTCCTGCATCACGCTCTGGCCGATGACGTTGTTGAGGTAGGTCTGGCCCACCCCGATGAGCCCCGAGATGATGGGGACGACGATCATCAGGCCGATGTAGAGGTAGAGGTTCTGGTAGTCCTTGCCGATGATCACCTGGTCGGTGAGCACCTTGAGCATGAGCGGGTTCACCAGGCCCAGGAGGCTCGTGGCAATGATGGCCGTGACGACGACCGCGACCTGGATCCTGTAGGGCCGGAAGAAGGCGACGATGCGAAGCGTCGTGCGCCGGCGGCGCTCTGGCGGGATCGCCGGGATCGGCTCGCCGCCGCGGAACGTGCTGCGCGCCAGCCGGCCCGCGCCGCCGCGGCCCGTCACGCGCCCGCCTGGCCCACCGACGTGCGGGCCCGGCGCGGCGAGCCCGCGGTCGTCGCGCCTGCCCTGCTCACGCGGCGCCCAGGGGAACCCGGGCGCCCACGACAAGCGTGGAGCGGCGTGACGGGATCCCGCGAGTCAGCAGGTCGCCGACGATCCCCAGGCCGAGGGTCGGAAGGCGGCGCCCCCACGCCCGGGCGAGGTGGCCCACCGTCGTGACACGCACGTCCACGTAGCCCGCTGCGCTCAGCGCATCTGCGCAGCGCCTCCGGATCGTTGCAGGCCCCGACGAGCGGGTGGGCGTCGGCCGCGCTTGCCTTCACCATCGGCTGGAGCCGCCGTCGAATCCCGCCCGGCATCTGAAGGTACGCCGCCACGAACGGATGGCGCCGGTTCACCGTCGTCAGGACGAGGGTGCCTCCCGGTCGCAGCCAGCGCCGGATGTTGGCAAATGCAGCGGCGGGGTCTGCGAAGTGCTCCACCGTGAACGAGCTGAGCGCGACGTCGAAGGTGGCCTCGCCAAACGCGTCGGCATCCGTGCAGACGTCGACCGCCGCGAACTCGTCGAGGTACGGCAGGGAGCCCGGTGCCGGCTCGTGGATGTCGACCCCCACGAACCGTCCGATCCGCGCGCGGTACCACGCCAGCGCCGAGTGGCGGCCGCAGCCGGCGTCGAGCACGGCGACCCCAGGACCCGCGACACCCGGACCCTGCGTCGCCCCGGCCAGCGGCCGGCTGGCCGAGGGCGGACGGCACCGGTGGCGCCGCCTCGTGCGCGGCCTCGGCCCGCTCGATTGCCTCGTCGAGAGCGGCCCGGACCAGGTCCGCGACGGGCGGCATGATCCCCAGGCGCCGGAGCGTCGTCTCGCGGCGGTCGGGCCGCGAGGGCTGGCCGGCCACGCCGCGGCCGCTCACCACGCCGCGGCCGCGACGGCCTCGACGGTTCCGTGCTCCTCGAGCCACCGTTCGGCGTCGATCGCGGCGCGGCAGCCGTCGCCCGCTGCCGTGACGGCCTGGCGGTAGCGCTGGTCGTGGACGTCACCCGCGATGAAGACGCCCTCGATGCGCGAGTGCGTCTCGTTCTGGACCACGAGGTAGCCCTTCTCGTCCTTCTCGAGCCAGCCTTCGAAGGGCGCCGTGTTCGGGCGATAGCCGATGGCCACGAAGAAACCCTCCACCGGGAGCTCGAGGGCCCGGCCGGTGGCCGCCTCGCGCAGCCGCACGCCGGTGACGGCATCCTGGCCGAGGATCTCGTCGACGATGACCCCGCGGTGGATCTCGATCGAGGGATGGCTCTCGGCGCGCCCCTGCATGATCTTGCTGGCCCGGAACTCGGCGCGCCGGTGCAGCAGGTGCACCTTCGTGGCGAAGCGGGTGAGGTAGAGCGCCTCCTCGATGGCGGTGTCCCCGCCGCCGACGACGGCAATCTCCTTGCCCCGGAAGAAGAAGCCGTCGCACGTGGCGCAGGCCGAGACGCCGCGGCCGCGCAGGCGCTCCTCGGAGGGGAGACCCAGCCACAGCGCGGAGGCGCCCGTCGCCACGATGACCGCCTGGCCCCGGTACTCGACGCCGCCGGCCCACGCCCGGAACGGCCGGCCGGAGAAGTCGACACGGTCGGCCTCGACGTCGAAGATGCGGGCCCCGAAGCGCTCGGCCTGCTCGCGGAAGCGTGCCATCAGCTCTGGGCCCTGGATCCCTTCCGGGAATCCCGGGTAGTTCTCGACGTCGCTCGTGATCGTCAGCTGGCCGCCCGGCTGGTGCCCGGCCAGGACGATCGGCTCGAGGTTCGCGCGGGCGGCGTAGACCGCCGCAGTCAGTCCCGCCGGGCCGGAGCCGAGGACCAGGACGCTCGTCTCCCGAGGCCCCTCCGCAGGAAGGGGCATCGGAACGGCCGCCAGCGGGGCCGCGACCCCGCCGGCGGCCCCGCCGAAGTCGATCGTGAAGTCGCCAGGAGGGGATCTGAAGTCGGACATCGGGAAGGCAGGTCTCGTGCTGGGGTCGGCCGCGGCCTCGCGCGGATCGCCCCTATCGTAGCACGGAGTCGATACCCCCTGGGAGTATCGAAGGGCCGGCCGGTCACGCCGCGCCCGAGCACCCCTCACGGACCGCCACTGCCGGCCCGTCGCCCGTCGCCCAGCGGATCCGCGCACGAGCCGAGCCGTCGCGCGCCAGGATCCTGGGGCTAGGGGATGGTGACGAGGACGCCCTCGGCGCCGGGCTCCGGATGGGCCTGCTTCACCTCGCCCACGAGTCGCCCGAGCCGCTCGCGCGCCGCCTCGAGCGTCCCGCCCGAGGCCGTGGTCACCAGGATTCGGGGTCCCACCGGCGGGACGTCGCCGCCGAAGGCCTTCGTGAAGGTCCCGGGCCAGGCCGCGCGGAAGGCGTTGACGTCGTCGACGAAGCCCGGCCGCCCGGGAGCGCCGATCACGACGAACTCGTCGCCGCCGTCGCGGATCGGGCGCGCCCAGGCAATCTCGCCGAGGGCGCCGGCGAAGACCCGCAGGACCTCGTCGCCCACCTGCTGGCCCTCCTGGTTGTTGAACTCCTTGAAGCCGGCCAGGTCGCAGAAGAGGAGCGGCATCTCCGCCTCGCGGAGGCCGGGCACGGCGCCGAGCACCCGTGCGATGTCGGAGAAGTAGGTGTAGGTCGGGATCCGCGTCTTGCGGTCGCGATCCCACTTCTGGACGGCCGGCCAGGCGAACCGCTCGTGGTATGGGCGATCGGCGCGCTCGAGCCAGGCGACGACGGCGGAGGTCAGCCAGGGGACCTCGGGGTCCAGGGCGCGCCACCAGCCCGCGGGCTCCTGGAGCCGGGACAGGTAGGCCGCCGTCGGGGCGGGATCGAACGCGGGGTCGAGGCGGCTCATGACCTCGGCCGCGGCGAGGGTCGTGAGGACGTCCGGCGGCTGCCCCGGGTCCGCCCAGCTCCCGTTCTCCCGCCGCTCCCCCCCGACGAAGGCGACGATCCCCGGGACCAGCGACGGGTAGAGGCCGAGCGTCCACAGGCCCAGCACCAGCTGCGAGGAGGCCGAGACGAGCGGCACGCCGTCGAACGGGGCCGTGTTCCCGCACACGACGCCTGCGACGCGCGACGCCAGCGTCGCGTACCTGGTGGCCGTGGCGACCAGGAGGGAGTGGACCTGCGGCAGCGCGTACGGGCGGTCGGTCGCCAGCCACAGCCCGAACGTGTCGCGCCAAGGGTCGGAGCCCAGGATCCACCAGGCCATCTCGGTCTCGATCGCTGGCATCGCCTCGCGCCGGATGTGGCCCGCCGTCTCGGCGATGGCGGGTCCGCCGATCCCTTCCAGGCGGGCGAGCAGCTCCAGCGTGTCGACGATCGCGATGGGATCGCGAAGCCGCTCGAGATAGGCCCTGAGGTCGGCGCTCATGAGGCGTGCCTCGCCGGGGCGCCACGAGATCCGCGGGCGTCGTCCGCGACGGGCGTAGGCGTGGGATTCAGCGGGATCGCGGTGCCACGGGAAGGGTCCGGCCGACGGCGCCGGCGCGTCCATCCTCCGTCGCAGGTCGGCAAGGATCGCGGTCGCGGCCGGGCCGCGCAGCCGTTCCGGCCCGGCGAGCAGGACGCTGGCGGCGAGTCCGTCGTCGAGGACGAGATGGTCGGCCAGCGCGGCGAGGGCCTCCCGGGCGCGCCCCACGGCGATACCCGGATCGGCCTGGCCCTCGGCGTACTCCAGCGGGTCGATCGCCGGCGGCGAAGGGCTCTCGTCGGAGGGCGACCCCCGGGCAGCCCGCCGGCTGCCCTCCGCGTCGCCCGGCCCGATCGGGACGACCCGCAGCTGGGGATCCCACACGGGTCGAGCGGCGAAGCCCTTCAACATCTGCCGAGTGTGCGGGGCCGGGCGGCTGCTTCGCGAGGGGCCCGGTGGTACGGGGTCGTACGGCCGGGCACACGGCCGGCGCTGCGTCGCGCCGCGGCCGGCGCCCTGGTCCTAGTACCCGGCCAGCGCCGGACGTCGCGGGGACGGGCCTGCGCCGCGCCCGGGGTCAGATCGCGTGGACGAGCTCCACGAGGCGCGCCGCAAGCGCGTCCACGCCCGGCTGCTCGATGTTCTGGATCCCGACGATCACGTGCTGGGCGCCCGCGGCCGCGAGCGTCGCGAAGCGCTCCGCGGCCGCCCCGGGCGTCTCCGTCCGCGGGCCAGCGTCGGCCGACAGGCGAGAGCTCTGCAGCGTCGAACGCTCGATCTCGTCGTACGGGCGGCCGACCGCGTCGCAGTGCTCGTGGAGGATGCGGTACTTGCGGCGCAGGATGTCGGGGCCGCCGAAGACGTTGGTGGCGTCCGCGTACCTGGCCACCAGGCGCAGCGTCTTCAGCTCGCCACCGCCGCCGATCATGATCGGGACGTGCGGTCGGCTGATCGACTGCGGGGAGCTCATGAGGCGGGTCGCCGTGAAGTGGGCGCCGTCGAACCGCTCCTCGGTGCCGCGATCCCCGGTCCACAGGGCGTGGGCGATCCGCAGCGTCTCTTCGAGCATCTCGAAGCGGGTCCCGAGCGGCGGCATCGGGAAGCCCAGCGCGTCGCTCTCCTCCTGGTTCCACGCCGCCCCGATCCCGAGCCAGGCGCGGCCCCCGGAGAGGACGTCGAGGGTCGTCGCCGCCTTCACCCACAGCCCGGGCAGTCGGTAGTGGACGCCGCCCACCATCAGCCCGAGGCGGGCTCGCCGCGTGTGGGCGGCCATGAAGCCGAGCGCCGTCCAGCCCTCGAGCATCGGGTCCTCGGCCGGCCCGATGCCGCGGATCTGGAAGAAGTGGTCCATGACCCACAGGGAATCGAACCCGGCTTCGTCGGCGTCGCGAGCTACGCGGGCAAGGGTGGGTCCGATCTGCGGCGTGCCGCCGGCATAGTCGAATCGGTTGAGCTGGAGGCCGATCTTCACGGGCGTGGCTCCTCGAAGGGGCTTGGCTCGGGAGCGGGCAGCGTACACCGGTCGCCCCGGGGTCGCGTCGAGCGGGTCCTCCCGGCCGGGCGCCGTCCGCCCGGGTCATCGGGGCCGGGCACCGGCCGCGCGGCTGCCGGTCTCAGCGAAAGAGGTCGGATTCGGGGGGCATGAGGACGTCGCGCCGGATCGAGCCGTCGCCCGGGGGAGGGGAGGCGCCACGAACGAGCGCCACCGCCCGGCGGGCCGCCTTGCCGAGGATCAGCTCGGCGGCCGAGGCGATCTCGTCGGCGACGGCGCGGACGGTGGCAGCCATGATTCGACCGTCGGCGTCCGGCGTGCCCCGCAGGTCCTCGAGCGGCCGGAAGCCAGCCACGCCGATCGCGAGGTCGGCGATGCCGAACCGCCACGGCCGTCCCAGGCTGTCCGAGACGACCACTCCAGGGGCGGTCCGGAAGCGCGTCGCCAGGCTGTCGCGAATCTGTCGAGCGGACGCGTCGGGATCCTCCGGCAGCAGGAGCACGACGTCGCCGGAGGCCGGGCCCACGTTGCTGGCATCGACCCCGGCGTTTGCGAGCACGAATCCGTGGCGCGTCTCGGCGATGATCACCCCGTTGGCCATCCGGACGATGCGGACCGCCTCCCGCAGGACCACCTCCACCTGGCGGGGGTCACGCTTCCACCGCGCGGCGAAGGCGACCGCTTCCGGGCGGGGCTCCACGCTCGCGAGATCGACGAACGCGCCCTCGGCCTTCGACACCACCTTCTGCGTCACGACGACCACGTCGTCGGAACGGAGCGGCAGGGCGCCCGGCGTCGCCGCGAGCGCGTCGCCGACGAGTGCCCCGAGGTCGTCTCCCGGGCCCACCTCCGGGAGCGGCTCCAGGGGGAAGACCACGAGGGCCGCGCCCGGACGAGTCGGCTCCATGGGCGCCGCACTGTCGTCGTCAGCCTCCGCCCTGGAGCCGTCAGCGGGCTCGACCGGGTGGCTCGGCACCCCGGAGCCGACGACGGGCTCGCTCACGACAGCTCCGCGCGAAGGCCGCCGAGCCCCGCCGCCTCGGCGGCAAGGAGATCGTCGGGCGTGTCGAGGTCGAGCGCCAGCGGTCCGTCGAGCTCGACGTAGACCGCACCCACCGTCCGGGCCGCCGCGGCGTGGGCGGCTCGCGAGCCCTCGCCGAACTGGAACCCGATCGCGCGCGGCGGAGCGACGAGGAGCAGGTTCGTTCCCGTCCCGGCGCGGTCTGCCACGACCGCCACGAGCGCCCGCGCAGCGGAAGCCTGGGCGGCGCTCGCGGCCAGCACGGCGCGGGCACCGCCCACGACGCGGGCCAGCTCCAGGGCGCTCACCGCCGGGAGGTCGCCCGGGATGACGAGGATCCCGTCCGCGCCGGCGCTCTCGGCCCAGGCGCGGCCTTCCACCAGGCCTTCGTTCAGACCTCCGCCGCCCTGCGGCACGCCCTGCGCTCCAAGGCGCTCGGCGAGATCGAGCACGACGGGATCGGGCGACACGACGGCGACCGCCACCA
Organism: uncultured Chloroflexia bacterium; assembly: GCA_963776285.1. Classification (GTDB taxonomy): domain Bacteria; phylum Chloroflexota; class Limnocylindria; order Limnocylindrales; family CSP1-4; genus CTSoil-043. The sequence continues at coordinate 414,747 of CAVZLW010000001.1, forward strand.
CGCCGGGCGTCGTGGCGGCGGCCGTGACGGTGCGGGTCAGCAGGCGCTCCACGAGTGCTCGACGCTCCTCCGCGTCGAGCGCTTCACCGAGGCGCGCCTTCGCTCCCTCCAGGCCCCGGACGGGGACGATGGCGATGATGTTGTCGAGGCAACGGGTCCAGTCGGGCACAGGGCGATCCTAGACGAGGTCGCGCTCGGGTACCGTACGTGTCGGCATGACGATCGACTCGGCGCGCCCGCAACCGTCGCTCACGTTCCTCGGCCACGCGACGATGCTCATCGAGATCGCGGGCACCGCATCCTCACCGATCCCCTCGTCTTCGAGCGTCTGCTGATCCTGCGGCGGGTCTCCAGCAGCCTCGACCCCGCCCTCCACCGCGACCTGGACGCGGTGCTGATCTCGCATCTCCACGTCGACCACCTCCACATCCGGTCGCTGCTCCAGATCGGGACGGAGACCCGCGTGATCATGCCGGCGGGGGGCGAGCGCCTCCTCCTGGACCGGGGATTCAGCCGCGTGGAGGGCGTTCGTCCGGGAGACTCGTTGGCCGTCGGCCCGGTCCGCCTCAGCGTGACGTTCGCCGACCACGACGGCAGGCGGCCGCCGCTCGGCCCCGTCGCGCCGGCCCTGGGCTTCGTGCTGGAGGAAGGACCGACGAAGGTCTACTTCGCCGGCGACACCGACGTCTTTCCGGCGATGGCCGACCTGGCACCGGGCCTCGACGTGGCGATGCTGCCCGTCTGGGGCTGGGGGCCGCGGCTGGGCCACGGCCACATGAACCCCCGCCGCGCGGCGGAGGCCCTGGCGCTGCTGGCTCCGCGGTATGCCGTCCCGATCCATTGGGGGACGCTCTGGCCGCTTGGCCTCGGCCGGGTCGTGCCCGGCCGGCTCACCGACCCGCCGCGCGAGTTCGCCCGCTTCGCCCGCCGGTACGCCCCGGGCGTCCGGGTCCTGCTGACACCGCCCGGCCAGCCCGTCTCCTTCGACCCCGAGGGCCCGGATCCCGCCCTCAGGATGCGCCGCGCCAAGCCGCCTCGACGGCCGCGGCTGCCAGGGTTGCCCGGGACGCGTCGTCGCTCATGACCGTCGGGCGCACGACGGTCCTGAGCCCCAGGGCTGCGATCGCGGGCGCATCGGCCGCGTCCTCCTCGTCGATCAGCAGGACGTCGACGAGACCGGCGTAGAGCCGGGCGATCCCGGTGGCGCTCGCGCCGGTCCCCAGGGAGGCGGCCATCCGGTCGGCTGGCCCCCTGAGGGCGCGTCCCCCGACGAGCGGCGAGACCGCCGCGACCCTCACGCCCCGCGCGCGGGCCGCGTCGACCAGCGCGCGCATGCCGGGGACGGCCAGGATCGGGCCGACGGAGACGAACGGGTTCGACGGGCAGATCACGATCGCCTCTGCCCCCGCCAGGGCGGCCGTCACCTCCGGGGTCGGCCGGGCGCGCTCGATCCCGGCGAAGACGACCTCGAGCACGTCGGGGGCCTGCCGCAGCCGCACGAAGTAGTCCTGGAAGGCGAGCCATCCATCGGGCGTCCGGACCCGCGTCCGCACGGGCTCGTCGGCCATCGGCAGGATCGGCGTCGAAAGGCCCAGCGCACGCTGGATCCCGCGGTTGGCGTCCGTCAGGCGGGCCCCCGATCGCAGCCGGCGCGTCCGGTGGACGTGGACGGCCAGGTCGCGGTCGCCGATCCGGAACCAGTCCGGCTCACCGAGGCGGGCCAGCATGCCGGCCGCCGACCAGGTCTCGTTCGCGAGGCCCCAGCCCTGCGCGCGGTCGGCCAGGCCGGCGAGCGTGTACAGCACGGTGTCGTGGTCCGGGCAGACGAGGAGGCCGTGGAACTCCTCGTCGTCGGCCGTGTTGACGACCACGCTGAGCTCGCGGGGAGCGAGCACCTGCTGGAGCCCGTGGGCGAGCTTGGCTCCGCCGACCCCGCCCGCGAGCGCGACCACGCGCGGCATCGCCGTCTCGCTCAGCCGGCGAGCGCCGCCCGGACCTCGCCGAGCCGCGCGATGGTCTCCCGGTCGTGCGGTGCGGGCAGGCGGACGATGACGGTGGAGAAGCCGAGCGCGACGTAGGGCCGGATGGCGGCGGCGACCGCCTCGGGAGGACCGAGGAGGGTCGGGACGTCCCCCGCGTCGGGCGTCCCGTTGTGGTCGCACAGGTCGCGGAAGGCTCGTTCGGCCGCCACGGGGTCGTCCCGCAGCACGACCGGGAAGCTCACCGTCCGCTCGATGGCCGCCGGGTCGCGGCCCACGACGGCGCAGTGAGCCCGGAGGATCGCGTCCCGGGCGGACACCTGCTCCAGCGAGCCGCTCGTGTTCCAGGCGTCGGCCCAGCGGGCGACGGTGCGGAGCGTCTTCTTCGGGCCGCTCCCGCCGACGAGGATGGGCAGGTGCGCCTGCAGGGGCCGCGGCATGGCGAGCGCGTCGTCGAAACGGTAGAAGCGCCCCGCATGGCTGAACCGCTCACCGTCGAGCAGGCGGCGGATGACCTCGACGGCCTCGTCGAGGTGGTCGAGGCGCTCCCCGACGCTCGCCCCGAAGTCGATGCCGAATGCCTCGTGCTCGCGGGCGAACCAGGCCCCGCCGATGCCGAGGACGGCCCGCCCGGCACTCACGTGGTCCAGCGTCGCCGCGAGCTTGGCGGTATGTCCCGGGTTGCGGAACGTGTTCGCCCCGACCATCAGGCCGACCCGCACGCGCGAGGTCCGCGCCGCGACCGCCCCGATGGCGAGCCAGCCTTCGAGGATCGGCTGCTCCCACGGCCCGAAGATGGCGTGGAGGTGGTCCCAGGTCCAGACCGAGTCCCAGCCGGCCTCCTCCGCTGCCACCGCCGCGCCGACGAACCCCGGCCAGTCCGTCGCCTGGCTCCAGAGCTGGGCGCCGAACCGCACGTCGGGCTCGCGCCCCGGGTCCGCGACGGGGCTCATCCGGTCAACCCTCCAGGTGGTCGTGGGCGGCGACGATCTCGACCCGGAAGGTGACCCGGTGCTGGGTTTGGAAGCGGGCGATGCTCGCGTCGGATTCGGCGGGATCGTCGGGATGGTAGCGCCGGGCGAGGTCGGCGATGTCCGCCTGGGCGACCGCCTGGTCGTCCACCACCTCCGCGACGCGCCCGTCGATGGCGACGAAGGAGTATCCGTCCGCCGGGTCCGGGATGCTGAGCGAGCAGCGCGGGTCCCGGCGCAGGTTGGCCGGCCAGCGCCGGCCGTCGGCGCTGTTGAGGAGGATCCGTCCCTCGTCGAGGCGGTACCAGACCACGGCCTGCCGCGGCGACCCGTCGGGGTCCAGCGTCGCCAGCGTGGCGAAGCGACCGGGCGTGGCGAGGAACGTGCGGAGGCGATCGGCCAGGATGGCGTCGTCGGACATGACCGGATCGTACGGCACGCGCCGACCGGACGGGCCGGCGTATCCTCGCGAGGCGCCCGGCGCGGAGACCGGGAACGATGGAGGGTTCCATGGAGCTCCAGGGGCTGCACGTCGCGGTCCTCGCCGGGGAGGGCGTCGAGGACCTCGAATACTGGGTGACCGTGATGCGCCTCCGCGAGGCCGGCGCGCGGGTGACCTCCGCGGGCGTCGCGCCCGCAACCGTGCGCGGCAAGAACGGGCTGGCGGTGCCCGTCGACGTCGAGGCCGCGGGGCTGGACCCGGACGAGTACGACGGGCTGGTGGTCCCGGGGGGCTGGATGCCCGACAAGCTGCGCCGGTACCGGCCCGTGACCGACTTCGTGGCCGCCATCAACGGGGCCCACAAGCCGATCGGGATCATCTGCCACGGCGGGCTGATCGCCATCTCCGCGCGCATCGTCGACGGGGTGCGGGCGACGGGGTCGCTCGGGATCCGCGACGACCTCGTCAACGCCGGGGCGACGTGGGTGGACGAGCCCGCGTTCCGCGACGGCAACCTGGTCTGGGGACGCGTCGTGGAGGACATCCCTGCATTCTGCCGGGAGCTGGTGGCCGCCCTGGCGGAGTACCGCGCGACGAGGTAGTCGGCCGCGATCCGGGCGCCACGCTTTCGGGCCGACCGGCGCCGGCACGTGCCCGGGAGCCCCGGACGGACGGGGGAGCCCGGCGGCCGACGGGCGAGTCGCGGGCGGTCGGTCCTCAGTCCGCCGGGCCGGCGAGGGCGCCGATCTTTCGCCCGGACGCCTCGGCCCGGAGCTTGGCGATCGCCGCGAGCGCAGCTGCCGCTCGCCGCTGCGAGGGTTGCACCGGCTCGTCGGTGCCGCGTCCGAGGAGGTAGCCCTGGCCCAGGTCGACGCCGGCGTCGATCAGCACGGCGAGGTCTGCCCGCTTCTCGATGCCCTCGGCGACCAGCCGGGCGTCGATGCGCCGGGCGAAGCCGACGAAGGCCTCGACGAGCGCCCGTTTCGCGACGTCGCGGGCTATCCCCTGGACGATCTCGCGGTCGATCTTGATCACGCTGGGTCGGAGCGCGGCGATCAGCATGAAGGAGGCGTAGCCTGCGCCCGCGTCGTCCACGGCCACCCCGAACCCGAGGCGGCGCAGGGAACGCACGGCGCGTTTGAGGGGCACGACGTCGGCCACCGCCTGCTGCTCGGTGCACTCGAGCGTGACCTGGCGCGGCGAGAGGCCGGCCTCCCGCATGCGGGAGGCCATCACCCGCGGCTCGAAACGTGGATCCAGGAAGCTTGCCGGCGTCAGGTTGACCGCGAGCCGCATGGGACGCGCCGGCTTGGCCGCGAGGAGATCTGCGACGCGGGCGAGGATCCGTTCCACGATGAAGAGGTCCAGGTCGACCGACCGCCCGGCGACGATCGCGGCGTCGACGATCCCGCTGATCGACTGGGGCAGCATCGGCATCTCGGGCCGGAACAGGCACTCCCACTCGGCGGTTCGCAGCGTGCGCAGGTCGACCAGCGGCTGGAAGACGACGTGGTGGCGGCTGCGGAGCGCGAAGAAGTAGTCGAGCAGCTTCGTCGCGGCAGCGACCGGCGACTGGTCCATCCCGATCCGGTCGGCGATGCCGGATGCCTGGACCGCGGCAGTCAGCGCGTGCAGGTAGCGGTCGGGTGCCGGGGCCGAGGAGTCGATCGCGACGAGGCCGTAGGGTCGCCCGTCGGCGAGACCGGCGATGGTCACGTCGTCCAGGATCGCGGCCGGGCCGACGACACACCACCCGGAGTCGAGGTCGAGGATGCGGGCTCCCGGCGCGCCGTGCAGGACGGCGTGCGCAAAGCGGTCGTCCCGGGCCCAGAAGAGCCGCTCGTCGTCCGAACGGCGAATCCAGAACGGCATCCATCCCCCGTT
>CAVZLW010000002.1:0-409244 GCA_963776285.1 uncultured Chloroflexia bacterium
CGCGGAGGACCTCGCCCATGGCCCGGATCGGCAGCACCGAGTGCAGCGTGGCGAGCCAGTCCGGGAGCCGGTCGGGCGGGAAGTTGAGCGGGCTGAACATGAACACGAGCACCACCAGGACCTGGCTCATCAGGTTGGCCATGAGCGGCGGGAGGACGGCGGCGAGGCCGTAGCCCACGGCGGTCGCCGTCAGGACGACCAGGATGACCGACGGGACGACGAGCGGGCTCGGCTGGAGCGGGAGGTCGAAGCGGATCGTGGCGATGATCACGCCGAAGACCACGCCCGGCAGGACGATCGCCAGCTGGACCGTCAGGTCGGCCAGCAGGTAGACGACCCGCGGGATGGGGAGGGTGCGCATGTAGTCCAGCGTCCCCTCCGTCTTGGCCTGGGCGACCATCTGGGGCACGGCCACGAGGCCCATGGTGATGAGCGTGATCGCCGGGGCTCCCGTCGCCAGGTAGAGCACCGTCGTGGGATCCATCTGCGGGAACAGCAGCGGGTAGCCGATGACGATGCCGAGCGAGAAGAGCCCCTGGATGATGATGGCGAAGGGCAGGAACCCCTTGGACCGGAGTCCCTGCCACTTGACGAGCAGCAGGTAGCTACGCAGCGCGGACACGTGGGGCCTCCTTCGAGACGGCGGTGGCGGACGCTATGCCATTGCCGTTGCCGCCGTTCCCGTTGCCGTTGGCGAGAGCGTCGGCGCGGCCGACGAGCTCGACGTAGACATCCTCGAGCGTGGCGGGCCCCAGGCGGTACTCCTCGACGACGCCGGCCCGCTTGAGCCCCTCGACCCAGCCGACCGCCTCGTGGGCCGCGGTGGCGCGCACCGTCGCCGTCTGGCGCTGGCCGGCGCTGACCGTGAGCTCCACGAAGTGCGGCCAGGGCGGTGCCGCCGCCCCGGGCTCCAGGACGAGCTCCAGGCGGACGTCGTCGGCGATCCGCTCCTTGAGCTGGGCCGGGGTTCCCGTCGCGATCACGAGGCCGTGGTCGAGGATCGCCAGCCGATCGACGGCGCGCTCCGCTTCGACGACGTTGTGGGTGACGAGGAGGACGGCTGCGCCATCGTCGGCGACCGCCCGGACCTGGCTCCAGAGGAGCCGGCGCCGAACGGGGTCCACATCGTTGGTCGGCTCGTCGAAGACCACGAGACGGCCCGGGACGACGGCAGCCATGGCGAACGACACGATGCGCTTGACCCCGCCCGACAGCCGCTTTCCGTCCTGGTCGATCCACTCGCCGATGTCGAGGGCGTCCACCAGGTGCGCGGAACGGGCCTGGACGTCGGTCCGCCCGCCGCCGCGGATCCGCCCCACGAGGTCGATCGCCTGGCGCGGCGTCAGGCCGTCCAGCGGCACCTGCGCCTGGGGCTGGATGGAGCACGCGCGACGGGCGAAGGCAGGGTCCGCCACCACGTCGTGGCCGTCGATCGTGATCGTGCCGGCGTCGGGCCGGAGGAGCGCGACGACCTGGTTGACCAGGGTCGTCTTGCCGGCGCCGTTATGGCCGAGAAGTCCGTAGACCTCGCCTGCCTCGACCGAGAGGTCGATCCCGGCGTTGGCACGGGCACCCTTGCGGTACGTCTTGGTGAGGCCGGAGACTTCGAGGAGCATCGTCGTGGGTCCGTCCGTGCTGTGGCTGGCTCAGATGTCGTCTTGATACCGGCCAGTATGCACATACCGTCCGGTATGTCAATACCGGACGGGATCTTGATACCCGGTGGTATCCTCTGGGCATGGACACCGTCGAACCAGCTGGGCGCCTCACGCGCGACGAACGCCGGGCCCAGACGCGCGAGCGCCTGCTCGACGCGGCGGCCGAGGTCTTCAACCGGCTCGGCTACCACGGCGCCTCGCTCGAGGCGGTCGCCGAGGCGGCGGGCTACACGAAGGGCGCCGTCTACTCCAACTTCGCCTCGAAGGCGGAGCTGTTCGTCGCCCTGGCCGAGCGCCAGAGCATCTCGGCGAACATCGACGCCCGGAGGGCGGAGATCGTCGCCACCCCGCTGGCCGAGTTCGTCGACGGGATGGGGGAGATGCTGCGCGACCCAGGCGGCCCGCGACGAGGCATGGGACGTCCTCACCATCGAAGTCTGGCTCGCCGCCATGCGCGACCCGTCGCTCCGCTCGATCATCGCCCACGACTACCGGCAGATGCGGAGCGACTTCGGCCCCCTGATCGCGGACAAGCTCGCGGGCGATGGGATCGAGTCGCCGTTCTCCGGCGAGGAGCTGGGGACCCTGTTCTCCGCGATCGGCTCGGGGCTCATCCTGCAGCACTACCTGGAACCCGGCGCCGTCGACCCGCAGCTCCTGTCCCGCGCCCTGCGCCGGCTCCTCGGCCTGCCCCAGCCCGACGTCGGCGCCTCGGCGTCGTAGGCGGCCCCCGGCCGCGCCTGTCCGCCCGGCTCGCGCCTGTCGTCCGTCGCCTGGCGCCCCTGGCGCTCGTCGCCCGGCCGCGCCTGAGACCGGCCACCCGGCCTAGCTGTCGAAGCCGATCCCAAGGGCGTCCAGCGTCCGCAGGATGAGCCCGCGCCGGCCGTCGTTCGCGTCCGCGCGGATCAGCTCGTTCCGGACGGTCTCGACCGCCAGCCCCCGCAACGGCTCCGGGGGGAACGGGAACGGCTTCGTCCGGACGAAGCGGAGGCGCAGGAGGTCCGACTCCGGGCGCAGCAGCATGTCGCGGACGACCCCCGCCGCCCATCGCGCCGCCCCGACCCCCAGGCCGGTGTAGCCGAGCGCGTACACCACCCGGTCGCCCATCGTCCGTCCGAAGGTCAGCGTGAAGCGCGTCGTCGTGTCGATGGCGCCGCCCCAGCGGAACGGGAAGCGGAGGCCGGCCAGCTGCGGGAAGGTCGCCCTGAAGTTGGCGTCCAGCCGCTCGAAGGTGGCCGGCCGGTGATCGAACATCGGCGCCACGCCGTTGCCCGGGTAGTAGATCGCGTCGTACCCGCCCCACAGGATCCGATCGTCGCGGGTGAGCCGGAAGTAGTGGAACTGGTTGTTGACGTCGGCCAGGCCCTGCCGGCGGGCCCAGCCGATCGATGCGCGCTGCTCGGGTGTGAGCGGCTCCGACACCAGGACGTAGTCGTAGACCGGGACGAAGAGCGGCTGGAGCCGTCGGAGCCAGCCCGAGTAGGCCGACGTGGCCACGACGACGTGACGTGCGCGGACGCCGGCCGGCGCGCCGTCTGCGTCGACGGTGCGGACCAGGACGCCGCCCGCCACGCGCTGCAGGCCGGTCACGCGGGTCGTCTCGTGGAGCGCGGCGCCCAGCTCGACGGCGACGCGGGCAAGGCCCCAGGCCAGCTTCGACGGGTTGAGCATCACGCAGGAGTCGGGCAGCCAGAGACCGGCCTCCCAGCGCGGGGAGCGGACCTCCTCGCGCGCAGCGTCCCGGTCCAGGAAGACGGCGCGCTCCCCGAACGACGCCGCGAGGTCGGCGCCGGCGCGGAGGCCGTCCACCTGGCGGTCGCGATCGGCGAACAGGAGCTCGCCCGTCTCCTCGAGGTCGCAGGCGACCGCGTGGTCCCGCGTGAACGCGACCAGGCCCCGCAGGTTGGCCAGGCCTTCGCGGTGCAGCACCTCGATCTCGTCGGGGTAGTGGCGCCGGCCGTTGTCCAGCCCGTGCGTCAGCGACGCCGCGCAGAAGCCGCCGTTGCGCCCCGACGCGCCGAACCCGACGTGCTCCATCTCGAGCACGACGACGCGGAGGCCGGGATCGGTCTCCAGGAGGCGGATCGCCGTCCACAGGCCCGTGAAGCCGGCGCCGATGACCGCGACGTCGGCGATCGCATCGCCGCGCAGCGGCGCGTGGCGGGGCGGGTTGCCGGTCGTGGACCAGTAGCTGACGGGCAGGTCGGAGCTCACCGCGCGATTGTGCCCGACCGGGGACGCCGCCTGTGCCCGACCCGGGAGGCCGCCCGCGGCGCACGCACCGGCGCGCGGCATGCGGACGGACGCCGAGGCCGCGCGGCGCCGGCACGCGACGGCGCCGACCCGGTGGGAGCCCGGCGCGGACCCGGCACGCCGACCGGGCAGGACATCGCGCGACCGCCGCGGCCCGCGCCCGACCCGGGACGCCGCGGCCCGTGGCGGCCAGCACCCCTGGCGTGGTCCATGACGACGGATCGCACGATCCTCGGCGCAAACGGTGCGCATTTCGCACGTTCTGGCAGGTTTCGGCGCGAAGATCGTTTGACAGGCAACGTCGGCGCATGGCACCATCGCGGCCATACCCGTTCCGTCCCGCGGGACGCCCCACCTCGCGACCCACTCCATGGAAGCCCGCCGCATGCCGCGGCCGGCACCCGGGAAGGCGGTCGGGACGGTCGAGCCACGGAGGAATCATGGCGCCAGAGTCCGCCGCCCCCAGCCTGACACGCGACGCCCAGAAGGCGATGTACCAGCGGGCCGTCCGGACGCTGCCCGGCGGCACGGACTCCAACTTCCGCGCCTGGGGCGAGGACACGATCTACGTGGATCGCGGCAAGGGGGGCCGCGTCTGGGATATCGACGGCAACGAGTACGTCGACCTCCGGATGGGCTACGGCCCGGTCATCCTGGGGCACGCCGACGACCGCGTCGACGACTACGTCAACGAGCGGATGCGCCGCGGAGTCAGCTTCTCGCTGACCTCGGAGGACGAGGTCCGGGCGATGGAGCTCCTGTGCGAGCTGACCGGCTGGGTCGAGATGGCCCGCATGACGGTCTCCGGCACCGAGGCGACGATGCACGCGATGCGCGTGGCGCGGGCCTACACGGGCCGCGACAAGATCGTGAAGTTCGAGGGCCAGTACCACGGCGTCCACGACTACGCCCTGATCTCCGTCGCCCCGAACAACGTGGCCGACCTCGGCGACGCGGAGAACCCGGTCGGCCTGACGTGGGGCCGGGGGATCCCCGGGCCGGTCGCCGACACGATCATCCCGGCGCGCTACAACAACATCGACCAGCTGCGCCGCCTCTTCGAGCGCCAGGGCCACGAGATCGCGGCGATCATCGTCGAGCCCGTCCTCGGCAACGCCCAGGGGATCATGCCGAAGCCCGGCTTCCACCAGGCGATGCGGGCGCTCACGGAGGAGTTCGGGATCCTCCTGATCTTCGACGAGGTGAAGACCGGCTTCCGCTTCGGGCGGGGTGGAGCGGCCGAGTTCTTCGGGATCCGGCCGGACCTGGGCACCTACGCCAAGGCGATGGGCAACGGCTACCCGGCCGCGGCGTTCGGCGGTCGCCGCGAGATCATGAGCATGCTCCCTTCCAAGGTCAGCCACGGCGGCACCTACGCCGGCAACCGGATCGCCGCCGCGGCGGCGGTCAGGACCCTGGAGATCATCCGCGACACGCCGGCCCTCGAGACGATCCGCGCCACCGGCGAACGGATCCAGGCCGGCATCCGCGACGTGATCGACGCCAAGGGCCTGGCCTACCAGATCACCGGGCATCCCTCCATGTTCGGGATCATGTTCACCGAGCACACGCCCAGCGAGTACCGCGACTGGGCAGCGACCGATCACGAGCTCTACGACGCGATCGCGGTGGGGATGCACGCCCGGGGGGCGATGCCCGAGCCCGACAGCCGCGAGCCGTGGTTCGTCTGCGAGGCACATGCGCAGGGCGACACCGTCGACCGGGTGATCTCGATCTTCAGCGACTCCTTCCACGCGGCGCTCGAGCTGCGCGCCCAGCACAAGCCGCTCCCGCACGAGATCGAGGCGGCGTACGGCGCCGCGGCCAGCCCGGCGGCCGGCTGATGGCTCTCGAGATCACGCCGCCCCAGGCTCATCCCCTGCCGCCCGGCGCGCTCGGCCAGCCGGCGCCGACCGCATCCCTCCCCGGCGCGGTGCCCTTGCGTGGGCCCGCGGCGTCACCGCCGGCGGCCGGGCCGTCGGCGGGTGAGGCCGATCGAGAGCTCCTCGACGGGAACGCGGTGCGCTCGGTCGACCGCGCGGCGGCGCTCCTGATCGCCCTCGGCGACTGTGCCGGCGAGGCCGGGGTCACGGAGCTGGCCCGCCGCCTGGGGCTCCACAAGAGCACGGCCTCGCGACTCCTGGCGACCCTCCAGCGACGCGGCCTCGTCGAGCAGGACGAGGAGTCCGGGAAGTACCGGCTCGGGCTGGTCGTGATCCGCCTGGCCGAGCGCGCGGAGCGCACGCTCAACCTGCGGGGCATCGCCCTGCCGGAGCTGGAGCGCCTCGCGCGCGCCACCCGGGAGACGGTCTCGCTGGGCGTCCTCCAGGGTGACGCGTACCTCACGGTGGTCCAGGTGGACGGACCGAACATGGTGGCGTGCCCGGACTGGACCGGGCGGACGACCCCGCTCCATTGCGTGGCGTCGGGCAAGGTGGTCCTGGCGGCGATGGCCGAGCGCGACGTGATGCGGATTGCCCGTCCCGGGCTGGCGGCGCGCACCGGGCGGACCATCACGAGCCTGGAGGCCCTGATGGAGGAGCTGGCGCGGGTTCGCCGTCGCGGGTATGCGACGGCGTTCTCGGAGTGGATCGAGGGCACGAACGGGGTGGCCGTGCCGGTCGTCGACGCGCGCGGACGGGTGATTGCCTCCATTGCCGTCTGGGGCCCCGCCTACCGGGTCACGCCGGCGCGGGTCGCCGAGATCGTCACGAGTGCGCGGGCCAGTGCGGCGGCGGTGACCGCCCGGCTCGGAGGCAGCGCCGCCGGCTGACGCCTGCCGGGCGGCCGGCCAGTCGCTCGCCGGGTCCCACCCGGCGCTAGGCTACGCGCGTGCAGGAGATCCTCGATCGCCTCGGCTCCATCGCGGTCGTCGTCGCCGGCCGCCTCGTGCAGGTCGCGCTCGTCGTCGTCGCTCTCGTCATCCTCTACCTGGTCACGATGGCCGTCGTCAGGCGCCTCGCCGAGCGTGCTGCCAGCTCGCCCTATCCAGGTGAGGGCGACCTCGCGCCCGAGGAGCGGGCCGTCCGCGAGGCGGCGCGCCGGCGGCGTCTCGACACCCTGGTCCTCTTCGTGTCCCGCCTCGGGCGGACGGTCGGCGTCGTGCTGGCCTGCTTCGTCGGCGTGACCGTCCTGGCGCCGGAGGTGATCGCCGCGCTCGGCTCCGTGGGCGTGGCGCTCGGGGTGGCGGTCGGCAGCGCTCTCGGCTTCGGCGCCCAGCAGCTGGTGCGCGACTACCTGAACGGGATCCTGATCCTCGGCGAGAACCCCTACAGCGTCGGCGACGTCGTCGCCATCGCGGGGGTCCGCGGGACCGTCGAGGAGGTTGGGCTCCGGCGCACGATCGTGCGCGACTCCGACGGCGTCGTCCACTCCGTGCCGAACGGCGGCATCGCGGTCGCCTCGAACTTCACCCGCACGTTCGCGCGGGTGAACGAGCGCTTCGCGGTCGCTCCCGGCACCCACATCGAGCGAGCCACGGCGGTCCTGGACGAGGTCTGTGCCGCGCTCGCGGAGGCCGACGGCTGGAGCACCCGGTTCATCGAGCCTCCGCGCGTGGTGCGGGTCGACGTGGCCGTCGCCGGCGACCCCGGGATCCCGATCCTCGTCTCGGCCACGGTCCGCCCCGGCGAGCAGTGGGAGGTCGCCGGCGAGCTGCGCCGGCGCGGGATGGACGCCCTGCGCCTGGCCGGGATCGACCTGGCCGCCGGGCGCACGCTCCTCGTCTCCCGCGATCCGCGGCCCGCCGCGGCCGCCGCCGAATCCGAGGGCGACGCCGACTTCACGTGATCCGCGGCCCGGGACGGACGGACGGCAGCCGGCGCGTCGCGGACCTCGTGGAGGGGGGCGCCCGCGCGCTGCCGGGGGGCTGCGTATGATGCGGCCATCCCGCGGAGCCACGGAGGTCCCCGGCGTGAAGCCCGACCCGACGACGCCCCAGCCCGAGATCGAGGCGCTGCTCGTGGAGCAGCGAACGTTCCCGCCCGATCCCGCCTTCGTGGCCCGGGCCAACGCGACGGCCGGGCTGTACGAGGAGGCCGGCCGCGACCCGGAGGCCTACTGGGCCGCCCAGGCGCGCGAGCGCCTCAGCTGGTCCACGCCCTTCGAGACGACCCTGGAGTGGGACCTCCCGTTCGCCAAGTGGTTCGTCGGCGGGGAGCTCAACGTCGCGTACAACTGCGTCGACCGCCACGTGGAGCGGGGACTCGGCGACAAGGTCGCCTACCACTGGATCGGGGAGCCGGGCGACACCCAGACGATCACCTACCGGGACCTGCAGGCACGCGTGAACCGGGCCGCGAATGCCCTCAAGGAGCTTGGCGTCGCCACGGGGGACCGGGTGGCGATCTACCTGCCCATGATCCCGGAGCTGCCGGTCGCGATGCTCGCCTGCGCCAAGATCGGGGCCCCGTTCACGGTGGTCTTCGGCGGCTTCTCCGCCGAGGCGCTCTCCGACCGCATCAACGACGCCGGAGCGAAGGTGCTCATCACGGCCGACGGCGGCTGGCGGCGGGGCCGGCATGTCGGCCTCAAGCACCACGCCGACGAGGCGATGGTGTCGACACCGACGATCACGGCCTCCATCGTGGTGGCGCGCCTTGGCGGCGGGGTCCACATGGTGGAGGGCCGCGACCACTGGTGGCACGAGCTGGTCGACCGCCAGGACGATCGCTGTGACCCGGTCCCGGTGCCTTCCGAGCACATGCTCTACCTGCTCTACACGTCGGGGACCACGGCCAAGCCCAAGGGCATCATGCACACGTCGGCCGGCTACCTCCTCGGCGCCAGCCTCACCCACCACGGAGTCTTCGACATCAAGCCCGACGACGTCTACTGGTGCGCCGCCGACATCGGCTGGGTGACCGGCCACAGCTACATCGTCTTCGGACCGCTGGCCAACGCCACGACCGGGATCATCTACGAGGGCGCCCCCGACACGCCCGCGTGGGACCGCTGGTGGCAGATCGTGGAGGAGTACGGGGTCACGATCCTGTACACCGCACCGACCGCCATCCGCGCCTTCATGAAGCAGGGCGAGGAGTACCCGCGCCGGCACGACCTGTCGTCGCTGCGCCTGCTGGGCTCGGTCGGCGAGCCGATCAATCCCGAGGCCTGGCTCTGGTACCACACCCACATCGGCGGCGGGAAGGCACCCATCGTCGACACGTGGTGGCAGACCGAGACCGGCAGCATCCTGATCAGCCCGCTCCCGGGGGTGACGACGACCAAGCCCGGCTCCGCCACGTTCCCGCTGCCCGGGATCGGGGCGGAGGTCGTGGATGCCGCGGGGAGCCCGGTCCCCCGGGGCGGCGGCGGCTACCTGGTGCTGACCCGGCCGTGGCCCTCGATGCTGCGCGGGATCTACGGAGACCCCGAGCGCTACCGCCAGACCTACTGGAGCCGCTTCCCGGGGATGTACTTCGCGGGCGACGGCGCCAAGAAGGACCAGGACGGGTACTTCTGGCTCCTCGGCCGGGTCGACGACGTCATGAACGTGGCCGGTCACCGCCTGTCGACGATCGAGGTCGAGTCGGCCCTGGTGGACCACCCGTCCGTGGCAGAGGCCGCCGTGGTCGGCAAGACCGACGAGGTCACGGGCCAGGCCATCTTCGCCTTCGTCATCCTGCGGACCGGCCACGAGCCGTCGGAGGCCCTCGGAGTCCAGCTCCGGGAGCACGTCGCCTATGTCATCGGTCCCATCGCGCGCCCGAGATACCTGCTGTTCACCCCCGACCTGCCGAAGACCCGCTCCGGCAAGATCATGCGGCGGCTCCTGCGGGACATCGCGGAGGGCCGCAGCCTGGGCGACACGACGACGCTGGCCGACGCGACCGTCGTCGACACGATCCGGGACAACACGGGCAAGGCGGAGGACTGAGCCGTGCCGTTCGGGCTCTTCAGGCGCGGAGGGAGGAAGCCCCCGCCTCCGGTCGCCGCACCCCAGCCATTCAGGCCGGCCGGCGCCCCTCGCGGCATCCCGTTCGACGGGCTGACCGAGGAGTGGCGCCTCGTCGGGACCATGGAGATCGAGGGGCGCCTCTCCGACATCCTCAACCGCCGGGAGGCCATCCCGATCTCGGGGGTGCGCTGGGCCCCGATCGACGGCACCGAGGAGATGACGGCGGCGCCGGGCCTGGAGAAGATCGACCCGTTCGACCTGATCGCCGTCTTCGCCGGGCTGGGCTCCCTGCCCTCGCTGACGGAGGCGGAGCGGGTCGCCCACAAGCTCCACAAGGTCCCCTACGACGTGGCCCTCGAGGTCCCGCCCTTCCGCGTGGTCGGCACGGTCTACCTCTTCCCGGGGTCCGAGCCGGAGCGCCTGCTGGACCGCAGCACGGAGCTGTTCGTGCCCGTCACCGAGGCGGTCGCCCTGCTCGGAGATCGCCCGCTCAACGGGCCGGAGATCGACGTGGTTCTCGTCAACCGCTCGTACCTGCGCGCCGTCGAGCAGGTCGAACGCCGAACGGTGGAGGCGACGCGCGCGCTCCTGGGGGAGACGCAGGCCGGCTGACGCGATCGGCGCCGCGCGGGCGCCGCGCGTGACGCGCGACCGGGCGCGCCGGCTGCCGCGGCTGACGCGCGGTCGGCGCCGCGACGCGGGCGCCTGGCGTCCGTCAGGCTCGCACCGACTCCTTGCGCCGGCCGAAGAGCGCTCCCAGGCCGAGCCGCGACGGGGCGTCGGACTTCGCCCGCGGCGCACCCACCACCCGCTCGGCGAGGATGCGGAAGTCCTCGGTCACCTTCTCGCGCGGGAAGAGGTCGATGACCGTGCGGCCCTCGTTGGCGGCCTTCACGAGCTGCAGGCCGGCCGAGCGGATCAGGGCCAGCGAGGGCATCCCGATGGTGCGCTCCATGTCCGCCACCGAGACGCCGCTGTTGGCCCGGTTGATCACCATCGCCAGCTTGTCGGCGAAGCCCAGCTCGCCGGCCACGTCGCGCAGCTGGACGGCCGCGCGAAGCGCGGGAACGTCCGGCGTCACCGGCACGAGGATCCGGTCGGCCCGCTCGAAGACCGCGCGGTTGAGCGCGTCGTAGTCGGGATGCAGGTCGACGATGACGACGTCGTGGTTGCGCCGGCCGGTGTCGATCGCGGCCGCGACGTGGGCGGGGTCCAGGAGCGAGGTCTTGAGGGGGCTCGACGCGAGGACCAGGACCTGCATCCCGGACGGGTGCGAGGCCACGAGCTCGTCGAGGGTGGTCGGTGGCTCCACCCCGGCGTCGCGCGCGTCGATCACCTCGTCCACGAGGGTCCGAACGTGCTCCAGGCCGAGCGAGCTGGCGATGTGGCCGGTCACGGTGTCGGCATCGACGAGGAGGACCCGCCGCCCCATCGCCGTGAGCGCCGCGGCCAGGTTCACGGCGACCGTCGTCTTGCCGACGCCGCCCTTCGGGTTGAAGACGGCGATGAAGGTCCCGTTGCGCGACCAGTCGTCCAGGGTGAGCGGTCCCGTCTGGATGACGGCGCCGCTGCCGTCGTCCACGGCGAGCCGCCGGATCATCATCGCCTCGACGCGCCAGCGGATCGACTCCGCCGAGTAGGGGCGCGTGAAGTACTCGTCCTTCGTGCCCGCGTGGGACGCGCCCGACGCGCTCCAGGGCACGCGCGGAGAGGACCATCAGGGCCGGGATGTCGCGCCCGGCCTCGTGCAGGAGCCCGTAGTACTCCAGCGAGGTGTCGAAGTCGTTCTCGCCGTCGAGGATCGCGACCGCGAAGTCGCGACCGGCGGTGAAGTAGGCCTCCAGCTCCTCGGGCCGATGGACCACGACCGGATCGAGGTCGGCCCCCCGGAGCGCCTCGGCCACGTGGCTTCGCTCGTCCCGGGGGAGCGCGATGGCGATCGAGGGGCGTGCCATCCGTCGGTCCTTCGTGGCTCCGGCCGCGCCGGAGGTCAGTCCTGGGGGTCCTGCGCGCTCACGTGCACGATGCCGTCGCCGGCGCCGACGACGCGGGCGCCGAAGCCGGGCAGGGTCGGGATCAGCTCGCGCAGCGAGGTCGCCGGGTCGTGCTCGACGGAGAAGAGGAACTCGCCGTCCGGCCCCGAGGAGACGCCGACGTGGGCGACTCCGACGAGGCGACCGACGTGGCGCTTGAAGCTGGCGATGCTGGCCACGCTGACGAGGCCGGTCACGACCAGCTGGGTGGTGACCGTCGCCACGGCGGGGGCCGGCGCGTCGCCCGGCACGAGGCCGGCGAGTCGCGCCTCGAGGGCGTCGCCGCCGAACTCGGGCATCTCCTCGAACTCCGCGGCCGCGGCCTCGGCCGCAGCCATCTCGGCGGCGGCGAAGTCGGGCGTCAGCCCGAGCATGGCCAGGCGAGGATCGATCTCCTCCTCGGTCCCGGCGGGCTGGTCGATCGCCGCGTCCGCGGGCACGTCGACCGCGGCGTCGCCGGCAACGGTCTCCGCCGCGAGTCCAGCGTCCCCCGCGCCTGCCGCGGGCTCGGGCGCCCCCGGCGTGAGCGTCCCGGCGTCGGAGGCGGGCTCCGTGCCGACCGCCGCCTCGGCGCGATCCGCCGCGGCTTCCGCGCGGTCCGCCTGGGCCTCGGCCGCCTCCTGCGAGGCGGCGGCCTCGGCGGCGGCCTGGATCGCGGCCATGGCGGCTTCGCGATCGAGTGGCGTCTCGCCCGGCTGGTCGCCGGCCTCCACCGGGGATTCGGCCACGGCCTCGGGCTCCGGGAGGACGTCGAGGGCCGCCTCGGCCGTGGCATCCGCCTCGAGCTCGGCCTCGGCCACGGCCGCGACCTCGGCCACGGGCTCGGCCGGCATGCCGACCTCGCCTCGACCACCGTCTCGGCCACGGGCTCGGGCACGCCGACGCCGGGCTCACGCAGGAGCGAGGTGATGGCGTCGTCGTCGAGGTCCTCGAACGAGGGGGGCTCCGGCAGGCTCGCGGCCCGCGCGGCGAAGACCGACGGGTCCTCCTCGACGAGGAGGTCGTTGAAGAAGCGGTCCATCTCGCTCTCGAACACCGAGACGCGCCCGCGGACCTTCTCGATCTCGTGCTCGATGATCGCCGCGTGGCGCTCGAGCTGACCCTCGAGCTGCTCGCGCCGGGCCGCGATCCGCCGCTCGGTCTCCTCGCGGATCCGGGCGATCTCGGCCTTGGACCAGTCCTTGATCGCGGCGACGTCGTCGTCCGCGTGGCGCCGGAGCTCCGTGGCGCCGGTCGCCGAGCGGCCATGGATCTGCTCGATGACGCTGGTGCCCTCGGCCCGGTACTGGTCGAGCGTCGACGTGCGCGCCTGCTCGGCCGCCGTCTGCATGGCCCGCGTCAGCTCGGCGAGGAACTTGGTGGGCCGGCGGGCAGCTGCCACCGGAGTCACCGGCGCAGGGGAGCCCTGGTCCTGGCCCGGCGTGGCGCCGTCGGGAGCCGTGGACCCCGGCGTCGCGGAAGCGGCTCCGGCGGGAGTGTGCGCCGCCTCGGGCGCGAGGATCGTCATGCGTCTCTCCTCCGGCCCATGGACGCCGTCTCCGGCCGCGTCCTGGTCGCTGGTGTCGCCCTGTCCGGGCGTGGGTGCCCCTGCGTCGTCACGGTCGACCGTGGGCGCGACATCGACGAGCTCGTCCGCGGGATCGGCCGACGCCTCGCGGGACGCCGCCCGGTCCGTGCTCCACGGAAGGCGGAACCCGGTTCGGGAATCGGTGGTTGCCATGCTGCTGAATCCCCTGCTGCGCGTTCGAGCCGGGCGTCACTGACGCCTGTGCCGGATGCTAGGAGCACGGAGCGGTGCGGTGGAGTTGACTGGTGGTACCAGTGGGCACCGCCGGTGGTACGGGCGGCGTCACATCGGTGACGCACCGCACCGGCGCGGTGCCGGCCGTCACCGCGCGATCCGGCCGCCTCCCGTCGGCGTCCGTCGGGCGCGGCGTCTACGATGGACGACCATGACGGAACCTCGTCCGACACCCACCGATCCCGCGCCGCGCCCCCTCGATCGCCTGGGCCGGCGCATGCACGACCTGCGCATCTCCGTGACGGACCGCTGCAACTTCCGGTGCACCTACTGCATGCCCGCGGAAGTCTTCGGACGGGACTACGCGTTCCTTCCCCGCCGCCAGATCCTGACCTTCGAGGAGATCACCCGCCTCGCCCGCCTGTTCGTCGGCCTCGGCGTGGAGAAGCTGCGCATCACCGGCGGAGAGCCGACGGTCCGGCGCGACCTGCCCGATCTCGTCCGCCAGCTGGCGCAGATCGACGGCGTGCAGGACCTCACGCTGACGACCAACGGGTCGGCCCTGCGGAAGCTCGCCGGTCCGCTCGCGGATGCCGGTCTGCGGCGGATCACCGTCAGCCTGGATTCGCTCGACGACGAGGTCTTCCGGCGGATGAACGGCGTCGACATGCCCGTCGCCCGCGTCCTCGACGGGATCGACGCCGCCCGGGAGGCGGGGCTGGCGCCGATCAAGGTGAACATGGTCGTCCGGCGGGGGATGAACGAGGAATTGATCCTCCCGGTCGCGCGGTGGGCCCGCGAGCAGGGGCTGATCCTTCGCTTCATCGAGTTCATGGACGTCGGCCACACGAACGGCTGGCGGCTGGACGAGGTCCTGCCCCAGGCAGAGATCCTGGCCCGGATCGACGCGGGCATGCCCCTCGAGGCCCTCCCGCCGAACTATCCCGGCGAGGTCGCCGGCCGGTTCCGCTACCGCGACGGCTCGGGCGAGGTCGGCGTCATCGCCTCCGTGACGCAGCCCTTCTGTGGCGCCTGCACGCGCGCGCGGCTGTCCGCCGAGGGCGAGCTCTTCACGTGCCTCTTCGCCGCCGGCGGCACCGACCTCAAGTCGCCGCTGCGCGCGGGCGCGACGGACGAGCAGATGGCAGAGCGCATCCGCGCCGCCTGGACGATTCGTGCCGATCGCTACTCCGAGCTGCGGACCGCCGGGACCGCCGACCTCCCCCGGGTCGAGATGTTCGCGATCGGCGGCTGAGCGAGCCGGTGGCCCTCCACGCCCCGGCTCCCGTCGCAACCCTCACGCGCCGCCTCGCCGCCTTCCTCCTCGACGGCCTCATCCTGGCCCCGGTCTACGTCGTCTACGCCGTCGTGCTGGACGCCGCCTTCGGGTCGCTCGTCGCGCCCGGACCCGGCGGGGCGGGACTGGTGGTCGTCGCCGTGGCTCCCGCCCGGGTCGGACTCGAGCTCACCCTGATCCTCCTCACGGACGCCGCCTACTACGCCGGGTGCTGGGTTCGCTGGGGCATGACGCCGGGCCAGCGCCTCTGTGGCGTCGCCGTTCGCGCGGTCGGACCCGGGGATCCACCGTCGCCCGGGGCGGGCCGCGGGCTGCCGCCCGACCCGGAGCGCGTGCCCGCCACGCGTCGCCACGATCCGCTGGGCGGTCCTCGAGATCCTGCCGATCTGCGCCGGGACGCTGGGCGCCGCCGGCGCGATCTCCGTCGAGGTCGTCGCGGGATTCAACAGCGCCTGGTATGCCTTCCTCTTCGCGACCGCTGCCGTCGATCCGCTTCGGCGTGGCTTCCACGATCGCAGGGCGGGCACGGTGGTCGTGCGCCCGGCCGTGGGCAGGCGTCGCTGACGGGATCGCCGGGCGCGGACACCCGCCTGCGCCGCGGGCGCAGCGCCGGGCGAACGCGCTTCTCCACACGTTCTCCACAATGGGGGAAAACCCGTGGACGCAGGCGCGAGCGCCGGGCGGACATTCGTGGATAACCCCGTTGTGGCGATGCCGCCCACCGGCGATGATCTGTCTTGCCCGGAGGGGCCGCGAGAGTCGAGACCACTGCGATCACATCAAGGAGGTCCGGCGAGGCGCTTGGGAGCAATCCCGGGGGCTCTCCCTCCGAGAGGCACCGCGATCACATCAAGGGGCCGCTCGGGATCTCGGTTCCTCCGGGCGTACTCGTGCCCGTACGGACGGTCGACCTCGTGTCGCCCGCACGCGCGGCGACCGCCCCGGTGGGGGACGCGACCGGCATCCCGGTGTCGGTACTCCCTCCCCGGGGCGGTTCCGCATCTGGATCCCCCCGTTCGCCACCCTGCGAGGAGCCCCGGCGCCGCTCCCGGCGCGTCCGCGTCAGGACGGCGGGTCCACGTCCTCCCGGCCGGTCAGTGGGTCCGCCGCCGGTGTGCTGCAGACGTAGTAGCGAAGCGTGGTCCGGCCGGTGTTGGTGATCGCGTGGGGCAGGCCCATCGCGACCCGGACGCCCTTGAGCGGCTCGAGCGTCTCGTCGATCGCCCCGACGCGCACCGTCCCTCGGCCTTCGAAGACGACGATGACGTGCTCGGAGCGCTGGTGGCGGTGCCACCCGGTGCCGCCGCCCGGCTCGATCTCGACCTCGCCGAGGGAGAACGCCTCCGTCCCGAAGTCGCCGGGCTCGACGAGCACGCGCATGCGCGTGCCGGGGCCCTCCACGACGCGGGCAGCCTCGCGGCGCCGGACGGGCTCGCCCTCCGCGCGCCAGGACTGCGGGGCGTCGCCTGGTCGTCCGGGTGGCACCTCGACGGCGGCGAGCAGCGCCAGGGCGTCGATCGAGGATTCGTTCCGCACGAGGTGGTACTCGGCGGGCGCCTCGTACAGGACGTCGCCGGCGCGGACGACCGTTCGCCGCCCGAGCTCGACGCCGTGCTCGAAGACGATCTCGCCGGCGGCCACGTAGACGAGCGTCTCGACGTCGTGGCAATGCGGCCCGATCTCCACCCCGGGTGGGATCCGGTCGAACTGGAGGTGGATCGCCATCCGCGGATCCGTCCTCCTCCTAGCCGCCGTCTTCGACGGGCAGCGACCGCCCGGCCGCCTTCGCAGCCTTCGCCTTGTCGGCCCATGCGGCGAGCACAGTGTCCTTGTGGGGGCGGATGGGACAGTGCTCGTCCCGGTTTCCCATCTCGTCGCAGTAGCCCAGCGGCACGCACTTCGGTGCCAGGAAGCTGCCGAGGAACGGGCTCACCGCGAAGACCTCGTGGCGGATCAGCTGGAACAGGCGCCGGATCTCCCACTGGGCCATCGTGCAGAGCCGCAGGCCGGCCATGTGGATCAGCGCCCGCAGGTTGGCCGTCATCACGAGGTTGGTCCGCGTCGCGTTCGGGAAGACGAAGCGGGCGTCCTCGCCGGGGATGCCTGCGGCAAGCAGCTCGGCGTACAGGTCCAGCGAGCCGTCGACCTGGCCTTCGAATCGGGATCGCAGGTCCGGATCCGCGTCCGCGATCGTGCCCGGCAGCATCGTCGCGGCGCCCTTGAAGGCGACGTAGCGCTGGCTCTGCTGGTCGAAGGCGACGCCGGCCCGGTGGCGCACCAGCTGGTGCGACAGCGTCCGGCTCACGCCGCTGATCCCGAAGGTGAAGACGACGTGCTCGATGGTGCTGCCGTGGCCACTCTCGACGACGCCGCTGATCAGCTTCTGCATCTTCGCGGCATCGATCTCGCCGGCCGTGGCGCGCCGGAAGATCTCGCCGGGCTCGAGCTCGCTGTAGCAGGTCCGGCAGGCCGTGTAGATGAGCGGGACGTAGTAGCGCTCGACGATCTCCCGGTCCGGGAACAGGAGCGTCGCCTTCATGCCCAGGTCGTGGCGGCCGGGGTTGCGCGGGATCCCGGACTTCGCGCCCTGCCCCGCGGGGTTCGGGGTGGGGACGGGGGACGGCGTCGGCTGCTGGGCCATGGTCCCCTGAGGATAGCGGTCCGGGACGCCCCCCGGGCAGCCTCCGGGCCACGCTCCGGCGGGCTCCCCGTCCCGGACGTGGGCTCGGCGATCAGACCGGGACCGGTCCCTGGGCGCGCCGCTGGCGCATCTCCACCGGGTGGAACCAGCGCCAGTAGAGCCAGGTCCCCGCGGAGTAGAGGGCGATGATCGTGATGAAGTTGACGGCGTACCCGGCGTCGAATCCAAGGACCTTCTGGAGGATGCTGTACCAGGGCCCGGCGATCACCCACCCCAGCGACCAGAGGAGGCTCGCCGTGGCCGCGTAGGTCGCCCGTTCGGCGGGTCGCAGCTGCTCCATGGCGAACGCGCTGGCGATCGGGTTGCCCGCGTTCATGAGCGAGTTCCGGACCATCATCGCCGCGATCACGGTCCACAGGATCGGGCTGAAGCCGAGCACGACCAGGAACGGGATGCTCACGCCCTGTACGAGGACGACGGAGCCGACCTTGCCGAACCGCCGGGCGAGCGCCGGCTGGACGAGGATCGCGAGGGTCGTCCCCAGGCTCGTGACGGCGAAGATGACGTTCAGCGCCGCCAGGTCGAGGTCGAACTTGCGCTCGATGAAGACGTTGAGGTACGGGATCACCTGACCTGCCCCGAGGGCGATCAGGAACCCCGGGATCAGGAGCCGCCAGAAGGTCCGGGGATCCGTCGGGCGCGGAATGCCGAGCCGCGCCCGACGCGTGACGAGCGGCAGGTCGGGCCGGGCGGCGATCGGCTCGCCGGTCCACGCGTCGGCTGGTCGCTGCTCCAGCGTGCGCCAGTCGCGCCGCCGCCGGGGCCGGTCGTCGCGCAGCGCCAGGACGGTCACGGTGGCCAGCGCCGCCGCGACGAGCATGACGAGGAGGAGGATCCGGTAGACCGAAGGATCGCTGGCGCCGGCGCCGGTCGCGCTTCCGATCACGGCCGCGATCGCCCCGCCGAGGAGCGCCGCGCCGACGTTCGTGATGTTGGAGACGGCGAACTGCAGCGAGAACAGCTCGTTGCGGTGCTCCGGGCGGCTGCGCTCCATGAGGAACGGCGACTGGACCACGAAGTAGGCCTGGTTCGCGGCACCCATCGCCGCGGAGAGCAGCAGGATCGCGACCGGCGACGTGGCAAAGAGCAGGCCGGCGACCGCCAGCGCCGCGCCGGCCGTCCCGAGGGCAAGGACGATCCGTCGCCCGAACCGGTCCGACAGCATGCTCGCCGGGAAGGCGAACAGCACGCCCGCGGCCGACCCAAAGGTGCCGCTGATCCCGATGAACGCGGGGTCGAAGCCGAGTGCGGTCAGGTAGAGGTTGAAGTCGACCCACCAGAGGCTGAGCGTGACCCCGTAGACGAGGGTCGTGACGAGGAAGATCCGGGCGTCGCGTTCAAAGCCGGTGAAGCTTCGCGCGTAGCGCCGCAGCGCGGTCACGCCTCCCCGGCGCGGGGGCCGTGGCCGCCGAGGGCGCGCATCGTGCCGCGGCCGCCGCGAGGGCCGGGGCCGCTGCGAGCGCGGACCGGGCCGCGGCCAGCGGGCGGGATCATCGAGCCCATCGCCCGCGGGGCGCGGAGACGATGGCGAACGGGGCGCTCCACGTCGCCATGGTACCGCCGGTGGGAGTGCGGATCCGACCGCCCGGCCGCGACGGCGGGTCCGTCGCGGCCCGATTGACGGTCGCGCGCGCCACCGCCTAGGGTGCGCCGGTGATCCCGGCATTCCTGGCGGGCGCCGCGGCGGGCTACGGCATCGCCATCCCAGTCGGGGCGATCGCCATCCTCATCGTGGAGACGGGCCTGCGGCGCGGCTTCCGGCTGGCCGCCGCGGCGGGGGCCGGAGCGGCATCCGCGGACGGCACCTACGCCGCCGTCGCCGCAGCCTTCGGGGCCGCGCTGGCGAGCCTCCTCGCCCCGTTCGAGACGCCGCTCCGGGTGCTCGCCGTGGTCGTCCTCGTCGTCATCGGCGGGCGCGGCCTGCTCGGGCTGCGGGCGACGATCCCGGCGACCCCAGCCGGCGGCGCCGAGATCCCGGCCGACGTGGAGGCCGCCGAACGCGGCGGATCCGGGCTGCGCACGTACGCGGTCTTCCTGGGGATCACGCTCCTCAACCCGGTGACGGTGACCTACTTCGCGGCGCTCATCCTCGGGCTGACGGGGACCGGCGCCGGGCCGGCCGAGAAGGCCGCCTTCGTCGCCGGGGCGTTCCTGGCGTCGCTCTCGTGGCAGACGCTCCTCGCCGCCTTCGGTGCGTTCCTCCATCGCCGGCTGCCGCCCAGGCTGCGAGCCGGCGTGATCCTGCTGGGGAACGCGATCATCCTTGCCTTCGCGGCTGCGATCGCCGCCGGCCTGGTCGCCTGAGCCGGGGACGGCGGGCAGTCAGCGCTCCGTCAGCGTGTCACCCGCGAGCCCGTCGGCGACGTGCCGGAGGAACCGGCGGATTGCCGCCCGCTCGGCCGGGCCGTGCTCGGCGAGAGCCGCGGCCACGACGTCACCGCGCCAGCGGTAAGCCCGCTCGATCTCGGCGAGCGAGCCCTCTGTCAGGCGCAGGCGCACCACGCGGCGGTCGCCGGGATCGCTTTGGCGCGCTGCGTGCCCCCGCTCCACGAGCTCGTCGGCGACGCGGCTGGCCCAGCCGCGGCTGATACCCAGGCCCGACGCCAGCTGGCCCACCGTCCGCTCACCGTGCTGGTAGAGGTAGATCGCCGCGCGGATCGCGTGCTGGGACGCCGCGGGCTGGTGCGGGTCGGCCACCTGCGGGTCGCCGCCGGCCGCCTCGGCCACGCGGCGGCTCGCGTGGGCCGCGTGGAGCAGGTCCACGACGAGCCGGCTCGTCTCCAGCGCCTCGTCGCGCGAGACGGGGTCGGACGCCGGCCGCGTCCGCCTGCGGGCCTTCGGCGGCGGGGGAGGTTGCGCGTTCACGCGGGACAGATTATCATCCCCGCGAAACATGTGCGACGCGAAACTATTCGCACAATCGAAATGAACGCCCACCCGAACGGGTCTCGACGGAGCGACCCGCAGCCCAGGAGCATCCCACCAGATGAGCACTGCATCCATGCCCCCGCCGGCGCCGGCGATGGCAGCCGGCGGCCGCGGCCGGTGGCTCGGCCTCGCGATGCTGAGCCTCGGCGTCTCCATGATCATCGTCGACGCCACGATCGTGAACGTGGCGCTCCCCTCGATCATCCGGGACCTGAAGCTCGATTCGACGTCCGCGGAGTGGGTCAACGCGATCTACACCCTCGTCTTCGCAACCCTGCTCGTGACGCTGGGGCGCATGGGCGACGTCCTGGGGCGGCGCAGGATGTACCTCGGGGGCCTGGTCGTCTTCATCGGGGCCTCGATGGTCGCAGGCCTCTCGACCTCGGGCGAGATGCTCATCGCCGCACGCCTGGTCCAGGGGATCGGCGGCGCGATGATCCTGCCCTCGACCCAGTCGATCCTGAATGCGAACTTCCAGGGCCGCGACCGGGCGATCGCCTTCGGCATCTGGGGCGCCGTGATCGGTGGCACGGCCGCCATCGGCCCTCTCATCGGCGGCTGGCTGACCACCAACCTGACCTGGAACTGGGCCTTCTACATCAACCTGCCGATCGGCATCCTGGCGATCCTTGGGACCCTCAAGTACATCGGCGAGTCCCGCGATGAGGAAACCAGGCTTGGCTTCGACCTCCCGGGCTTCATCCTGATCACGCTGGGCCTGGGCGGCATCGTCTTCGGCCTCATCGAAGGCCGGACGTATGGCTGGTGGGCCCCGAATCCCCTTCACCCCTTCAGCGTCGCCGGCTGGACCTGGCCGTCCACGACCATCTCGATCATCCCCGTGATGATCGGCCTGGGGATCGTCTCGCTCATCCTCTTCTCGGTCGTCGAGGTCCGCCGGCAGCGGGCCGGCAAGTTCTTCCTGTTCGACTTCTCGTTGTGGACCTATCGCGCCTTCCGGTTCGGCAACCTGGCCGGCACCATCGTCAGCCTCGGCGAGTTCGGGCTCCTGTTCGCCCTGCCGCTCTTCCTGCAGGCCGTCATCGGCTACAGCGCGTTCGAGACCGGCGTCGTCTTCCTGTCCCTCGCCGTCGGCGCGTTCTTCGCGGCGCCGATCTCGGCCGCCGTGGCGCGCCGGTTCGGCCCCCGTCGTGCGGTGAACGCCGGGATGGCCCTCGAGGTGGTCGGCATCTTCTTCACGACGATCCTGATCAGCCCGACCACGTCCGGTCTCCTGCTCGCCCTCCCGCTCTTCGTCTACGGCGTCGGTGTCGGCCTCGCGACGGCGCAGCTGACGAGCATCGTCCTGTCCGACGTGCCGCCGGAGCGGTCGGGCCTGGCCTCCGGGACGAACTCGACGATGCGGCAGGTGGGTTCGGCGCTGGGCGTCGCGATCCTGGGAACCGTGCTGTTCGCCTCGCTCGTGAGCGGGACCCAGGACAACCTCGCGACGGCCCTGCCGAGCCTCTCGCCCGTCTGCCGCGATCTCGTCGTGACGCTGGTGGACGAGTCCGCCGGCCAGGTCCTGCCCGTCCTGAAGAACCCGTCGGCGTCTGCGGGGCAGGGGGGCGTCGGCTTCGGCGGCTCGCTGCCGCCCGAGCAGGCCGCCTGCTTCGCCGACCCGGCGTTCATCGCCGCGCTCCCCCAGACGGTCGGGCCGATCGAGGACGCCTTCACCACCGCGGCCCATCTGACCGGCCTCACGGCCCTCGGCTTCGTGGTCCTCGGCTTCGTGTTCAGCCTCCTCCTCCCGGAGACCCGGCGCCGCGAGGAGGAGATCGCGGCGCCCGGGGTCCAGCCGGCCGTGGCCGCCGGCCCGGGGGCTGACCCGCGCCGCCGGCTGACCCGCGCCCGTTTCGGCGCCGGGACGCCCGCGCTGCCGGCTGTCCCCGCCCGTTGGGCCCGCGCAGCCGGCTCCTGACCCGAGCTCGTTCGGCGCCGGTACCCACCCCGCAGCCGGTCAGGCGTCCGTGAACGGATCCTTTTCGCCGAGAGCGTACGCGACGGCGTCGGCCAGGGGCAGGGCGGCACCCTCGGCCCCGAAGCGCTCGAGGTCGTCCGGGCTCAGGGCGCGCGACGGGCTCTGGGTCAGCTGGTCGAAGACGTTCTCGTCCCAGCGGGCAAGCCCCGTGCCGCTCGCCCTCTCCAGCTGGCGCGCCGCCCCCCAGAGCCGGCCGGCCCGGGCCGGATCGCCCTGCCCGATGCTCGCCGCGGCGAGCGCATCGAGGGCGAGCGTCATGCCGCCGACGTCCCCCGCGTCGCGGAAGTGCCCGAGGGCGTGCCGCGAGGTCACGGCCGCCTCGTCGGTGCGCTGCATGGCGATCAGCGCGACGCTCAGCATGTGGAGCGCCCAGGCTTCCATCGTCCGGTGGCCGGCAGCCCGGAAGAGCTCGAGGGCGCCCCGGTACCATGGCTCGGCGGCCGACGCGTCGCCACCGTAGAGCTCCGAGCCGCCGAGGCCCCACATCACGTTGGCCTGGCCCGTCGTGTCACCCAGCTCCTGGTAGATCGCCAGGGCCTCCTCCAGCATCTCCCGTCTCTCGGGACGATGCTCCCCCTTGCCGGGCCTGTCCCACGTCTCTTCCGCGACGGCCACGAACGCCCGGTTGTAGAGGGCGTTGGCCACCTCCCGTCGCGCCTCGCCGGCCCCGTCCAGCGCCTGCTCGCGCCATATCGCGAGGGCTGCCTCGTACCAGTCGCCCGAGACCCCGCAGGTCGGCCTGCCAGTACGCCACGCCGCCGAACGTCTCGGCGAAGCGTGCCCGCAGCACGGGCGGGAGGTCCCAGCCCGCCGCCGCGATGGCATCCAGCTCGCGCCGCGCCTCGACGAGGTAGCCGCGCTGCTGCCAGAAGCGCCACAGGGCGTTGACGAGGCGGACGGCCGTCTCCGGGTCCGGCAGCTCGATGCTCCAGGCGATCGCCGCCCGCAGGTTGTCGTGGTCCCGCTCGAGAAGGTCGAGCCACAGGCGCTGGTCGGCCCCCTGCAGGAGCGGCGCCGCTCGCTCGGCGAGCGACAGGAAGACCGCGGCATGGGCGGCCCTGACCGATCGGGCGTCGCCCCCGGCGTCGAGCATCTCGGCGGCGAACTCGCGGATCGTCTCGAACATGTCGAAGCGCGGCGTGCCGTCCGGCTCGTCGCCGGATCGAACCAGGCTCTGGTCGACCAGCAGCGCGAGGCCGTCGAGAACGTCGACCTCCGGCGCACCCGTCGCGCCGGCCACCGCCTCGGCGGCCTCGAGGTGCCATCCGCCCCGGAAGACCGACAGGCGGGCCAGCAGGCGTCGCTGCGGCTCGTCGAGGAGGTCGCAGCTCCACGCGATCGCTCCGCGGAGGGTCCGCTGGCGATCGGGCAGGTCCCGGGCCGTGGATGTCAGGAGTCCGAGCTGGCGCTCCAGGCGCTCGAGGATCTGCTCCGGCGCCAGAAGCTTGACGCGTGCGGCGGCGAGCTCGATCGCCAGCGGCATGCCGTGCAGGCGGGCGCTGATCCCGGCGACCGCCGGGGCGTTCTCGTTCGTGACCCGGAAATCGGGGCGCACCGCGACCGCGCGGGCGATGAAGAGGCGAACCGCCTCGTACTGGCCGAGGTTCGTGGCGTCCGGATGGCGGAGCGCGGCAGGCAGGTTCTCCAGCTCGACCCGGGAGAGCCGGCGGGTGTCGGGAGGCGCAGGCAGGCCGGCGACCATGTACTCCTGCTCGCCCGAGATGTGGAGCACGGCCCGGCTCGTGACGATCACCCGGATGGATGGGCAGGCGCGGAGAAGCCGGCCGATGTCGCTGGCTGCCTCCACCACCTGCTCGAAGTTGTCGAGGACGAAGAGCATCCGGCGCTCGCCGACCGTCTCGGCGAGCGCATCGAGCGCCGACTCCGACGGCTTCTCCGTCAGTCCGAGGGTTCGGGCCACCGTGGAGAGGACGAGGGCGGGATCGCGCAGGGGCTCCAGCGCGACGAACCAGACTCCGTCCGGATGCTCGTCCGCGACGGCCGCGGCGAGCTGCAGCGCCAGGCGCGTCTTGCCGGTCCCGCCCGGGCCGGTGAGGGTGAGGAGCCGCGTCGAAGCCAGGAGGCCGGCGACCGCCGCCAGCTCCTGCTCGCGGCCGACGAACGACGTCAGCTGGGTCGGGAGGTTGTTGGGCCGGACGTCGAGCGAGCGGACCGGCGGGAAGTCGGCCCGCAGCCCCTCGATGACGAGCTGGGCGAGGGGCTCGGGTCGCAGGTCCTTGAGCCGGTGTTCGCCGAGGTCTCGCAGCGAGAGCCCCGCCGGGAGCGTCGCGGCGGTCAGCGCCCGGACCGTCTCCGAGACCAGCACCTGGCCGCCGTGCGCGGCCCCTGCCACGCGGGCCGCCCGGTGGACGTCGTGGCCGACGTACGATCCGTCGGCGTCGACGACGCCCTCGCCGGCGTGGAGGCCCATCCGGACGCGGACCGCGCCGTCCGGCGGCCATGGCTCCGCGGCCAGGTCCCGCTGCGCCCGGGCCGCGGCGGCGATCGCGGCGGGCGCCCCCGCGAAGGCCACGAAGAAGCCGTCGCCCTCGGTCTGGACCTCCACGCCGCCGTGGGCCACGAAGGCTGCCCTGAGAATGACCCGGTGGCGCTCGAGCAGGGCGGGCCAGCGGTCGCCGAGGTCGTGGGCCAGCCGCGTCGAGCCCTCGATGTCGCTGAAGAGGAACGTGACGGTGCCCGTCGGGAGCGCCGGTCCCGTGCCCGCCGGGAGCGCCGGTCCCGTGCCCGCCGGGAGCGCCGGTCCCGTGCCCGTCGAGCCCGTCGGCGACGTCGCCGACGAGGCCGTCGCCAGGGGACGCTCGGCTTGATCCACGGGGCGATGCTGCGGGTCCGCCGGCAGCCTGTCAACGACCCGCGGGGGTCGCGGGATGCGCCGCGGGCGGCACTGCTGTCGGGGCCGCCCCCGGCGGCGCTCCGTCCGCGGCGCCCGGCGCGGCGTCCGCCCCGCGCGGAGCGTCCGGAAGGCGGGCCGGGAGCCCGACCCGGAAGCAGGTCCCGGCGGGTCCCGTCGACGCCACCTCGAGGCGACCCCCGTGGCGCTCCACGATGGCCCGCGAGATGTACAGGCCCAGGCCGGTGCCGGCGCCCACCTCCTTGGTCGTGAAGAACGGATCGAAGACGTGGCCGCGGGCTCGCTCGGGGATCCCGGGGCCGCTGTCGCATACCTCGACGACCACGCCGTCGGCGTCGGCGGCCGGCCGGGTGGTGATCTCCAGCTCGCCCTTGCCGTCCATCGCCGCGATGGCGTTGTCGATCAGGTTGGTCCAGACCTGGTTCAGCTGGCTGCCGTAGGCCTCGATGGGTTGAAGGTCCGGGGCATAGGCGCGGCGGATCGACACCCCTGCCTTCCACTTCGAGCGCAGGATCACCAGGGTGCTCTCGATCCCCGACGTGACGTCGATCTGCTGGACGGGGGCCCGATCGAGGTAGGCGTACTCGCGAACCGCCCCGACGATCTCGCCGATCTGCCCCACCGCCAGCGTCACCTCGGCCAGCAGCTGGCGCACGAGAGCGCTGGCCGCCAGCCACGTCGCCACCACGAGGCGCGCCTCCTCCGTCCCGAACGGCTCGAGCAGGTCGTCCAGCTCGTTGCCGTCCCACCCGAGGGCCACGAGCGATGCCGCGGGCTCGAGCGGGTCGCGGACGCCGAGTCGCGCGAGGAGGGTGATCACGGCGTCGCGCCGGTCCGCGGCATCGAGCGGGTCGATCAGGGGCGGATCGGCGGCCCGGCGCGCGACCTCCTCCCGGAGCGCGTCCAGGAGCTCTGCCGCGACGGGGGCGGCGGGCGGACCGCCCGCGCCGGCCGGCGTGCCGGGGGCGGACCACGCCGGGCTGCCCACCGCGGTGGACGTTCCGAGGGCCGCCGATGCGCGGTCCCAGTCGTCCAGTGTGTTGTGGAGCCGACCGGCGCTGCTGCGGGCGGCGGCCGCCGGGTTGTTGAGCTCGTGGGCCAGGCCGGCGGCCAGCGTCCCGAGGGAGGCGAGCCGCTCCTGCTCCTGGACGGTCGCCTCGAGGCCGCGGAGCCGCCCCGCGACCGTCCCGACCAGCGACCTGACGACGCCCGGCTCGCGGGCGAGGACGTCGAGGAGGTCGTCGCGGCCGACACGCACGAGGTGGGCCGCCGTGATCGCCCGCACGGTCGCCCGCCGCGCGCCGCCGTCCAGGACGGCGATCTCGCCCTGGACCGATCCCGGGCCCACCGTTGCCACCGTCACGTTGCCGGCGCCGGCGCGCTTGGTGACCGCGAGCTCGCCCTCGAGCACGACGTAGAGGGCATCGCCGGGCTCGCCCTCGGCCATGAGCATCGCGCCCGCCGGCAGGGTCACCGCCGTGGCGACCGAGCGGATGCGCGCGAGCTCCCCCGGCTCCAGTCCCGCGAAGAGCGGGACGCGGGCCAGCGGGTCGTCGCCGGCCGGCTCGTCCCGGTCGGTCGTCTCCTCCCGGACGAGCGCGTACATCACCGCGTCGACGGAGCGGCCCCGGAACGAGAGGTGGCGGCGCAGGATCCCCTCGCGCCGGAATCCCGCACGAAGCGCGACCCGGCCGGAGGCGTCGTTCCCGACGAGCGTCATCAGCTCCAGCCGCACAAGGTAGGGGTCCTCGAAGGCCCATGCTGCGAGGAGCCGCACGGCGCGGGTCGCGAGGCCGCGTCCCCGCGCCCCGGGGGCCAGCCAGTAGCCGACCGATGCACGATCGGGACTGGCGCCCCGGTGGAGGGAGATGATGCCCACGAGCGTCGCGCCTGCCCGCTCCTCGACCGCGAAGGTCAGCTCGGCGCCGCTGGCCCACCGGTCGCCGACGCCCTCCAGGAAGGCCCGCGCGTCGGCCAGCGTGTAGGGCACGGGAACGGGGATCCACCGGGCGATCTCGGG
Organism: uncultured Chloroflexia bacterium; assembly: GCA_963776285.1. Lineage (GTDB taxonomy): Bacteria > Chloroflexota > Limnocylindria > Limnocylindrales > CSP1-4 > CTSoil-043. Next base: position 27,384 of record CAVZLW010000002.1, read on the forward strand.
GTCCGCGCAGGCAGCGGCGATCGCCGGGGCATCGTCCTCGCGGGGCAGCCGGAGCAGCACCGCCTCGTCCGCGAGCGGCGGATCGGGCGGGACGCGCGGCGGGGGCTCGAGGATCGCGGCCACGTCGCCTCAGAGCCCGGCGAGGTGCTGGTGGACGAACTGGACCGCCATGGAGCCCTCGCCCACGCTGGATGCGATCCGCTTGATCGAGCGGCTGCGCACGTCGCCCGCCGCGAAGATGCCGGGCACGTTCGTCTCGAGGAGGAACGGCTCCCGCTCCAGCGGCCAGCCCGGCACGCGAGCGTCGCTGGCCCGCGCCAGCGCCTGCCCCGTCACGAGGAACCCGGCGCCGTCGCGCTCCAGCAGCCCGGCCAGCCACTCGGTCCGCGGCAGCGCACCGATGAACAGGAAGAGGGCGTCCATCGGGTGATCCGTGCGCACACCCCCGGCCTCCTCGATGGTCAACGCCTCGAGGGTGTCCGCGCCGTGGACGGCGACAACGCCCGCATTGAGCAGGATCCGCACGTTGGGACGGGCGCGCAGCTGGTCGACCAGGTAGGCGCTCATGCCCGCCTCGATCGAGCCTCCCCGGACCAGCAGCGTCACCTCGGCCGCGAACTGGGCGAGGTAGACGGCCGCCTGTCCCGCGGAGTTGCCGCCGCCGACGACCGCGACGCGCTGGCCCCGGCAGGCGAGCGCCTCCGTGATGGCGGCGCCGTAGAAGATGCCGATGCCCACGAGCGGATCGACCCCCTCCACCTCCAGCTTGCGGTACTGCACGCCGGTCGCGATGATCAGCGCCTCGCAGGAGACCTCGGTCGCGTCGTCGAGGGTGACCAGGCGGTACCGATCCTCCAGGCGCACGGCGGTGGCCCCCTGGGCCGCCAGGAGCTCGGCGCCCAGGCGTGCCGCCTGGGCCACGGCCCGCCGCGCGAGGTCGGCGCCGGTCAATCCCGACGGGAAGCCCAGGTAGTTCTCGATCCGCGACGTCGTGCCGGCCTGGCCGCCGGGCGCCTCGCGCTCCACGAGCAGGGTGCGCAGACCCTCGGACGCGCCGTAGACGGCGGCGGCAAGCCCCGCCGGGCCGCCGCCGACGATGACGAGGTCGTACGTCCGCAGCCCGGGGTGCGTCCGCAGCCCGACCTTCTCGGCGATCGCGGCGTTCGACGGAGCGAGGAGGTGGCTTCCGTCGGGGAAGACCAGGAGCGGGTCCCGGCCCGGGTCGATCCCGGCCGCGCCGGCCAGCCGGGCGGCCTCGGCGTCGGCCCCGGCGTCGACCCAGCGGTACGGGACGAGGTTGCGGGCCAGGTAGTCCTTGATCTCGTGGGCCCGGGCTGACCAGGGATGGCCCACCAGGCGGATCCCCTCGAACGGCGGTCGGAACGTTGCGCGCCAGTCGGAGAGGAGGTCGTCGAGGACCGGGAAGAGGCGCTCTTCCGGCGGCTCCCACGGCTTCTGGAGGTACTGGTCCAGGCGGATCTCGTTGATCGCCCGGATCGCGACGTCGGTGTCGGCGTAGGCGGTGAGGAGCACGCGCCGGGCGTCGGGAACGAGCTCGAGGGTGGCGGCGAGGAGCTCGATGCCGGTCATCCGCGGCATCCGCTGGTCGACCACCAGGAGGGCGACGGGCGTGTCGCGCAGGGCGAGACGGCGGAGGACGTCGAGGGCGGCCTCCCCCGAGTCGGCCGCGACGACGGTGTACTCGGATCCGAAGTGGCCGCGGAGCTCCCGTTCCACGGCCCGCAGCACGGCAGGCTCGTCGTCCACGACGAGGATGACCGGGTCGGTCATGTCCCGCAGCCCCTCCTTCGCCGGCCGCGCGCGCGAGCTCGATCGCGCTCCCCGGGGCCGGCGCGCGCCTAGACTAGCCGAACGGCAGCCCAAGCGGCGAGGGCTCCCCGGGAGGAAGCGATGCCAGGCTCCGCGACGCGGCGCTACGTGGTGGACGGGCTGGCCGTTGGCCACCCGGTCCGCACCGAGCAGGTCCGGATCCCGATGGACGACGGGATCGACCTGGCGGCGACGCTCTACGTCCCCGACGCGCCCGGCGCCGGCCCGTTCCCGGCCGTCCTGGAGTCGATCCCGTACCGCAAGGACGACTGGACGCTCTCGCGCGACTGGCCGCTCCATGGCGCCTTCGCTGCCGCCGGCTACGTGAGCTGCCGGCTCGACGTCCGGGGCACCGGCAGCAGCCGCGGCATCGCCGAGGACGAGTACACCGAGCGTGAGATCCACGACAACCTCGCCGTCATCGAGTGGCTGGCGACGCGGCCCTGGAGCGCCGGGACGGTCGGGATGTTCGGGATCAGCTGGGGCGGCTTCTCCGCGGTCCAGGCCGCGATGCGCCGGCCCGCGGCGCTCAAGGCGATCATCCCGGCCTGCTTCTCGCACGACCGCTACCACGTCGACGTTCACTGGTGGGGCGGCACCCGCCTGATCGGGGAGAGCGCCTACTGGCCGGTGGAGATGGTCGGGGAGAACGCTCTGCCGCCGGACCCGGAGCGCTTCGGGCCGGGCTGGCGCGAGGAGTGGCTGCGCCGGCTGGACCTGACGCCACAGTGGCCCTTCAGCTCGCTGCGCCACCAGCGCCGCGACGACCACTGGCGGCACGGCTCCGCCATCGAGGACTGGGAGTCCATCGAAGCGGCGGTCCTCGCCCTCGGCGGGCTGGCCGACGCGTACCGCGACAGCGTCCTCGAGACGATCGCCAACGTCCGGGCCCCGGCCCGCGGGATCCTGGGTCCGTGGGGCCACGCCTGGCCCCACGCCGGCTGCCCGGGCCCGGCGATCGACGGCGTCGGCCTCATGACCCGCTGGTGGGACCGCTGGCTGAAGGACGAGCGCAACGGGATCGACGAAGGCCCCGCCCTCACCGTGTACGCCGTCGAGCCCGGCGGCGGCGCGCCGTTTCCGGTCGCGGTGGCGCCGGCGTCCTGCCCCGGTCGCTGGTGGGCGATCGGCCGCTGGCCGTCGGGGCCGAGGATCGCGCCGCCGCCGCCGCTCCACGTCGGCGGTGCCGGCGCAGCCGGGCTGGGGACGCTGGGCATCGCGTCGCCGCCCGCGGACGGGGCACCGGATGCCTGGTCCGGCGGCCCCGCGGCCGCGATCACGGCGCCCTTCACCTGCACCGGCTGGGAGCCGCAGGGCGGGCCGCTGGACCAGCGCACGGACGACGCGCACGCCCTCGTCTACACGGGAGATCCGCTCCTCGAGCCGGCGCTCGTCATCGGCGTCCCGGAGGTCGACCTGTGGGTTGCGGCCGACCGGCCCGTGGCCCAGGTGGCCGTCCGGCTGGAGGCCGTGGCGCCGGACGGCACGAGCGCCCTCCTGGCGCGGGGCCTCCTGAACCTCACCCGCCGGGGCTCCTTCAGCGAGCCCGCGCCGGTGGTCCCGGGCGAGGTGATGGCCGTCACGGTCCCGCTGACCGCCACCGGGGCGAGGATCCCGGCCGGCCAGCGGCTGCGGGTTGCCGTCGCGGGCGCCGCCTTCCCGGTGGCCTGGCCGCCGCCGGCGCCGGTGACGCTCACGGTCTTCCACGACGCCGGGCGGCCCTCGCGCCTGCGTCTCCCGACGCCTGCCGGCTGGGCGCCGGCGACCGAGGACCTGGGCAGCGGGGTCTTCGACCCCGGGGCTGCCGAGGAGCGGGCCGGGATCCCCGAGGCGTGGCGCGTCGAGCGCGACGAGCTCGCCGGCACCACGACCCTCGTGTCCGAGGCGGGCGGGGGCCACCGGTTCCCCGAGCGGGGCGGCCTGATCTTCGGATCCGAGGAGCGCTTCCGGATCGTCGCCGGCGACGACTGGGCGACCTGCGTCGCCGAGGGCCGCACGTTCTACCGCGTGATCTACCCCGACGGGCGCCAGGTCACCGCCGACGGGAGCCTGGTCGTGGGCTCCACCGCGGCCGACTTCGAGGTCCGGATCGACCTCTCGGTGGCCGAGGACGGGTCGCCCGTCTTCGAGCGGACCTGGGAGGAGCGGATCCCGCGGGACCTCGTCTGATCCCGCGAACGGGGATGATGCGTGGGATGCAGCCCCCGTCGCCCACTCCAGCGTCGCGTCTCCCGGACCTCGGACCGCGCGGCGAGGGCTGGGTGGCGATCCAGGTTGGCCTGTTCGCCCTCCTCGCGCTGGCGGGGACGCTCGGACCCGCGTGGGGCGACCCGTGGCTGGCGATCGGGCGCGCGGCCGGAGCGGGACTGCTCCTCGCGGGCGTGCTCGTGGCGTGCCTCGGCCTGATCGGCCTCCGCGAGAACCTGACCGCCGTTCCGCGCCCGGTCGACGGCGGACGTCTCGTCGAGACCGGGATCTTCGGCGTCGTCCGGCACCCGATCTACTCGGGGATCGTCGTCGCGGCGGCTGGCTGGGGTCTGGTCACCGCGAGTCCGGGCGCGCTGCTCGTCGCGGCGGGGCTGGGTGTCTTCTTCGACCTGAAGTCGCGCCGCGAGGAGGCCTGGCTGCTCGCGGCATACCCGGGGTACGCGGACTACCAGCGGCGCGTCCGCAAGCTGATCCCCTTCGTCTACTGAGCCCGACGGGGGAGATCCTGGCCGGGAAGGTCCCGGTCCGCGGCCCGGCGACGTGCCAGCGCGATGTCAGCCGCCGTCCGCGTCGCCGTTCGCCGGCGCTCCGCCGAGGGAGGCGCGCCGGAGCCGGTCCATCACCGCCCGGCCGATCCCGACCGCCGGCACCGGCAGGGCGACGATCCGGTCGAGCCCGGCGGCGTCGAGGTCGTGCAGGGCGTCGAAGAGGCGGGCAGCAGCCGCGACGGGATCGCCGTCGGGAGCAAGGACCAGCACCGCGACGAACGGCCCCCCCACGGCCTCGACGGCCGCCGCCCCCGCGGCCGAGGCGGCGAGGAGCCCGAGGCGCTCGCCGGGACGCGCCCGCAGGCGTTCCCGCGCCGCCGGATCCTCCGGATCGACGATCTCGAGGCCGGTGCCGGGGGCGTAGTGGCCGCCGGCCCTGCCGGGGGAGAGGGCTGCCGTTCCCGGCTCGCCGTGGCCGGGGTATGCCAGCGGCCCGATCTCCGCCTCGATCGCCTCGGCGGGGACGCCCCCCGGACGCAGCAGCACGGTCCGGCCTTCCGCGAGCAGCACGACCGTGGACTCGACGCCGACGCGGCACGGCCCGCCGTCGAGGACGAGGTCGACCCGGGCCGCGAGCCCCCGCGCGACATGCTCCGCCCGGGTGGGCGAGATCCGCCCGAACCGGTTCGCCGACGGTGCGGCGACCGGCACCGCAGCGGCGCGGATGAGGGCCAGCGCCACCGGGTGGTCCGGGACGCGCAGCCCGACCGTGGGCAGGCCGGCGGTCACGATCCCGGGGATGTGGTCGAGCTTGCGCAGGACCAGCGTGAGGGGTCCCGGCCAGAACCGGCTCGCAAGGCGGGCGACCCGTGGATCGGTGGCGTCGGCGGGGAGGACGTGGTGCCGCAGCTCCGCGGCGTCCGCGAGGTGGACGATGAGCGGGTCGAACGACGGTCGCTCCTTCGCCGCGAACACACGCGCCACCGCCTCGGCGTCCAGGGCGTTCGCGCCAAGGCCGTAGACGGTCTCGGTCGGGAAGGCGACCAGGCGGCCCCGTCGCAGGAGCGCGGCCGCTTCGTCGATCGCTGCCGGGTCGTCGCCCTGCACCACGCGCGGCGAGCCGCCGATCCGGGCGGGGTCGCCTCCCGGACGGGGACCTCCCGGGCCGGGCCCCGTCACGGGCGGCGCAGCACCGGCCCCGGCGTGCGCGCCGCGGCTCCCGGCACCGGTCGCCGCCGGGCCCGCCGCCGCGGATCGCCTCCCGCGACCCACGCCAGGCGCCAGGTGGCACAAAGCAGCTCGACGACCTCGAGGCGGTCGACCGCCTCCTCCACGGTGCGCCCCACCGTCAGCGCCCCGTGGCGATCCAGGAGGACGGCGCCGACGGCCGGATCGCCCAGGGCCGCCGCGACGGCCGCGGCCACTGCGGGGCCGCCGAAAGGGAGGGCGGGCACGAATGCCACCCGGCCGAGGACGGCACGAGCCTCGGGGAGGACGGCCGCCTCCGGGCGCAGGCCGGCCATGAGACAGGCGAGCACCTCCGGCGGATGGGCGTGCGCGATCGCGAGCACGTCCGGTCGAGCGGTGTACGCAGCACGGTGCACCGCGATGTCCGAGCTCGGCCGGCGGCGCGAGTCGCCGGGCGAACCCGGGTCGCCCGCCAGCGGCACCGCGATGATGTCGTCGGGCTGGAGCTCATCCTTGCGCCGTCCGGCGGGCGTGATCGCGAGCGCGAAGGGGCCCAGGCGCGCCGACAGGTTGCCGTCGCAGCCCGCGATCAGGCGGCGCGTCCCCAGGCGGCGTCCGGCGGCGACGATGCAGGCGGAAGCTGCCTCGAAGGCAGGGTGCGGATGACTGGTCCTGTCCATGGCCACTAAGGATCTCGCGTCTGCGCCCGTCCCGCAGGGTCGTGGCGGCATCCCGGTCGGCTCGTGGCGGCATCCCGGCAGGGTCGTGCCGCCGCAGGGACGTCGGCGCGGGAACCGCCCGTCGCCTGCAAGCGTCGAGGTGCCAGTGCCGCCGGGCGCCGCGTGACGCCCCGGCCTGACCCGCCCCGGAGCCAAGCCCGTGCACGGTTCCCAAGGCCGGCCGCTCGCCGGCCCCCTCGTCCTGGTCTGCGTCGTCTCGCTCGTCGCCGCGTGCGTTGGCGGGGCCGCGAGTCCCGCGCCCGCCTCGCCGGCACCGCCGTCCCCGCCGCCCGCTGCCACCCCGTCCCCGGCGGCGTCGTCCTCCCCGGCCGGCGCGGGTTACGTCGTCCGCGCGTCCCTGACCCAGGCGCTGCCGCCGCGCGATCTCTTCGGGAAGATCCCGCTGTCGGTCGTCACGGCCGACGGCCGCCTGCTCACGCCGGGACCCGTGAGGGAGATCTACCCGGGGCCGCTCGTCGCCCCGATCCTGGAGCGTTCGATCGGCCAGGGCGGCGTGGCCGCCCTCCTCCAGGCCGCCAGGGACCTCGGCATCCTGCGCCCGGGCGGCGACTTCACGGGCGGTGCCCTGCCGCCGGGGGCCGCTGCAGGCCGCCTGCAGGTCGTTGCCGACGGCGTCACGTATGACCTCGTCGGCGACATGAACGCCGTCGTCACGTGCGCGCCCAGCCAGAGCTGCCCGCCGCCGGTCCCGGGAACGCCAGCCGCCTTTGCGACCTTCTGGGACCGGCTGCTCGACGCCTCGAGCTGGCTGGCGCCCGAGCCGGGCGGGGAGCGTCCGTACGCGCCGACAGCGTACGCGGTGATCGTCGGGCCCGCACCCGAGGCCTGGGCCGGCGCCACGCCGGTGGTCTGGCCGGTCGCCGAGCCTGCCCTCGGCGCCTTCGGGAGGCCGCTGCGCGGAGAGTCCGGCACCCGCTGCGGGACGGCCGACGGCGACCTCGCCTCGGCGCTCCGCCCGCTCTTCGGGCAGGCGACCCAGCTGACGCCCTTCGTCGCGACGGCCTCCGCCAGCTCGACCCATGGGCTGACGGTCCGACCCCTCCTCCCCGGGGATGACGACCCCTGCGCCGGCATCGTGGAGTAGGGGCGCAGACTGGGCGTCGGCGCCGCCGACGCGGCACCTGGATCGGCCGCGGACTCGATCGGCACCGCGTCGGGTCGGTCAGGCAGGTTCCGGCGGTCCTGCGTCGATCCGGGCGCGCATCGCGTCGAGGCCGCCGAGCCAGTCCGAGACCACCTCGTGCCACCAGGTCGCGCCGGCCTCGGCGAACGCGGCGACGGCGTCCTGGGCCGCCGCCCGCTCGGTCGCCGGCGTTGCCCCGGAGGCCACCATCTCGAACGCCGCGTCCGGATCGGCGCCCATCGCAGCCCGGAGCTCGCGGACCCGGGTCACGTCGCGGGCGAACGCCGGCAGAGCAAGGTAGCCATCCGCGGACGCCGGCACGAAGCCGTCCCACCGGGCAGCCCGCCGCAGCGGCGCATCCGGACCGGGTGCGTCGAGGCTCCCCCGCAGGGCGCCGACCCAGACGGGGATCCTCGGTCGCTGGAGCGGACGCGGCAGAAACGTCGCGGCACCGACGCGGTAGTGCTCGCCGGTGAACGAGAACGGCTCGCCACGCCAGAGCCCGTCCAGGATGGCGAGGCTCTCGTCGGCCATCTCGCCCCGGCGCCGCACGTCCGCCTCGTCGCCGAACCATCCGAAGTCGGCGTCCGACGGCCAGCCGAGACCGACGCCCAGGACCAGGCGGCCGTCGCTCAGCCGGTCGAGCGAGGCAGTCTCGCGTGCCAGCTTGGCAGGCCGCCGCCGGGGCAGCGCTGCAACCATGGGGCCCAGGCGGATCCGCGAGGTCACCTGGGCGATGGCCGCCAGGGCGATCCAGGGGTCCGCGACATCGAGCGTCCACGTCGGGTCGACGAGGAGATGGTCCCACAGGAAGAAGCCGTCCCAGCCGGCTTCCTGCGCTCGGCGGGCCAGGTCGACGAGGGTCCGCGGCTCGCCGCCCGAGCCGAAGTTGGGGATGCTGACCGCGAACTCCATCGCGTTGAGCGTACTCTTCGCCGGTGACGACGACGACGCCCGCGGGCCCCGATGCGGTTGCCCCGGCGGGCCTCCCAGCGCCGCCGGGCATGCACCCCGCCGCCATCGCCCCCGGCCCCGGTGGAGCCGAGGAGGAGCCGCTCCACCTCGCGCCCGCCGCCACGACCCCGATCGGCGACGCGCCGCTTCGCGGCAACCGCGACTTCTGGGTCGTCCTCGTCGGGCAAGGGATCAGCTCGTTCGGCGACGCGATCACGAACACCGCCCTGCCGATCCTGGTCCTCGCCCTCACGGGGTCCGGCCTGGCGATGGGAGTCGTGGGCGTCCTCTCCACGTTGCCGGACCTCGTGGTGGGGCTGCCGGCCGGCGCATACGCCGACCGCTGGGATCGCCGCCGGATGATGTTCCTGGCGGACCTGGGCCGGGCGGCCCTCACCGCGCTCATCCCGCTCTCGGCGTGGCTCGGCGGCCCCACGCTCCTCCTCATCCTGCTGGTCACGTTCCCCATGAACGTCCTGCGCGTCGTGTGGCTGGCGGCCTACACGGCCGCCGTCCCGGGCCTTGTCGGCCGGGGGCAGATCGCGCGCGCCAACGCGGTCTTCGAGGCCGTCTTCAACGTCGGCTGGATCGTCGGGCCGGCCCTGGCCGGCCTGCTCGCGGCCACGATCGGGCCAGGTCCCACGATCGCGATCGACGCGGTCACATTTGCGATCTCGGCGGGTGCCCTGCTCCTCGTGCGCCGCCCTCTCCGCCCGGAGGCGCGGACGGAACCAACACACCTGGTCGCCGACATCCGGGAGGGGATCTCGTACGTCGTGCGGCAGCCGACGCTGCGCGCGGTCATCGCCCTCTGGACCACGACCTCGGTGATCTACGCCGGTCTCGCGAGCGGGCTCATCTTCTACATCACGATCGACCGGGGCCTGGGCTCCGACGTCGTCGGCTTCGTCCTCTCCGCGTTTGCCGTGGGCTCCCTCGGCGGCTCCCTCGTGGCCGCCCGCATGGCGTTCCGGGCGGTCGGGCGGGTCATGCTCGTCGGAAGCGTGGTGATGGGCCTGACCCTCGTCCTCGTCGCCACCAACGCGCCCGTCGGGGTCCTGGTCGGTGCGGCGTTCGTGGCCGGCATCCTGAACGCGAACGTCCTCGTGTCGTACCTGACCCTGCGCACGCAGCTGTCGCCGGATGCGCTCCTGGGGCGAGTCGGGGCGACGGCCCGGACGCTGTCGGTCGGGCTCACGCCCATCGGCGCCCTCGTGGCCGGGGCGCTCCTCGACGCGATCGGGGGCGCGGCAACGCTGACCCTCATGGGGATCCTGTCGATCGCCGCGGGTCTTGGCTTCGCCCTGCTTCCGAACGTGCGTCATGCGCGGGTGCCTCGTCGAGGGGCGACGACGTGACCGGACGCGACGACGTGACGGGTCGTGGGGCGGCGACGCATCCCGATCCCGTCCGCGACCGCACCCGCCCGCCGCGTGGTCCCCACGCCGATGCCTGGGCCCTCGACCCCGCCCTGGTCTTCCTGAACCACGGCTCGTTCGGGGCGGTGCCCCGGGCCGTGCTCGCCGTGCAGGCCGAGCTGCGGGCGGAGATGGAGGCCAACCCGGTGGCGTTCCTGGACCGCCGGCTCGAGGGTCGCCTCGACGCCGCCCGCGGCCGCCTCGCCGCCTTCGTGGGGGCTGCCGCGGACGACATGGCGTTCGTGCCGAACGCGTCGCATGGCGTGGCAAGCGTGATGCGGAGCCTTCGATTCGCCCCCGGCGACCAGGTCGTGGCCACGGATCACGAGTACAACGCCGCGCTCAACATGGCCCGCTTCGCGGCCGCTCGCGACGGCGCCCACGTCGTGGTCGCCCGGATCCCGCTGCCGGTCGGGGGCCCCGACGACGTCGTTGAGCGTGTGCTCGCGGCGACGAGCCCGCGGACCAGGCTCGTGCTCGTGAGCCACGTGACCAGCCCGACCGCGCTCGTCTTCCCCGTGGAGCGACTCGTCCCCGCGCTGGAGGCGCGCGGCATCCCGGTGCTCGTCGACGGGGCCCACGGGCCGGGCATGCTGCCCCTCGACCTCGACGCGCTGGGGGCGAGCTTCTACACGGGCAACCTCCACAAGTGGGTCTGCGCGCCGCGTGGGGCGGCGTTCCTCCACGTCCGCCGCGATCGTCAGGCCACGATCCACCCGCTCGCGATCAGCCACGGCGCGAATGACCCACGGCCCACCCGCTCGCCCTTCCGCAAGGAGAGCGACTGGACCGGGACGCTGGACCCGACCGCCTACCTCGCGGTGCCTGCCGCCCTCGACACGATCGACGGGATGGTCGCCGGCGGCTGGGCCGGCGTGATGGCCCGGAACGCCCGCCTGGCGGTGGAGGCGCGCCGACAGCTCGTCGCGGCCGCAGACCGGCCCGCCACGGCGCCCGAGACCATGCTCGGCTCGATGGCGTCGCTGGAGCTGCCACCGGACGCCGCCTTTGCCGCGCGCGGCGCGACGACGCCGGATCCGCTGCAGGCCCGCCTGCTGCACGCCGGGATCGAGGTCCCGGTCCACACGTGGCCCCGCGACCCTGTCCCCGGGGAGAGGCGGCTGCGGCTGCTCCGCGTGTCGGTGCACCTGCACAATGACGCCGGCGAGTATGCCCACCTGGCCCGGGTGCTCAGGGAGCTGCTGGCGGAGGAGGGATCGTGAAGGTCGGCCTGATCTTGCCGATGAGCGACGACGACGGCACGGGGACGCCCGCCTGGCCCGTGATCCTCGACCTCGCCCGCCGGGCCGAGGCCGGAGGCGCAGATTCGGTGTGGGTCTACGACCACCTCGTCTTCCGGCTCGGTGGCGCCGCGACCGGCATCCACGAAGCGTGGACGCTGCTGTCGGCGATCGCGGCGGTGACCGAGCATGTCGAGCTCGGGACGCTCGTCCTGGCCACGAGCTTCCGCAACCCTGCGTTGCTCGCCAAGATGGCGACGACCCTCGACGCGATCAGCGGCGGCCGGCTGATCCTCGGCGTGGGGTGCGGCTGGCACGAGCCGGAATACACCGCGTTCGGATACCCGTTCGACCACCGTGTCGACCGCTTCGCCGAGGCGGTCGAGGTCCTCGGTCCGCTGCTGCGTGAGGGAGAACTTACGTTCGCTGGTACGTACTATCAAGCGCAGGACTGCGTGATCCTGCCCCGCGGGCCACGGCCCCGCATCCCGCTCCTCGTGGCGGCCAAGGGCCCCCGGATGCTGCGCCTCACCGTCGACCATGCCGACGCGTGGAACACCGCGTGGTTCGGGGCGCCCGACGACCGGCTGGCCCAGCGTCTCGCCGACATGCGCGCAGTGTGCGCCGACGCGGGCCGGGACCCCGCCTCGCTGGAGGTCACCGTTGGCGTCACGGTCAAGGCGGAGGCCGGCGAGGACTGGGGTCGCCCGGGCGCCCCGGCTGCCCTGCTCGGGGAGCCCGAGGTGGTGGCCGATGCGCTGCACGCCTACGCGGCGCTCGGCGTCGGGCACGTGCAGCTCGACGTGCAGCCGGCCACGGCCGCGACGTTCGACCAGGCGCTGGTCGGGCTCGCCCGCTTCCGCGGCGGCTGAGGCCGGCAGGCGAGGCGCGGCCCGGCCCTGCCTCAGCCGGCTGCGGCTCCGCCGGTCCCGGCACGGCGCGGCCGGATCCGACGCCAGGCACCGACGAGCGCGGCCCACACGACGTCCTCGACCCGGCCGACGATTCCGGTCCGGCGCAGGACGTGGACCGCCGCGGTCCAGAGACCGGCCACCCCGAGGAGCGCGACGAGGACGGGGAGCGGCAGCGTGGTCAGCTCGTAGAAGCCGCGCAGGATCGCGATCTGAATCATGACCAGGTAGATCAGGAGCGTGACCAGAGCGAGGAGCCAGGGCCACCAGCGGCCGAAGCGTCCGCCGGGGTCTTCGCGCTCGCCGGACGAGATGAGGGGCAGCAGGCCCAGGCCGCAGAACACCGTCAGGCAGGTCAGCACCGTCCGTGCCTCGTCCACGGAAGCACCCCCGTTGATCATGGCCGCGTAGACGGGCAGGGCCAGGGCCAGGACGCCCAGGGAGGCGGGGATCGAGACGCGCAGCGTCTCGCCCACCAGGCTGCGCGGCAGGCGTCGGGGCGGGATCCAGATGGTGAGCACGATGAGCGGGACCCCGACCGTGGCGAAGGCGAGGATCGAGTTCTGTCGCGGCGTCAGCGGGAACGGGAGCTGCAGGAGGGCGGCCCCGGCGATGATCAGGAGCACATAGAACGTCCTCGAGAGGAGCAGAATCAGGGTGGCCTCCATGGCCGCGACGATCCGCTGACCTTCGATGACGGCCCGCGGCAGGACCGCGAACGCGTCGTGCATCAGGACCAGGTCGGCCACCCCGCGCGCGGCGGCGCTGCCCGACTCCATCGCGATCCCGAGGTTGGCCCGGCGCAGCGAGAGGATGTCGTTGACCCCGTCCCCCACCATCGCGACATAGCGGCCGCTGGAGCGGAAGGCCGCCACGAGGCGAGCCTTGAGGGCGGGCTCCACGCGGCCGAAGATGCTGGTCCGGCCGGCGATCTCGGCGAGCGCGTCGTCGTCGAGGCCGACGAGGTCGATGCCGGAGACGACAGCTCCGCCGACCGGCAGGCCGACCCTGCGGCCGATCGCCTCGACGGTCGCCGGATCGTCGCCCGAGATGACCTTCAGGTCGAGGCCGGCGCGAGCGAGGCCCCCGAGGATCTCCCGGACGTCGGGTCGCAGCTCCTCGGTGAAGCCGAGGAGGGCGACCGGCCGGAGGTCGCCGGGCAGGACCGGGCGATCGTCGGCGCCGCGAAGGACGGCGCCGTCGAGGGCGCGGGCCAGCAGGAGGACGCGGACCCCTTCGGCGGCGATCTCCTGCGCCCGGCCGGCAAGCCCGTCGGGCGCGGCGGCGAGATGCGGCCACAGGACGGGCGGGGCTCCCATCACGTATGTCGCACCCGCGCCGACGGCGGCAAGCACGGCGCCCGGGGCGTCGCCGAAGCGCAGCCCGGACCAGCGCCGCTCGGAGGCGAAGGGGATCTCGTCGTCGACCGGCAGGGCCGGCCCCGGATGGGCGACGCCGATCGCCTCGGTGGTCCGGTTCGGTGCCGTGGTGCTGGCGGCCAGGGCAGCGAGGAGCGCGTCGAGGGCGAGCGGATCGGTTCCCGGCACGGGTTCGGCGAGGTGGAAGGAGATCCGCTGGGTGGTGAGCGTGCCCGTCTTGTCGACGCAGAGCGTGTCGACGCGGGCCATCGATTCGACGGCGTTCTGGCGCTGGACGAGCGCGCCGAGGCGCGTGATCCGCAGGGCACCCGCGGCATACGTGACGGTGATCATGATCGCGAGCCCCTGCGGGACGAGCGTGACCAGGACCGCCGCCGCCGTGATCGTCTCCTTCGAGTTGATGCCGCTCCCGAGGGCCGCCAGTGCGATCGCGACCGGGATGGCCGTCACGAACACGAGGCCGGCGACCGCCCAGATGGTGGCCGCGATCTCCCGCTGCAGAGGGGTCCGCTCGTTGCCGAGCTTCTTGGCTTCGGCAAGGAGCTTGTTGGCGAAGCTGTCCGCCCCCACGCGCTCGACCTCGAAGACGAGCGTGCCGGAGACGATCGCGCTGCCTGACATGACGGCATCGCCCGCGACCTTGCTGATCGGGTCCGACTCGCCCGTGAGGAGGGACTCGTCCACCTCGACGCGACCCTCGCCGACGACGGTGCCGTCCAGCAGCACCTGGTCGCCCCGGCGGGCGACGAGGAGATCCCCGAGGACGACCCCCGCCGGGTCGATCGCCTGCTCCTCCCCGCCGCGGATGACCTGTGCCCGGGGACGGTTGAGGAGGGCGATCCTGTCGAGCTTGCGCTTGGCCCGCGTCTCCTGGGTCACCCCGATGAGGATGTTGCCGATGACCGGGCCGGCAGTGAGGAGCGCCTCGATGTACAGGCCAAACGCGACGAGGAGCAGAGAGACCGCGATGAGGATGCCGTTGATCCCGAGGTAGGCGTTCTGCCAGAAGATCTCCAGGTAGGTCCGCGACGTCGGCGGGCGGTAGGTGTTGCCCTCGCCGCACTCGAGCCGAGCCGCCACCTCAGCCTCGGTCAGGCCCGCGGCCGGGGTTCGCAGCGGCGCCGCGATCGCGGGCAGCGGCAGCGAAGGCGCGTCGGGGAGGAGGGCCATCGACGGCGATGATGCCCGATCCGGCCGGCGCCGGTGGGGCGGTGTAGCCTCGACACGTGGTGGACGCGATCGAGACGACCGGGCTCTCGAAGCAGTACGCGCCGGCGGGGCTGCGGCGATTCGGGCCGCGGCGCGCGGCCGACGCCATGCTCGCCCTCGACGACGTGGCGCTGGCGGTGCATCCGGGCGAGGTCTTCGGCTTCCTGGGGCCCAACGGGTCCGGCAAGAGCACGTGCATCCGCATCCTCCTGGGGTTCCTCCATCCGACCGCCGGATCCGCGCGCGTGCTCGGCCTCGACACGCGCAGCGACGGCGTGGCGATCCGCGCGCGCGTCGGCTACCTCCCCGGAGGCATCGCCCTGTACGACGCGATGACCGGGGCCGACCTCCTCGACTACCTCGGGTCGTTCTACGGCCGGCCGGCCGTCCTCCGCCGGCGCCTCGTCGACGGCCTGGAGCTCGCGGCGAGGGACCTTGCCCGCCCGGTCCGCGACTACAGCCGGGGGATGCGCCAGAAGCTGGGGATCGTGCAGGCGCTCCAGCACGACCCGGAGCTGGCGATCCTGGACGAGCCGTCCGAGGGCCTGGACCCGCTCATGCAGCGCGCCTTCTACGAGATCCTCGACGACCAGCGGGCCGCGGGGCGGACCGTCTTCCTCTCGTCGCACATCCTGTCGGAGGTGGAGCGGGTCTGCGACCGGGTCGCCATCGTCCGGCACGGTCGGCTCGTCGCCCTCGAGGAGATCGGCGCACTGCTGGCCCGCCGCCGCCGCGCGGTCGAGATGCGACTCGACGGGCCGCCTCCCGCGCTGGCCGGCGTCCCCGGCGTCAGCCACCTCGTCGTGGCCGAGGGCCACCTGCGATGCAGCCTGGAGGGCGACGTCCGGCCATTCCTGGCGGCGATCGAAGGGTCGCACGTGATCGACCTGACGATCGAGCCGGCGCGGCTCGAGGACGCGTTCCTGGAGCTCTATGCAGACGCGGACGAGCCGGGGGTGCGCCCGGCCGGCGAATCGGGGATCGGCGGGGCCGCTCCGTGAGCGCGGTCCTGTTCCGCCGCTCCGTCGCGGCCGGGCGCTGGCGGCTCCTGGCGGTCGCGGCCGGACTCGCCGCGTGGGGCTTCGTTGTGCCCGTGATCTACGCGACCTTCGGCGCCGACTTCCGCCAGCTCGTCGAGAGCGGCTACTTCCGGGGCATGTTCGACGCCTTCGCCGCCTTCGGCGGGGGCAGCATCTTCACGCTCGATGGCTCGGTTGCCCTGGGGTTCCTCCACCCGATCCCGATCGCCCTCGTGGCGATCCTGGCGATCGGCCACCCGGTGGCGGCGCTCGCGGGCGAGCGCCAGCGCGGCACGCTGGAGGTCCTCCTGGCGCGCCCCATCTCGCGGCGGCGCGTCTACGGCACCGCGCTGGCTGCGACCCTCGTCTTCGTCGTCGCCGCGCTTGCTGCAAACCTTGCCGGCGTCGTCGCAGGAGCGGTCCTCTTCGGGGTGGCAGATCAGCTGGAGCCTGCGCGGCTCCTGCTCCTCTGGGGCAACGCCGTCCTCCTGTTCGCGACGCTCGCGGCGCTCGCGCTGGCGGCGTCCGCCTCCTTCGATCGGGTGGTGCCGGCTCTCGGGATCGTCCTGGCGCTGGCGATCGTCTCGTACGCGGTGGAGCTTCTGGGCGCGCTCTGGCCGGACATGGCGAGCTGGCGACCCTGGTCCTTCTTCCACTACTTCCAGCCGGCGGCGATCCTCGCCGGAGAGGCCAGCCCGGTCGACGCCCTCGTTCTCGTCGGGATCTTCGCGACGGCGGTCGGCTACTCGCTGGTGGTCTTCCCGCGCCGCGACCTTGCCGCGCCGAGCTGAGCGGGCCCTACGGGTTCGGCGCGGCGCCGGACCCCGGCGACGGCGTGACGCTGGATCCAGGTGGCGGCGTGGCCGCCGGTGTCGGCGTGGCCGCCGGTGTCGGCGTGGCCGCCGGCGTCGGCGTGGCCGCCGGTGTCGGCGTGGCGCCCGGGGACCCCGCGGCGGGCGGGCTGCCCGACGGGACGAACGGCGTCGGCGCCGCCGACCTCCCGGGTGAGGGGGACGTCGCCGGGGCGACACGCACGGCCTCGATCGCGTCGCGCAGCGGCGGCCAGGTCTGGCTGAAGCCCGTGATCACCCGCTCGCCGCCCGGCCCGCTCAGGAGCAGCGTGGGCGTCGACGTCACGCCTGCCTGGCGGCCGGCCGCGGTCTCGTCGGCGACGGCCTTGGCGATCGCCGGATCGTCGAGGCAGGCCGCGAACGCCTTCGCGTCGGGGACGCCGGCGATGTCGGCCATCTGGAGCAGATTCGCGCGGGCGAAGCGTCCCTGGTTCTCGCCCTGCTGGAACGTGAAGAGCGCGTCGTGATAGCGGCGCTGCGCTGCGGGGTCCTGGATCCCCGCGCAGCGGGCGGCCACGGCCGCGTCCGTCGACTCCTGGCCCAGGAACGAGAAGTCGCGGTAGACGACTCGCGCGATGCCCGGCACCACGTACTCGCGCTCGATGGCGCCGCTGAAGAGGAGGTCCTGGAGACGGCAGTAGGGGCACTGGTAGTCGGCCCACACCTCGATGGTGACCGGGGCGTCGGGGCGCCCGACCACGTTGCCCGCCGGAGCGGCGGACGGCGCCGGCGTGCGGACCGGGCTGGGCGAGGGCGACGCACCGCCGAGGCGGCCTGTCGCCGCGGCGAGGGCGCCGGCGCCGATGACGATCCCGAGGATCGCAACGCCGACATACCCGAGGATCACGCTCGCGCCGCGGCGGGGCCCACCGGGAGTGGCCGGGCCCGCCGCGACGGGCTCGACGGGCACCGGGGTGGCATCGACCGCGTCTGCCGCTGCCACGCCGGTCGGGCGGGAATTGTCGGAAACCGCCTCCGGGCCACATCCGGAGCCGCCTCCTCGGAGGCCTCGTCCTGACCTGGCCGCCGGTCCGCCCCCGGAGCCACATCCGGAGCCGCCTCCTCGGAGGCCTCGTCCTGACCTGGCCGCCGGTCCGCCCCCGGAGCCACATCCGGCCCAGCGGCGGCCGCCGCGGCCTCCGGCTCCCTGTCGGGAGCGGGCGGGATCGGCGGGGGAGGCGGCCCGCCCGCGGGCTCATGGTCAGGATGGATGGGTTCGGTCATCGGGGTTCCCTACGGTCGCCGGCCAGGGGCGCGTCCGGCCGATGGCGACCAGAGTACCGGGCCGCCGTCCGACGTGCCGCGCGCCCGGTCCGCCGGCCGCCAGACCTCTCCGGACCGCACGGCAACGCACGCACGGTGACCCCCGGCACCGGAAGATGGTCCACGCGGGACTTCCGGCAGTCCCACCCCGGCCCCGGGCGCGTGTAGAGTGCCCGCTGCGGTCGTGCGAGGCCGCCGGCGAGGCACCGCCGGGCAGATCGCATGGCAGGAAAGAGCGAAGGAACCTCGTGTCGTCCGACCAGATCACGTACGTCCTGGTGGCGCTCATCGTCACGAGTGTCGCCATCCTGGTGCTGCTGGTCGGGGCGCTGATCGCGCGCCGCGGCCGCGGACGATCGGTGCAGGGCATGCCAGCCGCCGGTCCTCAAGCTGCCGTCGCCGTCCAGACCCCGGCCGCGCCGCAGCCAGCCCACGCCCCGGCCGCCCCCGCCCAGGCCGCCCCGCTGACGGCCGCTCCGGCCCCGTCCGCGTCCAGCCAGGCCGCCCCGCTGACGGCCGCCCCGGCCCCCGCCCCTCCGCTTTCGGCCGGCGAGCCGGATGTCGGGAGCGCCGCGTCGCTGGCGGCCCGGGCGGTCCCGGAGGCCTCGGCGTCGCAGGCCGAGCCCGAGCACGGCTCCGAGGAGGCCGGCGTGACGCCCGAGGACCTCGAGGCCGCGGCCCTCCGGGTCCACGACCCGCGCGAGCAGGACGTGATCGAAGGGTTCCTGTCGATCTCGCCGCGACGCCGCGA
This sequence comes from uncultured Chloroflexia bacterium, assembly GCA_963776285.1. Lineage (GTDB taxonomy): Bacteria > Chloroflexota > Limnocylindria > Limnocylindrales > CSP1-4 > CTSoil-043. Next base: position 45,957 of record CAVZLW010000002.1, read on the forward strand.
CGCCGCCGCCTACGAGGGCCCGCGCCAGCCCACGGCGGCGGCCCCCGTGGCCGTCTCCGTCGGGGTCGCCACGGGTCCGGGCCTGAACCTGCCGGACCCGTACGTCGACGACGTCACCGGGCTCGACTCCCGGGCGGCCTGGGACCGGACGCTCGCCGAGGAGAACGCGCGCTACGTGCGCTATCGGCGCCCCACGGGCGTCGTCGTCGCGGAGCTCGAAGGTCTCATGCGGTTCGAGCGCGAATTCGGCGTGGACGCGTCGAGCCGGATCCTGACCGCCGTCGGCGGCGCGATGCGGCGCGGAGCCCGACGGACCGACCACGTCGCCCATGTCGGGGGCGGGCGATTCATGGTCCTCCTGCCCGAGACCGACGAGATCCAGGCAATCAACTACGTGGAGCGCGTGCGCGGCGAGTGTGAGCGCTGGCTCGCCGCCGGCGCGGTGGCCCTCCACCTGACCATGGGCTGGGCCAGTCCCAGCGCGGTCGGCGAGCTCGACACCGCCCTTCGAACGGCGGAGGAGCGGATGTACGCAGAGCGCCGCCGCGCCGCCCGCGCCGGGGCTGCCGGCTCCGACGCATCACGCTGACGGGGGCGTCGGCAGGGCTGCGAGTGCCCCGTCGGCCCACGGCGCCCCCCGGCGGGCCCCTGGCAGCTTCCCGCTAGACGACGGGCTGGGTGAGCAGGACCGGGAGGCCCAGGCGGTTGCCGTAGTGGGGCCGGTATCGGTCCACGTTGTAGAACAGCGGCACGTCGATCGTCCGTGCGCCCGGGTCCGGGATCGGGCAGTGGCCGTAGCGGCCATCCCGGATCGCCGTCATCTGGCCCGACTTGCCGTCGGCCACGAGCTCCATGGCCAGATTGGCGAACGTGATGGCGACCATCTGGTCCAGGGCATCGGGCTCGCCCGAGCGGAGGTCGTACGTCAGCTCGGAGGCGACGGTCTCGATCCCGGTCCGGCGCTTGATCTCGTCGGCCAGGAACTCGCCGATGCTGGCCTTGTGGCGGTGGCCGTAGGCGTCGGCGTCGCCGACTTCCTGGAGCTCCATCCCCTGCGGCAGCGCCCCTTCCGACGCGATCACGAACGAGTACCGGCTCGGGTTGTTCTGGCGGTCCTCGACGAGCACGTCGACGAGATGCTGCAGGTCGAAGCGGTACTCGGGGATCACGCAGCGAGCCGAGGTCACGTACGCCGTGTACAGCGCGGTGAATCCGGCGTTGCGCCCAAAGACGCGGAAGACGCCGATCCGCTCGTGGGAGCCGAGGGTGGTCCGCTGGCGGTTGATGGCGTCCTTGGCGCGGGTGATGGCGGTCGAGAACCCGATGCAGTACTCGGTCTCGCGGACGTCGTTGTCCATCGTCTTCGGGATCGCGATGATCTGGACGCCGGCGTCGGCGAGGACCTTGGAGTACGAGAGCGTGTCGTCGCCGCCGATCGAGATCAGCGTGTGGATGTCGAGCCGTTCGAGGTTCTCGAGAACGACCGGCGTGAAGTCGTAGAGGTCGTCGCCTGCCAGGAGCGAGGGGAGCCGGTCGGCCGGGACCACGCTCGGCAGCTTGCCGGGCCGCATCTTCCTCGGGTTCGTGCGGCTCGAGTGAAGGAAGGTGCCCCCGGTCCGATCGATCGTCCGCGTGTTGGTCCGGTCGAGCGGGCGCACGTACTCGGGGTCGAGATCCGGCCCCGGACGCATGTGGGTCAGGGCCTCCCAGCCCCGGCGGAGGCCGATGACGTCGTACCCCAGCTCGGTCGAGCGATAGACGACGCTCTTGATGACCGAGTTGAGACCGGGAACGTCGCCGCCCCCGGTGAGGATTCCGATGCGTGGACGGGCCATGAACGCGTGCTCCCTCGGGGTCTCCGCCGCTCGACGGGACGGGCCTGCTGAACCCGACCATGGTACCGAGGCCAGGAACCCCCGGGGATGGCCGGATGCGGTCTCCGCGGCCGAGACCCGCCGGCGGAGACCGACCGGTCGAGGGGACCTGTCAGCGGCGCTGGTGGACCCGGCTCGCCTTGTGCTGGTGCGCCGGGATCGGCTGTGCGCCCCGGGCGTGGATCGGCCGCGGCGGGGTTGCGGGATCCGGGAGGAACTCCTCCACGACCTCGACGGGAATGGAACGGTGCAGGAGCCGCTGGATCGCCCGGAGCAGGTCGACCTCGTCCGGGCAGGCCAGGCTGATCGCAATGCCACTGGCTCCTGCCCGCCCGGTCCGCCCGATGCGGTGGATGTAGTCCTCGGCCTTGGTCGGGAGCTCGAAGTTGACGACGACCGGCAGCTCCTCGATGTCGAGGCCGCGTGAGGCGACGTCCGTGGCGACGAGGATCTCGACCCCGCCCGACTTGAAGTCGGCGAGGGCCCGGATCCGCTCGGCCTGGGTGCGGTCCGAGTGGATGGCCGTCGCCGCGTAGCCGTGGCGGTCGAGGTCAGAGGCGATCCGTCGTGCCGCGAGCTTCGTCCGGGTGAAGACCAGGACCTGGCGCAGGTCGTGGGCGTCGACGATGTGCTCCAGGAGCTGGAGCTTGAGCTCACGGTCGACCGGGTAGAGGACCTGGCGGATCTCGGCCGCGGTGGCGTTTCGGGCGGCGACCTCCACGGTGGCCGGGTCGACCAGGAACTCCTTGGAGAGCCGCCGAATCTCGTCCGAGAACGTCGCCGAGAAGAGCAGCGTCTGGCGTCGCGCCGGGAGCAGGGCGAGGATCCGCCGGATGTCGGGGATGAACCCCATGTCCAGCATGCGGTCGCCCTCGTCGAGGACGAGGATCTCGACCTGGCCCAGGTTCGCCGCGCGCTGGCCCACGAGGTCAAGGAGACGACCCGGCGTCGCCACCAGCAGCTCGACGCCGCTCCGGAGCTCCTTGATCTGGGGATCGAGGGGCACGCCGCCGAACACCACGGCGGATCGCAGCGGCACATGCCGGCCGTACGCGGCGGCCATCTCGGCGACCTGCATGGCCAGCTCGCGCGTCGGCGTCAGGACGAGCGCCCGGACGGGGTGGCGTGCCGGCGAGAACGACGTGTTGGCGGTCGGCAGGAGACGCTGGAAGATGGGAAGGACGAACGCCGCGGTCTTCCCGGTGCCGGTCTGGGCGGCGCCCATCAGGTCACGACCCTCGAGCACGAGCGGGATCGCCTGCACCTGGATCGGCGTTGGGGCGGTGTAGCCCTCGTCGGACACCGCGCGGAGGAGTTCGGCCGACAGGCCGAGGCTTTCGAAGGTCACGTCCGCGCAGCATAATCGATACGGCCCGAACGACCTGCGGCCCGGAGGAGACATCGATGCCCAGCCAGAAGAAGGACTCGACCTCGGCGAGCACGGGAGCGGCGCCGGCGCGAGGGCGCGAAGGACGCAACCGGCGGCCGGAGCGTGACGCCCTGGCGATCCCGGCGACCGCCCTCGACGGCGGGCGCGGCACGCCGATCGGCGACGAGGATGACTCGAAGCTGTCGAAGAAGCTCTACGAGCAGGAGCTGCGACGGCTCAACATCGAGCTCGTGAAGTGGCAGGAGTGGATCAAGGACCAGGGCCTCAAGGTCGTCGCCCTCTTCGAGGGCCGCGACGCGGCCGGGAAGGGCGGCGCCATCAAGCGGATCATGGAGCCGCTGAACCCGCGCTATGCCCGGGTGGTCGCCCTGCCGGCTCCGACCGAACGCGAGAAGACGCAGTGGTACTTCCAGCGCTACGTCACGCACCTCCCGGCGGCCGGCGAGATCGTGCTCCTGGACCGCAGCTGGTACAACCGGGCCGGCGTGGAACGGGTGATGGGCTTCTGCTCCGAGGACGAGTACCAGGAGTTCCTCCGCTCCTGCCCCGAGTTCGAGCGGATGCTCGTGCGCAGCGGGATCCTCCTCTTCAAGTACTGGTTCAGCGTCTCCGACGCCGAGCAGGAGAGGCGCTTCCAGGGCCGCCTGGACGACCCGACGAAGCGCTGGAAGCTCTCCCCGATGGACGTCGAGAGCCGGTCGCGCTGGATCGACTACAGCAAGGCCAAGGACGAGATGTTCGCCCACACCGACATCAAGCAGGCGCCCTGGTGGGTGGTCCGGTCCGACAACAAGAAGCGGGCGCGTCTCAACGTGATCAGCCACCTGCTCTCGATGATCCCCTACGCCGACCTGACACCCCAGCCGATCGTGCTGCCGCCGCGCCAGAAGGACACCGGCTATGTGCGGCCGCCGATGGAGGACCAGACCTTCATCCCCGAGCCGTTCTGAGCGAAGGTCGTACAGCGGGAGGCGATCGATCGTCGCGCGTTCCCCCGCGCGTCCGCAGGACGGCGACGATCTCGCCGGCGCCTCTCGTCTGCCCGCCGCGCCGGGAGCCCGCGCGCTATCCTCGCCGCGCGCCCGGGGCGCGACGGAGGAGCGATCGACGATGGCTGGCCACGAGGACGAGGACGGGCGAGCGGTCCCGGAGGAGGAGCGCTCGGCGCTGCTCACGGCCTGCGGCCGGCTCCTGGGCGCGGTGGGCCTGCTTCTCATCGTCGTGCTGCTGCCGGCCACGTTCCTCGTGGTCGCCGCGAACATGGGTCTCGTCCACGCGCCGGGCTGGTCCGGCGGCAACACGACCGTCTTCGCCTTCTTCCTGGTCGTCGTCCCGGCTGGCCTCGCCCTGGCCACGGTTCACTTCCTCCTCGGGGGCCTCGTGCTTGCGCGCCGGTTCTGGCCCCTCGTGGTGGCCGTGCTGCTGCTGTTCTCCGTGGTAACGCTGTTCCCGCTGGGCCTTCGCATCAGCTGGCCGTTCCTGGGGCTCACGCTGCTCTACAGCACCACCCTCGTCCTGGCCGTGGCCCGTCATCGCGAGTTCGAGTGAGCGGCCGGGGCACGCGGGCGCTCGACGTCGTGCGGATCGCGGGCGTGGCGTACGCCGTCCACGAGTACGACGCACCGGGCCCGACGTCGGCCTCCGACCGGGACCGGCGTCCCAGGTACGGCCAGGACGCGGCTGCCGCGCTGGCTCTCGATCCTCGGCGGGTCTTCAAGACGCTGATCGCCAGCGTCGACGGGCGGCTCGCGGCGGCCGTCGTGCCGGTCGCCCGGGAGCTGGACCTGAAGGCGCTCGCCGCGGCGCTCGGCGGGCGCAGGGCCGCCCTGGCCGATTCGACCGAGGCGGAGCGGGCGACCGGCTATCTGGTGGGCGGCATCAGCCCGCTGGGAGGGCGCCGGCGTCTGCCGACCGTGGTCGACGTCTCCGCGGTCGACTTCTCCACGGTCTTCGTGAGCGGGGGGCGCCGCGGCCTGCAGCTGGAGCTGGCGCCGGCGGACCTCACCCGACTGGCCGGCGCGATCGAGGCGCCGATCGCCCGCGACTGACGGCCTCCCGCGAGGGCACGCCATGGGACGACAGCATTGAGTCGCTCGACCGTGGCGGGTCTCACCGTTTGCCCCACGCTGCCGCATGGCGACCCAAGACGCCCGAGTCGGCTCCCGGGCGTCCACTGGCGTCGGCCCTACAATGGAGGCGCCGACCTTCGCGTCCCTGGGGGGAGCGACGCCGGTAGCGTCGACCCGGCGGCCTCTCCCGGCGGGCCGCCGGCTCCGCCAAGGCTCAAGGCGGTGGGACCGTCTGCGGGTCTGCGCCGGTGCAACACATGAGGATCACGGGGATGACAGACGAGCAGCCCGCGGTCGAGGAGCCAACCCGGACAACCATGCCCGTGCGCGTCGGCATGAAGTTGGGGGTCGCTAAGGAGCGGGTGCAGGCTGCGATCCGTCGCTTCGCCAAGCACACCACGAAGGACGCAGGCGAGGACGAGGCCGAGCCGCTACCCGTGCCTGCGCCGGCCGCCTCCCCCGTGCAGCGCATGCGGGCCGAACTGGCCGACGCGGGAATCGCGGCCCGCCGCATGCTGCCGCGTGTCCGACTCGCATGGCTGGTCATCGTGGCCGCGGCGCAGGTCGTCATCGCCTTCGTCGGGTGGCGCATCTGGGTATGGCGAGGTCGACCTCGCCTGAAGTGACCGATGACGACCGGGAGCGGGCGTTGGCCGAGCTGCCTCTCGTCATCGCGCGACTGCCCCGCTGGGGCCGCCGGGCATGTGCGTACCGGACGGCGACGGGGGCGACCGATTGGGCGCTCTCGAGGCGTTGACAGCCCACCTGGTGGCGCGGAAGCAGGTAGCCCAGCCTCTGGATCGACGGGCCGACTGGCACCCACAATCGCCACTGGCCGGCGCCAGCCCCGATAGGGGGCGAGTGCCTCGCCGGCCGGCCCCGCGGCTCCACGCCGGACCCACCGCTCCGCCTGCACGGGGCGGTATGGGTTGAGCAAGGGGCGTCCGGAGGCTGTTTCACACTCGCCAACCTGAGCGTCCGGAGGCACAGTGGCCGGCGTCACGGGCCATGACGCGCGGCCAACACCCCGGCCGCCGTGCCTGGCCGGAGATCAGGAGGGTGGTGGGTTCTTCTGCTGCTGCGCGAGCTGCTTCTGGACCTCTTGGTCGATCTCGCTCTGGCGGCGCTGCCGAGCGCGCCTGACCAAGATCAGGCCCATGACCCACGGCCAGATGAGCGCCACCACCAGGCCGACGAGGATCGCCAGCGCCCAGTTGGGCGTGGCCGGTGTCGCCAACCCGCCGGTGAGCCAGTACACGATGAAGAAGGCCAGCACTCCAAGGATGATCCCGGTGATCCGGCGAATCATTGCGAGCCCTCCACTTCCTTCGCGCAGCCTCGCGCATGCGGCGCAGCACCCTCGACCTGAGCCTAAGCGCCGACGGTCGGCCCGTCAACGATTCGAGCGGACCCAACGTTCCGGCCTCCATCGCCACAACCGTTCGGGAAGTGCTCGTCAGCGCCCCAGGATCAGCGATCCGTTGCGCTCGCAATTACCACCGATACTGCAAGCGAGAACGACCCGAGGAGGCGTCGGCGGCGGCCTCGGCCGAGACGCGGCGGGGCATCAGGCTGTCCGGGACGATCTCCTACCGATCGCAGGCACGGCGGGATCCCCGGCCGGAGGCACGGTGACGCACGCCGGCTCGGGGGTCGTTCACGCGCTCGGCAACCCGCGCAGGCCCTCGCTGCTCGCGTTGCAGAAGCGGTGGCGAAGCGAACCTGCGGCTCCCTTGAGGTGAGAGCCGCGGCCCAGGGGAGGACGAATGCCGTACTGCAGGGCCCACCTGACCAGTAGACGCGGCGGAGGTCGGGCGAGATTCTTGACCCAGATCCCGACATGGAAGGAGGTGATCGCCACCATGACTCGTCCATTGGCATCCATCGCGCCGCTGTTTCACCGCGACGAGGACGGGCAGGGACTCGCGGAGTACGCCTTGATACTCGGCCTCGTCGCGATGATCGCGATCGTCGGCCTCATCTTCATGGGCGGCCAGATCTCGACGCTTCTGAGTGCCGTCGGCACGTCGGTCTAGCCCACCGCGGAGAAGAGCCCGTTCCCGGCCGGGCACACCGGCTCCTTCTTGGCGCCCATGATGCGGGCGCTCCGTTCGGGTCCGCCGGCGTCACAACCGGCCCATGGGAGCAGGCGTCGGCCCGCGGCAGGGGGCCGCGTCCGGCCACCTGCGGCGTGGTGCATGGTCAGTGCCAGGTCACTCGCGGCTCGCCACGGCGACACGACCGCGCAGTGAAGCCCGCCCCAGGAGGTCCCGAGTGAGCCCGGCGGGCCTTCACCCAGCGTCGAGGGGCGGTCCTGGACTGACACGCGACCGCGCGTCCCGTGTAGGCTCGACCGGTGACCGACGGCACGCCGGCGCTTCCCGCACGACGCCCCGGGTCACGGACGAAGGAGACGACGAACAGCATGGAGGGCTTCGTAGACGACATCGGCCGACTCACCGAGAGCAACGCGGACTTCCGCCGCGTGCTCTACACCGGCCAGCATCTCCAGCTCGTGCTGATGACCCTCGCACCCGGTGAGGAGATCGGCTCGGAGGTGCACGAGGATCGCGACCAGTTCTTCCGCGTCGAGGCCGGCGACGCCGAGATCACGATCGACGGCGAGACGCAGCGAGTGACGGCCGAGTACGCGATGATCGTCCCCGCCGGCGCGCGCCACAACGTGCGCAGCGTCGGCTCCGCACCGCTCAAGCTGTACACGCTGTACGGCCCGCCCGAGCATCGTGATGGGGTCGTGCACCGGACGAAGGCAGAGGCCGAGGCCGCTCACGAGCATTTCGACGGCACGACCAGCGAGTAGCGCCGCTCGCCCAAGACGCGCGGCAGCTGAGAAAAAAAAAAAAAAAAAAAAAAAAAAAAAAAAAAAAAAAAAAAAATAAAAAATAAAAAAAAAAAAAAATAAAAAAAAAAAAAATAATAAAAAAAAAAAAAAAAAAAAAAAAAAAACCGCGACAGGCACACACGGCTGTCCGGCCGTCGCGGCGTCACTGACCTTCCCGGGCGGCCCTCCACATCCCCCGAAGGCTGGGCTTCTGCCCGTACATGAGGACGCCCGCGGCGTAGATCCGGGACGCGACCCAGACCGCGAGCACGATCGTCGCCATCAGGAGCAGGACGGCGAAGCCCACCTCGAGCAGGCCGGCGTTTCCTGCGTTGAGCCGGGACACCATCATGTACGGGGACAGGAACGGCACCCAGGACAGGGCGATCACCCAGGGCGCCGTGGGGTCGACGAGGCCGATCGAGGTGTACATCGCGATCAGGTAGCCCGCGGTCGCGACGAGGATCATGGGAGTGACGATCTGGTCGACGTCCTCCTGCCGGCTGACGAGCGAGCCGGCCGCGGCGAACAGCCCCGCATACAGCAGGAAGCCGAGGACGAAGAAGACCGAGAACGCGACGAGAAGCGACGGGGTGAGCCCCGACGGAAGGCTGAGCCCGCCCGACTCACCCAGGACGATCGAGGCGACCTGGCCTTCCGCGAGGAGCGCGACGACCACGACCGCGAGCATGGCAGCGAGCTGCAGCAGGGCCGCCGCGCTCACCCCGAGGACCTGGCCCGCCAGCAGCTGAAACGGCGATGCAGCGGCCAGGATGATCTCCATCATCCGGCTGCTCTTCTCCTCCACGACACTCCGGGCGACCCAGGTCCCGTAGAGGATGATTGCCATGAAGAGGAATATCTCGACACCGAAGATCACGGCGACGTCGGTGGTCTCCTGGGCGGTCGCCTCCGGGCTCGCGGCCGGCTTGGAAAGGTCGGGCGACCGGATCGTCACCTGGGGTGGCGCGAACAGACCCGCCTGAACCGACGGCGCGAGGCCGAGCCGTGAGCCTGGGCGCCACCGGCTGCCAAGGGTCAGAGAGCCGGAGCGCCCTCCGGGGACGCGACCGTCACCAGCTGGGCCAACCGCTCCTCGTCCAGGATGCTGATGCCGCCGCCGTGCTGGCGCTTCACGAGACCGTCGGCCTCCAGCCCGCGCAAGGCCCGGTACATCATCACCCGACTCGTGCCGATCATGGCTGCCAGGTCGGCTCGCTGCGCGATTGGATGGGCCGTGTCGAAGATCGCCGTCCCGTACCGGATGAGGATGGCCGCCATCCGCTGGCGCGCATTCTCGAAGGTCCGTTCATCGAGCCGCACGTTGAGAACCAACGAGAAATCCGACGATCGGTCGAGGAGGTCAACCGCCAATCCGGCGTCCTGCAGAGCGAGCTCCCGCATGAACCGGGGGTCCCAGGTCGCCCATGCCCCGTCGCTCAGGGCGACCAGCTCGTAGAGCGCTTCAGCGTCGGGGTCGCTGATCGAGCGAAGTCCTCCGAAATAGCCCGGCCCGGCGATGAGCGCCGCGTACACCTGCCCCGTCTCCGCAACGCGGCGATTCATGAGGTGCCCATCGAGCAGGACGAAGGGAGGCAGCTGGATCCCCCGCGCGTGGAGCAGGTCGCGGGGACGGAACGCCTGTTGTCGGGCGGCGCCTTCCAGGCGGCGCAACGTGCCGGCGTCGGCGCCCGGCAGCAGGCGTGCGACATGGGTGCCAACCGGTTCGTGCATCCGCAGAGATGGCCTCCTCTTGACCTGGTGATCATATCGGGGGTGAACGCCGTCGGATGTGTGAACTCTGGTGTTGCCAGCACACGAGAGCCGGGTAGGGTTGGGGTCCGCGACGATTCCGCCGCCTTCGTGCCCGAGTGCGACGGAATCGTCGCGCTCCAGCATCGTCGCGTTCCACCCAGGGTATGGCCCGCGCCGGCAAGGGCGGGCTGGATGTGGAAGGCTCCACGGCCACAACCGGAGGACCGTCCCATGGATGACGCCATGATCCCCGTATGGGTCGATCGCGTGGACTACCAGGGTGGCACCGTCGCCTTCGGCTACGGCAGGACGGATGGCGGCGAGCCGGTGGAGTTCTGCGGCGAGCCGCGGGCGCTGCACCCGATCGCCGAGGCACTGGAGACCAGGCACGAACCGGTGCTCGCCGTCGTGGCGGCGGGGAGCATCATCCGTCGGCCGCATGGGCCCGTCGCCACCGCCTAGGGTTGCATCGCGGCCCGGCGACGGGCGGCCTGGCCGCGTCGTTCACCGGACCTGGCCGACAGTCTCCTCGGTCCGGATCCGGCGCAGACGATGAACAAGGGCTTCTTCATGGTCATCGCCCCGCTCAGCCGTGGCACGCACACCCTCAGCGCGTCCTGGGAGATCGAGTCGGTGCCTGGACTGGGTCGGCTGGAGGCCGCCCTCATCATCGGGATCATCGTGCGCTGACCGAGCCCCCCACGACGCTGACGAGTTCGCGCCGATGGTCGCGATCGTCGCGTGCGCGTCTGTCGTGCTGAGACGGCACGAGATCGCGTCCCCGGAGCCAGGGCCGGCGCGAGATCACGTGGAACGCCGATTGCATGCTCCGGTGACGGTCACGGGACGATGACGGCGGTCCCGTCGAGGGAGCCGCTGGCCAGCCGGCGGAGAGCCTCGACCCCGGACGCCAGGGGATGAACCTCGGTCTCCGTTCGCAGCGGGACCGCAGCCGCCAGGTCGAGGAACGCCCGGGCGTCGGCGCGGGTGTAGTTGGCGACGCTGCGCAGGCCGCGCTCCCACCACAGGTGCTCGTACTCGAACGCCGGGATGCCGTCGAGGTGGATCGCGTTGACCGCCACGCTGCCACCCCGGTCGACCGCACGGAGGGCCGCGATCACCACGCTGCCTGCGGGCGCGAAGGTCACCGCCGCATCCAGGGGTTCGGGTGGCCGGTCGTCGTACCCTCCCACGGACGCGGCTCCCAGTGCCAGGGCGCGCTCGCGCTCGCGGGACGAACGGGTGGCCACGTGGACCTCGCATCCCCAGTGGCGGGCGACCTGGATGGCGAGCATCGCCGAGGCCCCGAAGCCGTAGAGCCCGAGCCGTCCACCCGGCTGGATCCCGGACACGAGGAGCGAGCGATAGCCGATGACCCCTCCGCACAGGAGTGGGGCGGCGGCCAGGTCGTCGAAGCCTGCCGGGACCCGCAGGGCGAAGTCGGCCCGCACGGCCACGCGCTCGGCGAACCCGCCGTCGCGGTCCCACGCAGTGAACTGGGCCGCGGCGCACAGGTTCTCGCGCCCGCTCCTGCAGGCGTGGCACGTCCCGCATGTTCCCGCCAGCCAGCCGACGGCGGCGCGGTCGCCGACCGCCCAGCCGGCGACCCCGTCGCCGACGACCTCGACGCGGCCGACGACCTGGTGACCCGGGATCGTCGGGAGGCGATGAGCAGCAAGGTCGCCCTCGACCAGCTGCAGGTCGGTGCGGCAGACGGCGCAGGCACCCACGTGCAGGACGAGCTCCCCGGGCCCCGCGGACGGGTCCGGCACGTCGCGGAGCTGGAGCGGCTCGCCGCCGGCCAGGCCCCCCTGCCGCTCCAGGACGAGCGCCCTCATCACGTCCCCCGATCCGGCAGGAGCGCGGCGAAACCGGCGAGGAGCGCGGCGAGCCCGACCTCGAACCGCTCGTCCGCGGTCCCGGCGAAGAGATCGCCGGCGACCAGGGTCACGTTCGGAAAGGCGTCGGCAGGGAGCGAAGCCAGGCGCGCGCCCGCTGCACTTGCGCGACCCGCGCGTGCGGCCGGGTCCGCCTCGCCGTCGAGCCCGACCGCCTCCCAGGTGCACGAGCCCGCGACGTAGGCTCCGAGGGCGTGGTTCGCGAGGACCGCGTCTTGCGAGGAAAAGCCGGCGCCCAGGAAGACGCCCAGCGCCCGGTCCAGCCGGTCGAGGGCGGCTGTGCCGCGGCCCAGCCGAGCCGTGAGCAGCAGGGTCAGGTCGCGGCGCCGAAGCAGGGCGGCGCGGACGTCCCGGGCGATCGTCGCCGCGTCCTCGCGCCACGCTCCACGAAGCGGGGTGGCGGGGATGGCCGCCGCCAGCTCGTCGAGCACCAGGTCCAGGAGCTCCTCGCGGCTCGAGACGTGGCGGTAGAGGGACATCGCTCCGGCACCCAGCTCTCGGGCGACCCGCCGCATGGACATGCCGGCGAGGCCCTCCGAATCCAGCACGGCGATGGCGGCCGCGACGATCCGATCGCGGCTGAGCGGCTCGCGCTGAACCGCGGGCGGAGCGGCCGGGGCGGGGCTTGACATGGTGCCAGCATAGCGGTAGCGTACGCCGTACGCAATGCGTACACCGTACGCACGAGATCGTGGAGCTGGCGCCCGCGGGCACAGGAAGGAAACGGCAATGGACGCGATGGTTGTCAAGCTGGTGGTGGCCGGGGTGCTCGGTGCGCACGGAGTCGGGCACCTGCTGGGCTGGATGCCCGCGGCCGGGCTTGCCCGGTTCGACGGCGTCAGCGGCGGCAGCTGGCTCCTGACCGGAGCGGTGGGGGACGGGGCGGCACGGATGATCGCCATCGGGCTGTTCGTCGTGCCCACGGTCGGCTTCGCCGCCGCCGCCGGCGGGCTCCTCCTGGGACAGCCGTGGTGGCGCTCGGTCGCGGTCGCGTCGGCCGCGGTGTCGCTGGCCGCGACGGCCATCTACCCACAGGCCCTGCCCCTCGGCTCCACGATCGGCTCGCTCGCGGTGAACGCTGTCGTCCTCTACGGCGTGCTCATCGCCGACTGGGGCGCCAACACGGCCGCCGCTTGAGCCGACCGCACATGTCCCATCCCGGCGGGGTGCAGGCGACTACCGGACGCTGAAGCTCCCGATCCCGCCGCGGATCTCGATCTCCACCCGGTTGGCCGCGCTCACGAAGTCCGGCGACTCCCAGGCGCTGCCGGCCGCGTCCCGCGGGAAGCGCGCCGTGTCGATGTCGCTGGAGCCGAGCGCGATCGACGAGCGGATCCGCGCCGCGACCCCCGGGGGAACCCGGAAGCGCATCGTCGCGGCGCCTCCCTCGGCGTCGACGCGAGTGACGCCGGCGGCTGCAGGCAGGGTGATCCGCGTCTCGCTCGCACCGGTGCGGAGCCGCAGCTCGGCCAGGCGAAGCGTCGAGAGGTCGAGCTCGGCGTCGGCAGCTCCCGACTCGACGCGCAGGCGGAGTGGCACCTCGGCGGTGACGCCCGCCGTCCACGAGTAGGGCGCGCGGCTCCACGTCCAGCCCGAGGGCGGCGTCGGGGGCGAGAGGCGCACCCGGCCCGGACCGCCGCCACGCTCGACCTTCACCCCGCCGACGAAGTCGCCGTCCACGAGAAGGCCGGGCCCGGCGGCCGCGATCCGCAGATGGCCCGCTCCGAACGTGACCAGCACCTCGGCGTCGGTGGCGCCGTCGAGCGGGACGGCGAGGTGCTCCGGGACCGGGGCGGCCCACCCGGTCCCGGCCGTGCCCTGCTCGGCCGCGGCCCGGTCGTTGGCGTCGTGGACGACGACATACGGCCGGCGCCACGGCCCCGGCACGAACGCGCCGACGATGACGATCGCGCCGATCCCCATGAGGATCAGCGGCACGGCGACCTCCGTCAGGTTGCCGAACCGCACACCCGAGAGGCCGATGACCCCTTCGAAGAAGAGGAAGCCGACCAGGAAGATGACGATGCCGACGAGGAGGGATCCGAGGCCGCCGCGCAGGTCGTCGCGTCGCCCGGTGAGCAGGCCATAGATCGTCAGGCCGAGGCCGACCCCGCCCGGCGCCACCAGGGCCCACGCGTACGCCCACGTCTGGTACAGGTTGTTGGCTTCCTGGACGGCGAGGACGACACCGACCATCGTGATCATCCCGCCGACGGCCGCCACGCCGCTTCCGCCCGAGCCGCCGATGGCGACGGCGCCGAGGATCAGGGCCACGCCCGGGGCGATGATCCAGGCGGGCCAGCCGACGCCGAGCCCGCTCACCTGAACCAGCAGGGCGCCGCCGCCCAGCACGATCAGGGCGATCCCGATGATCACGCCGCCTCGCCGAGAGGACGCCGATCCGGTCATGTCGTGGCCTCCCGTGGACGGTACGATCCGCTCATGATCGAGATGCTCCAGCGCCGCCGCCGGCGCGTGGGGGCCGGCCTCACGGCGTATGGTCTCACGGGGCTCGTCGCCGGTGTCCTCGTTGTGGCGGCGACGATCGCGGTGGGCCTTGGCATGGAGCCGGCCCTCGCGAGTGTCGACCGGCAGCGCGACGCCGTGGTCGCATCGCTGGAGGCGAGCGCCGCGTCGCTGGAGAAGACCGCTGCCCTCGTCGACGACGCCGCGGGTGCCGTGCAGAACACGTCCGACATCGCGTCGGAGGCAGCGAACGTCAGCCGGCGCATCGCTGACACGCTGGCGCGCCTGGCCACGACGTTCGGCACCTTCGGCGTTCTCGGCAACCAGCCATTCGCACCCCTGGCGTCCGACGCGACCCAGCTTGCCGAGCAGCTGCGAGGGATCGCCACGGATCTCGACGCGCTCGGCATCCGGCTCGGGACGATCAGCCGCAGCCTGCCGCCGCTCGCGGCGGACATCGCGGCGACGTCGACGCAGCTGGCCAACGTCGGGACGGAGCTCGCCGCCCTCGAGGTCCCGGCGGCGGCGGCCGCGGCGTTCGGCTGGCTCCTCCTCGGCGTGGTCGTCCTGGTGGCGTGGCTCCTCGTGCCTGCGGTCGTCGCGCTCGTGGTGGGGATCGCTCTCCTGCGCCGCCCGACCGGCCCTCCCACCTGATCCGCCCTCGCCTCTGCTCCCGACGCCGGTCAGCCCGGCCCGTCGGGTGCCGGCTCCTGCTGATCCCCCTCGGCCCGAGCCAGCATGTCCGTGGCGATCGCGCGCGCCCAGGCCCGGATTCGTCCGAAGTCGCGCCAGTCGCCGACGAGGCCGGCCGTCGCCATGATCTGGGTCTCGAAGCCGCCGTCGGCCGGATCGACCCGCCCCCCGAACGTGGTGGTGTGCGCCCCGATCTCCTCGGCGAGCGCGGCAACGTCCTCAGGCTGGGGGAGCCGCTGGGGGCGCGCCGTCGCCGTCCCGACGCCGACAGGCCCCGAGGAGAACAGCCAGGTCGGGATCGCGGCGAACGCCGCCCGCTCGCGCCGCACGAGATCGAGCGCGGCTTCATCCCAGCGGCCAAGGTAGAGGGCGCTCCCGATCACGGCGCCGTCGAAGGCCGCGAGCTCATCGACGGACCGAGCCTCGTGGAGCGTGGCGGCGCAGCCCGCTGCGTCGAGCTCGCCGGCGATGGCCGCGGCGATCTCCGCCGTCGACTCATGGCGGCTCGCATATGCGACCAGCACGCGTGGAGGATGCATCGGGCTCCCGGAGAGGGATCGTCGCGACACAGGATGCGGGTCCGCGCGACGCGGGCGGCAGTGGCCTCTGGCCCGCCCGGGCGGGCCATCCCGCCGGTTGTCGGCCAACGCTAGGCTTCGCGGTGGAGGTTCGATGCCCACCATCCCCGTCGCCCCGCCATTCCTCCTCGTCGCCCAGGGCGCGTCCCGCCTTGCCGATCCTGCCCGCCGGGACGCGCTCATCGCCGCCACCACCGCAGCCATCGAGTCTCGGATCGGCGCCGCCCCCGAGGTGCGCTTCACGTCCACGGCCGAGGAAGGGCGCGCAGCCGCCCTGGAGGCGGTCACGGCGAGGGCGCCGCTCGTCGTCGTCGCCGGCGGCGACGGAAGCGTCCGCTCGGCCGCAGCCTGCCTGTCCGGGACCGGCATCGCGCTGGGGATCATCCCGGCTGGCACGGGGAACCTCCTGGCGGCCGCGCTCGGGATCCCGCGTGCGCCGCAACGCGCCATCGCCGCACTTGCCGCGGCGCGCGAGCGTTCCATCGACGTGGGGCGAGCATGGGTCGGACCGGACGCGGAGACCGCCCTGCCGTTCATGGTGGCCGCCGGGGTCGGCTTCGACGCGCGGGTTATGGCCGCCACCACGGACCGGCGCAAGCGTTCGCTCGGGATCGGCGCCTATTTCGCGGCGGCAACGGCGGTCGCCACGCAGATCCGCTCGTTCGACGTCCGGCTCGTCGTGGACGGCGCCGTCCACGAGATCGACGCCCTCGCCGTCCTCGTCGCGAATGCCGGGGAGCTCGTTCCGGGGATCCTGCGACCGCGCCTCCCGCTCGTCCCGGACGATGGACTGCTCGACATCCTCATCGCGCGGGGTCGCGGTGTCGCGGGCGGATCGCGAGCCGCCCTCGAGCTGCTCCTCGGGCGCGGCGTCCACACGGCGATCGGACCGTATGCGGCCCGGATGACTGCCCGGAGCGTGGAGGTCGTCACGGACTCCGGCGAGCCGGTGGAGGTGGACGGCGACGTCGTGGGCGCCGGGCGCCTTCTCGCCCAGGTGGTCCCTGGCGCCGTGCGGGTCCTCGTCCCCGAGTGACGCCTCGACGGGCCGGATGGCACGCGCGCGCTACCATCGCGCCATGACGACTCCGACGCCCCCCGCCAGCCTTCCGTTCACCGGCGACCGGGAGGCCGATCGGCTGCTGGCCAGTGACCCGCTTGCCCTGCTCGTCGGGTTCGCGCTCGACCAGCAGGTGACCGTTCAGAAGGCGTTCGCGGGTCCGCTGGAGCTGCAGCGTCGGATCGGGACCCTCGACCCGGCCGCGATTGCGGCGATGGACCCCGAGGTGCTCCAGCAGGCCTTCCGCGAGCGGCCGGCGCTCCACCGCTTCCCCGGCGCGATGGCGACCCGCGTGCAGGACCTGTGCGCCGTCGTGGCCCGCGACTTCGGCGGCGATGCCTCCCGGGTCTGGACCGAGGCGCGCGACGGCGTGGACCTCGACGCTCGCCTGCGGGCCTTGCCCGGGATCGGCGAGATGAAGGCGAGGACGCTCGTCGGGCTCCTCGCCCGGCGCTTCGGCGTCCGTCCGGCTGGCTGGGAGGCCGTCGCGCCGTCGTACCCCACGCTCGCCGACGTCGACTCTCCCGAGGCGCTTGCCAGCTACCAGGCGCAGAAGCGCGCCTGGAAGGCGAGTCAGAGGGCCGCGAAGGAGGCATAGGCACCACATTCCGGGCCGCGGGAGGCGCCGGAAGCCGGAGGTGCTCCAGCGCACCGGTCGGATGCTGAGACTCTGGACGAGATGGGTAGGGTGGGGAGTACTCTTCAGGTTCGCGGCCGCCTGCGCCCCCCGGCCGCCGGCAGGGGCCAACCTGGCCCCGCCCGCCGAACCTGGTCCGAGGTAGCGTGCGATGGCGAAAGTCCCCGTCCTGCGCTCCAGCTGGAAGATCGACCCGGCCGAGCTCGCCGTCGCCCAGGAGCGGACGGAGGCGCGGCTGGCAGACCTGTTCAGCCATCGGGCGGCCGCTGATCCCCGCCCACTCGGGCCGCGCCCGCCGATCATCGTCGACGGGGTCGAGCTCATCGGCTCCCCGGACGATCGGCCGCTCGTGGACGAGGCGCCGAACCCGGTCACGCCGCCGTCCGTCATGGTCGCCCCGCCGATCCCGGGTACGTCGCCGATCCCGGTCACGCCGCCGATCCCGGTCACGCCGCCGTTGGTCCTGGAGGCGCCATTCGTGGACGAGCCCGCCCGAGCGGACGACCTGGCAACCAGCCGGCCAATCGACCTGCCGGCCGACCAGATGGCCCCTGAGCTCGTCGGCGTCTTCGGCCCGATGGCCGACGAGGCGGCCCCCGAGCTCGTCGGCGTCTTCGGCCCGCCGGCCGACGAGGCGGCCCCCGAGCTCGTCGGCGTGTTCGGCCCGCCGGCCGACCAGATGGCCCCTGAGCTCGTCGGCGTGTTCGGCCCGCCGGCCGACGAGGTGGCCGCCGAGCTCGTCGGCGTCTTCGGCCCGCCGGCCGACGAGGTGGCCCCGAGCTCGTCGGCGTGTTGGTCGAGCGCCGATCCCCGGCAGGCCTCGCGAGCATCGCGAGCCTGCCCGACGCCGTCCTAGCGCACGCGCAGCTCACGCTCGAGGAGGGCGCCAGCGAACCGGCCGCCGAGTACCCGTCGCTCCCGCCCGAGCCCCCAGCGGCGGCGCTGGCCGTGCCCGAGCCGACGCCCGCGCCCGGGCCGACGGCGGATCCGCTCGGTGCGCCCCAGCCGACCCTTTCGCTCGATCCCCCGCCGGCGGCGCTGGCCGTGCCCGAGCCGACGCCCGCGCCCGGGCCGACGGCGGATCCGCTCGGTGCGCCCCAGCCGACCCTTTCGCTCGCCCCCGCCGGCGGCGCTGGCCGTGCCCGAGCCGACGCCCATGCCCGAGCCGACGTCTGCACAAATGCCGACCGACGCGCTCGATGAGAAGGCACCTTCCCTCCCGGCGCGCTCCACGACGACGCGACCGAAGCGCCGGCCATCGAAAGCCTCCGCGTCCGCCGCCGCAGCCGCGACGGCCGTTCGGGTAGCGCCGAGGACAGCCGCTCCGGCCCAAGGCTTGCCGACCAGAAGCCGGGAAACGGGGGCGGCGGACGACTCCAGGACCACGCTCCTGCACCCGAGCGTTACGGGGAAGGAGGCAGCGTCCACGGCAGAGAAGGCGACGGCTGCCTCGGCGAAGGCGATCGCCCCCGCTCCGAAGGCGGTCGGGGCGCCGGCTCCGAAGGCGGCTCGGGCCCGAGCGCCGAAACCGAGGGCCGGGACTGCGAAGCGGGCGCGGCCAGCTGTCTCCGGGAGCGCCGCCGCGAAGGCGACGCGAGCTCACGCCCCGAAGACCGCCGCCCCGAAGACGGTGTCCGGCTCCCCGGTCATGGCCGCGGCGTCCTGCCCGTACTGCGCCCTGCTGCTGCAGCCGCCGCCGACTGCCAGCAAGCGCTGCGCGCGGTGTCGCCAGCGGATCGTCGTCAAGCGGGTCGACGGGCGGCTGGCCTACCTGACGGAGGCTGCGATCGCCGTCTTCGAGGCCGAGCGACACAAGGATGCTGCGTCGGGCCGACTCGCGCGTGAGCGCGAACGCTGGCTGAAGCTCGCCTCGTCGGCCGGTGCTCCCGCGGGGAGCGTCCGTCGACTTGGCGCGGCGCACGTCGCCGAGGAAGCTGTCGAGGCGGCGCGGACCCTGTACATGACCACCGTCGAGCGGTCGTTCCAGGCGGCCAGGCGGGAGCGTCGCTGGGAGGATGCGGCCAGGACCAGGCGTGACCAGGCGACGACACTCCATCGGCTCGCCGGCTCGCCGAAGCCTCCACCCGACGACGTCATCGCGCTCCACCGAGAGGGCGTGGCGGCACAGCTGCGGGGCCTTGGCGAGATCGGTCACGAGGCCGAGCTCGTGGGCTCGAGCTGCTGCGATGCCTGTCGGGCTGCCTCGGGAGACACCTTCTCGATCGTCAAGGAGTTGAAGGTGCCGCGCCTGCCGCACGAAGGCTGCCCGAAGGGCCTCTGCGGTTGCACCTGGGACCTGGCTCCCCTCGACCGCGAGGCGGTCCTGCGATACCTGCGGCGGCGGCCTCGGCATGGGTCGCCAGCGGCGACCAGGGACGCCCACACCCGGACCTGACGCTGCCGCCCTGCCGCGGGTGCGAGAAGAGGGAGCCACCGACGGTCGGGTTGGCCTCGCCGAACGCGCCGGGTGGCCCTTCCGGCGCCCGTGTCGCCGCGTGAACCTTCCGCCTGGGCAAGGCCATCGACCCTCGATGGCGCACCTCGTTCCGGGATCCGCCGTGTCCTCCGCCTCGCCGATCTTCCGCCTCGCGGCCGCGACGACGCTCGGGCTGTGGCTTGTCGCGGGACTCGTCGGGCAGGTCCGCTCGGCCGACCCCGCGCGGTCGAACGACGCCGCGATCGACGATCACGTGCGTGCCGCGATGGACGCCTCGGGCATTCCCGGGATCGCCTACGGGATCGTCCGGGACGGCGAGATCGTCCACGTCGGCGCGTTCGGCACCGCCGGCGGCGCGGTCGGGCCCATGACGAGCCACACGCCGGTCGTCATCGGCTCGGTCGGCAAGTCGTTCACGGCCCTGGCGATCCGCCAGCTCATCGAGGCCGGCCGGATCGATGAGGACGCTCCGGTGACTCGCTATCTGCCGTGGTTCAGGCTTGGCGGGCCTACGGGCGCCACTGAGCTGGTCACAATCCGGTCGCTCCTCGAGCACACGAGCGGGATTTCGACCGCCGACGGCCAGGATCCGCGCTGGTACGTCCGTGGGCTCTCGCCGCGGGAGGCCGTTGGCGGCCTGGCAGGAGTCCGGGCAGACCGGCCGGCCGGCTCGTACGAGTACTCCAACCTCAACTACGTGTTGCTCGGCGTCGTCGTCGAAGCGGTCTCGGGGGAGCCCTACGGCGCCTACCTCGCCGAGCACGTCTTCGAGCCCCTCGGGATGCAGTCGACCTTCGCCGGCGATGCCGCGGCCGTCGATGCCCGCCTGCAGGCCGGGCATCGGTACCTCTTCGGGATCCCCGTCCCCTTCGACGAGCCCTACCCGACCGCGATGGTCGCGGCCGGCTACCAGGTCTCGACGGCACAGGACATGGCGCGATACGTCGCGGCTCTGTCGAACCACGGGCGGGGCGCCGGCATCGACCTGCTCGCGTCGGCGAGCGCCAGCTCGAACGCGGAGCGTGACTTCGGCACGGACTGGCAGCCCGTGGCCCAGGAGCGCGCCCAGGACGCCACCGGCCAGAGCGGATCCACCCTGACCTCGAATGCCGACATCCTGGTCGTGCCGGGTGCACATCTCGGTGTTGTCGTCGTGGCCAACGCGAACCCGACGCAGCTGATGAACCTGCCGGCCGGCGCCGCGAACATCGCGCTCGACGTCCTGCGCCTGGAGCTGGGCCAGGGCCCGGCCACGCCCGTCCCGACGGTGCGGACCGTCTACCTGGGCGTGGACCTCCTGCTGGCGATCCTGCTCGTGCTCCTGGCCGTTCACGCTGCCAGGGCACGGAGCTGGCAGGCGCGCCTGGCCAGGTCCGCCCATCGGCGGCTGTCCCTGGCGCGGACCGTCCTCGCGGATCTTGTCCTGCCGGTCCTCGTGCTCGTCGGCGTCCCGCTCGCGATCGGGTCGACCGGCTCGACGCCAGCCGGAGACGTGCTCGCGGGCTGGCGCTTCGCCTTCTGGACGCTGCCCGACCTGGCAGGCGCGCTCGTCGCCCTCGCCTGCGGTGCCCTCGCCATCGGCGCGTGGAAGCTGGCCGTCCTGGTGCGCGGTGTCCCGCCAAGGGGGCTCGTCGCCGAGGCCTAAGGTCGGCGGGAGGCATCCTCGGGTCCACGGGCGGCATCCTCGACCGCCCGGCGGCGCCATGGGACGACGCCCTCGAGCTCGATCTCCAGGGAGAAGCTGAGGAAGGTCCGGACGAGGACGATCAACCCGAGGGTGGCTGCGCTCTCGATCGTCTGGTCGATCGCGACGGTCAGGACGATGTCGGCGACGATCAGCACCTCGAGTCCCAGCAGGATCGTTCGGCCCACGCTGCCGCGCAGACGCTTGTAGGCGATCCCCGGGCTCGTCCGGCGCAGGTCGGCGACGAAGCCAACCGCGCTGGCAAGCGATCCGACGACGAGGATCCCGACGCCGAGCACCTCGAATCCCCGGACGACGAGCCTGAGCGCCTCCTCGTATGTCACCGCCGTTTGTCCCGCACCGGCTCAGCCTACGCGACGCACCCATCCGGTGGCTGACGAACCGCGTCGATGCCGACGAGTCCCGTCGACCGCCACGGGGTGTACCGTGTCGCATCCGGGACGGGCCCCAGCCCTCCGGGACTGCTCGAGATGGTGGTCAGGGGGGGTTCTCGTTGAAGCGTCTTCTCGCGGTCGTCGCCCTGGCGACGGCACTGCTGCTCTCGGGTTGTGCGGGCACCGCCACGGGTGCGCCGTCTGCGTCGCCTTCTTTCGTGGCCACGGGACAGCCTTCGTCGGCGCGAACGCCGAGCCCGGCCGCCTCCGATGGGACGCCGAGCCCGGGCGCCTCCGGAGGGACGTCGGGCGACGCCTCGGCCCAGTTCGGCGGGGACGTCTGCTCGGCGCTTACCAGCGCCGACATCGAGGGCGCCAGCTACACGCAGGGCAAGGCCGTCTTCGACAGCACCGACACGCAGATCGACGCGGCCACCGGTCAGGCGGTCGTCTGCCAGTATCTCGTGACCTTCAATGGCAGCCTCGCGGTAGGCGCCGCCACCGTCTCGCTCATGGACGCGGCCACGTTCGCCGACCACACGGCTGCCTCCGTGATGGACCCGGAGGAGGCCATCCCCGGGATCGGCTCGGAGGCCTGGCTGGTGGCCTACGCTCCGGGCCTGTACGAGCTCTGGGTGCACGGCACGCGCGGCTACTTCAAGGTTGGCGCCCAGTCGAAGGCCTCGGCCATCGCGCTGGCGACCGTCGCAGCGAGGCGCGACGAGAGTCGAGACGAGGGCGCGCCCACGGGCCACGCGGGCCCAGGTCGGCCCGTGACAGCAGCAGAAGGAGATCCGTCATGGACTACGTGCTGGAGCTGGTGGTGATCCCGGTCTCGGACGTCGACCGGGCCAAGCACTTCTATGCCGACCAGATGGGCTTCGTCGTCGACGTCGATCACCGGCCAAGCGACGACTTCCGCGTCGTGCAGGTGACGCCGCCCGGCTCGGGGTGCTCGATCGCGTTCGGCAAGGGGATCGCGCACATGGAGCCCGGCTCGTTGAACGGCCTGCAGATCTCCGTCGCAGACATCGAGGCGGCGCATGCCGAGCTGCTGGCACGAGGCGTCCCCGTCAGCCCGGTCCAGCACCACGATGGCACCGGCTTCGTGGACGGCAAGGGCGGTGACTACAACTCCTACCTGTTCTTCGACGACCCCGACGGGAACGGTTGGGCGATCCAGGAGAGCCCCCGGCTCCGGAATGCCATCGAAGACGCGGTCGGCGCCTGATGGCAGGCCGGCAGGCCACGCCGAACGAGGCGGCGGCGGCAGCCGAGGCGACCGCCTGGATCGACGCCTATCTGGCCGCCCTGCCGGCAGACCAGAGGGCCGCCCTGCAGCGTGTCCGCGAGACGATCGCGGCGGCTGCACCCGAGGCAGTCGAGGCCATCAGCTACAGGATGCCGGCGTTTCGCTACCGCGGCCGGCCGCTCATGTGGTACCTGGCCGCGAAGAAGCATTGCTCGCTCTTCCCGAGAGCCGCGGTCATCGAAGCTCATCGCGCGGAGCTCGCCGGTTTCGCCGTCGCGACGGGCACGATCCGGTTCACGCCCGATCACCCTCTGCCGAAGGACCTGCTCGAGAGGCTTGTCCGGGACTGCATGGCGCGGATGGACGCCGCGGCCGCGCCCAAGGGCTGAGCGCGGGCCGGGCCGGCAATCCGCCCCGCGGCCGGGGTCCAGTGACGATCCATGCGGGCGACGTGAGTCCGTCCGAGACGTGGCGATGTCGTGATCAGGTGGAGGGTTTCATGGAAGGTGCGGTCGCGGGTCCGTGGTCAGGGGGGATTGGTGCCATCACGCTGTTCGTGGAGGACCTGGCGGCCGCCAGGCAGTTCTACCTCCATGTCTTCGGCCTGCCCGTCGCGTTCGAGGACGACGACTCGGCCGTCTTCCGTTTCGGGAGCACGATCATCAACCTGCTGAGGACCACGGCGGCAGAGGAGCTCATCGGGCCTGCCACGGTGGCACCTCGCGACGTCGGATCGCGCTTTCAGATCACCCTCGAGGTGGACGACGTGGACGCCGCGTGCGAGGTGCTGGCGAGGCGCGGCGTGAAGCTGCTGAACGGGCCGATGGATCGCCCGTGGGGCGTACGAACCGCAAGCTTCGTGGATCCCGCGGGACACATCTGGGAGATCGCCAAGTAGCCGGCAGGCCCCTGCGCGGCCCGCCGCCGGGGATGGCGCCGCGGGTCCCACACGGGTCGGAGGTCCGGATGCGGCGTCGGGCACCGGACGATAGAGTGGCCCCGATGATTCGCGTCGGTTCGATCGTTCTCCGCGTGGATGACCTGGAGCGCCAGGCCCAGTTCTGGACCGCGGCACTCGACTACGTCCGGCGCGAGGAGACGAGCGACGACTTCGCGCTGCTCCATCCGAGGAACGGTGTCGGGCCGAACCTCTCGCTCGACCGGGTCCGCTCGACGCTGCAGGTGCCGCCACGGATCCACCTCGACCTCTACGCCGACGACCAGGCCGAAGAGGTCAGGCGCCTCGTCGCCCTCGGCGCCACCGAGGTGCACTGGGACAGGCGACCGCCGGATGCGGACTACGTCATCCTGGCCGACCCGGAGGGCAACCGCTTCTGCGTCGTGGGCGCAGGCTAGTCGGCCATCGGCTCCCAGATCAGCTCGGCGACGTCGACGACGAGGTCGGGTCCCGGCTGCTCGGGATCGGCCGGAGCCGGGACCTCCCCGGCGCACACGCAGACGACATCGTTCAGCCGGCTGTACGGCTCGCGGTCCGCGAGATGGAACACCGACCCGACGATCTGGCGTCGGCCGGGCGGGTAGGCGCGCCCGTAGCCATGCCATTCGAACATGATCGTGGCGCCGTCCTCGGTCTCGATGACGGCCCGGAAGTCGGGCCGAAAGGGGCCGCCGGCGCCTTCGCGCCGGGGGTAGTTCGCCCCGCGGAAGCGACCCGCGACCGTCCCCTCGCAGCGGCCCTCCGCGATGTAGAAATGCTGTTGCCAGCCCCCGTCGCGCTGGATCTCCCAGCCCTCCGGGTAGGTGAAGCGGATCCGGTAGAGCGGCTCAAGCTTCATCGTCGCGCCTCCTGTCCCGCGCCCGAACGTGCCGAGTCTTGCGAGGCCCGTTTCTCCGTCCGGGTGCTCGGCGGAAACCCGTTCGAAGCCGACGCGGTCGGCGCGAACAGCGGCCACGCCGCCCTCCACGAGCCCTTTCTCGACGAAGCGAACCCAGCGATTGCCGGAGTCGTCGAGCCACTTTGTGGTCGCCGAAACGATGGCGCGTCCGAGGTGCTCGTCGTCGAGGTCTCTGACCCGGGCTCAGGGCAGCCGGCGGATGACCGTGGCCCGGAAGGGCCCCGCCAGCAGCTCGAGCACCGGACCGTAGGCACCAGCGGCGATGCTCTTCTCGAGATGCGTCGTGCGTGCTTCTGGCGACTCCCAGTCGGCGATGTCGATCAGCAGGTCATCGAGCGATTCGTAATACGTGCTCCCGTGGTAGGTGCTCGGTCGATCGCGTGCGGCGAGCTGCTCGATGACCGATCGCAGCTCATCTCGACGCCCCGGCTTGGCCTTTAGCTCGACGATGACCTTGACTGCCATGGCGTTCCTCCCTCCAAGACCTCGGTCCGGCCGACCTCCTGCCATGCCGGCAGGCCATCGTCGCGACGGGCTCCGCGCGAGCCGGGCCCTTGGATGTCGGCGGCGGGCCCGCTCCGTTGGGCGTGGCGGCGTCGGCCAGCAGGTCGCGTTGCGTCATCGGCCGGCTGCGGCAAGGATCGCCGCGAGGTCGTCGACGTGGTCCTCGTAGTGCTCGGTCGTCTCGCTGAGGAAGAAGCGCCGGTGACGCCAGTCCTTGAGCCAGCGGCTCTCGGGCACGACCGTGAGATGGCCGCGGAGCTGCCCCGGCAGCGTGGCGAATTGGGCGCGCAGGTCGTCCATCGAGAGCGCCGCCCAGCGCGCGTCGATCTCGACGTTCACCATCTCCCCGCCGCGCGTGTCCCAATCCGCGTCCGCCCGTTCCTTGGCTGGACTTGTCTCGTTCACCGCAAGCTCGGCGGCGACGGCGAGGGCCACCTCCTGCCCGGACAGCAGGTGGCCCATCAGCTGGCGGCCCGACCAGCCGTGGGCGCCCGCGACCGGGACGCTGAGCTGGTCGTCGGTCAGGTCGGCGAGAGCCTCGAACGGCCGGAAGGCATCCCGCTCCTCATCGAGGAATTCGAGTGCGTCGAGGTCCATGCGATGGATGGTAGCCGTCGCGACCCGGTCAATGCCGGCCAGCTCGTTGGTGGCGGCCCCGAGGGTCAGTCCACGTACAGCAGCGGCGTAACCACGAATTCGTCGGGCAACTTCACGCCGGTGGCGTGGATGGGACAATAGCCTTGGGGTTCCAAGCCGGTCAGGTCATAGCCCTCGATCTCCTTCGCGGGCGTCCGTCGGCCCGCGTGTCCGATGTCGGATCGGCCCGCCCCATGAATGAGTGCAGAATGTTCGAGTGGTACCGGAAACGCGCTATGCCAAGAGTTCTGACGGCGTCAATATCGCCTACCAGGTGCTGGGCGAGGCGCCGCTTGATCTAGTCCTTGCGCCGGGCTTCGTATCCCACCTCGAGCATTCGTGGGACGACCCTGCCCTTGCTCGATTCCTGCGACGGTTGGCCTCCTTTTCGAGACTGATCGTCTTCGATAAACGGGGGACCGGCCTTTCGGATCGCGATCCCACTGATCGTGCCCCGCTGCTCGAGGACCGCGTCAACGACATCGTTGCCGTGATGAAGGCGGCCGGGTCGGCCAAGGCAGCGATCATGGGCATCTCCGAGACAGCGGCGATGTCGCTCCTCTTCGCGGCCACGCACCCTGAACGAACCACCGCCGTGATCGCGTACGGCTCATGGACCAACGGCACCGACGCACGACCCGCCTACCCGTGGGCGCCAACGTCCGACGAGGACGAGTGGCTTTCGGAGCTGGAGCAGAACTGGGGGCGCGGGGCCATGTTCCTCGAGGACATCGTGCCGACGCTGGTCGGCGACAAGCGATACGAGGCGTGGTACGCGAAGCTCGAGCGACTCGCGGCGAGCCCCGGTGCCGCTGTCGGGTTGGCACGGATGGCGATGCAGATCGACGTGCGCGACATCCTGCCGACGATCCATGTCCCGACGCTGGTGCTGCATCGGCGAGACGATCAAGCCATTCCGATCGAAGACGGGAGATACATCGCTGATCACGTGCCCGGAGCGAAGTTCGTCGAGCTCCCCGGCGCTGATCACTGGCCGTGGATCGGTGATGAGCGGGCCGTCGAGGAGATCCAGGAGTTCCTGACCGGGGTGCGCGACGGTGGCGATGTGGACCGTGTGCTGGCGACGGTAATGTTCGTCGACATCGTCGACTCGACGAAGCGCGCTGCCGATCTCGGGGATCGGCGATGGACCGACTTGCTCGAGGGCTTCTATGCGGCAGTCCGACGCGAGCTCGAGCGCTTCCGAGGACGGGAGATCGATACCGCTGGTGACGGGTTCTTTGTGACCTTTGATGGGCCTGCGCGAGCTATCCGATGCGCGGCCGCCCTTGTCGAGGCGGTCGAGACGATCGGGCTCGACATCAGGGTTGGAATCCATACGGGCGAGGTCGAGCGGGTTGCCGACGGGCTCGGCGGCCTTGCGGTCGTGATCGGGGCTCGGGTCGGCGCGCTGGCTGGGCCTGGGGAGATCCTCGTCTCGAGGACCGTGAAAGATCTCGTTGTCGGATCAGAGGTCGCATTCGAACAACGGGGCCAGCATCAGCTGAAGGGCATTCCGGGTGACTGGGAGCTGTACAGCGTCGATCGGGACGAGGGACGGCCGTCGGCTGGCAACGCTTGAGTGCGCCTTTGGTGCGCATCTCGGACCGCAGACCCGGCCGGCTGCTCGAGCCGGATGACCATCCGCGGTTCAAGTCTGCAGCAGTCAATCCCCTGTCGTCACCGATACGCCAAGCCCGACAGCGACTCAGGGAGTGGCCGGTCGGTTGAGCCGGATCGCGGGCGACGTCAGTCCACGTACTGCAGCGGTGTGACCACGAAGTCGTCCGGCAGCTTCAGGCCGGTGGCGTGGTTCGGGCAATAGCCGCCGGGATTCTTGTCGAGGTACTGCTGGTGGTAGTCCTCGGCGTAGTAGAAGGGCGGGGCGTCGACGATCTCGGTCGTGATCGCGCCGTAGCCGGCCTTCGCCAGGACTGCCTGGTATGCCTCGCGCGACGCCTCGGCGGCCGCGCGCTGCTCGGCGTCGGAGACGTGGATCACCGAGCGGTACTGAGAGCCCTGGTCGTTGCCCTGGCGCATCCCCTGCGTCGGGTCGTGATTCTCCCAGAAGATGCGGAGGAGCTCGCCATAGGAGATGCGCGCCGGATCGAAGACAACGCGGACCACCTCGGCATGACCGGTTCGGCCGGTGCAGACCTCGCCGTAGGTCGGGTTCGGGGTGAGGCCGCCGGCATAGCCGACCGCTGTCGAGATGACGCCCGGCGTCTGCCAGAACGTCTTCTCGGCCCCCCAGAAGCAGCCTAGGCCGAAGACCGCCTCGCGGGAGCCGTCGGGAAGCGGCCCCGCCAGCGGCGTCCCCAGGACCGCGTGTCGGTCGGGGACGGCGACCGCCTCGGGTCTGCCGGGCAGGGCGTCGGCGTGGGAGGGGAGGGACTGCTTTGCCGGGTCGGCGAACAGGAAGTCGAGGATGCCCATGGGGACGCGCTCCGTGTGCGGAATGTGCTCATGGTAGTCGCCCAGGGACGATCTGCGGATCCCGCGGCTCGGGGGCGGACCGGGCGGGCCCGGGCCGTGGACGGCGTCGCGATATCCTCGCCGCGCTTCCCGGGACATCGGGCGACGTCCGATGTCGATGGTGCCGGGAGGCCGGACCTCGGCCTGCAGCCAGGCGATCGGGCGACCTGGTCACCGGGGAGCGAGGATCAGGCCGTCGTGGACGGCGCAAGGACGAGCGTCGCGAAGAGGTGCTCGAGCGTCGCCGCCGGGTCGTCGGTCAGACCGGTGTGCGCCTCCGACGGCTGGATGATCGTCGACGACGGCGCCACCAGCCAGTGATAGCGCTCCGCCTGAGACAGCGCCGCCATCGGGCCGCCGGCCGGGTCGCCGGCGGCGATCCGCTCGATCGCCTCGAGGTGAGACAGCACCTCCGCCGGGTCGCAGGTCGGGTCGAGAGCGCGAAGGCGAGCCGCGTCGAGGGCGACGCGAACGCCGAGGAACCGCCTCGGCCGGCACAGCAGGACGATCCCGGCGTTCATCGATTCTCCGCGCTCCACGCGCGGGACGACCCGGACGACCGCATACGCAAACGGCTGGCGGGCAGGCTCAGGCGCCGGTGCGGGCACGCTCGGCCTCCTTCACGAATGCCCGCGGGGCGATCATCCGCCGCCGCAGGTAGTCCACGTACGCGGCCCGATTGTCGTCCACCGACGTGAACGCCGGGTCGCCTGCCAGCCACGTCGCCGGGACGGCCCCGGCGAGCCGGGCCAGCAGGTCGTCCGTGACCAGGGGTGCCAGCCGCGCGTCGGCCTCCGCGATGGATCCGGCGAACGGCAGCAGGACGTGGTCGCGCACCCGGGGGAACGGGCGGCGCGCGTGCTCCGGATCGCGGAGCGCGTCCTGCCAGCGGTGCTGGACGTAGAGGGCCGCGCCGTGATCGATCCCGTAGAGCCGCCGATGCCAGACGAGCAGGTTGGGGTTGCGCGGCGTGCGGTCGACGTTCAGCGTGAATGCGTCGAGCCACACGAACGCAGCGGCCAGCTCCGCCTCGGGCGTCGGGCCGACGGCCGGCGCGAACCCGAGGGCGCCCGGCAGGAAGTCGACGCCGAGGTTCGTGCCGGGCGAGCGGTCGAGCAGCTCCTTGACCTCCCAGTGCGGCTCGCCGGCCGCAAACCGGGCGTCGAGCTCCACGAGGACGAGCTCCGGCACCGGCAGGCCCAGCGCCCGGGCCAGCTCCCCGACGATGACCTCGGCGACGAGGGCCTTCGGGCCCTGCCCGGCGCCGTGGAACTTGACCACGTAGAGGCCGTCGTCGTCGGCCTCGCACAGGCCGGGCAGCGAGCCACCCTCGCGAAACGGCGTGACGTAGCGGGTGGCGGCGACGGTCCGGAGCATCGCGAGGAGTGTACGGGGCGCAACGGGAGGGACCTCGGCCGGCGCACGGCGGCTGCCGCGGTCCGGCCCACGTGATCGGGCGGGCGCGCAGGGCGGCCCCGCCCCGTGCGCCGGC
The DNA here is from genome assembly GCA_963776285.1 of uncultured Chloroflexia bacterium. Lineage (GTDB taxonomy): Bacteria > Chloroflexota > Limnocylindria > Limnocylindrales > CSP1-4 > CTSoil-043. The sequence continues at coordinate 75,950 of CAVZLW010000002.1, forward strand.
GTACGTGGCACCTCGCCCGGTGATATAGTTGCACACGCAACCAATATTCGAGCACCTCTCGGAGGCGTCCCATGGACCCCAGGATTCGTACCGCCCTGGATCGCGGCGGAATCATCGACATCACCACGACCGGCAGGCGCTCGGGCGAGCCACGCCGCATCGAGATCGTGTTCCACAACATCCGCGGCGGGATCGTGATCTCCGGGGTGCCGGCACGGGGTCGGGTCAGGGCGTGGCTGCGCAACCTCGAGGCGGACCCGCGACTCACGGTCCACCTGAAGCAGGGCGTCGTGGCGGACCTGCCGGGAACGGCCAGGATCGTGACGGACGAGGCTGAGCGCCGCGACCTCCTCGCCTACGTCGCGCGCAACTGGAACCGCACCGACGTCGACGCGATGGTCGCGTGGAGCCCGCTGATCGAGGTGACGATTCCCGGGTATTCCCCGGGCTCCTGACGCGCAGCGCTATCCAGGCGGGGCGCCGCCCGAACAGCAGGCTCGCCGAGGAGAGCCGGCCGCCCAGGCAGGTCGCCACGTGGTGCGCCCCGGACGGCGCCCATCAGGCCCAAGGGCCCAGTGTGGAGACGACGCGGGCACGCCCGCTGGCGGGCAGACCTCCTCCCGGCCACTGGCAATCGCACCGGCCTTCGGGCGCCACCCCTCCCCACCGGCCCGGCCACCGAGATCCCCGCGCTCGGGTCTAATCATGACAAGACCTGGCAGCAATACATGCGACGATCTCGGCTCAGTCAGGCCAGGAGGGGGCACGCGATGATGTACCACCAGGTCGCCATCAAGGCGGCTCACGACGAGCGGGAGCGGGAAGTCCGCCGCGGGGTGCGCCAGCGCCGGCTGGTTCAGGGCGAAGGGACCGATCCCGACCTCGCCATCGCCGCCGCGGCCGCGCGCTCGCTGCGCCGGGAGCGCCGCATTCACCCGCTTCGGCTGGCCACCCCGTAGCGCTCTGCCAGGCCGCGGGCCGTTGCGACGATCCTCTCCCGCAGCTCGGCCGGCGCGATGGACTCGGCTCGACCTCCCAGCCGGAGCAGGTCCAGGTAGGCGGACTCCATCGACTCGTGGCGGAAGCGCAGGGCCTCCGTCCCATCCTCGCCCGGTCGGCCCACCCTGCGGATCGTTGCCGCGGCGGTCGGGCCGATCGCCCGCTCCAGGGCCTCGCGGCATCCGGGCTGCAGCCGGACCGTGACCTCCACCGGCGCCTGGGCCTCCTCGAAGCGGGCGGTCGAAGCTGCCCAGAAGTCCGCAAGGTCGAAGCCGGCCGGCCGAACGAACGCCTCGCCGAGGACGGCGTCCCCGATGCGCGAGACGCGAAACGTGCGCGGCTCGCCCTTCGAGAGCGCCACCAGGTACCAGATCCCGCCCTTGAGGACGAGGCCAAGGGGCGCGAGGCGACGCCGCTCGACGCGCGCGTCGCGACGGTAGGTCACCTCCACGTCGCGGCCCTCCCAGACCGCCGACGCGAGCAGCTCGAGGCTCGGGAGCGGCTCCGATTGCTGGAACCAACCCGGAGCATCCAGGTGGAATCGCGACTGGATCCGCGCGGCGCGCGCCCGCAGCTCCGGAGGCATGGCAGCCAGGACCTTGAGCCGCGCGGCCGCGACGACCGTCCCCAGGCCCAGCTCGGCCGCGGGGCCGGGAAGGCCGGAGAGGAAGAGCGCCTCCGCCTCCTCCGTGGTCAACCCGGTGAGCCGGGTCCGGTACCCGTCGACGAGCCGGACCCCGCCGGCCGGTCCGCGCTCGGCGTAGATCGGGACACCGGCCTCGGCCAGGGCCTCGACATCGCGGTAGATGGTCCGGACGGAGACCTCCAGCTCGGCCGCCAGCTGCGCCGCGGTCTGTGGGCCCCGCGACTGGAGGAGCAACAGGAGGTTGACGAGCCGGCTGGCGCGCATCCCATGGAGGATACGCCAGTACCTGACGGAAGGTGTCAGGTACACCTGCGAGCATGCGGCACGTCAACACCCGCCGCCTGGGGATCCCGCCATGGCCTCCGTCGCCGATCTCGTCGAGCCGGAGGCGCTCGACCGCCTCGCCCCCGAGGCCGTCCTGGCGGCCGGCCGGCAGCTCGCTGCGGCCGATCGGGTGCACCTCACCATCGTGGGCCCTCTCACCGTCGCCGCGCGGGTCGACGGGCCCGGGCGGTCGCTCACCGCGCTGTCCGTCACGGGGAGCACGCTGCACTGGTCGTGTACCTGCCCCGGCGGGCGCGCCGGGGCCTTCTGCGCGCACCTGGCCGCAACCGCCCAGGTGGCGTGGGAGCATGCCCCGACCCGCGGCTAGGACCTGCGCCAGCACGGGCTCCGGCCCCTTGGCGGTCGCGACGCCGGCCTCCGGGCACCTTCCAGGTCAGGGCAGTGGGGTGGCCGGGGCGAAGGGTCGGCGGCGACGCGCGTGCGTCACCCGTCCTGGAGCATCTCCAGCCGCTGGGTGACGCTGAGCGGGCCGGGCCAGCGGAAGGGCGTCGCCAGCGCACCCGTGAAGCCCCCGGCCGCCGCCGCGGCGCCAAGAGGCATCGCGTGCCGCTCGATCGCGCCCCATCGGTCGGGCAGGTCGTAGACGATCGCTCGACCCCCGGGTCGTAGCACCCGCCGGATCTCGGCGAACCCGGCCGCGGCGTCCGGCCAGTGGTGGACCGAGAACGAGCTCGTCACCAGGTCGAACGACGCGTCGGGGAAGGGGAGCGCCGCGACGTCGCCGGCGACGAAGGAGAGCCGGTCGCCAAGCCCTTCCCGCCGGGCCCTGGACGCGGCTCGTTCCACCATCGCCGGGTCGATGTCGACCCCGGTGAGCCGCAGGTCGTCGACGCGCCTGGCGAGCTCGGTGGCCATCACGCCCGGCCCCGGGCCGATCTCCAGCACGGCGGCGGACGGGCAGCCGACAATGGTCGTGGCCAGGTCGTCGGCCATTCGCCGGTACAGGCCGCCGAGCAGCCAGTGGGACGCCAGGTCGTACGCCCGGGCGTTCGGCGCCGAGCAGGTGGCCCAGCCGCGTTGGGCGGCGTCCGCTTCACGGTCGGTCGCGTGACGATGGCCGCCGCCGTACGTGTGCGCGTGACGCGCCCGTCGGCCCACGACGACGGCCGCGGCAGCTGCCGCGGCCAAGGTCGTGCCGAGGAGAAGGGTTCGCGCTCGCATCTCCGACTCTCCTGATCCTCGACGGAGCTGTCGTCCAGCGACCGGATGACGAACCGATCGCATGTGTCGGTCATGCCGACCCCTGTCTGCCATCAGCTGCCCACGAGCTCGTCGACGCGGACGATGAGCCGGACATGGCCGCGGCTCGCGGCCTGGCATCGGAGCAGCGACGCGATCTGACGATCAGCTGCAGCCGCTCGTGGAGCCGCAGTTGAGGCACTTGTAGCAGCTGCCGTTGCGGACCATGATCGAGCCGCAGTCCATGCAGGACGGGGCGTCCTCCTGGATCTTGAAGGCGGTGCGCTCGGCGCCCAGCGAGGCCGCCACGGCGCTCGCCGCCGAGCCCTTCCCGTTGCCGTTGCCCTTCCCGTTTCCGTTCGCGTGCCCGTTCGTCGCGGGCGACACGGCCGGCAGGTCCAGCTTCGCGGAGGCGACCGGCGGCACCGCCACGCCGGCGGCGGGGCTGGAGCCCTGCGCGGTCGCCGTCGCGACGGCCGTGGCCATGGTGGCCGGCGGATCGACCGCCTCGTCGGTGGCGGACGGCCCTTCGTCGGCCTGCGCCGAGAGCGCAGGTGCGCCCAGGGAGAGCGGGCTGGCCACGATGGAGCCGCCGCGGTCCTGGATCCCGAGAGCGGCCCGGTCGTCGCCCGCGAGGAAACGGCTCCCGAGCCAGCGGAAGATGTAGTCGACCGTCGACTTCGCGATGGGGATCTCGCTGTTGCCGGTGAAGCCGGAGGGCTCGAACCGGACGTGGGCGAACTTGTTCACGAGGTCGCGCAGCGGCACGCCGTACTGCAGGGCCAGGCTGATGGCGGTGGCGTAGGCGTCCATCAGCCCGGAGACGGTGGACCCCTCCTTCGCCATCTTCAGGAAGATCTCGCCCGGCTGGCCGTCCGGGTAGAGGCCCACCGTGATGTAGCCCTCGTGGCCGGAGATCTCGAACTTGTGGGTGACCGCCGTGCGCTCCGACGGAAGCCGGCGGCGGTGCGGCTTGAGGGCCTCCGCCTGGGCCGTCGCCAGCTGCCTGCGCAGCTCCCCGACCAGGTCGGAGGCGGCCTTCGTCTCGTCGTCGCTCTTGAGCCTGCTGGTGCTGAGGGGCTGGCTCCGCTTGCTGTTGTCGCGGTAGATCGCGATCGCCTTCAGGCCCAGCCGCCAGCCCTCGAGGTAGATCTGCTCGATCTCGTCGGCCGTCGCCGCCTCGGGCATGTTGACGGTCTTGCTGATCGCGCCTGACAGGAACGGCTGGACCGCGGCCATCATCCGGACATGGCCCATGGGCAGGATGGAGCGAACCCCGTTGCGCGGCTTGAAGGCGCAGTCGAAGACCGTCAGGTGTTCGGGCAGGAGGCCGGGCGCGCCTTCGATCGTCTCCCGGTCGTCGATGTAGGCGACGATCTCCTCGACCTGGGTCGGCGTGTAGCCGAGCCGCCGCAGGGCACCCGGGACCGTGTTATTGACGATCTTGAGGTAGCCCTCGCCCACGAGCTTCTTGTACTTGATGAGGGCGATGTCGGGCTCGATGCCGGTGGTATCGCAATCCATCATGAACGCAATGGTGTTGTGGCTCACGAAGCCATTGGCAACATAGGTGACGTTGGCCGGGACCGAGAGGTCATAGGTCAGCTGCTCGGCGCCGAGTGTCGCCGAGGCGATCTCGTCGTAGAAGTAGCCGAGGGACTGGGCCAGCGCGGGATCGGCGGTCCGCTCCAGGAGCGCCGTGGCAGCCCGGCGCGACACGAGGCCGACCCGCGAGAGCGACAGGAGCATCGTCTTTCGGAGGTTGTCGTTCTCTGGTGCCAGCCGGTCGACCTCTGCTCGGGAGACGGGCACCAGGTCGTAGCGGGCGGCCTGCCTGTACTCCTTGCGGGCCAGCGCCGACCGCTTCCGCTCCGAGATGAACGACACCTCGGCAAGGAACCGGCCGCCCGAGCTCGCGTTGAGGAGCCGCAGGACGTGGATCGCGTTGGCGCCCTTGCGGCCGCGCAGCGGCTGGTCGACCTTGCGGGTGGTCGCGAACCCCAGGGTCAGCAGGAGCGTCTGGACCTCGCGGCTGAAACGTTCAGACACCGTCGAGAACGACGCGTACCCGTTGTTGACGTTGCCGTCGGCCTCGAACAGCCCCCGCACGAACGAGCGGTAGCTGGCGGCATCGTTCGTGTACAGAACCGCGTCGGGGATATGCGCCTCGTAGCCCTTGCCGCGGTGCTCGCCGTTCGGGGCGTGCTTCGCGAAGCCACAGGCCTCCCACCACAGGGTCAGGCGGACCGAGTGAAGCGCGACCTCGGTGTAGCCAGTCTTCGACGTGACGGCGGCGTCGAGCCCGAAGAGGCGCCGGCCGAGCTCGACGATCCGGGCAACGACGTCGGCGTCTCCTGCAGTGACGCAAAAGCGCAGACCGCGGGCGTGGAGCGAGCCGTCGCCCATGAAGTAGCCGACAAGCTCAGCCAGGTCCGCGTCCACGTAGCGCGGGACGAAGGTCCGATGGTCCGAGGTCCAGTATGCCTCGGGTAGTGGCGGGAGTGGCACCTCGCGCGGCTCGCCGATCATCCCGCCGAGCGTCATCGGAACCCGATCGCCGGCGCGCAGGTCGGCGAAGCGGCGCCACTGCCAGTCGCCGTTCGTGTCGACCACCCTGATGCGGTGGGTGGTGGTGCCCTGGATCCGGTAGCCGCGAGCCGTGTCGACGGTCACGACCGGCTCGGCGCCGTTGACGTAGAACCGCGTTGCCTCGCGCGGGCCGTCGTCCGTGGCAACCCTGAGGTCGAGGTCCTGCCACCTTTCGCCGTCCGGGTTGCCGAGGCCACGAAGCCGGACCAGGCCGCGGTCGGTCAACACGAGGCTGTCGCCGACGAGGCAGCCGGTCGGCGCGAGGAGCGTCGTCTGGGCGTTGCGGTAGCCGTGGCGCGCGCCGAGCTCGTAGGCCTCGTCCCAGAGGGCGGTAGCAGTCTCGTGCAGCGCGGCCGGGACGCCGTCCATCGGGATCTTGCGGGCGGCCTCGCGGTGCTTCTGGATCACCCGCATGAACGGCTCGCGGTTCTTCTCGAACTCGACGAACGGGCCGCCGTGGTCGCGGGCGATCACGGCGCTCTGGCGGTACGCCTCGGCGGTCATGATCGAGGTGAGCGCGGCCGCGTAGGCCTGGCCGTCGGGCGAGTCGTAGGCCAGGCCCCGGCTCATCAGGAGCGCCCCGAGGTTCGCATAGCCCAGCCCTAGGGGCCGGAAGCGGTGGGAGTTCTCCTCGATCCTGGGCGTCGGATAGCTGGCGTTGTCCACCAGGATCTCCTGGGCCGTGATGGTCACCCGGCAGGCGTGGCGATAGGCGTCGACGTCGATCTCGCCGTCCTCGCCCACGAACTTCATCAGGTTGACCGACGCCAGGTTGCAGCTGGTGTCGTTCAGGAAGCTGAACTCGCTGCAGGGGTTCGTGGCGTACTGCCGGTCCGAGCTGGAGACCGGGTTCCAGTCGTTGATCGTCGTGTCGTACTGGATCCCCGGGTCGCCGCACACGTGGGCCGCCTCCGCCATCCGGCGGAAGATGTCGCGCGCCGGCCGAGTATCCATCGGCGATCCGCCGACGACGGCGTGCGTGGTCCAGTTGTCGTTGCGCTCGACTGCCCGCATGAACTCGTCGGTCACGCGGACGGAGTGGTTCGCGTTCTGGAAATAGACGCTGCCGTACGCCTCGCCGGTGTACGACGGGTCGTAGCCCTGCTCGATCAGGGCCCAGGCCTTCTGCTCCTCGAGCTTCTTGCTGTCGATGAAGTCGAGGACGTCGGGATGATCGACGTCGAGGATGACCATCTTGGCCGCGCGCCGGGTCTTTCCGCCCGACTTCACGACGCCGGCGAACGAGTCGTAGCCCTTCATGAAGCTGACCGGGCCGCTGGCGGTGCCGCCGCCGGCCATCTTCTCCCGCGATGAGCGGATGGGGGAGAGGTTGGATCCGGCACCGGAGCCGAACTTGAAGAGCATCGCCTCGGTCTTGGCGAGATCCATGATGCTGCTCATGGAGTCCTCGACCGAGTTGATGAAGCAGGCCGAGCACTGCGGCTTTGCCTCGATCCCGACGTTGAACCAGACGGGCGAATTGAAGCTCATCTTCTGGTGCACGAGCAGATGCGTCAGCTCGGCCCCGAAGGTGGCGAGGTCCTCCGGCGTGGCGAAGTAGCTCTGCGTCTGCGCCCAGGCCACGATGGTGGTGACGACCCGGTCGATCAGCTGGCGAACGCTGGTCTCGCGCTCCGGCGTGTTGAGGTGGCCGCGGAAGTACTTGCTGACGACGACGTTCGTCGCCAGCTGGCTCCAGGACGCCGGGACCTCGACATCCTTCTGCTCGAAGACGAGCTTGCCCGACTCGTTGCCGATGGCCGCCGTCCGGATCTCCCACTGCATCTCGTCGTAGGGATGGACGCCCGGGCGTGTCCAGCGCCGCTCGAAGGTGAGGCCGTGGGTTCCCTCCCCGGTGAAGCGGAGGGCTCCCATCGCGGCGCGAGCGGCCTCCTCGGCACGGGCCCGGAGGGAGGCGGCATCCTTGAACGCGGCCTCGGTCCGCGCCGCGATTGCCTGGGCGCTGCCGGCCGGTTGGGCGGCGGCCGCCGGGCGGGCGGCGCCGGCGGCCTGCTTGCCACGCGGCTTCGCGGTGTTGGCGTCCCGCGGGACGACCGGGACGACGTCGTGTACGGCTCGAGCCATGCTGCGCCTGCTCCTCTTCCGGGCCGGCGGTCCGCCGCCCCGGTCCCTTCGCCCGGCGTCCAGGTGCCGGGACGTGCTGCTGGCGGTCCGCCCGCCCCTCCATCCGAGTGCTCCCCGGCCCGGCGCGGCGCGGGCCGCGAGCCCGTCCTGCCCGTTCCGGTGCGACTGCACCGTCGTCGCCGGATGCGATCCGCGACGTCGCGACTGCCTCTCCGTCGGGCCGGTCCCGGGCCGATCCGAACGGTCCCGGACAGGGCTCGCCCGGTCGAGAGCGGTCCCCGTACTGTACCGCGCTGCACCGGTCGAGTCAACGCCAAACCACAAGATGTTGTGGTGGGCAGGGAGCCCCGACAACAAGATGTTGTGGCTGGACCGGATCCGGCGCTCAGCGTGGAGAACGCCGCCGCCGCCTGTGGACGGTCCGCACGGCGAAGTGGACAAGCCGCCCGGCCGCGGTGGACGGTGCCGGGACGGGATGTGGACGAACGGAGCATACCGCACGCATGTTCGATTGTCCGGGCGACGGCGCGGAGAGCAGGTCCGGGCCGTCGGCGTCTCTGGGGATTCCGGCCATTGCGATCGTCCAGGACCGTGCGAGGATGATGCACAGCGCAGGAGGTGGCGTGCGATGGAGCCTGGCCTCGCGACCGAGCGGCTCGAGGACGAGCGCCCGGTGGCGCCGGTGACCGCCTCGACACCCGGCACGCGGCGGCTCGTGGTCGTGCCCCGCGAGGTCGGCCCGATCGTTCCCCTGGCGCAAGGGGACGCCGGCCCCAAGGACGATCTCGACGTCATCGTGGACGAAGTCTTCGGGCCGTCGACCGACGAGCGGCCGGGTCCGTTCGACCTGCTCCTGGTCATCGTCGGGGCGATCCTGCTGGCCTGGGCGGTGCTGACCGGAGCGTCCACCTGGGTCGCCGTCGTGGCGGTCGCCGCGATCGTCATCGGGATGGCCCTCCCCGCGCGGAGCCTCGTGCGGCGCTACCGTGGGGTCGCGGACTCTCGGCGCCTCCGGTCCGCCGAGCGACGCGGCTACGTGCTCGACGTCTCGTCCGGGTCCACGGCCGAGCTGCTGCAGGCGCACGAGGCGCTTGTCGCGGCCGCGGCGCTCCCCGGCTCGGTCTACGGGGAACGCGCCCTCGAGGCGGCCCACGAAGCGCTCGTCGAGGTCGCCATGCTGCTCGACGGAGGCCCGCCCGGCGTGCCGGCCCAGGACGAGTACGTCGCCCGGCGAACGCGCGCGATCGTGACTCTCAGCCGGCAGCTGGAGGACGCCCACCGTACCTGGGTGGCCGGACAGGCGGCAGGCGAAGCCGAGGAGGCCGAGCGCCGCCAGCGCTGGGTGACGGCCGTCACGCAGGCTCGCGACGAGCTCCAGGCCGAAGATCGCCATGGGTCCCTCGCCCGCCTCCGGCGCCTGACGACCAGGCTGGACCGGGAGGCCGCCGATGACGAGAGGTAGGCGTCCGGGGGGCGACGAGGGTCCCCTCGTCCGGGTCCTCGCCGTCGTGTTCCTGCCCTTCATCGCGGCGTACCTGGGTGCTCGGTGGGTGATCGCGAGAGTCCCCGGAGCGCTCGGCACGGCGGCCGGCGAGATCGGAGAGCTCCTGGACCGGGCCTCGGACGCGATCGCCCGCGGCCTCGGCGCGGGATGGAGTGCGGTCACCGTGGGCTTCAGGGCCGCCGGCCGCGTGGTCGCGGCCGTCCTCGGCCCGGTCGGGCACGCGATCGCAGAGGCCGCCCGCTGGACCTGGCGCCTGCTGGTCGAGCTGGGGGCGCGGCTGGTCGTGCTGGCGAAGGCGATCGGGCACGGGATCGCGGCCGTCCTCCGCCCGGTCGGCCACGCGATCGCCGACGGCGCGCGTGGCGCGTGGGCCCTCATCGCGCGGCTTGCAGCCCGCGTCGGCCTGATCGCGAGGACCCTCGGCCACGCCGCGGCAGCCCTGGCTCGATCGTTCGGCCGGGCGGTCGCCGAGGTGTTGCGGGCTGCCGGCCGGCTCTGCGTGCGGCTCGCCGGGCGTGCGGCGCTCGTCGCGAAGGCGGTCGGGCACGGAATCGCGGCCGTCATCCGCCCCATCGGCCACGCCATCGCCGAGGCAGCCCGCTGGACCTGGCGCCTGCTCGTCGAGCTGGGGGCGCGAGTGGCCGCCCTGGGACGGGCGATCGGGCACGGGATCGCGGCCGTCCTCCGCCCGGTCGGTGGCGCGATCGCGCGCGGCGCCAACCTCGCGCTGACCGCGATCGGGCGCGGCGCCCGGGCAGCCCTGGCCGCGGCCGTGACGGCGCTCTCCGCGGTCGCCCACGGCATCCGTCGTGGAGCGCGTCTCGTCGTCGTCGTGGGTGGGCGAGCCTTCGAGGCGATCGCGGCCGGGCTCGATGCCGCCGCACGGGGCCTGCGCCGGCTCGCCCGTCTCGCGCTCGCGGTCGGGCGGCTGGCGCTCGCCTGGCTTGCGCCGCGCGTGGCGGCGATCGCGAGCCTCGTCGAGTGGGCCTTCGCCACGACCCTGCGCGGCGCGGCCAGGGCCGCGAGCGTGCTCGTCCGCGGGCTGGTCATCGCGGCCGCCGCGGTCTACGGCCTCGCGGCGGCGATCGCGCGCCGCTGGATCCTGCCGCCGCTCCGGGCAGCCGGCCGCGCCGCGGCGGTCGCGCTCGGAGCTGTCTTCCTCGTGGTCGTCGTGAGACCCGGCCGGGTCGTGCTCGCCGCGATCCGCGCGGCCGGCTCCCGTGTGCGCGACCTGTCTCGCGCGACCTGGCAGGCGATCAGGCGATCCGCTGCGTATGTCCGGTCGCTCATCGCCCCGGTGAAGCTGGCGGTCCGCGACGCGGCATCCGCGGTGCGGGCGGCGGTGGCGGCCGCCCGGATCGGTGTCCTGCGGGCGCTGGGTCGCGATGTCGAAGCGGCGAGTCGCGACGGGCCGCAGCCGGGACGCCAGGCGTCGCATGCGCGGGGCCAGCTGGAGCTCGCGGACGTCGAACGGCGCCTCGGCGGGCCGGCCCAAGGCAACGATCGGTCCCTCGCGATGCTCGACGACCTGTCGCATGCAGTCGCCCCTGGATCGCCGGCGCCGCGCGCGGCACGAAGTCGACTCGGCACGGGTCGCCCCGCTCCTCCCGGCGAGATGGAGTCCGCGGCGCGCCGCGCGCGCAGCGTCACGAGCGCGGCCGCGCCCGGAGGGGCGCCTCGCAGGCGGCCGAGCCGCCGCCTCGCGCGACACCTCCGACTCGGCCGCCGTCGAACCGTCCGCCCGGCGGGCCGCCCGCACTCGCCCCTGGCATGAGCCCGCCCGACTCGGACCCGGCCGCCGGGCGGTGCTCGACAGGGCGCCGGCCGCGGGGATAGCGCCGGCGGGATTCGCGCCCGCGGGACGGCGCTCGCGGGAACCGCCGGAGCTACAGGCCGCTGTAGCTGTGCAGGCCCGGGAACCACAGGTTGCCGGAGTACGTGACGAGGACCATCACGAACCCGACGACCAGCACGAGCGCCGCCGGGCGGCCCCGCCAGCCGCGCTGGTTCCGGAGGTGCAGGTAGACGGCGTAGACGAGCCAGGTCACGAGGGCGCTGGTCTCCTTCGGATCCCATCCCCAGTATCGCGACCAGGCGACGCTGGCCCACCAGCTGCCGAGGACGATCATCGTCGCGAAGATCGGGAACCCGACGATCACCGCGCGGTAGGCGACGGTGTCGAGGACCTCGCGCGACGGGAGCCACGCGAAGCGCTCCACCGTCCGGCCGTCGGAGAGGTGCCTGTCCTGGACGAGGTACGCCAGGCCCGCCGCGAAGCTCATCCCGAAGATCCCGTAGCTCAGCATCGCCATTCCCACGTGGATCGTCAGGAGAGGCGGGTTCTGGAGTGCCGGGACCAGCGCCTCGATCTCCTTGGGGAGCGTCCAGCTGAAGAGGAAGAGGCCCAGGGCCACGCCGAGCGGGATGAAGCCGATCGAGCGGACCGGGTAGCGTCGCTCGAGGACCAGGTAGCCGACGATGATCCCGAAGGTGAAGGCGGCCGTGAACTCGAACATGTTGCCCCACGGACCCCGCTCGACCACGATCGCCCGCGCCAGGAGCGCCAGCCCCAGGGAGATCCCAGCCGCCCACGCGAGGCCGATCGCGAAGGGCCCGGCCGCCGTGCGCGGCCCGGTGCCGGTGTCGTCCGCGGGCGTGGCCGCGATCTCCGCGACGAAGCTCCCGCCGACCGCCCCCGCGAACGCCGGGCTGGGCCGCGGCGCCATGGCGACGGCGAGGCGCCGGCCGCTGGCGAGGAGCGTCGCGTGGGCGACGTGCGCGGCGAACGCCCCGACCAGCAGGAGCCCGGCGACGACGTACAGGTAGTAGGACGCGGTGGCCACGGATCTGCCCCCCTCAGCAGGATGGTGCGCGGAGCCGGATCAGGCGAGGGCGGCCCCGCCCGGCGGTGGTCCGGCCGGCCGGGCCACCGTGATGCCATGCTTGACGTTCAGGACGAGGCCGCAGCTCCCGCAGACGGGCACCTGGGCCAGGCGCTCCACGCGGCACATCGGGCAGATGACTGCCAGGTCCTCGCCGTCGTCGGTTCGCGCGGTTCCGTGCGGGTAGACGAGCCCGGTCCGGAGGGAGAACGGCCGGCCGATCGGCGGGACCGGGACGCCCCCGGCGTCGATCTCGAGCGGCCGCGCGCCCTCCTCCCAGCGCACATTGGCGCGTGGCTTCGTGATCGCGTAGACCGTCCACCGGCCGGTCGCCGCCAGCAGGAAGAGGAGCACGAGCGGGGCGAGCGCCAGGGGGATCAGGAGCACCAGGGCGCCCCAGTCCGGGCTCACGATCTTCGCGACGACGTCGAGGAAGCTGGTCCATGCCTGCTGGAGCGACGCGACGATGTCTCCGCTCATGCGCGGCATTCTAGATCGGGCGCGCTCCGACCGGGCACGCGCGTGTCGACCGGGCAGTCGGCGTGTCGGGCGCCGGCCGTCGCTCGCCCCGGCTCAGGGGCGCGGCGTCGCGGGGGTCGCCGGGCTGGGCGCCTGGGAGCCCCGTGGGTCTGCCGCCGTCTTGATGTCGTGGCACAGGAGGCAGGTCGAGTCGGCCCGCAGCGCGTGATCGATCGGCAGGTTGCCGGCCTGGCTGGCCACATGACAGCTTCGGCAGCTCTGCGGGATGTTCGCCGGGTGGGGATAGGTGGGCGGAGGTGACGCAGTGGGCTTGTGGCAGAGCCAGCATTCGTCCTGGTTGCGTCCGACCATGCTCGTCGGCAGGTGGGCATAGCTGCCGTGGCAGTCCAGGCACTTCTGGTCCTGGAGCCGGGAATGCGGCTGGGTGATCGCGGGCCCCACGGGCGGCGGCTTGTGGCAGTTGGTGCACTCGTTCTCGGGGATGCCGTCGTGCCCCGGTGCGGTCCGTCCCAGGCGCTCGCCGGTGTGGCAGACCGTGCATCGGCCCCAGCCCTCGAGGGGGTGGCCGATGGCCGGGACCGGCTTCAGGCCGGCAGAGCCGCCCGAGTCGTGGCAGAGCAGGCAGCTTGCGCTCGTCGGGATGTGAGCCAGGCCCATCTCCATGAGCGCCGGCGACCCGGACGGGCCGGGCGACCCTGCGGCCTGCGCCGGGTGCCCCGCCGGGAGGCGCTGCAGCGAGGAGACCACGAAGGCCCCGACGAGGGTCGCCACGACGACGAAGTTGGCGACGATCAGGAGCTTGATCCAGCGGTCGAGTCCCTTCACGACGTCGCTCCAGTCATCACGTCCCGCCTGGCGGGCGAGATCCTCTGATGTCGCTCGGCGACGTCCAGCCGGTCGAGCTCGATGAGCGTGGCCCGCACGGCCGCCGGGACCGCCGCGCGGACCATGTCCGTCAGCTCGAGGCCGGCGTCGATCGTGCCAGGCTGGATGCCCACGAGCGAGACGGCCGCCGGCGGCGTCCCCGCGATCTCGGCGATCGCCAGGAGGCCCGCGAGGCCGGTCCGCGGTGAGCGCGAGCCCGCGTCGGCACGGCACAGGGCATCGCGGCGGATCGGCGCGATCGCGCCGGGGGGCCTCCCGAGCTCCGCCGCGTCCACGAAGACGACGGCTCGCGCCCCGTCGATCTCGGGGAGGAGCTCGAGCCCGAGCGTGCCGCCGTCGACGAGCCGGGTGCCCGCGGGCAGCGCGATCTCGCCGCGGTCCGCCAGATCCCGGAGCGCGCGGACCACGTGCACGCCGACCCCGTCGTCGCGGAGGAGGATGTTGCCGATGCCGATCACGGCAAGCGGGGGGTCCGTCGCGCTCACTCCGCGCGCTCCAGGAGCTCGGGGCCGCCATCCCGCGACTCGACGATCTCTTCGCGGGTCGGGAACTTGAAGCCGCTCACGATGCTCGAGAGAAGGCCGTTCTTCTCGATGTGGTCGACGAGGATGCAGCTGTAGACGTGGAACAGCGCGATCGCCAGGATCGCCCACATCGAAAGGTGGTGGATCAGCCGGACCGTCTGGGGTCCCAGGAGCTCCCGGAGCCACCCGAATGCCGACGCGCCGGGCTCGGACCCCAGGAGCCCGTCGAGGGCGAAGCCGGTGACGGTCTCGACGAGGAGCAGGAAGAAGAGCGCCAGGTAGGCCGTGGCGGCCAGCTGGTTGTGGCCCAGGACCTTGGGGATCTCCTTGCGGATGAAGGCGTAGAAACCAGCCTGGCGGAACAGCTCCGTCGCCTGGTACCAGGACGTCGGGATGAAGGCCGACCAGCGCGAGAAGCGGTTGCCGGCGAGCAGCCAGTACGTGCGGATGAGCCCCGAGACCAGGAAGAGGATGGCGGTCGCCATGTGGATCGACCGGATGGTCGTCATGACCGAGCCGCCCGGCGGGATCAGGAACGGGTCGGCGATGTACCCGCCCGTCAGGCTCAGGACGACGATGCAGCCCGCGGTCAGCCAGTGGGTGATCCGGACGGGCGCCTGCCAGACGTACAGGCGAACGCGCCGGTCGGGCTGGTCGATGTGGCTCGGGTCGTGGGACGGGCTGGCGGCCTGGAGCGGCTCGCCGACGGCGGTCATCGCAGGCCTCCCGGAGCGACCCGAACCTCGACCGGGCCGACGGCCCCCGGGCGATGTGCGTGAACCGCACACGCCGTACAGGGGCTGAACGCGTGGACCGTGCGCAGGACCTCGAGCGGCCGCGCCGGGTCTGCGACCGGCGTCCCGACGAGCGCCTGCTCGAGGGCGCCCCGGCGCCCCGCCGCGTCGCGGGGGGAGCCGTTCCAGGTCGTCGCGTCGACGATCTGGTACTCGGAGATCCGGCGATCCGCGACCGTGACCCAGTGGCCGACGGCGCCGCGCGGCGATTCGCCGAGCGACCAGCCGCGCGCCATCGACGGCCAGGTAGCGGGATCCCATGCCGTGACGTCGGCGACGGCCACGTCGCCCGTGCCGAGGTTCGCGGCCAGGTCGGCCTGCCAGCCGGCGAGCCGGTCGACCACGACCTGGGCCTCGATGGCCCGGGCCAGGGTTCGGCCCATCGTGCTGAACATCGCATCCCGCGGGACGCCGAGGGTGCCGATGACGCGCTCGAGGGCGGTTCGCACCGCCGCCCGCGCCTCGACGTAGGCGACGAGGATTCGCGCGAGCGGCCCCACCTCCATCGGCTCGAGCGCGTACCGCGGCGCCTTCAGCCAGCTGTACCTCTCGGCGCCCTCGAGGGTCCTGACCGGCGGCTTCGGCCCGGCGTATCGCGGGTTCGTCTCGCCGTCCCAGGGATGAAGGAACGCCTGGTCCCCGGATCCATACGTGTAGTGGGACTGGGCGACCGTCTCGGCGATCCGGGTGTGGTCGACCGGATCGACCCGGCTCATCTCGCGCCCGACGCGGCCGCGCGGGAGCAGGAGCTCGGACGCGGCGGAATCGTCCTCGGGAAACTCGCCGAATGCCATGTAGCTTCCGGTCCCGGAGCCGATCCTGGTCCACTCCGGGTACTCCCGTGCGAGCAGCAGGGCGTCGGGGACGTAGACCCGCTCGACGAACGCCCGGGCCTCGACGATGAGGTCGGCCATCACCTTGAGCCCGCGTTCGCTCAGGGCCGCAGGAGCATTGCGCTCGATCTGCTGGGGATGCTCGCCGGGCAGGGCACGGTTCGGCCCACCCCACGTCGGCGCGAGGGCCATCCCGCCCACGAGGAAGGTCTGTGGGTGCGGGCTCTTGCCGCCCAGGAGCGTGTGGATGCGCATGAACCGGCGCTGCCAGTCGAGCGCCTCGAGGTAGTGGGCCAGCAACAGGAGGCTCGCCTCCGGGGTCAGGGCGTAGGCGGGATGGCCCCAGTCACCGTTGGCGAAGGGTCCCAGCTGGTGCGACGCGACGAGCGCGGCGAGCCGGTCCCGCACCTGCCCGAAGTGGATCGCCCCCGACTCGGGCCAGTCGGAGATCGACGTCGCGAGGCTGGCGGTCGCACCGGGCGAGGCGCCCAGGGCGGCCGTCACGTCGACCCAGTCGAGGGCCTGCAGCTGGTAGAACTGGAGGACGTGGTCCTGGACGAGCTGCGTCCCGGCGAGGAGGTTCCGGATCAGCCGGGCGTTCCGCGGGATGCTCAGGCCGAGGGCGTTCTCGACGGCGCGAACCGATGCCAGCGCGTGGACGCCCGTGCACGACCCGCAGACGCGCTGGGCCAGGAGCCAGGCGTCGCGCGGGTCGCGACCCCGGAGGATGGACTCCATTCCCCGGAACATGGTGCCCGAGCTCCAGGCGTCCTGGACGGCGCCGTTGGCGATCTCGACCTCGATGCGGAGGTGACCGCCGACGCGGGTGACGGGGTCGATCGCGATCCGGCTCATGTCAGCCGGCCTCGCCGGGGACGTCGGCGCCCGGCGATGGAGCGATCGGCGGCTCTCCCGCCGCCGGCTCGCCCGCCGGGGCTGCCGCGGATGCCGCCGTCGGCTCGTCGGCCGCTGCCGTGGATGGCGTCGCCTCGGCGGCCGCTGCCGCGGGTGACGTCGCCGCGACCGCCAGGGCTGCCGCGGATGCCTGCGTCGCGCCGTCGGCGGACCCGAGTGGGTCCGCGATGACGGCGCTGCCCTGCGTCTCGGCGGTCGGCGCGGCCAGACGAGCCGTGGCCGCGCGACGTTCCGCAGACCCCGCGCGCCGCTGGCGGACATAGCTGGCCGAGCCGTGAACCACCGTCAGGGCCGCGACGCCGCCGAGGAGCGCCGCGCCGACGTGGTCGGCCGTGACGTTCGCGGCGAACGGGATCGGCGCCGGCAGGCGGGCATAGGCCGGGCCCATGGCATCCCAGAAGCGCGGCATCGTGCAGCCGATGCAGCCATGCCCGGCGCGAACGGACCAGCTCGTCCCCTCGGCATATTTCTGGGTCGGGCAGTTGGCGAACACCTCGGGCCCCTTGCAGCCCATCTTGTAGAGGCACCAGCCCTTCTGGGCTCCCTCGTCGCCCCACGACGTCACGAACTGACCGAACTCGAAGGCGGCCCGCCGCTCGCACTGGTTGTGGATCAGGCCGCCGTAGGCGAAGAGCGGGCGGCCTCGCGAGTCGGTGACCGGGAGCTGCTTGAAGGTCAGGTAGTGGACGATCGTCGCCGCCAGGTTGTCGACGTTGAGCGGGCAACCCGGCAGGCTGACCAGCTGGCCGCCCGACACCACCTGGGCCACCCCGACGGCGCCGGTCGTGCCACCCGAGGCGGCGGGCGTCCCGCCGTCGAACGCGCACGAGCCGACCGCGATCGTGGCGACGGCACCGTCGCAGACCTCCCGGACGATGTCCCGGAAGGCCCGCCCGCCCACCATGCAGTGAACCCCGTCGTCGGCCGTCGGGATTCCGCCCTCGACGACCGCGAGGTAGCCGTTCGGGTAGGTCTCCATCGCCTGGGTCCGGGAGCGCTCGGCCGCGGGCCCCGACGCGGCCATGAGCGTCTCGTGGTACTCGACCGACAGGAGGTCGACCAGGAGCTCCGCGGTCGTCGGGTCGGAGGCTCGCAGGAACGCCGCCGTGTTCCCGGCGCATGCCTGGCCGTGCAGCCAGATCAGGGGAAGCCGGGGAGCCGCGGCCACCGCGGCGGCGATCCGGGGCGCGTAGGACGCCGGGAGCGCGAGGGTCGCTGCCATGGCGGCGGAGAACTTGAGGAACGACCGTCGCGAGACACCGCGGTCGAGCAGCGCGGCGAGGAGGCCGTCATCAAGCCTGATCATGCGGGACGTCACTCTCGGTTTGGTGGCCGCCGCCGTCGCGGGGGACGCGAGCGCACGGACGCTTGCCGGGGACGCAGCCGGAATATGCACGGCCCGGCGCGTCACCGGACCGGCCACAGGTCCCGGACACGGGTGCCCAACGGCATCAACCAGGACCGGAGAGGCGTCAGGCCCAGGGGCGAAGCGGCTCCAGGAACTCGACCACGATGGTCGCCAGCTCGGCCGGGCGCTCCATCGCGATCATGTGCGCAACGTCCGGAAGGATGACGGCCCGGGCATCGGGAGCGTGGGCCTCCAGGTGGCGAGCCGTCTCAGCCACGTCGGAGACGTCCAGCGCGCCGGCCACCGCGAGGACCGGGCAACGGAGGTCGGCGAGACGCGCCGCGGCCGCGGGATCGAGCGCGATCGGCCGACCGAAGACGTGTCCCGGCTCGGAGAGGAGCCGGGAGGTCTCGCGAACGTGCGCCGCGATCCAGGCCGGCGCCCGGCCGGGGGCCTGTCGCCAGCCGTCGACCCACAGCCGCGTGTTGACCGCGACGATCGCGTCGAGATCGGCCGGCTGTGCCTCCTCGAGCCGCTCCATCTCCTCGAAGAGCGCGGTCTCCTCGGCGCTGGGATGGCCCTCGAACCCGCCGAGGCCGGCCCCGACGCCGACCACCGCCACGATGCGTTCCGGGAACTCGATCGCCGTGTCGAAGGCGATCTGGCCGCCCCGGCTGTTGCCGACCAGGGTGGCGCGGCCGATGCCGAGCGCGTCGAGGACGGCGACGAGGTCGGCCCGGTTCGAGTACGGGATGTCCTCCGTGGTTGACCGGCCCCAGGCGCGCGTGTCGTAGCGCACGGCCCGGAGGCCGGCCGCGACCAGGTGGGGGACGAGGGCGTCCCACGCGCGCAGGTCGACGATCCCGGCGTGCAGCAGGACGACCGGCGGCCCATCCCCGTCGTCGGCGACGAGGAGCCGGCCGCCCGGCACATCGACGAAACGCTCCATGTCCACCTTCCGAGCAGATCGGCTTCGCAGGCTGGCCGGCAGCACGCCGGTCAGGTCGGCAGGTTCGCCCCCGGCTCGCGCTCCTCCATCGCCCAGTGGATGCCCCAGCGCTCCATCGCGGCGATGTAGGGATCAGGATCCATCTGCTCGGGCACGAACACGCCGGCCCCGCCCCACTCGCCGCGGGCCAGCAGCTCGAGGCCGAGGACCGGGTTGAACCCGGTCTGCCAGGCCACGGCCTGGAGGCCGAAGTTCGCCCACGACTCCTCGCCGACGGTCTTCTGGTACAGGTAGACCTCGCGCGCCGCTCCAGCGCGGCGCCCGATCACCCACGTCCCGACGATGGCCCGGCCCTTCATCCGCGCGCCGACCTTCGCGGGGTCGGGGGTGACGGCCATGACCAGGTCCCGCGGGGCGACCTGGACCCCCTTCACGGTGACGGGCTTCGTGGAATCGAGGCCGACGGCATGGAGGACCTTGAGGACGTTGATGAAGTCGGCGCCAAGGGCGTACTTGAAGGTCGCCTTCCTGACCCCGGGGATCCCGCGCGGGACGAGGACGACCTCCTCGTGCTCGACGTTGACGCACTCGACCGGCCCGATTCCTTCAGGGAAGACGAATGCCTCGGGAGCCGAGAAGGGCTCGGTCGTGTAGTGGCCGCCCCTGGCTGCGTCCCAGATGATGGGCGGGTTCAGGCACTCCTCGATGGTCGTCCAGATGCTGAACACGGGGGCGAACGCGTCGCCCTCGATGTAGAGGTCGCCGCCGTCGCGCACGTGAACCTCGTCGATCTCGTCGAACAGGTGCTTCTGGGCGTAGGCGGCGAACAGGTCGGTGAGTCCCGGGTCCATGCCGAGGCCGAGGATGGCCAGGCGCCCGGCCTCCCTCCACGCCTCGTGCTTCGGGAACTGGTAGTCGCCCAGCTTGATCCCGGGCGTCGTGTAGGGGCTCGTCGGGTGCGGCTCCGAGAGGCTGACCGCCATGTCCAGGTAGTCGACGCCGGCCGAGAACGCGCCGTCGAAGATGGTCGGCACGAAGCGCGGGTCGGCGGCGTTGACGACGACGTCGACCCCGTGCTCGCGCGCAAGCTGGGTCACCAGCTCCGGCTTCCCGGCGTCGACGAACGCGACGGGGAACCGGGCCGTGGCGGGCGCGTCGATCGCACCTCCGCCGAGGCGCGCCTGGATCAGGCGAGCTCGCTCGATGTCGTAGTCCGCGAGCACCATGGTCTGCAGCCAGTCCGTGCCGGCGCCGAGCCGGGCGATTGCCTCCCCGACGGTGCCGACGCCGACGAGGAGGACCTTCAGCTGCTTCACGGGAGACCTCCGCGGCTGTCTGGCCTGGGGCGAGGATTCATGCGCCTAGCGTGCCACGCTCGACGGCGCCCGGCACCGCCGTTCCGCCGCCCGGCACCGCCGTTCCGCCGCGGCACCGCCGTTCCGCCGCGGCACCGCCGTTCCGCCGCCCGGCACCGCAGTTCCTCCGCTCGGCCGGTCCGGTCCGCAGGAGCCCCGTGGAGGCCGGGGTCGGCAGCAGAAACGGACGGCAGTGTCCTGCCATCGCGACGGACGGGTCGCCGAGGTCAGGCCGGCCGGTGACCCCGCTTCGGATTGCCCGTCTTCTTCGTGGCGCCGCGCCCCGGCTTCCAGCGTGGCGCCTCGTCATCGGCGTCGGTCATGCCGTGCCCGCCGGGCGCCCCGGACGGCGGCGGCTTCGACCGGCCGACCGCGGGCGCCTCGAGCCGCTGGCGGGAGAGACGCTCGGCGAGCCAGGAGGTTCGCACCGTTCGAGCCCCGTGCGCCCGCAGACTCGCTGCAAGGGCGATGTCGTCCGTCACGACGAGCATCCCCTCCGGGCTCGCCGCGGCGAGATCGGCGAGGAGCGCGTCTGCCGAGCGGCGCCCGGAGTAGCGAACCTCGATGCCGGACGTCAGGCGACCCGAGACGCCTCCCGGCGCGGGCGAGCCGTCGAGCACCAGGGTCACGGAGACCCCGGGCGGCACCAGCGCCCGGAGGCGTCCGGTGACGGCGACGGCGGGCAGCGGTCCGCCCCGGCGTGCCAGGGCATGCAGCAGGTTGCTGCCGTCGATCAGCAGGCGCGTGGCGCCGGTGATGGGATCTGCAGTCGCGCGGGGCATGACCAGATGGTACGGCCGCTCGCGGTCCGGGCTACGATCACGGGGATGCTGCTTCTCGTCGACCTCGACGGCGTCGTCTACCGCGGCGCCGCGCCGATCGCGGGCGTCGCGGCGGTGCTGGCCGACCGGGCCGCGGGCGGCGACACGGTGGTCTACGTGACCAACAACTCCATGCACTACCGCGCCGACTACGTGACCCGGCTCGCCGGGATGGGCGCCCCGGTCACGGCCGACCGGGTGGTCAGCTCGGCGCGGGCGACGGCGCTCTTCCTGGCCGACGCGGCGCTGGACCCGCCGGTGCGTCGCGTGCTCGCCGTCGGGGCCGGCGGCCTGGAGCGGGAGTGTCGCGACGCGGGCCTGGAGGTCGTCACCGCCGCCCACGCCGCGACGCGCCAGGCCCTGGAGGGGATCGACGGCTGGGAGGCCGCCGGCCGGCCCGATGCCGTCGTCGTCGGGCTCGACCCGCAGTTCACGTACCAGAAGCTTGCCGTGGCGGTCGATTGCGTGAACCACGGCGCACGGTTCGTTGCCACGAACCGAGATCCCGTCTACCCGACCGAACGCGGGACCCGACCGGGTGCCGGGTCGATCGTGGCCGCGGTGGAGGCCGCGGCCCAGGTGACGCCGATCTCGATCGGCAAGCCGGCACCCCTCCTCCTGGAGATGGCGATCCGGGCGGCGGGCCTCCGTCGCGAGGACGCCGTCATGATCGGCGACGGGCTTGCCACGGACCTCGCGGCGGCAAACCGCCTTGGGATCCCGTGCGTTCTCATGCTGACGGGCGTGACGACCCGGGCACAGGCGGAGGCGCTGCCCGCAGCCGAGCGGCCGGCGGTGACTGCAGCCGACGCCGGAGAGCTGGCGGCTGCGCTCGACCGGCTCGCGAGGCGCGGACCCGCCTAGCCGCGCGCTCGCGCGATCCCGCCGATACGTGTGCCGCCGTTGGGGGATCCACCCGGTGCGCTCATCCGCGCCGAACGTCCGGTCGAGATCGCCGCACAATGACGGCACCAGGTCCTGCCGGAGCGTCTGGCGCGACCGGCTCTGCACGTGGGGTCGACCGAGCATGTCCACCGTCCTCGTCACCGGGGCTTCCGGCTTCGTCGGGAGCCACGTCATCCCGGAGCTCCTCGGGGCCGGGCACCGCGTCGCCGCCCTCGTCCGCTCGCCCGGGGCGGGCGAGCGCGTGGTGCGCCGGCTCACGGCGGCCCAGGCAGCCGGCGTCGAGCTGCGCACCGGGGACGTGCTCCAGCCCGACACGCTGGCCGCCGCGCTTGCGGGCGTCGACGCGGTGGTGCACCTCGCCGCCATCCCGCGAGACTGGAACGGCGGGAGGGACCTCCTGCGGGTGAACCTCGGCGGGACGCAGAGCCTGCTTGCCGCGATGGGCGGGGCCGGTGTGCGCCGGCTGGTCCACCTGGGCGCCCTCGGCGTCGCGGACCGCGAGGACCTCCACTACGCGAGGAGCAAGGCCCGCGCCGAGCAGGCCGTCCGGGACGGCGGGCTCGACTGGACGATCCTGAAGCCCTCGCTGCTCTTCGGCCCGCGCGACGGCTTCTTCAACATCGTCGCCGACCTCGTGCGGATTCCGCTCCCCGTGGTCCCGGTCCCGGGTAACGGGAAGAGCCGGTTCCAGCCGGTCCACGCCGGCGACGTGGCGCTCTGCGTGCGCCTGGCGCTCGAGCGGCCCGAGACGATCGGCCAGTCTTTCGAGATCGGCGGCCCCCGGATCTGGACCTATCGCGAGATCACCGAGGAGGTGGCGCGGGCGATCGGCAAGCGGCGCGCGATCATCCCGATGCCCGTTCCGCTCATCCGCGTCGTGGCAGGCACGATGGAGGCGCTCCATCTGCGCTTCTTCCCCGTCGCGACGGACCAGCTGCGCCAGCTCGCCCTCGACAATGTCGGGCCCCTCGACGGCGTCCACCGTGCGTTCGGCTTCGTTCCGCGCAAAATGGAAGGCGAGCTCCTGTACCTGCGTGCCCCGCGGAGGCGGCAGGAGCCGGCTCCTGCCGCCTAGGCCGGATCGCGGGAGGTCTCGTGCGCCGACGCATCATGATCGTGGTCGCCTGGCTCGCGGCGGCGATCGTGCTGGCCCTGGGGGCCGCGGGGATCGTGGCGGCCCTGGATCACCTGCCAGGAGGCGCCGGGCGTCCCGAGCTGACATGGTCGGCCGACCATGCGGTGGCAGCCGACCTGGACGCCGCCTCGGCGGACCTGCTGGCGCTTGCCGACGCGGTCGGCGTCCTCGGAGGGCACGGCCGTGCCGCGCTCGCCGCGCTGGTCGGCCGCGACGTCGCGAGCCTGTCCGGGGCCGTCGCCGCAGGGACCGTCCAGCTGGACGCGATCGACGCGGCTGCCGCGACCCTGTCGGCAGCCCTCGCGAAGGTCCCGCTCGACGCCCCCGACCGCACGATGCGCTATTCGGCGGCGACGGTCGCCCGGTACGACGAGCTGCGTGGGGCACTGGCCGCGGTCGAACGGCTCCGCCCGGCGTGGGAGCGTTTCGCCGCCGGCGTCGTGCCCGCCGTGGAGCTGACGTCGCACCTCCTCGACCACGACCGGATCGCCGGCGAGGCCATCCGGTTCGGCGGAGCGGGCAGCTACTCCAAGGCCATCGCCCGGATCGCCGTTGCGTCGGCCGAGCTGGACGCGGCGCGCGCGATCCGGGACCGTCTCGCGGCGACGGTCGACGTGGCAACCCTCGACCAGTGGATCGAGCGAAATGCCGCCTACGACGGCGCGCTGCACGACCTCTGGGACGCCCTCCGCCGATCCGGCGGGCGCGTCACGGCCGGAGTGCGGGACGCGGCTGCCCGGGAGCGCGCGGCCAAGGACCTGCTGCCGCCGGACGCTCGCGCCCTTGTCGTGATCCTGGGGGATGTCGCCCGCGGCGGACTGAACCAGGCCGTCATCACGATCGAGGAGGCCCGGGGCCATCTCCTCGATGCCTTTGCCCGGGCGACCGCCCCCGCGACGCCGTCCGACCAGCCCACACCGGCTCCCGCGCCCACGCCGAGCCCGGCGCCCACGCCGACCCCTGGGTCCACCGGGGCGCCGGGGCGCTCGCCGGGTCCGTCCGCTCCGGCCCCCTGACCGAGGCTAGACTGCGGGAGTCCCCGGCCACTCGCCGCCGCGCCACCGCGCACAGAGGAGTCATCACCCGGATGCAGCTGCGTGTCGTCACCGACCAGCCCTGGGACGTCGCCGCGGACGTTCTCGCCGTCCCCGTCGCCCCCGACCCTGCCTTTGTCGGGCCGCTGGGCGAGCTCGATCGCCGGAGCGGCGGCGAGCTCCGTGCCCTCGCCGCGTTCGGAGAGCTGACCGGCACCCGCCACGCGACCGCGGTGGCCGCCGCGGGCGACCTTCCGGCCGGCCGCCTCCTCGCCGTGGGGACCGGCCCGCTCGCGGAGCTGGACCGGGAGACGCTTGTGCACCTCGGCGCGACCGTCGAGCGACGCCTCGCCGGGCGCCCGGTCCGGACGCTCGCCATCTGGCTGGGCGACCTCGCGACGGCGCTGGACGGGGGCGCTCCGCTCGCGGCCGAGCTCATGGCCCGCGGCGTGGTCGAGGGGAGCTTCGACCCGGCCACCCTCTACCGGGCCGCGCCCGAGTCGGTGCCGCCGGCCCTCGCCGAGCTCATCCTGGTGGCGCCGGGAGCGAATGCGCCGGCCCTCGCCGCGGCCGCCGGGCGCGGCGTCATCATCGGCGAGGGGACCAATCTCACGCGCCGTCTCGCGAACCGCGCGGCGAACGACGTGAGCCCCGAGGTTCTCGCCGACGAGGCTCGCTCGCTGGCAACGGGCCACGACCTGTGGATCGACGTCGTCGACGAGGTCCGGGCCGCGGAGCTCGGCATGGGCATGTTCCTCGCCGTCGGCCGCGGCAGCGCCAACCCGCCGCGAATGATCGTCATGCGGTCCGGCGGGGAGGGGGAGAAGGACGCCCTGGGACGCCACCTCGCGCTCGTCGGGAAGGGCGTCTGCTTCGACTCGGGAGGCATCTCCATCAAGCCGTCGGACCGGATGGAGGAGATGAAGATGGACAAGGCGGGGGCCTGCACCGTGCTCGCCGCCGCCGCGACCGTCGCCCGGCTCGCCCCCGGAACCCCGCTCCTCGCGGTCGCCCCGGCCGTCGAGAACATGCCCGGGCCCCACTCGACCCGCCCGGGTGACATCGTCACCGCGCTGAACGGGAAGACCGTGGAGGTGATCAACACCGACGCCGAAGGGCGCCTCATCCTCGGCGACGCCATGACGTACGCCGAGCGCCTGGGCGCCACCCACGTCGTCGACGTGGCGACCCTGACCGGCGCCGTGGCGCGCGCCCTGGGCCATCTCGTGGCCGGCGGCTTCGGCGCTCCCCAGGCCTGGTACGACGACGTCGCCTCGGCGGCCGCGCGCGCCGGCGAGCGGCTCTGGCAGCTGCCCCTCGTCGAGGACTACTGGCCCGAGATGGAGAGCTGGTACGCGGACATGTCGAACACCGGGTCGTCAACGGAGGGTGGGCTGATCCGCAGCGCGCTCTTCCTGCGCCGGTTCGTCACCGTGCCGTGGGTCCACCTCGACATCGCCGGGACCGCGTACTACCGGAAGGCTGCGCCCTGGGCTGCCCGGGGAGCCACTGGAGCGTCGACGGCGACGCTCGTGGAGCTGGCCCTGGCCGGGGCGCGCTAGCGCGTGGAGCCGCCCGTCCTGCCCGTGGTCCTCGGTGCCGCCGGTGCCGCCTGGGGATTCGCCGCCGATCGGATCGGGGCCCGCTGGCCGGCGCACGAGGTCGAGGTCGACGACGCGGGCACGGTCGTCCGGCCCGCCGGATCGGTCCGGCCGGTCGACTGGCGGACCCCCCTTGTCGTGATCCTCGGCGGCATCTCGCTGGGCGCGCTTCCGTTGCGCTTCGACGACCCTGTGGCTCTCGGGATCTTCGGGGCCTACTTCGCCGCTCTCACGCTTCTCATGGCCACCGATCTCGACCAGCGGCTTCTGCCCGACCTTGTCACGCTGCCGGCGATCCCGCTGGCACTGCTCGTCGGCGTGGCCGGCCTGAACCCGCTCGTCCCCGTGGACGCGCTGCCGGGCGCCCTCGTGGCCGCGCTCCTGATCCCGGCCTTCCTGTTCGTCGTGGCCATCCCGTTCGGGGCAGGCGCGATCGGGATGGGCGACCTGAAGCTGCTGGTCTCCGTCGGCCTGCTCACCGGGCTCACCCGAGCCGTGGCCGGGGTCGTCGTCGGAGCCCTGGTGGCCGGCGTCGTCCTCGCCCTTCTCCTGGTCGCCCGCCGGATCACCCTGCGGACGTACGTCCCGTTCGGGCCCTTCCTGATCGTCGGCGCGTACTGGGCGGTCCTGGTCTCCCTCTGACCCGCTGGTCCGGGTGGCGCCATCGCGGGGGAGGAGTAGAATTCCGGGGAGCCGGGTCGTCCCGAGGCGTGCCCCTTCGGACGGCGACGCACCGGCGGGAAGGACACCGCCATGGCGCGCCGGGAACGCGCCCAACGGAGCACCGCTCGCACGATGACATCGCCAGCCTGATGCGACGCCACGCCATACCTCGCGCCGCGGGGTGGACGCCGCGTCGCCCGCGCCTTGCCCTCCCGGGCCGACCCCGGGCCGTGCCGGCGCGCCTCGTGGCCCTCGTCCTGGTCCTCCCGCTCGTGATCGGGATCGCCGGGCCGCCGTCCGCCCGCGGCGACGAGCTCTCCGACGCCATCGCGCGCCAGAAGGCCTTGGCCGCCCGGGTCCAGCAGCAGCGCGCGGAGGTCAACCGGATCCGCGCGCTCCAGGGGGGCCTCGTCGCGGAGATCGCATCGACGACGTCCGCGTTGAACGGGATCAACGCCAACCTCGCGCAGACGAAGGCGCGGATCACCAGCATCGGTGCCCAGATCGATCAGGTTCGCGCCGTCTACGTCGACCTGGTGGCCCAGGTCCAGCTCCTGGACCGGCAGGTCACCGCGATCGGGCAGGAGCAGGACGAGAAGGCGAAGGAGCTGAGCGACCGGAAGGCCCTCCTGGCCGCCCGCGTCCGCGAGGCCTACCGCACCGACCGCATGCCGTTCATCCAGACCTTCCTCACGGCCGGCACCTTCACGGACCTCCTGCAGGACGTCGGCTCGTACCTGGACCTCGGCGACCAGGATCGCGCCCTCGCGGCGCGGATCCAGGCGGACGCCCAGACCCTCGACGCGCTGCGGTCGCTGCTGGTGGAGACCCGCAGCGCCCGCGAGGACCTGCGCGCGGAGACGCTGGCCCAGAAGCGCCAGCTCGACGCGCGCCTGAAGGACCTCCAGTCCGCGAAGGCGCATCTCGCGGCGCTGCAGAGAGAGACGACGCGCCAGCTCGCGATCCAGCGCGCCAGCTACCTCCAGATGGCGAAGAACAAGGGCGCCCTGGCCGCGGCCATCGCCCGGAACGTGGTGGCGCAGAAGAAGCTGTCGAGGCAGATCTCCGTCCTGGTCGCCCGCCAGCGGAGCCTGGGCAACATCCCGTCCCAGTACAACGGGACGCTGCAGTGGCCGATGGCCGGGACGGTCACCCAGGAGTTCGGCTGCACGGGAGTCATCTGGGAGCCGCCGCTGGGCAGCTGCGCCCACTTCCACCAGGGGATCGACATCGTCGCTCCGTACGGCACGCCGGTGCGTGCCGCCGGCGACGGCCGCGTCGTCTATGCCGGCTGGAACTACGCCGACGGCGCCAACCCCGCGTGGATCGTGGTGATCGCCCACTCCGACAATCTCACCACCTGGTATGCCCACCTCGAGCCGGTCGTGGCTGCGGGAGCGTCCGCCGGCGACGCCGTCACGAAGGGCCAGGTGATCGGCTACGAGGGCAACACGGGGCACTCCACGGGCGCCCACCTCCACTGGATGGTCTGGTTGAACGGCAACTTCGTCAACCCGCGCCTGTTCGTCTGAGGCGGGGCGGCCAGGGTGGGCCGCCGGGCAGCGATGGCGCGCCGGGCCGTCCGAGGGATCCGATCTCGCGTGGTAGCATCGGCCCGGGAGCCAGTCGATCCCACCAGCCCGTGCCCCACGTGAGGACGCCCGATGAAGCGGACCTTTGCGGTGATCCTGGCAGGCGGCGAGGGCGCCCGCCTCTCGATCCTGTCGGAGAAGCGGGCCAAGCCGGCGGTCCCCTTCGGCGGCAAGTTCCGGATCATCGACTTCGCCCTGTCGAACTGCGTCAACTCCGACATCGACAACGTGGCAGTCCTCACCCAGTACAACCCGCGCTCGCTCTCCGACCACATCGGCTCCGGACGTCCGTGGGACCTCGATCGCACCGTCGGCGGCGTGCGCATCCTCCCACCCTACATCGGGCGTGGAAAGACGAGCGAGTGGTACCGCGGCACGGCGGACGCCGTGCTCCAGAACATGTCCGTCGTGGACCAGGCGCCGGGCGACGTCGTCCTGGTGCTCGCCGGCGATCACGTCTACAAGATGGACTACTCGCCGTTCACGGCCTTCCATCGCCACCGGCGAGCGGACGTGACGATCGCCGTCCGCCGCGTGCCACTGGCCGAGGCGACCCGGATGGGGATCCTGGCCCTGGACGACACCGGCCGGATCACCGAGTTCCAGGAGAAGCCGAAGCAGCCGAAGTCGGACCTTGCCAGCATGGGCGTCTACGTCTTCAGCAAGCGGGCCTTCCACCGCTGGCTCACCGAGGATTGTCCGGACTTCGGCAGCGACGTCATCCCGGCCATGCTTGACGGCGACGCCAGGGTCTTCGGCTATCGCTTCGACGGCTACTGGCAGGACGTCGGCACGATCCACAGCTACTGGGAGGCCAACATGGCCCTCCTGGAGGATCGGCCGCTGCTGGACCTCTACGACAAGGAGTGGCTCATCCACACGCGGTCGGAGGAGCGCGCGCCGGCCAAGATCGGGGCGACCGCGCAGGTCCACCGCAGCCTGGTCAGCCACGGCTGCCAGGTCGAGGGGATGGTCGTGAACTCCGTCCTCTCACCCGGCGTCGTCGTGGGCGTCGGCGCGGTGGTCCGCGACTCCATCCTCATGTTCGACACGGTCGTCCGGTCCGGGGCGGTCATCGACCGGGCGATCCTCGACAAGGAGGTCACGGTCGGGCCCGGGGCGATCGTCGGCGAGGGCGCCGACCTGGGCGGCGTGCCGAACCGCCTCACTCCGAGCCATCTCAACACCGGCATCACCATTGTCGGCAAGCGCGCGGTGATCCCTCGGGGCATCCGCATCGGGCGCAACGTGCGCATCGACCCGGACGTGCGGGCGACCGACTTCGCGGGCCGGGTGGTTGAGTCGGGGTCGACCGTGACGCGCCGCGACGGCAGGGCGAAGCCGCGCGGCCGCAAGGCGGCGCCGGAGCCGGAGACGACCGGGGGCGCAGCCGATGCGCTCCCCGCGACCGCCGCGCGGGCTCACCGCGTCAACGGGTGATCCCGGGGGCCCCGACAGCGGCGGCGGTCGAGGGCTGGCTCGCCGAGCTCGACCTTCCTGCGTCGGAGCGCATGGAGCGTGATTCCATCGCCTCGTGGGACCTCGGCCTGGACGGGCGGCGGCGCTTCGACATCCGCGTCACGATCATTCTCGACCCGTCCAACGCAGGTGTCGTCTGGGCCCACCTGGCCCCGCCCATCAGCGACTCGTTCCGCGTCTCGTACCGCAGGCTGCTCCGCTGGAACGATGAGTTTCCCTTCGTGAAGTTCGGCCTGACCGAAGACGACCGTCCCGTCCTTGCCGCCGAGATCCCGGTGGACCGCCTGGGGCGCGACGAGCTGGGACTCGCCATCGCGCGAGTGCTGGCCATCTGCGACCTGCTCCTCGAGGAGACCGCCCGCTGGGCCTGGATCGGCGGCCGGATTCCCGACTGGAGCGGCCGGGTCAGCCGGCAGGTCGGGCTCTTCAGCCGTTATGCCGACCGGCTGGGCGAGCTGGCCGGACCGCGCTGACACGCTCCGCCCTGCTAGGATCGAGGCATGCGGCTCAAGCCCCATCGCCCGTCGCACGAGATCCTGTCCGGAGAATCGGCAGACGTCTACTTCGCCCGGGCGACGCGGATCCTCGAGCGCGAGGGGCTCGACCCAATCGTCGGCCTGGAGGTCTTCAGCCGCGGCCAGGGCGTCCTCTGCGGCATCGACGAGGCGAAGAACCTGCTGGCCCACGTGCTGGAGGACGCCGACGCGGACGAGGTCCTCGTCGAGGGGCTCGACGACGGCGACTGGTTCTCGCCGAAGGAGGTCGTCCTCCGGATCCGCGCTCGCTACCGCGTCTTCGGCCTCTACGAGACGGCGATCCTGGGGATGGTGGCCCAGGCCACGGGCTGGGCCACCGCGGCACGGGAATGCGTCGAGGCGGCCTCGCCGCAGCCGGTGATCAGCTTCGGGGCGCGCCACGTCCACCCCGACGTCACGCACGTCCTCGACTATGCGGCGATCGTCGGCGGCTGCGTCGGCGCCTCGACGCCGGCCGGAGCACGGCTGGCCAACCTGAACCCGACGGGCACGATGCCCCACTCGCTGGTGCTCATTCTCGGCGACACGGTGCGGGCGGCGCTGGCCTTCGATCGGGACCTGGCTCCCGACGTGCCCCGGATCGTCCTGGTCGACACCTTCAAGGACGAGGCGGAGGAGGCGCTCCGGGTTGCCGACGCGCTGCGGGAGAAGCTCTTCGGGATCCGCCTGGACACGCCGTCGGAGCGTGGGCGCGTGACCGTCGACCTGGTCAAGGAGATCCGGGCGCGCCTGGACCAGGCCGGCCACCACCACGTCGGGATCGTCGTCTCCGGCGGCCTCACCCCGGACCGGATCCGCTCCTTCAAGGAGCAGGGCGCCCCCGCCGACAGCTTCGCCGTCGGCAGCTACATCTCGGGGGCCAGCCCCATCGACTTCACGGGCGACATCAAGGAGATCGACGGGAAGCCGATCGCCAAGCGCGGCCGGATCCCGGGGATCACCCCCAGCCCCAGGCTGAGGCGGGTCGACCTCGCCGCCTGGCGGAGCGGCGTCTGACTGGAACGGCCCGCGCGGACATCCTGACGCGGGTCGAGGCCATCTCCCGCGCGGCGCGGGTCGGACGCGTGGCGTACGACCTGGAGCTCGATCTCGACGCGGGCCGATCCACGTACCGGGGCGTCGCGCATCTCCGCTTCCCGGTCAGCGGACACGGCGACCTCTTCCTCGACTTCCGGGGCGGGACGATCGAGCGGCTCGTGATCAACGGGCGCGTTGTGGAGCCCGAGCGGCCGGGGCACCGGATCGCCCTGCCGCACGCGCTCCTGGCCCCCGCGACCGAGGTCGAGATCGCCTATGAGAACGAGTACGACCACGGCGGCGACGGGTTCCACCAGTTCGTGGACCCGGAGGACGGCGCGGAGTACGTCTATTCCAACTTCGAGCCCTTCGAGGCGCACCGGCTCTTCCCGTGCTTCGACCAGCCGGACCTGAAGGGCATCTACGCCGTGACGGTGCGAGCGCCGGCCGAGTGGATGGTCATCGCCAACGCGCCGGCCATGGCGGTGGTGCCGCTGCCGGACGGGCGCCGCGAGCATCGCTTTGCCCCGACCCCGCCGATCTCCTCGTACCTGGCCGCGGTCATCGCGGGCCCGTTCCGCGGCGTCCCCTCCGTCCACCACGGCACTGCCCTGGGCGTCTGGACCCGGCGATCCCTGGCGCCGTTCCTCGACCCCGACGAGATCCTCGAGGTGACGAAGCAGGGGATCGACTTCTACGCGGACCTCTTCGACCACCCCTTCCCGTTCGCCAAGTACGACCAGATCTTCGTCCCGGAGTTCAACTCGGGGGCGATGGAGAACGTGGGCGCGGTGACGTTCAGCGAGAACTACGTCTTCCGCGACCCGCCGACGGACACCCAGCGCCTGGCGCGGGCCGAGACCGTGCTCCACGAGCTCGCCCACATGTGGTTCGGCGATCTCGCGACGATGCGCTGGTGGGACGACCTGTGGCTCAACGAGAGCTTCGCGACATATGCCTCGAACCTCGCGCTCGTGGAGGCGACCCGCTTCGACGGCGCCTGGCGCGCATTCCACTCGGACATGAAGCGCTGGGGCTACCAGGCCGACAGCCGAAGCACGACCCACCCGATCTCCGGCGTGGTCCCGGACACCGACGCGACGTTCTACAACTTCGACGGGATCACCTACGGCAAGGGCGCCGCCGTGATCAAGCAGCTCGTGGCCGAGATCGGCCCCGACGCCTTCCGGGCGGGCCTTCGGACCTACTTCCGTCGCCACGCCTGGGGCAACGCCGGGCTGGCCGAGTTCCTGGCGGCGCTCGAGGTCGGTGCGGGGCGTTCGCTGCGCGACTGGAGCTGGCGCTGGCTGGAGACCGCGTCGCTCAACACGATCGAGGCGTCGTGGACCGCGCGCGACGGGCGCGTCGAGCGGCTTCAGCTTTCCCAGGAGGCTCCGGAGGAGCACCCGACGCTGCGCTCCCACGCTTTGGAGATCGCCCTCGTACGGGTCGACGGGGATGGGCCGGCGGCGATCGAGGTCGTCCCGGCCCGCCTCGAGGGCGCCGAGGCGTGGGTCGACGGGGCGGTCGGCCGGCCGGCCCCGGACCTGGTCTTCCCGAACCACGGCGACCACGGATACGCCCGGGTGGTCCTCGACCCGGCATCCCTCGCGGCGGTCGGGCGCGTGCTGCCGCGGATTGCCGACCCGCTCCTGCGCCAGCTCGTGTGGGGTGCGCTGTGGGAGATGGTCCGGGGAGCCCGGTTCTCGTCGCTCGAATACCTGCGGCTCGTGCAGACCGCCCTCCCCGCGGAGCGCGACGACCAGATCGTCCTGGCAGGCCTCGACGCGTCTCGCGGAGCTCTCGCCCGGTACGTCCCGGAGGGCGGGCGCGTCCGCGAGGCGAGCCGCTTCGTCGACGCCGCGCTGGGGACGCTCGGCGACCTGCCGGAGGGCGACCTGCGCACGTTGTGGCTGCGCTCCGCAATCGGGGCCGCCGCCAGCCCGACCGACGTCGAGTCGCTGGCAGGGGTGGTCGACCGGGACCCCGGCCAACCCGGCGTGCAGGTGGACCGCCAGATGCGCTGGGCCGTTGCCGCGCTCGCCGTGGCCCACGACCTGCCCGGTGCGAGGGAGCGGCTCGCCGCCGAGCGCGCCGCCGACGCGACCGATCGGGGCGCCCGCGAGGCGCTCCGGGCCGAGACCGGGGCGTCCGATCCCGCGGTGAAGGCCGCGGCCTGGGACCGGATCCTGGGCGATGGCTACGGCTCCTTCCACCTGACCCAGGCGGCGATGCTCGGCTTCAATCACGCTCACCAGGCCACGATCCTGGCCCCGTACGTCGAGCGCTTCTTCGACGTCCTGCCGGCCGTTGCCGCGGGCCGCGACCACCCCTTCCTGCGCTCGTTCGTCACCAGCCTCTTCCCGCACTACCGTCCGGAGGCAGCGCTCGTGGAGCGCGCCCGGGCCCTCGCCGAGGAGGAGGGGACACGCTTCCCCAGCCTGCGGCGGCTCCTGCTCGAGGCAGCCGACGACATGGAGCGTGCCGTGGTCTGCCGCTCGTTCGCCTCGCTCCGGGCCCGGACGCTCGCCTGACGCGCGCCATGATCCGTGCGAGGATCGGGGCATGGACGACGAGCGCCGCGAGGGCCCGGACGATCCCCAGTCGGGGGATCCCGAGAGCGCCTACGAGCTGCTCCAGCGCGGCCAGGCCCTGCTGGCGCGCCGCCACCACGCCCAGGCCGCCGTCGTGCTTGCGCGGGCAGACCGCCTCGAGCCGCGGCGCGGCTCGATCCTGGAGCCGCTGGGCCGGGCCCTGTTCATGTCGGGCCAGCTCGAGCGCGCCGTCGAGACCTTCGAGGATCTCCTCGCGGTGGACCCGTCGTCCCATTACGCTCACTACGCGCTGGGCCGGACGCTCGTCCGCCTGGGCCGCACGGACGAGGGACGGACCCACCTGCGGCTGGCGGTCGCCCTGGCCCCGCACAGCCGGCTCTACCGGGGCGGCCTGAACCGCCTGGGCGGAGCGCAGCGCTAGCCAGCGGCGGGCCCAGGACGCGGCGACGCCGCAGCGCCCTCGGTGGGCGACCTGCCCTCGAGCCGGCGGGCCAGCCAGAAGATCCCGACAAGCGACTTCGCGTCCCCGATCTCGCCGCGCTCGGCGGCAGCCACGGCGTCGCGCCAGGGCAGGCGGACCAGCTCGAGCAGCTCGTCCTCGTCGGGCCCCAGCCGATCATCCCCGGCCGGCGCGAGGTCGGTCGCGAGGTACAGGACCATACGCTCGGTGGCGAAGCCGGGGGCCGTCCAGAAGTCCGCCAGGCGCTCCCAGCGGGCCGCCCGGTAGCCGGTCTCCTCCTCGAGCTCGCGGCGGGCGGCAACGTCCGGGTCCTCGACCGCCCCGGTCGCCGGGTCGCGCTCGAGCGTCCCGGCGGGGATCTCGAGGAGCACGCACCCAGCCGGGTGACGGTACTGTCGCACGAGGAGCACGCAGCCCTGCGGGTCCAGCGCGACGATGGCGACGGCGCCCGGATGCCCGGCCACGTCGCGCAGCGCCAGGCGGCCGTCGGCGCGCTCGACGGTGTCGGTCCGGAACTCCAGGATGCGGCCGCGATGGATCACCTCGCTGGCGACGAGGCGTTCGACGAGGTGCTCGTGCGGCGGAGGGACGAGCGGTCCGGCGGGCTGATCGGGCTCGGGCACGGGTCCATTATCGCCAGCCCGCCACAGACGAGCCGGGCCTGGCGGCCCGGCTCGTCCCGGTTTGCAGGTACGGGGCGACGCGGCGCCCGGCGCTCAGCCCTGGGCGGAGCGCCGCACGCTGAGCTCGCTGTCGGCGTCGAAGAGGTGCATCTTCTCGAGCGGGATGTGGAGCGGCACGACGTCGCCGGGACGAACGCCGCGCTCGGAGGAGACCACCGCGACGATGTCGGCGCCGGCGAGCATGACATGCAGGAGCTCCTCGTTGCCGAGGTACTCGACCACGTCCGCCCGGGTCTGAACGGCGGCGGCCGGGCCGTCGATCGGCACCACGTCGAAGTGCTCCGGCCGCACGCCGACAACGAAGTTGCGGGTGGACGTGGCCGCCACGCCCTCGCGGAACGAGGCCGGCAGCGGCACCTCGAACCCATCGGCCTTGAGCGTGGCGGACTCGCCGCTGCCCTCGAGGGTGACGGGCATGAAGTTCATCGCCGGGCTGCCGATGAACCCCGCGACGAACTTGTTGTTCGGGCGGTCGTAGAGCTCCTGCGGCGTGCCGACCTGCTGGAGCTTGGCCTGGCTCATGACGGCGATCCGCTGCCCCATCGTCATCGCCTCGACCTGGTCGTGGGTGACGTAGACGATCGTCGTCTTTAGGCGCTGGTGGAGGCGCGCGATCTCGGCCCGGGTCTGGACCCGCAGCTTCGCGTCGAGGTTGGAGAGCGGCTCGTCCATCAGGAAGACGGCCGGCTCCCGGACGATCGCCCGGCCGAGCGCGACGCGCTGGCGCTGTCCGCCGGAGAGCTCCTTGGGCTTGCGCTGCAGGAGGGTCGTGAGCTGGATCGTCTCGGCAGCCTCCTTGACGCGACGATCGATCTCCTTCTTGTCGATCTTGCGCAGCTTCAGGCCGAAGGCGAGGTTGTCGTAGACGCTCATGTGCGGGTAGAGGGCGTAGCTCTGGAAGACCATCGCGATGTCGCGATCCTTCGGCGGGACGTCGTTGACGACCCTGTCCCCGATCGACAGCGTTCCGTCCGAGATGTCCTCCAGGCCGGCGACCATGCGCAGGCTGGTGGTCTTCCCGCAGCCGGACGGCCCGACGAAGACCATGAACTCGCCGTCCTGGATCTGCAGGTTGAAGTCGTCGACCGCGACGACCTCCCCGTACTTCTTGGTGACGTGGTCGAACGTGACGGTCGCCATGCGCGTGTCCTCCGCCCGGCCGGGTCATCGCGGGCCCTTGCATCACGGCCGCCTACGCGGCGCGGACAGGCCCCGTACGAGGTGCCGGCTCAGGATCCCGCTGATCGTAGCACCGGGCCGCATCGATCTCGACGACATCTGGACCGTTGCGGTGCGGCCGGCGCGAGGAGCCCGGGCCTGTCGTCGACTGCGACACCCCGGACCGATCCTCCCCCCGATGAGGGGTGTGAACACGGGGTTGGATGCGCCAGAATGGACGTCACCATGGCCGCGACTGCCCAGGACGCCGCTATCTCCCGACTCGCGCCAGCCGTCGCACGCTCTCGCGCCGAATGGCGCCTGCTCCGCACGCGCCTTGCCACGGTCACGCCGCAGGCACTGGGCCGGGGCCTCGTCGCGGTCACCCTCATCGTTGCCGCCGCGTGGTTGAGTGCGGCGACCTGGCCGGCGCTCCTGCCCTTCGCGATCGGCGGGGTCATGGCCTACGCGGTCTACCCGCTCGCGGGCATGCTGGACCGCTTCCTGCCGCGGGTGGTGGCGGCGACGATTGCGATCGCCGTCGGGCTCGCGATCATCGTGGCCGTGATCGCGGTGGTCGTCCCGCCACTGGTCCAGGCCGCCCTGAAGATCCTGCAGGGCCTGCCCGATTCCGCCGAGGTGGCCCGGCTGCGCGACCAGGTGCAGGCCTATCTGGCGACGCTGCCGGACGCGACCCGGGCGCTCGTGCAGGGCGTGCTCGACCGCCTCGCGGCCATCACTCGCGAAGGGCTGGCTGGTTTCGTGAACGGGATCGCGGAGCTGATCGTCAATGGCGTGCTGAACATCTTCGACACGATCGGGTTCGTCGTCGGCCTCGTGCTGCTGCCGGTCTGGATCGTGACGGTCGTGCGCGATGGGCGCGCCCTCCGGGCTGCCATCGCCTCCCAGTTCGCGCCCGGGATCAGGACCGACGCCATGGCTATCATCACGATCGTCCACCGGGCGGCCAGCACCTTCCTGCGGGTGCAGCTGGCGGCCGCCGCGGCGACCGGGATCCTGATCTACGTCGGGCTCACGCTGCTCGAGAAGATCGGCAACACCGCCATCCCGGCCGACGTCGCGATCGCCACCTACGCGGGGTTCGTCCAGGTCATCCCCCAGCTCGGTGGGATCCTCGGGCTTCTGCCTGCCCTGCTGGCGGCCGTCGTGCGGACGAATGAGCCGCTGGTTTGGGGCGGGTACCTCGTGATCTACCTCGTCGCCATCCGGCTGGTCTCGATGGCTGTCGGCGGCCGGCTGGGGCGCGACCTGAGCGTCCGGCCGTCGCTCGCCCTGCCGGCCTTCGCCATCCTCTCGCAGCTCGGCCTCGTGTGGCTCCTCGTCTCGGCCCCGCTCCTCGTCGTCATCCGGGACACGGTTGCCTACCTGCGGGGCCGCCTGGCAGAGCCGCCCCGGCCCGCCGGCCTGCTGCCGTGGCAACGCCGCCAGACGCAGGCAGCAGCCGGTTCCGCGGGCCGCCCTCCCGTCTACAGGACTGCCGGCCCCGCCGCCCGCCCGCCCGCGCGCCCGGTGGGTGCGGTGCCGGCGCCGGCCCGGCCACCCGCCGCTCCACAGCCGCCCGCCAGTCTCGGGCAGCAAGTTCCTCAAGCCGGCGGATCATCCGCCGCCGTCGTCGGCCAGACTGCCTGAGGTAGCGATCCGTGACCGAACCGTATGCACCGTCCGAGGCCGACGCGACGGGCGAGGCGCTCGTGGTCGCCCCTTCTTACGTCCAGCTCACCCAACAGCGGGTCTCGCTCCGCCGGGCGGCCGAGACCCTGGCCTCGCCGGACGATGCGGGTCGCTACCCGATCGTCGTCCTGATCAAGCAGGGCGGCCGATTCCAGGTCCAGCTGCTCCTGATCGCCGGCGTGATCGCGGCGGCGGTCGTCGCGGCGCCTCTGCCGCCGATCGCCACCCTCGCAGGGTTGATCGCGACCGTCGCGTTCCTGTTGGCCGGCAGCGCCCGCGCCGTCCTGGTGCCCATCCCCGAGGGCTCGCAGGCCGTCCTCGCCGAGCGCGGCAAGTTTCTGCGGGTCGTCGGGCCGGGCGTCCAGCGGGTCCCTCCGACCGTGGTCGTCACGCACATCGTCACCACCCGGGAGATCCCGTTCGGTACCTTCGTGCACGCGGCGCCGACGGCCGACGACGTCCGCGTCGATATCGAGATCCTCTTCACGTTCCGCATCGACGACCCCGGCCAGTTCGTCTACAACACGACAGCTCCGGACTTCGACGCGGTCTGCCTCGGCGCGTCGCAGGCGGTCGTTCGCGAGGTCGCGCGGAAGTTCCCGTCGGAGCAGATCCTCGACGTCGTCGGCAGCGAGCCCGTCGCGCTCGCCGAGGCGCTGACCGCCAAGCTTGATCATTACGGGATCCGCGTGACCCGCGTCCATGTCGTGCGCGTCGACCCGCCGCCGGACTTCCTCGCCACCCGCGAGGCGCGCCGGCTGGCCGTCCTCCGGACGAACCAGCAGGAAGAGCAGGCCGGCCTCGATCGCCGCCTGCAGTCCGATCGCGATGCGCTCGCCCGCCAGGAGGCGCAGGCACGCTTCGGAAGGGCCAAGGAGGAGGCCGAGCTGGAGGCCGCCATCCGGCGCCGTCAGATCGAGCTGGACGCCGAGACCGAGGCGCTCCGGCTGGACAAGCTCCAGGAGCGGCTCGCCCGCTATCCCGAGGCCACCCGCTGGGACTGGGCCGGCGAGCGCCTCAAGGTCGCCCGGAAGCTTGCCGGCAACAGCCGGGCCATGCTGCAGATCGGCGGCCGCGGCGACGTCGCCGACGTCCTTGCGGCCGGCGTCTTCATGGAGCCCGGCGCCGGGGAGGTGCCCGCCGCTCCGCTCGACGGAGATGCCTCGCCGACGGAGCTGCCGACCGGCAGGTGACCGACGCCGGCGCCGCGACGCCGGCGTTACGGCGGCCTCCGGGGGGCTACAGGGGGACCGCGAAGGCGAGGACGACGAGGACCGTCGAGGCCACCATCTCGACCATTCCGACCTGGACCGGTCGCAGGGGGCGGGCCGTGCCGGCGCGCCGGCGTTCGACGAGCGGCAGGGCGACCGCGCGCCCCGCCAGAGCGGCGAAGGCAAGGGCATACGGCCAGGGCAGCACGACGACAGCGAGGACCGTGAGCGCCGCGTGGAACCCGACCGAGAGGACGATGAACCCCCGGTTGCCTCGCTGGCGGATCACCGAACGGACCACGAGGACGGTGCCGACGAGGTAGCCGGCGGCGACCAACGTCGCGCGCACGACCGTGTCGGTCTCCCACGCCCCGGACACCCCGGCCGCCGCCGGGACCAGGACCACCGCGATCGCCACCTGGGCCAGGCTGTTGGCCAGGTCGCGCGGCGTGGCGGGGCGCGCCCCTCCCACGACGAGCGCCGCGGCCGGCAGGACCACGACCAGTCCGACGGCGAGGCTGGGGAAGGCCGCCAGGAGCGCGGTGGCCGCGACGGCGAAGACTCCGCCGTAGGCGACCAGGGACGGAATGAACGAGGGCCGCCTCCTCGCCCGCAACCATGCCTGCGTCGCGGCGGCCGCCAGGTAGCCCGCCACCGCGGCGACGGCGAGGACGATCTGCCAGCCGGCCGGTGCGCTCGCCGCAACGCCGAGGAGCAGCGGGACCGCGAGCATCGCCCATGCCCCGTGCTGGTGCGGGAACCAGAGGACCCGGGACGGGGCGCGTGGCGATCGGGCGGGGACGAGGGCGTCCATGATTCATACAGTACCGCAGTGTGCAATTGTCGGTGGCGAGCCGGCCCGCCTGCCCGCCCGGCCGTGGCCGGTCGCTTCCGGCCGCGCCGCCGCCGGACTCCAGCCTGCCTGTCCGCTCAGCCGGCCTCGCCGATGAAGCGGTAGCCCAGTCCGCGCTCCGTGCGGATGTAGCGCGGGTGCTCGGGGTCGTCTCCCAGCTTGTCGCGCAGGCGGCGGACGTAGACCCGGAGGTAGTCCACCTCGTCGACGTACTCCCGGCCCCACACCTTCGCCAGGAGCGTGCCGTGCTGGAGCACGTGACCGGCGTTGCGGACGAGGTGGTACAGGAGCTTGTACTCCGTGGGGGTCAGCTCCAGGCGCTCGCCACGAAGACGTGCCTCCTGCACGGCGAAGTCGACTTCCAGGTCGATGGCCCGGAACGACGGGGCGCGGCTCGTCGGGGGCGGCATCTCGTGGCGACGGAGAACCGCGCGGACCCGGGCCATGAGCTCGAGGTGGTTGAACGGCTTGGTCACGTAGTCGTCGGCGCCCAGCTCCAGGCCCTTCACCTTGTCCATGGCGTCGTCCCGGGCGGTCAGCATGACCACGGGGACGTCGGAGAAGGCGCGGATCTCGCGCAGGGCGCCGAAGCCGTCCATGCCCGGCAGGCCGACGTCGAGGAGGACGACGTCCGGGTGCCGGGCCTCGACGACGTCGAGCGCCTCCTCGCCCGTCGCGGCCCCGAGGACCTCCACGTCGCGCCACTGGAGCATGAAGCCGAGGCGCACCGACTCGACCACGTCGGGTGCGTCGTCGACCACGAGGATCCGCATCAGTCCGCGTCCGGCGGGCCGTCGTGCGGCACAACCAGGGTGAAGAGGCTCCCGCTCCCCGGCGCGCTCTGCACGTCGATCCGGCCCCCGTGGGCCTGGGCGATCGCCAGCGCCGTGGGGAGGCCGAGCCCGACGCCGCGCGGGCCGCCGTCCCGGTCGTTGGGCCCCACGAAGAAGCGCTCGAAGAGGTGCGTCTGGTCCTCGGGCGAGATGCCCGGCCCGTCGTCCCGCACGGACCACGTCACGACGTCGCCGGCCGCCCCGACGTGGACCTCGATGCGCCCGCTCGCAGGGCCGTACTTGACGGCGTTCGAGAGGAGGTTCACCAGGGCCTGCTCCAGCCGCCGGTGGTCGCCGAAGACCCCGATCGGGATGCCCGGCGTGCGCAGCGTGATCTCCTGGTGGCGTTGCGCGGCGAGGGGAGCCACCGAGGCGACGGCCCCCCGGACCAGCTCGACGGCGTCGAACCGCCGCAGCTGCAGGACGACCTCACCGGTCCGGAACCGGGCGATCTCGAGGATGTCCCCGACGACCCGCTGCATCCGGTCGGCGTTTCGTTCGATCGTGGCCAGAAGGGTCGCCTGCTCGGACTCCGTGGGCGACGTCTCCGGGCCGCGCAGGACGCCGACGCAGGTGCGGACCGCGGTGAGCGGGGTCCGGAGCTCGTGGGCGATCGTGGACAGCAGGTCGGTGCGCAGTCTCTCGAGCTCGGCCAGCTGCTCGGCGATGCCCGACCCGTCGCCGAACCCGGAGTCGCGAATCTGGTGGCCCAGCGTCGTCAGCACGTGGACGCGGCCGTCGCCGTTGTGGCGGGCCACCCGCACGAGCCCGAGGCGGGCCAGCTCGGCCAGCAGGCGGCTCGCGCACGCCTCGTCGATCGTCGCCCCCGTCGCCGCGAACCGCTCGACGAGACCCGGCGGCGTCGCGCCGTCCCCGACGAGACGGAGCGTCGCGGCCGCCAGCGGGGACGGCGACGCGCCCTGGGGCGGGCCGTCGGCGCGGAACATCACCACCCGAGGATACGCCCGCAGGGCGGCCACGGCGCGGCGAGACTCGTCCGGTCGATGCGGGCCGGCAGGCCCGGTCGTCAACGGCGCGCTGCGGCAAGGGCCGGAGCGGCTCCCCCGGCGGGGACGTGGTCACGCTCGGTGAGACGGACCGGGGCGGCCGGCGCGGCGATCCGCGACGCACCGGGCTCCATCACCCGTCGCCCTGCCGGGGCGGGGATCGCAGCCGCGAGGGGCACGGGAGCCTCGACGTCGTACGAGCACATGCAGGGGCCGTCGGCCGCGCAGCCGGCGCAACAGAAGGCGAGTCCCACGTGGAAGGTCGGGCTGCTGGAGATGGACACGTCGCAGGTGGCGCAGGTGAAGGTCGGCTGCGTGGCCATGGGGCTCCTCGCTGGGGGGATGCGCCCGGCTGGCGTTCC
This sequence comes from uncultured Chloroflexia bacterium, assembly GCA_963776285.1. Taxonomy (GTDB): domain Bacteria; phylum Chloroflexota; class Limnocylindria; order Limnocylindrales; family CSP1-4; genus CTSoil-043. The sequence continues at coordinate 117,860 of CAVZLW010000002.1, forward strand.
GCGGGCGGATCCCTTCTCGAATGGCGGATGCCACGGGAGCCATCCTGCGGCGGGGCCCTGTACCAGCCGGGAAACGTGCATGAACGGGGCGTGAACGATCGTTCATGCAGCATTCATGCACGTCCATCGGCATGTTCGGGTTGGGGCGCGAGAGTTCGACGTGGCGGGACGTGCCGGCGCGCGCCGGCCCCCGCGCTCGCCCTGGAGCCCGCGCATGAACAAGCCCATCGCCCCCGCGGTCGCCGGCGGGGGCGGTCCCACGGTTGCCCGCCCCGCAGGGCGCCGAGCGACGCAGGCCGGCGCCCCCGGCCCGGTCGTCGGCCCGCGGGACCAGGCCCTCACGTCGGCCTCGCCCGTCCCGCTGGCCTCGCCCGTCCCGCCGGCGCCCGGCGCGGGCGCGCTCGCAGCCGCCCGGGCCCAGTTCGACGCGGCGGCCGACCACCTCGGGCTCGACGATGGGATCCGGGAGATCCTGCGCGATCCCCAGCGCGAGCTGACGGTCCGCTTCCCCGTCCGCCTCGATGATGGGCGCACGCGCGTCTTCACGGGCTACCGGGTCCAGCACAACGTCGCCCGGGGGCCGGCGAAGGGCGGGCTTCGATATCACCCGTCGACGGACCTCGACGAGGTCCGGGCTCTCGCGATGTGGATGACCTGGAAGTGCGCCCTCGTGAACGTCCCGTTCGGGGGCGCCAAGGGCGGGGTGACGTGCGATCCCCGGGCGATGAGCCCGAGGGAGATGGAAGCCCTCACCCGGCGGTTCGCGACCGAGCTCCAGGTCCTCATCGGACCCGACTCGGACATCCCGGCGCCCGACGTCGGGACGAACGCCCAGACCATGGCCTGGATCATGGACACGGTCTCGATGCACCGCGGCTACTCGGTTCCGGGGGTCGTCACCGGCAAGCCGGTCGCGATCGGCGGCTCGAACGGCCGCGCCGATGCCACGGGCCAGGGCGTCGTCTACACGATCGAGGAAGCCGCCCGGCGGGGGGGCCTGGATCTGCCCGGCGCGTCGGTCGCCGTGCAGGGCTTCGGCAACGTCGGCGAGGCGGCCGCCCGCCTCCTCCACGAAGCCGGGGCGCGGGTCGTGGCCGTCACCGACGTCGGCGGCGGCTGTCACCGCGAGGCCGGGCTCGACGTCCCTGTCCTCCGGCGCCTGATGCAGGAGCACGGGTCGATCGCGGGTGCCCCGGGCACCGACCCCATCGACAACGAGGATCTCTTCGGGCTCGACGTCGACGTCCTGGTGCTCGCCGCCATGGAGGGCCAGATCACCGCCGCGAACGCGGGCCGGGTTCGCGCTCGCATCCTGGCGGAGGGCGCGAACGGGCCGACGACACCCGATGCCGACCCGATCCTCCAGGAAAACGGAGTCATGGTCGTCCCCGACATCCTGTGCAACGCCGGCGGCGTGATCGTCAGCTACTTCGAGTGGGTCCAGAATCGCGACTCCCTGTTCTGGGCGCCGAAGATCATCAACGGCAGGCTCCGCGAGGCGATCCTCGGCGCCGCCTCGGACGTCTGGGACCGGGCCGCCGCGGATGGCATCGGCCCGCGCCGCGCGGCGCATGCCATCGCGGTCGAACGGGTGGCCGACGCGACGGTCCTGCGGGGCCTCTATCCGTAGCCTTTCCTGCCCGGGGCCCGGCCGTCTCACACCCGGCCGGGCCCTCCTCCCCGCTCGTTCCTTTCAGGCTGCCTGCAGGATCGGGCGGTAGCCTCGGCACGATGTCCACCCGACGGCACGGGCCGGCCGACATGCCCGAACCGCGCCAGCCCCCCGAATCCGTCGCCCCCGTCACCACGGCCCGCACGAGCGCCACGGCCCGAAACGCGCTGCGCGTCGGCCTCGGGGCCCTCGCGGTCGCCGCCGTCGGCCTCGTCGTGGGCGTCGTCGCGCTTGCCGGGACCGGCGGGAGCTCCTGCCGGACCACCGCCTGGGCCGTGGTTCCGGCGGGGTCCGACCTTCCGGCGGGCTGGAAGGTCGGAGCGAGCCAGGTTGCGGTGGATGGCCTCGCCACGACCGTCGTGGGCCCGGCATCCGCCGACGGGACGACGGCACCTCCGACGGTCGACGTGCTCGTGAGCTGCTACGACGGTGACGCCGCAGCCGCTCTCGACCGTTCGCGGGCGGCCGCCGTCGCCGCCGGCGAGACGGTGGTCGACCGCACGGACCTGGGCGACGGCGGATATGCGATCCAGGACGCCTCGTCGGCCACGACCGCGATCTACTTCCGTCGCGCCGGGCTGGTCATCTCCGCGTCGCCGTCCGGCCCCGTCGCCTCGAGCGATCTCGATGCGACCACGTCGGCCGTCGTTGCGGCTGCCGACCGTGCCGTCGCAGGAGTCGCCAGTACAACCGCGTCCCAGGCACCCGCTGCGACGAACCCCGCCCCCTCCGCCGCGGCGACCGAGCCCGTCTCGCCGGCCCCGTCCGACGGCTCTGCCGGCGCGTCACCGGCCCCGAGCCCCGCCGCTCCGGAGCTCGTCGCCCTCCTGCCGGACGCGATCGACGGGACCGCTCTCACGCGCGACAGCGCGAACGGGGCCGACGTGCTCACCGACGACACGGCGAGCCGGGCCATGATCGCGTCGCTGGCGACGCTCGGCGCGACGCGTGCCGACCTCCACATCGCGCAGGCGTACGACGAGACCAGCAGCATCGACGCATATCTCCTTGCGTTCCGCGTGCCCGGCATGCCGGGCACGAAGCTGGCCCCGATCGTCATCGACACCTGGCTCTCCGGCTCCGCCGCGGGCGTGGCGACCTCGAAGGTCACGCTTGGGGGCCGCGAGCTCACGAAGGTGAGCTATGGCGCTGCCGGCGCGTCGGCCTACGTGATGACGAGCGGCGAGGCGGTCATCGTCATCGACACCGCAGACGAGGCGCTGGCCGGCAAGGTCGCCGCCCTGATCCCGTAGCCCGCCGGCCAGGTACCGCACGTCCGCCCGGCCCAGCGCCCGCTGCGCCGACCGAGTCGCCCACCGCCATTGTCCCCGCGTCGCCTGACCCGGCGCACGTGTCCCTCGACCGATCGAACGCAAGCGGCCGCCGACCTCCGGGCCGCGGTATCGTGGGGTCAGACGGCCGCGCGCCCGCCGCGACCGGACCTGACGAGGTCCACCATGACCCAGAGCCCGCGCGCCGGACTGCCGGCCATCCCGTCCGAGCTCGTCGACGTCGACGCCCTGCTCCGGGCGTACCACGATCTCCGCCCGGATCCGTCCGTGCCGGCCCAGCGCGTCGCCTTTGGAACGTCCGGACACCGCGGGTCGGCATTCCGTGCCGCCTTCAACGAGGACCACATCCTCGCGACGACCGAGGCGATCTGTCGCTACCGGGCCGGGAAGGGGTACACGGGCCCGCTCTTCCTGGGCCGCGACACCCACGCCCTCTCGGAGCCGGCGTTCCGCACCGCCCTCGAGGTCCTGGTCGCCAACGGCGTCGACGCCCGCGTGGACGCCGTCGACGGCTACACGCCGACGCCCGCGATCTCCCATGCCATCCTCGTCGCCAACCGGGGACGTCGCGCGGGTCTGGCCGACGGCATCGTGGTGACGCCGTCGCACAATCCGCCGGAGGATGGTGGCTTCAAGTACAACCCACCGAGCGGTGGCCCGGCGGACACGGACGTCACGCGCTGGATCCAGGACGAGGCGAACCGGATCCTGGAGGCGACGGGCTCCGACGGCGTCGCGGGGATCGCCCGCGTCCCGTACGAGCGTGCGCGGGCGCGGGCAGTCGGCCACGACTACATCGGGTCGTACGTCCCGGACCTCGCCGGCGTCGTCGACATGCCGGCCATCGCGGCGTCCGGGCTCCGGATCGGCGTCGACCCGCTGGGCGGCGCCGCCGTCGACTACTGGGGCGCCATCGGCGAGCGGTACGGCCTGGACCTGACCGTCACCAACGACGCCGTCGACCCACGCTTCGGCTTCATGACCCTCGACTGGGACGGGCGGATCCGGATGGATCCCTCGTCGCCGTTCGCCATGGCCCGGCTGGTCGCCCTGCGCGACCGCTTCGACCTGGCCCTCGGCAACGACACGGACGCCGATCGCCACGGGATCGTCACGCCCGACGGCGGCTTGATGAACCCGAACCACTTCCTGGCCGCGGCGATCGCCTACCTCTTCGGTGGTGGGCGGGAGTGGGGGAGCGGCATCGCGGTGGGCAAGACGCTGGTGTCGTCGAGCATGATCGACCGTGTCGTGGCCGACCTCGGCCGGCGGCTCGTCGAGGTCCCCGTCGGCTTCAAGTGGTTCGTCGACGGCCTCGTCGACGGCTCCATCGGCTTCGGGGGCGAAGAGAGCGCCGGCGCCTCGTTCCTGCGGCTCGGTGGCGGCCCCTGGACGACGGACAAGGACGGCATCATCGCGTGCCTCCTCGCCGCGGAGCTGACCGCCCGGTCCGGGCGCAACCCGGCGCAGGCCTACGCGGCGCTTACCGAGCGGTTCGGCAGCCCCGCCTACCGGCGGATCGACGCACCGGCAACGCCCGAGCAGAAGGCGGCCTTGGGAACGCTCTCGCCGGGCGCGGTCCGGGCGTCGACGCTCGCGGGCGATGCCATCTCGGCGATCCTCACGACCGCACCGGGCAACGGCGCCCCAATCGGCGGCCTCAAGGTCGTGACGGCCGAGGGCTGGTTCGCGGCCCGCCCGTCGGGCACCGAGAACGTCACGAAGCTGTACGCGGAGAGCTTCCGCGGCGACGAGCACCTGGGACGGATCCTGGACGAGGCACAGGCGCTGATCGCGGCAACCGTCGGCGGGGGCGCCGCGTAGGGCCGCGACCCGGCCCGCCCGGGAATCGCGAAGGCCGGGACGCCGTCGGTCCCGGCCTTCGTCGCTGCGGAGCGGGCTAGGCTGAGGCGAGAAGCTTCGCCTTGAGCTGCTCGTACTCCGGGACGCTGATGGTTCCCGCGTCACGCAGCTGGGCCAGCTTCTCGAGCTGGTCGGCAACGGAGACGCCGGCGGCCGCCTTCTGCGCGGCCTCCGCCTGGGTGGCCATCTCGAGGTCCTGGGCCGTCAGCTTGGGGCGGCTGAAGATGTAGATAAGGATGCCGATGAACGGGATCCAGAAGATCACGATGATCCAGATCACCTTCCACGCGCCCGAGAGATCCCGGCGCCGGAAGATGTCAGCGAAGATGCTGATGACGATCATGATCCACATGAACAGCAGGGCGAACCAGACCATCGACCAGACGATGTCCCAGAACGTCAGGCTCGCGGTGCCAACCTGGTTGCACGCCGCGAAGAGGACCGGCACCACGGCGAGGATCGCCAGGGGCAGGGTCCGGCGGCCGAGCGCCGCGCGAATGAATCCGAGTCTCATGTGCTCCCTCCGTGAGGCCATCCGCGCCCGAGTCTCGGAGCGGTGGCGAGTCCCTCATTGATCTGTGCGGCGCTGGGTCGCGACGCCCGGGGAGATGGTACACGGGCCGGAGGCCCCGGTGGGCCGTGGATGCGGACGCGGACCGGGACCCCGCGACGCGGTGGCCCCGGATCGTGGCCGTTGATGGGCCCGCCGGACCCTACTTGCGAGGAGTCTCCTCGCTGCCCCGGGCGAAGTCCCCGCGCAGCGTTGTCGGATCGAGCGGTGCGTGCTCCTGGCCGGATGCAAAGTCGCCGATGGGCTGGATGGTGCCCGAGCGCGGGGTCACTTCCTGCCCTGCTGCGAAGTCGCCCTTCAGGGTGCCGGGAGCGATGTGCTCCGTCTCCTGACCCTCCGCGAAGTCTCCGATGTGCCGTGGGTCTTCCTTCGTGACGGCGTCTTCCTTCGGGAGGAGCTCGTCCTTCGTGGCGAGGTCGTTGTTCGACATCCTGGTGTCCCCTTTCGTGTGGGCGGAAGATCCCCGCCCGGGCAGGTGGCTGGCTGACGCGAGCCCGGCCGCCGGTGGCTGGCCGCGGGCTTCGGGTCCTAGAGGTGCAACCGGCGGCGCGGGGTCAGGACGCGCCAGACGACGAGCACCGCCACGGCCCCGGCGGTCGCGATCAGGATGCTCTCGGGATTGAGGCCGTTCACCGTGCCGGCGTGCAGGACGGTGGTGGCGACGAAGCCGCCCAGGAGCCCACCGACGATCCCGAGGAGGACGGTCTTGACGGCGCCGTCGCCGCCGCCCACGACCAGGTTGGCGACAAAGCCGGCGATCGCGCCGAGCACGATCCAGGCGAGAATCCCCATCGTGTCCACCCTTCCGCGGCTCCGCAGAGCGCTCAGTCGGTCTGGACGATCATCTGGGCGGCATTAGTCAGTCGTGGGCGCGCCGGCGATAGCGACGATGTCCAACCCGGAGGTGGACCGAGGGCCCATCGGCCGGGACGATGCTGATGGAGCCATCCGGCTCGAGGGCCGCGAGCTTGACGTCCTCGACCCGTTCCATGCCGTGCTCCCGCAGCGCGGCCGTCAGGTCCTCGTCGTCGAGCCCCTCCCGGGAGAGCGCCTCCGGCAGCCAGCGGCCGTCACGGGCGATGATCGTCGCCGCAGGCTCCAGGATCCTCCGGACGAGATGCGAGCGCCGGCGCAGCGCCGCCAGGCAGTAGGTGATGACGAACAGCGTCGCGATGATGACGACGGCCCCGGGCAACGACGCGTCCGGCCCGGTGATCGCGGGCTGGAGGGCGTTCGCCGCCAGCAGGACGAGCGCCAGGTCGAACAGGGTGAACTGCCCGAGCTCCCGCTTCCCGAAGAGCCGGAGGGCCGCCAGGAAGACGGCGTAGACGACGATGGTCCGCACGACCAGCTCGAGCACGGGGACCTGCAGCTGCCACATGGTCCCCGGATCGTCGCATACGTGGGCGCGCCCGGGGCCACGGTCGTCGGCGGCGCGCGGAGATGGCGGTCGCGCGAAGGCCGCCGCGCGGGGTGCCTGCCATGATGAGCGCCGCATGGCAACCGTCGCCGGGCGCACAGGCGATGACGTGGGGGTCACCCGCGCGAAGGAGGAACGGGATGCTGAAGGGCAAGGTCGCGATCGTCACCGGTGCTGACAGCGGCATCGGCCACGCCATCGCGCTGGAGCTGGCGAAACAGGGGGCCGCCGTCACCATCAACTATCACCGCAACCAGGACGCCGCGGCGTCGACGCTCGAGGCCATCAGGGAGATCGGCGGCCAGGGCCGGATCCAGCAGGCCGACGTGTCGAGCGTGGCCGACCTCGGCTCCCTCGTCGACCAGACCGTGGCCGCCTTCGGGCGCCTCGACGTCATGGTCAACAACGCGGGCATGGAGACCCGGACGTCGGTTCTCGGGACGACCGAGGACCAGTTCGACCTGGTCATCGGCGTCGACCTCAAGAGCGCGTTCTTCGGCGTCCAGCTGGCGGCCCGCCAGATGATCGCCCAGGGTGGTGGCGGCCGCATCATCAACATCTCCTCGATCCACGAGGACTGGCCGATGCCCGGCAACGCGGCCTACTGCGCGGCCAAGGGCGGGGTCCGGATGCTGACCCGGACCGCCGGGGTCGAGCTCGCGCCGCACGGGATCCTGGTGGTGGGAGTCGCTCCGGGGGCGGTCCACACCCCGATCGACGAGGTCACCCTGGCCGACCCGGCCCAGCGCGCGAAGCTCGAATCGGCGATCCCGCTCGGTCGTGTCGCCGAGCCGGCGGAGATCGCCGCGATGGTGGCATTCCTCGCCTCGGACAGGGCCTCCTACGGGACCGCGACGACGGTCGTCGTCGACGGCGGGATGATGCAGGCGAGCGTCGGGCTGTGAGCGCGCCGGGCTCCGGCCACCCGCTCGGCGCTTCGATCGCCGGCGACGGGGTCAACTTCAGCGTCTACAGCCGGCGTGCGAGCGGGATCGACCTGCTCCTCTTCGACCACGCCGACGACCCGCGACCCGGCCGCGTCGTCCCGGTCACCGAGCGGACCGCCGACTACTGGCACGTCGCGGTGCCCGGCATCCGGCCGGGCCAGGTGTACGCGTTTCGAGCGCGCGGTCCGTGGGCCCCCGAAGCCGGCCTCCGGTTCGACGAGACACGGGTCCTGCTGGACCCGTATGGCCGGGGCGTCGCGGTTCCGGCCTCGTACGACCGCGAGGCCGACGGACGGCCCAATCCGGCGGCGGCCATGAAAAGCGTCGTGATCGACCCCACCGCGTACGACTGGGAGGGCGATCGACCGCTGGAGCGGCCGCTCCGCGAGACGGTCATCTACGAGGCGCACGTCCGAGGGTTCACCGCGAACCCCAACTCCGGCGTCGCCGCCGAACGCCGCGGGACCTACGCGGGATTCGTCGAGAAGATCCCGTACCTGGTCGACCTCGGCATCACGGCCGTCGAGCTGATGCCGGTCTTCCAGTTCGACCCCTTCGCGGCTCCGTCGGGCCGGACCAACTACTGGGGCTACCAGCCCGTCTCGTTCTTCGCGCCGCACATCCAGTACGCCAGCCGGCCCGACCCGCTGGCCGCGGTGGACGAGCTCCGCGACCTGGTCAAGGCGCTCCACAGAGCCGGCCTCGAGGTCATCCTCGACGTGGTCTACAACCACACGGCAGAGGGCGGCCCGGGCGGCCCGACGTCGTGCTTCCGCGGCCTGGCGAACGAGGTCTATTACGTGCTGGACGCGGACCGGTCGCGCTACGCGGACTTCACGGGCACCGGCAACACCCTGGCCGCCGACCACCCGGTGGTCCGGCGGCTCATCCTCGACAGCCTCCGCTACTGGGTCAGCGAGATGCATGTCGACGGCTTCCGCTTCGACCTCGCCGCGGTCCTGTCGCGAGACGGGAGCGGACGCCCGCTGGCCGATCCCGCGACGATCACCGACATCGACACGGACCCGGTGCTTGCCGGGGCGAAGCTGATCGCCGAGGCCTGGGACGCCGGCGGCCTGTACGAGGTCGGCAGCTTTGCCGGCGACCGCTGGGTGGAGTGGAACGGGCGCTTCCGGGACGACGTCCGGTCGTTCGTCAAGAGCGACCCGGGGCGGGCCGGGACCATCGCCCAGCGAATGCTCGCCAGCCCCGACATCTACGGCCCGGAGGCCCGCGAGCCGCAGCAGAGCATCAACTTCGTGACCTGCCACGACGGGTTCACCCTCAACGACCTCGTCTCCTACGACGACAAGCACAACGACGCCAACGGCGAGGGCAGCCGGGACGGCAGCGACCAGAACCTGAGCTGGAACTGCGGCGTCGAGGGCCCCACCGACGACGAGTCCGTGAAGCAGCTGCGCCGCCGCCAGGTCAAGAACTTCCTGGCCCTCGAGATGCTGGCGGTCGGCGTCCCGATGCTCCTGATGGGCGACGAGGTCCGGCGGACCCAGTTGGGCAACAACAACGCGTATTGCCAGGACAGCGAGCTGAGCTGGTTCGACTGGACCGATCCCGAGCGGCACGCCGACATCCTGCGGTTCACCCGGAGGCTCATCGCCGGCCGGCGGCGGATCCAGGTCCTGTTCGACATGCCACAGGACCTGACGCTGGTGGAGCTCCTCGCCCAGGCCCGCATCGAGCTGAGCGGGGTGCGCCTGGGCCAGCCCGACACGCGCGATGACTCGCGCAGCATCGCCCTCACCATCTGGGGCCGGGACGGCGTCGTGCACCTCATCCTGAACGCCTGGTGGGGGCCTCTCGAGTTCGACGTGCCGGGCCAGGATGGCGGCCTCGAGCCGTGGCGGCGCGTGCTCGACACGTCGCTGGAGGGGCCCGACGACCTCGTCGAATGGACGGACGCCCCGCTCGTCGGGTCGACCTGCGTTGCCGGGCCCCGCTCGGTGGTCGTCCTGGCCAGCCGGCCGGGGGGCGCCGGTCCAGCCGGAGGCGGGGACCGCTGATGGACGCCGAGCGCGAGCGCATGCGCGATGCCGGGCGCCCGGAAGAGGGCCTCGAGGGTGCCAGCCCGTGGTATGCCTGGGGCCCCTACCTGAGCGAGCGGGCATGGGGCACGGTCCGCGAGGACTACAGCGCGGACGGCGACGCCTGGAGCTACTTCCCCCACGACCACGCGCGGTCCCGGGCCTACCGTCGTGGCGAGGACGGGATGGCCGGCATCTCCGATGTCTTCAGCCGGCTGTGCTTCGCCCTCGCCCTGTGGAACGGCCGCGATCCGATCCTGAAGGAGCGGATGTTCGGGCTGACCAACGCCGAGGGCAACCACGGCGAGGACGTCAAGGAGTGCTGGTGGTACCTCGACGCCGTCCCCAGCGCTGCCTGGCTGCGCTGGCGATACCACTACCCGCAGGCCGCGTTCCCGTACGAGCGGCTCATCGAGGAGAACGGCCGGCGGTCACGGCTCGAGCCGGAATACGAGCTCCTCGACACCGGCGTCTTCGACGACGACCGCTACTGGATCGTCGAGGTCCACTACGCGAAGGCCGAGCCGGACGACATCCTGGTGCGGGTGGTCGTCCGAAACCGGGGGCCGGAGGCGGCCACCCTCCACGTCCTGCCGACGCTCTGGTTCCGAAACACGTGGTCGGCCGATCCGGGTTCGGGCCGGCCGGCGCTGGCGGCGTCCCCCGACGGCGCGAGGGTCCTGGCCGCCCACCCAGGGCTCGGCTCGCACGTCCTGCACGTCGGGGACGGCCCGGACGGGACCCGCCCGGAGCTTCTCTTCTGCGACAACGAGACCAACGCCGCTCGCCTCTTCGGCAATCCGGCCTCGCCGCCGTTCCCGAAGGACGGCATCAACGACCATGTCGTCGCGGGCGCGGCCACGGTGAACCCGGCCCGGACCGGAACCAAGGCGGCCGCCTGGTACCAGCTTGCGGTGCCGGCCGGGGGGACCGCCGAGATCCGGCTGCGGCTCCGCGCCCAGCCCGGCCCGGCCGCCACGCCCGCCGCGCTCGGCCCTCCCGAGCCCGACCCGCTCGGCGACGCCTTCGCGGCCATCATGCGCGAGCGCGAGACCGAGGCCGACGCGTTCTACGCCGGCCTGCGGCGGGCGGACGCGACCGACGAGGAGGCGCGGATCATGCGCCAGGCCTTCGCCGGGATGCTCTGGAGCAAGCAGTCGTACATCTACGACGTGTCGCGCTGGCTCGACGGCGACGCCCTCTTCCCACCTCCCCCGCCGCAGCGGCTGGGGGGCCGGAACTCCGCCTGGCGGCACTTCGACGCGGCGGACATCCTGTCGATGCCGGACAAGTGGGAGTACCCGTGGTTCGCCGCGTGGGACCTCGCCTTCCACACCGTCAGCCTGGCCCACGTCGATCCGGCCTTCGCCAAGTACCAGCTCCTCGTCCTGTGCCGGGAGTGGTTCCAGCACCCCAACGGCGCCCTGCCGGCGTACGAGTGGAACTTCGACGACGTCAACCCGCCCGTCCACGCGTGGGCGGCGCTGCGGGTCTGGGAGATCGATGGCCGGACGGACTTCGAGTTCCTGGAGCGGGTCTTCCACAAGCTGCTCATCAACTTCACCTGGTGGCTCAACCGGGAGGATGCCGCCGGCAACGACCTCTTCTCGGGCGGCTTCCTCGGGCTCGACAACATCGGCGCGTTCGACCGCTCGCACCTTCCGGTCGGTGGCCGCCTGGACCAGTCCGACGCGACCGCCTGGATGTCGTTCTACTGCATCTCGATGCTCCGCATCGCAACGACCCTGGCGGCTCGGGACCGGACCTACGAGGACCTGACGACGACGTTCCTCGAGCACGCGGTCAGGATCGCCGTCGCGATGAACGGGAGCGGCCTCTGGGATGACGAGGACGGCTTCTTCTACGACGCCCTGCGGCTCCCCGACGGCTCGAGCGTGCCGATCAAGATCCACTCGATGGTCGGGCTCATCCCGATCCTGCCGGCCGCCATCGTCCCCGAGAGCAGCATCACCCGGAGCATGGAGCTCGGCAAGCACTTCGCCCGGTTCATGCGGGATCTCGGGCTCAGCGACGAGGGGCTCCGGAGGGGCGGCTGGGTGATGGGCAAGCCGGGCATGAGCCAGATGCTGTTCAGCGTCCTGGCGCCGTCGCGGCTGGAGCGGCTGCTCGGCGAGATGCTGTCCGAGGACGCGTTCCTCTCACCGTACGGGCTCAGGTCGATGTCCCGGCGGCACCTCGCCGCGCCGTTCCGGCTGGAGCTGGCGGGTGCGACCTCCAGCGTCGACTACGAGCCGGGCGAATCCACGTCGGGGCTGTTCGGCGGCAACTCCAACTGGCGCGGCCCGGTCTGGTTCCCCCTGAACTACCTGGTCATCGAGTCGCTGCACCACTGGGACGACTGGTTCGGCGAGGACTTCACGGTCGAGCACCCGGCCGGGTCCGGCCGCCGGCTGAGGCTCATCGACGTCGCGCATGACCTGGCCCGCCGGCTCGTCGCCATCTGGCTCCCGGATGCCGACGGCCGGAGGCCCGTCGACGGGCCGTACCAGCGGTCCTGGACCGACCCGGAGTGGCGCGACCTGCTGTCCTTCCACGAGTACTTCCACGGCGACACGGGCGCGGGCATCGGCGCCTCGCACCAGACGGGCTGGACCGGGCTGGTCGCCCACCTGCTGTGCCGGGGCGGGACGCTCGACACGGGGATCGCGGGGCGGAACGCCGGCTGACCGGGCCGCGCGGGCGGGCCGAAGGCTCGTGGGCGCGAGAACCGCGTCGAGATCAGCACGTGGGCGCGGACGTCAGGGCTGGCCGAGCACCACCCGCACGGTGTGCGTGGCGCCGTCGTCGACGAGCGGGATGACGGCCGCCCCGTCGGCCAGGGTGGCACCGCCGTCCGCCGCGGCCCGCTCGTCGAGGTACGCCGTCACCACCCCCTGGCTGACTCCCTGCGGGTTCTCCACGACGATCTGGTAGCGCGCGGAGTGGTACCGGAACTCGATCTCGTAGCCCCGCCAGGCGCGCGGGATGCAGGGCCCGAGGAGCAGGGTCGTGCCTCGCAGCCGGAGGCCAAGGATCGACTCGACGCCCGCCCGGTACATCCAGCCCGCGGACCCCGTGTACCACGTCCAGCCGCCCCGGCCGAGATGCGACGGCTCGGCATACACGTCCGCCGCCATGACGTACGGCTCCACCTTGTAGCGGTGGACGCCCGCCCGCGTGCTCGCATGGTTGATCGGGTTGAGGATCGAGAAGAGCTCGCCCGCCTTGTCGCCCTCGCCCAGGGCCGCGAAGGCGAGGACCGACCAGATCGCCCCGTGGGTGTACTGTCCGCCGTTCTCGCGGACCCCGGGCAGGTAGCCCTTGACGTAGCCCGGGTCGACATCGGCGCCGTCGAACGGTGGCGTGAACAGCAGGACCAGGCCGTCCCCGCGCCGGAGCAGGTATTCCTCGACGGCTGCCATTGCACGTCGCGCGTGGCCGGGGTTCGCGGCGCCCGACAGGACGCTCCACGACTGGGCGATCGAATCGATCCGGCACTCGGCGTTGACCGCCGACCCGAGCGGCGTCCCGTCGTCGAAGAAGGCCCTGCGGTACCAGTCGCCGTCCCAGCCGTCGCGCTCCAGGGCTCGGCGCAGCGTCCGCATGTGGGCGCGCCAGCGCTCCGCGCGCTGGCGGTCGCCGCGCCCTTCCGCGATCGGCGTGAAGGCGGCCAGGACAGTGTGCAGGAACCAGCCCAGCCAGACGCTCTCGCCACGGCCCTCGTTGCCGACCCGGTTCATGCCGTCGTTCCAGTCGCCGGACCCGATCAGGGGAAGCCCGTGAGCGCCGGTTGCCAGGCTCCGGTCGATGGCCCGGGCGCAGTGCTCGAACAGCGAGGCCGACTCCGCCGAGCGCTCGGGCTGGAAGTAGGCGTCCGCCTGGTCGGCGCGCAGCTCCGGTCCCTCGATGAACGGGACCATCTCGTCGAGCACGGCCGTGTCGCCCGTCACGGCCATGTAGCGATCGGCGGCATACGGAAGCCAGAGGCGATCGTCCGAGATCCGGGTCCGCACGCCGCGGCCCGACGGCGGATGCCACCAGTGCTGCACGTCGCCCTCGGGGAACTGGTGGGCTGCCGCGCGCAGGAGATGCTCACGGGGCAGCTCGCGCCGGGCCGACGTCAGCGCCATGACGTCCTGGAGCTGGTCGCGGAAGCCGTAGGCGCCACCGGCCTGGTAGAAGGCGGCCCTGGCCCACAGCCGGCAGGACAGCGTCTGATAGAGGAGCCAGGAGTTGAGCATGATGTCCATCGAGCGGTCCGGGGTCCGCACCTGGAGCGCGCCCAGGATGTCGTCCCAGTGGGTCTTCACGCTGCGCAGGGTCGCCTCGTGGTCCTGCGCCCGCCTGCGCCGGATGAGGTCAGCTGCCGCCGCGGCGCCGTCGGCCTCGCCCAGCAGGACGACCACCTCGGTCCGCGCCCCGCCGGCAAGCTCGAAGCTGGTCTGCAGCGCGGCGCACGGGTCCATCCCGGCTCCGATCGCTCCGCCGAGTCGATGCCCCCGGGCGAGGCCGGCCGGCCGGTCCGGAGCGCCGTTGCGACCGAGGAACTCGGTTCGGTCCGCCGTCCACGCGGTCTGGCGCCCGCCCAGGTCCAGGAAGGCGACCCGCCCGCCGAACTCGGTGTTCCACGGGTTGTGGGCGAAGAGAGCCCGGGTCGCCGGCTCCAGCGCCGTCACGACGTGGGGAGCGGCCGCCCCGCGCGACGTGCCCAGCACCCACTCGGCGTAGGCGGTCACCGACAGCCGCCGGGACCTGCCGGAGCGGTTCTCGATGGTCAGGATCGAGACCTTGATCGGGTCGTCGAGGGGCACGAACTGGACGAGGGTGAGAGCGATGCCTTCGCGCACGTGCTCGAAGCGGCTGTACCCGGGACCGTGGCGCGCGACGTACGTGGATTCGTCGCTCCGGATCGGCAGCGCGGTGGGACCCCACAGCTCGCCGTCGTCGTCGTCGCGGACGTAGATCGCCTCGCCCACGGGGTCGCCCACCGGATCGTTGGACCACGGCGTCAGCTGGTTCTCCCGGCTGTTCTCCGACCAGCTGTAACCGGAGCCGGATTCCGAGACCTGGAATCCGAAGGATTCGTTGGCGACGACGTTGAGCCAGGGCGCCGGGGTGGCCTGCCCGGGGCCGAGGACCGCGACGTACTCTCGCCCGCCGTCGGCGAAGCCCCCCAGGCCGTTGAAGAACTCGAGCTCCGGCAGCGGCGCCGCGACCTCGACGCGCGCCGCCGCCGCAACCGGGCGCGGCGCCGGAGCGGCGATCCTGGCCGGCCGCTCCAGGCGCAGGACCTGGTCGGCGAGGCTGCCTCGCCGGCTCAGGAGGACGGCTCGCGCCGCGGCCTGGAGGAGCGTCCGGTCGTCGGCCGAGAGCCGGTCGCCGCGCAGGATGTACACGCCGCCCCGGGCTTCGTGGCGCTCGTGGACCTGGGTCGACTGGCTGGTCCGCACGACCGTCTCCAGCGCACCCTGGAGGTCCTCCGCGTACGAGGCGCCGTGCTCGTTGACGATGACCAGGTCGACGTCGAGGAGCTTCATCCGCCAGTACTCGTGGGCCCGCAGAAGCTGGCGCACGATGTCGATGTCCGCGGTCTCGTCGATCCGCACGAGGACGATCGGCAGGTCCCCGGAGATGCCGTGCACCCAGAGTCCGGGCGCCCCGCGCTCGTTCAGGGCCAGCAGCGTGGGGGACGGCCGCAGCGTCGGGTCCGAGTAGAGGATCCTGCTGGCGAGGCGCTGGAAGAGATGGGCCTCGTCGGCCTCGATTCCCAGGTGGTGGAGCTGGACCTGCGCCTGCGTCCACGCCAGCGTCGCCGCCCGCTCGAAGGTTGCCATCTCGCGATGCTTGTCGGCCAGGTCCAGGACGTCGTCCCGCGACTCTGCGACGACGGTCGAGAAGATGGCGTGGGCGGTTGCGCCGGGGGCGAGCGTCACCCGGCAGCGGAGGCTGAAGATGGGATCCAGCACCGCGCCGGCGGTGTTCGACAGCGGACGGCCGTCGATCACGGACACCGGGGAACGGACCGACCGGCCCCGGCCCAGGAAGCGTGCACGATCCGTCTCGTACTGGATGACCCCGCCGGCCTGCTCCTCGACCGCCGCGACGTGGGCGGCCCACACCTGTCGCTCCTCGCGGGACCTCGGGCGGCGGGTGGCCAGCAGGGCCCCGATGTCGGGCGCGAACTCCGTCTGCACGAAGAGGTTCTGGAACGCGGGATGCGCCACGTCCGCCGCCTGCGGCGCCAGGACGATCTCGGCGTACGAGGTCAGCTCGATCTCGCGGCTCTGGGAGCCGAGGTTGGTCAGCGTGACGCGCCGGATCTCCGCGTCGTGCTCGGCCGACACGACGACGGTCATCCTCGTGGCGATGGAGCCGTCGCGGCGCAGGAACTCGGCGTGCTCCTCGGAATAGCTGACCTCGTAGCTGTCCGCCTCCACGCCGCTCGGCTGGTGTCCCGCCGACCACACCGCGCCGCTGCGCGTGTCGCGCAGGAAGAGGTAGCTGCCCCACGCGTCGCGGGTCACGTCCTCGCGCCACCGCGTGACGGCGAGGTCGCCCCAGAGGCTGTAGCCGGATCCCGCGGCGGTCACCATGACCGCGTAGCGCCCGTTCGAGAGCAGGTGCGTCCGCGGGGTCAGGTCGTGGGGTGACGTGAAGCGGCGCAGGACGGGCGGCACCAGGTCCCGCACGTCGGCCGCGCTCTTGACCTCCTCGGCGCGCGGCCGAGCCACGAGGACGTCGCGGGGCATCCGCTCCTGCAGGAGGAGCTCCGTCGCCTGCACGACCGGGTCCGCGTGGAAGTGCCGGACCATCGCACCGTCGTTGAGGACATTCCCGAAGGCGACTAGCGCCATCCCCTGGTGGTGCGCCATGTAGCTCATCACGATCGCCACGGACGCCCCTTCGGGGAGTCGCCGCGCCGTGTAGTCGAGCGCCTCCCGGAATCCGTAGGTCCCGCTCGCACCGGCCTGGCTCAGGCGGGCGAAGTTCCGGACCGCCGCCTCCGGATCGATCATGGCGCCGAGTGCCGTGGCGTACGGGGCCACGACGACATCCTCGCCGAGGCCGCGCTTGAGTCCCAGGCCGGGCACCCCGAAGCTGGAGTACTGGTACGTGTGCTCGAGGTCGAGTGCGTTGAACGCCGATTCGGAGATGCCCCACGGCACGCCACGCTCGGCCGCGTAGCTCATCTGGCGCGCCACGACCAGGCCGTACGTCTGGTCGATCAGGCCCCGCGCGGGGGCGTGCATCACCAGGGCCGGCATCAGGTACTCGAACATCGAGCCAGACCAGGAGATGAGCGCCGAGCCGCGACCCACGGGCGTCAGGGCGCGCCCGAGCCGGAACCAGTGCTCCGGGCCGACGTCGCCCTTGGCGATCGCCAGGAAGCTCGTGAGGCGCGCCTCCGAGGCCAGCAGGTCGTAGTAGCTCGGGTCCAGCGCGCCGTCCCGGATCCGGAAGCCGATCGAGAAGAGCTTGCGCGTGGGGTCGAAGACGAAGCTGAAGTCCGTCTCCCGGAACAGCTGCTGGGCGCGGTCCGAGATCGCCCGGAGCCGCCGGGCGAGCGCGACCGCCGCGGACGCGTCGGCTCCCGCACCGGCGGCCGGCGGGTCGGCCAGCTCGGAGAGGGTCGGGAACGTGGTCTCCCCCGGCGAGGTCCCGGGGCCTTCCGGGTTCGCGTCCAGGGCGGGCCCGAGCAGCTCGAGGTCCCGGGCGTGGCTGTCGACCGCCATGCGCGTCGCCTCGGCCCAGGTCACGAGCTCGCTCGTGGCTTCCTCACCACGCTCCGCGGTCAGGGCCGCCGCCACGTCGGCGAGGGTCCGGGCGTGGGTCGCGAGCTCGGCCAGGCGCCCGGCCCACGCGCCGGGCGTCCCCGGAACCTCCGGTGCGCCCGCGAAAGGATCGAGGGCGTCGGCGAGCTGCCGCCGGCTGAGCGTCTCGGTCCGTCGCCCGTCGCCGATGGCGGCAGCCGCCTCGCGCGTCAGCCGGACCGCGTCGTCGATGCCGGCGGCCGCAGCCCCGACGGGGAGGGGCCGGTCGAGCATCTCCTGGCAGGCATTCGAGAGCACCACCAGCGCGCCGCAAAGGTTGCCGCTGTCCACGGACGACACGTAGGCGGGCTCCAGCGTGTGCAGGTCGCGCGTGTCGTACCAGTTGAAGAGGTGCCCGTGATGACGCTGCAGGCTGCCGATGGTGGCGAGCGTCGCTTCCAATCGGTCGACCATCTCGAGCGTCCCGATCCAGCCGAAATCGCGGGCGGTCAGCACCGACAGCAGGTAGAGCCCGATGTTCGTCGGCGACGTGCGGTGCGCCACGACCGGCAGCGGCTGCTCCTGGAAGTTGTCCGGTGGGAGGGCGTGGTCGTCCGGGCCGACGAACGCTTCGAAGAAGCGCCAGGTGCGGCGCGCGATCAGGCGCAGCGCGCCGGCGTCTGCGGTCGACAGCTGTCGGCCGGGCGCCTCGACCGGCGGCAGGCTGACCCATCGGGCGATGACCGGCGAGAGCAGCCAGAGGAGGACGAATGGCGCGGCGATCATGGTCGCCGGCGGGTTCAGGACCAGGACGAGGGCCCCGGCGACCCCCGCGATGACCACCCCGGGTGCCATCTGCCGGTAGAACCCCGGCAGGTCGACGCGGAGGCTGGCCTTGGCCTGGGAGGCCGTGGTCCACTCGAGGAGGTTGCGGCGCGTGATCAACAGACGCGCCAGCGTTCGCAGGATGGCGTCCGTCATCAGCGCAGCCTGGTCGGCGAGGAAGGCAAGGCTCAGGGCGAGGTGGGCCACGGCAAGGGAGAGGTCGGAGGCGACCGCCCGCAGGTGGCTGCGCTTCGAGATGCCCCGCCGGCGCGGAAGCAGGCCCGCCAGGACCGGGAGCGCGGCGGGGACGACCATCGTGGCGAGCACGAACCCGGTCCATACGCCGGCCTGGGCGGACGGCACGATCCATGCCGCGACGAGGGTTGCCAGCGTCAGCGGCGCAGAAAGCGTCCGGCGCAGGTTGTCGATCATCTTCCAGCGGGCGACGCCGGGAAGGGAGCTGCGACTCCGCCGGCCCGTCGCGTCTCGAGACCGGCCCAGGATCCACGGCAGCAGCTGCCAGTCGCCGCGGGCCCATCGGTGCTGGCGAGCCGCGTCCTCCTCGTAATGCGATGGGAACTCGTCGAACAGCTCGATGTCGGTCACCAGTCCCGCCCGGGCGAAGGTGCCTTCGAAGAGGTCGTGGCTGAGGAGCGCGTTCTCGGGCACCCGGCCCGCCATCGCCTGTTCGAAGGCGTCGAGGTCGTAGATCCCCTTGCCGGTGTAGCTCCCTTCGCCGTACAGGTCCTGGTAGACGTCGGAGACGGCGGAGGCGTACGGGTCGATCCCGGCCGACCCGGAGAAGGTCCTCTGGAAGTGGGATGCCGCTCGCTCCGCGGGCAGCGTGGGCGTGATCCGAGGCTGCAGGATCCCGTAGCCGCGGATGACCCGCCCGGTGCGGGGATCGAAGCTCGGCCGGTTGAGGGGGTGGGCGATGGTTCCCACGAGGCGTGCCACCGCGCCCCGCGGGAGCCGGGTGTCGGCGTCGAGCGTGACGATGTAGCGCACGCCGGCCGGCGGGGTGGACGCGGGGCGCCCCGGCGTGAGGTAGTCCGTCTCGGTGGATCCGCGAAGCAGGGCGTTGAGCTCGGTCAGCTTGCCGCGCTTGCGCTCCCAGCCCATCCAGCGGCTTTCGATGTCGTTCCAGCGCCGCTTTCGATGGAAGAGCAGGAAGCGCGCGCCTCCGCCGGGGGCCTCTCCGTGGAGCTCGTTGAGGCGGTCGATCGCCGCCGCCGCCGTCGCGAGGAGCTCGTCGTCCCCGGGCACGCTCTCACTCGGCGCGTCCAGCCAGTCGGACAGGAGCGCAAACCGGAGATCCCCCTCGGGGTTCGCCAGGTAGTGGATCTCCAGGCGGCCCACCTGCTCCTCGACGCCCGCCTCGCTGGTCAGGAGCGTCGGCACAACGATCAGGGTCCGAAGGTCGACCGGCACGCCGTCCTTGAGCTCCAGCCTGGGAAGCTGCGCCGGGCCGTAGACGTCCGTGACGACCCGGTTGACGAGCGCGATCGCCAGGTCCGACGCTGGGACGAGAGCCAGGATCGCCAGGCCGAGCAGGACCGCACCCGTCGCGCCGGCGCCGGCGGCCAGGACGATCGGCACGGCCAGGAGCAGCGCGGTGGCCAGCGCCAGCGTGCCGAGGTAGGCGGACGTCCCGGCCGCGTACGCTCGTCGCATCCGGTCGGCAAGGGGAACCCGCGCGTGGAGCGCACGCTCGAACGCGGGCCGACCGTCCGAGACCAGCCAGTAGCCGGGGTCGAGCACGCGGGCCCGGTCCCCCCCGGGGTCACCCCCGCCCAGCTTCGCGCCGCCGGGCGCGCCGCCGCCGAGCGCGCCGCCGCCGGATTCGCCGGCGCCCGGGCCCGTGCTCTCGAGGCTCGCTCCGTCGAGGGCGCCGCCCCGCTTCGCCGCGGCGGTCGCGCTCCGGGCAACGTCGACCTCGGAACGCCGCGACGCGCGGGCAAGCTCCTCGACGGCGTGGCGGTACTGATCGCGCGTCGCGAAGTCCATCGCCGTGAACACGTCGCGCGACCCGAGGATGTCGTCGACCAGGCTCACGCTCTCCACGAACTGAGCCCAGTCGAACCAGGAGATGAGGCGCATGCTCGTGATCACGTTCCGCACGGTCACGTTCATCGCGGCCTGTCTCTGGTGCTCGATGCGGACGATCTCCTCGGCGGTCGTGCCCTGCGCCGCGAGGAGGTCCTCGAGCCAGCCAAGCGCCGGCGTCACGGCGGGGTCCTGGTCGCGGAGTCGCTGGAACAGCTGGACCCGGCCGGCCGTCGGCAATGTGGCATCGGTGGACCGGCGCAGGGACGCTGCCGCAACGTCCGGGCTGTCGTGCCCGAGGCCAAGCAGGCTGTCGGCGAGATCGTCTGCCCGCTGGCGGGCCGCCCGGCTGCTGACGATCTGCTCCGCGATCCGACGGAGGTTCTCGACCAGGATGATCCGCAGGCTGATCGCGATCGCCCACAGCTCGCCGATGGTCAGCGGCTCGACCAGCTGGTAGGCACGCACCATGCGGCGCAGGCTGTCCGGGTCGAAGCGGCTGTCCGTGTGGGCGACATAGGCCCAGGTGAGGCCGAGGACGCGGGGATAGCCTTCGAGATGACCCTCGGCAAGCTTGGGGAGCTCGCGATAGTAGTCCGCCGGCAGGTCGTCGCGGATCTCGCGCAGCTGCTCCTCGACGATGTGGAAGTTGTCGACGAGCCATTCCGCGGCCGGCGTGATCGAGCGCTCTTCCCTGATCGCGCCGGCGAGCACGCGGTACGACTCCAGCAGGACCCGGCCGTTGTCCGCGATGCGAGGTCGGATCCTGCGCCCGCGACGTGGCTCATCCGTGGTCGCCTGGGCGGCCGCGAGCGTCTCGGCGTGCTGCTCCAGGCGCTCCACGCTGAACAGCTCCGCGACGATCGGCTCTCCGAGGTCGCCGAGCGGGCCGGTGGGCCCGCGGACCAGCGAGCGCACGCCGGCCGGCCGTTCCCGGAGAGGTTGGATCGATCTCACGTGCGGCCCTCAGCGCGCCGGCGAGCCCCGCTGCATCCGTGTCGGCCTCCGCATCTCCGGATGATACAGGCACGTCGCGGTCGTCCCGCGAGGCCTCGTGGGTGCGGTGGTGCCGGCAGTCAGCCATGCCGCACGATCAACGACGCCATGCGACGCAGGACCGCGAGGCAGGACCGCGCGGCAGGACCGCGCGGCTCACCGGCGCGCGGAGGCGACGCGACCGTGGAACGGGAGGCCGCCTTGCCTGCCTAGGTGCGAGCCGCCGGGTGGGCAGCCTGGCTCGCCAGCTCAGCAGCGCGCGCGTCGTCGCCGAGGTTCCCGAGGTCCCTGCGAACCTCGTCGCCGGCGTTGCCGACACGATCGCCGGTATCCGTGCCGTCGATGCCCCGGACTGCCTTCTTCGCCTGCACCTGCACGTCTCGAACGACGCGCCTGGCGTCGTCGAGCCCGTGTCCGTCCTCCATCGCGACCTCCTCGGTGCCGCTGCGGACCCGTCCGGGCCGCGTCACGATGGCGCCGCCCACGGCGACTGCGGGCGCCATGGCCGCCAGGGCGACGAGGCGTGGCGCCCCGGCGAGCTTCAGGCCGGTCGAGAGTCCGACCGACAAGGCGGCCAGCAGCCGCAAGGTCGAGTCCGGCATCCCCTGGAGCGTGGCGGTCGTGTCGTGGACGCCGGTGCGGGCGCGCTCGACCGCGTCCGGCAGGCGCTCGGCGACCTGCCCGGCACCGCGGCGCGCGCTATGCAGCACGACGGGCAGGTGCCCGATGGCGTCCTGGACGGTGACGCGCACCTGGCCGGCTGCCGAGCGGGCGTCGCCTTCCATGTCCCCAGCCTCCGGGGCGGCGGCGTCCCCGCCGCCCTCGTCGGCCCGCGCACGGGCCTCGGTGGCGCTCATCTCGAGTCCTTCACGCGATCGCTTCGCACGCGCACGCCCGGTCGACTCCACATCAGGCGGACGTCCGGCCGCTGCGGGACCCCATCAGGAGGTTCGCGACGAAGACCACGACGATGGCGCCGAAGACCGCCAGAACGAGGCTCGTGAAGTTGAGGCCGGTGATGTCCGCGATTCCGAGGACGGTTCCGGCGATGAAGCCGCCGACGACCGCTCCCACGATGCCGAGCACGATCATCATCAGGAGGCCCTCGCGCGAGCCCATGATCAAGTTGGCGATGAAGCCGGCGACCGCGCCGAGCACGATCCAGGCGAGGATGCCCATACTGGAGTCCTTCCGCGGCTTCGCAGACCACTCCGCTGGACTGAACGATCGTTCCTGCGAGACCATCGATATAGTATGGTATCGTCTGTATCATGTCAATCGAGCGCTCGACCGACCCGACCGGCCAGCTGACGCCGACGTCGTACCTCGTGCTTGGTCTCGTCGCCCGCGAGGGCGCATCGACCCCGTACGACCTGAAGCGTCACGTGGCGGCGACGATCGGCCACTTCTGGTCGTTCCCGCACGCCCTCCTGTACAAGGAGCCGCCGCGCCTGGTCGAGTTCGGGCTCCTCACCGAGGAGCGCGAGCAGGAGGGTCGCCGGCGCCGGCTCTTCTCGATCACCGACGCGGGACGCCAGGCTCTGCGGGCCTGGCTGCGCCAGCCGGCCCGGGAGCCGACAGAGCTACGGGACTCCGCCCTGCTCCAGCTCTTCTTCGCCGACCTCGAGCCCGCGACAGCGCGGCTCGCCATCGCGCAGGAGCAGCTCGCGCTCCACCGGGCGCAGCTGGCCGAGTACGAGGCCGGCAAGGTCGCCGGGGCCGGGCTGCAGCACCCCGGCGCCACGAGCCTGACCGTCGAGCACTGGCGTGGCGTGACGCTCCGGATGGGCATCCTCTACGAGCGGGCCGCGATCGAGTTCTGGGCCGGCGTCGCCATCGACGTGGGCTTCACCGATGCGGCGGCGGCGCGGGCTCGGGCGGAGGACGACGGCGCCCGGATCGCGACCGACGGAGCGGCGCAGGAGGTCGGTGGCGCGGCATAGAGACGGCAGGTCCACGGCCCGCGATCCGGACGCAACGCCACCCGCGTTATGGCCCTGCCGGGCTGGGACCGGCGGAGGTGGCGACCGGTAAGATCTCTCCGTGGCCACCCAGGACCCCCGAGCCGCGTTCGCGGCCATGACCAGGGCGCTCATCGTCGACTTCCGCGCCCATGACGGCAGCGTGACCAGCGGCCCGTTCAAGGGTCGCCCCGTGCTGCTCCTCTCGACGACCGGGGCGAAGAGCGGTCTGCCGCGCCTGGCGCCCCTCGTGTACACGCGCGACGGCGACCGCTACGTCGTCGCCGCCTCCAAGGGCGGGTCCCCTTCGCATCCGGCGTGGTATCACAATCTGGTGGCCAACCCGGTCGTGACGGTCGAGGTGGGCGGGGAGACGTTCGCGGCGCGGGCCAGCATCGCCGGCGGTGCCGAGCGTGACCGCCTGTACGCGGCCCAGGCAGCGGTCTTCCCCAACTTCGCCGGCTACCAGGCACGGACGACGCGGATCATCCCGGTGGTGCTGCTGGAGCGCCTCGGACCAGCGACCCAGACCGTGGCCGGCGCCTGATGGACGCTTCCGTCATGGAGCCTGGTTCGTGAGGGCCTCGCCGAACCAGGTGGTGGACCCGTCCGACAGGAGCACGCCGCCGGGCAGGATCGTCACCCGGGTCGCCTGGTCGGTCGGCAGGTCGCCTTCGACCCCGAGGGGGACCCAGCTCAGCCCGTCGTAGGAGGTCCACGCACGGGCGTCGGGTCCGCCGCGGAGGGCCACCATCCGCTCGCCATCCCCGACGAGAACTCCGGCGGGCTCGCGACCGCAGCCTGCGCCGGTGCAGGTGGTCGGGCCGAGCGGCGGATACCCGTCGAGCCGCCGCCAGTGGCGGCCGTCCGCCGTCTGCCACCATTGAGCGGCTCCCGGCGCGGCAGTCGCCTCCCCCTCCGCCACGAGCCCGTCGCGGCCCGCGACGAGCGACTCCACTCCGGACGGCCAGCCGGTGCTGACGAGCACGATGCCCCGGCCGGCTGCCGGGGGCAGCGCGCCGGTCAGCGTCCAGGTGCGCCCATCTGTCGACCAGAGGGTGGCTGCCGCTCCCCGGCCGCCCTCCGACGTCACGCCCGCGACGACATATCCGGCAACGGTCGCCCGGAGATCGCTGACGCTGAAGCCCTTCGGGAAGGCGCCGTTCGGCATGGCGTGCCACGTGACGCCATCGCCCGACGTCGCGCCATGGGGCGTCGCTCCGCTCGAGACCGCGACGAGTCCGGCCGGTCCGACCGCCAGCAACGGGCTCCCCCCGGCGTCGGCGGGCAGCGCGATCCACGAGCTGGGCACCCATGCCTTGCCGTCGGCCGACGTCCACGAGATGACCGCCGACGACACACCCCGGCAGGCGGGAGCGCCGGCGCAATCGGTACCCGTGCCGAGCTCGCTGAGTGCGACCAGGCCTGCTGGCGCCTCGGCCACCGCGACGACACGGAGGCCGGGCCAGAACGTCGTCGACGTGTTGGCTGGCAGCAGCTCCCAGTGGACACCCTCCTGCGACGTCCACAGCGGGGTCCCGCCGGCACCTCCCGATGGGTCCCGGCCCAGCGCCACGAACCCGCCGCGCCAGCGCACGACCGATCGCACGAGAGCGAGAGGGTCGCCCGGGGCGAGCCGATGCCAGCGGATCGCGGTCCAAGCCGCTGTCGCTGCCGGTGGGGTGGGCGTGGTGAAGGCGGCGGAGGCCGGCCGGATGGATGGCGACGCGACCGGCGACGGCGGCGGCGGCGTGCTCTCCGCCACGCCGCCGGCAGGTCCCGGGCTCGGCGCAGCCGGCGCGACCGAGTCGCCCCATGGCTTGGCGATCGCGACCGCGACGAACGCGACGGCCAGCAGCGCAACGAGGATCGTGACGCGACGTTGCCGGCGCCCGCCGGTCCCCAGTGTGCCCCGGAAGGAAGTCGGGTCGCTCATGGCCACCTGGACGATCGAGGGCGATAGAGCGTAACGCATCGGCCGAAAGGGTCGGCGCGGCGCTGCCACGGGCCACCTCGCCGGGACCTCGCGGGCACCTCCCACGAGCAGCCGCATGTGAGATCGGGCCGCGTGCCTCGACTCCGCCATCCACTCGACCGGTCGTCGCCGGGAGCCACTCCGAGGCAATCAGTGCGTTCAGGCGCACGGACCTTCAGGCCCCGTCTGACGCGCGGCGGCTCCGTCGTGCGGTGACGACGACGATCGGCCCCACGACGATCACCCCACGGTGGTCCCGGCCGAAGCACTCAGCGGGAGGGTCGCGCGGCGGGCTAGCCTTACGGACAGGTACCAGAAGATGACATTTGCCACACAAACATGGACCATCGGCTCACTTGTGCAAACGTTCTGCCCGGCCGACCATTGACGGGAAGCGGGCCGCGGCACAGCGTCGGGCCCCACAACACTGCGTGCGTCGATGGTGATCGGCTGATGGAACTCCTCGCGCTCATCGGAATCCTGGTGGCGGCGTGGCTTGGCGTGCGCCAGGCGGACGGCAACCCGCTCGACCGCGTCGACCAGCGGCTCTGGCACTACCTCCACCACTGAGCCGCATCTCGCGGAGGGTCGAGATCCGCGACACTGGGAGCCGCCCAACAGGGCGGCTCCTTCGATTCCGTCACGGAACATCGCGACTGCGGCTGCCTGCGGCGCGCCGGACCCGGCCGATCGGAGGGCGGTCGGCCAGCGTCGTCCTGGGGGCCGACCGCGGGCTCACGGGTGCGGGACTATCCTGTGGCGAGGCAGGCCGTGACGAGACGGGGGAATGAATGATGCGCTGGGATGGGTTCGGGTGGCACATGACCGGCGGGGGCTGGCTGTGGGCGCTCGGCGGCCTGATTCTTCTCGTCCTGATCGTCGCGCTCGTCGCGTCGGCAGTCGTCTACCTGGGACGGACGGACCGGCGCGCGACCCCCCCGTGGTCCGGGCCCGCGGCGACGCCCGCGCCGCCCGCTCCGCCTCTTCGACCGGAGCCCCTCGACATCCTGCGCGAGCGCTACGCCCGCGGCGACATCACCCTCGATGAGTTCGAGACCGCCAAGCGCGCCCTCGGCTATCCGGCGAGCCTCCCACCGCCCCCGCCCGGTCCGGGCGCCCCTCCCACGGGCTCGCTCTAGCCCCGGTCGGACGAACCGGCCTCGACGCCGTCTTCGGGCTGCCTCACGTCGTCCAGAACCGCCCCTTCCCATCGGCTGGCCGGGCGTCCACACTCCCCGCGTTGGACGGGAGGCAGGGGGAGCCCTCGGGCCCCCGCACCGGCGCGGCGTTCCCATCCGGTCGCCTCGACCGTCGCGCAGGGCCAATGGCGAGACCGACCCATCGACGCCGGGTGTGAGCGCACCCGGGAAGGGGTGTGGCATGGCGAAGTACCTGTACCGGCTGCAGTACACGAAGGCCGGCCTCGAAGGCACCCTCAAGGAGGGGTTCGGGAAGCGGGAGGCCTTCTTCCGGAAGGTCGTGAAGAGCCTCGGGGGGACGACCGAGGCTGCCTACTGGGCCTACGGCGACGAGGACGTTCTCATCACCGTCGACTTCCCCGACGCGAACGCCGCGACCGGGCTCTCGCTCGCGCTGGGCCTGACCGGATCCTTCCGCGTCACGACGACGCCGCTACTGACCGCGAAGGAGATGGACGCGGGCGCGAAGAAGATGCCCTCCTACCGAGCAGCGGGCTCCTGAGCGAGGATCCGATCCGCGACCTCTACTTGAACGTCATCGTGCCCAGGTCCTGGAGGTTGATCGTCATCTCCGATCGGAAGAACGTGGAGCTGATGGCCAGACCGAGCTTCTCGACGAAGGTGCTGGACAGCGAGTCGGCGCCGCAGGCCGCGAGCGTGGACGGGCCGGGGGAGATCTTCAGGCCACCCGACGTCGTCGAGGTGTAGGTGCCCGCGACGGTGTTGCAGTCCGCCTTCGCCTGGAACGTTCCGTCCGACTTGAACTCGATGGTGTACGCGGACGGGTCTGGCACGACCGACTGAGACTGGGGGGTCATGGTCGTCCACGAGGTCCACTGCCACGTCTTCCCGGTCAAGCTGCTTCCGGAGGAGCACGCCGCAAGGACAAGGCTGGCGACGACGACTCCCGTGACCACGGCCCAACGGCGCAGGCTGATCAACTCGCGCACCGCATCTCCTCCTCCCTGGACTGACCCCGCGATCATTGTGCGCGTCCGCCGAGCCTCTGCGCTCGTTTGGCACGCCGTGACGCTCGGCCCACGATGAGGCCAGGTACTCGGGTGGGCGGCAGGTAGCCGAGGTCCCGGTGGGGCCATGGCCCGACGGGGTTCGTTGGAACCCCGTCGATGATCTCTGCGCCCGAGATCCGCATGCGGCGAGTCACCCACGCGGGCGATGGGTGGGCCCAGAAAACCCGCCTCCGGGCTCCCTCGTGGATATCGATCGGGTAGGGCGCCCTGACCCATGCCGTACGGCTCTCGTGCAACTGGAAGGTATGACCCAGCGTGCACCGGCAGCGGGAGGCTCTCACACCCCACGGTAACGGCCACCCGACCGTCACGGAGGCGCATCCGATGTCCGACCTGACGGATCGCCAGGTGCCGCTGAGGACGTTCAACTACCTCGTTGTCGCGATGGCTGTCGCGGTGATCGCCCCGTTCACGCTGTGGGCGTGGCCGTTCGCCGTCGCGACCGGGATCGTCATCGGCACTGCGGACGTGGAGAAGACGCACGGCCAGACCGCCTCACGCTCGACGCGGCTCGTCCGCTTCGCCGCCGTGACCGGTGGCGTCCTGGCGATGTTCGTCGCGGGCGCGATCGTCGGCGGCATCATCGCCTTCTTCGTCGCCGCCCTCGCCGACTTCTCGGAGCGGATGGCGGCCGATGCGTCGCCGACCGACCGGAACCTTGCGCGGATCCTGCTTTCGTCGGCGGCGCACTTGGATGGATCGTTTGGGTCGCTCTGGGGCTCCAGTTCAACGTCCGCATCGGGTCTTGAGCCGTCGGGGTCGCGTCTGACCTGGCAATAACCGCGTGATCACGCGTCGTCACGGCTTCGCAAGGGACGCCGTCAGCGCCGCCATCACCACCACGGCCCCGGCTCCGCACCGGGCGCTCCGCTCTCCTCGGATCGATGGGACGCGCACCCGGCGACGGGCCGTTCACGCCGCGGGCCGGGTCAGGAGATGCTCCTGAGCCAGGCGACGAACGCGAACACCACGTACACCATGAACACGAGGAGCGCGGAGCCCGCCAGGCCGACGAGGGTCGCGAGCGCCCTCCAGCCCAAGGACGGTCCCGCCACGGTGTTGCGCCGCTTCCAGTACTCGTTGGCGGCGCTGAGCTCGACGATCGAGGCCACGACGTAGAGGAGCCCCAGAAGCACGCCCTGCGTGCTGCGGCCCAGCACGAGCACCAGCCCCGGGAGCAGGAAGGCGAGCCCGAGGATGCTGGGCCCCCAGAACGACCCCGTGGCGCACCCGATCAGGACCATGAGCGCGAGGAAGGCGATGAGTGCGAGCCAGATCACCGATCGACTCCACCAGGGCAGCACGCTCGACCGCGCTGCCGCCGTTCGCGATCATGGATACGCCACGACGCGCATCCGCTCACAGGGCCACCCGGCCCCAATCCGGGAGATGAGCCGGAGAGGCCAGCTCAGCAGCAATCTCTGCGGCCATCCTCGGTCGCACTCGCCAGTTGTTCCTTCATTGCGGCGCTGGCCGGGAAGGACTCGGAGGCGACAGCCTTCAGCGGGATGGGCTCTCGACGTGGTGGCCGGATTGGCGGCCGTCAGGCGACTGGGTCGAGTGTCGACAGACGCCAGGACGTCGCGAGCCGTGGCCGCGACCTCGGCACCGCACCGCGCGACCGGGACATGGCGACAACTCATGACCGGGGGCCCTCGTGCGCTGCTGCTGGACCCGCAGGCCTGACGAGCACCATGAGCGACGAGCGCACATCGGCCCCGGAGCCAACGCCATCCGCGGCGGAGAGGCGGTGGCGCCGCGCCAAGCGAACGGCCGTCGATGACCTGAAGAGCCGGGAGGATGAGATGACCGACGCGGAGATCATCGAGGCCTTCCGCGAGATCGCGATCCTCCCTCCCGACGAAGGGGAGGAGGAGGACGAGGAGGAGATGACCGACGAGGCGATCATCCACCTCGTGCGGGGGTAGTGCCCGGGCGCTCGCTCCGGCTTGCCGGGATGGGACGTGTCCGGGCGTCCGGGGGCTGTGACCTTCGGCCCGTTGACGTGTACGGATCTGGAGTCGAGTGTTGAGGCATGATCGACGACTGCCCCATGACCGAGGACTGCCCCGGCTACGACCGCGACCAACGGATGTGCCTCATCCGTCCGGGTGACTGCCCGTTCTTGCCCGCGACGACGAGACCGTCCTGATAGTCGAGCCGCCCGAGGCGCTATCCGCCGACGCCTCGGCAGAAGGAGTGTCGCGGTAGGGGAGAGGGACGGTGGAATCCTGTCGATGCGACCAGTCGAGCCCGCAGCGGGAGCCTGCTCCGGCGGCGCCTCACGCACCAAGTGCCTGCGCCAACTGCACCTGCCTCAGTCACGACGGCTGGTCGCGAGTGCTCGGACCCCTCCGGGCGCGCCATAACGAGCATCGCGGCCGGACGCGTCAGCGCGGCGCCCGCACCATCGACACCATGGGCGGGCAGGTCCCGTCCTGCACGTGCCCCGACACGACGAACCCGAACCGCTCGTAGAACGCGACCGAGTGTGGGTTCGGGGTTTCGAGGTAGGCGGGCAGGTGGTCCGCATCAGCGGTCCGCAGGCCTGCCTCCAGCAGGCGCGACCCGAGGCCGAGCCCCTGATGGGGCGGGTCGACCCCCAGCAGGGCGAGGTACCAGTGCGGGTAGGTCGGATGCGCGGCCTCCATCTGTTCGGCGACCGCGAACATCTCTGCGTGTTTCGACGGCGCGACCGTCTCGCTGAGGACCCGAACGACCGCGGCGCCGTCACGGTCAGTGCCGGGGGGCAACCAGAGAGCGACGGCCGCGAGATCACCGACGGCCCAGGCGGTCCGGGCCGCGAACGCCTGACCTGAGAACGCATCGATGAATCGCGCGAAGTGGGCCAGGTACTCCGACGCTTCCGGATAGAGACACCGCTCGACTGGGTCAGCGATGAATGCGGCGACAAGCGTCGCGAGGGCACGCTGTCGCTGACCCTCGGCGAGCTCAGCGACGACGGGGGAGTCCATCCGAGATTGTAGCGGGATGAAACTCGCCACCTGGGACCCGGCGCCCGGCCGAGGGGTAGGCTCTCGAACAGTCCCGGGACAGGGGCTCAGGGAGAACGCAGGCCGGGCAGGCCGTCGCTCCTATGGGCTGAGAGCCCGCGATTTGTAGTTGGCCGCCCCTGCGACTGCCCGGGTGTGCCGTGAGCACCTATCCGTCGGTGTCGTTCGCCCGCCTGTTCTCCACCCGCAGCGGGAGGAGGCCGCCATGCGCGCGATCGGGCTGGACATCCATCGGCCCCCGGCTCCCACTGGGCACTCCGCTGCTCGGAGGATGGGACGCACACCGGGCATCCGAGGGCGATGATGTCCGCGACGCCCCGTACTCCAAGCCCGAGGCCGTCTTCGACAGCGCATCCACACCAGAGAACGAGGAGGACCACGTTGACTGAGTCGTCTGCGACGATGCCGCGCCGATGGCGATACGGCATGCATCCGGGTGCGGTGGGAGTGCAGATCCGGTCCCTCGGGCGCGTCGATCTCCCGCTTGGCGAGGCACTCCGTCTGGAGATGGTGAACGCCGACCCGGGTGGAGAAGACGTCGTCCATATCCAGTACTACATCTGCACGGAAGCGGGCGGCTGGGCGCTCTGGCTCTCGTGCGCACGAGCGGATCTCGCTGACCTCGAGGCAGCCCTTCACAAGATCCCGCCATTCATGCAGGAGTCGTAAGAGAGGTCTCCGGCTCCGCGTTGCGCGCTCCGCTCTCCCCGGAGAATAGGACGCCGACCGGGCGACCGGGGCCGTAACGGCGGTTCGTTTCGGCGCACTTGGCTGACGCGTCAGGCCGAGTGAACATGCTCCCGGGCGACGGCCTCACGCACGAACTGGACCACCGCGCCAGCGTCCGACATGACGGCTGGGTCCCTCTCGCCCCGCTGATACCGCGGATGAGACTGCAGCAATCTGGGTGCCGCGTCCTGCCGCTCGGCGCCGCTCCATGCCGGTCCTTCGTGCGGGGAGGTGGGGTGGCCTACGGGGGTCGAACCCGTAACCTTCGGATCCACAATCCGATGCTCTGCCGGTTGAGCTAAGGCCACCGTGAGATCAGGTTCGGAGCCGCACGTCCGCACTGGGACCGCCGCTGTCACCTTGTCTGCGCCGCGAGAGTGTACCCGACCTCGGGCCGACGCTGA
Organism: uncultured Chloroflexia bacterium; assembly: GCA_963776285.1. Classification (GTDB taxonomy): domain Bacteria; phylum Chloroflexota; class Limnocylindria; order Limnocylindrales; family CSP1-4; genus CTSoil-043. The sequence continues at coordinate 149,598 of CAVZLW010000002.1, forward strand.
GCGCGTTGGGGGGAGAGGGTCGATTGTGCCGGCGTCCCGGGACTCCATGCATCAGATCGTGATCTCGCCCTCCTCGTCGATGCCGCCGATCCGGTTCCGTCCCTCATACGCGACCGCGAGGATGCGCGTCTCGATAGCGTGTCGCGCGCCGACCTGCAGCGCAGAGCCGTTCTCGATGGCGCGCGCCAGGCCGCCGTCCGGATAGCTCGTCCAGGGCTCGAGGGCGAAGTTGTAGTTGAGCCCGTACCAGGGGTACCCGGGCATGCCTCCGAAGACGTGCCAGAACCAGAGGTGCGGGAAGACCGCGGCGTCCCATCGGAGCCCGAAGCCGACGCGGCGCCGCCCGCTCGTGACGCCGTACCAGCCCTCATCGAAGCCCGTGAGGCGCACCCAGTCGGCGATCCTCGAATCCGGCCCGAGCACCGCGCTCAGGTCACGGAGCCCGCCGTCCTTCCGCGGCGCGAGCGGCCAGGGAAACTCCACCGCGTACTCGAGCTGGCTGTCCGGCCACGGCTCCGCGCGTTCGGTGGTCGCCACGCAAGGCGGCAGGTCGATCCGACACGAGTCGTCGAGGAATGGGGGGCCGAACGCCGGGTGGTGCCCCCACATGACGTCCATCGGCTCGTTCGCAAGGTTGGTCACCCGCTCGTCGATCTCGAGGACGGCGCGACCCGACCGCAGCGTCAGCCGCTTCTCGAGGAAGAACGGCGTTCGCATGGTCCGGAGGGAGAGGCGGACCGACACAACCACGGGATTGTCCTCGAGGACCTCGACCGTCCACGGGGAGGCGAGCAGCTCGCCGTGGAACGGCAGCCGGGCGCCCTTGTAGAGCACGCTCTCGCCGCCATTCGGGAAGCACTCCTGCCAGCCGCCCTCGTATCCGTCGACGAACACGAACTCGTCGATGCCCCGCGGCGAGCTCTCCAGCGGAGCCCGCCGGAGCCCCGATTCCCGGTGCCACATGAAGTCCGTGTCGGACGGCTTGTGAAGGAAGCTGGTGATGTCGCTCCCCTTGTCGACGACGACCTCGACCCGCAGAAGCTCGTTCTCGAGCGCGAGCGTGCGGTAGCCCTGGGCGACGTAGTCATGCAGCCGGGCGCCGTAGTGATGCCGGCTCATCGCGACTCCTCCGTACTCCCGGGAACTGCGTCCTTCTCTCGCCGCGTGGCTCGCGCGCCGTCTGTCGCGCCTCAGCCGACGTCGAGCCGGTATGCCTCGACGGCGGTGCCCCCGAAGACGCGATCTCGCTCGGCGCTGGTGATGTCGCCCACGGCGTGGATCGCCGCCGCATGCACCTCGGCGTAGGTGCCGGCCAGCTGGCAGACGGGCCAGTCGGAGCCGAACATGAGGCGGTCGGGGCCAAACCACTCGAGCAGTCGCTGCACGTACGGGACGAGCTGGTCCGGCGTCCAGCCGCCCCAGTCCGCCTCCGTGATCATCCCCGACACCTTGACGTAGACGCCGGGGTGCTCCGCGAGCGGTCGCATGCGAGACGCCCATGGCTCGATCTCGCCCTCCTTGATGTTCGGCTTGGCGATGTGGTCGACCACGAACCGGCCGTCCGGCATCGACCGGACCAGGGCGAGCGCGGCCGGGAGCTCACGGGACCGAACCAGCACATCGTAGGCCAGCCCTGCCCGAAGGACCTCCTCGATCCCGCGACGCACGTCCGCGCGCACCAGCCACCCGGAGTCCGGCTCGTCGTGGGCCTGGTGGCGGATCGACACGAGGCTCGCGCCGCCCGGCCCGTCTCGGAGCCCTGCGATGGCGTCCGTGACGGCGGGATCCGTGAGGTCGACCCAGCCCACGACGCCGGCGAGGAAGTCGGTGGACGCCGCTGTGGCGAGGAAGCCCCTGGTCTCTTCGACGCTAGGGATCGTCTGGACGACGACGGTCCGGTCGACGCCGCTCCCAGCAAGCCACGGCCGAAGCTCCTCCGGACCGTAGTGACCGCGAATCGCGGCCAGGTCGTCGGTCATCCAGTAGTAGTCGAACCTCGGGTCCGACGTGTCCCAGAAATGGTGGTGGGAATCGACGGTGACGGCCATCTCAGTTGGGCGCGGTCGCCGGCGCCGGCGCGAGGCGTGGCGTGGGCGCATCCGGGGGGAGCAGCCCCTCGTCCCGGAGGTCATCCCAGAGGACATCCGGGATAGGGAGCTGCATCATCGCCGCCGTGTCGTCGAGGTGGCTGATCTTGCGGACGCCCGCCACGACGGTCACGACGGCCGGGTGGGCGAAGACGAACTGCAGCGCGGCCGCCCGGAGCGGCACGCCGTTCCGCTCGCAGACCGCCTTCAGGTGGAGCGCCCTGGCGATCCACTGCGGCGGCGCCGGGGCGTAGTCGAAGTGGGATTCGGGGCTCGGGTTGGCGAGCAGCCCGCTGTTCATGACGCCGGCGATGACGATCCCGATGTTCTTCTCGAGGCACAGGGGCAGCAGCTCCTTGAGCGCCGGCTGATCGAGGAGGGTGTAGCGGCCAGCGCACATGAACGCGTCGAAGTCGCCTTCACGGGCGAACCGCGCAAGCATCTCGGCCTGGTTCATCCCGGCTCCAATCGCCGTGACGACGCCCTGGCTGCGCAGGTCGGCGAGCGCGGGATAGGCGCCGCCGATGGCCTGCTCCCAGTGGGTGTCGGGGTCGTGGATCCAGAGGATGTCGAGACGGTCCAGCCCGGTGCGCGCAAGGCTGGCCTCGACGGACCGCATCACGCCGTCGTAGCTGTAGTCGTAGACCGGGCGCACATCGGGCACGCCACGGTAGTACCAGTCGTTCAGCTCCCCTGCGGGGGCAACGGCGTCGCCCCCGATCCCTGTCACCGAGCCAAGACGCTGCCAGTCGCGGTCGAGCGACGGGTTGGCCAGGACCTCATCGAGTGGGTAGAGCAGGCGCCCCACCTTCGTCGAGATGATGAACTCGTCCCGGGGCTTCGTCTGCAGGAGGCGTCCGAGCCGCGCCTCGGCCTGGCCGTAGCCGTACAGCGGGGCAACGTCGTAGTAGCGGATGCCCATGTCCCATGCGTGGGCGAGGGTCTCCGCGGCCGCCTCGTTGGTTACCGCCTCGTAGAGGCCGCCCAGGGGCGCCATCCCGAAGCCAAGCCGCGCAACCTTGAGCGGCGTCCTGCCGAGCTGAGCCACTTCGCGAGGATCGACGGGCATGTGAACGACCTCCCTTCTCGATGTGGGACGCCCGCATCGACTGTCGGACCGTGGATTGGCCGCCCGGCCCCGGCTGGCCGGTGGCCGATCAGTGGATGAACCCCATGATCTGCTGGCTCACCTCGGCATACTCGTGGGTGTTCGTGAGCTCGCCCGTGATCCGGCCGGCGCGCATCACGACGATGCGATCGGCGAGGCGAACCATCTCCGGCATGTCGCTCGTGATCAGCACCACGGACATGCCCTTCCCGGCCAGCCCCCAGATCAGCTCGTGGAGGTTCGCCTTTGTCCGGACGTCGATGCCAACCGTCGGTTCATCGATGATCAGCACCCTGGCGCCGGCGGTCAGCCACTTGGCGAGGCTGACCTTCTGCTGGTTGCCGCCGCTCAGGCTCCCGACCGGCGTCGCGAGGGACGGCGTCTTGATCTCGAGCTGGTCGACATGCGGCTGCACGGCGGCGTGCTCCGCCCGGCTGCCGACCCACCCGACGATGTTCTGCAGCCGACGCCAGATCGTGATCGAGACGTTGGACAGCACCGAGTGCAGGAGGATGAGGCCTTCCTCCTTCCGGTTCTCGGAGACATAGCCGATGCCGTAGCGATCCAGCGCCTCGCCTGCGCTCCGGATGCGAACTGGCGTGCCGTCCACGAGGACGTCCCCGGCGACGATGCGGTCGATCCCGACGACGGCGCGGGCGAGCTCGCTGCGCCCGGCCCCCACGAGGCCGTAGAGGCCGAGGATCTCGCCGCGACGCGCCACCAGGGAGATGTTGGTCGCGCCGGACGAGGTCGCCACGCCTCGGAGCTCGAGGATCGGCTCGCCGATGGGTTGCTCCCGGGGCGAAAGCTCGTGGGCTACCTGGGCCCGACCCACCATGAGGGTGATGAGCGCGTCACGACCGATCTCGCTGACGGCCGTCTTCGGGCCGGCATTCCGGCCGTCTCGCAGCACCATGATGGTGTCGCAGAGCTCGAACACCTCCTCCAGCTTGTGACTGACGAAGACGATCCCGGCTCCCTGGTCGCGCAGCTGCCGCAGGACCTCGAAGAGGACCTTGGTCTCATGTGGTGTGATCGAGGCGGTCGGCTCGTCGAGAACGAGGATCCGGCCCTGGCGAGAGATGGCCCGGGCGATCTCGATCAGCTGCATCTGGGCAACGCTGAGGTCGCTGACCGCGGTCCGCGAATTGACGGGTACGCGCAGCAGGTCGAGCCATTTCTGCGCCTCACGGTGGATCGCCTCGTAGTCGATCAAAGGCCCCCGGCGCGGTAGCGCCTCGAGCAGGATGTTCTCGCCGACCGTGAAGCGGGGGATGAGGCTTCGCTCCTGGGGCACGTACGCGATCCCGCGTGCGATCGCCTCCTGCGGCGAGGCAAAGTGGACATCGGTGCCGTCGAGGACCATCGACCCATCCTCGGGGCGGTAGAGACCGGTGAGCACCTTGATGAGGGTGCTCTTGCCGGCCCCGTTCTCGCCGAGGAGCGCCATGACCTCGCCCCGTTCGAGGGTCAGAGATACGCCGTCGAGCGCCTGGACACCGGGGAACGCCTTCCGGACGCCCAGCATCTCCAGGAGCGGATGGGCGGCGGGATCGCCGCTGGCCGCGCTCGCTCCGCCGGGCTCAGGGGCGATGGGCACGGGGGGGGGCTTCGGCCGGGATTCGTCGGTCATGGTCGCGCTCCATCAACCGAACCCCCCGCGGGGCTGATCCCACGGGCTCGGCGGAAGAGTGGCGTGTTCCGCAGCTGGCCCAGCCCGACGGCCGCCAGGATGAGGCAGCCCTGGAGCAGGGTCACCCAGTACGGGTCGATCCGGTTGATTGCGAGGGCATTCGTGATGAGTTCCAGGATCGTGACGCCGAGGATCACCCCCATGACGGCCACCTTCCCTCCCTCGAGCACGACTCCACCGATGATGAGCGCGGCGAACCCAGGGAGCAGCCAGTCGCTGCCGATGGTCGGCGTCCCGTTGCCGAGGCGCGCCATCGTCAGGAGCCCGGCCAGTGAGGCGAGGAAGCCGGACAGGACGTGCGCGGAGATGATCACGCGCCCGACCGGCACGCCGGTCATCTCGGCAGCCCGGCTGTTGCCCCCGGCCGCCAGGATCTGCCTGCCCCGGATCAGCCGGTAGAACAGGACGCCGAGGAGGGCCGCCACGACGATCGAGACGATCGCGGGATGAGGCAGGACGCCCGTCCGCGCCTGGCCCCACTCGACCAGGATCGGGTCGATGTTGTAGTAGGGGTTGGCGCTCGTGATCGCCATGTTTGCACCCGTGTACGCGCTCGCCATCGCGAGCGTGATCACGAAGGGGTTGATTCCCGTCTTCACCGTGAGGAACCCGTTGATGAAGCCCATCAAGGCCCCGGCCGAGAGGCCGACGACGATCACGATGGGGAGCGGGAGCCCGTAGGACTCCATCAGGCCGGCCATGATCACTGCGGCGAGGCCGCCCGTCGCTCCCAGGGCGATGTTCATGCCGCCCGTGGCGACCACGACCATCTGGCCGTAGGCGACGACGACCGCGAGGGCAATGTTGAAGACCAGGACGTAGATGTTGAAGGGCGTGCGGAACTGCTCGGTGAACGTTGCCAGCGCGACGGTGATCACGCCCACGACAACGAGCAGGCCGATCCATTCGGCTCGGAGCAGCGAACGCAGGGAGCCGTTCATGTCACAACCCCCTGGCGGCTGCGTTCGACCGCCACGGTGCGCGCCCTGTCGAGGAGCACTGCGATCAGGAGCACCAGGCCTGTGATCAGCTGGACCCAGAAGCCGGGCACGCTCAGGAGGGTGAGCCCGTTCTCGATGGTGCCCAGAAGCAGGCCGCCGATGAAGGTGCCCACGACGTTGACGACGCCGCCGCTGAGCAGCGTGCCGCCGATGGCGGGCGCCGCGAACGACGGCAGCAGCCAGTCGCCGCCCCCGGCCGTGCCGATCGACGGGATCGCCGATCCGATGCGGAGCACGAGCATCACGCCAGCCAGGCCGGCAAGGGCGCCCGAGAGCACGTGCGTGAGCGTGACGATCTGTCCGACCGGCACACCGGAAACGCGGGCGGCCCGGGCGTTCGCGCCCGTCGCGAGCATCTGCTTCCCGAGGGTGGTGCCGCGGTACAGGAGGACAAGGAGCACGAGGACTGCCAGCATCATGATCACCAGGGGCGAGATGAGACCGCCGATCCGCAGCTGCCCGAAGTCGATGAAGCCAGCCGGCAGATCGCGGAACGCCTCGACCTTGGTCACGATGAACATCGCGCCGCTGAACACGCTCGCCGTGCCCAGGGTGATGATGAACGCGTTGATCCCCGTCTTGACGATGATGAGGCCGTTGATCGCGCCGAGCAGGCCGCCGAAGGCAACCGCGATCCCGATCGCCAGTGGCCAGGGTACCCCCACGACCTGGAGCAGCCATCCGAGGAACATCGCCGCGACGCCGCCGATCGCTCCGATCGAGAGGTTCATCTGCCCGATGCCGATGACCACCATCTGGCTGAACCCGACGACGACGGCAATCGAGACGAGGCGTCCGACCGAGTAGACGTTGAACTCGGAGACGAAGCCGTCCGTGAACGCGGCGAAGATGACCCAGGAGGCGAGGACGATCGCGAGAAGGCCGAACCTGTCCCAGATCCTGATGAGGCTAGTGCGCCGCACATTCACTCCAAGGGCGGGACATCGACGCGGGCGGGAGGCTGCCCGAGTGCCGCTGACGGCTCATCAGATGATCTTTCGTTCCGTATCGTGAACCGCCGGAATACGTGCACTGTACGACCCGCGTCAAGTGGGGCGGTGCGGTCGCTCCACCCCTGAAGCCCCGCGCGCTCTCGGCCGACCCCCCCGGGTCAGCAAGTGGCCGTAGGCCTTGACAGCAGGGGGCATAGTGTGGATCAACTGACACAACTGAGGTTCATTGAATGAACCATTGCTGTCAGGCCATCGGGATTGCAGAGCCACCCGAGGAGGAATGGAGTCATGACCATGGCAGGCTCTCGTCGCCTGGCCGTCCTGGCCGTCGCGGCCATGATGGTTGCGGCGGCATGCTCGGGCGGCTCTTCGCCCGCCGCGTCAAGCGCCGCTTCGAGCGCGCCCACGGCCGCTCCGAGCGCCGCCGCGAGCGCATCGGCCGCGGCGAAATCGGACACCAAGGTGGCGAGCGTCGCGGGCGGACCCCACCCGTTCTTCACCCCCTGGGAGCAGGGAACTGCCGATGCGGTGAAGGACTTCAACCTTGCCGGTGGCGTCTACAAGTTCCCCCCGCAGTGGGAGCTGACGGCCCAGAACAACATGGTCGAGACGCTCGTGGCGCAGGGCTACAACGCCTTCAACATCTTCCCCGGTGACGCCAACGGGACGAACGCGCTGCTCGACGAGCTCAAGAAGCAGGGAATCCCCAGCATCGCTGCGGGCGGCTGCACCAGCGAGCCTTCTCCGGCAGCCTTCTGCTTCGCGACGGACGTCGGCAACTCGGCCTACATCGGGACGAAGGCCCTGATCGCGGCGATGGGCGACAAGTGCACCACGGCCAGCCCGTGCCACATCGTCCACATCGCAAGCCGCCTGGTTGACCCGAACACCCAGGCCCGCATCAAGGCGGTCGACAAGGCCGTCGCCGAGACCAACGGGACCGTGAAGGTCCTTCAGCACCTCACCGACTCCGACGACCAGGAAGCCGCGACCAAGAAGGTCGGCGCGATCCTCGCCTCGAACGGCGCCGAGATCGACGGCATGATCAGCGTCGCCTACGTCGGGTCCTCGGTCGCCGCGACACTGCTCACCAACATCGGCGACAAGCGCATCAAGTTCGTGGGCATCGACGACGACCCGGCACTCCTCCAGGCGATCAAGGACGGCTTCGCGGTCGGCACCATGTCGCAGAACCCGTACGGCCAGGCATACCTCGGCTCCTACGTCAACGACCTTCTGCGCCGTGGCTGCACGGTCAAGTCCGGCTCGCAGTTCCTCGTCGATACCGGCACGTTCCTCATCACGGCCGACGGCGCCAGCGTCGGCGACGTGCCCAGCGTGAAGATCGCCGACTACCAGCAGAAGCGCGTCGACATCACCAAGGAAATGGTCGCGTCCTTTAAGGACAAGTACCTCACCTGCAACTAGTCCGGCGGTGCCTCGGAGGCTCCTCGCCCTCACGCCGGGGGCCTCACCCATCGGACTCGTGGCCGGTCGCCGTCGCCGTCGGCGGCCGGCCACACTCGGGCCGGCGTCCAAGCGGACGGCTGCCGTCGAGTTACGATGGAGTCATCAACCGGACTGTCGTATCACGGAGCAAACCAGTGCCCACCACGCGCACACTCATTCGGGGCCTGGACGTCCTGGAGGCGCTCGCCTCCGCCGACGAGCTCGGGTTGGGCCCGTCGGCGATCGCCGACAGCGTCGATCTCGACAAGGCCACGGTCACGCGCCTGCTCCGAACCCTCATCGAGACCGGCTACGTTGTCCAGGACGAATCATCACGGCGATATCGCCTCACGGGCAAGATCCTTCGCCTGGCGCACGGCGTGAGCGCTCAGATGGACCTCCAGCAGGTGGCCCGCCCCCATCTCAAGCGCCTGCGCGAGAAGGTGGGCGAGACCGTTCACCTCGGCGTCCGCGAGGGCCTTTCGGTCTTCTACGTCGACAAGCTCGTATCGGACAACAGCATCCAGCTCGTGTCCGAGGTCGGGCAGACCATGCCTCTCCACACCACGTCACTCGGCAAGGCCATCCTGGCCGCCCTGCCGGAGGCGGATCGAGAGGCGCTCTACCGCCAGATGGACTTCGCCCCGCGGACGGCTCGCACGATCCGCACCGTCGAGCAGTTTCGCGATGAGATCGAACGAACCCAGGCTCGTGGGTACGCCACCGACGACCGGGAGAACGAGGATTTCGGGGCCTGCGTCGCCGCGGCGATCCTCGGGGCCGATGGCCGGCCCGTCGGCGCGATCAGCATCTCCGGTCCGGACTTCCGCATCCGGGACCACTTCGACCGGTTCGGACGCGGCGCCCGCGATACGGCCCTCCTCATCGCTCGGGAGCTCGGCGCCCAGGCGGAGGTCGCATCTGCTCCGCGGCGCGGCGCGCCCCAGTCGGGCGCCCTCGTCGGCTGACACCCACGCAGCGAAAGGAAGCATTCTCTCGTGATCTCGGCCGAGGCCTTGCGGACCCGCCTGGAGGGTGTCTTCGCCCCAATCTGCACACCCTTCGCCGCCGACGAGGACGTCGATCTCGGGGCGCTGCGCGAGAACCTCGCCCGCTATTCGGCGACGCGGCTGCGGGGCCACCTCGCGCTTGGCTCGAACGGCGAGAACCGAAGCCTCTCGGAAGAGGAGCGCCGCCAGGTCCTGGGCGAGGTCGTCCGGCATCGCGGCCCCGACCAGGTGGTGATCGCGGGGGCCACGTACGACGGCCAGCGGGAGGCCGAGCGCTTCCTCGCCGCCGCCGCGGATCTCGGCGCCGACTTCGGCCTCGTGCTGCCGCCCGGTTACTTCCGCAAGCAGATGACCGAGGAGGTCCTGTTCCGCTACTTCAGCACGCTGGCCGACGGCGCAAGGATCCCGATCCTGCTGTACAACGCCCCCGGCTTCTCCGGCGTCACCCTCTCGCCCGACCTCGTCGGGCGCCTGGCGGGCCATCCGAAGATCGTGGGCCTGAAGGACAGCGCCTCGAGCGGGATCGAGGACTTCCTGCCGTTCCAGGCGCCGACGTTCCAGGTCCTCGCAGGGTCGGCCAACTTCCTGTTCCCCGCGATGATGGGCGGATCGGCCGGCGGCACCGTCTCGCTGGCGAACGCGTTCCCCGATGTCGCCATGCGCCTCTACGACTACGGGGCGGCGCGCGACGAGTCGGCGGGTCCTCCGTTCCAGGCATGGGTGGCCCGGGTCAACCATGCCATCTCGGGAGCCTACGGCGTCGCCGGCGTCAAGGCCGCCATGGACCTCGCCGGCTTCGTCGGCGGGCGACCCCGCAGGCCGCTCCTTGCCCTCGATCCCGGCCAGGTCGCCGCCCTCCGCGCGCTCCTTGTCGAGGAGGGTCTGCTGCCGTGAGGCCCGACATCCTGGCCATCGACGTCGGGACCTCCGGTCTCAAGCTCGGCGTCTTTGGCCCCGACCTCGAGCGCCGGGCCGTCGCGCGCCGCAGCTACAACCCGCACCTCTACGGGAACGGCAGGGCGGACATCGATCCTGCAATCTGGTGGGAGGCGATCCGCTCGTGCTGCGCGGAGATCGCTGCCGACCTTGCGGACGTTGGGATCGTCAGCCTGTCGGTGACCACTCCGGGATTGACGCCGATGGGCCCCGACGGCACGGCCCTTGCGCCGGCCGTGCTCTTCCTGGACGGCCGATCGCACGAGCAGGCGCGACGGATCCGCGAGCTGGTCGGCGAAGAGACGTTCCTCGAGGAGTCGGCAAACCTGCCCGTGTCCGGGGGCTCGTCGCTGGCGTCGATCCTGTGGTTCCGCGACGAGGAGCCGGCGATCTGGGAGGCCACCGCGAAGTTCGGCCACTGCAACACGTACATCGTCCGGCGCATGACCGGCCGCTGGGCCATCGACCCGTCCACGACCTCGATCACCGGGATGTACAACACCGTGGACGACGATCTCCGCTGGAACGAGCGCGTCCTCGGGGCGGCGGGGATCCCGCCCCACCTCCTCCCGCCCCTCATGCTGTCGTACGACGCGGTCGGCTCGATCCTGCCCGAGATCGCGGACGAGCTGGGACTGCCGAGCGACTGCGTGGTCCTGTGCGGCGGGAACGACGCGACGCTGGCAGCTGTCTCCGGCGGGATCACCGAGCCCGGCGACGTCAGCATCATCAGCGGCACCTGCGACATCGTCAGCGTGTGCACGAACCGGCCGATCGCCTCGCCCGAGTTCAACCTGCGCTGCCATGTGATCCCGGGCCGCTGGCTCACGTTCTACGTGCTCAATGCCGGCGGCGAGGGCCTCGAGTGGTTCCGCCGCGTCTTCTGCCGCGAGCTCGACGCCGACACGTTCTACGAAACCTACCTGCCCGGTGTCCTGGCCGATTTCTTCGGGGACCCGGACGTCGACGAGCGTGAGCGCGAGCTGCCCGAGTACGACCCGCATCTCGGCGGCAGCCGCTACTCGGTCGAACGGCTCAAGGGCGGCTTCTCCGGGGTAACCCTGCAGACGAGCCGCGAGGACCTCCTGGTGAGCCTCGTCCGGGGAAACATGGCCTACCTGGGACGGCATCTCGCGAGCCTGGCCCGCAGCCTCGAGTTCGGCCCAAGGATCGGCCTCTCGGGCGGCGGCGCCCGGATCCAGGGCATGCTCGAGGCACGCCGCCGCTGGACCGGCCCGTTCGAGTACCGCTACCAGGAGCAGTCGTCGATGGTCGGTGCCGCGATGCTCGGCCAGTTCTACGAGACCGGCCGGACTCGGGGGCGCGACCGCGCCTCCGTCTCCTCGTAGGCGGCTCCGGGCATGAGACAGCAGACCGGCCTGCAGGCCTCCGTCATCAGAGAGTCTGGGGCGATCCTCGATGACCCCTCGCGCTGGGAGCTCGCGCCTGAGCGGCTCCGCGCGGAACGACACGAGGGCTGAGCTCGAAACGCAGATCCCCGGAGACGAGCCCGCCGCGACCTCCTCCTGCGGTGGGCTCGACTCCGTCGCGGAGCCCGGCGGCGGGACGGCGCCCGGCGGCCGCACCGAGCGTCACACGGGCGGCGGCCCCATGCGCCCTCGACAAGGCTCGGGAGAGCCGTGGGCTCAGCTTTCCTCGCGGCCGTTGATCGCGTCGTCCCAGGCCCAGGCATCGATCTGCGGCGGCTCGTAGCCCAGGATCGTGAGCGCGTGGCGGACCTGCGTCCGGTGCTCGCCGCCGTGGTCGAGCGCCTGCGCGAAGAGGACGATCGCCGGCAGGGTCACCGGCTCGCCCCGAAATGTGGTGTCCAGGATGGCGTCCGGCTCGTACGCCCCGGCCAGCTCGACGAGGGCGCTGGCGCTGGCCGCGGCCCGCCGGCGGAGGACGCGCACGGACGGCGCGAGCGCCTCCGGCGGAGCGGGCGGGTCGGGCTCGTTGGGCGCCGGCCCGGGCCGCTCGGCTTCGCCACGAAGGCGCGAGACGTACCGCTCCTCGGCCTCGACGAGGTGGCGCAGGGTCGCCCCGAGGCCGCCGTACGTGCCCTGGGTGACCCACTCCAGGTGGTCGGGCGGCAGCCCCTCGCACGCGGCGAACAGGCGATCGGAGGCCCACGCGTGGTGTCGGAAGAGTGCGACGAATCCGGCGTCCATGGACGAAGGGTACGACGCGAGGCAGGCTCGCGGTTCGTCCCTTCGCCCGCCGGATGCGACAATCCCCAACGTGCCCGACCTGACGCCTCGCTCCCGGTTCCGCGCCCGCCTGCTGGATCGCCCACTCCTGGCGGACGGTGGGATGGGGACGCTCCTCTTCAGCCGCGGCGTGCCCCAGCGAGCATGCCTCGACGAGCTGGCCGCGACGCGCCCGGAGCTGGTGGGAGGCGCGCATCGCGAGTACCTGGAGGCCGGCGCCGAGCTGATCGTGACCCTCTCCCTGGGCGCCAACCGGCATCGCCTGGATGGCTTCGGGCTGGCGGACCGCGTGGCGCGGCTGAACCGGCGTGCGGCGCAGGTCGCCCGGGAGGCCCGCGACGTCGTCGGGCGCGAGGCGCTCGTGGGCGGGTCGATCGGGCCGCTCGGCGTCCCGACGCACGAGCTGGCCGGCCTCGGCGAGGCCCGCGCCCGGGACCTCTTCCGCGAGCAGATCGAGGCCCTCCTCGAGGGCGGGATCGACCTCTTCGTTCTCGAGACGCACCCCGACCTGGAGGCGCTCCTGTGGGCCGTCGACGAGGCGCGGCGGGCGGCCGACCTGCCGATCCTCGCCTCGCTGACCTTCGGCGAGGAGCTGACCCTGCCCGGCGGGTCGAGCCCGGGCGACGCCGCGGCAGCGCTGGCGGCGGCAGGCGTGGATGCCATCGGCGTCAACTGCGGCGCGGGACCGGTCGCCTGCCTCGACGCGCTGGAGGCGTTCGGCAGCCCGTCCCCCGACGGTCCGGCCCGCTCCATCATGCCGAATGCCGGCCTGCCCCGGCGCCTGGAAGGCCGCTTCGTCTACGCGGCGGGGGCCGACTACTTCGCGGAGATGACGCCGGCCATGCTCGACGCCGGCGCGCGGATCGTCGGCGGCTGCTGCGGCACGACGCCGTCGCACGTGGCGGCCATGCGCAGCGTCCTCGATGCCCGGGCCGCGGCCCCGCCGCTCGCGGCGGCACCTGCATGGGCGTCCGCCGGCGCGGCGCCCGTCGCCTCGCGTGACCTGCTGACCCGCCCCGTCGCTACCCCGCCGCGGCCGCGATCAGCGTCCGTCCTGCCGGCTGCCGAGGGGGTGGGCGACGCTCCCCCGCCGACGCGCCTGGCTGCGGCTCTGGCAGCGGGTCGGTTCGTCGTCTCGGTGGAGATCGATCCGCCGCGCTCGGTCCGGATCGACCGCACGCTCGATGCGGCCCGGACCCTGCGGGCGGCAGGCGTCGACGTCGTCAACGTCAGCGACTCTGCGATGGCACGCGTGCGGATGGGCGCGATGGCGGTGGCCTTCGGGATCCAGCACGACCTGGACCTCGAGTGCATGGTCCACCTGACGACCCGCGACCGGAACCTGATGGCCCTCGAGTCCGAGCTCCTGGGCGCCCACGCACTGGGTGTGCGCAATGTCCTGGCCCTGACGGGCGACCCCCCCCGCGTCGGCGACTACCCGACCGGGACGGGCGTCTGGGACGTCGACTCGGTCGGCCTGGTCTCCGTCCTGGCCCGGCTCAACCGCGGCGAGGACCAGGCCGGCTCGCCGATCGGCCAGCGGGCGGGCTTCACGATCGCCTGTGCCCTGGACCCGACGGCGGCCGACGCCGCCTCCGAGTGGGACCGGCTGGAGCGCAAGCTGGACGCTGGCGCGCACCTGGTGATGACCCAGCCCCTGTATGCCGTGGCCCAGGTGGAGGCGATGCTGGCGGAGGCGCGCCGGCGCTTCGGGCCGGGTGGCTTCCCGGTCCCGGTGCTGCTGGGCGTCCTCCCGCTCGTCTCGGCCCGGCACGCCGAGTTCCTCCACAACGAGGTGCCGGGGATCGTGATCCCCGACGAGGCCCGGGCGGCGATGCACGCCGCCGGCGACCGCGGCTCGGAGGTCGGGATCGAGATGGCCGACGCGCTCCTCGCCGCCGTCGAGGCCGAGGTCGCGGGCTCCTACATCATGCCCAGCTTCGGCCGCTACGAGCAGTGCGCCGGGCTCGTCCGGCGGGTCCGCGAGCGGCACGCGGCCCGGAGCGCCCGATGACCGGGCCGGCGGCGCCGGGCGCCGGGGCCGGGGCGACCCCCGCGGCCGCGGCCACGCCCGGGATGACCGCCGCGGCGGCCGGGGCGCCGGCCCGCCTGGCCCGCCTGGCCCGCCTCGAGCCCGAGCTCGCCCGCCGGATCCTCGTGATCGACGGGGCGATGGGGACGCTCCTGCAGGCCCGCCAGTTCGGCGAGGCGGAGTTCCGCGGGTCGCGCTTCGCCGACCATCCACGCGACCTGCGCGGCGACAACGACCTCCTCAGCCTGACCCAGCCGGACGCCGTCCGGGATGTGCACGCCGCCTATCTCGCGGCCGGCGCCGACATCATCACCACCAACACGTTCACCTCGACCCGGATCGCCCAGGCCGACTACGGCCTGGAGCCCGACGTGGTTCGCGAGATGAACGTGGCAGCGGCGCGGCTGGCCCGCGAGGCGGCCGACGCGGCCGAGCGGGCCGATCCCACCCGCCCCCGGTTCGTGGCGGGCTCCCTGGGCCCCACCAACCGGACCGCGTCGATCTCGCCCGACGTCGAGGATCCGGCCGCCCGCAACGTCACGTGGGAGGAGCTGGAGGCGGCCTATCGCGAGGCGGCAGCGGGCCTCCTGGAGGGTGGGGCGGACCTCCTCCTCGTCGAGACGGTCTTCGACACGCTCAACGCGAAGGCCGCCATCTTCGCCGTCCGCTCCCTGGCCGACGAGCTGGACGTGCCGGTCCCGCTGGCCGTCTCCGGCACCATCGTCGATGCGTCGGGACGAACGCTCTCGGGCCAGACGGTCGAGGCGTTCTGGCACAGCATCCGCCACGCGGACCCGGTCTTCGTGGGCCTCAACTGCGCCCTCGGGCCGGCCCAGCTGCGGGAGCACCTCGACGTGCTGGGCCGCGTCGCCGATCGGCCGGTCTCCGCCTACCCGAACGCAGGGCTGCCGAACGACCTCGGCGGGTACGACGAGACGCCGGGGGCCATGGCGACGGCCATGCGCGAATGGGCCGAGCATGGCCTGCTCAACGTGGCCGGCGGCTGCTGCGGGACGACGCCGGCGCATGTGGCCGCCATCGCGGAAGCGGTCGCCGGCCTGCCGCCGCGCGCGATCCCCGTGCTGCCGCCGCTGACGCGCCTCTCCGGCCTGCTTCCCGTGGTCATCCCGCCGCCCGGGAACGCCTTCGTCAACGTCGGCGAACGGACGAACGTGACCGGCTCGCGCAAGTTCGCCCGCCTGGTGGCGGAAGGCCGGGAGGACGAGGCCATAGCGATCGCCCGTGAGCAGGTGGCCAACGGGGCCCAGCTCATCGACGTCAACATGGACGAGGCGATGCTCGACGGCGTCGCCGCGATGTCGCGGTTCCTGCGCCGGATCGCCGTCGAGCCGGAGATCGCCGCGGTCCCGGTGATGGTGGACAGCTCCAAGTGGGCCGTCCTGGAGGCCGGGCTGCGCCAGCTGCAGGGCCGGGGCGTGGTCAACTCGATCTCGCTCAAGGAGGGCGAGGCCGAGTTCCTGCGCCAGGCCCGCCTGTGTCGGGCCTACGGGGCGGCCGTGGTCGTCATGGCCTTCGACGAGCAGGGCCAGGCAGATTCGGTCGACCGCCGCGTCGCCGTCTGCAGGCGCGCGTACGGCCTGCTCACCGAGGTCGTGGGCTTCGCTCCCGAGGACGTGATCCTCGACGCCAACATCTTCGCGATCGCCACCGGCATCGAGGAGCACAACCGCTACGCGATCGACTTCGTGGAGGCGGTCCGGCGGCTGAAGGCCGAGCTGCCCGGGACGCGCACCTCGGGCGGCGTCTCCAACGTCTCGTTCGCCTTCCGCGGCAACGACCGGGTCCGCGAGGCGATCCACGCGGTCTTCCTGTACCACGCGATCCGTGCCGGGCTCGACATGGCCATCGTCAACGCCGGGGTGCTGCCGGTCTACGACGACATCGACCCCGACCTGCGCGAGCGCGTCGAGGACGTCGTCCTGGACCGCCGCCCCGACGCCACGGAGCGCCTCCTGGAGATCGCGATCCGCTATGCCGAGCAGGGCGGGATGGCGCGGCCGGCCGAGGACCTCGCCTGGCGCGAGCTGCCCGTCGAAGAGCGCCTCACGCACGCGCTCGTCGAGGGGATCGACACCTGGATCGCGGAGGACACCGAGGAGGCCCGGCTGCGCGCCGGCCGCCCGCTCGACGTCATCGAGGGCCCGCTCATGACGGGCATGAACGTGGTCGGCGACCTGTTCGGCGCGGGGCGCATGTTCCTGCCCCAGGTCGTCAAGAGCGCCCGGGTCATGAAGAAGGCCGTGGCGGTCCTCGTGCCGTACCTCGAGGCCGAGCGCTCGGGGACGTCACGGAACGCCGGCACGATCGTGACCGCGACGGTCAAGGGTGATGTCCACGACATCGGCAAGAACATCGTGGGGGTCGTCCTGGGCTGCAACGACTACGAGGTCGTGGACCTGGGGGTCATGGTGCCGGCCGGGCGGATCCTGGAGCGCGCCCGCGAGATCGGCGCCGACCTCGTCGGGCTGTCCGGGCTCATCACGCCGTCGCTCGACGAGATGGTCCACGTCGCCTCGGAGATGGAGCGCCAGGGCTTCACGATCCCGCTCCTCATCGGCGGCGCGACCACCTCGCGGGCCCACACGGCGCTGCGGATCGCGCCCGCATACTCGGGGCCCGTGGTCCACGTCCACGACGCGTCGCGGGCGGTCGGCGTCGCCCGTGCGCTGCTGGACCCCGCGCGGCGCGCGGCGTTCGAGGCGGGGATCCGCGCCGATGACGAGGTCATCCGTCGCGAACGTGGAGAGCGCCGGGCCGCGGAGCAGCGCCTCGCGCTCGCCGACGCGCGGGCGAACCGCCTGCGCATCGACTGGACCGGCGTCAGTCCCCCGCGGCCGACGTTCCTCGGCGTCCGGACGTTCCGTGCGTATCCGCTGACCGAGCTGGTCGAGCGGATCGACTGGGGCCCGTTCTTCGCCACGTGGGAGCTCCGGGGCGCCTACCCGGCCATCCTCGACGACCCGGTCGTCGGCGCGGCCGCCCGCGATCTCCATCGCGACGCGCTCGCCCTGCTGGATCGCATCGTGGCCGACGACAGCCTGCGGGCCGACGCGGTGGTGGGGTTCTGGCCGGCGAATGCCGTCGCTGACGACATCGTGGTCTGGCGCGATGGCGCCCGCACCGAGGCACTGGCGACGTTCAGGACGCTGCGCCAGCAGATGGCCAGGCGGGACGGGCGTCCCAATCTTGCCCTCGCCGACTTCGTCGCCCCGCGCGAGAGCGGCGTCCACGACTACGTTGGCGCCTTCGCCGTCACCACCGGTCATGGCCTGGAGGAGATCGTGGCGCAGTTCGAGGCGGCCCACGACGACTACTCGGCCATCATGGCCAAGGCGCTGGCCGACCGCCTGGCCGAGGCGTTCGCGGAGCGGCTTCACGAGCGCGTCCGCCGCGAGCTGTGGGGCTACGCCCCCGACGAGACGCTCAGCAACGACGACCTGCTGGCGGAGCGGTTCCAGGGCATCCGGCCCGCGCCCGGGTATCCGGCCTGCCCCGACCACTCGGAGAAGCGGACGCTGTTCAGCCTTCTCGAGGCCGAGGCGCGGGCAGGGATCCGGTTGACGGAGTCGTGGGCGATGCTGCCCGGGGCGTCCGTGTCGGGCTACTACTTCTGGCACCCGCGGAGCGCCTACTTCGGGGTCGGACGGATCGAGCGCGACCAGCTGGAGGACTACGCCCGCCGGGCCGGGATCCCGGTCTCCGAGGCGATCCGGATCCTCCGCCCGAACCTCGCCGAGGGCGTCGCGGGCTGACGCACCGGGACCACCGTCCGGTCCGGGGACGGGACCATCGCGCGACGGACGCGGCCCGAACGGCCCGGTAGGGTCAGGGGGTGACCCGCCCTCGTCCCGTGCGCACCCCGTCCGCCCGACTTGCCGTGCTGGTCGCGAGCGCCTTCCTGTCCCTGTCGATCGGCGCCTTCGCCCTCCCGTCGCCGGCCGCCGCGTGGAGCGCGGGCTCGTTCAGCTCCGCCTCCGAATCCCAGCTGGTGCAGCTCACCAACCAGGCGCGCGCGAGCGCCGGCCTGCGCTCGATGAGGGTCGACTCGGCGCTCACGTCGCTGGCCCGCTGGCGCAGCAAGGACATGATCACGCGGAGCTACTTCAGCCACTCCATTCCGGGCTACGGCAGCGTCTTCGACGTCCTCCAGGACAAGGGCTACTGCTTCAACGTGGCCGGGGAGAACATCGGCTGGAACTCGTACCCGGACGACGTCGCGACACAGGCGATCCACCTCCAGTTCATGAACTCGTCCGGGCACCGCGCCAACATCCTCGGCAAGGCATGGGACGCGGTCGGCGTCGGCGCCTACAAGAGCGCCAGCGGCAAGAAGATGTGGACGGTCATCTTCGCCGACAAGTGCGGCGGCGCCGTCGCTCCCACGCCCAGGCCGACCCCGCGGCCGACGCCGCGTCCGAAGCCGCGGCCGACCCCGCATCCGACTCCGCATCCGGCCCCGCGGCCGACACCGCATCCGGCGCCGAAGCCCAGCGAGGAGCCTGCCCGGCCCGCGGCGACGCCCAGGCCCAGCCCGACGCCGGCACCCACCCCGGCCGTGGCGCCCGCGCCGACGCCGACGCCGGAGCCGCCCGACCGCAGCGAGCCGGACGACGCCGCGCCGCGCGGCGTGCCGACCGCCCAGGGCGGGTACGGGACGGGGAACGCGAACGCCGGCCAGGGCGGCAACGCTCCACCCGCCGGCCAGAGCTACCGCGTCGACGACCCCGTCGCGATCCCGGCCCCGGCCCCCGGCCTCCTCGACGGCCTGGGCAGCGCCGTCCTCCGCTTCCTCTTCGGCGGGTGAGGACGGCCGCCTTGCCGGCGGCCGTGCGCGACACGGGCCGGCGCTACACTCGCCCCGCGGCGGTGCGTCTCGGCACCGCACGGATCGGAGGAGCCGCCTGATGCCGCCCATCCTCGAGGCCCGCGACCTCACCCGGATCTACCGGCTGGGCGGCGCGGACGTGGGCGCAGTGCGCGGCGTTTCGCTGGCGGTGGAGCCCGGAGAGTTCGTGGCCGTGATGGGGCCGTCGGGCTCGGGCAAGAGCACGCTGCTCCATCTCCTGGGCGGGCTGGACCGGCCCACCTCCGGCGAGGTCGTCCTCGACGGGGCGGTGGTCAGCCTCCTGGGCGACGACGCGGCGACGAAGCTGCGCCGCGAGAAGACCGGCTTCGTCTTCCAGTTCTTCAACCTGCTCCCGATCCTCTCCGTCCGCGAGAACGTCGCCCTCCCCTTCATCGTGGCCGGCCGCGATCCCGGCGGCCGCGACGAGACGGCGGCCATCCGCGAGGTGCTCGCGGCCGTCGACCTGGCGGACCGGGAGCGACACCGTCCGGACGAGCTGTCGGCCGGCGAGCAGCAGCGGGTCGCCCTGGCGCGGGCGCTGGTCCATCGCCCGGCGCTCCTGCTGGCCGACGAGCCGACCGGCAACCTCGACTATGCGACCGGCACGGAGATCCTCGACATGCTCTGGCGCCTGTGCGCGGACCGCGGCCAGACCGTGGTCCTCGTGACGCACGACGCCAAGGCGGCCGCCTATGCCGACCGGGTCCTCGTCCTGCGCGACGGGACGGTCCTCGACGAGATCGTCCTGGGGCGCCGCGAGGACCACGCCGCGGGCCCGCTGATCGTCCGCCTCGCCGCCCTGGGGCTCTAGGCGTGCGCGCAGCGAACGCGCTTGCCCGCCGAAGCCTGGGCGCCCGGCCGCTCCGCACCTTCCTGACGATCGTCGGGATCGCGCTCGGGGTCGGCGTGCTGGTCGCGGCCCTCGTCGTGAACGCCGCCCTGGACGCGGCGGTCGACCGAAGCGTCCGCGACCTGCTGGGTCGCGCCGACCTGCGGGTCGCCGCGTTCGAGGAGCGCGGGCTCTCGGCGGCCACGGTCGGCGCGGTCGCCACGACGCCGGGCGTGGCCGCGGTCTCTCCGACCCTGGAGCGTCGCACCTACCCGCTGCCCGCCGGCGGCGCCGCGACACTTCCCGCGCCCCTCACGGTCGTCGGCGTCGAGCGGGCCGCCGACCCGGCGATCCACGACCGCCCACTCGCGGCCGGGACGCAGCTGGGCCCCGGCGACGACCACGGCGCGCTCGTCTCGGCGGATCTCGCCCGCGACGACGGTCTCGGCGTCGGGGCAACCATCACCCTCCTCGGCGACCCGGCCGTCACCCCGACGGTCTTCCGCGTCGTCGGGGTCCTGGCCGCGACGCCGGGCGACCCGGACCCGGCCGGCCGCAGTGTCGTCGTCCCCCTGGAGGCGGCGCAGGCCCTGTTCGCGACCGACAGGGTGACGGCGGTGGACGTCCTCCTGGCCCCGGGGACGGACCCTGTGGCGGCAACCGCCGCGCTGGAGCAGCGGCTGACTGGCGAGCCGTACACGCTGAGCACGCCCGCCGACGTCGGGGCCGCGCTGGAGGCGTCGACCGCCGAGGTCCGCGTCGCCATCGCCCTCGTCGCGGCGGTGGCGCTCTTCGGCGGTGCGTTCCTGATCTTCAACACCCTCTCGATGACCGTGGCCGAGCGCGCCCGCGACGTGGGGCTCCTCCGCGCGGCGGGCATGACCCGGCGCCAGGTGACGCTCATGGTCCTGCTCTCGGCGGTCCACCTCGGCATCGCCGGGGTCCTTCTCGGGGTGGTCGCCGGCATCGCCCTGGCAGGCGCGTCGGTGCTGCTCCTGGGCGGGCGCGGCACGGCGGCCCTGGGCGAGCTGCCCCTGCAGCCGGAGGCGCTGGCGCTGGGAGCCTTCCTGGGCTTCGTGGTCACGCTGGCCGCGGCCGTCGAGCCGGCGCTCCGTGCCGGCAGCATCTCGCCCGTCGCGGCGCTCCGGCTTCGCCTCGACCAGGGAGCGATCCTGCGCGCCCGGTTGCGCTGGCTCCTCCTCGTCTTCGCCGTCGTGGGCCTCGTTGGGCTGGCCCTCTGGCCCGGCGTCGCGACGGGCCGCCCGGGGATCGTCCGCCCGCTGGTCGTCTTCGCGATCCTCCTGGGCGTCGCCCTCGTGGCGCCATTCGTGGCCGGCCCGCTGGGACGGGTCGTGGGCCTCCTCGCGGCACCGTTCCTGCCGGCCGAGGAGCGCCTCACGCGTGGATCGCTCAGCCGCGACCGGAGTCGCACGGCCCTCACCGTGGGGGCGCTGGCCGTCGCGCTCGCCGTCCTCGTCGCCCTCGCCGGCGTCGCCGGCTCCACCCGCGAGGCGGCCACCGCGTGGCTCGCGCAGGTGGTTCCCGGGGAGATGCTGCTCACCTCGATTCGCCCCGTGGCGGCCGACGAGCAGGCGCCGGCCGAGATCGCCGCGCTGCCGGGCGTTGCCCGGGTCAGCCCCATCGGGCGGTTCGCCGTCGCGCTCGACGGGGCCCGCACCGACGCCGCCGCCGTTGTCGGCGCCGACCTGCTCGCGGACGGGCGCCTGCCCCTCGTCGCGGGGGACAGGGCCGCGGCGTTCGCCGCGCTCGACGCCGGCGGGGCGGCGATCGTCCCGCGCAGCCTGGCCGAGCGACGGGGGATCGCCCTCGGGTCGAAGCTGGCGGTCCTGTCCGGAACGGGCATCGTGGAGCTGGAGGTCGCGGGCATCGCCGAGCGGACGATCCCGGGCACGCTCGGCGAGGCGATCCTCGTCGGCTGGTCGGACGCGACCAACCGGCTCGGGGTGCTCGGCGCCGACGCCTTCGCCATTCGATTCGCGCCTGGGCAGGAGGCCTCTGCGGCGCCCGCGGTCGAGGCGGCCGCCAGGGACTACGCCCTGGAGCCGGCGACGCTCGACCAGGCGGCCGGTGCGATCGGCGCGTCGGTGGACCGCCGGGCCGCCCTGTTCGCGGCCCTCGCGGCGATCGCCGTGATGGTCGCGGCGCTGGGCATCGTCAACACCCTGGCGATGAACGTCCTGGAGCGCGTCCGCGAGCTGGCCCTGCTCCGGGCGACCGGCCTCACCCGCCGCCAGGCGTGGCGCCTCGTCGTGCTGGAGGCGGCGATCCTCGGGCTCGTCGGCGCGCTCCTGGGCGTCGCCGCGGGCCTGGCCGCCGGCGCGTCGCTCGTGGTGCTGGCCGGAGGTGCCTCGGTCTCGTTCCAGCCGCCGTGGGGGATCGCGGCCGCGGCCCTGGTCGGGGGCGCCATCCTCGCGATCCTGGCGGCGCTCTACCCGGCCCGCCTCGCATCGCGCGTCGAGATCGTCGGGGCGCTCGTTCGCGACTGAGCGGCCGGCGCGGGCGAGGGTCCCGCCGGCCCGGACCCGTGTCCGGCGCTGGTAGACTCCCGGCAGCGGCGGCCGTCGGCCGCCCGACGGGGAGACAGCCAGGCGATGACCCAGGCGACCGAGCGCCTCAACCGGCTGCCCGCCGCCGAGCGTGGGATCACCATCGGCGACTTCCTGGTCCCGGTGGCGGTCGGGGAGCGGATGAGCTCGCGGGCGCGCCACGTGGCGCTCGTGATCGCGGGGGCCATCCTCATCGCGCTCACGGCGAACATCCAGCTCGTGCTCCACGGTCAGACGATCCTCCTTCCCGGCGACGTCCGGGTGACCCTGCCGATCTCGCCCGTGCCGATCACCGCGCAGACGTTCTCGGTCCTGCTCGTGGGCGGCGCGCTGGGGTTCCGGCGCGGCTTCCTCGCCGTCGCGCTGTACCTGGTGATGGGCCTCCTCCTGCCGGTCTACGCGGGCAACGCGTCCGGCTTCGACACGTACGTCGCCTTCGACGCGGGACGCTGGGTCCTCGGCGCCACCGGCGGCTACCTCCTCGGCTTCCTCGTCGCGGCGGCCATCGTCGGGCGGCTGGCCGAGCTGGGCTGGGACCGCCACGTCGGCGGCGCCGTCGTGGCGATGGCCATCGGGAACCTGGCGATCTACCTGGTCGGGATCCCGTGGCTGATGGCCGCGACCGGCTTCGACCTGTCGACCGCGCTGGCGAAGGGCCTGCTCCCGTTCGTCTTCGGCGACGTGTTCAAGCTCGCGCTCGCCGGGATCGCCTTCCCGGTCGCCTGGTGGCTGGTCGGCCGCCGCACCGGCGAGCGGTAGGGGGCGACCCGCACGTGACGCTGATCCGACGCCGGCTCGGG
Source organism: uncultured Chloroflexia bacterium (assembly GCA_963776285.1). Taxonomy (GTDB): domain Bacteria; phylum Chloroflexota; class Limnocylindria; order Limnocylindrales; family CSP1-4; genus CTSoil-043. The sequence continues at coordinate 173,140 of CAVZLW010000002.1, forward strand.
ACGGTTGCCCGACGCCTCGGCCTTCGCCCGCCACGTCCCGCCGCCCCGAATGCCCTCGCCACAGGCGAGCCGGCCGTGGCGTGGACAGTCCCGGACGCGAAGGCCGGCGCCACGGACCGGGTGGCGGTTCTCCGCGATCTGCTGTCGCTCTTTCCGCCGGGCCGGCTCCTGGACCTGGCCTGCGGCCACGGGGCCTTCGCGATCGCGGCCCGCGACCTGGGCTGGCAGGTCACGGCGACCGACGCCCGGACCGAGCGGATGCCCATGACGCCCGGCATCACGTGGGTCCAACAGGACGTCCGCGAGACCGATGTCGCCGGCTACGACGTCATCCTTCTCCTGGGGCTCCTGTACCACCTCGAGATCGCCGACCAGCTGGAGCTGCTGCGGCGATGCTCAGGGATCGTCACGATCCTCGACACGCACCATTCGAACCGGCCCACGCACGTCGAGGCGGGCTACGCCGGGCACACCTTCCACGAGATCCCTCAGGACCGGGAGGGACAGCTCGCGGAGATCCCGACGGCTGCGTGGGGCAACCTGACCGCGTTCTGGGCGACGCAGCCGGACCTGGTGCGGATGCTGCGGGACTGCGGGTTCGGAACCATCCTTGCCCTGGTCCCGCCGTACCTTCCCGACCGGACGTTCTACGTCTGCCTTCCGCGGCGGGCCAGCCCGGCGCCCGCCGCGCCGGCGTAACCCGGATCGACCGGCATCGGGCCGGCACCATGCCCACGCGCATGTCTGAACCGGCTGCTCGCCGCGCCTTCCTGGACGGGCTCCGGGCGGCCCTGCCGGGTCTCCGGCTGACCGTCGACGCGGCCGACCTCGAGGCCCACCGCCGGGACGAGACCGCGTACCTCGATCCGCCGACCCCGATCGCCGTGGCGTTCCCGGCCTCGACGGAGGAGGTCGCCCGCATCGTGCGCCTGGCTGCCGCGCATCGGCGTGCCGCTCGTCCCGCGCGGGGCGGGGACCGGCCTGTCGGGCGGGGCGAATGCGGTCGAGGGCGGGCTGACGATCTCGCTCGCCCGGATGAGCCGCGTTCTCGAGATCGACGAGGACAACCGCGTCGTGGTGGTCCAGCCCGGCGTCGTCAACGCCGACCTCAAGGTGGCCGTCGCCGCGCGCGGCCTGTTCTACGCCCCGGATCCGGCCAGCTACGAGACGTGCACGATCGGCGGCAACCTCGCGACGAATGCCGGCGGCCTGTGCTGCGTCAAGTACGGCGTGACGCGCGACGCCGTCCTGGGTCTCGAGGTGGTGCTCGCCGACGGGGCCGTGATCCGCACCGGCGGGCGCAACGTCAAGGACGTCGCCGGGTACGACCTGGCGAGCCTGTTCGTCGGGAGCATGGGGACGCTGGGGATCATCACGGAGGCGACCCTCCGCCTGATCGCGCCGCCCGCGCCCTCGCAGACGCTGGTCGCCTTCTTCCCCACGATCGAGGCGGCGGGCCAGGCCGTTGCCGGCATGGTCCGCGACGGGGTCCAGCCATGCACGCTCGAGCTGATGGACGCGTTCACGATCCGCGCGGTGAACCAGGCGTTCGCGCTCGGCCTCGACGAGGAGGCCGCGGCGATGCTGCTCGTCGAGTCGGACCTCCCGGGGGCCTCCGGCGCCTCCGAGCTGGACCGGGCGGAGCGGGGCTGCACCCGGGCGGGTGCCGGGCTCATGGTTCGCTCCCAGAACGCGGCCGAGGCGGACATGCTGCGCCAGGGCCGCCGGATGGCGCATCGCGCGCTGGAGGCGATCGGCGTGGCCGGGATGGAGGACGTCGTGGTTCCGCGGTCCCGGGTCCCGGACCTGCTCCACGCGATCCACGAGATCGGCGACCGGCGTGGCCTCCGGACCGGGGTCTTCGGGCACGCCGGGGACGGCAACCTGCATCCATGCTTCGTCGTCGACCGCGACGACGCGACGGGCGCCGAGCGGGTCCGCGCCGCGCTCGACGACCTCTTCCGGGCGACGCTGGCACTCGGCGGCTCCGTGACGGGCGAGCACGGGATCGGCGTGGCGAAGAGGGCCTATCTCGAGGCGACGCGCGGCCCGGACGCCGTGCGGGCGATGCGCGCGATCAAGGCGGCCCTCGACCCGCTCGGGATCCTGAACCCGGGGAAGGTGCTGTAGGCCGGCGCCGGCCCGACCGCCCCCGCGGGCTGACGCCGTCCCGGGCCAGGGCACGACGCTGCGCCGCATTCGGACCTGGCGCGACAGGCCGGCGCTGCGGCGCCTACCATTCGTGCCCGTGACCGCCGATCCCCGCGTCCTCGTCGCCGTCGACCTCGGCACCTCTGCCATCAAGGCCGGCGTCCTCGCCCCGGACGGACGCCTTCGTGGCTTCGCTCGCGTCCCGTACGCGCTCCTTCTGGAGGGCATGCCCGGCCGGGCGGAGCAGCGACCGGACGCCTGGTGGACCGCCCTCGCCCGCGGGATCGCCATCGCCCGGGCGCAGGCGGCCGTCGACGGGCGGGTGGAGCCCGTCGCCATGTGCGTGGTCGGCCAGGGCCCCACGCTGGTCGCAACGGCCGCCGACGGGCACGCGCTGGCACCCGCGATCACGTGGCTCGACCGGCGCGCCGCGGACGAGACGGCCGCGGCGGCTGCCGCGATCGGCCGCCAGGGGTGGGTGGTCGGCCTGCTGGGCCGGGCACGCCTGCTGGCGGCCCTGCGCCCCGAGGTGGTCGACGGGGCCGTCTGGCTCCTGGCCGCCTGGGATCACCTGGCCTTCCGCCTGACGGGCGTCGCCGCCGCGTCGCTCCAGGATCCGGCCGAGGCGATCACCGCGGACGAGGCTCGCGCCGCCGGGCTGGACGACCGGATCGCGCCGCCCGCGGCTCGCGCGGGCAGCGTCGTCGGCCGGCTGCGGTCGGCTCCCGCGGCCGAGCTCGGGCTCCCCCTCGACCTCCCCGTCGTCGCCGGCGCCAACGACGCCATCGCCACGTTCCTGGGAGCCGGGCTGACGGCCCCCGGCCAGGCCATCGACACCGGTGGGACGTCGGGCGGCTTCGGCCTGTACGTCGACCGGCCCGTCGCGGCGCCGCCGCTCTGGACCGGCCCCGCGCCGTTGCCGGGCCTCCACTACGTCGGCGGGGCGATGGCGGGCACGGGCAAGGCGCTCGACTGGCTCGTCGGCGATGCGCTGGGTGGTTCCGCCACGCTCGCCGAGCTGCTGACCGAGGCGGCCAGCGTCCCGGTCGGCGCCGGCGGGCTGCTGTTCCTGCCCTACCTGGCCGGCGAGCGCTGGCCCCTCCACGACCCGGCCGCGCGGGGGGCGTTCGTCGGGCTGACGCTCCGCCATCGGCGGGCGCATCTCGTACGCGCGGTGCTGGAGGCGGCGGCGTTCGCGCTGCGCCACGTGGCCGCGCCAGCGGTGGCCGCGGGCCTGCCCTTCAGCGAGCTGCGGGTGACCGGCGGCACGGCCGCGAGCCGCCTCTGGAACCAGGTCAAGGCGGACGTCGTCGGCGTCGAGGTCGCCGTCCCGCGCGTGGCGGAGGCGTCGGTCGTCGGGGCGGCCATCCTGGCCGCGCGGGGGATCGGGATGGTGGACGACGAGCGAGCAGGGATTGCGGCCCTGGTCGGCATCGCGGAGCGGCTCGCCCCGGATCCGGCGGCGCGGGCCGTCTACGACCGGCTCGCGCCGGCGTACGAGGACCTGCACGGGCGGCTCGCGTCGATCAACGCGGTGCTCGGAGAGGTCGAGTAGCGGACCGATCCGCCGCCGTCCGCCGGCTGGCAGAGCAGCGATCCCGTATCCTTCCTCTCGGCTGGCGCCGCTCTCGTTCCGGGCGGACCTGCTGCCGGCCTCGCCCCGTCCGACCGGAGGATCAACCCCGTGCTCAACTCGCGCCCGTCGTCGCCGCGTCGCACCGGCCGCGCCGTCGCGCTCTTCGCCGTCTCGGCCCTCGCCGTGGCCGCATGCGTACCGTCCCAGGGCCAGGCCTCGCCCGTTCCCACGGTCGGACCCACCGCGTCCCCGTCCGCCAACCCATACAGCGGCGTGGCGGCGGGCGCCGGGAAGGGCGTGAAGCTCGGCTACCTGTCGTACGGCGAAGTGGTCCCGTACGTGCTCCAGATCTCGGACGGGATCCGCTCCCAGGCCGCGAAGGCCGGCGCCCAGCTCGTCGAGTGCGACGCCAAGCAGCTCCCCAGCAACGTGTCGACGTGCATGAAGACGCTCTCCGACGCGGGCATCCAGGGCCTGATCCAGTTCCAGGGCGATCTCTCCGACCCGGCGGTCGTCTGCACTGAGACGCCGTCCGGGATCCCGGTTCTCGCCGTGGAGTTCCCGCAGCCGCCCTGCGCCAAGACCCTCGTCTCCGCGGACGATCTCCGCGCCGGCCAGATCGCGGGTACCGCCGTGGGCACGTGGGTCAAGGAGAAGTGGAACTGCACGTACGACTCGTACGTCTCCTTCGAGTCGACGATCGCCGCCGACAGGAGCCGGCTGCGCATGGAGGGCTACAGCCAGGGCTTCTCGGCCATCTGCCCGATCACGAACCCGCAGATCGGGCGCGCCATCGACACGGAGCCAGCGGCGAAGTCCGCGATGACCACCGTCCTCGAAGGAATGCCCGGCAAGTCGAAGATCGTCGTCGTCGCGGTCAACGACGACGCGGCGCTCGGCGCGCTCGACGCGGCGAAGACCGCGGGCCGCGAGGGCGACGTGTGGGTCTCGGCGCAGGGCGCCGAGCCGAAGGTCCGGGATCTGATCCGCAGCGACGAGCACTACATCGGGGACGCGGCGTACTTCCCGGAGCAGTTCGGGAGCACGATCGTGCCGGCGATCCTCGACCTGGTCGCGGGCAAGACGGTCCCGCCGCTCCTGCTCATCGAGCCGGCCTGGGTCGACGCCACCACCATCGGCGAGATCTACCCCCAGTAGGCCGCGTCCGCCGCCTCCACGGCCGCGGCGATCGCTGCCGCGAACGCCGGCAGGCTCGCGGCCACCGGCGCCGACAGCGCCGTCCCGACGTCCCATCGCGAGCCGCCGATCCCCACGAAGGTCCCGGCGGGCGGCGCGTCGCGCAGCGTGGCGGCCAGGGCGAGCACCTGGGCGAGCGGCAGCTCGTGCGAGGATCGCAGCTCGGGAGCGCGGCCATGCTCGGATTCCGCTCGCGCCCGGTCGACGAGCGTGGCCAGGGGTCGGACCCAGACCTCGCCGGGCCGGATGCCGGCCACTGCGTCCACGACGACGCATGGCACGCCGGCGGGCAGGTCCAGCAGGAGCAGGACGTCGAGCTGGCCGGCCGCCACGACCTCGGTTCGGGCGAGAACACCGGCGGGCAGCAGGTCGACCGCGGCGAAGCCCGCGGCGTCGTCGCCGCGAGCCCGCTCGCCGCAGACGAAGACCGGGACGCGGGCGCTCATCGGGACGCTCCGGAAGCCGTGCCTGGGCGCGTCAGGCCTCCTCGATCGTGAGGTCCAGGAAGTGGGTCGCGCAGCTGATGCACGGGTCGTAGCTCCGGATCATCTGCTCGAGGCGGTGGGTCGCCGCCTCGTGGGGCAGGTCCAGGACCTGCTTCGCCGCGACGACGAGGTCGGCCTCGATCGCGGCCTGGTTCTGGCTGGTGGGCGGGACGATCTGCGCCGTCCGGATCCGGCCCGCCTCGTCCACCTCGTACCGGTGGAAGAGGAGCCCGCGCGGCGCCTCGGTGGCCCATGCTGCCACGCCCGGGCGGCTCTTCCACGTGACGAGCGGCTCGGAGGGTGGCCGGTAGGCGTCGATGAGGTCGATCGCCTCGGCGATCGCGTGGAGCAGCTCCACGGCCCGGGCGACGATGGAGGCGTAGATGTTCGTCCGGATCATGGGCGCGTAGCCGGAGGCCTCGAGCGCCTCCTTCGCGAGGGGATGGAGCTGGTCCGCGGCGAGGGTCACCCGGGCCGCCGGTCCCAGCAGGTAGACGCCGTGTCCGTCGCGAGCCCGGGCATGGAGGGCGTTGGACCCCTCGACCTGGTGCTCCTCGAAGACGTCGCGCCAGGCCGACGGAGGGATGTCGATCCCGTCGGAGCTGACGATGCGCCCATCGTTGTAGGGGTACTCGCCCGCGTGCCGGAGGCTGACCAGGCGCGGCTCGCGGTCGAAGTCGGGCATCGTGAAGCCGGCGACGACCTTCACTGTCTCCTGGGCGATCTCGAGGGCCTCGACGAGGGCCGGGCGATGGTCGCGCAGCTCGGCCACGCGCGGGGCGCGCGACCACCCGCCGACCCGGACGGTGACGGGGTGGATGGGTCGACCGCCGAGGATCTTGATGAGCTGATTGCCGGCCTTCTTCATGCGCAGCGCCTTCTCGACGAGCGGCCGGTGGTCGGCCGCCATCGCGATCGCGCTCTCGTAGCCGAGGAAGTCGGGGGCGTGCAGCAGGTAGATGTGGAGGGCGTGGCTCTCGATCCACTCGCCGCAGTAGAGGAGGCGCCGGAGGGCACGGGCCGACGGGTCGATCCGGACGCCGAAGAGGTCCTCGAACCCGTGGACCGCGCTCATCTGGTAGGCCACCGGGCAGATCCCGCAGATGCGGGCGACGATGTCGATGACCTCGTCGGGTGTCCGTCCGACGACCAGCTGCTCGAAGTAGCGGGGTGTCTCGAAGATCCCGAGGCGGGCCTCGACGACCTCGCCGTCCCGCACGCGCAGGCGAAGCGAGCCTTCGCCCTCGACGCGGGTCAGCTCGCCCACCTCGTAGAGGCGCTCGTCCACGACCTTCCTGGTGGCCGTGCTCATGACTTGCCTCCCATCGTCGTGGTCGGCTCGACGGGCGTCGCCGCCCGCCCCGTCCGCGTGCCGCCCAGCTCGGTGACCATGCTCCGGAACGGCTCGCTGTACGCCGTGAAGCCGGCGAACAGCCGTCCCACCTCCTCGCGCGGCCGGTCGCCGGCCATCTGGAGGTGGCGCGTGAGCCCGGCGGCGTTGGCCTGCTCCCGCGGTCCGAAGCAGCCGTAGCAGCCGCGGCCGAAGCGCGGGCAGATCGCCCCACAGCCGGTCTGGGTCACCTGCCCCAGGCAGGGGATCCCCTTGCTGACCATCACGCAGACCACGCCGCGCCGCTTGCATTCCATGCACACGGCCTCGTCGCGGATCTGCGGCCGACGACCGGTGATCAGGGCCGTCAGGAGCTCGACCAGCTGCCCCGGATCGATCGGGCAGCCGCGCAGCTCCGCGTCCACCGTCACGTGCTCGGCGATGGGCGTGGAGCGGGCAAGGGAGTGGATCAGCTCGGGGCGGGCGTAGACGCCGGCGCGGAACGCGTCGTGGTCGCCCCAGTTGCGGAGCGCCTGGATCCCGCCCGCCGTGGCGCAGGCGCCGATGGTCACGAGGTAGCGGGTCCGCCGGCGCAGCTCGACGATCCGCTCGAGGTGGGCCGGCTCCGAGACGGAGCCCTCCACGAAGAGGACGTCGTAGGGACCCGCGGAGCGGGACGACGACGCCTCGGGGAAGTCGACGATCTCGAAGTGCTCCACCACGGAGAGAAGCTCGTCCTCCAGGTCCAGGAGCGTGAGCTGGCACCCGTCGCACGACGCGAACTTGACGACGCCGACGCGCGGGCGCGCGCCGGCCGGGGCGTGCGACGTCATCAGATGCCCTCCCGGCCGAAGATGTCGCCGAGCTGCCCGATCGAGAAGACGGGGCCGTCGCGGCACACGAAGTACTTGCCCATCTGGCAGTGCCCGCACAGGCCGATCCCGCACTCCATGTGGCGCTCCAGCGTCACGTAGATGCGGGAGGCGGTGACGCCCCGGCCGGCGAGGGTGGTGGCCGTCGCCTGCATCATCCGCTCGGGCCCGCAGACGAAGGCGATCATGTTCGACCCGTCCCAGGCGGCCTGGTCGAAGAGGTGGGTCACGATGCCCACGCGTCCCGTCCATTCCGGCCCGGCGCGATCGACGGTCAGGCTGACCTCGATCCCGTGCCGCGTGCCCCAGCGCTCCAGCTCGTCGCGGTACAGCAGGTCGGCCGGGGTGCGCGCGCCGTAGAACAGCTTCACGTCGCCGAACCGGCGCCGGTCGGCGACGATGGCGTGAAGGACGGGACGCAGCGGGGCCAGGCCGATGCCGCCCGTGACGATCACGAGGTCGCGCCCGACCGCGCGGTCCAGCGGCCAGTTGTTGCCGAGGGGACCGCGCAGGCCCACCTGCTCGCCGACCTGGAGGGCGCACATCGCCTTGGTGGCGGGACCGGCGCCCCGGATGGTGAGCTCGATCCCGTCCGGGAGGAAGCGGCTGATCGAGATCGGCAGCGGCGGGAAGCCCGGCAGGGCCACCATCGCGAACTGGCCGGTGCTGCCCTGGGCGAACGCGGGGTCCGTACCGGTGAGCGTCAGGGACGTCGTGTCGGCCGTCTCCTGGCGCGTGGCGACGACGCGCCCCGTGACGAAGTCGTTCGGGGTGGCCGCCACCGGCTCGACAATCGGCACCTCGGGCACGAGCGGCACGGCGGGCGCGATCGCGTTCAGCTCGTCCCGCACGTCGATGCCGACCGGGCACCACGTGATGCAGCGCCCGCAGCCGACGCAGCCCGAGCTCCCGAACTGGTCCCACCAGGTCGCGAACTTGTGGGTGAGCCACTGGCGGTAGCGGTCGCGGGGCCGGGAGCGGAAGCTGCCGCCCGCGACCTTGGCGAAGCCCGGGCTGAAGCAGCTGTCCCAGGTCCGGTAGGTCGCTGCCTTCGCGCCGGTCAGGTCGGTGACCTGGGTGAGAGTGGTGCAGAAGCAGGTGGGGCAGGCCAGGGTGCAGTTGCCGCAGGTGATGCAGCGCTCCGCGACCTGGGCCCAGCGCGGGTGGTCCAGCTGGGCCAGGAGCCGGTCGTGGAGGCCTGCGGCCGGCACCGGGTCGCCGATGCGGGCGCGCACTGCGGCCACCGTCGCGGCGGCGCCGTACTGTTCCGCGGAGGATGCGGGGCGCAACGGGAGGCGCTCCAGGATCTCGCGCCCCGCGGCCGTGTCGGACTCGGTGAGGAAGCCGGCGTCGAGCTCCGTGAGGAGGATGTCGTAGCCGCGCTCCACCTCGGGGCCGCTGCCCATCGACGTGCAGAAGCAGGTCGACGCGGCGGTCGTGCACTGGACCGCGACGATGAAGACCTTGGCCCGGCGGGCGGCGTAGTCCGGGTCGACGAAGGCGGTGCCCGTGAAGACGTCGTCCTGGACGCCGATCGCCGCGAGATCGCAGGCGCGCGCGCCCAGGAAGGCGACCGCCTGGGAGTCCGTCGGCTCGGGGGCGAAGGTGACCTTGTGGCCCTCCTTCGTCGCCCGCGTCAGGGGCACGAGGGCGGGGAAGGTCCAGCGCTTCCACGCGGTGGGACCCACGACGTAGCCGAAGAGATGCTCGTCGCCGCGCCGGCGCAGGCGGTACCGCCCCGGACCCTGCTCGTCGCCCACGCCGCGCGGGAGGTCGTCGAGGGTCGTGATCTCGTCGAAGACGATGGCCCCGTCGGCGACGGTCGGCCCGATGACGCGGCGGCCGTCCTCGCGGAGGAGGTCGATGAGGATCTGGAGGTCCGCCCGGGCCAGGAAGCCCGGGCCCTCGAGCGCTGGTCGATGGCCCCGCCCGGGGGCCGTTCTCGTCACCACGACTTCACCTGCTCCGCGGCAAAGAGATCCAGCATCTGGAGGCGCGTCGCGAAGAGGCGCCGCTGGACGGCCACCAGCACCCGCGGGTAGAGCGCGGTGGCCAGCTCGCAGTCCTCCCGGAGGGCCGCCCGGAGCGCCGTGCCGTCGAAGACGACCGCCTCGATCGGCTCGATGGCGATCCCCGTCGAAGAGGCGCGGTACGGTGGGACCAGCGAGGACCAGAGGTAGACGTCGCCGGGCTCGACCGTGAGGATGGTGATGTCCCCGCGTTCGGGCACCAGCGTGCGGAGGGCCACCCGGCCGCGGACCAGGATCCCGAAGATGTCGCTGGACTCTCCTTCCCGGAAGAGCTCCGTCCCCGGCTCCGCGGTGAAGCGGCGACCGAGCTCGGCAAGGCGTGCCTGGGCCTTCTCGCTGAGGCCCGAAGCGAACCACGAGGTGTGCAGGGCAGAGATCAGCGCGGCGGTCTCGTTCATGGCGCCAGTGTCCCGGGGCCAGCGGCCCGCGCGTCAGAGCCGAGCGACCTGCAGCCGCGGGCCGCTCGTCAGCCCGCGGGCCCGGCGTGCCGGGCCGCCAGCCGCGCGACGGCGTTCGCGACGGCCGGGAGCGCCGCGGCAACGGGGGGAGAGAGCGCCTCGCCGGGACCCATCTCCAGGACCCCGACGCTGACGACCCAGGCTTCGGGAGCCGCGCCGTACAGCTCACGGGCAAGGGCGAGGAGAAGCCCCGGGCCGACGTGATGCGACGAGGCGCCCGGCCCTTCGCCGGCCCCAAGGGGGCGTGCCGTGACCGTGCCGGGCGGCGTCGTCGTGGTCGCGTCCACCAGCACGACGAGCGTCGCCGCGCTGATGTCGAGGGCCAGCTCCGGGGTCAGCTGCTGGTGCGCTTCGACGATCGCGCCGGCGAGGCGCGGGTCGGCGGCCAGGAGCCGGGCAGCGTGCCAGCCGACGCCGTCGTCCGTGCGCAGCGCGTTGCCGTACCCGATCACGAGCACGCGGACCGGGCCGCCCGGCCCCGGCGCCGCGGTCACGCCGCGCCGCCCGTCACGCGCCGCGGTCCCATCAGCGCCCCGATCGCGTCAGCGGGCCAGCTCGTCCAGGACCCGCCCGTCCGGCCCGACGAGCTGGATGCGGAGCGCCATCTGGCCCAGCGCATGGGTGGAGCAGCTCAGGCACGGGTCGTAGCAGCGGATGACCGCCTCCACCCGGTTGAGCATGGGCTCGGTGATCGTGTCGCCCTTCACGTGGTGACGGGCGACCTGCAGCACGGCCCGGTTCATGGCCATGTTGTTGTGGCCCGTGGCGATGACCAGGTTGACCCACTCCACGATGCCGTCGTCGTCCACCTTGTAGTGGTGCATCAGCGTGCCGCGCGGCGCCTCGGAGACGCCGATCCCCTCGTTCCGGTTGATGCCGGCGAACGACCGCACGTGCTTGTCGAGGATGTCGGGGCTCCGCAGGAGCTCCTCGATCCTCTCGATGGCGTGGAGCGTGTCGATCAGGCGCGCGTAGTGGTAGTGGAACGACGAGCCGGCGACGCGGCCCACCCGCCAGCGGAACTTCTCGAGCTCCTCGTCGGCGCGCGGCGTCCCCGTCCGCTCGGCCACGTTGAGCCGGGCCAGCGGGCCGACCCGGTAGATGCCGTCCGGGTAGCCCATCGACTTCCAGTAGGTCGACTTGAGGTACGACCAGGGCTCCACGGCCTCGCCGATGTAGTCGTTGAAGAGCTTGGGGTCGACCTTGTCGGCGAGGTACTTGCCGTCGGCGTCGACGACGCGCAGCCAGCCGCCGTAATGGTCGACGTTGCCCTGGCGGTCGACGAGGCCCATGAACGCCGAGCGGAAGTTGCCGAAGGTGGCCGCCTCCTCCTCCCAGCGCAGCATGTCCGACTTGTACCAGGCGATGGCGCGCTCGACCGCCCCGATCGCCTCGGGGATGCCGGCCAGGATCCGGTCGCGGACCTCGGCGGTCAAGGGCCAGGCGACGCCGCCCGGGACGATCCCCTCGGGGTGGATCCGCTTGCCGGCCATCCACTCGATGATCTGCTGGCCCCACTTCCGGAGCTCGATCCCGTCCTTCGCGAGCTGCGGGTTGTGGCGGGCCACGCCGATGATGTTGCGGACCGACGGGTCGGCGTCGAAGCCGAAGAGGAGGTCCGGCGACGAGAGGTGGAAGAACGACAGCGCGTTCGACTGGACGATCTGGCCCAGGTTGATGACCCGCCGCAGGTCCGCGCCGGTCGGCGTCGGCTCGACGGCCATGATGTCGTCGACCGCCTTGGCGGACGCGACGAGGTGGCTGACCGGGCAGATCCCGCAGATGCGGGCCATGAGGGCCGGCATCTCGTGGACCGGGCGGCCCTGCGTGATCCGCTCGAAGCCGCGGAACTGGGTGACGTGGAAGTGGGCGTCCGTCACCTCGCCGCGGGCGTCGAGCTCGATCGTGATCTTGGAGTGACCTTCGATCCGGGTGACCGGATCGATGACGATGGTTCGGCTCATGGCGGCTCCCCCGTCAGCGACCGAACCGGGCCCCGGCCGCGTCGGGGACGCGACCGGCCAGCAGGTCATCGAGCATGGTGTAGATCAGGTCGGCGTGCGGCGGGCAGCCGGGCAGGAAGACGTCGACCTTCACCACCCGGTGAACGGGCTGCGAGGTCGGCAGGAGCTTCGGCACGACGTCGGAGGGCAGCTGCGGGTTGAGGGTCACGTTCTCGCGGTAGGCCCGGTCCAGGAGCGGCGCGACCCCGATCGGGTTCCGCATCCCCGGGACGTTGGACGTCACGGCGCAGTCGCCGAAGGCCACGAGCGTCTTCGTCCGCTCCCGAACCAGCTTGATCTTGTGGAGGTCCTCGTCGCTGGAGACGGCGCCCTCCACGAGGCAGACGTCGACGTCCTCCGGGAACTCCTTGTGGTCGACGAGGGGGCCGTAGACGAGGTCGGCTCGCTCGAAGATGTCGAGGATCCGCTCGTCCATGTCGATGAGGGACATGTGGCAGCCCGAGCAGCCGTCGAGCCAGACGGTGGCGACGCGCGGCTTGCTCACAGCCCACGCTCCTCGGCGACGACCTTCATCCACGGCAGGAACGGGCGGCGGGTCTTGCTGCCGCGCGCGACCGCGCGGCCCTTCTCGAAGAGGGCCCCGGTGGGACAGACCTGGACGCACTTCCCGCAGCTGGTGCAGGTGGTCGATTCGCCCCACGGGATCCCCATGTCCGTCTGGACCCGGGTGTCGAGGCCGCGGTGCATGATGTCCCAGGTGTGGGCACCCTCGATCTCGTCGCAGACGCGGACGCAGCGCAGGCACAGGATGCAGCGGTTGTGGTCGATCGCGAACAGCCGGTGGCTGGCGTCGATGTCGACCTTCGGGCTGATGCGCGGCAGGTCGAAGTGGGTGAGCTCCAGCTCCTCGGCCGTGTCCTGCAGCTCGCAGTGGTTGTTCGCCACGCAGACCGCGCAGACGTGATTGCGCTCCACGAAGAGCATCTCGGTGATGGCCCGGCGGTACTCGAGCAGGCGCTCGGAGTGGGCCGTGACCGCCATCCCCTCGACGACCTTGGTCATGCAGGCCGGGGTCATCTTGTTCGAGCCGCTGACCTCGACCATGCACAGGCGGCAGGCGCCGCGGTCGGAGATCCCCTCGAGGTGGCACAGCGTCGGGATGTCGATCCCGTTCTCGAGGGCCACCTCCAGGATCGTCGCGCCCTCCGCGCCCGCGACGTCCTTGCCGTCGATCGTGAGCGTGTAGACGGTGGTCATGCCATCACCTCCGCCGGCTGCTCGATCGTGCAGACGCCCGCCGGGCAGACCCGGTCCACGATGTGGGCCAGGTACTCGTCCCGGAAGTAGCGCAGCGTGCTGAAGATCGGGTTGGGCGCTCCCTGGCCCAGGCCGCACAGCGACATCCGCTGGACGATCCCGGCCAGGCGCTCCAGGGTTGCCAGGTCGTCGAGCGTGGCGACGCCGCGCGTGATCTGGTCGAGGAGCATCCACATCTGGGTCGTGCCGACGCGGCACGGGGTGCACTTGCCGCACGACTCGTCGCGGCAGAAGTCCTGGAAGTACTTGGCCACGTCCACCATGCACGACGTGTCGTCCATGACGATCATGCCGCCGGAGCCCATGAACGAGCCGAGCTCGAGGAGCGACTCGAAGCTGACCGGCATGTCGAGGTGCTCGGCGGGAATGCAGCCGCCCCCGGGGCCGCCCGTCTGGACCGCCTTGAACGGGCGGCCGTCGATGATCCCGCCGCCGATGTCGAAGACGATCTCCCGGAGGGTCATGCCCATCGGGACCTCGACCAGGCCGGTGTTCACGATGCGACCTGCCAGGGCGAAGACCTTCGTGCCGCGGCTCTTGCCGTGGCCGATCCCCGCGAACCACTCGGGGCCGCGGCGCAGGATCGACGGCACGTTGGCAAAGCTCTCCACGTTGTTGATGAGCGTCGGCTGGCCCCACAGGCCGCTGACCGCGGGGTAGGGGGGCCGCGGCCGCGGCGTGCCCCGGCGCCCCTCGACGGAGGCGATGAGCGCGGTCTCCTCGCCGCAGACGAAGGCGCCGGCGCCGAGCCGGACCTGCACGTCGAAGCTGAGGGAGGTGTCGGCGATCCCCTGGCCCAGGAAGCCGGCCCGCTGGGCGTTTCGGATCGCGGCCCGCAGGCGAGCCACCGCCAGCGGGTACTCGGCCCGGCAGTAGATGTAGCCCTCGCTGGCGTGGACCGCGAAGGCGGCGATGGCCATCCCCTCCAGGACCCGGTACGGGTCGCTCTCGAGGACGCTGCGGTCCATGAACGCCCCGGGGTCCCCCTCGTCGGCGTTGCAGATCACGTACTTCGGGCCGCCCTGGGCCTTCGCGACGGTCGTCCACTTGAGGCCGGTCGAGTAGCCCGCGCCGCCGCGGCCGCGCAGGCCGCTGCGGGTGATCGCGTCGCGGACCTCGGCCGAGGTCATCTCGGCGAGCGCGCGGCGCAGGGCCTCGTAGCCGCCGCGCCCGAGGTAGTCGTCGAGGCTCTCCGGGTCGATCAGGCCGAAGTTCTCGGTCGCTGACCGGACCTGCTTCGAGAAGAAGGGCGCCTGGGGCTTCGGCTTGTCGCCCGGCTTGAGCTTCTTCAGCGTCTGGACGATGGGCCCGACGGCATCGGGTCGGACGCGTTCGAAGAGCTGGCCTGTCTCGGGGATCTGCACGAGGGGGCCGGCGGCGCAGAGGCCGAGGCAGCCGACGCGCTTGACCACCACGTCCGACAGGCCGGCCTCGCCGACGAGCTCGCCGAGGCGCACCGTGATGTCGTGGGCCTGGGCCGACATGCAGCTGGCAGCCTCGCAGACGTAGGCCGACGCGCGTGGCGGACCCTCGTGGACCTCTTCCGTGATCACGCGGCGGCGGACGGGCCGCGCCGCTGCGGGCATCTCGCTCACATCGCCTCCAGTTGCGCAACGAGCTCGTCCGCGGTCACCTTGCCCCTGACGTCGCCGTCGACGATCACGGCGGGCGCCAGGCTGCAGGCACCCAGGCAGCGCGCGGTGAGGAGCGAGATCTTGCCGTCGGCGGTGGTCTCGCGCGGCTTCACGGCGAAGTGGCGGTCCAGGCCGCCCAGGATCTCCTTGGCGCCGTTGATGTAGCAGGCGGTCCCGGTGCACACGACGCACGTGTGCTCGCCCTGAGGCTTCAGGCTGAAGAAGGAATAGAAGGTCGCGACGCCGTAGACCCGCGAATGCGGGACGCCGAGCGTGTCGCCGATGTAGCCGAGAGCGTCCGTGTCCAGGAAGCCGAACGCCTCCTGGGCCGCATGGAGGGCCTCGATCAGCCCCTGCGGGCGGTCGCCGAGGCGCCGCATCCGCGTCTCGACGATCTTCCAGCGCTTGTCGTCGCTCGGCGCGGGTGGCTTCGTGTACGGGATGGGCATCGACCGCCTCCGGGCGTCCTGAACGGCGGCGCCGGCAATCTGGGGCTCGGCGCACCGATCACGATGATTGGATGGGGCCCCGGCCCCACCGCTCGATCATAGGCAGCCGCTCGCGCCTCGCCGGGTGCCGCAGCGCCCGACTCTGGTGGGCCACTTCGCCCGGTTCGGCCGGGCCCGACGGGTCGCCCGTGCCGCCCGCCCGGCGACGCCTCAGCGAAGGACGATGAATGCGTCCAGGTCCACCCGCGGGTGGCCCGCGCTGCCCACGACCTCGATCCGGTAGGTGTGCCGTCCGAGCGCGGCGAAGGTCATGTTGCTGATCACGCGCCGGTACGCCGTGGCGCTCCGGTACGTGCTGTAGGTCCCCTGCAGGGCGCCGTCGCCATAGACGCGCGCACTGCCCCGCGTCCGGGCGGCCACCGAGACCCAGGCGACCGCAAGGCCGCTGAAGGTGACCGTCGCCCGTCGCCCGGCGCTGCTCGCGAAGCGGCTTCCGCCGCCGAGGTACGCGGCGCCGCTGGTGCGGACCCAGGTGCCCCGGTATGCGACCACCGACGAGCCGTCGGAGACGATCGCCGGCGTGAACGAGGTCGCCGTCGACCAGGCGGCTGCGTTCCCGGCGTTGTCCACGGCCATCACGCGGAACGCGTAGCGGGCGCCATACCCGACCGTGACGGTGGCGCTTCCGGCGCCTGCCGAGGAGCTCGCGATGGTCGTCCAGGAACCCCCGTTGATGCTCCGCTGGAGCTGCACCGACGCGACCCCGCTCCCCGGATCGGTCGTGGCCCACGTGA
Source organism: uncultured Chloroflexia bacterium (assembly GCA_963776285.1). Classification (GTDB taxonomy): domain Bacteria; phylum Chloroflexota; class Limnocylindria; order Limnocylindrales; family CSP1-4; genus CTSoil-043. Next base: position 189,397 of record CAVZLW010000002.1, read on the forward strand.
TCGAGAGCGGGATGGACGTCCGGCCCGCCGTGGTGCCGGAGATGAATCTCGGGCGCGTGACCCCGGTGCCCGGTGGAGTGACGTCGTCGCCGAGGCGCGCGACGCGGGTCATCCATCCACCGCCCGTATCGGCCGCCTGGTTGGCCTGCCAGACCGAGCCCGGCTCGGCCGGGTCGCGGGCCACGCCGACGTAGTCGCCCCACCGCTGGTTCAGGCCGGCTCCTGCGATCCCGCCGTACGGCCCGCGTCCGGCAGCCACGAGCGCGGATCCCGCCGACCATGCCCCGGGGGCGGCCGCAGGAAGCTGGCGCCGGGCCCACGAGGAGACGTACCGGGCCGAGCTGCTCTGGCTGAAGACCGTCCAGAGCGAGCCGTCGTCGCTGTATCCGACACCGGGCGTGAAGGTGTCGCTGTAGCCCGACGTCGGGGAGATCAGGAGGTCCTGCCGGAGCGTCGGGGCGGAGAGGTCGGCCTGCGTCGCCAGCTCGATGATGCGCCCGCACGGCCGGTACGTGGTCCCCCGGAGGCAGGAGGTCGTGCTGGCGACGGCCAGGCGGCCGTCCCGCCAGACCGCGTCGGTGGGTCGCAGGTCGAGGGCGTTGCCCTGCACGCCGATGAGCCCGCCGGCGTCCACCGGTGTCGGCGGCTGCTGGAGCTTGGCCAGCGGCAGGGTGGTCAGGTCGACCGGGCTGGCGACGAGCAGGTCGCCGCCTGCCAGCGTGCCGCTGACGCTCAGGTACCCCAGGCTGGCGGTCTTCGAGGATCCGTCGTCGAGCGCCACGGCCGCGTGCAGCGCACTGCCCGCGGTCAGTCCCGCTGCGGGCACGTAGGTGAAGGCGGACGGGGTCGGAGATGTCGAGGAGATTGTCGGGGTCCCACCGCCGTCGAGGAGGTCGGCCCAGTCCATGACGTGGAGGCTGGCACCCTGGTAGGCGCCGACGATGGACGTGCCGCCGGTCCCGCAGGAGACGCCGAACTCGTTGACGCCGATGGCCACCAGCGCCGAGGAGTAGCCGAGCGTCGGGAAGTCGGGCCAGATCCCGTTGAATGCCTTGAAGTAGCGCTGCCACGTGCCGGTCGGGTCGCCGGTGTCGGAGACGGCGACGAAGAGGGCGCCGCCGCTGCAGGTCCCGGCGAACAGGGTCGCCACCCAACGGTCGTGGGCGGGGTCGTAGAGGACGCGGGGGTCCGAGGCGAACGCGGTCGTGCTCCACGCAGCCACGTTGAAGAAGGCGGAGTTCGCGACCTGGGTCGCGCCGCCGCCCGTGCGGTTCGTGATCCGCGTGACCGGGTTGACCATCTGGACGACATGCGTCGAGCTGACGGCCACCCAGGGGTCGGGTGGCTCCAGGCACGGACGCGACGAGCCGCAGTCGATCGCCTGGTCGGTGGGGCCGGTCCAGGCGGTGCCGACGACACCGGGGCCACCTGCCGCGGCCGCGGCCGCGGCAGGTGCCGCTGCCGAGTCCCCGACGACGCCCGGGCCAGGTCCCGCGCCGGGCGACGCGGCGGCATCACCGGCCGGGCCAGGTGCCGCGCCGGGCGACGCGGCGGCATCACCGGCCCGGCCAGGTCCCGCGCCGGGCTCCGAGGCCCCGCCCCCGTTTCCGAGCCCGGAGCGACCGGGCCGCTGCCAGGCCAGTCGAGCCGGGATCGAAGGCGCCGCCACCCGCCCGACGGTCCCGCGGCGGGCGAGGGCCCGCAGGGAGACCGGCCCGGCGTTCGCCAGCTTCGAGGCGTGGGTGGCCATCCGTGCCGCCGGTGCGGCCGCGGCCGCACCGCCCGGGCCCGGGCCGCCGGGCACGGACGTCAGCGCGCCGACGAGCGCGAGGACCCCGGCGAGCGACGCGACCCGCCTGATACGGGGGGCGGCGTGGCGTCTGGCGTCGTGCGGCATCGGATTCTCCCTCGGGCGACCGTCCGACCTTACCACCGGTCCGTCTCGCTTCGGGATGACCCGATGGTCTAGAGGCGGGGCAGATCCTGTCCGGGTTCGAGCGCGGCGGCGAACAGGTCGCCCCGCTCGGCGACCCTTGGGAGGATGGTCCGGATCGTCCAGCGATCGGGGCGCAGGTCCGGGTCGTCCAGCTCGTCCCACGTGATCGGTGCGGAGACCGGAAGGCCCGGAGCCGGGCGCGGCGAGTACGGCCCCACGAGCGTGCGGTTGCGCCAGTTCTGCGTGAAGTCCAGGCGCGCCCGGCCGTCGCGGCGATCCTTCGACCACTCCCAGCTGACGAGGTCCGGGACGGCGCTCCCCACGGCGCGCGACACCTGCTCGATCCAGGCCCGCGTCATCTCGAAGGAGTAGCCCGCCCGGATGGGGATGAACACCTGGATCCCGCGCTTGCCGGTCACTTTCGGCACCCCTGTGACGCCCAGGTGGTCGAGGGCACGCCGGTAGAGCCCGGCCAGGACGAGGGTCTCTTCCCAGGTCGTGCGCGGGCCCGGGTCGATGTCGATGAGTGCCCAGCGGGGCTCCGCCGGCGCATCGATCGGCGAGGTCCACGGGTGCAGCTCGACGGCGGCCTGGTTGCCGAGCCAGGCAAGGGTGGCGACGCCATCGGCCACGACGTACGCGTGGGGACGACGGTCCGGCGGGTCGGGCTCGCGCCAGCGCGTCACCCAGTCGGGTGTCCCCTTCGCCACGTCCTTCTGCCAGAAGAAGTCGCCGCCGACACCGTCCGGGTAGCGGGCCAGGTTGAGCGCTCGCCCCGCGAGGTGGGGGAGCATGACCGGCGCGATCGTGGTGAGGTAACGCACGAGATCGCGCTTCGTGACGGGCGGCTCGTCGCCGCGCGCCCCCGGCGCGAGCACCTTGTCCAGGTTCGTGAGCGCGACGTCGCGGCCGCCGATCCGCCAGGTCCCGCCGCGACCCGGCAGGGCGTCGAGCGCGGCGAGCTCGTCGGGGGTCGGAGCGGCGAGCACCGTCGCCCCGTCGGCGCCGACCTCGTCCGGGGTCGGAGCGGCGAGCACCATCGCCCCGTCGGCGCCGCCCTCGTCCGGGGTCGGAGCGGCGAGCACCGTCGCCCCGTCGGCGCCGCCCTCGTCCGGGGTCGGAGCGGCGAGCACCGTCGCCCCGTCGGCGCCGCCCTCGTCCGGTCGCGTTGGACGCGACATCGGATGCTCCGACTTCGTGCCGGCGCCCCGAGAGGCCGCCGGCGCGCGGCCTTCGTTGCGCGACACGTCGGGGACGTCCGGCTCCGGGGCGATGCCGGCCTTGGCCAGCGCGCGAGCGGCCGCCTCGGGCCCGACGGCCCTCTGGCGCTCGACCGTCGCAGGATCGACCTCGGGTGCCTCCTGCACGAATGTCGCCTGGCGCACGATCCCGTCGCGGGACCAGCCACCGATCTCGGCGCGGATCACGAGGTCCGGGACTGCCCAGGTCGCGCCAGGTGTCCGGGCCAGGTCGGCCGGCGCGTCGTCGAAGGGGTGCGCTGGGCGGGGCCGCTCGTCGAGCGCGGCACGGAGACGTGCGCGCGTCGTCGCGTCGATGCCGCTCCCGACCCGCCCGGCGTACCGCAGCCGCCCGCCCTCCATCACGCCGACGACCAGCGCGCCGAGGTCGCGGTGGCTCCCCTGGCCGGGAACGTAGCCGCCGACGACGAGCTCCTGGGTCGGCCGGACCTTCAGCTTCAGCCACGCCGTCGAGCGCCGGCCCGCCTCGTACCGGCTGCGCCGGTGCTTGGCCATCGCCCCCTCCAGGCCCTGGGCCGCCGCGGCCGCGTAGAAGGCGATGCCATCGCGGGCAACGTGCCCTCCGTAGCGCACGCGGGGGTGCTCGCGCAACACGAGCCGCAGGATCTCCTTGCGCTCCTGGAGCGGCACGTCCAGGTACGATCGACCGGCGCACCATGGCAGGTCGAAGGCCATGAAGACGAGCGGGGCGCCCTTGCCGGCAGCCTTCGCCTCGGGGCTGGCCGTCACGTCCGAAGAGGAGAATCCGCCGCCGAGGCGCGCCTGAAGAAGTCCGAAGTCGGGTCGGCCCTCGGGATCGAGAACCACGACCTCCCCGTCGACGATCGCCTCGGGCGCGGCGAGCCAGGTCGGCGGACCGAGCAGCTCCGGGAAGTACCGACCGGCGTCATGCCGGTTGCGCGTCCGCAACGCCACCTTGCCGTCGGCCACGATCGCCTGGACCCGGTAGCCGTCCCACTTCGGCTCGAAGAGCCAGTCGTCGCCGTCGAATGGTGCCGTTCCCGGAGTTGCCAGCATCGGGTCGATGAAGGCGGGCCTGGCGGCCAGGAGCGATGCCGGCGGATCGAGCGTCGGCAGCGCCGCCGGGGCAGCGTTCTCCTCGCGTGGCGGCAGCGACGCCGAGACCTCGTCGTTCGTCCGCGCGGTCTTCACCGAGGCCGGAAGGGCCTCGGGATCCCACCCGGGGATCGCCTCCGGGCCTGCCTTGGCGATGAGGAGCCAGGAGCCGGCGTCAGACTCGGAGCCTCCCGGGCCGCGGGATCCGGACCCCCGGCCGGTCGCTCGCGGTGTGTCGGCGCCCGCCGGGGACGGCCCGGACCCTCCGGTTCGGACCAGCGTGAATCGCCCGGCCAGCTTCTCGCCGCGGAGCCGGAACTTGAGCTCGCCGGCGCGGACGGCCGCGCCCGGCTCCCAGGTCAGCTCGGGCTCGAAGGTGCCCCAGTCCCAGCAGATCGAGTCTCCGGCGCCGTACGCGCCCTTCGGGATGATGCCCTCGAAGTCGAGGTACTCGATGGGGTGGTCCTCGGTCCGGGCCGCGAACCGTCGCTCGTCCGGGTCGCGCGTGGGACCCTTGGGGAGGGCCCACGAGGCCAGGACGCCGTCGATCTCCAGGCGCAGGTCGTAGTGCAGCCGGCCCGCGCGGTGGCGGTGCACGACGAAGCGGCCGCAACCACCCGGTGCCGCGCTCGGTCGCGGTACGCCGGGAGCCGGCTCGGGAGTGCGAGCGAAGTCGCGCTTGGCGCTGTAGCGCTCGAGCGGCATCCCGGCAGTCGCTCCCGTTCCGTTCGTCCGCGCTTACAGCGGCAGCCGGCGGAAGACGGCGAGAAGGGGCGGCAGCTCGCGCGGCGCGGCGACCACGGGCACGCGGTACCACGCATCGCCAGCCCCGCCTGCGCGCAACCGCGCGTCCAGCCGGCGCGCGGAGAGGGCCCGAAACCCGAGGGCTCCCAGCGCCGCGGCGACCGTGGTCCCGTCACCGACGAAGCCCCGGCCGGCAAGGCACCACGGGGACGGATCCATGAGCGCCGCGAGCTCACCGCGGCGCTCACCGAACGGCCGGGCGGCCAGGCTGGAGCCGTCGAGGTAGAGCAGGTCCGACGCCACCAGCGCCGCCGAGCCGACCTTCTCCGCAGCCCCGGTCGACGCGCCGCCGGTGATGCCGCGCCCGCTTTCGGCCACGCCGCCCCGGCGGTCGGCCGTTCCGTCCCCACCGCCGTCGGCTATTCCGCCGCCGCCGTCCACCGTTCCGCGCCCGCCGTCGACCGCGCCGGCGCCTCCCCGGAGGCGCCGCTCCAGGAGCGCGCGGTTGGGCCGGCCGCGGGCGTCGAGCACCATCAACGTGACATCGAGCACGACCCCGTCCCTCCGCACCAGGCCCGACACGCCGGCCAGCTCCGGGAAGGCCGGCGTCGGGTCGGCGAGCGCCTCGGCCCGGAGTCGCACCCGGCCGCCCTCCACCAGCACGAACGCGCGGATCCCGGGCCACCAGGGCTCGAAGAAGTATCGGGCGTCGTCGAACGGGCCATCTCCGTCGGTTGGCCGCATCGGCGTGATCCGCTCGGGCAGGCGCGACACAGCCGGCGCGAACTGGAGCGGAAGAGACTCACCTGGCGGTATGCGGGTCATGGACCGATTGTCGCCCAGCCATCGTGCGATGGCAGCGACGGCGCGGCGCTCAGGCCGTCTTGCGCCGCGCGACCTTGCGGGCGGGCGCCTCCCGCTCCTCCGCCTCGTCGATCGGGACGACCTTCTTTGGTCGCCGGGCGCGAGTCGCCGTGCCGGCAGCTCGCCCGCTCTCTTCCGCGGCCTCGCCGGCCTCGACCTCCGCCAGGACGGCCTCCTCGACCTCGCGGTTCGACTTCGCCGTGCGCGCGGCGGTCACGCTGGCCTCCAGCATGGCCATCAGGTCGACCAGCTGGCCGCCGGCCGCAGGCGCCTCGGGCTCGACGATCTCGCGACCTTCGACCTTGGCCTCGATGACCTGCTCGAGCGCGGCCCGGTACTCGTCGCGGTACTCGGCGGGGTCGAACTCTCCGGTCATCGCCGCGATGAGCTGGGCGGCCATCGCTCGCTCGGCCGGCTTCACCTCGATGTCCTCGCCCGGGAGGTCGAGCTCGTCGGTCGCCCGGATCTCGTCGGGCCAGTGGAGCGTCTCGAGGACCATGGCGCTGCCGTACGGGTTCAGCGCCGCGAGCACCTCGCGATCCTTGATCACGACCTTGCAGATGGCCGCGAGATCCTGCTCGGCGAGCACCTCGCGGAGGAGGGCGTACGCTTTCTTGCCGATCGGCTCGGGTTCGAGGTAGTAGGCCTGCTTGACGAACCGGGTCGGCTCGCCGTCGGACGGGGCGGCCGGGACGAACTTCTCGATCTCGATGGAGCGGACGGTCTTGAGGGGGACGCTCGCCAGGTCCTCGTCGGTGATCACCACGTACTGGTCCTTGGCGTACTCGAACCCCTTCACGGTGTCGCCCCGCGAGATCACCTCGTCGTGGTGGGGGCAGTACGTCTTCATCTGGATCCGGTTCAGGCAGCTCTCGTGGAGCATGTTGAACGAGATCCCTCGCGACTCGGTCGCGAGATACAGCCGCACGGGGATCGTCACGAGGCCGAACTGGATGGCCCCCCGCCACATCGAGCGTGCCATGGTCGTCTGCGTGCCTCTGCTCGGCCGGTCGGGTGGAGGCAGCATCCCGGTTCCTGCCCACCCTCCGGGACGCGAGTGTACGCCGGACGAGCAAGAACGCCCAGAAGCGGTGTCCTAGGTGGGGGTGCGCCGAGGTGAGGCGGCGTCGAGGGGAGGCGGCGCCTCGCGCCCGGAGGGTGCCGCCATGGGCGGTGTGCCGCTCACCTGATCCGGCCCCGCGCCGAGCGCCGACGCTGGGACGAGCCCGCGCCGAGCGACGACCCCGGCCCCGCGCCGAGCGCCGACGCTGAGGCGAGCCCGCGCCGAGCGACGACCCCGGCCCCGGGGACGAGCGCCATACCGCCGCCGGCGGTACGGGCCCTTCCCTTCGTGCTCCCAGGTGACGCGAAACGGTGGTTTCGCTGCGCCTCGACGCTCAGTTGGGTCGCCGCGTACCGCCGGGGGCGGTACGCGGCACGGTCACCGCCTCCCGCGGGCATCGGGTGATCGTGCGGGACGGCGTCGAGCGTCGATCGACGCAGCGTAGTCGCGATAGTCCCGGTACGGCGCCGGCGTGCGGCGGCCGTCGGCTGCCGACCGGGTGAGGCCGCGGCGTCCTCGCCGATCAGGGTCGAGCATCAGGAGCATCCGGCCGCGGACGGGGTCCCCGCCGACGAGCGACGCGATCGCCGCCTGGCCGCGGATCGGGAACGACGCCCCGAGGACCTGGCGGTTGGTGACGAGGAATGCGTCGTTGGCCTTCGACGCCAGCACGACGACGGCCACCGCGATCTCCCGCACGCGCCACCCTCGTCGCCGGGCAACCACGAGGCAGCCCGCCGCGTAGCGCTCCACCTGCCGTTCCAGCGCCCCGGCGTCGCGAAGCTCGGTCTTCACCTCGACGAGCGCCAGTCGGCGGCGCTCGGCATCGTAGCCGACGAGGTCGATCCACCCGCGCCACGGACCGTCGGTCAGGAGCTCCTCGGTGGCGCAGACGTACCCCGCCGACCCGAGAATCCGACGCATCCGCCCGACGCAGCGGGCATGACCAAGGTCCACCTGGTGCCGCTCCTCGCCTGCGAATGGCAACCGCGTTTCGACGGCAAGATCGCCGCCAAGCGCGCGGCAGAGCCGCTGGAGGGTGTCGATGCGCGCTCCCCGGCCGACCTCGGCGTCGCTCACGGCCGACTGCGACACGCCGGCGCGTGAGGCCAGGTCCGCCTGGCGCCAGCCCCGAGCCTCGCGAGCCTCGCGGATCGAGATCCCCACCTGGGACAGCGGATCGGTCGCCATGGACGCAAGTTGAGGCCGCGTCGCTCACGCGCCACTTACGCAACACTCACGCTCCACTCACGCGCAACTCACCGCGGCGGGGGGACGTGGCGAAGGGACGCGGCCGGTTGAGTGGGAAGGCGGCCGGTCCAGCGGACGTCAGCCGCCGTGCTTCGAAGGCTCACTCGTCGTACGCCCGCGCGACGATCCCGCGTCGGGCCGTGGCCGCAGGCGGCCGGCGTCGCGTAGGGCGAGCCGGAGGAGGAATTCGACCTGGCCATTGACCGAACGGAGGTCGTCCGCGGCCCACGCCTGGAGGGCCGCGAAGGTCTCCGGGTCCAGGCGGAGGAGGAAGGGCTTCCGCTCGGCCATGGTCAGCGCCTCCTCTTCACAGCCGGCCGTCGCGCGAGCTGCTCCCGAGGGCCGGGGACCGTCGACGGTTGCCGGCGCGCTCTCCCGGGCCGCCGACACCGCTCCCGGCCACAGTCGGCCCTCCGTCCACGCCGCCCCTACGAGTACAGCGTCCCGGCATTGAGCACCGGCTGCGCCTCGTGCTCCGAGCAGAGGACCACCAGCAGGTTGCTCACCATCGCGGCCTTGCGCTCATCGTCGAGGTTCACCACCTGCCGCTCGGAGAGCTGGGCCAGGGCCATCTCGACCATCCCGACGGCGCCCTCGACGATGCGCGTGCGCGCGGCGATGACGGCGTTCGCCTGCTGGCGGCGGAGCATCGCGTTGGCGATCTCGGCCGCGTAGGCGAGGTGGCTGATGCGAGCCTCGATGACCTCCACCCCGGCCTTCTCGAGGCGGTCCTGGATCTCCGTCCGGAGCTGGCCTGCGATCTCGAGCGGGTTCGAGCGGAGAGCGATGTCGCCCTCGCGGTGGGCGTCGTACGGGTGCACCGTGGCCAGGTTGCGCAGCGCCGATTCCGCCTGGACCTGGACGAAGTTCTCGTAGTCGTCCACCTCGAAGAGCGCCTCGGCCGTGTCGGTCACCTTCCAGACCACGATGGCCGCGATCTCGATCGGGTTGCCGTCGTGGTCGTTGACCTTGAGCTTCGAGGTCTCGAAGTTTCGGACCTTGACCGAGATCTTCCGGCGCATGGTGAAGGGGTTGACCCACTGGAGACCCTGCGTGCGCACCGTCCCGGCGTAGTGGCCGAAGAGGACCAGGGCGCGCGCCTCGTTCGGGTTGACCGCGGTCAGGCCGCCGAATGCGAAGCAGATGGCGATGAAGGCGAGCAGGACCAGGATGAACCCGAGGACCTGGCCGAGGCCGACGGCGTCGCCCGCGGAGACGAAGACATTGACGACGTACCACAGCATCAACAGGCCGAGCCCGATCGCGGCCGCAAGCAGGGCCAGGAAGGTCGGGATTCCCGGGAGGACTCGAGCGACGCGCTCCTTGTTCATGGTGTCGAGGGCTCCTTTCGCGCCATCTGTCGTGCGCGATCAGTATGATATCACAAAGATATAGAGTCTCAGGGCAGTGGCGCTGGGAGGCGCCCGGCCGGCACCGGATCGTGGGGCCGGACATGTCTCGCGGCGGCCCGCCCCGACGCTTGCCGCCGACGCGCCCGCCTGCCGACGACGCGGCCCGCTTGCCGACGACGCGGCCGCCCGCTCGGACCTGGCGGCGCTCGACCCCACCGCCGACGCGGCCGCCCGCTCGGACCTGGCGGCGCTCGACCCAACCGCCGACGCGGCCCCGCGCACCCGCGGGCCGAGGCAGCCTGGCCGGCCGGCAGGGCCGACGGTCGATACCATGGCGAGCCATGGGTCGCGACGTTGCGCGGGATCGAGGCAGATGACCGGTGCGACCGACCTCGCGCGGGTGCCCGACCCTGGAGTCGCGCCCGACGGGAGCCCGGTGGAGGTCTACCGGCTGCTGCCGGCGATGGGCGAGCCCGAGCTGATCCACGGGGCCGTGCCTGTCGGCGCGACCATCCTGGAGATGGGGTGCGGCAGCGGGCGCGTGACGGCCGGCCTGCTGCACCTGGGACATGCCGTCACCGGCGTCGACGAGTCGGCGGCGATGCTCGAGGCCGCTGCCGAGCGGGCCCCCGGCGCCCGGCTCGTCCGGTCGCGGCTGGAGGATCTCGACCTCGGGGAGTGCTTCGACGCCGTCGTGGCCGGCAGCCACCTGGTGAACGACGGGTCCGCCCGGCGCTCCGCCTACCTCGCGACTGCAGCGCGTCATCTCGCCCGCGGGGCGCACTTGTTCGTGGAGGCCTATCCGCCCGACACCGACTGGCCAGGCAGCGTCGACTCTCCTCGGAACGTCGGCCCGGTCCGTATCACCGTGACCCGCGCGACCGTCACGGGCACCCATCTCGCGGCGAGCGTCCGCTACGAGACGCCCGGGGGAACCTGGGACCAGCCGTTCGAGGCAGAGCTCCTCGACGACGCCGCCCTGCAGGCCGCGCTCGCCGACGCCGGCTTCGCCTTCGATCGCTGGCTCGATCGTCGCCGGGGATGGCTGGTGGCACGCCGGGCCTAAACGGCCCGCCTCCCCGGGGCGCATTCCTGCGGCCCTGGTCGGTGAGCTCGAGCGAAATCGGGCCGCTGGACTCTGGCGGCCCGTCGTGGGGCTGGCCGACCCTGTCCGCCTCGGCGGCGATCCCGCCGCCGATCGGCAGCCCGAGAGGGAGTTGGCGCGCGATGGCTGGGTTCGACGGCGATGGGGGCCTGCGGTCGCAGGCGGCACGCGACGAGGCCGTGCGCTGCCTGTTCTGCTTCGACGCCCCGTGCGTCGCCGCCTGCCCGACCGGCATCGACGTGCCCGGCTTCATCCGCGCGATCGCGACGGGCAACCTCGAGGGCAGCGCCCGGACGATCCTCGACGCGAACCCCCTCGGCGGCACGTGCGCCCGCGTCTGCCCCGTGGAGCGCCTGTGCGAAGGCGCCTGCGTGCGCGTGGCCCTCGACAGGCCGGTCGCGATCGGCGCGCTCCAGCGCTTCGCGATCGACGCGTACCGGGATGCCGGCCGGCCGTTCGTCGTCGCCGGCGAGCCGCGCCCCGGCCGGGTGGCCGTCGTCGGGGCAGGGCCCGCGGGGCTCGCCTGCGCCGCCCAGCTGCGGCGACTCGGCATCGCCGTCACCGTCTTCGAGGCCCGCGACCAAGCGGGCGGGCTGTGTGCCTACGGCATCGTCCCGTGGCGGCACGCCCGCGAGATGACCGCCCACGAGGTGGCCGAGATCGAGCGCGCGGGCGCCGAGCTCCGACGTGCGACGAGGGTTGGTGGCCCAGTGACCGGCTCCGAGCTGATGACCGGCTTCGACGCCGTCTTCCTGGGCCTGGGCCTGGGGCGGAGCCGCCGGCTCGGGATCCCCGGTGAAGGCCTCGACGGCGTCTTCGACGCGCTCGCCGTGCTGGAGCCCGTGGTCACCGGCGGCAATTCGATCACTGCCCTGGGCCGGCGGGTCGGCGTGATCGGCGGCGGGAGCACGGCGATGGACGCGGCGGCCGCGGCCGTCCGGCTCGGCGCCGAGGAGGTCACTGTCTTCTACCGGCGCGGCGAGAGCGAGGCGCCGGCGCACCCGCACGCAGTGGAGCTTGCACGAACCCTCGGCGTCCGTCTGCGCTGGCTGGCCGCGCCGGTCGAGATCACCGGAACGGACGGCCGGGTGACCGGCGCGGTCTTCGACGCGATGCGCCTGGGCGCGCCGGACCGAAGCGGGCGTCCCGCGCCGCACCGGATCCCCGGCTCGCGCTTCGTCGTGGAGCTCGACGCGATCGTCACGGCCACGGGCCAGGAGGCGATCGAACGGCTCGTCGACGACTTCGCGGTCGGGATGCGGGCCGGGCGGGTGGCGGTCGATCCGCTGACGGGGCGAACCGACAACCCGCGGGTCTGGGCGGGTGGAGATCTCGTGAATGGCGGCCGCGAGGTGGTCCACGCGGTGCACGACGGCAAGGTCGCCGCGCGAGATTCGATCGCGGCCGCGCTGGGTACCGCGGCGGCGCTGGGTACCGCGGCGGCGCCGGGTGCCGCAGGTCGCCACGCCCGCATCGTGGCGGCTCCGCCCACCGCGGCCCCGCCCACCGGGGCCCCGTTCGAGGCGGCGATGCCGCGACCCGCCGGCGTCAGCCTGGCCGTCGAGATGGCCGGCATCCGCAGCCCGAACCCCTTCTGGCTCGCCAGCGGCCCGCCCACCAACACGGGGGAGATGGTGGCGCGCGCGTTCGAGGCCGGCTGGGGCGGTGCCGTCTGGAAGACGGTCGGCGAGCCGATCACCAACGTGTCGGCCCGCCTCGGCTCGCTCGAGCTCGACGGCCGGCGCATGGTCGGCATCTCGAACATCGAGCTGATCAGCGACCGGCCGATCGACACCAACCTGGCCGAGATCCGCGAGGTCAAGCGCCGCTTCCCGGACCGCGCCGTCGTGGTGTCGCTGATGGTCGAGTCCAGGCGCGAGGCCTGGCACGACATCGTGCGCCGGGTCAACGACACCGGCGCCGACGGGATCGAGCTGAACTGCGGATGCCCCCACGGGATGGCGGAGCGGGGGATGGGCTCGGCCGTCGGCCAGGTGCCCGACTACCTGCGGATGATCGTCGAGTGGGCGAAGGAGGTCGCGGAGGTCCCCGTCCTCGTCAAGCTCACCCCCAACATCACCGACATCAGGGTCGCCGCGCGCGCGGCGCGCGAGGGCGGCGCCGACGGCGTGGCGCTGATCAACACGATCAGCTCGCTCGTCGGGCTCGACCTGGACACCTGGGAGACGCGCCCGGCGGTTCGCGGGCGGGGCTCGCACGGCGGCTACTCCGGGCCGGCCGTCAAGCCGATCGCGCTGAACATGGTGAGCGCCATCGCGAAGGACCCGAGCGTCGGCATCCCCATCTCCGGTGTGGGCGGCGTGGAGACCTGGCGCGACGCGGTGGAGTTCCTCCTCGTGGGCGCCACGAACGTCCAGGTCTGCACCGCCGTGATGCACCACGGCTACCGGATCGTGGAGGACATGGCCGACGGGCTGGCCGGCTACCTCGCGGGCCGCGGTCTCGCGTCGCCGGCCGACCTGGTCGGTCGCGCCCTCCCGTCGATCGGCGACTGGGGCGAGCTGGACCTGACCTACGCGGTCAAGGCCCGGATCGACGCCGGGCGCTGCATCCACTGCAATCTGTGCTATCGGGCCTGCGAGGACGGCGCGCACCAGGCGATCCGCCTCGATCGGGTGAACGGCGGCACGATGCCCGTCGTGGACGACCCCGAGTGCGTGGGCTGCCGGCTCTGCCAGTACGTCTGCCCCGTCGAGGGCTGCATCACGATGGCCGAGGTGGGGGCGGCTCTCGTCTCACACGGCTGAGGCGGCTTTTCGCGGCCACCGGGGCACGGCGCGGTCGTCAGAACGCCGGTCGAAGATCCGGGATCATCGGAAGCGGCGAACGGCCGGCCCGAGGAGCGGGCATGCCGCGGCCGGCGACCCGCGACCCGCGCCCGGCGACCCGCGACCCGCGCCGGCGACCCGCGACCCGCGCCGGCGACCCGCGACCCGCGCCCGGCGACCCGCGACCCGCGACCCGCGACCCGTGCAAGGCGCGCAAAGGTGGTGCCGTACCGGCTGGGCCGGTATACGGGCGGGTGATCACGCTCCGGGTTGCAGCCAAACGCGCGTTTGGCCGCATCTCCACGCTCGTCTGGCGCGCCCGTACCGGCTGCGGCGGTGCGGGGCACGCCAGGGCGGCGCCGCGCCTGCCGGCGCCGTGGCTGCCGGCGCCGAGGCTGCCTCCGGCGGGGAGCCGGCCACGGAGCGTGTCGCTGGCGCCGTCGTCCGTGACCACGACGCACCGCGACACCGAGGCGACCCGTCAGCCGCCCCCGGTGCTCAGAGCCCAAGGAGCCGGCGACGACGGCCCCCGCCGTTGACGTCGCCGGCTCCCGGATGTGGTTGGCGGTGAGCGGGCGATCGGCTCGCCCGTCGCCCGATTGCGGCCGGCCTACCCGGCCGCGCGGAGCTCCGCCTCGGCCTCGGCGACCCGCGCCAGGATGCCGGCCCGCAGCGTGTCGAGGCCGGTCCAGACGCCCTTCGTGGCGGTGCTGATGGAGGTGAGGTTGCTCTTGAGCCGCGTGATGGCGTCGAGCTGCTCCTTGATCCCGGCAAGGGCTCGGCCGATGGCGGCCGCGTCCACCTCGACCTCGCGCTCGTCGAGCGTGGCCAGGGCCAGCAGCCGCGCCAGCCGGATGGCCGCGGCCAGGAAGGCCGGCTCCGGCGCCTCCGGATCGACGACGCAGTAGACGTCGCCCGCGATGACGGTGAACGGGTCGATGCCGGCCGGCGCGTGAGCGGGGGTGAAGACGATGACCCCGACCGCGGCGCCGCGGTTCTCCCTGGCTTCGCGAAGCTCGTCGCGGATGGCCCGGAGCGACATCGGGCGATCCTTTGCCTCGATGACGACGCGGACGTCGTGCCCGCGCGTGAGGGCGGGGTCGAGGGTGAGAACGAAGTCGCCCTTCTTCGACTTGAGGACGGCGCCCGTCTCCGCGGCGGTCCGGTCCAGCAGGTCGCCGGCGCCGACGGCCTGCACGCCCAGCAGCTCCTCGAGCAGGTCCTCGAAGTCGGCGCCCTTGGCCGTGCCCCTGGCGCGCTCCTGGGCCCGGGCGGCCGACGAGGCCTCGAGGGCCGCGATGCGCTCGTTGAGCTTGTTGAATCCCTCGGTCATCTCGCCACGGAACTGGAAGAGCGGTGAGCCCAGGCGGGTGGGGTCGAGGAGGGTAGCGAGCTTGCTGCCGTCGCCCTCGAGGTAGGCGCCCAGGAGCGTCTTGATGCGGCCGATGGCGCTGTCGCGCTTCGTCTCGTCGAAGAGCTCGTCGGTGAGCGAACGGAGCTTGCCGCGGTCGCCCAGGAAGGCCTCGAGCGTGCGCGGGAGGCGCCCGTCGCCGTCCGCGAAGTTCTGGCGCAGGAGCTGGTCGAGGGCGGTGGCCGCCTTCGCGTTGGCGTCCTCCGTCTGGCGCAGGAGGGAGGCGAACTCGGCCCGCACCGCGTCGACGTTGACGGTCACGCCGGCGTCCATGAGGGCGGTCATGCCGATCTTCAGGGCACGCTCGACGAGGCCGGCGCGCTCCTCGGCGGGCCGCTCGGCGACGAACGCGGCCAGGCTGGCATCGAGGAGGACCAGGCGCTCGACGACGACGCGGTCGCGCTCGACGGTGACACGAGCGGCGGCGGGGCTCGCCGGCGTGGTTACGGGCGGCATCCTGGTCGCCGGCCGGGTACCGGCGGCGGGCGGACCCGAAACGGGCGGCCGACCGGAGGGGGCGGGGAGGCTGACGATGTTGGCGGGGGCGTCCATGCCCCGGACTTTGAAGGCGGGCTGTGCCAGCTAGCGTGTCACGGTGTCCGAGAGCAACCGGAATCCGGAGGACCGGAGGTATTCGTAGGTCTCGTCGAGCACGGGGATCGGTGGGACGAAGACCGTGGTCACGTCTCGCGCGCGCGTCAGGAGCACTCGATACGAGTTGAGGCGCAATCGAAACGGGTCCTTGAGCATCCACAGCTTCTGATACCCGCGCGCATGCTCGTTCGACCACCGACCGCGGTGACGGATGAAGTCAGTCCCCCACGCAAGGAGTGTCGCGTCAAGCTCGAGGCCTTGCGCGCCGAACTCGGTGACGCACTCGTGCAACGCTCGGCACGACCGTCCAAGGTAGTCCCCGTCACCCTCGCCATACCACGGCCCGAAATGGACGCGCTTTGTCGACTGGAAGTCGTTGTTCACCCCGAACCGTGGCAGCGTGCGGTCCTTTGAGGATGCGATGAGGCCGAACCTCGCCGACGCATCGTCCCGGTATCGCTGTCGGAGGTACTCGGATCCCTCTGCCAGATCTCGAGTGATCCGCAGGTGGTAGCCCTGGCGCTCCAGCTCCTGCGCCATGGGGAGCAGCCCTCCGGGCGCGGTCCCCTCGAGCAACTGCGCGACGAACGCATGGTTGTCGTCGGCGGTGTGATACCGCAGCTCCTCATCGAGCCGCAGCGCCGGCTCGATCGTTGTCTCGGCGAGATCTCCGAACTCACGCCTCAGGTCGGGCGACGCGTGTGTGACCCAGCCTCCGATTCCGCTGCCTTCCACCGCTCGCCGCCACTGGATCGAGCCCCCCTCCTCGCCGATGTGGATCTCCTGGCCTGTCCCGATCAGGCCGATGACCACGCACCATCCGGGGACGCGTTCGGCGAACTCGATGAAGTGCTCAGGTTCCGAGCGGCCATCCCCGTGCTCGGGGTGCTTCTCGGCCACCATTGCCGCGTCAAACGCGCGCTGCGCCTCGTCGAATATCAGGACGTGCTCGGGCGGCACCAGATCGCGGCTGCGGCTGTAGGTCTTGACGTACTCCTTCACGCCACGGACGAATGCCTTGCCGCCTCCACCGGCGCCCCTGAGCTCGTACTGGAGGACCTCGACCAGCGGGCCGTTCCCAGAGAGGAACACCGCAGGTGCCGATGGCTTGCCGTCGCGCCGGTCAACCGCGACGTCGTCCAGCCAGCGCGCGTGCGCGACCTGAAGGCCGACGAGTGTCTTGCCCGACCCCGGCACGCCGGTGAGAAGAACGAGGCGCCTCGTGTGGGTGCGGACGGCCTCGTGGATGATCTCGGTGATGCGGCGGATCGCGGGCTCAGTTGCTGCCGCGGCGCGGTTGATCCGTGGAAGATCTCCGCTCTCGAACAGGGATCGAGCGGATTCGATGAGGCTTGGCAATGGTCGGTAGGCGTCGGACGCAAGGAAACGCCCTGGGGCAACGATCGCCTGAGCGTCATGAATGTCGAGCTGATTGGCGAGGCGATCGACCGCATCGATCCCGAGCACGTGGATGCCGGCATCCTCACCGATGTAGCCGGTTGCCTCAGTGAGCACGACCGCGCCGTGCACCGGCCGGTCAGCGCACTCGCGGTGATAGGCCCTGAGATCGCGGACGTACCCGGCGGCCTGGTCGATGTCGGCCCGGTCGGCGTGGCGTCGACCTTTGAGCTCAAGGACGAGCACCGCGCCTCCCATCAGCAAGACGACATCTGGGCGTCGGAACTCGAGCGGGAGCTCGTACTCGAGGATGGCGGTGTAGTCGGTGGCGAGGGACTCCTCGAGGAGGACTTCGCTGACTTCGCGCTGCAGCGGTGGAATCGACAAGTCCCAGGCACGTACCTGCTCCGAGGAAACCTCCTTGAGGAAGTCCTGGAGCGACCCCCGGATCCGGATGGCGGGAGTGGACCGGAACTCAGGGAAGGTGGACGCCCAGCCGTGTCCCGCCTCGTCCTGAGTCGGGTATTGCGGTCCGCCGCCCATGACGGCCAGGGTACCAGCTCGTCCCGTCGGATCGAGGTGGTTAGCCCGTCGTTCCCCCATCCGTCGAGGCGTCAGCCCGCCTGTCGCCTGCGTTGCGTTTTTGGCGGATAGCGCTATGCTTGCCGCATGGAAGGCGACCGAGATCTCCTCACGACCGGCCAGGCGGCTTCTCTTCTGGGATGCTCTCGTCAGCATGTCGTGGACCTCTGCGAGCGGGGCGCCCTGCCAAGTCGGACGGTCGGGTGCCCATCGACGTGTGGCTCGCGCGGACGTCGAGGCGTTCGCGAGCTCGAGCCCGTGGATGACGGCACGTCGCCCGAGCAGACACGCTCCCTGTGGCTTCACCGCGCGGTCGCCGGCAGGCTGGCCCGGGACCCGGAAGGCGTCCTGCGCCGGGCGCGCCGGAATCTCGATCGACTGGAGCGAGTCCATCCGACCGGGATGAGCGCCCGGTGGCTGGCGCGCTGGCGCCGCCTGATCAACGAAGGTCCGGAAGCGGTTATGCGCGTTCTCGCCGCGGAGTCGGCGGAGGCGGACGAGCTCCGTCAGAACTCGCCCTTCGCGGGTGTCCTGCCGGATGCCGAACGCCTCGCCGTGCTGCGATCGGCGCGGCGGCACGGCGCTCGGCCCGGCCCGCCGCCGTGAACCGGGCCCAGCTCGAGCACGTCCTGCGTGCCGCTGCGACGATCGTCGACGACCCGGACATCCTCGTCATCGGCAGCCAGGCGGTCCTCGGCTCGTTTGCTGAAGAAGAGCTGCCACCCGAGGCAACGACCTCGATCGAGGCCGACCTGGCCTTCGTCGTCGACGCCGACGGGGCGAAGGCGGACCGGGTCGACGGCGCGATCGGGGAGCTGTCCAGGTTCCACGAGTCGTTCGGCTACTACGCGCAGGGCGTGAGCGTGACCACCGCCGTGCTCCCGACTGGGTGGCAGGGGCGGACTGTCATGTTCACGCCGGCGGGGGCGGATCCGGCCCGGGCGCGGTGCCTCGAACCGCACGACTGTGTCGTGGCGAAGCTCGTGGCCGGGCGCGAGAAGGACCTCGCGTTCGCTCGGGCGCTCCTTCGCGAACGGCTCGTAGACCCGGCCGTTCTCACCGCCCGGGTCCGCCTGTTACCGGCCAGTGAGCGCGGGCGCGTGGAACGCGTTGTTGCCAGGGTTCGCCGCGAGGCTCCTCCTCCCCGCGAGTAGCGGAGATCTCGCCAGTCAGCCGCTCGCGAGCCGGAACACCAGTGCCTCCCGCGGCAAGCAGCCGGTCGGCGGGTCGGGCGGGAGGCCGGTCATGCACCGCCCAGCAGGCGCTCGGGCGCCTCGAGGAGCGCGAGCACGTCGTCGAGGAAGTCGGCGGCCGGCTCGCCGTCCACCACCCGATGATCGAACGTCAGCGAGAGGACCGCAAGGCGCCGCGGGACGACGGCTCCGTCCACGACCGCCGGCCGCAAACGCGCCCGGCCGAGACCGAGGATGGCGCTCTGCGGCGGATTGAGGAGCGGGGTGAAGGCGTCGACGCGGTGGGCCCCGAGATTGGTCACGCTGAAGCACGCGCCAGCAGTGTCCGCAGGGACCAGGCGGCCCTCGCGGGCGCGCGCCGCCAGGTCGGCGACGTCCGCATCGATGTCGGCGACGGCGCGAGACCCAGGGTCGCGGACCACCGGGACGACGAGGCCGTCGGCCAGGGCGACCGCGCAGCCGACGTGGATCGCGTCCGGCAGGCCGAGGCCGTCGGCGTTCCACGTGGCCGTGAGCGCCGGATGGTCGCGAAGTGCGACTGCCGCGGCGCGAATCGTGGCGCCGAGGAGGCCGTGCGGCCGGCCGGTGCTCGCGGCGGCGGCCGCCAGGGCCGCCATGAGGTCCGTCAGGTCCGCCTCGCCGGTGATGGTGAGCTGGGCGGTGGCCTGGACGGACGCGAGCAGCCGCTCGCCGATCGCGCGGCGGATAGCCGGGAAGGGCTCCAGGCGCCAGCCGGCTCCCAGGCCCGGAACGGCGCCCGGCGTCGGTTGGATCGGCGCATGCGGAATCGGCGCCGGCGGGGTCGGCGCCGCTGGGGGCGCCGCGTGCGGTGCCGTCACGCTGCCGCCGGCTGGCTCAGCAACCGCGCCGCCGGCGACACCGGTACCCGTCCCGGCCGCACGCTGGACGTCGGCCTCGACGATCCGTCCGCCGGGGCCGCTGCCGACGACGGTCGCGATGTCGACACCGAGCTCCCGGGCCAGCCGTTTCGCGGCCGGGGAGGCAGGTCCGCTGCCGGCGGCAGCCGCCGTCGCCGTTTCGACGACCGCCAGGAGCGCGCCCTGGGCCACGACGTCGCCCTGGGCGGCCAGCATCTCGGTGACCCTCCCGTCGACCGGGGAGGTCACTTCGGACGCCATCTTCTCGACCTGCACCTCGGCCACCGGATCGCCCGACCGGACCGCCTGGCCCGGCTCGACGAACCACGTGACGAGGATGCCCTCCTCGACGGTCTCGGACAGGCGGGGCACGCGGATCTCGTGGCGCATCGTGAGCTCCGTTGCATGGGCGGCGGGGCGGGTTCGGGGCGACGCCGGGCCGCAGGATGATCGTCGAGCCGCCGCCGCATGCGGCCCGCCGCGGGCTGGTCGTCGAGCCGGCGCCGCGCGGAGGTACGGCGACACGGCGGCCGACGTCGATGTGCGTTGAGGCGGGATCGGGGCCGGAGACGCCGGCTCCGACCCCGCCGGAGAACCAGTGATCAGCTCGCGAGCAGCTTCTTCGCGGCGGCCGCGATCTTCTCGCGATCGGGCAGGCAGAACTCCTCGAGCGGCCGCGAGTAGGGGATCGGGACGTCGGGGTAGGCGAGCCGCATGGGGGGCGCGTCGAGGTGGTCGAAGGCCCCTTCGACGACCGACGTGATGACTTCGCCGGTAAGGCCGAAGCTCGTGTAGTCCTCGTCGACCACCAGGAGCCGCTTCGTCTTCTTCACCGAGGCGACGATCGCCTCCCGGTCGAGCGGGACGACGCTCCGCAGGTCGAGGACCTCGGCCTCGATGCCATCCTTCGCCAGGTCTTCCGCGGCGTCCAGCGCACGGTGGACCATGAGCGAAAGCGTGACGATCGTGAGGTCCCTGCCCTCGCGCTTCACGTCGGCCTTGCCGATCGGGATCGTGTACGGCGCCTCGGGGACGTCGGCCGTGGCTCGCGGGTTGGGCGTCATCCAGCCGAGGCCCATGACACCCTTGTGGAACATGTACAGCACGGGGTTGTCGTCGCGGATCGCGGAGATCATCAGCCCCTTCGCGTCGTAGGGCGTGCTGGGCACCACGATCTTCATCCCCGGGAGGTGGGCGAACGTCCCGAAGAGGGTCTGCGAGTGCTGGGAAGCGTCGCCGTAGCCACCGCCGATCGCCATCGTCAGGACCATCGGGACCTTGAGGTTCCCGCCCGACATGTAGTGGATCTTCGCCATGTGGTTGTAGATCTGGTCCATGCACACGCCGAAGAAGTCGACGAACATCAGCTCGGCGATCGGGCGCATGCCGGACACTGCGGCGCCGACGGCGGCGCCGATGAAGGCGGTCTCCGAGATCGGGGTGTCCATGATCCGCTCGGGACCGTGCTTCGCGAGGAGGCCCTCGGTCGCTCCGAAGATGCCCCCGTAGGTCCCGATGTCCTCGCCCATCACGAAGACGTTCGGGTCGCGCTCCATCTCCTGGCTGATCGCCTCGGCGATCGCCTTCGACGTCGTGAGAAGGCGCCTGGTCTCGACTGCCATCGCTCGATCCTCCTGCGCCTACGCGAAGACGCCCGCGAGGGCCTCGGCGGGCTCGGGATACGGGCTGGACCGCGCGAAGTCGACGGCGGCGTCGACCTCGGCGCGGGCGGCATCCCAGACGGCCTGCGCGTCGGCCGCGGGCAGGATGCCCTGGCCGGCCAGGTGGTGCTCGAAGGCGCGGATCGCGTCACGTTCCTTGACCAGGTCCAGCTCTTCCTTCGTCCGGTACAGCTGCGGATCGCCCTCGAAGTGACCCAGGAGCCGGTCGGTCTTCACCTCGATGAGCGACGGCCCACCGCCCCGCCGGGCGCGGGCGACGGCCTCGCCGGCCGCCTCGTAGACGGCGACCACGTCGTTGTCGGGGATCAGCACGCCGGGAATCCCGTAGGACGAGGCCCGGTCGCTGTTGTTGGCGACGGACGTCGACTTCTCCTTCGGCACGCTGATGGCCCACGCGTTGTCCTCGCAGACGAAGACCACCGGGAGCGTCCAGAGCGCAGCAAGGTTCAGGGACTCGTGGAATGCGCCCTGGTTGGCCGCGCCGTCGCCGAAGAACGAGACGGCGACGCGATCGGTGCCCAGCTTCTTGAAGGCCAGGGCGTGACCGACCGCGGTGGGCATCCCCTCGGCGATGATCCCGCTGCAGCCGAAGTTCGTGTTCGCGTCGAACAGGTGCATGTGCCCGCCCTTGCCGCCTCCCAGGCCGGTCGCCTTGCCGAAGATCTCGGCGGCGAGGGTGGGCATGTGCATGCCGTGGGCGAGGGCGATGTGGTGCGGACGGTGGGTCGCGGTCACCGCGTCCTCCGGGCGGAGGTGGGCGGCGACCCCGGCGGCCACCGGCTCCTGGCCGGCCGAGAGGTGCATCTCGCCGGGGATCGTCCCGGCGGCGATGTCGAAGGCGGGCGTCTTGCCCTCGAAGTAGATCTTCTGGATCGTCTCCTCGAATAGCCGGATCCGCACCATCTGGTGGTGCAGGTCGCGGAGGATCTCGGCGCTCGGCACGTGGCTTCCTCCTCGTGACGTGGACCTGGTCGGGACAGGTTCGGGGTCGGTGGCCCCGCGATGACGCAGGGACGGGTTGCTACCGTCGATCACCTCCCCCTCGAGAGATCCGGCGGCGGGGGCGCGGGTCCGGCTCGGCCAGGCCGCGGGGACGGGGCGCGAGCGAGTACGGGTCGGTCGGGCCGCGGGGATGGGGCGCGCGCGAGTCCGCCTCGTTCCACTGCCGGGGGCAACGCACGTGGGCGCACGTCGTGGGCCGGCCGCTCGTGCGGCCGGGCTCCCCGCGATCGGTGGCGGTCGTCGACTGGAGAATGGCCACGTCGATCCCTCGTCCCGGGGGGATCATGGTACGCCGCCCGACCAGCGCACGTCCCCGCCACGGGGGCCGAAAAGCGCCTCCCCGTGTGTCGGAGCGCGGCCGTCCTGGCGCTGGGCCATGCCCTCGTCGAGGCGCCTCGCGTCGTGCGTCACGTGCCGGCGGGGATCCCCGGGAGGAGCAGGGCGCCACGGTCCGCGGCCGCCCGCAGCAGGCCCACCGCGTCGAGCAGCCGGAGCGGACTCCGGGTGATCCGCACCTCGATGGAGGTGCCCGGCTCGACCACGATCTCGCGCTCCCCGTCGAAGGCGAGCGTCACCGTCTCGGCGTACGGCCCGAGGCGCACCGTCTCGTCGGTGGCGAGGACGTGCGACTCCCTGACGACGACGGGGACCAGCTGGCCTGGTCCGAGCGGCGCCAGCACTGCCCGCCGGCCGACTGCCGCGCGCGCCTCCGCCGCCCGGCCCAGCCGGTTCTCGCCGAGCCCGATCTCCGTCGATCCCAGGAGGAGATGGATCGCGCGCGGAGGATCACCAGGGTCCGTCCCGGGCAGGGGGCGGACCATGCCGGCCAGGCCGGCCAGGCCGCTCACGGTCGGGTCGGCTCGGGTCACGACTGCCTCGACGAGCGTGGCCGGGTCCCACACCGCGTGGGCCCCGACCCACGCCCCCCGCACGACGGCCACGTCGACCAGGGCAGAGGTCTCCGCGAAGGACGCCGCGACCCCCCCGTCGCTGGCGCGCGCGCGGACCACCAGGCGCGGCAGAGCCCGAGCATGCGCCGCGAACGTGGTGGGATCGGCCGCGAAGAGTCCGGCGGCGAGTCCCGCCGCAACGGGATCGACTGGCGGCGCGAAGGCGTTGTTCGTGCCCCCCGGCACGGCGCAGATGACGGCATCGGGCCATCCGGCGGCGACGGCGCGGTTCGTTCCGTCGCCGCCGACCGTCACGACGCAGCGGGCACCCGATCGGGCCATCGCCGCCGCCGCCCGACTGGTCCCGGCCGCATCGTCGGCGGTCGCGCCGTTCGGCAGCACCGGGAGGACGGCGAGGCGGGCGTGATCCGGGGTCGCGTTGTCCTCGCGGGGTGCGTCGCCGCGGCGTGCGTCACGACCGGGTGCGTCGCGAGGTGCGTCGAACCCGGGTGCATGATTGTCTGGTGCGCCGTCGCTGCGCGGTGCGTCGCGAGGTGCGCCGTCCCGGGCGTTGCGGACCAGGCGTGCGCCGCCGCGGTTGGCGTCGCCCCGGGTTGCGTCGCCGCGGGCGCGGCGGACCAGGCCCGCGTGGGCGATCTCCTCGTGGGCCCGCTCGACGACCCGGCACGATTCCGACATGTACCGCACCGGCCCGAGCCCGCCCGCCACGAGCTCCGAGCATGCCGAGAGCCCCTGGAGGATCCGCGCGACCTGGTTCACCCGCTCGTGGACGTCGACCGTCCGCGCCAGCGAAGTGAGGCGCCGAATGTCGCGCGAGGCGCTGGGATTGACGATGAGGCCGACGACAGGCTGCATGTGATTCGCGGCTCAGGATACGCTGCGCTGCCCGGGCTCCTGGCCCGGACGGCAAGTTGGCGCGAGCTCCTGGCCCGGGCAGGCTCGCGGCGCAGGCAGGCGCCGCGCCGACCCCTCCGTCTTCCGCCGACTCGCCGCCTCCAGGATCGGTCAGGGGCGGTCGGGCCCGTCGTTCGCGGCCGGTTCAGCTACGTCATCGGCGAGCAGGCCGTAGATCTGGCGCCGGGCGTCGCCGAGGATCCGGGTGGTCTCCTCTCGGGCGTGCGCCGAGCCCATGCGCTGAACCTGTGCCACGGCGCCGTTGAGCTGCATCCAGAGCTGCTGAAGGTCGGGCCCGCCGTTGGACGATGGATCGCTCCAGGGTCGGGGGGCCGGGTTCGCGGCGGACGCCGCGCGGCCCGCTTCCGTGAGCGTGTACGTCCGCCGGCCGTCGACCTCGTTGCTCGTGACGAGGCCCTCGTCCGCAAGCTGCTGGAGGGTCGGGTAGACGGAGCCTGCGCTCGGCCGCCAGCGACCGCCGCTCTGGGCCTCGAGCGCCTGGATGACTTCGTAACCGTGCATCGGCTTGACCGCGAGCACGGCGAGGATCAGCGGGCGGATCTCGCCGCGCCGGACACCGCCGCGGCCACGGCCTTCGCGGCCGAGCATGCCCCGGAAGCCGAATGGCATTCCACCGGCGCCCGGTCCCCGGCGGGGATCCCGATGATGAAGGCGCGTGCCTTGATCGGAGCTGGATCGGAACATCCTGTTCCTCCTGTCTGTCTAGCGCTGTATCGAGCAGCATCACGATATATCGTCACATAGCACGTGTCAAGACCCCACTCGCGGGTGCCCCGACGTGCGGGCCGGCCGATGAAGCCGGTCGAGGATGAAACCGCCCCGGCGATCGCGATACTGTCTCATTCCGTCCACGCGGAGATCGGTGCCCATGGAGCAGATCGACCAGATCGTCGACCTGGTGCGCGACGTGCTCGGGGAGGACGCCGTCGGCGCCTACCTGCACGGCTCGGCGGTGCTCGGGGGCCTTCGGCCGCGCAGCGACGTCGACGTCCTCGTCGTGGCGAGGCGCCGTACGACGCGGGACGAGAAGCGGGCGCTCATCCATCGGCTTCTACGCATCTCCGGGCGTGGCGATCCGGCCGGGCGGGCGCGACCGATTGAGCTGACGATCGTCGTCGATAGCGACGTTCGGCCCTGGCGCTATCCGCCCCGGCTCGACTTCCTGTATGGCGACTGGCTGCGCGGCGACTTCGAGCGCGGTGACCTCACGCCCTGGGCGACCCCGAACCCGGATCTCGCTCCGTTGATCGCGATGGTGCTCCTCGGGAACCTGCCCGTCTTCGGGCCGCCGCCGGCGGAGATCCTCGACCCGGTCCCGGAGGAGGACGTCGCTCGGGCCATCGTCGCCGGCATCCCCGGCCTGCTCGACGACCTCGACTCGGACACCTGCAACGTGATCCTTACGTTCGCCCGGATCTGGACCACCGTCGCGACCGGGGTCATCCGCTCGAAGGACGCGGCCGCGGACTGGGCGCTCGCCCGTCTGCCCCGGGAGCATCGGGCCGTCCTGGCCCGTGCCCAGGCGATCTACCTCGGCGACGAGGACGATCTCTGGGGAGACCTGCTGCCCCGGGTCCGGCCACATGTCGCCCACGTCGTGCGCGAGATCGAGCAGGTGACCGCCGGCGGCCCGGCCTCCGATCCCGCCCGGGAAGCCAATCGGTGCATCACTCGGCAACCGCGCGAATGACCGACATCCCGACGCTCCCGACCGCGGTCGCGGACTGGTTCCGTTCCACCGTCGGCGACGATTGGGCGGTGCTGAGGGTCGCGCCGCTCGAGGCGTCGAGCGCGACGGTCCTGGCGATCGAGGTGGAGCACGACGGGTCACGCCGGAGCCTGGTCCTGCGGTTGCACGACCAGGCGTGGTTCCTCGAGGAGGACCGCGCGGCCCTCGCGCGCGAGGCGGCCGCTCTCACCCTGCTGGCCCGGGCCGACGTCCCGGCACCGCGCCTGCTGGCCTGGTCGGAGCGCGATCCGTCGGCCCTGCTGATGACCTGGGTCGCGGGCGCGCCGGAGCTCGCGATCCCGGACCCCGGCGCGATCACCGACCTGCTCGCGCGGGTCCACGACCTGCCACCGGATGCCCTCCGCGCATGGTCCTACCGCGGCTACCACGAGGGGCTGGCCCTCCCCCCGCCGGCCTGGTGGCGGGATGCTCGGACCTGGGAGCGCGCCGTTCGGCGCACGGAGACCGCCCGGCCGACGGCCGAACCGGTCGTCATCCACCGCGACTTCCACCCCGGGAACGTCCTCTGGGTCGACGGTCGCCTGGGCGGGGTCGTCGACTGGGTCGACGCGTGCACGGGTCCGGCTGGCTTCGACGCCAGCCACATGCGGGTGAACCTTGCGGTCCTCCACGGACCGGTCGAGCCCGACCGCGTGATCCCCGGTGACCCAGCCTGGGACATCGAGGCCGCCTTCGGCTTCCTCGACTGGGCCTCGCCGGCCGCGATGGCAGAGTGGGCCGGCCCGTGGCAACACCTCGGCGCCGACGTCACCCGCGCGCGCCTCGAGGCGTTCGTCGCGGAGGCGCTTGCGCGGCTCGGCTGACGAGAGGTCGGCGGCCGGCGGCCGCGTCCCCGCGGCCCTCCCCACGGGCGCCTCGTCGCGGCGCCCGCATCCGCGCGCCGCGTCCCCGCGGCCCGTCCTCGCGCCGCGTCCCCGCGTCCTACGCGTGCGCGTCCGGCTCCATCGCGCGCGCCGGGTGCTCCACCTGGATCGTGCTGTGCTCCAGGTCGAAGCCATCCGCGAGGCAGAGGTCCACCTGGTGGAGGACCAGGTGGACGTCGGCATCCTCGTCGGCGACGACATGGGCCGTGATCATGGGCAGGCCCGCCGTGATCTGCCAGGCGTGCAGGTCGTGCACGGCCTCGACGCCCGGCACCGCCAGGATCCGTTCCCGGACGGCCGGCAGCGAGAGGCCTCGCGGCGTCGACTCCATGAGCACGTTGATGGCATCCCGCAGGAGCATGAGCGCGCGCGGGACGATCAGGCAGACGACGGCGAGCGAAGCGATGGGGTCGGCGTACTCCCAGCCGGTGGTCATGACGAGCACCCCGGCGATGATCGCCGCGATCGAGCCGATCGCGTCGCCCAGGACGTCGAGGAAGGCGCCCCGGGCCGCGAAGCCCTCGTGCTCCGAGCGCATCACCAGGGCAGCCGTCCCGGAGCCCGCGAGCCCGATCACGGCGGCGAGGAGCATCGGACCCGGCTCGGGCACCTCCGGCGAGGCGATTCGTGTGACGGCCTCGTAGACGATGAAGATGCCCAGCGCGACGAGCAGCCCGGCATTCACGCACGCCGCGATCACCTCCGCGCGGGCATATCCGAACGAGCGATTGAGGGTTGCGGGGCGGGCGGCGATCGTCGCGGCGCCGAAGGCGATCGAGACGCCGACGACGTCGGTCACCCGGTGGGCGGCGTCGGCCACCAGGGCCAGGCTGCCGGACGCGTAGGCCGCGACGATGTCGACAGCGAGAGTCACGAGCGCGACACCCAGAACGATCGCCAGGTGCCTGCGGTTGCTGCCGACCGACGATGGGCCGGCGGATGTCGGCCCGACGGCCGGCTGCGGGTGGTGGGCGGCGGAGGTCGAGTCGGCGGCCGACGCAGGCACGGCGGGCGGACGCGGGTCGGTGTCCATTCCGCGGATTGTCGCCGCCCGTCGGCAGGACGCCACAGTGACGCGCGGCCCCGCCGTACCGGCCGATCGGCCCTCCGACATGCGCTGCAAACGGAGACGGCGGGCGGGACCCCAGCTCCCGCCCGCCGTGGACGCAATCGGAACGTCGAGGGTCAGGTCATGAGCGCCTGGTCGCAAGGCGCCGCACGGCGAGCGCGAGGCCCAGGGTGGCGATGCCGGCGAGGAAGAGGATCGGCACCGGGCTGCCCCCCGTCGAGAAGCCGCCGTCGGCAGGCGCCGTCGAGGTCACGGGCGGTGTCGAGCTCGCGGTCGGCACAACGGCCGCGGCAAGGACGACTGCCTTCCAGCCCGGGTAGATGCCGTTCGCGTCGCCGGGCGCCGCATCCTTGCCGAAGAAGTAGAGCGGAAGACCGTCGTACGTGACCTGCAGCGCACCGTTGTCGGCGCGGGTGATGGTCCCCAGCGTTCCGGTCACGCCCGTTCCCCCGGTGGGGGTCGCCCCGGCCGGGACCGTCACCGCCGGCCAGGCGGACAGGCAGCCCCCGGTGCAGTTGCTCACGCCGCTCCCGGCCACGTCCTTGTCGAACGTGTAGACGGTCATCTGGTTGCTGTCGGCGACGAGGAGCGTGCCGTGCCCTGCGATCACCCTGCCGACGACGACCTGCGTGTCGGCAGCGGCGGCGATGCCCGGCAGGGTCAGCACCACGATCGCGGCAGCGCCGAAGATGGCCAACCGTCGTCTCACGTCGGGTCCCCCCCAACTGCCGTGCACCCGGTCGGCACGGTCCTGCGAGTGGTACGCCGGCGCCGGGCCGGCGGATCTGATCCGACGTCGAGGCGGCGCCCCGCCGGTTGCCGGTGCCTCAGCCGGCGGTTGTCACGCCCGGGCGTCCGGTGGTCGGGACGAGCATCTGCGAGGATTGCTCGAGGCGGTGGCGCCACCTGGTGCGGGGGCGCGCCGTCGCCAGCCAGGAGACGCCGCGATGTCCATCTCCCTCAACCTCGGTGGGTTCGGCTCGCTCACCGGTCGGAACGGCTCGGCGCCCGAGCCGTTCGACGCGATCAACGGGCATCGCCTCGCCGGCCCGAGCGGCAGCCACCCGCTGCATTCGGTGGCGCCCGAAGAGCTGCTGCGGCCGAGTGACGGGGCCGTCACCGGGGAGATCGTCCTGGACCGGCCGGCGATGGTCGGCGAGGGGATCACGGGGAGGCTCCGCCTCACGACCAGCGAAAGGATCGACGCCCGCAAGGCCGCGCTCCGGCTCGTGGGCCTCCGCCTCGACGAGCAGCGTCGCTCGGAGGACCATCACGACGCGGAAGGCCACGTCACGAGCACGGAGAGCTGGGTCGAGACCAGCGGCAACCTGTTCGTCCACGATGCCTTCCCGGAGCCGGCGATCCCGGCCAGCATGCAGGCGGGCGAGACCTTCGAATCCCGGTTTGCCGTCCCGGCGCCGCAGCTCGGCCCGCCGACGGCGCACCTCGGCGAGTCGATCGTGGCGTGGGCCCTGGAGGTCCGCTGGGACATCCCGATGGGCTCCGATCACTTCGTCGCGGCCTACCTGCCGCTGGCCCAGCACCCCGACCTCCTGCGGGCCGGGGTGGGCAAGCAGGGCGGCACGAGCCTGCTCGCCGGGGTGCCCGTGGGCGACGCGATGATCGGGGTGACATCGGAGCTGCCTGCGCCCGTCGGCTCGGAGCTCGTGGTGAACGTGCGCTGGCCGTCGGCCCCGGGCGGTTCGAAGGGTCGCGTGGAGCTCCACCGGCGGACGAACGCCCCGAACGGCGCCGAGGGGATCGTGGCGTCGGTGCCGATCGACCCCGGGACGTTGAAGGGCGGCGTGGAGGCGCGGCTCCTGGTCCCGGCGGGCTCCGCCCCGTCGTTCGACGGAGCCGGCCTGGAGATCACGTACGTGATTCGCGTGCTGGTCGACCGACGCTTCATGACGGACACGGCGATCGAGCGGCCGGTTGCCCTCGTCTGACCCATCGCTGAGGAGACCCGAATGAAGGTGCTGGCACTGGGCCACGACATCGTGGCCCAGGACGATCCGCGGTTCGCCGAGCTGCGGCCGGACGAGGCGCGGCGGGTCTGGGAGCTCTACCAGGCCGACGTCCTGCGCGAGGTCTACTTCCGAGCCGACCACCCGAGCGGCGTCCTCGTGTTCGAGGTACCGGACCTCCCGGCGGCCCACGCCGCGATCGAGAGCCTGCCGCTGGTTGCGGCCGGCCTCATCGCGTTCGACGTCGTCCCGCTCAGGCCGTACCCGGGTTTCGCCCGCCTGTTCGCCGAGCGCGCCGGCCCGGGTCTCTGACGACCCCGGGGTCCCGGCGCCGGCGCCGCGCGGGTCGGCTCGGCGGAGGAGATCAGGCGAAGATCGGCCCCACGGGCGGGTACCGGCCGACGAGCTGCGCCCGCAGGTCGGCGAGGCGCGGCGGCGGGCTCGCCGGGGTCCGCACGCTGTAGCTCGTGTCGACGAGCATCTTCCTGCCCCAGGCGATGACCGGTTCCGTGGCGCCGGCGGGAGCCAGCCTCGAGAGCCAGTCGGGCCGGCCGTAGGCCAGGTCGCCGCCGATGGTGACCAGCTCGACGTCGGCCGGCAGCGACGCGACGACGCTCTCCCAGGGGTCCGGGTGCCGGCGGGCCAGCACGAGGACGTCGGCCGGACGGCCGGCCGCGAGGAGGCCCAGGCTCGCCTCCAGGCCGGCGATCCTCGCGGCGTCGGCCGTGATCATGCGGACCAGCTGTTGCGCGGTGGGCGCCGCACCCTGGTCGGTGAGGACCTGGCGCGCGACCTTCACCTCGGCCAGCAGGCTCGGGCTCCCGCTCGGCTGCCAGTCCGCCCCGAGGGCCAGCGCGATCCCGCGCCCGATCGCCTCCCCGGCGAGGGTGGTCGCGCCATACAGGCGGAGGTTGCTCTGGGGCGACCAGACGAGCTTGGCCCCGGCCGCCGCCACCTCGTCGAGGTCGGCCGGGGTCAGCGCGGTGCCGTGGATGATGATGGTCGCCGGCGTCAGCAGGTTCGCCTGCTTGAGCTCCGCGAACTCGTCGTGCGAGCGGGCATCGACACCCTCGGCCAGGTGGATGTAGACGGCGTTGACGTCGCCGGCGTCGATCTGCTGCCGCAGCCGGACCCGATCGGCCGGCGGGGTCCGGCCCAGGTCGATGATGGAGCGCGCCCGGTGGGCGCCGAAGATGCGCCGGTCGACGTTGCGGACGAGGGCCTCCTCGATCGAGGCCGACTTGCCGTTCGTTCCCTGGATCGCCGTCGTCCCACCCACCAGGGCCCGCGCTTCGGCGTAGCGGGTGAGCGTCAGGGCCAGGCTCGGCGCGGCCGTGAGGCGGGCCAGCGGATCCTTGACCACGCTGCCGTACTCGTGCGAGGCGCGCCACTGCGAGCGGTTGGCGAAGAGCTTCGGGGGCTCCCATGGCGAGAAGACGTTGTACTCGGGATGGCCGTGCAGGTCGATCAGGCCGGGCAGGATGATGCCGTCGGTCTCGATCGTCGGCGTCCCCGCTGCCGGCGGCGCCGTTCCAACGCGCGTGATGGTCGACCCCGCGATCTCGACGTAGCCGTCGTCGACCTGTTGGTCCGGTCGTCAGGATCGTGCCGTGGAGGGCGAAGGGAAGCGTCGGGGCCACGCCGGCGATGGGCGGGCCTGCCTGAAGGGCCGCCGCCTGCGGCGCTGGATCCTCGTCCAGGACCGGCGCCGTGTAGGCGCGCTCGAACGCGTCGCGGGTCAGGCTCACGACCGGGACTCCCGGTCGACGACCGTCCGGCGGGATACATCGATCACGCCGAGGACGCGGCTGCCGAGCCGCGGCGCCCAGGCCGCCGGGTCCGGGCCGGTCGGGACGGCATTGGCCGCGACCGTTCCTGCGTCCTGGATCGCGAGCATCCCGGCAGGGATGGTCCTGGCCATGGCTGTGGTCTCCTCGATTGGGGCTGCACGTCGGGGCCGCGGGGGCTCGTCATGCCGCGGGGGCTCGTCGGGCCGATGGCGCTCTTCGGGCCGGGGAGGCTCGCCGGCCTCCGGCGGTCATGTCTCGGGGGCGATCCAGGTCAGCGTGTGGTGGTCGTCCGGGGTCGGCCGGCTGACGGAGTTGGCGTGGCGCGGCGTCGCGCTGCGACCCCAGGCGTCGTCGCCGAACCAGGCCGGCACCCCGAACGGAAGGTCTCGGTGGGGGATCGGGGCGTAGTCGGCGGCCGTGAACGCCGGTCCGTAGTTCGGGCCGGACGCGTCGCCGTCGGGATCCGGCGTGAGGATGGTCCGCAGCTGGACGACGGCATCGCGCCAGTGGTCGAGAAGCTGGGTCTCGTCGCGACTGCTGGGGTGGGGGACCTCCAGGACGGGGATCCCCGCTCGTCCCGGCCAGCGATCGACTGCCAGCCGGGCGTTGACCCCGAACGCAACGATCGCCTGGAGGCCTGGTCCTCGTGACGCGTCGTACATGTCGTTGCGCCAGGCCATGATGGAAGGGTCGGACAGGATGGCCTCGGCGCTCCTGCCATGGCTCGGGAAGAGGGCATACGGGAAGGCGTTCAGGCAGAGGTACGAGCGGGTCATCCCGACCTTGCCGAGGAACCCCTGGACGCGCTGCCCCGCGTCCCCCACCAGGGTCCGGCCGGCGATCCGTTCCGTCGGGCCCGGGTCGGAGGCGATGCACAGGAGGCGGGCGCTGCCGTCGAGCCTGCCCCGGTAGAAGACCGGCCCCCAGTCGAACCAGAAGTGCTGCCGGTAGGCGCCGAAGTCCGGCATCCGGTCGAGAATCGCGGCGAATGCCGGCGGTGGTCCCGGGTCGAATTCCCCCATCGCGCTCCCCCCAAGCCTGCGAGACGCCCGCGCCGGCGTGGTCATCGGCGGGCCGTTGCTGACACTCTACACCCCGAGATTCCACGGCTGCGTCACGATCGCCCCGGCGAGAGGCGCGGTTGTCTGCGCGGGGCACTCGGCCGCCGCACGTCAGCTCGCGGCGCCCCGTCGCGTCTGGCGTCGCCCGTCGACCCTGATCAGGCCTCGACGCGGTACCGCCGTTCGCCGGTCGCCGGGTCGGCGAAGACCCGCATCGTCCTCCCGGACGTCGGATCGACGAAGACTTCCGGCGTCGGCCGGAAGCGCGCCTCCAGCACCTCGCCGGGCGCCTCGCCGCCGGCCGACCCCGCAGGCGCCGAGGGCTCTGCGGCCGCCGACCTGTAGCGCATCCGCTCGAAAGCCAGGACGGCGATGATGCCGGCCCCCGCGATCGCCGTGAGGAGACCGATGAGGACGACGCCCGTGTCGCCTCCCGCGCCGTATGCGGCGAGCCAGAAGCCAAAGCCGACCAGGATCAGGCCGCCGATCACCACGACGAGCCGCGCGAAGCCGAGCATCGCCGGTCTCAGTCGCCGGCCGGCGCCGTGGCCGTGGGGTCAGGCTCCACCACGACCGCCGTGCCGTACGCGACGATCTCGGACATCGACCCGCCGAGCTCCGAGCTGTCGAAGCGGAACGACAGGACGGCGTTCGCCTCCATCACCGTCGCGTTCTGGACCATCCGGTCCATCGCCTGTCGGCGGGTGTCCTCCAGGAGCGAGGTGTACTCGTGGATCTCGCCGCCGAACAGGGAGCGGAAGGACGCGGCGATGTTGCCGGCAAGGCCGCGGCTGCGGACGACCAGCCCGAACACCTGGCCCTTGGTTTCGACGACCCTGTGGTGGCTCAGGTAGGGCGTAGTGACGATGATCACGAGCAGCCTCCGAAGATGGGGCCGCCTGCGGACGGCCGCCCCGAGTGCGCCCACTCTCCTCCGGGTGGCCGTTGGTCGGCCAGTGCCGACGGTCCCGTCCGACGCCGTTTCGGATGGGCCGGATGGACTGGACGCCGTCCGCGCGCCATTCGACGCTCGCGATCGCCGGCGACATGGGCGCCCGTGCCCTCGGCCCGACGGACGCCGCGGATCACCCGGGATGCGACTCACCCGGGGACTCGGCCGTCGATCGCGCTGCGCAGGTTGCGGATCACGGTCAGTCCCGCCTCGACGTCGTGGCGCGGAGCGTAGGGTCCGGGCATCAGGAAGCAGGGCCGAGCGGCCAGCGCCATCCCCTCGACGTGGCCCCACGCTTCCGCGATGCGGCGCCCCGCACAGGCCTCCGCGGCGCGCTTGTACACGAAGACGATCGCGGCCGGGCGCCAGACCGCGGCCTTCTGCCACAGCGGCCCGACGCCGGCCCGAAGCGTCGCCTCGTCGGCTTCGTCGCGGGGCGAGGGCAGCTTGAGCAGGTCCGTGATGCCGTGGCCGGCTGCGACGAGCGCGTCGTCGGCGGTGTCGGCATTCGTGTCGGGGGGCAGGATCGAGGCGCTCGCGAGGCGGCGCCAGAACGCGCGCCCCAGGCGTCCCTGGTGGTAGTGGCCCGCGGCCACGCTGACCGGCGACGGGTTGAGCCCGACGAACAGGAGGCGGCCGGGCTCGGGCGCCAGGTCGGCCAGGGTCTCGACGGGCCTGCCGTCGAGGATCAGCGTGATCCGGTGGCCTGGCCCGGATGCAGGGGCCGCGTCGGCGGGATCGGCGGGGTCGGGCATCCTGCAAGGGTAGGGGAGTGCAGGCACCCCTGCCGCTCAGGTGGCCGGTCACCGCATCGCGACGGCGGAGGCGGCCCTCGGGCCGGGCCGATCCGGGCCTGGTGACGTCGGCCTGTCGGGACCATCCAGCGAGGGCAGACCGACCCGGTCGGACCCGGTCGGGTCCGACCGGGTCCGAGAGGTCAGCGTTGTCGGAGGCGGAGGGTCTACCCCCGACGGCCTACTGCGTCGGGCCGCTGTCGGCCCCGCCGCCGTAGCTCATGCCCGGGATCTTGTCCCTGTTGCCGTAGGCGCTGTACGAGTAGTGGCCGAGGTCGAGGATGAACGCGATGCCGACCCACAGCCAGTCCGCCCCGGTGAGGCCGGTCCCCGGGGTCCAGAGGATCACGTACATGAGCGTCGTGAACGGCAGGAAGAGCAGCCCCAGCAGGGGCACGATGAAGGTACCGAACGCAGCGTCGACGACCTGCGGTCGGGCGATCCAGTAGATCGCGAAGGCGAAGCGGGGGAACAACCCCGCGAGCACTGCGAACAGGCACATGCGCCGACTCCCTCTCGCCGATCGTCTCCCGGGGAACGCGCTCGGCGCGCCTTCTCCCGGATCGGTTCCGATGATCCCACATCGCGACGGCCCCTCGCACACCCCCGGATCGGGAGAGGCCGCCGACACGACCCCCGGGGAGCGGCTCCCGCCGGGGAAACGTCGCAGCGACCCGGCCGCACAGGGCCGACTGTCGTCAGGCCGGTTCCGGGTCCGCGTGCCAGGACGGGTTCGCGTACCGGTCGGCCAGCAGCCGGTCCGCCGCGGCGAGCTCGGCAGCGCCCCACGCCGAGGCCTGGGCACCTCCCGCCCCGAAGGCCGCCAGCACCGCGAGGTCCACGGCGACCGGCGTGGGCGTGGGCCGGCCGGCGAGCGCCAGCTCGCGGGCGAGGGAGGTGACGGTTGCCCGGCGGCTCTTCGTCCGCTCCCAGCGCGGGTCGCCCGGCGCGCCCGGGCCGGCGCACGCGCGGGCCAGCGCATCGAGGTCCGCGTCCACGAGAAGGGTTGCATGCACCAGGAGGGCCCGCCCGCCGAGCCATGCCGCGACCCCGCTCAGCTTGAGAGTGCTCCCGTCCGGCCCGTCCACGACGAGGTCGCGCTCCGTGGCGCGGGCGCCGGCCACGCCCAGCGAGCGGGCGGCGGCAGCCAGCGGCTCCAGGACGAGCCGGTACAGCCCGGGGAGGCGGCGCAGCTCGGGGTCGGCCGTGAGCAGGGCGTCCTCGGGGCGCAGCACGACGGACACGTTGAGGTTTCCCGGGTCGTGCCAGACGGTCCCTCCGCCGGTGAAGCGCCTCAGCACAGGGGCCCCGAGTGCCGCGGCCGCCAACAGGTCGGCCTCGGCGGCGGCCAGCTGGAAGCGCCCGACGACCACGACCGGGTCGTCGCGCCACAGGCGCAGCACCGGGGTGGGCACGGCGGGGTCCGCTGCCACGTGGCGCGCGACCGCCTCCTCGCGGGCGAGGTTGATCCGCGGGTCGCGCTGGCCGTCGTCGGGGAGCAGGCGCCAGGTCGTCACCGCGTCAGCGTACCCCGACGGCGGGCACCGGCTTCCTACTCCACCGGCTCGAAGCGGGCGGTGAAGTGGCGCAGGGCGGGCGGCTCGTCGACGATCCGATAGCCGGGCAGATCCCGGGCCCGCTGGGCCACCCAGCGGACCACCTCGATCACGTAGTCGACGTGGCTCTGGGTGTAGGTCCGGCGCGGGATCGCCAGGCGCACGAGGTCCATCGCCGCCGGCGCCTCCGTTCCGTCCGGATGGCGCCCGAACATGACGGTCCCGATCTCGCAGCCCCGGATGCCGCCCTCGACGTACAGGGCGACCGCCAGCGCCTGGCCCGGGTACTGCAAGGGCGGGACGTGGGCGAGGAGCGTCCGGGCGTCGAGGTAGACGGCGTGGCCGCCGATGGGCCGGACGACCGGCACGCCTGCCTTCGAAAGCGCGTCGCCAAGGTAGGCCGTGCTCGTGATCCGGTAGCGCAGGTAGTCCTCGTGGACGACCTCGCGGAGCCCCTGGGCGATCGCCTCGAGGTCGCGTCCGGCGAGGCCGCCGTAGGTCGGGAAGCCCTCGGTCAGGATGAGGAGGTTGCGGCACTGCTCGGCCAGGTGGTCGTCGTTCAGGGCCAGCCAGCCGCCGATGTTGGCGAGCCCGTCCTTCTTCGCGCTCATGGTCATCCCGTCGGCCAGCGAGGCGATGTCGCGGACGATCTCGGTGACGGACCGGTCCCCCTGGCCGGCCTCGCGCGTCTTGATGAACCAGGCGTTCTCGGCGAAGCGACAGGCGTCGAGGAAGAGCGGTACGCCATGGCGGTCACAGATCGACCGGATCCCGCGGAGGTTCTCGAGGCTCACCGGCTGCCCGCCGCCGGAGTTGTTCGTGATCGTGACGAAGACGACGGGCACCTTTCCCGGGCCGAGCTCGGCCAGGAGGGCGTCGAGCCGGGCGAGGTCCATGTTGCCCTTGAAGGGGTGTTCGACCTCGGGGTGGCGGCCCTCCTCGATGACGAGGTCGATTGCCGCGGCGCCGGTGAACTCCACGTTCGCGCGGGTGGTGTCGAAGTGGGTGTTGTTCGGGATCGTCTTCCCCCGACCGCCGATCACCGAGAACAGGATCTTCTCCGCGGCCCGCCCCTGGTGCGTTGGGATGACGTGGCGGAACGGGAAGAGAGCCTGCACCGACTCCAGGAACGTGTACCACGACGGGCTCCCGGCGTAGGACTCGTCGCCGTGCTGGATCGCCGCCCACTGGTCCCGGCTCATCGCCCCGGTTCCCGAGTCGGTCAGCAGGTCGACGAGGACCTCGTCCGCGTGGAGGTTGAAGAGGTTGTAGCCCGCCGTCTCGATCGCGAGCGCCCTCTCCTCGCGGGTGGTGATCCGGACCGGCTCGACCGAGTGGATCCGGAAGGGCTCGATGATCGTGTGCCAGCGTTCCATGGCCGGTGAGGATACGCCGCCCGTCGTGCCCGGGCGGCTTCGGCGCGGCCGGGCGGCTTCGCCGCGCCCCGGCGGCTTCGGTGCGCCCGGGTGTGGTCGATCGCGCACGCAACTCCGACGCCGTTCGCGGCGTCCATGGGCCATGAAGACGAAGCTCGCCGCCCTCCTGTCGCTGGCCGTGATCCTCTCCGCGTGCGGACCGGCAGGCCCGGCAGGCCCGGCAGGCGCCGACGTCGCCCTGGCCCGCGCCGACGTCGCGCGAGCCTCGGCTGCGCCGGCGGACGCCGCGGCCGCGGGCACGGCCATCGCCGCCTTCGGGCTCGACCTCTACCGGGCGTTGGCGAAGGGGAAGACGAACGTCGTCCTGTCGCCCACGAGCATCGCCCTGGCGCTGGGGATGGCCCGGGCCGGGGCCCGTGGCCAGACCGCCGCAGAGATGGACGCGGTGATGCGGGGCCTGGGAGCGGACGAGCACGCGAGCTGGCTCAACGCTCTCGACCAGGCCCTCGCCACGCGGAGCGGCAGCTTCAAGGACGACAGCGGCCAGGACCTCGCGGTTGACCTCAGGATCGCCAACGCCCCCTTCGCCCAGAAGGACATGCCGCTGGAGAAGGCCTACCTGGAGGCGCTCGCCGCGCGCTACGGCGCCGGACTCCGGCTGGTCGACTACAGGACGGCCACCGAGACGGCGCGGAAGCAGATCAACGGCTGGGTCGACGGTCAGACGGAGCACCGGATCCCGGAGCTGCTGGCGCCCGGAGTCCTCACCTCGGACTCGCGGCTCACCCTGGTCAACGCGATCTACCTGAAGGCCCCGTGGCTCTCGCCCTTCACGGTCGAGGCCACCAGGCCCGGCACGTTCAGGCGGCCGGACGGCTCGAGCGTCGAGGTGCCCATGATGGAGACGAGCGCAGCGATGGGGTACGCGGCCGGCAGCGGCTGGCGGGCCGTGGAGATCCCCTATGTCGGCGGCTCGCTCGCGATGACGGTCATCGTGCCGGACGACGTCGCCACCTTCGAGCAGGCGCTCACGGCCGACCAGCTGGCCTCGATCACGGGCGCTCTCGCGCAGACCCAGGTCTCGCTCACGATGCCGAAATTCTCGATCGAGACCAGGGCCGAGCTGGCCGACGTCCTGGCCGCCCTCGGAATGCCGTCCGCCTTCGACGGTCGGGCGGACTTCAGCGGGATCACCACGGCCGAGCGCCTCGCGATCTCGAATGTCGTCCACCAGGCGAACATCGACGTCGACGAGAAGGGCACCGAGGCCGCCGCCGCGACCGCCGTCGTGATGCGCTCCATGGGCATGCTTGCCCAGCCGGTGACCGTGCGCGTGGACCGGCCCTTCCTGTTCGCGCTCCGCGACGTGCCAACGGGCGCGATCCTCTTCCTGGGCCGGGTCGCCGACCCGTCGGTCACACGTTGAGGCGGGCCACGGCCGGCGGCGATGTCACCCGAGCAGCGCCTTCGCCACGACGAGCCGCTGGATCTGCTGCGTGCCCTCGTAGATCTGGGTGATCTTGGCGTCGCGCATCATCCGTTCCACCGGGTACTCCTCGACGTAGCCGTAGCCGCCCAGGACCTGCACCGCATCGGTGGTGACGCGCATCGCCGCGTCGCCGGCGACCAGCTTCGCGAGCGACGCCCAGCGAGCCGCATCGTGCGCTCCCGCCTCGATCTGCAGGCAGGCCGTGTACAGGAGCTGGCGGGCCGCCTCCGTCGCCGCGTCCATGTCGGCCAGCATCGCCGAGATCATCTGGAAGTCGGCGATCGGGCGGCCGAACTGGCGCCGCTCGCGGGCGTACTTGGCGGCGACCTCCAGCGCGCCCTGGGCGATCCCCACGGCCTGGGCCGCGATCCCCGGGCGTGAGCGATCGAACGTCTTCATGGCGATGGCGAACCCGTCTCCCTCGGCGCCGATGAGGTTGGCGGCCGGGACCCGGACGCCGTCGAAGACGAGCTCGGCGGTGGGCGAGCCGCGGATCCCCATCTTGTGCTCGGTCCGGGCGACCCGGAACCCGGGCCGGTTGGTCTCCACGACGAAGCACGAGAGGCGTCGATGGCGGTCGCCGTCCGGGTCCGTCAGCGCGAAGACCGTCAGGAGGTCGGCCACCGACCCATGGCTGATGAAGCGCTTGCCGCCACTGATCACGTAGTCGTCGCCATCGCGCACGGCACGCGTCCGGATGGCCGCGGCGTCGGACCCGGCCTCGGCCTCGGTGATGGCAAAGGCGATCAGCGTCTTCCCGGCGGCCAGGTCGGGGATCCAGCGCCGCTGCTGCTCGTCCGTCCCGGCGTCGAGGATGGGCACGGCCCCCAGGCCCTGGACGGCGAGGATGAGCCCCGACGTCGCGCAGACGCGGCTGATCTGCTCGATCGCGAGACAGGCCGTCAGCAGGTCGCAGCCCAGGCCCCCGAGCCGCTCGGGGAAATGGAGCGTGAACAGCTCGTGCTCGGCCAGGAGCTCCTTGACGTCCCACGGGAACTCGGCCACCCGGTCGATCTCCGCCGCGCGCGGGGCGATCCGCTCGTCGGCGAGGGCCCGGACGGTGTCGCGCAGGAGGCGCTGCTCCTCGGTCAGGATCGGCATCGTGATGGCTCCCTCCGTGGGCGGCGATGATCCCGGGCTGCGGTCGTGGCCGGCCGCGGTGCTGGGTTCGTCAGATGGCGACCGGCTCGCGGTACTCCCCGAAGACTTCGCGGAGGACCCTGCACTGCTCGCCGAGCGTGGCGTACGTCTCGGCACAGCGGATGAAGTGGGGCATCAGGTTGGCCGTGCTCGACCCCGTCTGGGAGGCGGCCTCCCGGAGTGACTCCAGCGCGATGCCGACCGCCTCCGTGTCGCGCTCGCGTCGCGTCCGCTCGAGGCGCGCAAGCTGGCGGGCCAGCGACCCCGGCGGGACCTGGAGGACGGGCACGGCTGGCCGTTCGCCCGGGTCCGCGTGGCGATTCACCCCGACGACGATGCGCTCCCCGGCCTCGAACTCGCGCTGGTATCGATAGGCGGCGTCGGCGATCTCCCGCTGCGGATAGCCGCCCTCGATGGCCTTCACCATGCCGCCACGCGCGTCGATCTCGTCCAGGTAGCGCCAGACTCCGCGCTCCGTCTCGTTGGTCAGCGCCTCCACGAACCAGGAGCCCCCCAGCGGGTCCACGGTATTGGCCACGCCGGTCTCCTCGGCGAGGACCTGCTGCTGCCGCAGGGCGAGGAGCGCCGCGGCCTCGGTCGGGACGGCCAGCGCCTCGTCGTAGGCGTCGGTGTGGAGCGACTGCGTGCCTCCCAGGACGGCCGCCAGCGCCTGCGTCGCGACGCGGGTCAGGTTGTTGAGCGGCTGCTGCGGCGAGAGCGAGACGCCGGCCGTCTGGGTGTGGAACCGCATCCACGTCGAGCGCTCGTCCGCGGCCCGGTAGCGCGCGGTCATGAGCTTCCACCAGATGCGTCGCGATGCCCGGAACTTGGCGACCTCCTCGAAGAAGTCAGAGTGGCTGTTGAAGAAGAACGAGAGCCGAGGCGCGAACTCGTCGACCCGCAAGCCGCGCGCCAGCGCCGCCTCGACGTAGGCCATCCCGTCGGCGATCGTGAAGGCGAGCTCCTGTACGGCGGTTGCCCCGGCCTCCCGGATGTGGTAGCCGCTGATCGAGACGGTGTTCCAGCGGGGGAGCTCCCGAGTGCCGAACTCGATCGTGTCGGTCACCAGGCGCATCGACGGAGCCGGAGGAAAGAGGAACTCCTTCTGGGCGACGTACTCCTTCAGGATGTCGTTCTGGATCGTGCCCTCGAGAGCGGCGCGGGGGACGCCCTTCTTCTCGGCGGCGACGATGTACATCGCCCAGATCGGCGCCGCCGGGGCGTTGATCGTCATCGAGGTGCTGACCCGGTCCAGCGGGAGGCCCTCGAGGAGGACCTCCATGTCGGCCAGCGAGCTGACGGCAACGCCGCACGTCCCGAACTCGCCCTCGGCCTCCGGGTCGTCGGTGTCGTAGCCGTAGAGGGTGGGCATGTCATACGCGATCGATAGCCCGGTCTGCCCGGCCTCGAGGAGCGACCGGAAGCGGGCGTTGGTGTCCTCGGCCGAGCCGAAGCCGGCGAACATCCGCATCGTCCACGGGCGACCCCGGTAGCCGGTCGCGTGGATGCCGCGGGTGAACGGGGGCCTGCCCGGCTCGCCGATGTCGCGGGACGGATCAAAGTCGTCCCATCCCCCGCGGGGGAGGGGATCGCCCCGGTGGTCCACGGTGGTCGGGCCGCCTGCGCCGGGCGGTTCTCCGACGCTAGGGGCGTCGCCGGCGCTAGGGGCGTCGCCGGCGCTAGGCAGATCGGCGGCGCCCGGCAGATCGGCGGCACCCGGCAGATCGGCGGCACCCGGCAGATCGGCGGCACCCGGCAGATCGGCGGCCGGCCTCGCGTTCCAGTCCGCCGGCCCGTAGGTGCGACGGATCTCCACGCCGGAGATCGTGGAGAAGCGGTCGCGGCGCTCGCGGGGCCGCCCGGGCTGGCCTGCCATGGAGGGATGCTAGTCGCGACATGGGTCGGCGTCCACGTCGAACGATAGGGCTGCGTGCAGGGCCCGGCTCCGACTGCCGGGATCGGGGTCGAGCTCCGACGGCGCGGGAGACTCCTTCACGACCAGCGTGCCCGTCTGTGTCGACTCCCGGATTAGGGTCGTCGGGGATCCGGCCCTCAGCAGGTAACCGCATGCGTGCGTGAAGACGCACGGTATGGCCAACGTCGATCTATGGTCCCGCGTCCATTTGGGTACCGTCCGTTTCCGTCAGACTACAGGAGCACGATGGAGCTTCCTCCAGGGTCGAGGCCGGCCGCGAGGCGTGCCAACGCCGTGGTGCATGGGGACGGGGAAGGCGGTGTCGAGGAGCCCGCGAGCGACGGCGAGGAACGCGCGCACGCGACGGCTGCGAGGGAGGACGAGCACGATCCCGTCGGCTCCCCCGTCCCGGGCTTTGACCGCCAGGCGTCGTCCGAGGGCCTGGACATCGCGCGGGGCTGTCTCTGCCTCGACGCCGTACCGCCAGCCCGAACCGGAGATCATCGCGTCCCACGCCCGCTGGTCGCGCGCGTCGGGGAATGGGGCCCCGGTCATCCACTGAAGGCTCGGATGGATCG
The DNA here is from genome assembly GCA_963776285.1 of uncultured Chloroflexia bacterium. Classification (GTDB taxonomy): domain Bacteria; phylum Chloroflexota; class Limnocylindria; order Limnocylindrales; family CSP1-4; genus CTSoil-043. Next base: position 231,682 of record CAVZLW010000002.1, read on the forward strand.
CGCCTCGAAGGCGCGCAAGCAGGGCAACGTGGGCGGCGTCGCGTACCGGGGCTCCGCCTGCGTAGAGACGAAGCGAGAGCTCCAGGCCGACAGCTTCCGCAAGCCGCGCCAGCTTCAGGACCGGGACCTCGGGTGTCAGGCCTCGCTCGATCCGACTCACCGCGGACGCAGAGAGGCCGACGGAATGCCCGACGATCTCGAGGCTCAGGTTGCGGTCCCGGCGAGCTGTCCGGAGCTCCCGTCCGGCACCGCGCGTCGCAGCGTCGGCCCGGTCGTTTGCGCGGTCGATCAAGCGCTCGATGGAACCCATGACAGGATCATCTCAGGGGCCGCTCATCGCGCGATCAACCCTCCGCGCCCCCGCCGAATCGGCGCCTGCGAGGCGTCGGGCGTTCTCGATCGGCGCATGCATGGCGTCGCGTCGGGACGTCGCCTTGAGTTCAACGCAACACCCGGCGCCGTCGCACCTCACCGTCGGGCTGGCCGCACCTTGAACGCAAGGATCGGGCAGGTCCAAGCCCACAACGTCGGCCAGTCTCCCCCTCAACGCAAGAATCCGGCCGGTCGGCCGCCCGCGAGTGCCGAGTCTTGCATCCGCCGCAATCCGCCGCCCTGGCCCCGACCGCCCGCCGCCCGGCGGCGCGCCGCAGGGCCGGAGTGCCGCGACCCGAACCACCGCCACGGTCCGCCGCGGCGGCAGCGCCCGCCAGACATGCCACGACGGGCGCCCCTGGGGAGGGCGCCCGTCGTGGGGATGCGAGGGAGGCGAACCGGTCAGAAGACGCGGTAGGCGACCTCTGCCGGGGCGAGGAGGAGCTCCTTGAGCTCGGCGTCGACCTTGAGCAGGGAGATGTGCGCGCCCGCCATCTCCAGCGAGGTGCAGTACTCGCCGACGTAGCTGCGGAAGACCTTGATGCCCTTGCCGGCGAGCTTCTTGTGGGCCAGGCCGTACAGCAGGTAGAGCTCGCTGATCGGCGTCCCGCCCAGGCCGTTGACCATCAGCGCGACCTCGTCGCCGTCCTTGAACGGCAGGTCGGGCACGATCGCGTCGAGGAGCAGGTCCACGATCTCCGTGGCCGTGCCCATCTTGCGTCGCTCGCGGCCCGGCTCGCCGTGGATGCCGATGCCGACTTCCATCTCGCCGTCGGCGATCTCGAAGAGCGGCGTGCCGCGGACCGGCGGGGTGCAGGACGAGAGGGCGATGCCCATCGTCCGGACGTTGGCGATGACCTTCTCGCCGACGCGGACGCACTCCTCGAGCGAGCCGCCCTTGTCGGCCTTGGCCGCGGCGGCCTTGATGACGAAGAAGTTGCCCGCGACGCCGCGCCGGCCGATCGTCCAGGTGGAGTCCTTGACGGCCACGTCGTCGTTGACGAGGAGGTAGCCGATCTTCTGGCCCTCGGCCTCGCAGAGCTCCTTCGCCATCTCCCACGCCGTGCGGTCGCCGGTGTAGTTGTTGACGAGGAAGAGCACGCCGGCCGGCGTGTCCATGAGCTTGGACGTCTCGGTGACGAACTCCACCGGCGGCCCGGCGAAGACGTCGCCCGGGCAGGCGGCGTCGAGCATGCCGGGGCCGACGATCATCGTGTGGGCCGGCTCGTGACCCGAGCCGGAGCCCTGGATGATCGAGACTCGGTTCTTCTTGGGCATGTCCGCCCGGTAGATCAGGTTGTACTTCGGCTCGAACTTGAGCGTGCCGTCGCTCGCGAGCGCGACGCCCTCGAGGAACTCGGTGACGAATGTCTTGGGGTCGTTCAGGAACTTCCTCACGCCGTTTCTCCCTCGCCGTACTTCTCGCGCCACGCGGCGCTGATGGCCTGGAGGATCACGCCGATCGCGGTTGCGCCGGCGTCGACGGAGCCGATGCTCCGCTCGCCCGTGTACGCGGCCCGGCCGCGCATCGCGAGCATGGATTTCGTGTCTTCTGCCGCCTGCACCGCCACGTCGGCGGCGCGCTGGATCGCGGCGACGCCGTGGTCGCCCTGGAATGCCGGGTCGGAGATCGCCGCCTCGAGGCTGTCCGTGGCCGGCGCGAGCGCGTCGAGGAGCGTCTTCTCGCCGAGCGACGCGCCGCCGCGGGCCATGATCCCGGTGATCGCGGCCCGCAGCATCGCGATGACGTCCTCGGGCGCCAGCTCGGTCTTGTCGCCGGCAGCTCCACCGGCGCGGAGGAAGGCCGTGCCCCAGATGGGGCCGGAGACGCCGCCGACCTTGCCCGAGATCACGATGCCGATCTTCTTGAGCAGGGTGCCGACGCTCGACCGGTCGAACGTGTCGAAGTCGGCAACGACGACCTCGAACCCGTTGCGGAGCGAGAACCCGAAGTCGCCGTCCCCGACGATCGAGTCGAGCTGGGCGAAGTACTCCGCGTTGTCGACGATCGTGGTGGCCATCGTCTTGAGGACGAGGTCGACGTCGTCGAACGACGCCTTTGTCATTCGAACCTCCCTTCATGCTGGCCGTGGAGTGCCGGGCGGGCTACGGGGCGAGGCAGGCCTCGACGTCGGCGAGCGTCACACAGGCGCCCGGCCGGGCGGCCGAGCGGTTGGCGAGGACGGTCGTCTGCTCTCCGTCCGGGTCCCCGAGGGATGAAACGACGAGGGTCGCCTCTCTGAAGTCCTCCTTCTCGGTGTAGCCGTTCACGGTGACGAGACAGCGCAGGCCGGCGGCGAATGCCGCCTCGAGGCCGTTGCGCGAGTCCTCGACGACGAGGACCTCGGCGGGATCGACGCCGAGCTTCTCGAGGGCAAGGAGGTAGATGTCCGGGGCAGGCTTCTTCCTCGGCACGCAGTCGCCGGCAAGGAAGACGTCGAAGCGGGCGGCCCGGTCGGCGCCGACCGCATACTCGAGGATCGCGTGGACCGATGCCTCGGCGGACGTGGATGCCACCCCCAGCTTCCAGCCGGCGTCCTGGGCCGCGGTGATGACCCGGCGAATCCCCGGCCGGGGCGGGAGCTTCCCCTCGGCGACCATCTCGGTGTAGATCGCGGTCTTGCGCTTGTGCCATCGGGCGATCTCTGCGGCCTGCTCCTCGGGATCGGTGGGCAGGCCTGCGGCTGCCACGAACTCCGGGGTGAGGAGGCTCGCCATGCGCTCCTTGCCGCCGCCGATCTTGAGCCGCCGCCCGTACTCCTCGACCGACCACTCGACCGGCAGGCCGAACTCGCGGAAGGTCTGGTTGAAGGCCGGCAGGTGGCCGAAGCGCTCCGTGTCGGCCAGGACGCCGTCGCAGTCGAAGACGAGCGCGCTCACGTCCAGGCCTTGCCTTCGCTGCCGAAGAGCCGGATGTGGTGCTTGGCCATCTCCATGACGGCGGTGCGCTGGACGGCGAAGAGCTTGGGCGGGTCGTAGTCGCCCGGGTGATCGGTCATGAAGTCGTAGCCCGACTTCATGTAGGCGATCTTGAGCGCGGTGCTGATGTTGACCTTGGCGCAGCCGCGGGCGATCAGGTCGCTGAACTGCTCGGGGCTCATGCCGGTCCCGCCGTGAAGGGCGACCGGCTTGCCAGTGGCCTCCACGATGTCGGTGACCCGCTGGGCGTCCAGGGTGGGGGCGGTCTTGTAGGTCCCGTGAGCGTTCCCGATGGCGGGAGCGAAGACGTCCACGCCGGTGGCCTGGACGAAGTCGACGACCGTCTCGAGGCTCTGCACGTGCTGGGCCTCGTCGCCGGTCATCTCCTCGGTGCGCTTGAAGCCCTCGATCTCCCCCTCGACGTCGGCGCCGTGGGTGCGGGCCTCCGCCACGACCTCGATGCACTGGCGCCTGTTCTCCTCGACGCTGAGCTTGCTGGCGTCGAACAGGACGGAGCTCCAGCCCTTCGCGAGGCAGGCGCTGATGACGTCGCGCTCGGGGCAGTGGTCAAGGTGGAGCGCGACGGGCACGCTCACGTGGCGCGTGTACTCCACCCACATCGCGTACATGGCGTCCAGGCCGGTCATCTTCACGTGCTTGACGGAGGTCTGGAGGATGACGGGTGCCTTGAGCTCCTCGGCGGCGGCGAGCACGGCCTCCATCGAGAGGTCGTTGATCACGTTGATCGCGGCGACGCCGTAGCGTTCCTTGAATGCGCGGTCGAGGATGTCACGAGTCGGTACGACCGGCACGCATGCACCTCCTTCTGCTGGGACGCGATTGCTGGGTTGGGCACGGGTCCTGCTGGGACGCGGTCGCTTCCCGTTTCGGGGGTCCCCCGGCCGATCACCTCCTCCTGCCGGCGGACCGGTCGCTGAACGGGATGGGTGTTCGGCCGTGGGACTGGCGCGCCAGCTCGAGGACGGCGCGCGCGTTTCCCTCGTCGACGACGAGGACGTCGACGACACCTGCCCGGAGAACGCCGAAGATCGCCATCGGCTTCTCGACCTCGCTGACGACGGCGACGACGGTCTCGATGCGGTGCAGGTCCTGGATGGTGAGGGCGATCAGCCGTTCGCTGTGCGGCGAGGCGATCACCCGCCCGTCGACGTCGACGTAGTTGCCCAGGATGTCCCCGACGGCGCCCTGGCGCCGGAGCCGCGCGATCTCGTCGAGAGACAGGCATCCGCTGCGGACCATGGTGCAGCCGTCGTCGACGCTGCCGATGCCCACCAGGGCAACGCTCGCCCGCGCAGCCGCGTCGAGGGTGTGGGTGACCGCATCCTGCGCCACCAGGCGATCGCGCACCTCCGCGCTCTCGACGTAAGCGGGCGCATAGAGGCTGCGCGACCGTCCTCCGCTGGCGGCGGCAAGAGCCTGGGAGATCTCGTTCGGATTGGTCGGCGTGTCCACGCGGGGCGAGCCGCCCATCGCGCTCGCGAACTCGCAGTCGAGGCGGCGTCGAGGCCGGAAGAAGCGCGGGACCTCGCCGGTGTCGCGGCCGTGGCCGATGGCCACGACCATCCCGTCCCGGATGCGCCGCTCCAGGAACTGGGCCGCGCTGCGGGCCACGGCCTCACGCTGCGACTGGGGATCCGCGCGACGCGGCGCCACGATCGCATCGGCCAGGCGGAACTCCTCGCGCAGGCTGGTCTCGAGGTCGAGGTCCAGCCACGGCGGCGTCGCGATCCGGATGTCGACGACCCCGGACCAGCGCGCACGCTCCAGCAGCCGTTGGACCTTCGGCCGGGAGAGGCCGAACTCGCGCCCGATCTCCTCCTGGGTCCGCCCGTCCGCGTAGTAGCGGTGGGCGATCCGCGCGAGGCGCTCGAAGTCTTCCGAGCTGAGGTCTTCGGGACCCATGGTCCTCCAGGTCCGGTGGGTGGGCGGTCCGGGCGACAGGTGGCCCGAGGGACCCCCGCCCCGCACAAAGCGAGCAATTGCTCATTCGTGGGCGCCTGCTCACTCTACCAGTCCGTCGCGGCCATCGCAAGGTCGTCTTGCCCGTCGACGCCGGCGCCACGGCTGGGCCCCGGCCGGGGCGATGTCGGCCGCGACCCTGGGGCTGGCGATCGCGATCGGCGGAAATCCTGGCGCGCCTGCTCGGCGTGGTCTAGGCCGGGTCGCCGCCGCTCTCGTCCGGTAGCCTCGCCGGCGGGGGAGCGACCGCCGTGGGCGGCGTCGTGACCGCCACGTCGTCCGCGGGCTTCGCCGCCCGGCGCAGCTCGGCCACGTCGAACGCGGCCGTTGCCGTCGACCAGGTGACGGACACCTCGATCCTCGTCGCGAGCACGAGGCGCACCAGGCCCGACCCGAGCATCAGGAACGCAAACGTCGGGAAGGCGACCGGCAGCACCGCCAGCACCCCGGCCGAGCTCAGCTGGCCGACCGTCAGGCCGGTCGCGGTCCCGGCGACGAACCGGCTCTGGGCGCCGATGAGGTCGACGCCGCCGGTCAGCCGCAGGAGGCGCTCGTTGGAGGCAAGGATCGCCTGTCGAGGCGCCCCCCGAGACGATCGCGGCCACGACCAGGAGCACCAGCCAGGCGTACGGGTTGCCGGGGAACGCGAGGAGGCCGAGGAGGATCCCGCCGCCGCGCAGGACGAACGACAGGCGGAGCGTGCGAGATGCCGACCCGCGGCTGAGCAGCCCCCCGACGATCGTCGCCGCCACCAGCGAGGCGGCCGAGGAGACGGCCGACAGGAGGATCGCGTATCCCGCCGTCTGGCCGAGGACGCTGATCGCGTAGATCGAGAGGTAGGGGCCGAAGCCTGCGCCCGCCGCGGCCAGCGTCACGATCCGGACGAATCCCCGGGTCTCGGGCGAGAGGGCCGGCCGATCGCCGTGGCGCGCGACGCGAACGCGCCCGGGGCGCCGCAGGCGGAGGACGGCGCCGAGCTCGGCGAGGCCGGCAAGCCCCGCGGCAAGGAAGACCGCGGCGTAGATCGCGAGGCCGACGGTCGAGAGCCCTCCCTGGACCGCGAGAGCCACCGGCAGAAGGAGCGCGGCCCCCAGCCCCTGCGTGATCCCCATCACCCGCGGGGCGACGAAGCGGCGCTCCGGCTCGGGCAGGATGGCGCCGTACCAGGCCTGGAGGTTGGCGCCGCCGATGGCGCTCGCGGCCCCGCCCAGGCACATGACGGTGGCGACGCAGGCGATCGCGACGCCGGCCGGGAGGAAGCCCGCGACATGGAGCAGGACGATGGTCGCGAGCAGGAACCCGCGGGTCTCGCCGACGACGAGGATCGCCAGCGTCACCCCGCGCAGGTTGCCGTCCGTCCGCCGCAGCAGCGACGGGACGAGCAGCTGGGCCGCCGAGAAGGTGAACGGCAGGACGCCGATGACGGTGGCGAGCGCGGCGGGCGCCCCGAGGGCGAGAAGGAGCGGGATGGTCAGGCCGTCGCCGGCAAGCGCGAGAACGGCGGCCGAGCCGATGCCGATTCCCTGGTAGGTCCGGTAGCGCCCGTCGGCGAACGCGCGCCACTCGTCGATCGCGAGGCGGGCCCCGGCAGGGAGGCGAGGGGGAGCGGGGGAGGGGAGCCCGGGCACCAGCTGATGGTACGCGCGGCGGGCTCGGACCTCAGTCGATGGTGATCGTCACCCCGGAGCCGTCCTCGTCGGTGACGTCGACGATCGGGCCCCGGAGGCCCGTGCGGAGCGCCTCCCGGACGCGGTCCACGTAGTCGACGGGGATGCCGGGCACGGCGCCGGCGAGCTCGGCGAGGACGCCCGGGAGCTGCAGGTCGATCACCGTGCGCCCGCCATCCCGCACCTGGACCCGCAGCCGCCGCGGCGGCCCGGCCGACGCGGCGGCGCTGGTGAAGGCGAACCGCGTGCCGCTGCCCGCGTCGCGGGCGGCCTTTCCGGCGGCTCGCGCCTGCTCGGCGCCCTCGCGCGCCCGGCCGGCGGCAGTCCGGGCCGGCGGCCAGGGCGTCGATGATCGGCGCCGCCTCCTCGGGGCGCAGGCGACCGTCGGCCACGAGCCGCAGGACGTCGTCGAGCGCGTCACCCACCGTGGCCGACCTCCGCCGGGCCGCCGCCGACCGAGCCCTCGACAACGGTCAGCCGGCGCTCGGCCTCCGTGACGTCGATCTCGCCGCGGGCGAGCGCCTCGAGGATGGCGAGCGTGGGCGGGTCGGGCGACGCGGCCGGAGCGACCTGCGTCTGCTCGGCGGCACCTGCCGGCGGGGGCTCCGGGGCGGCCGGGCGGGCCGGAGCCGGCGGCGCCGGAGGCACGCGCGGCAGCGGCGGGGCCGGCGGAACGCCGAACCGCCCGGCCGCCTCGCCGGTGGCTTCCGGGCGGGCGTCGGGCGAGGCGGGCTTGCCGGCCCGGACCTCGACATCGCCCGACATCGTACGGACGGAGAGCTGTGCCGCTCCGTCGCCGATGACGAGCGGACGCCGCCGTCCGTCGCCCTCGCGCCGGTCCGGATGCTCGCACTCGACGCTCCCCGAGACGGTGCGCACGGCGAGCGTGATCCCTCCGACGAGGGCCATTTCGACGTCGCCCGAGACGGTCGAGATGGTGTGCGGAACGCGCGGGGCGAACGCGCCGCCCAGCTCGACGTCGCCGCTGATCGTCTCGATCGCCACCCGCTCGAAGCGCGGCGCGCGGGCCTGGACGTCGCCCGACACGGCCCTGACCTCGAGGGTGATTGGCTCCACGGCCGTCACGTTGACGTCGCCGGAGGCGGCTTCGGCCATGATGGGTCCGGCGGCTCGCTTGACGGAGATGTCCCCGGAGGTGGTCTTGAGGGTGGCGCCGCCGGCCACGTCGCGAACGGCGACGTCGCCGGCCGACGAGGTGACGACGACGCGGGCATCGCGCGGGACCTCCACCTCGACCGTCCCCGAGACCCGCAGGCGGAGCGGCATGCCGAAGCCGCGCGTCCCGATCTGGATCCCGACGAACCCGGTCTTCTCAAGCCCGACGTGGCGAGCGGTGCGGATGCTGAAGCGGCCGGGCTCGGCGCTCGTCTCGATTCCGATGCCGTTGGCCGGGGCGACGACACGGGCTTCGGTGCCGTCGACGCCGCGGACGCGGACGTCGTCGGCCTCGACCGTGATCGACACCACACCGGCCGCGCCGATGTCGTGCGCTCGTGGGCCCACGGGGCCGGTTGCGATCTCGGGCTCGTCGCGGGTGGTCATCGTCAGCCCCCCAGTGCCCGCAGCTCGGCTGCGGCGGTTGCCGCGTCGATCTCGCGACGCGCCAGGCGCTCGAGCACGGCCCGGCGGGCGGCCGCCTCATCGGCTGCGAGGCCGGCGTCGGCCGCTGGCCCGGCGTCGATGGAAGCCGGCAGCTCGTCCGGGACAGGCTCGTCACCGTCGCCGAGCCCGAGGGCCCGGAGCAGGGTGTCGACGCGGGCGCGGACCGTGGGATAGCTGATCCCGAGCTCGCGTTCCATCTCCTTCAGGTTGCCCCGCGACCGGAGGAAGCTCTCGAGGAGCGCGAACTGCTCGCGCGAGAGGCGAGCGAACCGGCCGACATTGAAGTCGCCCTCGAGGGTCGTCCCGCAGCTCCGGCAGTGGAGGCGCGTCACGGCGAGCTCGCCGCTGCAGATGGGGCAGGTCGCGATCGCGTCGTGCGGCATCAGTGCCGCTCCCGCCGGGTCGGGCGCTCGGGCCGGTAGGCCCCCGTGCTGCGGCGCCGATCGCCCTCGGTCCGGGCGTCGCCGGCCAGCTCGCGGCGGATCTGCTGGCTCCCCAGGCGGGGGAAGAGGATGCGGTACTCGTACATCGTTGGCGGCCCCCTCGGGTGACTTGTTCGCGTGCTGTTGGTGCATTGTTGTATCTAGACTCAACGATTGTCAAGTATCTTTTCTATACACGCAACATACAGCACAACTGACCTACCCGCGGGTCCGGTCCGCCGACACGCGTCCGGCGGCCCGACCAGGCGCCGTGGCGCAGGTGGAGGATGCCGGCGGCCCCCGGCCCGGCCTGCAATGCCGGGCCGGGCGGGCTGGCCCCGGGCCCCTGTCATCGACTACGCTGCCGGGGTCAGGCTTCGCCAAGGCAGTCGACGTGATCTGTTCCGGCTGCGGCATCGAGTCCAAGCCCGGGCGCAGGTTCTGCGCCGGGTGCGGCCGTCCCCTCGCCGGGTCATGCCCTGCCTGCGGCGCTGCGAGCGACCCCGCCGATCGGTTCTGCGGCGCATGCGGTGCCGAGCTTGCTCGTGATGTCGGCTCCGGCCAGCACGCTGCTCCAGCGTCGACCCCCGTGGCCCGACCCGCCGCATCCAACGCCGAGCGTCGGCTCGTGACCATCCTGTTCGTCGACCTCGTCGGCTTCACGCCGTTCGCCGAGGAGCGCGACGCGGAAGAGGTGCGAGACACCCTCGCCCGCTACTTCGAGATCGCGGAGGCGGTGATCGGGCGACACGGCGGTACCGTCGAGAAGTTCATCGGCGACGCCGTGATGGCAGTCTGGGGGACACCGGTGGCCCACGAGGACGACGCCGAACGGGCCGTCCGGGCCGGCCTCGATCTCGTGGATGCGGTGGGCGCGCTCGGGCCTGCGTTCTCGGCCCGGGCCGGCATCACGACCGGCGAAGCAGCCGTCACGGTCGGGGCGACGGGCCAGGGTCTCGTCGCCGGCGACCTGGTCAACACCGCCTCCCGCCTGCAGAGCGCCTCGCCTGCCGGGACCGTGCTCGTGGGCGAGGCGACGCGCCGGGCCGCCGCCCGCGCGATCGCCTTCGAGCCAGCCGGCGTGCAGCACCTTCGGGGCAAGGCCGATCCCGTGGCTGCCTGGCGGGCAGTCTGCGTCGTGGCCGAGCTGGGGGGCAGGAATCGACGCGAGACGCTGGAGGCGCCCTTCGTCGGCCGGGCCGACGAGCTCCGCCTGCTCAAGGACCTGCTCCACGCCACCGGCCGGGAGCGGCGCGCCCGCCTCGTGTCCGTCGTCGGGGTGACCGGGATCGGCAAGAGCCGCCTCGCCTGGGAGCTCTCGAAGTACGCCGACGGGCTGGTGGAGGACACCTGGTGGCACGTCGGCCGCTGCCCCGCCTACGGCGACGGGATCGCGTTCTGGGCCCTCGGCGAGATGATCCGCCAGCGAGCCGGGCTGCTCGAGACGGACGACGAGGCCACCACGCGGTCGAGGATCGGCGCGACCGTCCGGGAGTGGATCACCGACGAGGCCGAGCAGCGCCGGGTCGAGCCGGCCCTCCTGGCACTGCTCGGAATCGAGACCGGCGCGGCGGCCCCAGAGCAGCTGTTCGGCGCCTGGCGGACGTTCTTCGAGCGGATCGCCAGTCGGGGCACGGTCGTCCTCGTCTTCGAGGATCTCCACGAGGCCGACCCGGGCCTGCTGGCGTTCATCGACCACCTCGTGGAGTGGAGCCGCGCGCTTCCGTTCTTCGTCCTGACCCTGGCCCGCCCGGAGCTCCTGGAGCGGCGTTCCGACTGGGGCGCCGGGAAGCGGAGCTTCGCCTCGGTCTCCCTGGAGCCGCTCCCGGACCCGGCGATGCGCGAGCTCCTCGACGGCCTTGTCCCGGGGCTGCCCGAGCAGGCTGCGGTCGCGATCGTGGGTCGGGCGGACGGCGTGCCGCTCTACGCCGTCGAGACGGTGCGCATGCTCCTCGACGAAGGAAAGCTGGTGGCGACGGACGGCGCCTTCCGGCCGACCGGTGACCTCGCCGATCTCGCCGTCCCCGAGACGCTGACCGAGCTGGTCGCCGCCCGGCTCGACACGCTGACGCCCGCCGAGCGGGCCCTCGTCTCGGATGCGGCCGTGCTGGGCCAGAGCTTCACCACGGCCGCCCTGGCGGCGGTGAGCGGGACCGAGGAAGGGACCCTCGAGCCGCTGCTCCGCGGGCTGGTCCGCCGCGAGCTCTTCACCCTCGTCGCGGATCCGCAGAGCCCCGAGCGGGGCCAGCACGTGTTCGTCCAGGCCCTCGTCCGGGAGGTCGCGTACAACACCCTCGCGCGCCGCGACCGGACGGCCCGGCACCTGGGCGCGGCCCGGCATTTCGAGTCCCTGGGGACCGACGAGATCGCGGGCGCATTCGCCGCTCACTACCTTGCCGCGTACCGGAACGTCCCGCCCGGTCCCGAGGCCGAGGCCCTCGCGACCCATGTCCGGCTCGCCCTGCGGGCCGCCGCCGAGCGGGCGGTGAGCCTCGGTTCTCACGACCAGGCCATCGCCATCGCCGAGCAGGCGCTTGCCGTGACGGCGGACCCGGGCGCGCAGGCCGAGCTGCTCGAGCTGGCGGGCCGTGCCGCCTCGGCCGCCGCGCACCACGACCGGGCGGAAGGGTTCCTCCAGCGGGCCATGGCGCTGCACCGTGAGCGGGGCGATCGAGGCGCGGAGGCGCGGGCGACTGCCGCCCTCGGCCAGGCACTCCTCAACACCTACCGCACGGAGGCCGCCCTCGCGATCCTCGAACCGGCGGCGGCTGAGCTCGGCGACGTCGCCGCCCTTGCCGACGACCCCGGGCTGCTCCGTCTCGGCGGCCAGCTGGCCCGCGCACTGTTCATGAACAACCTGTCGGGACGGGCGATCCCGACCGCCGACGCCGTGCTCGAGAAGGCCGAGCGGCTGGACCTGATCCAGGTTCTCGCCGACACCCTCGTCACGAAGGGCTCGGCCCTGTGCGACGTGGGCCGCCCTCGCGAGGGGATCGGCCTTTTGCGGGCGGGCCTCGAGCTCGCCGAGACTCGCGGGCTCACCTCGACGGCGCTACGGGCGCGGCTGAACCTCGGGGGCATCGTCTTCGAGGACGATCCGGTCGGCGCCGCGCGACTCGGCAAGGAGAGCGTCACGCTGGCCCGGCACCTCGGGCTGCGGGACGCAGTCCTGGCCTACAACGCGGCCTGGACGGCGACAGCCTGTGGGGAGTGGGACTGGGCCCTCGCCCAGGTCGGCGAGCTTCTCGAGACGGACCTCGAAGGCGAGGACCGCTCGATGATGCTCGGCATCCGGGCCTGGATCGGCTCCTGGCGCGGGGAGGCCGTCGCGGATGCCTTCGCCGAGGTCGACCGGCTCTCGGCAGACTTCGCGGACCCGGGGTTGACCAGCGGCCTCCACGAGCTGCGGGCGGACGTGGCGCTGTCGGCGGGCAGGCTCGAGGAGGCCGGGGTCGAAGGCCTCGAGGCGTCCCGGTATCTCCCGGTGGCCCCCTACGCCTTCCGCATCGCCGGCCGTGCCGCGCTGTGGCGCCGCGACGCGGGTGCGGCCCAGGTCGCTCTCGACGGCATCGACGGTTATCGCCTTCCCGGTCGCGTCATCGACGCGACGCGGGCGAACCTCCGCGCGGGGCTGGCCGCCCTCGAGGGGCGCCGCGACGAGGCACTCCGAGCGTATCGCGACGTGGGGCGCCGATGGCTCGACCTGGGCCTCCCGCTCGACGAGGCGTTCACCGCGATCGAGATGGCGACACTCCTCGATCCCGTCGACCCCGAGGTGCGGGCCGCCGCGGACCGTGCCCGGGAGATCCTCGTTCCGCTGCGGGCGCAGCCCTTCCTCGACCGCCTCGCGGCCGCGATGGCAGGCCGGCCGCAACCCGACCCGGACGGCCGGGCCGTGACGGACGGGTCGCGGGGACCGCGGAGATCGCGCGGGCGTAGCATCCGCGCATGCCCGCCAACCGGCTCGCCGGCGAGACGAGCCCGTACCTCCTGCAGCACGCCCACAACCCCGTGGACTGGTATCCGTGGGGGCCGGAGGCGCTGGAGCGCGCCCGTGTCCTGGACCGTCCGATCTTCCTCTCGATCGGCTACGCGGCCTGCCACTGGTGCCACGTCATGGAGCGCGAGTCGTTCGAGGACCCGGTGACCGCGGCCTACCTCAACGAGCACTTCGTGGCCGTCAAGGTGGACCGGGAGGAGCGCCCCGACCTCGATTCCGTGTACATGGATGCGGTGCAGGCGATGACCGGCTCCGGCGGCTGGCCGATGTCGGTCTTCCTGACCCCGGACGGCCGGCCGTTCTACGGCGGCACGTACTTCCCGGGCACGCGCCGCCACGGCATGCCGTCCTTCGGGGAGGTCCTGGCGGGCGTCGTCGACGCCTGGCGCGAACGACGCCCAGAGCTCGAGGAATTGGCGAGGAGGCTGGCGACCCATGTCGGGCGCCGGGTGCGCCTGTCGGACGGCGAGACGCCATTGGACGCCGCCCTGCTGGCGACCGCTGTCGGGAACCTCGAGGCGCAGTTCGACGCGCAGACCGGGGGCTGGGGCAGCGCGCCGAAGTTCCCCCAGCCGATGGCCATCGACTTCCTGCTGCGGCGCGCCGCAGCAGGCGACGACCGGGCGCTGCCGATCGCGCGTCGGGCGCTGGACCGGATGGCCGCGGGCGGCATCTTCGACCAGCTCGCGGGCGGCTTCGCGCGCTACGCCACCGACGCGGCCTGGCTCGTGCCGCACTTCGAGAAGATGCTCTACGACAACGCCCAGCTGGCGCGCGCCTACCTCCACGCCTGGGCCCTGACGGGGGACGGCGGGTACCTGCGCGTGGCGATGGCGACCCTCGACTTCGTTGCTCGCGAGATGACCTTGGCCGACGGCACCTTCGCCGCCAGCCTGGACGCCGACACCGACGGCGAGGAGGGCGCCACCTACACCTGGACCGCCAGCGAGGTCCGCGACGTGCTGGGCGCGACGGGCCTGTCCGACGCCTGGCCGCTTTACGCGGAGGCGTACGACGTGAGCGAGGCCGGCAACTGGGATGGCCGCGTCATCCTTCACCGGGTCGCCAGCGACGCCGGCCTGGCGCAGCGGCTCGGTCTCGCGCAGGAGGAGGTGGCCGGGCTCATCGAGCGGGCCCACGCCGCGCTGCTCGCAGCCCGCGAGAAGAGGCGCCAGCCCGCGCGCGACGACAAGGCGCTGGCCGGCTGGAACGGCCTGATGGTGGCCGCCTGCGCCGACGCCGCGGCGCTCCTGATCCGCGACGGCGACCCGCGCCTCGCGCTGGCCGCGACCCGCTACCTGGCGCTCGGCGAGCAGGCGGGCGAGCGCCTGCTCACGGTGCTCCGGACGCCCGACGGGCGCTTTCTCCGGTCGTGGAAGGACGGCCGTGCCCGGCACGCCGGCACGCTGGCGGACCAGGCCTGCATGGCCGAGGGGCTCATCGCGCTCTACGAGGCGACCGGCGGGGAGCGGTGGTTCACGGCCGCCCGCGAGACGGTCGAGGCGATCCTGCTGCACTTCGGCGACCCGGCGGGCGGCTTCCACGACACCGCCGACGACGCGGAGCAGCTCGTTGCGCGACCACGCTCCCTGGAGGACAACGCCGTCCCGTCGGGTGGGGCGATGGCGGCCACGGTGCTCCTGCGGCTCGCCGCCCTCACCGGGGAGGGCCGCTACGTCGACGCGGCCGAGGCGGCGATCGGCGTGGTGGGCGGCGCGGTGGCGACGTATCCGACGGCGTTCGCCCAGTGGCTCTGCGCGATCGACTGGCTCGTGGGGCCCGTCGACGAGATCGCGATCGTCGGCGATCCGGCAGACGCGCGAACGGTGCGCCTCGCGGCCGTCGCCCGCGGCTCCCCGCCCCACCTCGGGTGGCGCCCGCGACAGGTCGTCGCGATCGGCGCCGACCCTGCCGCGAGTCCGGTGCCGCTCCTCCAGGGCCGCTTCTCCATCCGTGGCAAGCCGACCGCCTTCGTCTGTCGCAGCTTTGCCTGTCGCCAGCCGGTCACGGAGCCCGAGGCGCTCGCCGCGATCCTGGCGGGCTAGCGTGGGAGCGACCATCGCCCGGCACGGGTGGGCGCTGGCCGGCTCGCAGGTCCCGGGCTGATCGCGGGCGCGACCGGGGGGATCGCCGGCTTGGTGCCTCGCCGCGGGCTCAGTGCCCTGCCGCGGACGCCGCGCTCCACCGCCAGCACGGTGCCGTGCCCCCGGCTCGGCGCTACACCGCCGGCTCCAGCGCCTCCTCGAACTGGCTGCTGTAGAGCTCGTGGTAGAAGCCCCTGCGGGCCAGCAGCTCGGCGTGCGTGCCGTGCTCCACGATCGCCCCCTGGTTCATCACGAGGATGAGCTCGGCATCCCGGATCGTGGAAAGCCGGTGGGCGATCACGAAGGAGGTCCGGCCCTCCATGAGGCGCGCCATCGCCCGCTGGATGAGGACCTCGGTGCGCGTGTCGACCGAGCTCGTGGCCTCGTCGAGGATGAGGATCTCCGGGTCCGCCAGGAAGGCGCGGGCGATGGTGAGGAGCTGCTTCTCGCCGGCCGAGACGCTGGTCGCGTCGTCGTCGAGGATCGTGTCGTAGCCGTCCGGCAGCGTCCGCACGAAGTGGTCGACGTGGGCCGCGCGGGCCGCGTCGAGGATCTCCTCCTCCGTCGCCCCCTCGCGGCCGTAGGCGATGTTCTCGCGGATGCTGCCGTGGAACAGCCAGGCGTCCTGGAGCACCATCCCGAACGTTCGCCGGAGGTGGTCGCGGCTCATCTCGCGGGTGTCCATCCCGTCGATCGTGATGCGGCCGGCGTCGATCTCGTAGAAGCGCATGAGGAGGTTGACGAGCGTCGTCTTGCCGGCGCCGGTCGGGCCCACGATGGCGACGGTGTGGCCGGGCTCCGCGAGGAGGCTGAGGTCGTCGATGAGCGGCGTCTCGGGCAGGTACCGGAAGCTGACGTCCTCGAAGGCGACCCGGCCGGCGACATGGGCGAGCTCCTGCGGAGCGGTCGCTTCGGGGACCTGCTCGGGCTCGTCGAGAAGCTCGAAGACCCGCTCCGCCGAGGCCGCCGCCGACTGCAGGACGTTGGCGATGCTCGCCACCTGGATGATCGGCATCGTGAACTGGCGCGAATACTGGATGAAGGCCTGGACGTCGCCCAGGGACATCGTGCCGGACGCCACGCCGACGCCGCCGATGACGCAGATCGCCACGTAGTTGAGGTTCGAGATGACGTTCATCGCCGGCTGGATGGTCCCGGAGATGAACTGGGCCCGGTAGGAGGCCTGGAAGAGCGCCTCGTTCTCGACGCGGAACGCCTCGATGGCCTCGCCCTGGCGCCCGAACGCCTTGACGATGGCGTGCCCGGTGTGCATCTCCTCGATGTGGCCGTTGAGCGTCCCGGTCCGCTCCCACTGGGCCGCGAACTGCTTCTGGGAGCGCCGCGCGATGAGCATCGTGACGACGACCGAGACCGGGACGACCAGCAGGGAGATCACCGCCAGAAGCGGGCTGATCGAGAACATCATGATCAGCACGCCGACCACGGTGAAGACCGAGGTGATCAGCTGGGTCAGGCTCTGCTGGAGCGTCTGGGCGATGTTGTCGATGTCGTTGGTGACCCGGCTCAGGATGTCGCCGCGCGATTCCCGGTCGAAGTAGGCCAGCGGCAGGTGCCCCAGCTTCTGGTCGACCCGCCGTCGCAGCCGGTAGACGGTGCGCTGGGTGACGCCGGCCATGATGTAGCCCTGGGCCCAGCTGAACAGGGAGCTGACCACGTAGAGCACGGCCACGAAGGCCAGGATCTGGCCCAGGGCCGCGAAGTCGATGCCCTGGCCGGGCACCACGTTGGTCATGCTCGCCAGCATGTCCGCGAGGTTGGTCTGGCCCGACGCCCGCAGGCCCGCGACGGCCTGCTCCTGGGTGATGCCCGGCGGGATCTGCTTGCCGACGACGCCCTCGAAGATGATGTTCGTGGCGGTCCCCAGGATCTTGGGGGAGACGATCGCGAACAGGACGCTGATGATCGCGAAGACCATCACGAGGGCGACCAGCCAGCGCTCCGGCCCGAGCTCGCCGAGCAGGCGGCCGAACGACTGGCGGAAGTTCTTCGACTTGGCGGCCGGCATCGAGGCGAAGCCCATCGGGCCCCCGCCGCCGGGGCCACCCGGCCCGCGACGCATGGGCGGCCGGCCGCCCGGTGCGCCGTGGCCCATGCCCGGTCCGCTCACGCGACCTCCTCCTCGCTGAGCTGCGAGAGGACGATCTCGCGGTAGGTGTCGCAGGTCCGCATGAGCTCGTCGTGCGTGCCGATCCCGGCAACGCCGCCGTCCTCCAGGACGACGATCTTGTCGGCGTGCAGGATGGTGCCGACGCGCTGGGCCACGATGATCACGGTCGCGTCGGCAAGCTCGCGGTCGATTGCCGCGCGCAGCCGGGCGTCGGTCCGGAAGTCGAGGGCGGAGAAGCTGTCGTCGAAGACGTAGATCTCCGGCCGCTTGACGAGCGCCCGGGCGATCGCGAGGCGCTGGCGCTGCCCGCCCGACACGTTGCTGCCGCCCTGCGTGATGTGTGCCTCGAGGCCCTCCGGCATCGCCTCCACGAAGTCGCGGCCCTGCGCGATGTCGAGTGCCTGCCAGAGGTCCGCGTCGGTCGCCGACTCGTCGCCGTAGCGGAGGTTGCTGGCGATCGTGCCGACGAAGAGGAAGGCGCGCTGGGGGATCAGGCCGATCCGGCTCCAGAGGTCCGCCCGGTCCAGCTCCCGCACGTCGACCCCGTCCACGAGGACCGTGCCGCGGGTCACGTCGTAGAACCGCGGCAGGAGGTTCACGAGGGTGGACTTGCCGCTGCCCGTGCTGCCCACGATGGCGGTCGTCTCCCCGTGCTCGGCCGTGAAGGAGATGCCGCGCAGGACCGGATCCTCGGCGCCCGGGTAGCGGAACTCCACGTCCCGGAACTCGACCGTGCCGGCCCGCGCCGGGCTGACGGGCGCCACCGGGTCGTGGATCGACGGCTCCGTCGCGAGCACCTCCGCGATCCGGTCGCTCGAGACCGCCGCGCGGGGGACGATCACGAACATGAAGGTCGCCATCATGATGGCGAACAGGATCTGGATCACGTACTGCAGGAAGGCGGTCAGGTTCCCGATCGACATCCCGCCGCTGTCGACGCGGAACGCCCCGAACCAGAGAACCACCACCGTGGTCAGGTTCATGATCAGCATCAGGGCCGGCATCATGATCGCGAAGAGCCGGTTCACCGACAGCGCCGTGGCGAAGAGGTCGCGGTTCGCCTCGTCGAAGCGCCGCTCCTCGTAGTCCGTGCGGACGAAGGCGCGGATCACGCGGACGCCGGCCAGCGTCTCGCGCGTCACCTGGTTGATCCGGTCGATCTTCTTCTGCATCGCCCGGAACATGGGCAGGGCGCGCCGGACGAGCGACCCGATGATGACGGCCATGATCGGGACGATCACCAGGAGGACCGCCGTCAGGGGGATGTCCTGGCGGAGCGCCATGATGATGCCGCCGACCATCATGATCGGGGCGGTCACCATCACCGTGAGGCCCATCAGGACGACCATCTGGACCTGCTGGACGTCGTTCGTGTTGCGGGTGATCAGCGACGCCGTGCCGAAGTGGTTGACCTCGACCTGGGAGAACGACTCGACGGAGTCGAAGATGGCGCCCCGGACATCCCGCCCGAAGGACATGGAGACCTTGGCGGCCCAGTAGACCGCGATGATGGAGACGATCCCCAGGACGACGGTCACCCCGAGCATGATGCCGCCCGTGCGCAGGATGTAGTCGGTGTCGCCCTTCGCCACCCCGTTGTTGATGATGTCGGCGTTGAGCTCCGGCAGGTACAGGTTGGCGAGGGACTGCACCAGGAGAAGCGCGACCACGAGCGCGAGCGGCCCCCGGTAGGGCCGCAGGTAGGTCGCCAGGAGGCGGATCATCGGGCGGTCGCGGTGGCCGCGGCTGGTTCGGAGTCGCCCGGCGCCGCCCGGGTCGGCTCGTCGAGCGCGGCGGCCATCCGGTCTGCCAGCTCGCCGAGAAGCCGGGCGAGGTGATCCCGGTCCGCCTCGGGCATGCTGTCGAGGACCCATCCGATGCGGCTCGCGAGGAGCGCCCGGAGCTCGCGACCCAGCTGGAGACCGGAGGGAGTGATGCTGACCCGGGTGATCCGCTGGTCGTCGGGGTCGGGCTCGCGGACGATGGTTCCCGCGCGCTCCATCCGCTTGAGGATCGCGGTCACGGTCGGCGCCGAGAGGTGAAGGAGATCGCCGATCTCGCGCTGCGTCGACCCGTCGTGGGTCGCGACGATCTGCAGGCACCTGGCCTGGCTGGGCGGCGTATTCCGCTCGCCGGCCGCCCGCAGCATCAGCTGGCGGTGGAGCTGCATGGCCCGTCGGAGCTCGCCGAAGACGTGGGCGGCGTGCGGCTCCAGCCCCTCGATGTCGAAGGACCGGGCGGGGTCGGGCGTCGGGATGGCCATCGCGAGGACGAACGTTAGCACGCAAACGGTTCGTCCGCAAACGGTTTGCCGCCGAACCGTCGCGGGCGGGCCGGGGCGTCAGGCGGGAGGCGGCTTGCCCTCGTCGCCCTTGGCCATCTCGTCCTGGATGTCGCTGACCTCCTTGCGCGTTGCCTTGACCCCGCGTCCGAGCGTCTCGCCCCACTTCGGCAGGATCTTCGGCCCGCGCCAGATGAGGACCACGATCAGGACCACGATCAGGACGACGATGAAGTCGAGGCCGAACATGGCCCCATCGTAGCCGACGACCGGCGCGCCGGCTCACGCGCGCGACGCCCCGGAGAGCACGGCCCGGCCGCGGCGAGCGAGACGACCCGCCGGGCGGGCGCCCGCGGCCAAGACCACCGGCCAATCGGGTGCCCGGAACGGGCCGCTGGACCCTCGCCACGACGGGGCGATCGGCGGACGATCCCCGGATCGGCCAGCCCGGCACCGACCGGTGCGGCCGGCGAGCGAGGATGGCGCCATGGCGACCGAGTCGCACCGACGGCTGACAATCGGCTTCCCCAGGATGCACAAGGAGCCCGGCGAGCGTCGCGACTTCCTGCCACCGCTCGTCGGCCTCCTGGCAGCCCGCGGCGCCGAGGTCTACGTGGAGTCCGGGATCGGGTCGGGGATGGGCTACTCCGACGTCGACTACACGGCCCTGTCGCCGGACGTCCACGCGACCGACGAGGAGACGGCCTACCGGCAGGATCTCGTGGTCGTGCTCCGTTCGCCGGATGGGCGCTTCGAGAAGCTTCGACCCGGCGCCATCCTGGTCTCGATGCTCCACTTCCCGACCCGGCCGGCGCGGGTCCGGCTGCTCCGCGACCTCGGGATCGAGGCGATCGCCCTGGACATGATTGCCAGTGACGAGGGCCGGCGCCTCGTGGAGAACCTGCGGAGCGTCGCCTGGAACGGTGTCGCCGCCGCGTTCGGGGCGCTGGAGCGAGGCTGGCCCGAGCTGGTCCACGCCGAGCGCGATCCCGTGCGCGTCACGATCATGGGGGCCGGGCAGGTTGGCAAGCACGCCGTCGAGTTCGCCACGAAGTACGGCGACGACGCCCGCAACGAGAGCTTCATGCGGCTGGGCCTCCCCGGCGTCGAGGTGGTGACGACGGGTCGCAACCTGACTCGCGATGCAGCCTACCTGCGGCGACGCCTGGCCGTGACCGACATCCTGGTCGACGCGACGCAGCGCCACGACCCCGCGGTCCCGCTCGTCCCGAACGCATGGATCGGCCTGATGCCGAAGCATGCCGTGATCTGCGACCTGGTGGTCGACCCGTACCTGCTCGACAACGACCCACGGGTCGTCCGCGGCATCGAGGGGATCCCGCAGGGGACCCTCGACCAGTGGCAGTTCGAACCGGAGGACCCCGCGTGGGACTCCCTGCCGCCCGGCATCCCCACCGCCGAGCGGCGCACGGTCGTCTCCTGCTACTCGTGGCCCGGGGTGAGGCCCGAGCCGTGCATGCACGTCTACGGGTCCCAGCTTGCACCGCTCCTCGAGACGCTGGTGCAGGCGGGGGGCATGGATGGGATCGGGGCTGGCGGCTCGTACCACGCCAGGGCGCTGTGGCGCGGGAGCCTGCGGGGGTGGCTGGCAGGCGAGACGGCCAGGCCCGAGGCGCCGGCCCGTCCCGCGGAGGCCCCGGTCGAGATGGCGGCGGGATAGGTCCAGGGAGGGTTCGGTCAGGGGCGCGGACCGAACCGGCCGAGAGCGGGAGGTGGCGGCCGACAGTGAGAGGAAGCGGCCGAACGGCCCGCGCGGGCGGGTCTGCCGCGAGCTACGCTCGGCAGAGCGCGTCGTCCCGCGACCCGCCCGCGCGTCCGCGAGGCGGGCGCCGGGGATGCGACGCAGAGCGGAGGCGGACGTGGGCATGCGTGTGCCGGATCTCGGCGCCCTCCTGGCCGAGGCCCAGATGCGGCGGATGGCGCTCGACGCCACCGGGGCGTATTTCGTGACCGACATCGACGCGCCACACGCGGAGGATTTCGCGAAGACGCTGCTCCTGATGTCCGTCGCGCGCCGCGGACAGCACGACCAGCCGATCACGATCTACATCAACTCGGGCGGCGGCTCGGTCGGCGACGGGCTGGCGATGATGGAGATGATCAACCGCATGCGGCGCCTTCACGACGTGCGCATCAACACGGCCGTCCTGGGCTACGCCTACTCCATGGGAGCGATCGTGAGCCAGGCGGGCGACCACCGGTCGATCGGGCGCTACGGGACGCTGATGCTCCACTCCACGCACTGGATCCTGTCAGGCGAGGACGAACGGATCTTCAAGGACTATCAGCTCCTCTCGGAGCACTACCAGCGCACCGTCGCGGAGCTGTTCGCCCGGCGAACGGGCCACCGGGACGCCGCGTGGTGGCGCCGCTTCGTGTGGTCCGGCCGGGAGCGCTTCCTGGGCCCCGACGAGTGCCTCGAGCTGGGCCTGGTCGACGAGATCCTGGAGCCGGCGTTGCTGCACGAGGCGCATCCCTCGATCTGACGGCGCCCGGGCGATCGCCGCCTGCCGGAGGGCCGCGCGGCTCACGGGCGCCGTCGAGGGCCGGCGCCCCGGGCTTGCGCGGCGCGGCCCGCAGGCCTCATCGTATCCGCGTCAGACGATAACTATCTGCATATGCGCATGTGGGTCGGGAAGGCCCAGGCCGACGCGTCGCCGCATCCGAAGCGGTGACGCGCAGTGGAGAGGGGAGGAAGCGTCCATGAAGATCACGGATCGCGCGCACGCCGCGGCCATCGCCGTCGGGCGGGTGGTCATCGGGATCATCTACGTCTGGGCCGGCCTCGAGAAGCTGACCCAGGGGGACGGGAAGGGCGGCGCCTTCGACGCGTCCGGGTTCCTGAAGCTCGGCACGAACGGGACGCTGGGCTGGCCGTTCGTGACCGGGACGCCCGCGGAGGGAACCGTCTTCAACCCGACCCACGACTTCTGGGTTTCGCTCGCCGGCAGCGGCCTGATGCCGCTGGTCAACGCCCTCGTGGTCGTCGGCGAGATCGGGATCGGGATCGCGCTCATCGTCGGGCTCTTCACGCGCTTCGCCGCCGGGGCGGGCACCCTCATGATGATCTTCTTCTTCTTCGCGGCCTGGGACTTCGCCTACGGCATCGTGAACCAGCACCTGACCTACGCCGTCGTCACCTTCGGGCTCGGCGTCGTGGGCGCCGGGAACTACTACGGCGTCGATGCGGCCATCGCGAACCGGGTGCCGCGAGGCATGCGGAGGTGGCTGCTGTCGGGTGATCTCGACGAGGACTGGAAGACCGCGTCGTCCTGACCCGCCCGGATGGGCGGCCGCCGAGACGTCCAGACCTGGGCGTCGAACGCGGGGCGCCGCCGACGCCGCCGCGAGCCCCGCGGGGCTGCCCCACGGTCCCTTCGCGTCGGCGGCGCGCGCCGAACAGAACATCTGGTCGATTCCGGGGCCGCGCCGTATACTCTGCGTCCCGTGGCCCGCCGATCCGAACCGCCCGCCGGCCCCGCCGCGACCGTGCCCGTCGAGGACCCGCTCGCGCGCTTCACGCCGCCCGTCGCGGCCTGGTTCCGCGACGCGTTCCTGGCTCCCACGAAGGCCCAGGTGGACGGATGGGCCGCGATCGCGGCGGGCGGCCACGTCCTGCTGCACGCCCCGACCGGGAGCGGCAAGACCCTCGCCGCATTCCTGTGGGGTCTGGACCGGCTCGTTCGCTCGCCGGACCCGCCGCGCACGGCCGCCGGCGGCGCGTCGGTCCGGATCCTGTACGTCAGCCCGCTCAAGGCCCTCACGTACGACGTGGAGCGCAACCTGCGGGCGCCGCTGGCGGGGATCGGGCTGGCCGGGAGGCGCCTGGGGACCCCGGTCCGCACCGTCTCGATCGCCTCGCGAACCGGCGACACGCCGTCGGGGGAGCGGCGGGCCCTGGCGAAGAGCCCGCCCGAGATCCTCATCACGACGCCGGAGTCGCTCTACCTGCTCCTGACGTCGGCCGCTCGCGAGACGCTGCGGGGCGTCGAGCACGTCATCATCGACGAGGTCCACGCGATCGCCGGGACGAAGCGTGGCGCCCACCTGGCCCTGTCCCTGGAACGTCTCGAGCACCTGCGCGCCGCCGACGCCCCGCCCCTCCAGCGGATCGGCCTGTCGGCCACCCAGCGACCGCTGGAGACGATCGGGCGCTTCCTCGCCGGCTCGGGGCCGGATCGCGTCGTGACGATCGTCGACGCGGGCACCAGGAAGCGCCTCGACCTGCAGGTCGTCGTCCCGGTCGAGGACATGAGCCGACTCGGCGAAGCGCTTCCCCCGGAGGATCAGCCGGGCGGACCGGTCGCCCGCGGCGAGATGCGGGTCAGCATCTGGCCGGCGATCCACCCCCGCATCCTCGAGCTGATCCGGAGCCACCGCAGCACCCTCGTCTTCGTCAACAGCCGGCGCCTCGCCGAGCGTCTCGCCCAGCGCCTGAACGAGCTGGCCGGCGAGGAGCTGGTGAAGGCGCACCATGGGTCGATCGCCCGGGAGCAGCGTGTCGCGATCGAGGAGGCGCTCAAGGAGGGCCGGCTGCCGGCGCTCGTGGCGACCTCGTCCCTGGAGCTCGGCATCGACATGGGTGCGATCGACCTTGTCATCCAGGTCGAATCGCCGACCTCCGTCGCCCGCGGGCTGCAGCGGATCGGGCGCGCCGGGCACCAGGTCGACGAGGTGAGCAGCGGGGTCATCTTCCCGAAATACCGGGGCGACCTGCTGGAGTGCGCCGTCGTCGCCGAGCGGATGCGCGAGGGCTTGATCGAGGCCACGTCGATCCCACGCTCCCCGCTCGACGTCCTGGCCCAGCAGCTGGTGGCGATGGTCGTGATGGACCGCTGGTCGGTGGCCGACCTCCACGCGACGGTGACCCGCGCGTCGCCCTTCGACACGCTCACGCGGGAGGCGCTGGAGGGCGTGCTGGCGATGCTGGCGGGCGCCTACCCGTCGGACGAGTTCGCCGAGCTGAAGCCACGCCTGGTCTGGGACCGGGTGGCGGACACCGTGGAGGGCCGGCGCGACGCGCGCGTCGTGGCCGTCACGTCGGGCGGCACGATCCCGGACCGCGGCCTGTACGGCGTCTTCGTGGCCGGCGAGGCCGGGACGCCCGGCCGCCGGGTCGGCGAGCTCGACGAGGAGATGGTCTACGAGCTTCGGGCGGGGATGCACGGCGACGTCATCGTCCTCGGCGCCAGCAGCTGGCGCGTCGCCGAGATCACGCCGGACCGGGTGGTCGTGGCGCCGGCGCCGGGCGAGCCCGGCAAGCTGCCCTTCTGGAAGGGCGACGCGGTGGGCCGGCCGATCGAGCTGGGCCGCGCCATCGGGGCGTTCGTCCGGGGCCTCGAGGCGGACCTGGGCCGGGGCGCGACGGGCCGGGCGACAGCGCTTGCGCGCCTCGGCGAGCGCCACCACCTCGACGCGCTGGCGGCGGAGAACCTCGTGGCGTACCTGGAGGACGAGCGCGATGCCGCCGGCGCCCTCCCGACCGACCGGCGCATCGTCGTGCAGCGGTTCCGCGACGAGCTGGGAGACTGGAGGCTGGTCCTGCTCACACCGTTCGGGGGGCGCGTCCACGCCCCCTGGGCCATGGCGATCGAGGCCCGCCTCCGCGAGCGCCTGGGGGCGGAGGTGGCGAGCATCTGGTCCGACGACGGGATCGCCATCCGCCTGCCCGACGGCAATCTCGACGGCGTCGAGGAGGACCTCTTCCCCGATGCCGACGGGATCGAGGACCTCGTCGTCTCCGCCGTCGGCGGCTCTGCCCTCTTCGCCGCCCGGTTCCGCGAGAACGCCGCCCGCGCGCTCCTCCTGCCACGCCGCCGTCCGGGCACCCGGACCCCCCTGTGGCAGCAGCGGCAGCGCGCGGCAGACCTCCTTGCCGTGGCGAGCCGGTACGGCAGCTTCCCGATCCTCGTGGAGACGTACCGCGAATGCCTGGCCGACGTCTTCGACCTCCCGGCCCTGCGCGACGTCCTCCGGGGAGTGGAGCGCCGGGAGGTCGCCGTGCACCGCGTCGAGACGGCGCGGGCGACGCCCTTTGCCTCGTCGCTCCTGTTCGACTACGTCGCCGCCTACATGTACGAAGGCGACGCACCGCTCGCGGAGCGCCGGGCGCAGGCCCTGGCGCTCGACCGCGACCTGCTCCGCGAGCTGCTGGGCCAGGAGGAGCTGCGCGAGCTCCTCGATCCGGCCGCGCTCGAGGAGACGGAGCTCGAGCGGCAGGCGCTCGTCGACGATCGCAAGGCCGGGTCGGTGGACCAGGTGGCGGATCTGCTGCGCCGGCTGGGCGACCTGTCGGCTGGGGAGGTCGCCGCCCGGACGCGGGGAGGCGACCCGGCCGCGCGGGAGTGGCTCGAGACGCTGGCCGCGACGCGCCGCGCCGTCGTGGCGCGGATCGGTGCCGAGGCCCGCTGGATCGCCGTGGAGGACGCCGCGCGGTACCGCGACGCGACCGGGGCCCAGCCGCCGCCGGGGACGCCGGCCGCGTTCCTCGGCGAGACGCGCGACGCCCTGGGCGGGCTCCTGTCGCGCTGGGCCCGGATGCATGGGCCTTTCGTGGCCGCCGAGCCGGCGCGCCGGTGGGGGCTCCCGGTGGGAATCGTGGAGGACGCGCTGGGCCGGCTGGTCGAGGCGGGCTCGCTCCTGCGGGGAGAGTTCCGTCCAGGCGGCGCCGAGCGCGAGTGGTGCGACCCGGACGTGCTCCGCATCCTGCGACGCCGGTCGCTGGCCCGTCTGCGTCGCGAGGTCGAGCCGGTGGAGCCCACGGCCCTCGCCCGGTTCCTGCCAGCCTGGCAGGGCGTGACCGCGGCCCCCGTCCCAGGGACGATCGGGGCGACGACCCCGACGCCGCTGCGCGGACAGGTGGCGCTGGAGCGGCTCGCGGAGGTCGTGGACCAGCTGGCAGGCGTGCCGGTCCCGGCATCCGTCCTCGAGCGCGACGTGCTCCCGGCCCGCGTGCCCGGCTACCAGCCGCGCCTTCTCGACGAGCTGGGTGCGCTCGGCGAGGTCGCCTGGGTCGGCTGCGGCCCGCTCGGCCGCGACGACGGGCGGATCGCCCTGTTTCGCCCCGGTCGGGGCGAGCTGCTCAGGCAAGCCCTCGTTGCGGGACAGGCGGCGGGTGGGCCTCGGCCGGACGGGGCGCGCCACGCGGCCATCCGGGAATGGCTTGGACGCCGTGGGGCGTCGTTCTATCGGGAGCTCTTCGGCGCGGCCCGCGGTGGCACGGACCGCGAGGTGCTGGACGCCCTGTGGGACCTCGTCTGGGCGGGCGAGGTGACGAACGACACGTTTGCCCCCCTGCGGGCGCTGCGCTGGAAGCGGCCGGGGGGCGATCGCCGGTCGCGCCCCGGACGACTGGCGACGCTGGGTCCGCCGGAGGCAGCCGGGCGCTGGTCGCTGGCAGGGCTCCAGGAACCGGACGACGCCGGCGCGGGTCACCCGGGAGCCGAGCCGGCCGGCCCTGGTCCCGCGGGCGGCGCAGCCGGACTCCTGCCCGCGGGCGGCCCCACGCCCACCGAACGGCTGCACGCCCTGGCCCTGGCCCTCCTGGACCGGCACGGGGTGCTGACCCGCGAGGCGGTGATGAGCGAAGGGATCGACGGCGGCTTCGCAGGGATCTACCCGGTCCTGAGGGCCCTCGAGGAGGCCGGGCGGATCCGGCGCGGCTATTTCGTCGACGGCCTCGGCGCCGCCCAGTTCGCGCTCGCGGGTGCCATCGACCGCCTGCGAGCCGTGCGCGAGCCCGAAGCGGACCGCCTCCGCGTGGACCTCCTCGCGGCGTCCGATCCGGCCCAGCCCTATGGGGCCGCGCTGCCGTGGCCCCGCCGCGACCACGACGACCGCCATCCATTCCAGCGCGCGGCCGGCGCCTACGTCGTCCTGGTCGACGGTACCGCGGTCCTGTACGTGGAGCGGGGCGGGAAGGGGCTGGTCACGTTCCCGGCCGCAGACGACCCGGAACGCGCTGCGCCCGCCCTCGCCGCGCTCGCCGGCCTGCTGGGCGAGGGCCGCCTGCGCGAGCTCGTCGTGACGCGCGTGGACGGGGTGCCGCTGGGGCCGGAGCACCCCTGGCGCTCCCGGCTGGTCGTTGCGGGCTTCGTGCCCGGCTACCGCGGCCTGGCGCTGCGGCCGCGTCGTTGATGCGACGCTGAGCGATCGATGCCGGAGGGGGACACGCTCTTTCGCACGGCCGCCGGCCTCCGGCCGCATCTCGTCGGACGCAGGGTCGCGGTGGCCCGCGCCCGGGTCCCGGGCCCGGCCGTGGAGCGCGTGGTCGGGGCGACCGTGACCTCGGTCGACGCGATCGGCAAGAACCTCCTGGTCCGCTTCGACAACGGCCTGCAGCTGCGGACGCACCTCCGGATGCACGGCGCGTGGCATCGCTACCGGCCCGGGGAGCCATGGCGGCGACCCGCCGGCCGCGCCGTCCTCGTCCTGGAGGTTCCGGGGGCTGTGGCCGTCTGCTTCGACGCTCCCGTGGTCGAGCTGCTCGAGACGCGCGCCGAGGTCCTCCACCCGGCGCTGGCAGGCCTGGGTCCCGACGCGACCGCGGACGCCTTCGACCGGGACGAGGCGCTCCGGCGCCTGCGTGACCCGAAGCTCGGCGCCCTGACCGTCGCCGAGGCGCTCCTGGATCAGCGGGTGCTCGCCGGGATCGGGAATGTCTACAAGAGCGAGGTGCTCTTCATCGAGCGGGTCGACCCCTTTGCCCGGGTGGGCGACCTCGACGAGGCGACGTTCGGCAGGATCGTCGACCGAGCTCGTGCCCTCCTGCTCGCCAACCGCGCGACGGAGACCCGGGTGACGACGGGTCCCGCCGGGGGTGGTGCTCCGGCCGTGCATCTCCCCGGCGCGCGTCAGGCTCGCGGTGGCAGCCTCTGGGTCTACGGTCGCGGGGGACGACCCTGCCGCCGCTGCGGAGCGCTGGTCCGGGCGCGACGCCACGGAGCGTTGCCCCGGACGACGTACTGGTGCCCACGCTGCCAGGATGGCCGTGCGCCTGCGGGAGAAGGAGGAAGGACATGACGGCGCGCGAGGTCGACGTCCGCTGCGGCCGCGCCGACGGCGGCTGGCTGTGCCTGGTCCGCGTGCGTGACGGCCCGTTCGCCACCGAGCACAGCGTGCGGGTGGAGCCCGG
The DNA here is from genome assembly GCA_963776285.1 of uncultured Chloroflexia bacterium. Classification (GTDB taxonomy): domain Bacteria; phylum Chloroflexota; class Limnocylindria; order Limnocylindrales; family CSP1-4; genus CTSoil-043. Next base: position 260,312 of record CAVZLW010000002.1, read on the forward strand.
CGACCTCGACGCCCTCGATCCCGGCGCCGCGAACCCGGAACGGCTCGTGCGGGCCGCGTTCGAGTTCCTGCTGGACCGGGAGCCGGCTTCATCGATCCTGCGCTCGTTCGACCTGCCGCTGATCGGGCACTACTTCCCGGGCTGGGAGGAGGACGTCCGCGGCCGCCTGGCGCGGTGATCGCGTCGGAGGCGAGCGGCGCGGTTCCCCGGCAGATCGCCGTCCCGGCCGCAGCAGCGGGGAGAGGTCGTCAGGCAGGGGTCGATCAGCCCGCGGGCGTCCCCTGGTGGAAGACCATCCGCCACCGGCCGGCATGCCTGCACCAGATCGAGGCACGCAGCGCGGTCGTCGGCGGCGCGCCGGCGCGGCCGGAACGGACGGAGCGATACGTGGCCAGCGCGACGTCGTCGGCCAGCCGTCGCACGGCGAAGTCAAGGATCCCGACGGCGCCGCTCTCCTCCGCGACGAGTGCCGCGATCATGGCCGGGCGATCGTAGGTCCGACCCGATGCTCCGACTTCCACGAAGTCCGGAGCGAGGCGCGCCTCGATCTCCGCGCGCGAACGGCGAACCTCCGGTCGCAGGAGGTCCTCCTCCAAGCGGAGCAGCGCGGCGGCCAGATCGAGATCAGCGGGGTTGCCGGCATCCATGCGCAGAACGTAGCGCAGTGACCTGCGACGTGACGCGCCGTGCCGCCGGGTCGCCCCGTCGCGCCGCCGGATCGCCCCGCATGCCGCCGGATCGCCCCGCATGCCGCCGTGCCGCCGCTCCGCCGATCCGGCGCGGCGGGCCTGGCCCCCGCCACGCTGCGGGCCGGCGGCGGATACCATTCGGGCCCATGTGTGAGCTCCTGGCCGTGCGCGCCGACGAGCCGTTCGAGCTGGGCGCCCTGTGGGACCTGGCGGCCGGCATGGAGCGCTATGGCCTCGCCGGCTACGGCTGGGGCGTCTCCTGGGCCCGCCCGGACGGCTCGCTCGACGCGTACCGGGCGACGACCGCGTTCCGCGACGACCCGCGCCGCGACGATGTCGGACGGACCGCGACGACCTCGGCCCTGATCCACCTGCGCCGACCGTCGCGCTTCTCGTGGCTCGGGATGGCGGACACCCAACCGTTCGTCGACGCCGACGGCCGCTTCGCATTCGCCCACAACGGGGAGCTGACCCGCCACCGCCGCTTCCGCGACGCGTATCGCGCCGCCGGCCGGATCCACGGTCGTGCCGACTCCGAGGTGGGCCTGCGCTGGCTCGAGGATGCCTGGCAGCTGCGGCGCCCGACCGGCGACCTCCTCGCCGCGCTCCACGAGGCGATGGGAGGGCCGGCGAACCTCGCGATCCTCGAGCCGGGCGGCGCGGCAACCGTCTACGCCGGAAACGACGAGAACCCGGTCTTCCGGTTCCGCCTCGGGCGGTTGCGCCTGCTGTCCACGGGGGTGTACTCGCTCGACCGGTCCTTCTTCCGGCTCGTCGCACCCGGCGCCGTCGAGCGTCGCCTCGTGCCGCGGCGGGGGATCGCGGCGCACTGAGGTCGGGCCGGAGACCCCAGGTCTCGCCAGGTCGTCACCCCAGCCCGAAGGCCCGCCGGAAGCGCCCCGCGAGCGCCGCCGGATGGCGCAAATCCGCCAGCCAGCCGCTCCCCCAGGCGATCCAGGTGGCCGGCCGGAGGTAGCGGACGGGGTCGGGGTCGCGCCACAGCCAAGGAACGAGGCACCAGGCGAAGACCAGGTAGTCCACGCGGGCCGGGCGCGGGAACGCGAACAGGACCTGGAGCTGGACCAGGGTGGCGTCGAGCATGAGCACCGTCAGCACGCCCGCGATCGCCAGGAAGATGACGCCCCAGGTTCGGCCCCGTGGCGCCAGCAGGGGCAGGAAGACGACCGGGACCCACTTGAACGCCGTCGCGAGGGCCCACAGGAAGCCGGCCGTGCGCGGCGCCGTGAACTGGGCGGCCCAGATCATGAGGACGAGGAGCAGGTTGATGTTCCCCGTGTCCAGGTTCGCCAGGAAGGGGAACCCGAGGAGCAGCACGGTGACGGCGGTGGCGAGCGGATGGAGCCGGTAGGCCCAGCCGACGGACCATGCCAGCAGCACGACCATCGCCGCCCGCCAGACGAACCATGCGACGTCCCAGGGCAGGAGGGCCCACGGCACGAACGCAGGCAGGATCCACGGGGCGTAGACGTAGGGCATGAACGGGCCGGTGGGGTGGTACGGGTCGCCGCCGTTCAGCCAGATCCGGACGGCTGCCCAGTAGGCCCGGGCGTCCGCACCGGCCAGCTCCCCGCGGGCGAAGAGGGACGCGAAACCGACCCCCACGACGACCCCGAGGAGCAGGATCGCGAGGAGGTGCCGCGGCTGTCGGAGGCGTGCCGTCTCTCGCCGCAGGGCGCGGCGGAGGACGCCCGCGTGCGCGCGCGCCCGTGGGGACCTCCGGAGGGCCGCCGAGTGGGACATCGTTGGGGCGAGTATCGCACGACCATTTCGGCCGCCGGTATACTCCCCGGGCCCATGCCTACCGGCCATCTGATCGTGATCGGCGGCGCGGAGGACAAGATCCGCGACCGGGTCATCCTCAGCCGGTTCGTCGCGCTCGCCGGCGGGAGGCGGGCCCGGATCGCCGTCATCGCCACTGCCTCGTCCTTTGCCGTGGAGGTGGGGGAGCGCTATCGCCAGGTGTTCACCGACCTCGGTGCCGGGCATGTCGACCCGATCCTGGCACAGGCTCGCCCGGCCGCCAACGACGAAGCCCTCGCCGAGGTGGTGGACGGCGCCTCGGGGGTTTTTCTCACCGGCGGCAACCAGCTCCGCCTCTCCTCGACGATCGGCGGGACGCGGCTCTCGCGGGCGATCGAGGAGCGCCACCGCGCCGGCGCCGTGGTGGCCGGGACGAGCGCCGGTGCCTCGGCCCTCTCGACGCACATGATCGCCTTCGGTGCGTCGGGCCTCACGCCCAAGCAGCGGATGGCCCAGATCAGCGCCGGCCTCGGCCTCCTCCCCGGCGTGATCATCGACCAGCACTTCCAGCAGCGCAACCGGCTTGGCCGGCTGCTGGCCCTTGTGGCCCAGAACCCCAGCCTGCTGGGGATCGGCGTGGACGAGGACACCGCCGGCGTGGTCACCCCCGACCATGTCATCGAGGTGATCGGGCGAGGCAGCGTTACGATCGTCGATGGCACCGCGGCCGAGACCGACGCCTGGGAGGTCGCGGGACACCGCCCGCTCATGATCAGCAACGTCGTGATGCACTCGCTGCCCGCAGGCTACCGATTCGACCTGCGGCGTCGCGCCAGGATCGCGACCGCGGCGCTGCGCTCGATGCCCGGTGCCGAGGTCGCCTCCGAGTAGCCGGCCGGCGACCGACCCGCGCAGCGCGACGAAGGGAGAGGCAACCGTGGCCCGGACGAGCCGCAAGGGCGACGCGGAGGTGCCGAGGGCGGCGCCGGTCGAGGGAGACCGCGCTCGCCCGACGCTCCGAACCCTGGAGAGCCGCGTCCTCCGCGGCCCCAACTACTGGTCGCCCAAGCCGGTCGTCCGGATGCTCGTCGACCTGGGCGACCTGGAGCGCTGGCCCAGCAACACGATCCCGCACTTCACGGATGCGCTCGTCGGCATGATGCCATCGCTCGACGATCACGCCTGCTCCCTCGGCCGGCGCGGCGGCTTCATCAGCCGGCTCCGCGAGGGGACGTGGATGGGGCACGTGACCGAGCATGTCGCCCTGGAGCTGCAGAACCTCGCGGGCACGGAGGCCCGCCACGGGAAGACACGCTCGGCGGGGGCGGAAGGCCGCTACCATGTCATCTACGAGTACGGCGAAGAGCAGGTCGGCCTGGAGGCCGGCCGGATGGCCGTGCGCTTCGTCAACCACCTCGTCGATCCCGACGATCCGGACTTCGCGTTCGATCTCGAGGTGGAGCTCGAGCGCCTGATCCTGCTCGCCGAGCGGCTCGCCTTCGGGCCGTCGACGCAGGCGCTGGTCGACGAGGCGATCGCCCGCGACATCCCGGTCCTGCGCCTGGACCGGTACTCCCTCGTGCAACTGGGGCAGGGAGTCCACCAGCGGCGGATCCGCGCGACGATGACGAGCAGCACGTCGGGGATCGCCGTCGACATCGCGTCGGACAAGAGCCTCACCAACCAGCTCCTCTCGGCCGCCGGCCTGCCGGTGCCGCGGGCCGAGGTCGTGGAGACGGACGAGGAGGCCATCGCGGCAGCCGAACGCCTGGGCTACCCGGTGGTGGTCAAGCCCCTGGACGGGAACCACGGGCGCGGGGTGGGATTGAACCTGCGGGACGCGGACGCGGTGCGTGGACACTTCCCGGAGGCGAAGCGCCAGAGCCGCCGCGGGGACGTCGTCGTCGAGACCTTCATCGCGGGCAACGACTACCGGGTCCTCGTCATCGGCGGCAAGCTGGCCGCGGTGGCCGAGCGCGTCCCGGCATCGGTCACCGGCGACGGCGGACACACGCTGCGCGAGCTCGTCGAGTTTGCCAACAGCGACCCCCGTCGAGGGATCGGCCACGAGAAGGTCCTGACGCGCATCAGGCTGGATGCGGCCGCCGAGGCGGTCGTCGCGGAGCAGGGCCTGGGCCTCGACGACGTCCCACCGGCGGGGACCTGGGTCAAGCTCGCGCTCACCGGCAACATGTCGACGGGTGGCACCTCGATCGACCGCACCATGGAGGCTCACCCCGACAACGTGGAGATCGCGGAGACGGCAGCGCTCGTCGTCGGCCTCGACATCGCGGGGATCGACTTCATCTGCCCCGACATCAGCGAGCCGGTGCGCGAGACGGGCGGCGGAATCGTCGAGGTGAACGCCGCGCCGGGATTCCGGATGCACACGCACCCGACGGAGGGCGAGCCGCAGTACGTGGCGAAGCCGGTCCTGGACCTGCTCTTCCCGCCGGGCGCCCCCGCCCGGATCCCGATCGTCGCGGTGACCGGCACGAACGGCAAGACGACGACGGTCCGGATGATCTCCCACATCTTCAAGCTCATGGGGCGCCGTGTCGGGATGACCTCCACGGACGGCATCGTGATCGACGGCCGGCTCACCAAGAAGGGCGACATGTCGGGACCGAAGTCGGCCCAGATGGTGCTCCAGAACCCGACGATCGACATGGCGGTCTTCGAGGTGGCCCGTGGCGGCATCGTCCGGGAGGGCCTGGGCTACGACCGCAACGACGTGGCCGTGGTCACCAACGTCACGGGCGACCACCTGGGCCTCGGCGGCATCGACACGATCCGGCAGCTCGCCTCCGTGAAGAGCGTCCTGGTGGACGCCGTGCCCAAGACCGGCACCGCCGTCCTCAACGCCGACGACCCCCTGGTCGCTCGCATGGCGCGCCAGGCGGGCGGCCGGGTCGTCTACTTCAGCATGGCGACGACGAAGGAAAGCGACGGCTGGGACCGCGTCGACACTCACTGCGGGCGCGGCGGCGCCGCGTTCGTGCTGCAGCCGGCCGCCGACGGCGAGCTCATCGTGTTGCGCCTCGGGACGCGCACGATGCCGGTCCTCTACACCCACCTGGTCCCCGCCACGTTCGGCGGCAAGGCCCGCATGAACGTGGCGAACGCGTTGGCCGCCGCCGCGGCGGCCTGGTCGGCGGGCGCCCACCTGCACGACATTCGCCAGGGTTTGCGGACCTTCACGACGTCGTTCTTCCAGGCGCCCGGCCGGCTCAACCTCGTGGAGCAGGGCGGCGTCCGCCTGGTCATCGACTACAGCCACAACGTCGACGGGATGCGCCAGCTTGCCGACTTCGTCCAGCGCATGGTCGAGCTGGCCCCCGCGAAGGCCGGCGGTCCGAGCCAGCGCGGTCGAGCGATCGGGGTCATCGGGATTCCCGGCGATCGTCGCGATGCCGACCAGCACGACTACGGGTACCTGGCCGCCAGCGCCTTCGACGAGATCTACGTTCGCGAGGACCGCACCCTCCGCGGCCGCCAGCCCGGCGAGTCGGCGGAGAACGTCCTGCGCGGCGTGCGCGACGCGCGAGCCAAGGGCGGGGCCGTGACGACGAAGGCCGAGAAGATCCTCGACGAGATGGCGGCCGTCCGGATGGCGATCCGGCGTGCCGTCCCGGGCGACCTCGTGGTCTGCTGCGTCGACGACGCCGTGGGCGTCTATCGGCTGGCCAACGAGCTCCTGGGCGTGCCGGGTGGCTCCAGTGCCATCAGCGACCCGGGGGAGCTGGACGCGCCCGCCGGGTAGCCAGGGCAGCGCCGGCGAAGGAGGGCGCGCTCGGCGGCGCCGGCGCCTCCGCCGCTACCCCCGGTGCGGGCGTGCGGTGAGCCCGGGCACCAGCGCCCGAAGGTCCGCGGGGGATTCGACCGGTCGCGCCCCGAGCTCCGTGAGGAGCCCGAAGACGTCGTCGCGCTCGGCGTGACACATGAGGGCGACGACCGCCGGCTGGTCCGGCCGGCCGCGGTCGTCGGGACCGCCGGCGCGCGCCAGCTCAGCGCGCAGCGCGGCCACCTCGGTCGCGTAGACGGGCACGGCGGCCGGGTCGATCGTCGCGCCCCCGCGGGATGCCGCGACGGCGGACCCTTCGGCGATGCCGGCCCGCAGGACCCTGACCAGGTCCTGCCGGTCGCGTCCACGCAGGTAGCCCAGCGTCTCCTTGATCGCCACGCGCCGGGCGCGCGAGCCCGCGATCCGCCCGATGCCCCACAGCGTGTCGTCCGGGCGGTCGCCCGCGGCCCCGATGATCAGCGTCACGGGCCAGGTTCGTGCGGCGCCTCCGGTGGCGATCCCGTCGGCGACGTCGAGGAGCGCCTCCAGGCCGGCCTCGTTGTGGGCGAAGTCGACGATGACGACACGCTTCCCATGCCGGAACAGGTTGAGCCGCCCCGGCGACCTCTCCGCCGAGGGCCGGAAGTCGCGCAGGCCGTCGGCCACCTCCTCGAGGGTCGCACCCATCGCCCGCGCCCCGCCTGCCGCCGCGAGAGCGTTGGCCACGTTGTGGCGGGCCAGGCCGCCGAGCGCGACCGGGATCTCGTCGATGTCGAGGATGGGTCGGGTCTCGCCCGCCTCCACCTCGGCGAGCCCGCCGCGCCGGACGACGTAGGCGCGCCCGCCGCGCTCCACGTGGGCCCGCAACGCCGGCGAGGACTCCGGGTCGAGCGAGAAGAGGGCGACGTGGGCAGCCACGAGGTCGGCCACGGCCGCGACGTGCCGGTCGTCGGCGTTGAGGACGACCCATCCGTCGGGCTTCGTGATCCGGCAGATCGTCGCCTTGGCCGCTGCGAGCTCGGGGAGCGTGTGGATCCCCAGGCGGTCCAGGTGGTCAGAGCTGACGTTGGTCAGGACGCTCGCCTCGTTGCTCTGGTATCCGACGCCCTTGAGGAGGATCCCGCCGCGCGCGGTCTCGAGCACGGCGACCTCGACGTCGGAGCGGCCCAGGATGGCGGCCGCCCCGCCGGGCCCCGTCCAGTCACCCGGCTCCACCATGCGGCCGTCGACCAGGATCCCGTCGGACGTCGTGGAGCCCACCCGGCGCCCGGCCCGGCCCAGCACGGCCGCGATCATCCGCGTGACGGTGCTCTTGCCGTTCGTCCCGGAGACGGACACGACGGGGATGCGCCGGATCTCGTCCCGGATCATCGTCGGACCCTGGGCCAGGGCGCCGGAGATCCGCCAGGCGGCCGCCACGACGTCGGGATGCGCGGAGGAGACACTCTCGGGGTCCAGCTCCTCCTCGGCGAGCCGCCAGGCCGACTCGGCGAGCGTGCGAGCCCGCTCCGCGCCATGCCACGGGAAGGAGACGATCCAGTGCCCGGGGTCGGCGCCCCGGTGGACCTGCACGTCCTCGGCGGGTCCCTTGCCGGCGTCCACGCGGAGCCGGCCGCACCAGCCGGCCAGGCGGGCGACCGGCGCCGGTCTGCGGCTCGGCGCGACGTTCGCCCACAGGCGGGTGGCGACTCCCTCGGCGGCATCGCGCTCGCCGTGCCACACCTCGCCGGCGCCCACGGCGACCTCGACCTTCACGGCCGGCTCGAGGCGGTACAGGTTGGGTCCTTCGAGGAGGCGGATCTCGACGAGTCTCACGGTGCGCGGAGGATAGCGGGCGGCCGCGGTGCACGGGGTCGCGCGTCGCGGCCGGCGGTCGGTGCCCCGGCAGCCGCCGGCACCGGTCGTCGCGGTCGGCGCGCGTTGGGCCGCCTCCGCCGCGATGGGGCTTCACTCCGGGATCGAGCCTCGTCGCGTCCCGCCGGGGGACACGTGCCGACAGGGGACCTGTCGCGCCGGGGGGTTGTCGCGCCAGGGGATCCCCGGGGACGCCTAGACTGGCGCCGTGCCACGCTCGACGCCCGCTGACCTCGTCTCCCGGGACGAGCTGGCGGCTCTGACCGCCCGGATCGCAGCCATCGAGCCCGACTTCCTGGCCGACCTCGAGCGGCTCGTGGACCTCGACTGCGGGAGCTACACGCGCGACGGCGTGAACGTCGTGGCCACCTGGGTCGCAGCATTCCTCCAACGCCTGGGGGGCCGCGTGACCCGCCACGCCGACCCCGGCGGCGCCCTGGGCGACACGGTCGAGGCCACCTTCACCGGCACGCCGGGTGGACCGCGGGCGATCCTGCTCGGGCACATGGACACGGTCTTCCCCGAAGGCACGGCTGCCGAGCGTCCGTTCGCCTGCGGCGACGGCATGGCGAAGGGCCCCGGCGTCACCGACATGAAGTCTGGTCTCCTCACGCTCCTGTACGGCCTCGAGGCCGCCCTGGCGACCGGCCCGCTGCCCTACGAGCGCCTGACCGTGATCGCGAACCCCGACGAGGAGATCGGCTCGCCGGCCTCGACCCCCCACATCGAGCGCGTCGCTCGCAGCAGCGACCTCGCCTTCAGCCTGGAGTGCGCCCGGGCGAACGGCGACATCGTGTCGTCGCGCAAGGGGACCGGCGACTACGTGATCACGCTCCGTGGGCGCGCCGCCCACGCCGGCGTGGAGCCCGAGAAAGGGCGCAGCGCCATCCTCGCCGCGGCGCACCTCGTGGTCGGCCTGCACGGGCTGACCGGACGCTGGCCGGGCGTGACCTGCAACGTCGGAGTGATCGAGGGCGGGATCCGCCCGAACGTCGTCGCCGAGCGGGCCGTGCTCTCCGTCGACCTGCGGGCGGTCGACCGCGCGTCGATGGAGGCTGCCGACGCGGCGATCCGGGCCCTGGCCGCCGCCCCCGCGGTCCGCGACGTGACGATCGACGTCGACCTGCGCCAGCGTCACTGGCCGCTGGAAAGGCTGGAGCGCGCGGGGCGCCTGGTCGAGCTCGCCCAGGACCTGTCGGGCGGCCTTGGATTCGCCGTCCGGGACGCCGCGACCGGGGGGGCGTCCGACGCCAACACGACCGCCGGGCTCGGCGTTCCGTCGCTGGACGGCCTCGGACCGATCGGCGGGATGGACCACTCACCGGACGAGTGGCTCGACCTGGCCAGCATCGTGCCGCGGACGGCGCTCTTCGCGGCTCTCCTCCTCGCGGCCGGGCGCGACCCCGTGGTCCGCGGATGGCGGAGCGCCGGCGGATGAGCGAGCCGGGAGGAAGCATGCGCCTCAGCGCGGGCACCGACGGGCGGACCAGGGTCTCGTCGGGCGGGCCATGGGAGGAGCGCTACGGGTACGCCCGCGCGATCGTTGCCCACGACACGTGCTTCGTGGCGGGCACGACGGACGCCGGCGCCGACGGCATCGCCCGGCATCCGGGCGCACGCGCGCAGGCCGACGCGATCTTCGGGGTCATCCGCGATGCCCTCGTCGCGGCCGGCTTCGATCTCGCGGACCTCGTGCGGACCCGGATGTACGTCGTCGACGCGGCCGACATCCCGGCCGTCGCCGAGGCGCACGGCCGCTGGCTCCGGGAAATCCGGCCGGCCGCCACGCTCGTCCTCGTCCGCGGCCTGATCGACCCGAGCCTGCGGGTCGAGATCGAGGCGGAGGCACGTCGCCGCTGACGGGCGCCGGCGGCGGCGGCGATCTCGGCGTGCTCCCCGCCAGGGCGAGCCAGCCGGACTAGGCGATGCCGGCCGCGCGCAGCCCCGCTGCGAGGGCGACCGCCACGAGGAGCCCGAGGGCGAGGTTGCGGCGCCAGGCGACGATGGCCGCACAGGCCAGCACCGCACCGACCTCGGGTCCGACGGTGAGGACCGGCCGGCCGCCCGGTCCCACCCCCACCAGGACGTCGGCCGCGGCGATCGAACCGAGGACCGCGGGGCCGACCAGGCGGAGGTACTCCAGCGCTCGCGGCGGCAGCCGCTCGAAGCGCGGCAGGAGGAGGGGGATCACCCGCGCCGGGTAGGTCACCGCGAACATCAGCACGGCGAGGCCGACCAGCCCGACGCTCATGGGGCCATCCCGTCCTCGCTCCGATCCCGACGTGCGAACGCGTTCGGATCGGCCGGCAGCTCGTCGGCCTCGGGGATGGCGCGATCGCGGCGCGGGACCGCGAAACCCGCCGCGGGCCCCAGCAGACCGCCGGCCACGACGCCGACGCGCGGGTCGATCGCCAGGCTCGCGAGAAGGGCGATGGCGACGCCCGCCGCGAGGGCCACGACCTCCCGGCGCCCGGTCGTCAGGCCGACGGCGAGTCCCGCCATGGCGGCCGGGAAGACGATGTCGAGCCCGACGACCTTCGGATCCGGGATCTCCTGGCCGCCGACGTAGCCGAGGAGCGTCGCGAGGTTCCACGGGATGAAGACGCCCCCGACCGCCGCCAACCAGTAGCCGCGCCGGTCGGCGACGCCGAGGCGCCGGAAGTGGACCAGCGAGAGCGCGAACGACTCGTCCGTCAGCACGTGCGCCATCCCGGCTCGCTCGGGCCGTCGCACGCCGCGGAGCCACGGGGCGAGCGCGGCCGCGTAGAGCAGGTGGCGCGCGTTGACCAGCCCGGTCAGGAGGACGATCACGGGCCAGGAGAACCCGGACGCGACCATGCCGGCGGCCAGGAACTGGGACGCGCCGGCGAACACGATCACGGAGAACGCCGCGGCCTCGATCACCGAGAAGCCCGCGCCTCGCGCCGTGAGCCCGAAGACGACGCCGAAGCCGGCTGCCGAGGCAACGATCCCGATCATGTCGAGGGTCAGGCGGCGACGCGAGTCGCGGAGCGCCCCGGCCCCTGGAGCCTGGGGCCGCGGCGTGGGCACGGGTCGGGGCGGCGTCACGGGCGACGCCGAGCCGGTCCCCGGCGTGGTCAGCGGAGGGCCGTCTTCCCGCAACGGTCGCAGACCGCGACCATCGCGTGGCGCTCGCGGGCGTACCCGGCGACGTGGAGCGTGCCGCCGCAGCCGGCGTGGTGGTAGGTCCACCAGCGGTCGCTCTCGTCGAGCGGGATCGATTCAGCGGCCAGCGTGACGTCGAGTCCCTCGTGCGCCGCGAGCGTCGCGGCAACCGCGGCGGCGCGCTCGGCCTCCGTCTCCGAGGAGTACGGATAGGTCTGTGAGACGTTCGAGGTCACGCGAGCCTCCGGCGGGATCGTGGGCGGCGGATGTCGACGGCCGCGAGTATCGCACGGTCGCTCGACCACGGGGCCCGCGGGGCGCCCCCCGGTGTCGCCCGCCCTCCCCGGGCTCCTGGGGGCAGCGGCGGGCTGGTGCGTCGCCCGCCGGAGCGTCGGCGCCTCGCCCGTCAGACGGGCGGCTCGCCGATGGCGCGACGCCACGCCGCCTCCAACGCCTCGACCGTGGGCGGCGGAAGGTGCTCGCGAAGCGCCGCCGCGCAGGCCATGTTCCAGGTGGCGATGATGGCCAGGCGCGGGTCCCACGGCGCCAGGCTGTCCTCGATCAGGCCGATCGAGGCGTCCTGCAGGTCTCGGCTGCGACGCGCCGGGATGATAAGGCGATAGATGGCGTCCATGCCGGTCGGCTTCGGGGCGAACCGCGCGCCCATCCGCTCGACGTCGATCCCGGTGAGGCCGCTCGCCAGCGCGGTGAGAAGCTCGGAGAAGAGGTCCTGGAGCTCCTGCTCGTCCTCGCCGTGGAGCCTGGGTCCTTCCCACCAGGCGAACATGAACCCCTTGTCCACGTGCTTGTGGGACCTCGCGGCCACCAGGGCCCGGACCGCGGCGTCGAGGGCGTGGAGGTCGTCGACCGTCAGCTTTCGGACTTGACGGAGCAGCGCCATCCGCGGGCCGGGGTAGAGGAAGGGCTGGCGCTCGGTCACGTGCCGGCTCCCGGCGCGGGCGTGCTCACCAGGCCGCCGGGAGGCCGGGCGAGCGCGGGTCGGTCGCCGCCGCAAGGGTGCCGCCCATCGACGGGCCGCCCTCGACCAGCTCGATCGCGTGCTCATGGCCCAGGCCACCGTCGAAGGGCGCCGCGACGTCGAGGCGATGGCCCATCGCCGCCAGCTCGTCGAGGAGGCCGGCGCGGAAGCGCGGCTCGATGTCGACCCTGTCGGGTGGAGCGAAGTGCGCCGCCGCTTTCGGCGACCAGCGCGGGGCGGCCACCATCGTGGCCACGTCGACCCCGCCGTCGACCAGCGCCGAGACGGCCTGGGCGAAGATGGCGGGCTGGGCGTCGCCGCCCATGCTCCCGTGCACCACCCACGGCCGCCCCTCCCGCAGGAGCATCCCGGGGAGGAGGGTGTGGAGGGTCCGCTTGCCAGGGGCCAGCACGTTCGGGTGGTCCGGGTCCAGGCTGAAGTAGCTCCCGCGGTTCTGGTAGGCGATGCCGGTCAGAGGGTCGACGACGCCGCTCCCGAAGCCCGCGTAGTTGGACTCGATGAGGCTCACCGCGTTGCCGGCCGGGTCCACCACGCCGAGCCAGATCGTCCCGCCGCCGATTGGCGCCCGCGAGGGCGGTGGATGGGAGGCTCGCGTCGGGTCGATCGCGCGAGCCAGCGACTGCCCGTACGCCGGGTCCAGCAGCCGGTCGACCGGGACGTCCACGAACGCGGGATCGGAGAGGTGCGCGTCCCGATCGGCGAGCGCGCGCTTCGCGGCCTCGATGCCGAGATGGACCCATCGAGCGTCCGCACCGGCCGTGGCCCCGCCGGCGCCCGGAACGAAGGCTCCGCGGCGCGGCGGCTCCAGGGCGCGCAGGATGTTCAGGATCTCGAGGGCCACGACCCCGGAGCTGTTCGGCGGGTGCGTCGTCGCCGTCGTGCCCCGGTAGTCGAGCTCCAGCGGGGTGGTCCATGTCGAGGTGTGCGTCGCGAGGTCCGCCATCGCGATCGCGCTGCCCGCCGTCGAAAGGCCGGCCGCCTGGCGCTCGGCGAGGAGCCCGGCGTAGAAGTCGTCGGCGCCGGACTCCGCCAGTCGCTCGAGCGTCGCAGCGAGCGCCGGGAGGCCGACCCTCTCGCCCGTCCGCCAGGCGCGCCCATGCGGCCTGTACGTCGCCTCCCACCCTCGGGCGCCGTCGCCGAGCTCGCGGCGGAAGACCGTCGCCGAGCCCTCGACGGCCCGGACGAACTGCTCGTCGGCGGGAAAGCCGCGGCCGGCCAGCTGAATCGCCGGGGCCAGGAGGTCGGCCCAGGGCCGGCGCCCGAAGCGGGCGTGGGCATCGCCCCAGGAGCGCACGGCGCCCGGGACCGTGATCGCCAGCGGTCCGCGGTACGGGAGGGCCGCGAGGCCCCGCGCTCGAAGCCCCGCCGCATCCGCCGCCGCCGGTGCGCGGCCGGAGCCGTTGAGAGCGACCTGGGCGCCGGCTTCCTCGTCCCAGATCAGCCAGAAGGCGTCGCCGCCCAGGCCGCAGGCCTCGCCGAAGACGACCGCGAGCACGGCGTTCGTGGCGATGGCCGCGTCGACCGCGCTCCCGCCGCCGCGCAGGATCTCCAGGCCGGCGGCGCTCGCGAGGTGGTGCGGCGCCACGACGGCGCCGCTTGCGCCGCGGGCGAGCGGCGCCGGGGCCAGCGGACGAGGCGGTTCCACGCCGGGATTGTACGGGCGCGACGTCGGCCGGCCGGGCCGCGGCTCGTCGGGCGCTCGTCCACCGCGTACCCTGCGCACGATGGAACGCTCGCTGTGGGCCGTGATCCTCGGCACCTTCACGCTCAGGTTCAGCACGGGCCTCACCGGCGCCATGCTCGTCTACTACCTCGCCGACCTGCCGAGCTACGGCGGCCAGCAGGTGGACGCGATCGTCGTGGGCCTCTTCACGGCCTCGTTCTTCGCCGCAGAGCTCATCCTCTCGCCGGTGTTCGGGTCCCTGGCCGACCGGTTCGGCTATCACCGGATCATGGAGCTGGGCCCGGTGTTCGGGGCGGTCGCCGTGGTCCTGACGGGCCTCACCACGTCCCTGGCCGTCCTCGGCGCGACCCGCTGGCTGGAGGGTGCCTCGACGGCCGCCAGCGTGCCGGCGATCCTCGGCTTCCTGGCGGTCGCGACCATCGGTGACGAGGGCCTCCGCGGTCGCGCCGTCGCGCGGTTCGAGGCCGCCACGCTGGCCGGGCTGGGCGGCGGGATCGTCGCCGCGGGCGTCGTCTACACGGCGCTCGGCACGGCGGCCTTCTTCGCCAACGCGCTGCTCTACGGCGTCTCGTGGTGCATCTACCGGTTCGGCATCCGCGACCCGCGCGTCGATCACGGGGGTCGGGAGCACGAGCGGCGGACGACCCTGGGCCGGTACTGGGAGATCATCCGCAGCGCCCACGTCTGGCTGCTGGCGCCGACCTGGATCGCCGTCAACGCGGTGATCGGCCTGTGGACCGCCCAGTCCATCTTCCAGCTCATCCGCGATCCGCAGCCCGAGTTCGCCAACCAGCTCCTGATGCAGGGCTTCTCGCCGCTGGCGGTGAGCGCAGGCCTGGGCGTCGGGATGCTGATCTTCTTTGCCGGGCTCGTGTACTGGGGCAACCGCTTCAAGCGCCTGCGCCGGACGACCATCATCGGGTACGGGATCGCCGGCGGCGGCGTGCTGGCCGGGGCGGCCCTCGCCCTGAACCACGGCGCCGGGCTCCCGATCGTGGTCATGGGCGTCTTCCTGGCGCTGATCGTGGGCGGCCTGTTCGTGCTCGCCGGCGCGACACCGGCGGCCCTCGGCCTGCTGGCCGACATGTCGGAGCCGTACCCCCGGGACCGTGGCGCGATCATGGGGCTCTACTCTGTCTTCCTGGCCGTCGGGCAGATCATCGGGAGCCTGGTGGGGGGCGCGGCGGCTGATGCGCGGGGCATCGACGGGCTCCTCCTCGCCACGCTGGTCCTCCTGCTCGTCGCCCTCCTGCCCCTGTGGCGCCTGCGCGCTTTCGAGCATCGCGCCGGCGTCCTCGTGGCCGAGGCCGACGCCATCGCGCAGTAGGCGCGACGAGCCGGCGCCGCCCCGGCGGCCGGCCGTATGATCGATCGCGTGGGCCATGAGGAGGGATCGATGGGGCGCGTCGCGGTCGTCACCGACTCAACCGCCGACCTCGAGCCGGCCGCCGCCGCCGCGGCCGGCGTCCGGGTCGTGCCGCTCTTCGTGAGGTTCGGGTCCGAGGAGTTCCGGGTCGGTGTCGACCTCTCCACCGAGGAGTTCTGGTCGCGCATGCTTGCCCCCGACGCGCCGTTCCCGATGACGGCCGCGCCTTCGCCCGGGACCTTCCGGGAGACGTTCGAGGCGTGCTTCGCCGACGGCGCGGATGCCGTCGTCTGTCCCACGATCGGCTCCAAGCTGTCGGCGACGTACCAGAGCGCGACGCTGGCCGCCGCGGCGCTGCCGGACCGCGAGATCCACGTCATCGACACGGGATCGACGTCGATGTCCACTGGCATCCCGGCGCTGATCGCCGCCGAGATGGCGGTCGCGGGGGGCACGGGCGCGGGGATCGCGGCCACGCTGCGAGACCGGCTCCCCGACGTCGACCTCTTTGTCGCCGTCGACACCCTCGAGTATCTCCGGAAGGGTGGCCGCCTCTCGCCGGCGCGAGCAGCACTGGGGACCTTTCTCTCGGTCAAGCCGATCATCACCGTCCTCGACGGGATCGTGGTGATGGCGGAGCGCCCGCGGACCCGTGCCAGGGCGCGCGCGCGCGTCGTCGAGCTCGTCGCGGCGACGCCGATCGAGCGACTGGCCATCCTGCACACGCCGACCAGCACCCCGGAGGAGGTCGATGCCTTCCGAGATGCGCTGCTCGCACAGATCCCGGGCGGCATCGACGCCGCCGCCATCAGCGTCGGGCTGATCGGCGCCTCCACGGGTCCGCACCTGGGTCCGCACCTCATGGGCGCGGCGTTCCTGCGCCGGCGCTGACGAGCCGCCGGCAGGCGGGCACGAACGAGACGAGGCAGATCTGATGGGACGCGTCGCGATCGTCACCGACTCGGCAGCGGACCTGCCCGCGGACCTCGCGGCGGCCAGCGGCATCCGGATCGTCCCGCTCTACGTGCGCTTCGGCGACGAGGAGGTGCGGGCCGGCATCGACCTCTCGACCCACGAGTTCTGGGTCCGGATGGTCGCCCCCGATGCGCCGTTTCCCACGACCGCGGCGGCATCGCCCGGCGACTTCAGGGCCGCCTTCGAGGCGGCCCTGGCGGGCGGCGCCCCGGCCGTGGTCTGCGTGACCGTGGGCGGCAAGCTGTCGGCGACGGTCCGAAGCGCCGAGCTTGCGGCCCAGGGGCTTCCCGGCGCAGAGATCCATGTCGTCGACTCGGACTCGGCGTCGATGGGGGTGGGGATGCTGGCCCTCCTCGCCGCCGAGATGGCCGGCGCAGGGAGCCCGGCGGCAGCCATCTCGGCCGCCCTGCGGGCACGCGCCCGGGACATCGACATCTACGTCGCGCTCGACACCATCGAGTACCTGCGCAAGGGCGGCCGGCTGTCGCCGGCGCGCGCCGCCATCGCCACGATGCTCTCGATCAAGCCGATCATCACGGTGACCGACGGCATCGTCGACACGGCCGACCGGGTGCGCACCCGAGCCAAGGCCCGGGCGCGGGTGATCGAGCTCCTGACCGCGCAGCCCGCCGACTGGATCGCCGTCCTCCACACGCCGCCGGCCGACGTCGACGCCTTCAGCGCCGACGTGCTGGCCCGGCTTCCGGGCGGCGTCGACCCGGCGCACGTGACCAGCGCCGTCGTGGGGCCGTCCGTCGGCCCGCATATCGGCCCCGGCTGCCTCGGGGGCGCGGTCCTCCTGCGGCGCTGACGCGACGGCGGGCGGCTGCCCGAGGGCGGCGACGGCGGAGTGCCGTCGGACCCGTGGGTTGCGAGACGGATACAGGCGGGTGACGGTACCATTGCGCCTGTCCTGCGGGCCGATCCGCCCGGGGGAAGCGTCCCCGTTCGGCCCTATGCGGCGGGGAACGGTGGGCCGGATGATCGGCCCGGTGTGAGTCCGTCGCGCCGCGACGGCCTGCGAACGCAGGTCGCGCGCCGCGGCCGGCAGCCGTCCCGGAGGCGGCAGCGTGGCCGCCCCGGGGGCGGATGAAGACGGCGGCACCCCGACGGGGGCCCCGGGCAGGAGGAAACCCACTCTCATGACCATCGAGCAGGCGGCGCCCGCGATCAACGCCTGGGAGGTCGCGCAGCGCCAGTTCGACCTCGCCGCGGAGCGCCTCAACCTGGATCCGGGGCTCCGTGCCGTGCTGCGTGAGCCGCGCCGCGAGCTGACGGTTCACTTCCCGGTCCACATGGACGACGGGACGGTCCAGGTGTTCACGGGCTTCCGCGTCCAGCACAACCTGGGGCGTGGCCCCGCCAAGGGCGGCATCCGCTATCACCAGGACGTCAGCCTCGACGAGGTCAAGGCCCTCGCGATGTGGATGACCTGGAAGTGCGCGGTCGTCGGCATCCCGTACGGCGGCGGCAAGGGCGGCGTCAGCGTCGACCCCAAGAAGCTCTCCAAGAAGGAGCTCGAGGGTCTCAGCCGCCGGTTCTTCACCGAGATCTCGATCCTCATCGGGCCCGAGCGCGACATTCCGGCGCCCGACGTCAACACCACGCCCCAGATCATGGCCTGGTTCATGGATACGTACTCCATGCACGTCGGGTACACGGTCCCCGGCGTTGTGACCGGCAAGCCGATCAGCCTCGGCGGGTCGGAGGGGCGCAACGAGGCGACTGCCCGCGGGTGCGTCTTCACCATCGTCGACGCGGCCGCCCACCTCGGCATGGACCTCGCGAAGACCACCACCGTCGTGCAGGGCTTTGGCAATGCCGGCGCCATCGCCGCGAAGCTCATGCGGGACGAGGGCTCGACCGTGGTGGCCGTGTCGGACACCGGCGGCGCGATCCACAAGGCCGACGGCCTGGACGTCGATCGCGTCGTGGCCTGGAAGCAGGAGCACGGGACGGTCGTCGGGTTCCCTGGCAGCACGACCATCACAAACGCCGAGCTGCTCGAGCTCCCCTGCGACATCCTGATCCCGGCCGCCTACGAGAACCAGATCACCGCCCAGAACGCCGCCAACGTGAAGGCCAGGATCGTCGCCGAGGCCGCCAACGGCCCGACGACACCCGAGGCCGACGTGATCCTGGCGAAGAAGGGCGTCTTCATGATCCCGGACATCCTCGCCAACGCCGGCGGCGTGACCGTCAGCTACTTCGAGTGGGTCCAGGACCTCAACCGCGATCACTGGAGCGAGGCGGTCGTCAACGCCAAGCTCAAGGAGATCATGGACCGCTCCTTCGCCGAGGTCATCGCGATGGCGAAGCTCGAAGAGGTCGACATGCGGACGGCGGCCTACCTCGTCGCCGTGAAGCGCGTCGCCGACGCCACCGCCCTGCGCGGCCTGTACCCGTAGTCTGACGCGGCTCCGCGCCGCCGGCTGCACCGTCCACGGGCCCCGGCCGACCGGCCGGGGCCCGTGGATTCCCGCGGTGTACCATCGCCCCATGCTCGACCACGAAGAGAAGTTCCTGTTCAAGGAGGAGATCCTCCACCTCGCCGGGGCGATGTCGGATTCGGCGGTCCTGGACAACGTCGAGGACCTCCTGACCGACGTGATCACGAGCCCGCGCTTCGACTCCGAGGTCTTCACCCTGGAGCGGTCGCTCCAGGTGATGCTGGGCGCGCGCGCCGGGTCGACGCTGGTCGGGCTCCTGACGGTCGCCCCGGAGGTCTTCGAGGAGGTCGGCGAGGTCCGGATCGCGCCGGAGATTCACGAGCGCCTGACCGCCTGGCGCGCGCGGTTCGGGCTCGCGATCGACAACGCGCTCAACTTCCTGAACAACCCGGATGGGATCCAGGGGCACACGTTCGCGACCCAGGTGGCGCACATGGACGACCGACGCGTGCTCCAGGGGCGCCTGACGCTGGTCCGCTACAACAACGAGCCGCAGTTCTTCGTGGCCGACGCGGGAGTCTTCCTGGGACTGGTCGGCGACGTCCTGGAGCGCCTCGGCCCGTACCTGGAGCCCGACAGCGTGGACCCCGACACGATCGGCCGGCTGCGCGAGGCGCTCGCCCTCGTCGAGCGGAAGACGACGCCCCGCTGACCGAAGCCGTCCCGCCGTCCCTTCCCGACCGAGCTCACGGATGCGCCACCTCTACCTTGCGGCGACCGGCCAGAACCGGGGCAAGACGACCGCCTCCCTGGGCCTCCTGGATCTCTTCCTGGGGGAGCGCCAGCGAACCGGCTTCATGAAGCCGGTCGGGCAGCGCACGGTCGTCGACGAGTCGGGCGTCCCGGCCGACGAGGACGCCGTCCTCATGAAGGCCGTCTACGACCTCCGCGAGCCGATGGCCGCGATGAGCCCGGTCCACATCCCCCGCGGGTTCACCAAGTCGTACATCGCGGGCGACGTGGTCGAGGACCTGGGCGCTCGCATCGTGGACGCCCACGCGACGTTCGTGGCCGACAAGGACGTCCTCCTCATCGAGGGGACAGGTCACGCCGGCGTCGGCGCCGTGATCGGTCTCTCGAACGCGGTCGTCGCAGCCCTCCTGCACGCCCCCGCGGTGATCATCAGCGAGGGCGGCGTGGGGCGGCCCATCGACGAGATCGTGCTCAATGCCAGCCACTTCGCGGCGCACGGGGTCGCCGTCGCAGGCGCTATCGTCAACAAGGTGAACGTCGACGCACAACCGGGGATCGCCACGATCCTGGAGCGAGGGCTCGCGAAGCACGGGATCCCGCTCCTCGGGGTGATCCCGTACCGGCCCATCCTGTCGAACCCCTCGCTCGCGATGATCCTGGCCGGCACCCGCTCGGAGCTGCTCAACGCCGGCCCGGACCTGGACCTCATCATCGGCGGCATCAGCGTGGCCGCGATGGAGCCCCACCACGTCCTCCAGCACGTGACCGGGCGCCGGATCGTGATCGTCGCCGGCGACCGGGAGGACGTCATCGTGGCCCTCTCCCGAGCTCACCGGGCCGAGATGCGCCGTCCTGCAGTCGTGCGCGGCGAGATGGATCCCGCGACGGTCGGCTTCGTGCTCTCGGGCTACCGGCCGCGCGCAGCCGTGGTCGACGAGATCCGGCGAGCCGACCTGTTCGCCTGCTTCCTGGACGAGGACACGTACATGGTGGCCTCCGATGTTCATGACCTTTTGGTCAAGACCCACGCCGCGGATCACGGCAAGATCGAGATGATCAAGGCGATCGTGGCAGCGTCGCTCGACGCGGATCGCATGCTCGCGGCGGCCACCGACGCCGCCTGACGGAGAGACGATGACACCCGACCTGTCCAGCCTCCTGCCCCTGATCATCCCGATCGTGCTGATCCAGGTCGGCCTGATGATCTGGGCCCTGTACGACCTCACGCGGCCCGACCGCCGGGTGAAGGGCGACAACAAGATCGTCTGGGCGCTGATCGTCATCTTCGTGAACCTGATCGGACCCATCCTCTACTTCCTCGTCGGCCGCGAGGAAGGCTGAGGGACGGCGGCCGTGACGAGCGCAGCCACAGCCGGGATGCCGGCCGCGATCGAGGCGCGCGGTCTCAGCAAGCGCTACGGGGACGTCCTCGCCCTCGACGCCCTTGACCTGGTCGTACCCGAAGGATCGGTGTTCGGCTTCCTGGGGCCGAACGGAGCCGGCAAGACGACGACCCTGCGCCTCCTCACGGGCCTCGGCCATCCGACGGCCGGCAGCGCCACCGTGGCCGGCGTGCCGGTGGGGCGGGGTGGCCTCGACCTGGCCGCGCGCATCGGCTATCTCGACCAGGACCCGCGGTTCTACGGCTGGATGACCGGGCGCGAGCTGCTGACCTTCGTGGGGCGGGCCTACGGGATGGCGGGTGCGGCCCTGCGTTCGCGGGTCGACGAGGTGCTCGAGATCGTCGGGCTCACGGAGGCGGCGCGCCGTCGCATCGGCGGTTACTCGGGAGGGATGCGCCAGCGGCTGGGCGTGGGCCAGGCGATGCTGCCGCGGCCGACGGTGCTCTTCCTCGACGAGCCGGTGAGCGCGCTCGACCCGCAGGGTCGCCGGGACGTCCTGGAGCTCATCGGGCGGCTGCGCGGCGAGGCGACCGTCTTCATGAGCACCCACATCCTGACGGACGTGGAGCGGATCTGCGATCGCGTCGCCATCCTCGCCAACGGCCGGCTCGTGGCCGAGGCGCCGATCGACGAGCTCCTGGCGCGCCACGCCCGGCCGATCCTCGAGCTCGACCCGGAGCCCGGCCAGGAGGCCGCCGTGGAGCGCCTCGCCCGGAGCCTCGCGGCGACGCCGTGGGCCCGCGACGTGCGCGACGATCACGGCGTGCTCCGCGTCGTCGTGTCGGACACGGACCTGGCGTCCGCCGAGGCGCTCCCGCTGGTCGTGGCCGCCGGCGTCCGGCTGGCCCGCTTCGAGCGGGTCCGCCCGACCCTCGAGGACGTCTTCCTCCAGGTCGTCGGCAGCTCGGCGGGCGACGTTCCGGGGCCGGGCGACGTTCCGGGGCCGGCCAGCGTTCCGCGGCCGGCCGATCATTCCGGGCCAGCCGGGCCGGCGCCGTCCGACGGCGGGGCGGCCGGGAGGCGCGAGCCATGACGGGCGTCGGGCTGCTGCTGCGCAAGGAGCTGCGCGAACAGGCACGCACGATGCGCCTGGTCGTTGTGGTCGCCGTCTTCGCGGTCTTCGGGCTCCTGTCGCCGGTCTTCGCGCGCTACGTCCGCGAGATCATCCAGGCAGTCGGGGGCGGCCAGTTCCAGGGCATCATCCCGGAGCCCGTCGTCGGCGACGCCGTCCTGCAGTTCACGAAGAACATGGGCCAGTTCGGCGTCCTCATCGCGATCCTCGTCACGATGGGCTCCGTGGCCACGGAGAAGGAGCGTGGCACGGCGGCCTTCCTCCTCACCAAGCCGATCACCCGCGGCGCCTTCGTCGCAGCCAAGGTCATGGCGATCGGGGGCCTGCTCGCCCTCGCGCTGGGCGTGGCGGGGATCCTCTGCTGGGTCTACACGACGATCCTGTTCGAGCCCCTGCCCGTGGCCGGCTTCGCGGCAGCCGTGGGGCTCATCTGGCTCTCACTGGCGGTCTTCGCCGCGTTGACGTTCCTGGCCTCCGTGGTGACCCGCTCGGCGCTCGTCGCCGGAGGAGTCGGCTTCGGCCTCTTCCTCGTCGTCGGCATCCTCTCGGCGCTGCCCACCATCGGGCCCTACATGCCGACCAGCCTCTGGGGTGTGGCCGACGCGCTGGCGCTCGGCGTCGTCCCGGATCAACTGCTGGGTCCCGTGATCGCGAACGCGGCGTTCGTGGCCGCGGCCCTGGGCCTCGCCTGGTGGGTGTTCCGCCGCCAGGAGCTCTAGGCCGGCCGGGATCCTCGACCGGCGCGGGCCCTAGACTGTTCACCCTAGACCGCCGGGGTGTCGAGCAACGCAGGCGGCGCGGGCGGGTTCGACCGCGGGCGCACCCGGCGTACGACCAGCACGGCGATGCCGATCGCCGTACTGACGACGAGGGCGAGCGGCAGCAGGACGATCCCGACCCAGATGCCTGCATTCGCAACGCCCTGGGCAAGCCCGACCAGCGTGGCCGCCGCGCGGTCGATCTCCGCCCCGGGATCCCAGCCTTCGCGCACCTGGGTGACCGCGACCGCTGGCGGCAGGGAGAACCCGACGGTCAGCGTCGCGAGCGCCGCCTGCTTCTCGAGGGACTGCTTCTGGGCTGTCAGCTGCTCGATCTCCTGGCGGACGCCGGTGAGCTGCGCCTGGACCTCGAGGATGTCCGGGATCTTCGTGGCCTTGGCCATGATCGCCTGGAGGGCCGACTCGGTCGCCCGCAGGTTGACGAGGCGGGCGCCCAGGTCGACCACCTGGCTCGTGACCTCCTCGCTGGCGGTCTGCTCTGCCAGGACCTTGGAGCCGACCGCCCGGAGCGCGGCGAGCGCGGCCTCCCAGCGCTCGGCCGGGATCCGGAATGTCACCGTCGCGCTGGCGGAGTCGCCGTCGCCCTGGCGTTGCGACGCGGCCACGTAGCCGCCGGCGGCCGTGACGGCCTTGTCCGCCGCAGCGATGGCGTCGTCGAGGACGGCCACCTGGAGCGTCAGCTGGCCGGTGCGGACGATGAGGGGCCCGCTCGTCGTGCCGTCGTTGGCGGCGGCGGGGGCATGGGTTTCGGTGCCGGCCTTCCCTCCGGCATCGGGCTGCCCGGCGGTCGCGGCCGCCACGGGTTGCCTCCCACCCTGGTCGGCGGGCACCCCTGCCGGCGCAAGCGCCGCGCTGCCCCCGCAGGCGGTCATGGCGAGGGCCACGGCTGCCAGCGCGCCGAGGCGAAGGGCCGACGAGCGCGCGGTCCGCGGCCGGTGAGCGAGAAACGGCAAGATACCGGTCATCGGGGCAACCCCTGTGCTCGACGCGGTGAGGGCTGGGCCCGCGTCACGACCCACCGACGGCGTTCGGCAGGCAGCGGTTCCCAAGAGGTCCTGGCGCCGGACCGAGATGGACGCGACGAGGGCGCCGGGCTTCTCAGCCGAGGACGACGTTGTCGATCAGGCGCGTCGTCCCGAAGCGAGCCGCGAGCGAGAGGAGCGCCGGGCCGTCCAGCCTCTCGAGCTCCACGAGCGTCGCGTCGTCTGCCAGCGACACGTACTCCAGCCGGGCGAGCGGCTCCCTGGCGACAACCTCGCGAACGACCGCCAGGATGGCCTCGGCGTCGCGCTCGCCGGCCTCCCAGCGGACCCGGCCCGCCTCCAGGGCACGGTGGAGGATCGCGGCCGCGGCGCGTTCGGCCGGCGCCAGGTGGACGTTCCGCGAGCTCATGGCCAGGCCGTCCGGCTCTCGCACGGTGGCGCAGGGGACGACCGTCGTCAGGGCGAGGTCCCGTGCCATCCGGGCAACCACCCGCAGCTGCTGAGCGTCCTTCATCCCGAAGTAGGCCCGGTCGGGCCGCACGATCCCGAAGAGGACGGCGACGACCGTCGTGACCCCGTCGAAATGGCCCGGGCGTGCCGCCCCCTCCAGGGGCCCGGCGAGGGCACCCACGCTGACGCTCGTGTCGAAGCCCGGCGGATAGACGTCGCCGGCCCCGGGAGCCCAGACGAGGTCGACGCCCTCCTCGGCGCAGATCCCGAGATCGCGGGCCTCGTCCCGCGGGTACCGGGCCAGGTCCGCGGGGCTGCCGAACTGGCGTGGGTTGACGAAGATCGAGACGATGACGCTTGCGCACTCGGTGCGGGCACGCGCGATCAGCGAGCGATGGCCCGCGTGGAGCCAGCCCATCGTGGGCACGAGGCCGATCGGCCGGGGCAGCCGGGCGAGCGCCACGGCGAGCTCGGCCCGCGATCGGACGACGAGGCGGTCGCTGGCCGAGCTCCCGGGGAGCGACGGGTCGCCTGCGCGGGTCACAGGTCCCGGTCGAGCGGGATCCCCCCCGCGACCGCGTCGGTGGTGCCGGGCCGATCGACCACGCCGCGCCCGAGGACCTCGTCGAGGACCGCTTCCTCCATGCGCGTCGTCTGCGCGTCGCCGGGGAACGTTCCCGCCTCCACCTCTTCCCGGTAGGCCGACACGGCAGCGCGGATCGTGCCGCGCAGGTCGGCGTACGGCTTCGCGTGGCGCGGGACGAACGAGCCGAGCCCGAGCACGTCGGTGATCACCTGGATCTGCCCGGCGCAGCCCGCCCCGGCCCCGATGCCGATCGTGGGGATGCGCAGGCGAGCGGTGATCGCCGTCGCCAGCTGCTCCGGGACGAGCTCGAGGACGACGGCGAAGGCGCCGGCTTCCTGGACGGCCAGCGCGTCGTGGAGAAGCGCGCGCGCCTGCTCGCGGTTCTTGCCCTGGACGCGCACCTTGCCGAGGGCGTTGATGGCCTGGGGTGTGAGGCCGATGTGGCCCATGACCGGGATCCCGGCCCTGACCAGCGCGTCGATGGTGCGGGCCGAGCGAGCCCCGCCTTCGATCTTGACGGCCTGGGCGCCAGCCTCGCGGAGGAACCGGCCGGCGTTGGCGAGGGCGTCCTCCGGGGTGGCATAGGACAGGAACGGCATGTCGCCGACGATCATCGCCCGCCGCGTCCCGCGGACCACCGCCTTGGTGTGGTGGAGCATCTCCTCCATCGTCACGCGCACCGTCGTGTCGTAGCCGAGGAGCACCTGGCCGACCGAGTCGCCGACGAGGATCGAAGGGATGCCCGCCTCGTCGACGAGCTGCGCCGTCGGGTAGTCGTAGGCAGTGAGCATCGCGATCCGCTCGCCGTCGGCGTGCATCCGGGCGAAGTCGAGGACGGTGAAGCGGCTGGGGCCGGCGGGTGGAGCGCTCACGGGACGCGGTTCTCCTGCAGGGGCTCGTCGTCCGCAGTCTGCGCCGCCCGGTCGCGAGCGTCCAGCGCCGCCACCACGCGGTCGAGGATCCGGTCGGCGACCTCGCGCTTCGGCAGGAGCGGAAGCGCCTCCTCCGCCCCGCCGGCAGCGAGGAACGTGACCCGGTTCGTCGAGCTGCCGAAGCCGGAGCCGACCTCGGCCACGTCGTTGGCGACCAGGAGGTCGACGCCCTTCCTGGCGAGCTTCCCGGCGGCCCGGTCGAGGCTGCCGGTCTCGGCGGCGAAGCCGACGAGGATCGGTCGCGGCTCGAAAGGCCGGCCCGCCGGCGTGCCCGCCTCGTCCAGGCCCCGGACGAGGCGGCCGATCTCCGCGAGCAGGTCGGGGTTCGCGACGAGCTCCAGCGTGAGCCGCTCGTCCGTGCGTGCCAGCTTATGGTCGGCCGGTGTCGACGGACGGAAGTCGGCGACGGCGGCCGCCATCACGAGGGCATCGAAGCCCGGGCCGCCGGGCAGCGTCACGAGGAGGTCGCGCAGGGCGGAGCGCATGGCCTCGGCGGTCTCCGCCCGGACGATCTCCACGCCCTCCGGCAGCGCCACGCTCACCATGCCGGCCACCAGGGTGACCCGTGCGCCGCGGTCGCGGGCGGCCTCGGCGAGGGCGACGCCCATCGTCCCGGTGCTGCGATTCCCGATGTAGCGGACCGGGTCGATCGGCTCGGCCGTGCCGCCGGCCGTCACCACGACGTGGCGTCCGACGAGGTCGTCGCCATCGCGGGCCAGCCCCTCGACCTGGGCGGCGGGCAGGCGTGGCGGGCGGTCCGCGGGATCGGGGCGGCGAACCGGCCGGTCGCCGATGGCCGCGACGACGGCGTCGATGATGGCTGCCAGGTCGGCGAGGCGGCCCGGGCCAACCTGGCGCGAAGCGAGCAGCCCGCTCTCGGGCTCGACGATCAGGTAGCCGAACGTGTCGCGGAGGATCGCGACGTTGGCCTGCGTGGCCGGATGGGCGTACATGTCGCCGTCCATGGCAGGGGCGACCACGACCGGCGCGGCCGTCGCGAGACAGGTCGCCGTCACGACGTCGGCCGCAAGCCCGTGGGCCATCGCGCCGAGCCAGTGGGCGGTCGCCGGCGCGACGAGGATGGCGTCGGCCGCATCTGCCGTCAGCACGTGGCCGATCCGCCCGTCGGGGAGCAGATCCAGCACCTCGGCGTCGACGTGCCGGCGTGACAGGGCCGCCAGCGTGAGCGGGGCCACGAACCGCGTCGCCGAGGGCGTCATCAGCACCTGCACCTCGGCTCCCTCCGCGCGCAGGAGGCGGAGCAGGTCGACCGACTTGAACGCGGCGATCGAGCCGGTGACCCCGAGACCGATGAAGCGGCCGTCGAGCCGTCCGCCGGCGCTCATGCCTCGTCTGCCCCTGCCACGGCGCGATGGAACAGGATCAGTCCCCGCAGGGTGAGCTCGGGGTCGATGGCGTCGACGCCGTCCACCGTGCGCGCCCAGGGCAGCGAGGCGAGCCCCCCGGTGAGCACGACCCTGACGTCGTGGGGTGCCATCCCGGCGCCGGCGGCCAGCTCGCGCCGCATCCGCCCCAGGAGGCCCTCGATCATCGCCCGGTGGCCCAGCACGGCCCCCACCCGGATCGCCGCCGCGGTGTCCCGTCCGATGGGGCCGTCGGGGAGGCGCGGCTCCACGTGGGGCAGGCGAGCGGTCCTGGCCGCAAGGGCTTCGAGGCCCAGCGCCAGGCCCGGCGCGATGGCTCCCCCCACGAAGGCGCCCGCCTGGTCGATGGCGTCGAGCGTGGTGGCCGTCCCGCAGTCGACGACGACGGTGGGCGTGCCGTAGAGGTGGGCGGCCGCGTAGGCGTTGACGAGGCGGTCGGGGCCGACGTCACCGGGTCGCTCGACGCGGACCGGGATCGGGACCGTGCCGGCCGACGCGATGACGCAGGGGATCGTGCGGCGCGCCGCGATCGTCTCCAGGGCCGCGGCCACGGCCGGGACCGTGGAGGCGAGGGCGATGGCGGACGCGTCGGCCAGGCGTCGGCCGTCGAGGCCGAGCAGTCCGTCGAGGAGCAGCTCGAGCTCGTCGGGCGTCGCGGTGCTCGACGTCGCGGCGCGCCGGGTTGCCGCAAGCGCCCCGTCGCGTGCCGTTCCCAGGCGAAGGTTCGTGTTGCCGACGTCGATCGCGAGGAGCATGCGCCGATGATAGGCCGCGACGGGTTCCCCGCGGACGCCGGGGTGCGCTACGATCCGGGCGACGCGCCGGGAACCTGCCCCAGGGGTCCCGGGAGCGGTCGCACGGTCCCCGCCGGCCCACCCTGGAGGTGCCCCGATGGCGCGCCCGACCTCCGCGAAGTACTTCGTGAACAGCGGCATCGTGTCGTCGAGGACCGACATCCTGAACCTGCTTCGCCCGCTCCAGAAGCAGACGGTCTCGTACCGGTACTTCCGCGGCCGCGACCTCGTCGCGCACGGGGCCGGGTGGGTCGAGCGCGTCGTGATCGACGAGCCGGAGACCTCGTCGTACTTCACGCCGGTCTCGATCTGCCTCAACGTCGACTCGTTCGAGCACCTCGAGTTCGAGACGCGGCCCGACCAGCTGATCGTCTACGCGCTCGTCGAGGGCGACGAGCGGATCGTCATCGAGTTCGCGCCCCTCGGCGAGGCCGCCGGCGGTGCGCCGGAGCAGCTCGCCTTCGACACGAGCGGCTTCGTCCAGATGGAGCTGATGGGCCCCGAGCTCGACGAGAGCGCCTGACCCGTCGCGGCTCGCCGCGCCGCCGCGGACTACTGCCCGCGCTCGCCGCGCACGTAGGGGATGCCCAGCGCCGCCGGGGCGCCGATTCGCTTGCGCATCGCCTCGAAGGAGACCGCGACGAGCACCACGATGATCAGGATGTAGGGGAGCATCTCGAGGAAGAACGTCAGGGCATGGTTGTAGAAGAAGGGATTGTCGAAGCCGAACAGCTCCTTGGGCCCCTGGATGTCGATCAGGAGGCGCCGGATCGCGGCGAAGGCGTAGGCGCCCAGGGCGGCCCGCACGGGGCTCCACTGGGCGAAGATCACGAGCGCCACGGCGATCCAGCCCTGGCCGCTGGTCGTCAGGTCGCCGAACCACCCGGGCGAGACGGCGAGCGTGATCGTCGCCCCTGCGAGACCGGCGAACAGGCCCCCGACGAGGACGTACGCGTAGCGCAGGCGATACACGTCCACGCCCAGCGTGTCGGCCGCCGTCGGGTTCTCGCCGATGGCCCGCAGGTGCAGTCCGGGCCGGGTTCGCCCGATCCAGTACCAGGCGAGAGGCACGACCGCATAGCCGACGTAGACCAGGACGCTCTGGTTGGTGAAGAGGATCGGGCCGACCACCGGGACCGCGGAAAGACCCGGCAGCGTGACCGTCGGCAGGAGGGCGATCGCCCCGGCCTTGGAGAGGTTCTCGCCGAGGACGCGGGCCAGGCCGGTGCCCAGGAAGGTGAGGGCCAGGCCGGAGACGACCTGTTCGGCCTGGAAGCTGATGGTGATGACGGCATGCAGCGCCGACAGCAGCCCGCCGGCCAGGGTGCCCAGGACCAGGCCGAGCCACGGGTTCCCTGTCGCGACGGCCGTCCCGAAGGCGACGACGGCGCCCATGAGCATCATCCCTTCGACGCCGAGGTTCAGGACGCCGGCCCGCTCGGCGAAGATCTCGCCCACGGCCGCGAACAGGAGGACCGTGCCGGAGGCGACCCCGGCGGCGAGGATGATCGTCGGGTCCATCAGGCGATCCGCCGGCCGATCCGGATGCGGTAGCGCAGGACCACCTCGCTGGCGATGAGGCAGAACAGGATGATCCCCTGGATCATGGCGGGGATGCCGGACGGCTGGATCTCGCGCCCGGCCAGGATCAGGGCCCCGAAGCCGATGGAGGCGACGACGACTCCGTATGGGTGGAACTTGGCGATGAAGGCGATGATGATCGCCGTGAAGCCGTAGCCCGGGGAGATCGACTGCTGGAGCCTGTGGACGACCCCGTCGACCTCGCTCATCCCGGCGAGCCCGGCCAGCGCCCCCGAGAGGGCGAAGACGATGATCGTGTTGCGGGCCACGTCGATGCCGGCGTAGCGGGCGGCTCGCGGGCTGTCGCCGATGAGCCGGATCTCGTAGCCGCGGCGGCTCCGGAACAGCAGGAACCGCACCAGCACCGCAGCGACGAGGCCGAAGGCCAGGCCCATGTGAACGGTCAGCCCGGCGAAGGCGGGCACGGCGTCGGCGTGGTCCGACAGGCGCGGCAGCCAGGCCTCGCGGGGGAACTGGGCGGTCAGCTGGAAGCCGCCCTCGCTCCACGGGCCGAAGACCCAGTACGAGATCCACAGGGCGGCGACGTAGTTCAGCATCAGGGTGACGATGATCTCGTTCACCCCGCGCACCGCCTTCAGGATCCCGGGGATGGCCCCGTAGGCGGCGCCGCACAGCATCCCCGCCGCCATCATGAGCGGGATCGTGACGAACGACGGCGTGCCAGGCGGCACGATCGGGAGCAGGACGACCGCCGACGCGCCCCAGGCGCCCATCAGGAACTGGCCCTCGGCGCCGATGTTCCAGAGGCGCATCCGGAAGGCGAGGGCGCAGGCAAGCCCGGTGAGGATCAGCGGCGTTGCCGTGACCAGCGTGTCCGACAGGACACCCAGGCTTCCGAACGACGAGCTGATGATGTGGACGAAGATCGCAAACGGGTCGCCGCCGGCGATCCAGAGGATGACCCCGCTGATCAGGAGCGCCACGACCACGGCGCCGAGCGTGGTCGCCAGGGGCAGCCAGCGTGGAACCTCCAGGCGCCGCTCCATGCGGACGGTCCAGGGCAGGATCCCGGCGCGCCCGGGCCGGCGCACGGGCGCCTGCGCGGTCACGGCACGATCCTCGTGGCGTCGCCCGGCTCGACCGTCGGCGATGGCGTTCCGCCGGTCATCAGGAGGCCGATCTCGGCGATGTCCGCGGCGCTGGCGTCGAACAGCCCGACGATGCGTCCCTCGTACACCACGGCGATCCGGTCCGACAGGGCGAGCACCTCGTCGAGGTCCTCGCTGATCATGATCGTCGCCGAGCCCGCGGCCCGCTGGTCGAGCAGGAGCCGATGGACCGTCGAGATGGCCCCCACGTCGAGCCCCCGCGTCGGCTGGACGGCCACCATCAGCCTCGGCTGCGAGGTGATCTCGCGGGCCAGGATGAGGCGCTGGAGATTGCCGCCCGAGAGGAGCCGCGCTTCCGTGTCGACCGAGGGCGAGGCGATGCTGTAGGAGTCGCGGAGGCGGTTGGCGAGACGCCGGACGGCGCTCGCGTCGATCGACCAGCGCCGCGCCAGCGGGGCATCGCGATAGCTCTTCATGATCAGGTTGTCGGCCACCGACAGGTTGGGCGCGCTGCCGACGCCGGTCCGGTCCTCGGGCACGTGGGCGACGTGCTGGGCGATGGCGTCGCGCGGCGTCCGGTTGGCGACCTCGACGCCGTTGACGGTGACCGAGCCACGTGTGCAGCGGCGGAGGCCCGTCAGGACCTGGGCAAGCTCGGACTGGCCGTTGCCGGCGACCCCGGCGACGCCGAGGATCTCGCCCGCCCGCACGTCGATGGAAACCCCCCGCAGGGCCGGCAGCCCGCGGTCGCTCTCGGCCTCGACGTCGCGCAGGCTCAGCACGACCGGACCGGGGGTGAACGGCGTCCGTTCGATCGTCTCGACGACCTCCCGGCCCACCATGAGGTGGGCCAGCCCGGCGCTCGTCGTCTCGGCGCCGGCCACCCCGGCGGCCGTCACCTTGCCCCGCCGCATGACCGTGATCCGGTCGGCGATCTGGGCGACCTCCGCGAGCTTGTGGCTGATGAAGACGACGGACGCCCCGTCGGCGACCATGGAGCGAAGGGTCCGGAAGAGGTCCTGGGCCTCCAGGGGCGCGAGCACCGCGGTCGGCTCGTCGAGGATGAGGATGCGCGCTCCCCGGTAGAGCATCTTCAGGATCTCGACCCGTTGCTGCTCCCCGACCGAGAGCTGCCAGATGCGGGCTCGTGGATCGACCGCAAGCCCGTGGCGCCGGGCCAGCTCCGCGATCTCCTCGTCGTAACGGCCGGCATCGAGGCGGAAGCGCGGACGGGCGAGGCCGATGAGCACGTTCTCGGTCACCGTCTGGGTGGGCACGAGCGCGAAATGCTGGTGAACCATCCCCACGCCGGCCGCGATCGCGTCGCGCGGCGACCGGAACTCCACCCGTTCACCGCGCACCAGGATCTCACCCGCCTCGGGCCGGTACAGGCCGTCGAGCACGTTCATCAGCGTGCTCTTGCCCGCCCCGTTCTCGCCGAGGAGGGCGTGAACCTCGCCGACGCGGAGATCGAAGTCCACGCCGTCGTTGGCGACGACACCTGGGAAGCGCTTGACGATGCCGCGCAGCTCGACCGCCAGCTCTCCCGCGGCGTCCGGCGCGGGGCTGGCGGCTGTCGGTGCGGCGGTCATCTGGATGCCACGGCTCCGTGGAACGACGAGGCCCGCGACGAGCGGATCGTCGCGGGCCTCGTCAGGCTTGCGCTACTTGGGCAGCTCGCCGTTGATGCCCTCGGCCCACCACTTCATGCAGACCGTGCAGGGGTTGCCCGGGGCACCGGGCGGGAACTGGTCGAGGTCGGCCTGGACGAGCTTCTGGCCCGCCGCGAGGATCTGCTTGCCGGTGTTGTCCTTGATCGGGCCGGCGAAGACGTCGAAGCGGTTGAACTGGCCCGCGAGCATCTTGGCGAGGGTGTCCTTGACCATCTGGACGTCAGCCGCCGGGAGGTCCTTGACGCCGGGCTGGGGGGTCTGGCCGTCCATGAAGCCGAAGAGGCCCAGGGACTTCGAGTCAGCGTCGAAGTACTCGTAGCCGGCCTTGTACGTCTTGGCCTTGACCTGATCCGCGATCCGCGCGTACTCGGGACCCCAGATCCAATACGGCGCCGTCAGGCAGCGTTCCACCTTGCAGGAGCCGAAGTAGTCGTACGTGATGCCCCATTTGCCCTTCTCCTGGGCCACGTCGGCCACCGCCGGCGTGTCGGCGCCGGTGAGGACCACCTGGGCGCCCGCGTCGAAGAGCGAGGCCGCGGCGTTCTTCTCCGCGACCGGATCGTGCCAGGTGTTGATCAGGCGGACATCCATCGTGCATTCGGGGCAGGTCTTCTTGGCGCCCAGCATGAACGCGTTGCCGAGGCGGAGCTCCTCGGGGATGGGGAAGGTGGCCATGTAGCCCAGCTTCGGGTTGCCGTCGAGCTTGGCCCGCGACCCGGCCAGCATCCCGGCGAGGTACTTCATGTCCTCGACGGCGCCCATCAGGTTGCCGAAGTTCTTGCCGTTCGACTTGTACCCGGTCAGGTGCAGGAAGGTCTGGTTCGGGAACTCCTCGGCGACGGTGGCCATGGGATCCATGTAGCCGAAGCTCGTGCCGACGACCAGGTCGAAGCCCTTGCGCGCCAGGCTTCGGAACACCTGCTCCGAGGTCGGCTCCGGGACGTTCTCGATGTAGGCGATGTGGGTATCGGCGACGTGCTCGCACAGGTAGACCAGGCCGTCGTAATGGGCCTGGCTCCAGCCGCCGTCGTTGTGCGGCCCGATGAGGACCATCGCGACGTTGAACTTGCCGGCGACGACGTCGGGGATCTGGGTCCCCGCCGCCGCTCCGGCCTCGCACGAAGCGGCGCTCGACGCGGCGGGACTCTCGCTCGCCGGCGCGGCGCTGGCCGGCGCGGCGCTCGCCGGCGCGGCGCTTGCGGCTGATGCCGCGGGGCTCGCGGTCCCGCCGCCAGAGCAGGCGCTCACCAGCAGCACCCCCGCACCCAGCAGGGCAAGGGGCGTCCGGAGTCGGGTGGCCATCGTGTGCTCTCCTCCAAGCGGTCACCTAGGCGGGTCGACGAGGCGCGCCGGGGGGCGCAGCGGCGCGACCTGCCTCCCGGCGACGGGCCCCGGCCCGGGCCGGATCACGCCCCGCAAGGATAGCCCCCGGCGGGCGCCGCCGAAGGGCCGTTGCGCCCGCATCCCGGGTCGGGTCGGTCCCCGGGTGGTTGCGGTCGGGTCACGAATCCCGGCCACCTGCACGAGCCCGGCGTCGCGTCCGACGGGCGCGCCCGACCGGACGGCCACGTTTCCGATACGCTCGGCCAGATGTTCGAACGCACGGCGCTGCCCGATGGGCCTCGCGTCATCTCCGCGCGGCTCCCGGGATCGCGGTCGGTCACGATCGAGGCGCACGTCCTGGCCGGCTCCCGGCACGAGGACGTCGACCAGGCCGGCTGCGCCCACTTCATGGAGCACCTCACGTTCAAGGGGACACGCGCGTTCCCCACGACCCGCGCGCTCTCCGAGGCCGTCGAGGGGATCGGCGGGACGTTCAACGCCTCGACCGATCGCGAGTCCACCGTCTACTACGTGCGCGTCCCGGCCCGGCACGCCGCGCTGGGCATGGCGGTCCTCGGGGAGCTTGTCGCGCGGCCGCTGCTCGACGAGAAGGAGATCGAGCAGGAACGCGACGTCATCGTCGAGGAGATCCGCTCCTACCTCGACGACCCCGCCGAGCATGTCAACGTCCTCTTCGACCTGGCCGTCTTCGACGACACCCCGCTGGGGCGGGAGATCGCCGGGACCGAGCAGAGCGTCCGGACCCTCCCGGCCGATGCGATCCACCGCTTCTGGGGCACGTACTACCGGCCCGCGAACGTGGTCGTCGCGGCCTCCGGCGACATCGCCCATGCCGAGGTCGTCGACCTGGCCGCGGGGGCGTTCGGGACCGGGAACGGAGCCCGTCCTGCCTACGCGCCGGCGCCCGCGATCCCGGCCGGCGACCGGTTCGTGCGGGCGACGCGCGCCACCACCCAGGCGCAGCTGATCGTCGGCGTGCCGGGCCTGCCGCGCGACCACCCCGACCAGTGGGCCCTCTCCGTCCTCAACGCGGTCCTCGGCGACGGGATGTCGAGCCGCCTCTTCCTCGAGGTCCGCGAGGAGCGCGGGCTGGCGTACGACGTGGGGAGCTCCATCGTGAGCTATGCCGACGCGGGCGTCGTGTCGGTGTACGCCGGGGTCGACCCGGGCAAGATCCGGCCGACGATCGCGGCGGTCCTCGAGGAGCTCGCTCGCCTGCGCGACGAGCAGGTCTCCGGCGCCGAGCTCGCCAAGGTCAAGGCCTACCTCGCCGGCCGGCTCGAGCTCCGCCTGGACGAGACCCGCTACCTCGCCTCGTGGATCGGCACCCAGGAGGCGCTCCACGACCGGGTCATGACGCCCGACGAGGCGCTCGCCGCGATCGACGCGGTGGCTGCCGAGGACGTGAGCGGGCTCGCCGCCCGGCTCTTCCACGACGACGGCCTCCGCCTCGCGGTGGTCGCCCCTGCAGGCAAGGGACGGGCCCTGGAGCGGACGCTCCGGATCCCGGGGCCCGGATGACCCCGCGGGCGCCCGGGATGACGCCGCCGGCCTCAGCGGATCGGGACGGCGAGCGGACCGCTCTCCGGCTGGCGCACCTGCACCTGCGCTGCAGCATGCACGCCCTGGCCCGGGTCGAGCTCGAGACGCTCGCCGGTGCGGACCGCCTGGACCGGGACGCGGTCCTGGACCTTGCCGAGGTCCGCTGGCGGACGGGCGACCTGCAGGGCGCGTCGGCGGCGGCGGCCGCCTGGCTCGCCGAGGGAGGCGCCGGCGAGCAGCTGGTCCTGGCCCACGTGATCTCCGCCGAGGCAGCTGCCGACCACGGTCTCGTCGACGAGGCCGCCGCGCACGTGGAGGCGGCCGCCGCAGGGCTGGTCGACCGTGCCGCGCTCGACGCGATCCTCGCCGGCATCGCCGCGCGGGCCGCCTGGCCATGGGAGGCGGACCCGCCGCCGGACCCGCTGCCGGACGCGCCCCGGGCGCTGCCTGCGGCGGGTGCGCCAACGGGCGAGCCTCCGCCGCCCATCTCGCCGGCACCGGGCCCCGGACCGGCACCCGGCGCTCCTCCACCTCCGCCTGCGCCCGCCACGCGCGGGGCGACCGAGCTGGCCCTGGCCGCCGGCGCGCTGATCGCCGACGAGCCCGGGCGGGCGGCGGTGCTCCTCGCCCTTGCCGTGCGGGCCGACCCGGCGGTCGCCGAGGCCGTGCTCGCCACGCTCGACGCCATGCCGCCGGCGCCTGGCCAGGATGCGCCATTCATGCTCGTACGGGCCGAGGCGCTCCACGCGGCCGGACGCCACGAAGAGGCGCGGATCGCCTACGCTTCCGCCGAACGTCTCGCCCTCGCGCCGGCCGAGGCCGGCCCTCCAGGGAGCCCCCAGTGAGCGAACGCAGCCTCGTCCTGATCAAGCCCGATGGCGTCCAGCGCCTCCTCGTCGGCCGCGTCATCGCTCGCTTCGAGGACAAGGGCCTCAAGCTCGTGGGCCTCAAGCTGGTCCGGGTGGGCCGCGAGCTCGCCGAGGAGCACTATGCCGTCCACCGTGAGCGGCCCTTCTTCGCCGGCCTCGTCGAGTTCATCACGTCGAGCCCTCTCGTGGCCATGGCGGTCGAGGGGCCCAACGCGATCGCCGTGACCCGTGCCATGGTCGGTGCGACGCGCCCCTGGGAGGCGGCACCCGGGACGATCCGCGGCGACTTCGCGGTCGTCGTGGCCCAGAACCTCATCCATGCCTCGGACGGCCCCGAGACGGCAGCCGCCGAGCTCGCCCTGTGGTTCCCCGAAGGCACCCTGGACTACGCGCGCGACGTCGATCGCTGGGTGCTCTCGCCCGAGGGCTGAGCAGGACGGCCTGCGGAGCCCCGGATCAGCCCGGCCCGGATCAGCCCGGCCCGCACGGGTGTCGCCCGCCCTGCGGCTCCGGCGCCTCTACGGCGTCGGTGCGACCGACGCCCCAGGCGTCGCCGGCGGCCCAGGTTCCGCCGGCAGCGCCGGCGCCTCGGTGGGCGTCACGACCGGCGGCAGGTCGGGCGTCGGCTCGGCCGGCACGGGGATGGCGATGCCCGGTCTGGCGGCCGCCTCGCGAGTCCCGAATGCGCCGACCGCGGCCATCAGGGCCAGGCCGGCGAGGACCACCACCAGGAGAGCGCGAAGCGGCGTCCGGTTCATCTCGAGGAGCGGCCGCGTCTCGCGGGCCGCCGCGCGCAGCGTCGCCCTGCGCCGCCCGCCGGGGCCGCGCAGGGCGCGGCCCGCGGCCCGCAGGCCGGCCGGGACCCGGGCGAGCTCGCCGGCCGCGGCCGCGACGCGAGGCTCCGGGCGGCCGAAGCCCGTCCCGAGGACCCGGGCGATGGCGACCGCCGCACCGAGCGAGGCGAGCGAGGCGACCACCAGGGCGGCGCCGGAGGTGGCCGACTCGAGCGCGTCCAGGCGTGCGTCCCAGACGAGGAAGCCGGGCCAGCCGACGGTGGCGACGCCGATGCCGGCGAGGGCGGCACCGAGCGCGGGTGCCCGCCGGAGCCAGCCCCGCGCCTCGGACAGGCGCGTCGTCCCGAACGCGGCGCGGAAGGCGATGGTCCATCCGACGAGCGCCGTGCGGCTGGCCACGAACGGAACGACCCACGCCCGGACGGCATCCCGCCCGAGCGGGTCCAGCGAGGAATAGCCGAGCACCACGACGCCGGCGTCCAGGACGATGGTGTAGGCCACGATCCGCAGCAGGTCGTCCTGGATCAGCGCGGCGAACGTGCCCAGCACCAGCGTCGCGAGCCCGACCAGCACCAGCAGGGTGCCGTCCCACCCGAGCACGGGCGCGGCCGGCCCCAGGGTGTCGGAGGCCCAGCCGACGAGGACCACGACCCACGCGGCCGGAAGGAGCGCGAGGAGCGTGGGCAGCGTGGATGCCGGGGCCGTGTCGGTGAGGCGGGCGACGCGCGCGTGGAGCGGGATCGCCCCGAACCGGTGACCGAGGGCAAGCCCCGCGGCCACGGCTGCCAGGCCGGCGACCTGTGGCTGGACCGCGAGGCCGCCGATCGCCTCGGGGACCAGGCTGACGGCGACCAGGCCGACGGTCGTGGCCACCGTCGCGCCGCGCAGCTCCCGGGCGAGCGCCCGGACGCGAGGCGGCGTGGCCGGGTGGGAGAGGGCGACGGCGGCGGTCAGGACGGCGGCCGTCCCCGCCGCCAGAAAGCCGGCCGTGGCGCCGGCGACTCCGAGGGCGAGCCCGAGGCCCGCCGCAGCCACCAGCAAGACCGCGGGCCCGGCCGCCTCCCACGTGGAGAGCCTGCTCACCACCAGCACGCCGAACCCGCTCGCGAGCCCGATGCCGAGGAGGATCCGCGAGTAGCCGGTCAGCGCCAGCGCCCCGCCGCCGACGAGCAGCGGGTCGCCCGGCTCGCTCAGCACGAGCGTCGCCAGAGCTGCCGCCACGGCAACCAGGCCCACCAGGCTGCCGGAGCGTCGCCGCCCGCGCATCGCGAGCGCAGCCAGCGCCCCCACGGTGCTGACCGCGAGGAACGGCAGGAGGCTCACCCTCGCGCGCCGTTCAGGCGCCCGGCCGGCGTGGCCGGGTGACGTCCATGGCGATCGGGAGGCGCGACCGCGCGGCATCCCCGGCCATCGCTCGTTCGCCGGCGGCCGTGGCAGCCGACGCGGCGAGGACGGCGACCGCGCCGGCCAGGCAGGCGAGGGCGACGCCGGCCACGAGGGACTCCAGGGCCGTGGGGGTCCCGACGAGACCGCTGCGCAGGAGGAGCCCGCCGTCGAGGAGCACGATCAGCGCCGCGCCCAGCCGAAACGCGCCACCGGCGCGGGCGACCGCCGGGATCGACACGGTGAGACATGCGAGCGCCGCGGCGAGGGCGCCTGCCGGGCCGAACGGGGGCAGTCCGACGGCCGTCGCCCCGAGGCCTGCCGTGAACGCCGCGGCGGCGGCGGCAAGCGCGGCCGGCAGGCCGAGCGGCGAGGCGGCGTCGTGCTCGGCGCGACGCGCCGCCACGACGAGCAGATAGCCGGCCAGCACGGCCGCCACGATCCGGAAGGCGAGCTCCGGCGAGGCGGGCAGCGGATCGGCCAGGAAGGGTGAGAAGACGAGCGCCACCAGGACGCCACCCGACGCCGCGCGCGGATCTCGCGCGCCAATGGCGACGGCGCCCCCGAGGGCCACGACCGCGCCTGCCGCGACGAGGAGCCAGGTCACGGTGCGGCCGGGCTTGGCCTCGCGTCGCCGTTCCCGACGGGGGCCGGGTACACGGGCGTGGGAAGGATTCCCAGGGTGGAGATGGGCCAGTACCGAAGCCAGGCGCGACCGATGACGGTGCTGAGCTGGATCGCTCCGAAAGCCCGCGAGTCGGCCGACGCGGCCCGGTGGTCGCCCATCACGAAGAGCTCGTCGGGAGGCACCACCCAGCGGGCCGGCGCGTCGGCGGTCGTCGGCTGGTGGTCGAAGACGTAGGGCTCGTCGAGGCGATTGCCGTCGATGTAGACGGCACCCTCCTTGATCTCGACCGTCTCGCCGGGCAGCCCGATGACGCGCTTGATGAACGGCGTCTTCGGTCCGCCCTGGACCCACGCCTCGGGCGGCTCGAAGACGACGATGTCGCCCCGCGAGTAGGTGTCGAAGCGGGGGCTCAGCTTGTCGACCAGGACGTACTGGTCGGGCTCGAGCGTGCGTTCCATCGATTGCTGCTCGACCCGGTAGGGCTGGGCCACGAATGTCTGGATGACGAAGAAGATGATGAGGGTGAGGACGAGCGTCTCGACGATCTCGAAGAGGCACCCGATCGGGCGTCGTGTCACAAGATCGGCAGTATAGGGGCACAGGGCGGCGGCCACGCCGTGGCCCCGAGCGTTGGTGCGCGCGTGCGCAGCGATGCATAAATCGCGCGGTATGCGCCGTTTGACCCGCCGATCTGGCAGTTGATACACTCCGCGGCGGCTCGAGCCGCCCCGACGTCCCGCCCGGTCGGTGGGTCGGCGGTCCCCAGGGTTTCCATCGTTCCCTCGTCCCCGGCGCGTCGGTCGCGCCAGCGCGGACGGCTGTGCGTGACAGGGAGGTCGCAGAACCAGCCCATGAGCTCCGAACAGCTCCAGCTCATCATCCTGCCGGCGGGGCTCATCGCCATCGCCTTCGCCATCTACCTCGCCCGCGACGTGCTGCGGCGCGACACCGGGACCAAGGAGATGGAGGCGGTCGCCGCGACCATCTTCGAAGGGGCCGTCGCCTTCATCCGCCGCCAGTACGTGACGATCGGCGTGCTCGCCGTCGTCGGCGCCGTGGGGATCGGGCTGCTGATCTCGTTCTTCGAGACCGCCGACGTCGCGGACACGAACGTCTTCGGACCCCAGCTGGGCGTCCGGACCGGGATCGCCTTCCTCGTCGGCGCCGCATGCTCGATGGCATCCGGGATCATCGGCATGTTCATCGCCGTCAAGGCCAACGTGCGCACGGCCGCGGCCGCTCGCCGGAGCCTCGTCGAGGCCGTCCAGGTGGCGATGCGCGGCGGCGCCGTCTCGGGCTTCCTCGTCGTCTCCCTCTCCCTGCTCGGCGTCTACCTGATGTTCGCCGCATTCGGCGGCCTCAACCCCGACACCGTCGCCCAGGCGCCGTTCCTCATCGTCGGCTACGGCTTCGGGGCCAGCTTCGTCGCCCTCTTCGCGCAGCTGGGCGGCGGCATCTACACGAAGGCCGCCGACGTCGGATCGGACCTGGTCGGCAAGGTCGAGGCCGGGATCCCCGAGGACGACCCGCGCAATGCGGGCGTCATCGCCGACCTGGTCGGCGACAACGTCGGCGACTGCGCCGGCCGCGGCGCAGACCTCTTCGAGTCCACCGCCGCCGAGAACATCGGGGCGATGATCCTGGGCGTCGGCGTCTATGCCGTCGCCTCGAAGGCCGGCTGGCCCAACCCGGAGGCCTGGATCTTCTTCCCGCTCGTCGTCCGCGCCTTCGGCCTGCTGGCGACCATCGTGGCCATCTTCTTCGTCCGCGGCCGCGAGGACGAGAACCCGATGAACATGCTGAACCGGGGCTACTGGGTCACCACCGCCCTGTCGGTCGCCGGGCTGGCGCTCGTCACGAACGTGATGATGCAGACGGGCGGGCAGACCGGGAGCTACGGCATCCCGACCTGGGTCTGGTTCTTCTTCGCCGGCGTCGTCGGCCTGGCAACCAGCATCGCCTTCGTCTACATCACCCAGTACTACACCGCGGGCAGCTTCCGGCCGGTCAGGGAGATCGCCGAGGCCAGCAAGACCGGCCCGGCCACGAACATCATCAGCGGCATGGCCGTCGGCTTCGAGACGACCCTCGTGACGGCGATCACGATCGGCATCGCCCTCATCGCCAGCCACTGGCTCGGTGAGCAGGCCAGCCTCATCGACAAGAACGGCCACAACGTCGGCGGGATCTTCGGCACGGCCGTGGCCACGATGGGAATGCTCATGACCACCGCCTACATCCTGGCGATGGACACCTTCGGGCCGATCACCGACAACGCGGGCGGCATCGCCGAGTTCAGCCGGGCCGAGGCCTCGGCGCGGGAGATCACCGACCGGCTCGACGCCGTCGGCAACACGACCAAGGCGCTCACCAAGGGCTACGCCATCGCCTCGGCGTCGCTGGCCGCGTTCCTCCTGTTCTCGGCCTACATCGACAAGGTCAACCTGATCCTGGGCCGGCAGATCGTCGCCGGCAAGCAGGGCGTCGAGCTCATGACCTCGGTCAACCTGGCCAACGTCAACGTCTTCGTGGCGGCCCTGATCGCCTCGATGCTGGTCTACTTCTTCAGCTCGCTCGCCATCCGCGCCGTGGGCACGACGGCGTCCGCGATCATCGTCGAGGTGCGCCGCCAGTTCAGGGAGATCCCGGGGATCATGGACTACACCGCCAAGCCGGACTACGCCCGCGTCGTGGACATCACCACCGCGGCGGCGCTGCGGCAGATGGTCGCGCCTGGCCTCGTCGCGGTCGCGACGCCGATCGTGATCGGCGTCCTTCTCGGCTATGAGGCGGTCGCGGGCATGCTCATGGTCGGCACGATCGCCGGCGTCCTGCTGGCCACCGTCCTCAACAACGGCGGCGGCGCCTGGGACAACGCCAAGAAGTACATCGAGTCGGGCCACCTCACGGACGATGCCGGCAACGTCCTCGGCAAGAAGACCGACGCGCATGCCGCGGCGGTCGTCGGCGACACGGTCGGTGATCCGTTCAAGGACACCGCCGGGCCCTCGCTCCATGTCCTGGTCAAGCTCCTGGCGACGATCACCCTCGTGCTCGCGCCGCTCTTCATCCTGTAGCCGGAGCAAGGAGCGGCGAGCCGCGCCCTCGCGGCGCGGCTCGCCTCCAATCCCATGGGCACAGTCTTCCAGGCCATCGTCATGGGCATCGTGCAGGGGCTCACCGAGTTCCTGCCGATCTCCTCGTCCGGCCACCTTGTCGTCGTCCCGTACCTCGCGGGGTGGGACGACCCGTTCATCACGTCGCTGGCGTTCTCGGTGGTGCTCCACCTGGGCACCCTCGTCGCCCTCCTGGCGTACTTCTGGCGCGACTGGCTGCGCCTCATCCCGGCCGGCCTGGCGACCATCCGCGACCGATCGTTCCGGGGCGACCCGGACCGCAGGCTTGCCTGGCTCATCGCGATCACGACGCCGCCGGCGATCGTCGCGGGGGTCCTCCTGGGCGACTTCTTCGAGTCGAAGGTTCGCCAGCCCGTCCTGGTCGCCCTGATGATGGTCGTCGGGGCGGCGATCCTGTGGACGGCTGATCGGCTCGGCCGGAGGACCGACGACATGGAGCGCCTCGGCTTCGGGGGGGCCTTCTTCATCGGCTGCGCCCAGGCCGTCGCGCTCATCCCGGGCATCAGCCGGTCCGGCATCTCCATCAGCGCCGGCCTTGCCCTCGGCTTGACGCGCGAGGCCGCGGCGCGCTTCTCGTTCCTGATCGCCACGCCGATCATCGCCGGCGCCGGCGCCTGGGAGACGCGCAAGCTCCTGACCGGCGAGGCGGGTGTCCCGGTGGAGCTGGGGCCTCTCGTGGCCGGGTTCGTCGCCGCGGTCGTCTCGGGGTTCGTGGCGATCGCGTGGCTCCTGCGCTACCTGCGAAGCCACCCGATGACCGTCTTCGTGGTCTACCGGCTGGTCGTCGCCGCGCTCGTCGTCGTCTACTTCCTGGCGGCGTAGGGCAGGACAACGGCCGGCCGTGGAGGTCATGAAGCAGCTCCGTCAGCGGGCGATCCGCGACCTCGTGGAGCAGCGCCCGATCCGGACCCAGCAGGAGCTGGCAGCGGCCCTTCGCGACCGCGGCTTCCGCACCACCCAGGCGACGATCAGCCGCGACATCGCCGAGCTGCAGCTGGTCAAGGTCCACCGCGACGGGGTGTCCGTGTACGCCCTCCCGCCGCGCCTGGCCGGTGCCGACCCCACGGGCGAGGAGCGGCTCCGGCGGCTCTTCCGCGACCTTCCCGTCGAGATCCGCGAGGCGGGGCTGCTCCTCGTCCTCGTCACGCTGCCGGGCTCGGCGCACGCGATCGCGGCCTCGCTCGACCGGGCGCGCTGGCTGGAGGTCGTGGGCTCCCTGGCCGGCGACGACACGGTGTTCGTGGCCTGCCCGGACCGGCGCGCGCTGCGGCGCCTCCGCGACCGCCTGGAGCGCCTTGCGGCCGGGTAGGTCACGCCGGCGCACGGCCGGGGCCTACTTCACGGCGCCGGCCACGAGTCCGCGGACGAAGAAACGCTGCCCGAACAGGAAGAGCAGCAGGATCGGCAGCGCGCCCAGGAACATGCCGGCCATCACCAGGGGCTCGTTGACCGCGAAGCGGCCCCGGAGCGTGGTCAGGCCGGCCATCAGGGTCCGCTTGTCGTCGTCCTGCAGGAAGACGAGGGCGATCAGGAGCTCGTTCCAGACCCACATCGCGTTCACCACGATCAGCGTGATGAACCCCGGCCCCGAGAGCGGGACGACGATGCTGCGCAGGATTCGCAGCGTCGAGGCACCGTCGATCCGGGCTGCCTCGAAGAGCTCTGCCGGCAGCGTCCGAAAGAAGCTCGAGAGCATGTACACCGAGAACGGGATGAGCATGCCCGTGTAGATCAGGACCACGCCCTGGTAGGTGTTCGTCAGGCCCAGCGGCTGAAGGCCCAGGAAGAGCGGCAGGATGAGCACCGCCGGCGGGATCACCATCAGCGCGATGAGCAGCCGCAGCAGGAACGTCCGGCCGCGGAACCGCAGGCGCGCGATCGCGAAGGCGGCCAGGGTCGAGACGAGCGTGGCGACCGCGACCGAGGCGGTCGTCACGATGACGCTGTTCATGAACCAGACCGGGATCCGGCCGTCCTGCAGAAGGCTGGCGTAGTTGTCGAGGGTCGGCGGGATCGGCAGGCCGAACTGGTCGGCCGTCCACGCCTGGCGCGTCTTGAGGCTGGTCTCGATCATGTAGTAGACGGGGTAGATGGCAGCGACGGCGATCGCCAGCATCAGGACCTGCTTGAAGAGCGCGGCAGGGGAGACGAAGCGCGGCATCGGCGTGCGCCCGCCGCGCCGGCTCCGGGCGTCCACGCTGCCGGCGCTCATTCCTCGCCCGTGTCGGTCTCCTCGCCGCGGACGAGCAGCTGGATCACGATGAACACGCTCGTGAAGACCAGCAGCAGCACCGCGACCGCCGAGGCGATCCCGATGGCCCGGTAGGCGAAGGCGTACTTCCAGATGTAGAGCTCGAGGACGGAGGAGGCGAATGCCGGCCCGCCACCCGTCATGGAATAGACGTAGGCAAAGACCCAGCTCAGCATCGTGATCAGCTCGATGACGACGAAGAAGGTCATCACGGTCCGGAGCTGGGGGACCGTGACGTAGCGCAGGCGCGCCCACCAGCCGGCCCCGTCGATCTTGGCCGCCTCGTAGAGCTCCTCGCGGATCGAGGCCATCCGGGCCAGGAAGAGCATCACCCCGAACCCGACCTCGCGGTAGATGATCACGGAGAGGATGGACGGCATCACGAGGGACGGGTTGCCGAGCCAGTCCTTGGCCAGCCCGTCGGCCCCGACGGCGCGGAGCATCTCGTTGACGATGCCGTTGTAGCTGTAGAGGTAGACGAAGGTCACCCCGATGACGGGCACCGCGATGATGTAGGGCGTGAAGACGAGCGTC
The DNA here is from genome assembly GCA_963776285.1 of uncultured Chloroflexia bacterium. GTDB lineage: Bacteria > Chloroflexota > Limnocylindria > Limnocylindrales > CSP1-4 > CTSoil-043. The sequence continues at coordinate 304,884 of CAVZLW010000002.1, forward strand.
CGGTACACGCGCCAGCCCCGGATCTGGTCGAAGAGGATCACCGCCACGACGAGGGCCACGATCGTCATGATCGGCACGCCGGCCAGCAGGAAGACGTTGTTCTGGGCCGACTTCCAGAAGACCGGGTCGTCGAGGACGAACGTGTAGTTGGCCAGCCCGACCGTCGTTCCGCGCGCGGCGGTCGGGCTCTGGAAGCTGTCGATGACGACGCGGACGATGGGGTAGACGTAGATCAGCAGGATGAGCGCGACGGCCGGCGCCACGAGGAGATACGGCGTCACGTCGAGGTGGCGCCGTCGCCGGATGGCCGAGGTCATCGCGCTCATCGATGGTGGCCGGGGACGGCCGGACGGCCGTCCCCGTGCCGGACCTCCTACTTGGCCAGCTTCTGCCAGTTGGCGAGCTCGTCGGGATGCGCGCTCCGCCAGGTCTGGGCGACGCGCTCCCACAGGGCGGCGGCGTCGGCCGGCGTCCCCGAGCCCGAGAGGATCATCTGGCCCGCCGGGATGTCCGCGTCGCCGTCGATCTGCGGCGGGATCCAGTTCTCGAGCCAGACCTGCGGCCCGGTCGTCTCGAACCTGGACATCGCCTGCAGCTGCGGCACGGTGACGGCGGAGGAGTCGAAGCGGTCATCGGCCGGGATCACCCCGGTCGCCTTGTACCAGGCGGCGAGGCGTTCCGGGGTGTGCATGAACTGGAGGAATGCGGCAGCCTCCTTCGGGTGCTGCGACCAGCTGGTCACGAAGTGCGAGATCGACTGGGTCGCGTTCCCGGCCTCGGCCAGCTGCCCGGTGCCCCACTTCGGCGGGCGCATCACGCCTACCTTGTCCCCGCCCAGGTCCTTGATCGCGGTGGCGAGCATGCCGTCCGTCGCGAACGTCATGGCGCCCTTGCCCTGCTGGAAGAGGCGGACACCCTGGTCCACGTCCAGCGACATGACGTCGTTGTTGACGTAGCCGGCCTTCATGTACTGGTCCAGGATCGAGTACCAGCCCGTGTACTTCGGGTCGGTGAAGGGGACCTCGCCGACCACGGCCTTGGCGAGCTCCTGGACCGAGTTGAGCTGCTGGCCGCCGACGTTGGCCCACCACCAGGCCCCCAGGTAGCCGTTCTTGTCGCCCATCACGAACGGGGTGACCCCGGCCGCCTTGAGCTTGGCGGATGCGGCCACGAACTCGTCCCACGTCCAGCGATCGCCCGTGGGCGGGGTCACGCCGGCCTTGGCGAAGAGGTCCTTGTTGTACGCCAGGCCGATCCCCAGGAGGTACATCGGCATGGCCCACGTCTTGCCGGCATAGACGTTCTCGTTCGTGTTGAGCCAGTGCTTCATCTCGTCGGCCGCAACCAGGTCGCTGATCGGGGTGACGGAGTCGGACCAGACGAAGCTCAGCACCGGGCCGGTCGCCCACTGCGAGGCGATGTCGGGGCCGCTCTTGGAGGCGGCGGCCGTCTGGAACGCGCTGATCAGGGTGTCCGTCGGCTGGGACACGACCTCGACCGTGACGTTGGGTGCGACCGCCTTGTACGCCGCGACGGTGTCGGCCATCCACTTGTCCGCACCCGGGGCGTCGGATTCGCCCCAGTACCAGAAGGTGAGCTTCACCGGCTCGGCGGCAGCCGGGCTCGCCGCCGCGGAGGCGCTGGGCGCCGCCGCGCTGGGCGCGGTCGAGGGCGCCGCGGACGGCGACGCGGACGACCCGCTGCTGCAGGCGGCGAGGATGAGTGACGTGGCGGCTGCAAGGCCGCCGAGTCGCGCGAGAGTCTTTCGCATGGGCTGTTCCATCCTCCTCTGATCGGCCCCTCGCGGGGTCACGACGTGCCTCGGCACGCTACTCATACGCCCCGTACTCCAGGGCAGCTTCGAACAACGCCACGACATTCTCTGGTGGCACCTCCGGGGCGATGTTGTGGATCGAGGCGAACAGGAACCCGCCGCCCGGCGCCAGGGTGGCGACGTTGCCCCGGACCTCCCGGCGGATGGCATCCGGCGTCCCGAAGCTGAGCAGCTCGTTGTCCAGGGTGCCGCCGAAGAACCCGAGGTCCTTTCCGAACTCGCGCTTCAGGCGCTCCAGCTGCATCCCGCGGGCCGTGTACTGGACCGGGTTCAGCCCCTCCACGCCGACCTCGATGAGGTCCGGGATCAGGTCGTGGATCGCGCCGTCCGAGTGCATGTAGACCCGCACGTCGGCCAGGCCGTGGATGTGGTCGACGAGACGCCGGATGAGCGGCTTGAAGACGGAGCGGAAGGTCTCGGGCGAGAAGAGGAGGCCCTGCTGGCTGCCCAGGTCGTCACTGATCCCGACCACCTGCACGTGCGGGCCCGCCTCGCGGAGCAGGAGGCGGTAGAACGGCAGGTGGTGCTCCTCCAGCACCCGCTCGGCCAGGGCCCGGGCGTAGGCGGGATCGAGCGCCAGGTCCATGAGGTAGTCCTCGGTCCCGCGCAGGCTGCTGGCGATCTCGTAGATGCCCCACGGCCCGTCCACGCCCAGCCCGTAGCCCTGGGCGTGAAGCGTCTCGGCCCTGGTGCTCACGCCGGAGACCCGCGCCTCCGAGAGCTCGGGGAAGCGGTAGGCCTCCAGCTCGCCCGTGGTCCCCTCGCGCAGGGGCGAGCTGGCCTGGTTGAAGAAGCCTCCTCCGGCGACGAAGCCGCGCCCGAACTCGTCGGTATAGGACAGGGCGTCCGCGCTCCACGCCACCTCAGGCTCGTTCGGCAGCAGCCAGAGCAGGTCCACCGCGAGTCGGCGCAGGAGCTGCGGGTCCGGCTCCACGACCTGCAGGATGCGGTCGATCACCGGCGCGTCGCGCTGCGGGGTGATCCCCAGCGCGTTGAGCAGGTTCCGGTGGGCGTCGCGGTGCAGCGTGCAGGACGGCCCGCCCATCGTCAGGGGGACCCGGTCGGCCTCCCGGTGGGCGAGAGAAGCCGCGACGCGCCGACGCTGCGCCCCGTCGGGCATTCCGCCGTCGTGCGCCTGGCGGTCGCCTGCCGGCTCGCCGCGGGTGACGTCGCCGCGCATCGGGTCGTCGCGCATCGGTGCTTCGCGCGTCGGCTCGCCGTTCGCCGGCTCGACCCGCGTCACGAGCCGCCGCCCGGCCGGCTTCGCCCGTCCATCGCCTCAGACACCCACGATGTGCATGAGGCCCTGGCTGTGGTAGCGCTCGGTCCAGCCTGGCCGGTCCGGCGTCGCGCCGCGCAGGCCGGCCAGGACGTAGGCGAGGAGCGCAATCGGGGGCACCACGGTCAGGGGGGCGAAGCGCTCGTCCACCCCGGCCGGAACGACGAGCCACCGAGAGTCGCCGACGGCTCGGCTCGGGGCGACCTCGATGACCCGGGCGCCCCACTCGCGGCAATGCCGAACGACGTCGTCGGTCGCGGCGCGCGCACGGCCGTCGGGCGCAAGCGACACGACCACCGAGCCAGGGCCGACGATCGTCGCCGGCCCCGACGCCATCTCCCACGTCTCGGACGCCTCGGCGTGCACGAGGGCCATCTCCTTGAGCTTGAGGGCGGCCTCGAGCGCTGCCGGAAAGGCGAGTCCGCCGCCCACCACGAAGAGGTGCTCCGCCTCGGCGATCTCGGCCGCGAGCTCCTCGACGACCGGCCAGGCGTCGGCGATCGCGCGCTCGGCGTGGTCGGCTGCCAGGCGGATGCCGGTGGACACCTCGTCGAGGGCGTCGTCGCCGAGGATCGCGGCCAGCATGAGGATCGTCGCCGAGAGGGTGGCCGAGAACGTCTTCGTCATGACCGGCGCGCCGCTCGGGCCGCCGGCCGAGAAGATCACGTGGTCGGCGACGCGCGTGAGGCTGGAGCCCGGGACGTGGACGATGCCCACCGTCGGAACCTGGCCGCGGACCTCCTCGAAGACCCCGAGGACGTCCCGGAACTCGCCGGAGGCGGAGACACCGACGATCGCGTCGCGGCGGTCGAGCGTCGGCCGGAAGCTCCGGAACTCGCCGGCGGTGACGGGGATCGCGATCGGGTCGCCGGGCCGGGAGAGACGGCGAGCGAGGCCGGCCGCGTGGAGGCTCGAGTGGTACGAGGTCCCGTTGCCGATCACCCAGACGCGCCCGACGCCCCGCCCGCGCAGGTCGGCGGCGACGCCACGAACGCTCGCGCCGGCCGCGTCGACGGTCGCCCGGATCGCGGCCGGCCCCTCGCGGATCTCGCCGGGGATGGTCCCTTCGATCGACACGGTTCCTCCTGTCGCGCTCAGGCGACGATGACCCGGATGCCGCGGGCGGTGAGGTCGTCGACGACCTCGGGCCGGACGCCGCTGTCGGTGACGATGATGCCGACCTCCTCGAGGCCGAAGACGAGGGCGGGAGCGACCAGGTCGAACTTGTCAGAGTCGGCCATCAGCACGACCGACGTCGCCATCGAGCGGAGCGCCCGGTCCGTGAGGATCTCGGGCATGTAGTCGTTCATGAGCCCGCGCTCGAGGCTGATGGCGCCGATGCCCATGAACAGGGTGTCCGCGCGCATCTCCCGGCACGCCTGCTCGGTCAGGTGCCCCAGCAGGCTGTGCATCCTGGGTCGGACGACGCCGCCGAGCACCGCGAGCTGGATCCCCTCGCAATCGAGGAGCACCTGGGCGACGTCGAGCGAGTTGGTGATGACCGTGAGGTCGGCCCGATCGACCAGCTGACGGGCGAACTCGACCGCGGTCGTGCCGCTGGTCACGGCGATCGTCTGCCCGTCCTGGACGAGCCGTGCCGCCGCCGCCGCGACGCGCTGCTTCTCGGCGATCGCGCGAATGGGACCGCTGGCGCTGGCGCCGGCGGGCCGGTCGGCGAGCGCTGCCCCGCCGTACGTCCGGACGAGGCGGCCCTCGCCCGCCAGGCGCCGCAGGTCACGCCGGATCGTGGACGGCCCGACACCGATCTCGCGGCTCAGCTCCGGCACCGTCGCCGTGCCGCGGGCACGGACGAGCCCGATGACGCGCTCGTCGCGGTCGCGGTCGGTCATGCGCACATCGTGACGATTTGGTGCGCAGTTTGTCAATACTCTGCAGACAACGCGCACTACGAGCCGCAATCATGCGCGAAACGCTCTTGTTCCGGCCATCTCGGCGCGCTAGAGTGACCGCGCACGACGAATCCCGGGCGCCCGCCGCCCCCACCGCCGGAGCCAGCCCCATGACCCACGTCCTCGGCGCGCGACGCGGCCCTCCCGTCTGCGAGGGCTGAGCGTGGCCGGACCGACGCGCGACATCGACATCCTCGCAATCGGCGAGATCAACCCGGACATCGTGGTCTTCGACCCGGATCCGGTCCCGGTCTTCAACGAGGTCGAACGGGTCATCGGGTCGGTGCACATGACGGTCGGCAGCTCGTCCGCGATCTTCGCCTGCGGGGCAGCGCGGCTCGATCTCGCGGTCGCGTTCTTCGGCGTCGTCGGGGCCGACCCGTTCGGGCGGTTCATGCTCGAGGCGATGGGCGAACGGGGCATCGACGTGTCGGCCTGCGTCGTGGACCCGGCGCGGTCCACCGGCGCGACGGTCATCCTCACGAGCGGGCGCGACCGGGCGATCCTCACCGAGATGGGCACGATCGGGGCCATGGACGTGGACGCCGTCCCGGAGTCGCTGCTGGAGCGGGCCCGCCATATCCATTCGGGCTGCTTCTACCTCCAGGAGACGAGCCGCGGTCGGCTGCCGGGGTTCCTGACGGCCGCCCGTGGGCGCGGGATCAGCACGTCATTCGACACGAACTGGGACCCGACCGAGCGCTGGGACGGCGGCGTCGCGCAGATGCTGGGTGCCTGCGACGTCTTCTTCCCGAACGCGGTGGAGGCGCGCCGGATCGCCCGGGTCGACGATGTCGAGGAGGCGGCCCGCACCCTGGCCCGAACGGGCGCGAGAGGGCGGACCGATGGGGGCCCGCTCGTCGCGGTCAAGCTCGGCGCCGACGGCGCCCTCGCCTGCTCCGCCGACGGGCCGCTCGTCCGGGTCCCGGCGATGCGCGTCGACCCCCTCGATACGACCGGTGCCGGCGATTCCTTCAACGCCGGCTTCCTGCGGGCGTGGCTGGACGGGGCCGACCTTCACGAGTGCCTCCGCTGGGGCGCGGCCGCCGGGGCGATCTCGACCCGGCGCCTCGGCGGGATCGACGGCCAGCCAACGCTGGGCGAGGCGAGGGCAGCGCTGGGAGGATGGTCGCGATGACGTGGTGGGCCGAGGGGGCCGAGGGCCGGGACGCCACGTCGCAGCTGCTGGACCTCGCCCGCGCCAACCGGGCCGGCGAACCCGTCGGCATCTACTCGGTCTGCTCTGCGGACCGGTCCGTCCTCCAGGCCGCGCTGATCCAGGCCAGGCGGGACGGCGTCATCGTCCTGGTCGAGGCCACGACCAACCAGGTCAACCAGCTCGGTGGGTACACCGGGATGACGCCGCCGGACTTCCGCGCGTTCGTCCACTCGATCGCGGCGGAGATCGGCCTGCCGTCGACGCGGATCGTGCTGGGTGGCGATCACCTCGGGCCGCACGTCTGGCGATCCGAGGGCAGCGACGCTGCGATGGGGCGGGCGCGCGACCTCGTGCGCGCCTACGTCCTGGCCGGGTTCACGAAGATCCACCTCGATGCCAGCATGCGGCTCGCCGACGATCCCGGGGACCGGCCGCTCGACGAGGCGACGGTCGCGGAGCGGGCCGCCGACCTGTGCGCCGTGGCGGAGCAGGCGCTGGCGCTCCTGCCCGCGGACGCCCCGCGCCCGGTCTATGTCGTGGGGAGCGAGGTCCCCATCCCGGGCGGCGAGCTGGCGGACTCGGTCGCCCCGGCGGTGACGAGCGTCGACGCCGTCGAGCGGACGCTGGACGAGACGCGCCGCGCCTTCGCCAGGCATGGCGTCGGGGACGCCCTCGGCCGCGTCCTCGCGCTCGTCACGCAGCCCGGCGTGGAGTTCGGCGATGCGGTCGTCTTCGAATACGACGAGCGTGCCGCCGCGGCCCTCGCGTCCCGCACCCCGGACCAGGCTCCGCTCGTCTACGAGGCACACTCCACGGACTACCAGACGGAGGACGCCCTGGGCCGCATGGTCCGCGACCACTTCGCGGTCCTCAAGGTGGGGCCCGGCCTCACCTTCGCCCTGCGGGAGACGCTCTTCGCCCTCGCGGCCATCGAGGTCGAGTGGCTGGTCGGCCGTCGCGGGATCGTCGCATCAGGCCTCCGCGACACGCTCCAGCGCGTGATGGTCGAGCACCCGGAGCACTGGCGGCCGTACTTCCACGGCGACGAGGACCAGCTCCGCTTGGCCCGCGACTTCAGCTTCAGCGACCGCTCCCGCTACTACTGGCCGCAGGCCGAGGTGCGAGCGTCCGTGGAGCGCCTCGTCGGCAACCTCTCGGCGCACCCCATTCCGCTGGCCCTGCTGAGCCAGTACCTGCCCGTCCAGTACCTGGCGGTTCGCGAGGGAACCCTGCCCAACGATCCCCGCGCCCTCATCCGGGCGGGCATCGGGACGGTCATCGAGGCCTACGCACGGGCCTGCGGCATGGTGGGCCGGTAGGCATGCCGGGTCGGGAGGAGCAGGCGTGACCACATCGCCGGGGTTCGGTCAGCCCTCGCTGACGATCGATCATCAGGCGGTCGAACGGCACAAGCAGCTCCTCCGGGACCTGTGGGACTACCGGCGCGTCGACCACATCCCCGTCATCTTCAAGCCCGCCTGGACGTTCGGGTACACGGACCGCGAGGCGACGGAGGACGGCGAGATCCAGCTCGAGGTCAACGTCAGGACCATCGAGCGCAGCCTGCGGATCATCCCCGACGACTACATCCCCTGGGCCCGGATCTGGTGTGGGTACATGACTCTCGCGACGATGTTCGGGGCGCAGGTCCACTGGACCGACGACCCGGCCCAGCCTCCCGGGGTCCGCGCTCCGTTGATCGACGAGATCGACCAGGTCGACCGCCTCCGACGCCCGGGCCTGGCCGACGGCCTGATGCCGGAGAACCTGCGGCGCCTTCGCCGCCACGCCGACGTGCTGCCGCGGGACGTGTACCTCACGGGGATCGACGCGGGCGGCCCGTTGAACACGTGCAAGGACCTGGTCGAGACGAACCTGCTCTACACGGCTCTCTACGACCACCCGGAGGCGATGCACCGCCTGCTCGAGCTGGTGACCGACGTCCAGCTCGATGTCTACCGCGCCGTCGTCGAGGCGGCCGGCGGGATCGCCCGGATGACGTCGGTCGACTTCGACACGATCTGGGCGCCCGAGCGCTACAAGGGCTTCGTGAGCGACGACGTCTGTGCCACGATCGGGCCCGACCTGTTCCGGGAGTTCGCCTTGCCGTACAACAGCCGGCTCTTCGCAGCGTGGGGCAGCGGCCTGCTGCACAACTGCGGACCGCACCCCTCCCGGAATCTCTATCCCGAGCACCGTCCGAGGCTCAAGGGCCTCCACCTCGCCTACAAGTATTCGCAGCGGGACTTCCCGGCTCTCAGGCAGATCCTTGCCGGCTGGGGCGTCATCCACATCGTGCTGGACAACGAGCCGACGAAGGAGGAGATGCTGTCCTCCTTCCGCTCCTCGATGGAGATGCTGGCGCCCGACGTGATCGGCGTGCCCGTCTGCATCCTGGACAATTCCTGGAGCGACGAGGACGTGACGGCCCTGTACTGGGACATGCGAAAGATCTCGAACGAGTACGCCGCCAGCCTGCGGTGGGCCTCATGACGTGCTCGATCCGCCGGGCCGATCGACTCCCCTCGGCTGACTCTGGCCGGGCTGCGACGGACCGGCCGAAGGGCCGCGGAGGACGCGCGATTTGTCCGGCCGGCGGGCGCCTTGCCGCCCTCGCTCCCGTCGCCCCGCTCGCGTCCGCCCTGGCGCTCCGGGGCCGGCACCATCCCGACCACCCGGCGTGGGTCGAGCGCGACCACGGCCCGGGACTGCGCCATATCGTCGGCACCGGCAGTGCCGCGACGGAGGGCTGAGATGCCACGAATCGTCCTCGTCGGCGCAGGCAGCGTCGAGTTCACCCGCAACCTGCTCGGCGACTTCCTCTCGTACCCCGAGCTCAGGGAGTCGGACATCGTGCTCCACGACATCGACGGCGACCGCCTGGCCACCGCCCAGCGGATGGCGACATGGACGGCCGAGGCGCTCGGCGCCGCGCCGACGATTCGCGGCAGCCTGGACCGCACGGAGGCGCTTGCCGGCGCCGACTTCGTGGTCAACACGATCCAGGTCGGCGGCGCCCGCGCCACTCAGCTCGACTTCGACGTCCCGGGCCGGTTCGGCCTGCGCTACACGATCAACGACACGATCAACGTCGGCGGGGTCCTGCGCGGGCTGCGCACGATCCCGGTGGTCCTGGGGATCAGCCGCGACATGGCCGACGTCTGTCCCGACGCGACGTTCCTCAACTACACCAACCCGATGGGGATGCTCGTCCGCGCTCTCGAAGCCGGGACCGGGATGTCGTCCGTCGGCCTCTGCCACTCCGTGTACTGGACGGTCCATCGCCTCGCCGACTACCTCGACGTCCCGTTCGCGGAGGTCGACGCGCTGTCCGCCGGCGTGAACCACCTTGCCTGGATCCTCCGCCTCGAGCATCGCGGCACCGACCTGTACCCGGCGCTCCACTCGTTCGTCGGGTCGGGCCTCGTCCCCGAGGACGACCTGGTCCGGGCAGACCTGTTCCGTCGCTTCGGCTTCTACCCGACGGAGTCGTCGGAGCACCATGCCGAGTACAACCCGTGGTTCATCCCGAAGGGCCAGGTGGAGCGCTTCCATGTCCCGATCGGGGAGTACCTCACCCGTGTGGCGGGCAACCTCGCCGAGTACGACGAGACGAAGCGCCGCCTGGCGGCCGGCGAGTCCTTCGAGATCGAGCGGAGCGGCGAGTACGCGGCGGTCATCGTGCACGCGATGACGACCGGGGAGCCGGCGCGGATCGTGGCCAACGTCATGAACCACGTCGATCCGGCCGGCTTCAACGGCGGATCTCTCATCTCGAACCTCGCCGCCGACGCCTGCGTCGAGGTGCCGGCTCTCGTCGACGGCCTCGGCGTCCACCCGGTCGCCGTGGGGCCGCTCCCGCCGCAGTGCGCCGCGTACACGCGACCGGCCGTCGACTGCCAGGAGCTGACCGTCGAGGCGGCCCTCACCGAGGACCGCGACCTCGTCTACCACGCCGTCCTCACCGACCCCCAGGTCCAGGCCTCTCTCTCGCTCGACGATGCCTGGCGCATGACCGACGAGCTGATCGCAGCGGAGGCCGAGTGGCTGCCCGGATGGCTGGGCGGCAACGGCGCCGACTGGTAGCCCACGCAGGAGGAGCAACGAGTTCAGCACCACGCTCCAGGACCAGCTCGACACGAAGGTCTTCAACGACAACACGTTGACCGCGAAGGCGGCCCTCGACGAGATCACGCCGAAGCTGAACAGCCTGCTCGGCCAGTGACGGCTGCCGCCCGTCCCGCCGGCGCCGGGTCGGCCTCGTGACGTCGCCCCCGGGCGTCCGGGCAGCTCGCCGGCCATGGCGCATGCCCTCGCGCGGCCGGTCCAAGCCCAGCGGGCCTCGCGGCCGCGAGGCCCGCTGGGCGCTGCTCTTCCTCGCCCCAACCCTGATCGGCCTGGCGGTTCTCTCCGCCGGGCCGATCCTGGCCACCTTCGGGATCAGCCTCACGAAGTGGGACATGCTGACGGCGCCCACGCTGGTGGGTTTCGACAACTACACGAAGCTGCTCAGCGACGAACGGTTCCTGAAGGCGCTGCGGAACACGTTCTTCTACACGGCCGTCTCCGTGCCCTTCGGCCTGGCCCTTGCCCTCGGCCTCGCGACGGCCCTCAACCAGTCGATCCGCGGCATCGCCTGGATTCGCACCGCGTACTTCCTCCCGCTCGTCACGTCGGCGACGGCGATCGCTCTCGTCTGGCTCTGGATCTACAGCCCGACCGGCCTCCTCAACCATGCCCTCGTGGCCGTCGGGATTCCCCCGCAGCGCTGGATCGCCGACCCGACGCTGGCGATGCCGTCGATCATCGCGATGAGCATCTGGCAGGGGCTGCCGGCGAACGTGATCATCTTCCTCGCCGGACTCCAGGCGATCCCCACCGAGTACTACGACGCCGCGAGCGTGGACGGGGCGGGTCGCGGAGGCCGGTTCCGGTCGGTCACGCTGCCGCTCCTGACGCCCTCGATCTTCTTCACGGGCGTGCTGGCGCTGATCGGGGCCTTCCAGGTCTTCGACCAGATCTACGTCATGGCCAACCCTGGCAAGCCGAGCGAGGCGACGATCACCCTCGTCTACTTCATCTACGAGAACGGCTTCCGCAACTTCAAGATGGGCTATGCGAGCGCGGCGTCGTGGATCCTGTTCCTGATCGTTGCCGTCTTCACGATCCTGTACTTCCGGACCCAGGATCGCTGGGTGCACTACCAGTGAGGCCGCGGCTATGAGCGCCCCCGCCGCGACCGCGACCGCGGTGCGGCGTCCGGCGCGCCGCCGGCTGCGCAGGCTGACCCGGAAGGCCGCGGTCTACGCTGCCCTCGTCGTCGGCGGCGTGGCGATGATGATCCCGTTCCTGTGGATGCTCTCGACCTCGTTGAAGACCCGGGCCGAGGTCTTCTCGAGCGCCCCGTTCACCTTCCCCACCGGCCTCCACTGGGAGAACTACACGAAGATGTGGTTCGCCCTGCCCGAGGTGACCTTCGGGACGTTCTTCCAGAACTCGATCGTCATCGCCTCGCTGGCCACGGTCGGCCAGCTGGTCACCTGCTCGATGGCGGCCTACGCCTTCGCCGTCCTGCAGTTCCCCGGCAAGCGGATCCTGTTCGCCGTCATCCTGGCGACCCTGATCATCCCGTTCCAGGTGGTCCTCGTCCCGAACTTCGTGCTGTATCGCTCCCTGCCCTGGCCGTTCAGCGACAGCGGGAACTGGATCGGGACGAACCTGCCGCTGTGGGTCTGGGCCTTCTTCGGCGGGGCCTTCGGGACGTTCCTGCTGCGGCAGTTCTTCCTGGCGATCCCGAACGAGCTGGCCGATGCCGCCCGGGTCGACGGCGCGAACCCCTGGCAGATCTTCCTGCGGATCTACGTCCCCCTTGCCCGGCCCGCGCTCGCCACGCTGGCCATCTTCCAGTTCATGTGGAGCTGGAACGACCTGCTCAGCCCGCTGATCTACCTGCGCGACCTGCCCACGTACACCACGACCGTGGGGCTGGCGTTCTTCCAGGGCCAGTTCGTCGGCAAGTGGCCGGAGATGATGGCCGGAGCGCTGGTCAGCCTCCTGCCGATGGTCATCCTGTTCCTGGTCGCCCAGAAGTACTTCGTGCGGGGCATCGCCCTGTCCGGCCTCAAGGGGTAGCGGCCATGGAAGACTCGACCGGCCGCCCGTCCGGCGACCTGCTCCTGCGCGACTTCCGGCCGCGCCAGCGCCTGCGCGCCGCCGTGACGCCGATCGCCCGACCGTCGATGCCGGCCATCGATGCCCACAACCACCTCGGATCGACGACGTTCTCCGGCCGCTGGGCCAGCGCGACGGCCGCCGACCTCGAGGCTGCCCTCGACGCCTCCGCGATCGCTGCGATCGTGGACCTCGACGGCGGCTGGGGCGAGAGGCTTCGCAGGGAGCTGGGCCGGTGGGCTCCGCTCGGGCGGCGGGTGGCCGTCTTCGCCGAGCTGGACTACGCGATGTGGGAGGCGCGGGCGGACTTCGGGGAGGAGGAGGAGCGGCGCCTCCGCGACGGCGTCGCGGCGGGGGCCCGCGGCCTGAAGGTCTGGAAGCCCCTGGGGCTGACGGCGCGCGACCCGGCGGGTCGCCTCGTCGCCGTCGACGATCGGCGCCTGGACCCGGTCTGGGCGGCGGCCGCAGAGCTGGGCGTGCCGGTCACGATCCACGTCGCCGATCCCATCGCGTTCTTCGATCCGCTCGACGAGTCGAACGAGCGGTACGAGGAGCTCCTGGAGCACCCCGACTGGCACTTCTGGCCGACCCGGCCGCCGGGCCGCCCCGACCTGGCCGGCTACCCGCCGTTCGACGAGATCATCGACGGCCTCGAGACGCTGGTCGCCCGGCATCCCGGGACCATCTTCGTCGGCGCCCACGTCGGCTGCGTGCCGGAGGACCTGGGGCGCGTCGCGGGGATGCTGGCCGCGTACCCGAACTGGCACGTGGATCTCGCGGCCAGGATCGCCGAGCTGGGCCGGCAACCGTACGTCGCCCGGGACCTGATCCTGGACTTCCCCGGGCGGGTCCTGTTCGGGACCGACGCGCCGCCGGACCCGGCATGGTGGGCGGTCTACGCGCGCTTCCTGGAGACCCGTGACGAGTCCTTCCCCTACGACGCGTCCGATGACCCCGCGGCGTCCACCGGCCCCGCGACGTCTACAGGCCCCGCGACGTCTACAGGCCCCGCGGCGTCTACAGGCCCCGCGGCGTCCTCCGGCCCCGCCGGGGGCGTGGCGCCGCCCCCGGGCTCCCAGGGGCGCTGGCAAATCCACGGCCTCGGCCTGCCGCCGGAGGTCCTGCGCCTCGTCTATGCCGCCAACGCCCGCCGGCTCCTCTTCCGTGACCTGCCGGGAGATGCCGGCGGCCATGTCACGATCCACCTCCTCCCTGCCGCTCGCTGGGAAGCGTGGCGGGCGGATCCCGACCCGGCCGCGCAGTACACGCCGGCCGGCTTCGAGGCCGAGGGCTTCGTCCATTGCACCGACGACGACGCGGAGATGCTGGCGGTTGCCAACCGCTTCTACGCCGACGAGACGGGCGCTTTCGTGGTGCTGGACCTCGACCTCGCCCTCGTGGCAGCGCCATGGCGCTACGACGACCCGGGAAGTCCGTACCCGCACGTCCACGGGCCGCTCCGCCGCGACGCGGTCCGAGGAGTGCGGCCGGCGGTCCGCGACGCCGAAGGTCGGTTCGTGGGCTACGGGGAGCGCGCAAGTCCGTGACGCTCGTGCGAGGCGCGCGCGTGGCCGGGTCCCGCGGTGCCGACTGTGCCCTTGGCGCGGAGGCACGGCCCCGTCCTCTTTGACACCCCACGCGGGGCGGGGCTATGATCCGCGGCGGTCGGACTTCGGGCGCCCCACGCGGGAGCACCCGGGGTTCGTTTCGTTCTCGGCCACCTCACCGCCGCGCAGCCGCGTCGCCGACGCCTGCAGGACGGCAGATTCGACGGGGGTTCGCTCCTTCGTGAACACGAAACCCACCTATCTCTCGCGCGAAGGCGAGGCCGCCCTGCGGGCGGAGCTCGAGCAGCTCGTCAACGTCCGCCGCACCGAGGTCGCCGCGCGCATCCACGACGCCAAGGAGCACGGCGACCTCTCCGAGAACGCCGAGTACGAAGAGGCCAAGAACGAGCAGGCCTTCGTCGAGGGCCGGATCCAGACCCTGGAGGGCATGCTCAAGAGCGCCGTGATCATCGAGCACACCGGCTCCGAGCACGTGTCCCTGGGATCCAGCGTGACGGTGGAGTCGCTCGACGGCGAGGAGACCTTCTCGATCGTCGGGTCGGCCGAGGCGCGCCCCGCCGACTCGAAGATCTCCAACGAGTCGCCCGTCGGTCGCTCGCTGCTGGGCAAGAAGGCCGGCGACACGGTGATCGTCAAGCTCCCCAACGGGACCGACTACACCTACACCATCAAGTCGATCAGCTGAGCGCCCGCCCGGAGGACCGGGGCGGGCGGCCGGTGCCGCCACCCGGCCCGGCGAATCCGGGAGCGGAGGACGCAGGCATGTACTGGGCGGACGAGCTGGCGGCGTCGGTCGAAGGACCGCAGGTCGTCAACGACTCGAAGACGCCCTCCGGCACCGTCCACGTCGGCAGCCTGCGCGGCCCGGTGATCCTCGACGTGATCACCCGCGCCCTGCGCGATCGGGGTCTCCCGACGACGCTTCTCTACGGCGTCGACGACATGGACCCGATGGATGCCCAGGCGCTCCTCACGCCCAATTCGGTCGGCCACGAGATGGGGCGGCCGCTGGCCCACGTCCCCGACCAGGCCGGCGACTGCCACGCGTCCTACGCGCGACACCACGCCCAGACCTTCATCGACGTCTTCGGAGGCCTCGGCATCCGCCCCGACCGCTACTACTGGATGAGCGACATCTACCCGACCGGCGAGATGAACCCGTTCCTTCGGCTGGCGCTCGACCGCGCCCAGGTGGTGCGCGACGTCTACCGCCGCGTCTCCAGGGTCGAGCGGCCGGAGGGCTGGCTTCCGGTCCAGGCGATCTGCCCCGCCTGCGGCAAGGTGGGAACGACGATCGCCCTCGACTGGGACGGCGAGACCGTTCGGGTCGAGTGCCGGCCCGACTACGTCACCTGGGCCCAGGGCTGCGGCTTCGTGGGTCGGGTCTCGCCGTTCGACGGGACCGCGAAGCTTCCCTGGAACCTGGAATGGGCGGCCCAGTGGAGCCTCTTCGGGGTGACGATCGAGCCGTGCGGCAAGGATCTCGCGACGGCCGGCGGCTCGCGCGACCGATCGGACGCGCTCGCGCGCGAGGTCTTCGACCGCGAGCCGCCGCTGAACTTCCCGTACGAGTTCCTCAACATCGGCGGCCGGAAGATGTCGACCTCCAGGGGACGCGGCGCCTCCGCCCACGAGATCGCCGAGGCGCTGCCACCGGAGCCGCTGCGGCTCCTGTTCCTGCGGCCCCGGCCGAACCAGGCGATCGAGTTCGACCCCCAGGGGACGGACGCAATCCCGCGTCTCTTCGACGAGCTGGACCGCCTTGCCGCCGCGACTGCCGGCCGCCCGTTCCGTGGCGAGCTGCCGCCCGACGCCGGCCGCCTCTTCGGCTACGTCCTCGTCGCCGGGACGGTCCCGGCGGACGCCGCCGCGGCCTACCGCCCCGCGTTCGCCCACCTCGCCCTCCTGGCCCAGATCCCCGGCGTCGACATCGCCGCCCGGGTGGCGGAGGAGAAGGGCGCGGCGTTGACCCCCACCGAGGAGCTGACCCTCGCGGAGCGTCTCGCCGCCGCTCGCGCCTGGCTGGCGTCGTACGCGCCGGATAGCGCCATCGTTCGGGTCCATCGCGATGCGCTCCCGCCGGAGGCGGCGGCCCTCGGCGAGGACCAGCGGGTCTTCCTGGGCGGCCTCGCGATCGCGGCCGCGAAGGAGCGACCCCAGGGCGGAGACGCCTGGCAGGACCTCCTCTTCCGGGTCGCCGGCGAGGCCGGGCTCTCCGCGGGGCGTGCCTTCGGCGCGGTCTACCTCGCCTTCCTGGCCCGCACCAACGGCCCCCGCGCCGGCTGGCTCCTGGCCAGCCTGGCCGCCGACTTCGTCGTCGGCCGGCTGCGATCCGCCGCCGGGTGGCGCGATCACGCCGGCGAGGGGGCCGGGGCGTGAGCGTCGGTCTGCAGCGACTTCGCGACGAGCCCGACGTCATCCGCCAGGGGGCCCTCGACAAGGGCGAGGACGCCTCGCTCGTGGACCTCGCCCTGGAGCTCGACGTGCGCCGCCGCCGCCTCCTCGGCGAGGCCGACGCCCTGAAGGCCGAGCGAAACACCGCCTCGAAGCGCGTCGGCGATGCGATCCGCGGTGGCGCCGACCCCGGGGGGCCCGAGGTCGCGGCCTTCAGGGCCGCTTCGGTGGCTGTCGGCGAACGGATCGCCGCCCTCGACGCGGAGGCCGCGACCGTGGCGGCGGAGCTGGAGGACGCCCTCCTGCGGATCCCCAACCCGGCAGATCCGGGCGTCCCGGTCGGCGACGCCGACGCCAACGTCGTCGTCCGGACCTGGGGCGACGTCCTGCCGCGCCTCCAGGGCCACGCCGGCGAGGCCGGCACCTGGGAGCGGAAGCCCCATTGGGATCTTGCCGAGGCGCTCGACATCATCGACCTCGAGCGCGGCGCGAAGATCGCCGGCTCCGGCTTCCCCGTCTACAAAGGCGCTGGCGCCGCCCTCCAGCGCGCCCTGATCGACTTCTTCCTGGCCGTCCACACGCGCGAGAACGGGTTCACCGAGATCTGGCCGCCCGCGGTCGTCAACACGGCGTCCGCGCGCGGCACAGGCCAGATCCCGGACAAGGAAGACCAGATGTACGTCGTCACCCGGGACGAGCTCTACCTGGTCCCCACGGCCGAGGTCCCGGTCACGAACCTCCACCGCGACGAGATCTTCGGTGCCGACGAGCTCCCGGTCCGCTACGCCGCCTACTCGCCCTGCTTCCGGCGTGAGGCTGGCGCGGCGGGCAAGGACACGCGCGGCATCCTGCGGGTCCACCAGTTCGACAAGGTCGAGATGGTGCTCTTCGAGCGCCCGGAGGCCTCGAACGAGGCTCTCGAATGGATGACCGGCCGGGCCGAGGATCTCCTTCGTCGCCTCGGGCTCTCCTACCGGGTGCTCCTGATGGCGACCCGCGACATGGGTTTCGTGCAGGCCAAGAAGTACGACCTGGAGGTCTGGGCGCCGGGAGTCGAGCGCTGGCTGGAAGTCTCCTCCTGCTCCAACTTCCGTGACTACCAGGCCCGCCGCATGGCGATCCGGTACCGCCCCGCCGCGGGAGCGAAGGCGGTGCTGGTCCACACCCTCAACGGGTCCGGGCTGGCCCTGGCCCGGGTCGTCGCGGCGATCCTGGAGGCCTGGCAGCAGCCCGACGGATCGGTCGTCGTCCCGGAACCGCTCCGCGGCACGCTCGGCACGGACGTCATCCGACCGCGCTGAGCAGGAGGGCGGGGCCGGCCGGCCCACTTCGCGGCGTCCTCGACTCTCGGCGGCCGGTCCGACGGGCGCGATCGGCCCGGGGTCGGGCGCAACTGACGGGTGACGTGGAGCAGGCGAGTCGCTACGATCGGCCCGCGACGCCCGTCACCCGGCGGCGTCCGACAGGGGACACGATCGCATGGACCAGCCCGACCAGCCGAACCAGTTGGAGCCGACCCAGGCCATCCCGCCGGCGCCGCCGCCCGACGCCCCGCCACCACCACCGCCGCCCGACGCTCCGCCGCCCGGCTGGCCGCCGCCGCCCGCGTACCCGCCCCCGTATCCGTCGGCGACGCCCCCGCCTTCGGGATACCCGCCGCAGCCGTGGGCTGTGCCTCCCGAGCCGTCCGGCCCCGCGCCGGGGCTCTTCTTCGCGCCCCACGGCGCCCGCCTCGTGGCCTACATCGTGGATGCCATCCTGGTGGGGGTCCTGGTGACGGCGGTCGCGATCGCGCTGGCCCTCGTGACCGCGGCGCTGGCGGTGGGCGGGGCCGTCCCGCTCGCGGCGCTGAGCGGCATCCTCCTGGTCGCCGCGGTCTTCGCCGTCAGCCTGGGCTACTTCCCGTGGTTCTGGGTGAACGGCGGGGCGACTCCCGGCATGCGGATCTTCAACCTGCGGCTCGTCCGCGATCGCGACGGTGGTCCGCTCAGCTGGGGTGAGGCGATCATCCGGCTGATCGGGATGTGGATCTCCGGCGCCGTCTTCTACCTTGGGTTCATCTGGATCCTCATCGACAAGCGGCACCGCGGCTGGCAGGACCTGATCGCGGGCACCGTGATGGTGCAGCCCGCCTGAGATCGCGGCACCGTACCGGGAGGGAACAACGCATGACCACGCCCGCACCGACCTGGTCCACGCCTGCCGAGCCCGTCGGGCCGGCGCCAGGCGTCGCCTTCTCGGGACACGGCGCCCGCCTGGGCGCCTATCTCATCGACGCGATCCTCCTCGGGATCGTGGTCACCGCGATCGTCCTGATCTTCATGCTCCCGGTCATCGGGACGGTCGCCGACAGGGCGATCCACCAGCCCGACTACTGGTCGGACCCGGCAACCTGGTCGGAGCTGGGCGGCGGACTCGGCCTCGCCGTCCTCGGCTGGACGTTCGCTTCCGTGATCGGCCTCCTGTACTTCCCGTTCTTCTGGGCCCGCGGCGGCGCGACGCCCGGCATGAAGGTGGCCGGGATCCGCGTCGTCGCCGACCGCGACGGCAGCCGGATCGGGTGGGGGACCGCCATCCTCCGGCTGATCGGCTGGTGGGTCTCGGCGGCCGTCTTCTACCTCGGCTTCGTCTGGATCCTGGTGGACAGCCGCCGGCGGGGCTGGCACGACCTCATCGCCGGCACCTGCGTCATCAGCGCGCGCTGACCGACGCCCCCGGGATCAGCTCCGGCTCTTCACGGTCACCGTCGCGGTCATGTTC
This sequence comes from uncultured Chloroflexia bacterium, assembly GCA_963776285.1. Lineage (GTDB taxonomy): Bacteria > Chloroflexota > Limnocylindria > Limnocylindrales > CSP1-4 > CTSoil-043. The sequence continues at coordinate 323,959 of CAVZLW010000002.1, forward strand.
CAGCGGAGCCCCTCGGGCAGGGTCGCCGGGGTGACGACCGCCCGGTAGACGATGGCGCCCTGGGACGTCGAGCCGAACAGGGCCACCGACGTCACCGTGCCGTCGAGGGTCACGCCGGGCAGCCCGTCGAAGGTGATCGTGACGGGCGCGCCGACGGCGACGCGGGCGACCGTCGTCTCGTCGAGGTTGGTCGTCTCGATCCGCCAGCCCGACGTGTCGGCCACGCGCACGAGCGGCAGCCCTGGGCTGGCGCGCTCGCCGACCCGCGCGTCGAGCGACGCCACCGTCCCGGCGAACGGCGCCGTCAGGGTGAGCTGGGCGAGCGCGTCCCGCGCAGCCGCGAGTCCGGCCTTCGCCCGCGCCACGTCGGCGGCTCCCGCCGCGGACGTCCGGGTGGCAGCCGTGGCCGCCGCCCGCGCCCCCCGGAGGTTCGCCTGCGCGCCGGTCAGGGCGGCGCGCGCCGCACTGACATCCGCATCGCCGGCTCGCTTCTGGGCGGCGGGCGCCGACGCGGGCAGGGCGTCCCGCGCGGCCCGGGCGCGATCCACGGCGGCGCGGGCCTGCGCCACCGCAGCGGCGGCGGAATCCACGGCAGCGCTGGCCTGGGTGATGCCTGCCGTCGCGCCCGCGGCTCGAGCCTCCGCCGCCGCCACCCCGGCGGCCGCGCCGTCCACCTCGGCCTGGGCTGCCGCCGGGTCCAGCCGGACGAGCGGGTCGCCGGCGGCAACCGTGCCGCCCTCGGCGACCAGGACCTCGGCGACCGTCCCCGGGACGGCGACGCCGAGCTCCGCGAAACGGACCGGGACGACCCGTCCGTCGGCCACGATCTGGGTGGACGGCGGAACCGGCGGGATCGACGGCTCGGGCGTCGCGGACGCTCCGCCGGCGCCCCCGCGCACCAGGACCAACCACCCGCCGGCGACGGCGGCGATCGCGATGACGACGACGATGACGAGGCGGCGCATGGGGCTCCTTCGGGTCTGAGTCGGGCGCGGATCATGGGGCTGGAACGGTGCCGCCGAAGGCTCCGAGGCCGGCACCGGCGGGGAGGGCGAGGAATTGGGCTGGTCGGTCATTCGTACGCCAGGACCTCGCGAACGGCCAGCCGCGACGCGCGCCAGGCCGGGAGGAGGCTTGCGGCAGCCGCCAGGGCGAGGACGATCCCGAGCCACAGGATCACCCCCTCGGCGCTGATGGCGTAGGAGAGCGGGCGCGACAGGAAGACCATCCCGAGCGCATCCGACAGCGTCCTGCTGATGGGGATCGCGAGGACGGCGCCGAGGGCCCAGGACATGAGGCCGATGAGGACCCCCTCGGCCAGGAAGAGGCGCAGGACGGCGCCGTCGGACGCCCCCACGGCCCGGATCACGCCGATCTCGCGGGCGCGCTCGACGACGTTGATGCTCATCGTTCCGGCGAGCCCCAGGCCACCGACCGCGCCCAGGAGCAGCGCCATCGTCGAGAGGAAGATCACCAGGACGTCGAACAGGCGCTCCTGCGTCGTGCGCACCTCGGCGATCGTCGACGTCGCGGCGACGCGGACGCCGACCATCTTGAGATGGTCGGCGGCGGCCTTGCCCACGCGATCCTGGGTGGCCGCGTCGCGGGAGGCGGTGCGGAGCATCACGACCGTCGCCCGCCCCACGTCGCGCGACGCTCGCTCCAGCGGCCCGGCATTCGCGTAGAGGAAGGGCCGCTGGGTCGGCGACTCGACGATCCCGACCAGCGTCCAGGTGGCGTCGCGGCCGTTGACCCGGAGGGTCAGGCTGTCCCCGATCCGGAGGTCGGGCTCGTCGTCCCGGACGTTCGCCGTCGCCACGAGGGCGTTGCCGTCGCCGGGGAGGAGCCAGCGGCCCTCCTGGAGCCTGGGACGGACCATCGTCGTCGCCGGCGGCAGCCCGAACGTGATGAACGACCGGCTCTCCGAGCCGTCGCCCCGGATCCGCTGGGTCGTCGCGAAGCGCCAGGCCTCGGCGGCCGTGACACCGGGCACCCGCAGGGCCTCCCGCTCCAGCAGGTCGGCCCGGGCGGGCGCCGCCATCTCGACCTGCACGTCGTAGTCGAAGTAGGCGAGGGCGTCGTCCAGGGTCCGGTAGAGCGACGAGCGCACGGTGAAGACCGCCATGAAGACGGCCGCGCTCAGGGTCAAGGCTGAGAGCGTCAGGGCGAGGCGCGACTTCCGGCGGAACGTGTTGCGGATCGAGAGGAGAGTCGGGCGGGAGAGGCCGCGGACCCGCTGGATTGTCCGGTCGAAGCGACTCCGCCCGAAGGCATCCCGGATCCCGGTGCTGCTCACCGCCTCGCGCACCGTGACGCGCACCCCGCGCCAGACGGGGACGAGCGCGGCGAGGAGCGGGACGAGCAGCCCCACGGCCACCTCGAGGGCGATCACCTCGGGCGGCGCGAAGAACGTGCTGACGTCGAAGTTGACGAGGGAGGCGGTGAAGACCGTCAGGCCGTAGGCGCCGAGGGCGCCGAGCGGGAGGGCGACGCACAGCGAGAGCACTGCGTACAGCAGCACCATCCCGAGGTACAGGACGGCCACCTGGCGGTTCCTGGCGCCGACCGCCTTCATGACCCCGATCTGGCGCGTCTGCTGGGCGATGATCGCGTTCACCGTGTTCACCACGAGGAAGCCCGACGCCAGGAGCGCGAGCAGCCCGAGGAACCCGAGCACCAGGAAGACGCCGGCCAGCAGGTTGTGGGCCGGATGCTCCCCGGGCGGTGGCACGAACACGAAGATCACGCTGGCACCAGCCCGCTCCATCCGCGCCCGGACCTGCTCAGCGACGGCACGGACCCCGTCGCGCGTCAGGGTCGGGTCCTTGACCAGGATCCGCATCTCGTCGTACGCGGTGCCGAAGCCCAGGTCGGCCAGCGTGTCGAACGTGACGTGACCCTGGAGCCGCCCCACGTAGAAGGCCGGGGAGGCGCCCACCTCGTGCGAGAGCCCGCCGACGCGCAGCCGATGGATCGTCCCGTCCACCGTCTGGACCTCCACGTTGCCCGACGTCGGCACGTCGGCGAGGGTGAGGCTGGACCGTTCGAGGAGCATCTCCCCGCGGCCAGGCGGCCAGGCGGCCCCGGGCTCCGGCGTGACGAGGTCCAGGCGCTGATCCTTGAAGTTGGTGATGGCGGTGAGCTGCAGCTCGCGGTACGTCTCGGGGCCGGTTCTCAGGCGGACCGTCACGCTCCGGCGTGCCTCGGCGTCCGCGATCCCCGGCATCGAGCGGACCGCGCTCACGAGGTCGTCGCCGAAGGCCGACGCGGAGATCGTCGCGCTCGCGGGCCTGCTCGCGCGGTACGCCTCGCGGAGGCCGTCCTGGAGGAGCGCGTTCGCGCCGGCGATCGTCCCGACGGCGAAGACACCGACGGCGATCGAGAGGACGACGAGGACGGTGCGGGTCCGCGCGACGCCGAGGTCGCGGAAGACCTTCCGCCACCGGATGCTACGCACGGGCCGGCTGCGACGTGGATCGGTCGCCTGCGGCGGGCGGTGCGTCTGCCGTCCGTGGGTCGGCGTCGGGCAAGGTCCCGTCGACGATGTCCCCGTCCACCATGTGCACGGTCCGGCGTGCATGCGAGGCAATCTCGCGGTCGTGGGTGACCATCACGATCGTCTTGCCGGCGCCGACCAGCTCGTCGAAGAGCCGGATCACCGCCTCGGCGGTGGCCGAGTCGAGGTTGCCGGTCGGCTCGTCGGCGACGAGGATCGGCGGGTCGTTGGCGAGCGCCCGGGCAATGGCCACCCGCTGCTGCTGGCCGCCGGACGTGGACGACGGCAGCTTGCCGGCCTGATCGGCCATCTCCACCTGCTCCAGGAGTGCCAGCGCCCGCTCCTCGCGCTCCTTCGGGGTCCAGAGCCCGGCGAAGTCCATCGGCAGCATCACGTTCTCGACGACGGTGAGCGTCGGCAGGAGCTGGAAGAACTGGAAGATCACCCCGACCGTGCGGCCGCGCCACTCCGCGGTCCGGCCCTCGGACAGGTGATTGAGGTGGGTGCCGCCGACCCAGACGTCGCCGGCGGTGGCGCGGTCGATCCCGGTCGTCATGTTCATCAGGGTCGACTTGCCCGAGCCGGACTTGCCGACCACGGCGATGAACTCACCGGCATCCACCTGCAGGTCCACCCCGCGAAGCGCCCGGAAAGCCCCCGCGTCGGTGGCGTAGTCCTTGACCACGCTGCGCAGGTCGATGAGGTGGCGGCTTGGCGCGATCTCCGCGGGCACGCGGTCGTTCGAGCCGCCCAGGAAGCGGCGGAGCACGGGGCCTCCGAGTCTGGTCTGCAGCACGGGCTGCGGTCGTGACGGTTCGGGCTGGCACGGCTGTGCCGCCCTGATGCTATATCGGCGGGCGCCGGAGGCCGGATCGCGCCCGAACCCCGTTCTCCGGCCTCCAGGCCGGACGATGGAGCCAGGCGTCACCCGGACGGACGGGTCGTGGCCGCGGGGACGGCGGTCCCGCAAGGTGGCCCCGACCCATGCGAACACCCCTCTTCCGGCGGATCCTGCCCGCCGCACTGACCCTCATCGTCGCCCTCGCCGCGGTCCTGCCCGTCGCACCGGCCGAGGCGCGTTCGCATGCCCGCAAGATCGAGCCGCGCTGGATGGCGCCCTACCGGGCCGGCCGGGCCATGACCCCGAACACCGACATCCTCTCGACGTCAGGGTATGCGGCCTGGATGATCGACGAGGCGCTCGGCGCCAGGACGCCCCTGCCGCGGCTGGGCTCGGCATTCCTGGAGGCAGAGCGCCGGGAAGGGATCAACGCACGCTACCTCGTCGCCCACGCAATGCTCGAGAGCGGCTGGGGCACGTCCGACATCGCGCGCCTGAAGCACAACCTGTTCGGCTACAACGCCTTCGACCGGGATCCCTGGCGCTACGCGGCGAGGTATCGCACGTACGAGCAGGGGATCCTCGCCGTGGCCCAGGTGATCCGCGACCAATACCTGACTCCTGGCGGCCGCTGGTGGTACGGCTTCACGACGCTTCGCGGCGTGAACCGCTACTACGCCTCGGACGTGCACTGGGCGGACAAGATCGCGGTCCTGGCAAACGTCCTCGACGGGCTGGTGGTGACGCTGAAGGAGCGCCGCCTGACGTTCGGGCGCCCCAGCTTCGTCGACACGCCGATCGCCCGCCTGCCGACCGCCCTGGACGTGCCCTGGGAGGCACGGCCGGGTGCGGTGCTCCCGGCCGCCATCCGCTTCCAGGTCCGCTGGACGCCGGTGGCCCTCACCGAGGCATCCGTCGCCGGACCGCGCCAGGCGCCGAAGCCCCGGTGGGCGCTCGTCTCGCGGGCCGACCGGCCGGGGCACGTCGCGCGCCTGGCTCTCAAGGCGCCGAGCCAGGCCGGGCTGTGGCGGCTCGACATCGAGGCCCGCGACAGCGACGGCCGGGCCCTGCCCGCGACGGACCGTCCGAAGGTCCCGTCCCTGGTCGTGCGCGTGGCAGGACCTCGCGAGGCGAGCGTCGACCTCTCGGTCGACGACGCTGGCGGCCTCGCCGCGACCGTCCACAACCTGGGTGGCCTGCCGATCGCGCCCGCGGGCGGCGACACGGCGACGACCATCGAGGCGTGGGCCCTCCCCCTCGACCCACAGCAGGCCGCGTACCGCCTGCTCGGAGTGCCGCTCGGCACGCCCGTCGCGGTCGACGGCACGCGCGTCGTGCGCTTCGCTCCGCCGACGTCCCCGTCGATCGTCGTCGCGCGCCTGGCGGGGGACCCGGACGCCGTCGGTCGGGGCCGCCCGGTGGCCGCCCTGGCGACGCCCGGGGTCGGCGGGCGGACGATCCTCACCCCGATCGCGGTGACCAGCCCACGCGACGACGCCCTCCTGCGCCGGACCGCGGCGCGGGCCCGGATCTCGCTGTCGCAGATCGCGGAGGCGGGCACGCTCGCCGCTCTCGTGGCAGGCTCCTCGCCGGTGCCTGCGGTCGGCCCGGCCGTCACCGGCATGGAGGGCAGGCCCGGGAAGCCGTGGCTCCTGGTCCGCTCGATCGCCGCCGATCCTTCCCGGCCCGCCGAACCGTCGCGGGCGCTCGTCGAGATCCCCGCGGAGCCGTCCACGCCGGCCCGGGTTGACGTCACCGGCCTCCCGGCCGGGGTCCGGCTCGTGATCGCCGCCATCGTCGGCGCCGACGGCACCCCGGCAGACCCGGCCACGCTGCGCCTGGCGTGGATCCCGGTGACCAGCGTCGATGACGCCGGTGCCGTGCCGCACTGAGCCCGGCGTCGCGCGCCAGTCGGGCCCGGCCCGCTATCCTCGTCGGGCACACCGCGGAGAGGTGCCGGAGCGGCTTATCGGAGCGGTCTTGAAAACCGCAGGGCCTCGCGCCCCGTGGGTTCGAATCCCACCCTCTCCGCCAGCCCCCGGCGCCACCGGCACGGCGCCGGCCGACCGTCCCGGGTGGCAGCCCGGGCGATCGGCGTCGGACGCGAGGAGGTCCAGGCGGTGAGCGGAACGAGGAAGGTCGCCATCGCGCTCCTCGCCCTCGTCCTCCTCGCGATGTGGCTCGCCGTCGTCTTCAATGCCCGCACGACGGTGCCGGTTCCCTTGTAGCCGTGCCCGCCAAGCCGCGGCCGCCCGGGATCGGCCGGCAGTCGCAGCCGGCGCGACCGGCCGCCCGGTTGGCCGGGGCCCTCCCGTCGGGCCCCGCGCCGCCGCTACATCTGCTTGAAGCGCGGCCCCTCGCCGCCCTCGGGCGGCTGCCAGCGGATGTTCTCGAACGGGCACTTCACGGCGCAGGTCATGCAGTGCAGGCAGTTCGAGGCGCTGAGGACGATCCGCTCGCCGTCCCAGCGGTACACCTGGCCCGGGCAGAAGTGCGTGCAGGAGCTGGCGTAGTCCGCCGCGCAGGTGACGCACTTCGCGGGGTCCAGGATCGCCATGTGCGCCGGCTCGTCCTCGCGATGCAGCGAGCCGGTCAGGCTGACGAACGTCGCGCCGTCCATGCCGCCGGGATCGGGCCGGTCCAGGCGCGCTCCCTTCTTCGTGCCCCGGGCATCGGGCTCCATCCCCAGGCGCCCGGGCAGGCGGCTCTGGACGAGCGACAGCGGGGCGCCGGGGTAGATGCCGCGCCGGAACGCGGCCCGGTAGTTGCGGGCGTGGCGCATGTCCGGCAGCACGCCCCGGCTCTCGAGCCGCCTGCGGTAGCCCGCGAAGGCCGCCTTCGTCGTGTCGTCCGCGGCGAGCGCCTCCACGATCGTGTCGGCCGCCGCCATCCCCGACAGGATCGCGTAGTGGATCCCCTTGATCTTCTCCATGTTGACGAAGCCCGCGCCGTCGCCGACCACGAGGGCGCCCGAGGCCGTCGCGGCGCCGAGCGCGAAGTAGCCACCTTCGGGGATCGTCTTGGCGCCGGTGGCGATCGTCACGGAGCCGGCAAGCAGCTTCGCGACGAACGGGTGGGCCCGGTACCGCTCGAACTCGCGCTGCGGCGTCAGGTCGCCGTATTTCCAGTCGAGGCCGAGGATCAGGCCGACGGCGGCCGTCTTCTCGCCCATGCTGTAGATGAACCCGCCGCCGAAGACGCTCGCCGGGTTCGGTTCGCCGAGCGTGTGGACCACCCGGTGGTTGCCGAACGGGTTGTCGCCGGGGAACTGGACGACGGCCTTGATGCCGAGCGAGTAGACCTGCGGGTTTCGTCCGGCGCCGAAGCGCTGGCGGAACTCCGTCGAGATGACGCCGTGCGTGCCGTCGGCCAGGACGGTGACCCGGGCCCGGATCTCCTCGGCCGGCCGGTGGTTGGTCTGCGCCTCGCCGTGGGCGTCCAGGCCGACCTCGCCCAGCCGGACGCCTGCGACGCGGTCGCCGTCGAGCAGGAGGGTCCGCGCCGAGAAGCCCTGGTAGAGCTCGACGCCCAGGCCTTCGGCCTTCGCCGCGAGGAAGCCGACCAGGCGGGACAGCGAGAGCGTGACGTCGCCCGTGTGGTGCATCCGGCCGGGCACCGCGAGGTCGGGCAGCCTGATGGCGCGCCCGCCCAGGAGGAAGTACATCTCGTCGCGCTCGACCGGGACGACGTGCTCCATGAACCTGCGCTCGTCGCGCCACCCGGGGACCAGCTCGTCGAGGCAGGCAGGCTCGAGGGCCGCCCCCGACAGGGCGTGATAGCCAGGGTGCGGCGACTTGTCGATGACCGCCACGGAGGCGTCCCGGCCGGCGGTCGCCAGCTGCTGCTTCAGCCGGATCGCGGTGGCCAGGCCGGCCGGGCCGCCGCCGACGACCAGGACGTCGATCGGTGCGGTCATGCCCGTCCCTCCGTCGCCCGGACCAGCTCGGGGACGACCGTCTCGATGTCGCCGACGACGCCGTAGTCCGCGTAGTTGAAGATCCGCGCCTTGGGATCCTTGTTGATGGCGACCACGATCTCGGACCCCTGCATGCCGGTGATGTGCTGGACGGCGCCGGAGATCCCGATGGCGACGTAGAGACGCGGCTGGACCGTCTGGCCGGTCTGGCCCACCTGGTAGTCGTGGGTCGTGAAGCCGTCCTCTACCGCCATCCGCGAGGCGGCGACCTTCGTGCTTGCGCCGAGGAGGTGCCCGAGTCCCACGGCCAGCGGCTCGAGGTAGGTGTCGAAGTCGGCTCGCGAGCGGAAGCCGTGGCCGCCGGCGACGATGATCTCGGCGTCGCGGATCGAGACCTTGGTCGCGAACGACTCGACGGGGATCGCCTCGAGGCCGACGTCCTCGGCGTCGAGCTCCGTGGCCACGTGCACGATCTCGCCCGAGCGACTCGGGTCGGCCTGCGGCACCTTGAAGACGCCCGGGCGGACCGTCGCCATCTGGGTCGGCGAATCCTTGGTCATGATCGTGGCCATGACGTTGCCGCCGAGCGCCGGGCGGGTCTGCTTCAGGATCCCGACGTGGTTCGTCGAGCCCTTGCTGAAGTCTCCGATCTCCAGGCGCGTGCAGTCGGCCGTGAGCCCGGAACGACAGGCATAGGCCACTCGCGGGGCCAGCTCGCGACCGAGGGGGCTGGCGCCGAACAGCATCACCTGCGGCTTCCGTTCGCGGACGAGGTCGCCGATGGCCTTCTTGTGGGCCAGCGGGTCGAACGAGTCGAGGAGCGGGTGCTCGATGACGTACACGATGTCGGCGCCGGCGGCGATGAGCTGAGCCGGGCGATCGCCCGCCGCGGCACAGGGCAGCACGACGCCGACGCGCTCGCCGAGGCTGCCGGCCAGCTGGCGTGCCTTGCCGACGAGCTCGAGCGACACCGAGCGGACGCCATCGCCCTCCCGTTCGGCGAACACCCAGAACTCGCCGCGGTAGGTCGGCTCGCGGTCGCCGAGGTCGTAGCCGGTCTCGATGCCGACCTCGGCGCCCGGGGCGGCCTGCTGGTAGCGGGCGGCGATCTTCCCGATCAGCTCGGCGGGGCTCTTGACGTACTCGCAGGTCTTCGGGCGATCCTCGCTCGGCGAGAAGAGGCGGTAGACCTGCGTCCACGAGCCCTTCAGGCCGATCCGTGTCGGATCGGCATTCACGGATTTCGCGGACCACTCGTGGATCTCGGCGTGCCGCGCCTCGCGCGTCCGCTCGAAGGAACGGTAGAGCGGATCCGTGCAGGCGGTGACCGTGACGAGGACCGGCCAGCGCACGGGATGGACGTCCTCGATGCCCTCGGCGGCGATCCGCCGCACCGCGAGCTGCGGCTCGGTGACCAGCCCCGTGGCGTACGCGATATGGTCGATTCCCAGCTCTTCGGCGATCTGCGGCGGGACCTGGGCCGTGTCGCCGTCGACCGACTGCATGCCGGTCACGATCGCGAAGTCCCGGCTCCCGGCGAACATCTCGCGCTCGATCCGCCGGATCGCGCAGGCCAGGGAGTAGGCGGTGGCGCCGGTGTCCGCACCGGCGAATGCGCCGTCGGTGAGGAGGATGGCCTCGCCCGCGACGCGCGACAGGCACTCGACCAGGACCTCGCGGGCCTGCGGCGGACCCATGCTCAGGAAGACCGTCCGGGCGCCGGGGTCGCCGGCCGTGAGCTGGTCGGCAAAGGTCAGGGCGTGGAGGTCGAGGGGGTTGAGGATGCTGTCGAGCATGGCCCGCCGGAGCGTGCCCTTCTCGCGGTCCCACGCATCCTCGGGAATGTTGGAGACGTCCGGGACCTGCTTGACGAGGACGATGCAGTTCACGGTTCCAGCCTACCGGCGGGGCCCGCGGTCGGGCAGCGGCCGCATGGTCATTCAAATCGGGGGCGAACGGCCCCTCGGGCGGGGCTCCCGGCGTGGGCCGAGCCGGCCGACCCCGACCGCCCATGGCCCCGGCCAGACCCGACCGCGCACCCGACCGCGCATCGCTTGACCGAGCGGCGGGGTCGAGCCTAGACTCGCGGCCTCAACTTCATACGCGGCTGTGAACGGGACGAGTACCCGTCGCGGCGCCGGCACAGAGACCCGACGGCAGGTGGAAGTCGGGGCGGCGGCGACGGCGAATGGACCCGGGAGCCTCCGGACCGAACGCGGCCCGGCCGAGCGCCCGAACCGCGGGCACGCGGCCATCGCCAGTAGGCTCCGGCGCAGAGCGCCAGCGATAGAGGGCAGCGCCGATCGGGCGGTGGACCCGTCCCGTCGGTCACGATGAGCGCGGCAGACGCCGAACCCGGGTGGCACCGCGGAAGGTCCCGACCTTTCGTCCTGGCAGGACGAGAGGTCGTTTGCGATTCCGGAGGTCCGCGTCGATGTCCACCCAGCACCCGCTCAGCCTCGGGGAGGTCAAGCGCCTCGCGGGGAGCGCGGACACGATCCGCCTCCGGGCGGCGCGCGACGCGGATCTCGAGACCCCGATCGGCGCCTTCCTGCGCCTCGACGACGGCGTCACCCCGGCCTACCTCCTCGAATCCGTCGAGGGCGGCGAACGCCTGGGCCGCTACAGCTTCCTCGGCGTCGGGCCACGTCGCCTGCTGGAGGTCCGCGGCGGGCGGGCCCGGATCCAGGACCGCCCGGTCGGCGTCGTCGACTATGCGCCCGACCTTCCCGTCACCGAGCTCCCGGCCGACGACCCGCTCGGCGCCCTCCGCCGCTTCCTCCCCCGCCGCAAGGTGGAGCCGACCGAGGGGATGCCGCGGTTCACCGGCGGTGCCGTCGGGGCGCTCGCCTACGACGCCGTCTCGGTGTTCGAGCCCACGGTCCCGCTCCCGGCGGCGGACCCCATCGGCGTCCCGCTGGCAAGCTTCATCGAGACGGACCTCGTCCTCGTCTTCGACCACCTCACGCACACCCTGGCCGCGATCGCGTCGCTCCACACCGACGCACCCCGGCTGGAGGAGCGCTACCGGGTCGCCGAGCGAGCCCTCTTCGAGGCCCTCGAGAAGACCGCCCGCCCGAGCTCGGCGGAGATCGCGGGGCCGTCGATCGCGCGCGGCGACGGGGACGCGGCGTCCGCGACGATTCGCCGCGGCGGGGACGCGGCCGCGGGCACCGCGCCCGCCGGCGGGATCGCCGCCTGGTCCGCGCAGCCGCAGACGTCGCTGGGGCGCGATGCCTACGAGGCCGCCGTTCGCAATGCGAAGGACGCCATCGCCGCGGGCGAGGCGATCCAGGTGGTCCTCGCGCGGCGCCAGACGCTGGAGCTCCCGAAGCGAGGCGACGGGAGCCCGCTCGACGGGATCGGCCTGTACCGCTCGCTGCGCAAGGTCAATCCCAGCCCCTACCTGTTCTTCGTCCGGACCCCGTCGTTCGAGGTCGTCGGCGCGAGCCCGGAGCTGCTGCTCCAGGTGGAGGGCGAGCGGATGACCACGCACCCGATCGCCGGGACACGGCCGCGTGGGGCCGACGCAGAGGAGGACGATCTCCTCGCCGAGCAGCTCCAGGCCGACCCGAAGGAGCGTGCCGAGCACGTGATGCTCGTCGATCTCGGGCGCAACGACCTGGGGCGCGTCGCGCGGCCCGGGACGGTGCGCGTCTCGAAGTACATGGAGGTGGAGCGCTACAGCCACGTCCTCCACCTGGTCAGTCACGTCGAGGCCAAGATCGCCCCGGGTCTCGACGCGCTCGACGCGCTGCGCAGCGTCTTCCCCGCCGGCACCCTCTCAGGCGCCCCGAAGATCCGGGCGATGCAGCTCATCGCGGCGGCCGAGGGCGAGCGGCGCGGGCTGTACGGCGGTGCAGCAGGCTACCTGGGCTACGACGGCAACCTCGACACGGCGATCACCATCCGCAGCGCGGTCCTGAAGGACGGCGTGGCCCACGTCCACACGGGAGCCGGCATCGTTGCCGCCAGCGACCCCGCGCGCGAGTTCGAGGAGACCGAGCACAAGGCAGCGGCGCTGCGCCGTGCGATCGAGCTGGCGCTGGAGGGCGGGATCGTGCCGGCGCTGCGATCGTCCGGCGAGCCTGTCGAGACGGGCGCGGCGGGCGCGCCGGAGGCAGAGGCGGTTCGTGCGTCCGGAGTTACCGATAGCGAGCGGATGTCCGAGGGCGCCCGATGATCCTCGTCGTCGACAACTACGACAGCTTTACGTTCAACCTGGTGCAGGCGCTCCAGGCGGCCGGCGCCGACGTGCGCGTGGTCCGCAACGACGCGATCGACCGGGCGGGGCTCGATGCGCTGGCCGACGACCCGGTCGCGAACCTGCGAGGGATCGTCATCTCGCCCGGACCGTCCGACCCGGAGCACGCCGGCGTCTCCATCGAGACGGTCCGGTTCGCGGCCGAGCGTGCGATCCCCCTGCTCGGCGTCTGCCTCGGGATGCAGGCGATGGGCGCCGCTTTCGGCGCGTCGATCGTGCGCGCCCCGACGCTCGTGCACGGCGAGGCGTCGGCCGTCGAGCACGACGGCGCCGGGCTGCTGGCGGGGATGCCGCCGGGGTTCATGGCGGCGCGCTACCACTCCCTGTGCATCGACCCGGCAACGCTGCCGGCCCAGCTGCTGCCCACCGCGCACAGCGCCGGCGATGACGTGCTGATGGGTGTGCGTCACGTCAGCCTGCCCATGGAGGGCGTCCAGTTTCACCCCGAGTCCGTGCTGACACCACAGGGTCCGCACCTCGTGGCCAACTTCCTGCGCCTGGCGGGCGAGGGCGAGGCCGGCCGGCTGGACGCCGCGGCAGGATCCTTCGCCACCCGCGGGCTCGACCCGGCCGACGAACCGGACGGGAACGGCGATGAGGGCGCCCCCGGCCGGGCGCAGGCGCGGGCGACGGGGCGCCTGACGGTCGGGCCGACGGCGCCTGCCGCCGCGACGGGAGGCGCCCGATGAGCGATGCGGTGCGAGCCGCGCTGTCGGCAGTCGTCGACGGCCGGACGCTGGAGCGCGACGAGGCGCGCGCTGCGATGGGTTCGGTGATGGACGGGGAGTCGACGCCCGCCCAGCTCGCGGCGCTGCTGGTGGCCTTGCGAATGCGCGGCGAGACGATCGAGGAGCTCGTCGGCTTCGCCCAGGCGATGCGCGAGCGCGTCGTGCAGGTCGAGGCGCCGGCGGGCACGATCGACACCTGCGGCACGGGCGGCGACCACTCCGGGACCTTCAACATCTCGACGGCCGCGGCCTTCGTCGTGGCCGCGGCCGGCGTCCCGGTGGCCAAGCACGGCAACCGGGCAATCACCTCGAAGTCCGGCTCGGCCGACGTGCTCGAGGCGCTCGGCGTCCGGACCGACCACGACGCTGTGTCGGCGGCCGCCGCGCTCCGCGAGACCGGCTTCGCATTCCTCTTCGCGCCGGAGTTTCACCCGGCCATGCGCCATGCCGGGCCGACCCGGCGCGAGATCGGCGTCCGCACCGCCTTCAACCTGCTGGGGCCGCTCACGAACCCCGCCGCGGCGCGCCGCCAGGTCGTGGGGGTGGGTGACCCGGGGGCCGCGCCGCGCGTTGCCGAGGTGCTGCGGGCGCTGGGCACCGAGCGGACGCTCGTCGTCCACGGCGCGGGGCTCGACGAGCTGCCGCTCGACGCCAGCGGCGTGATCCACGACGTGACGCCCAGCGGCGTGGTCCGACGCCCGGTCGACCCGGCGGCGCTGGGGCTGACGCCGGCCGAGACGGCCGCGCTCGCGGGCGGCGCGCCGCGGGAGAACGCTGCCCTGGTCGAGGGCGTCCTCGGTGGCATCGACGGCGGTCCGCGGCGCGACGTGGTCCTGCTCAATGCCGCCGCTGCCTTCGTGGCCGCCGGCAGAGTCGGCGACCTGGGCGCCGGCGTCGCGCTGGCCGCCGCGACGATCGACGGCGGCTCCGCGGCCGTGCTCCTGGCCCGGCTGCGCGCGGAGAAGGACGTGGCCGACCGCGCGGGCTCCGCGGGAGACCCGGAGGTGCCCGCATGACCCCTGCCCCCGCGCGCGGGCGCGCCGGGTTCCTCGGGGAGATCGCCCGCCGGCGTGCCGCCGACGTCGCCGTCGAGCTGGGGGACTCCCGGTACGGGGACCTTGCCCGCGCTGCCGCTGCGGCGCCGGCGCCCCGCGACGCGGTCGTTCGCCTCGCCCGCCCCGGGCTCCACCTCGTGGCCGAGGTGAAGCGCTCGTCGCCGTCCGCCGGCGCGTTCGCCCCGCCCGGGCTGGACCCGGTCGCCCAGGCCCGTGCCTACGAGGCCGGCGGGGCGTCGGTCATCTCCGTCCTCTGCGAGCCGCACTGGTTCGGAGGATCGGTGGCGGACCTCCGCGCCGTCCGCGCGGCCGTGGCCCTGCCGGTCCTGGCCAAGGAGTTCGTCGTCGACGCTCGGCAGCTGCCGGTCCTGCGCTCGGCAGGCGCCGACCTGGTGCTCCTGCTGGCGGCGCTGCACCCGGCTCGCCGGCTCGTCGACCTGGTCGCCCGCGCCCGCGACCTCGGCCTGGATCCGCTCGTCGAGGTCCACGCCGGGCGCGAGCTGGACGCCGCGCTCGCGTCGGGCGCGCGCCTCGTGGGGGTCAATTCCCGGGACCTGCGGACGCTGGCCGTGGACCCGGAGCACCCGATGCGGCTGCGCGCCGGGATTCCCGACGACCGGATCACGATCGCCGAATCCGGCGCCCGCGATGCCGCCACGATCGCCCGCTGGCGGGCCGCTGGCTTCGACGCGGCGCTCGTTGGGGAGGCGCTCGTGCGCAGCGCCGATCCCCGGGCGGCCGCGGCCGCCTTCGTCGCCGCAGGCGGGGTTCCCGACGACCCCGGCGCCGTCCACCGGATCCCGTTCGTCAAGATCTGCGGCATCGTGGACGATGCCGGCCTCGATGCCGCCCTGGCCGCCGGGGCCGACGCGATCGGCCTGAACTTCGTGGCGGGCACGCCGCGTGCGCTCACGCTGGCCGAGGGCGCCCTGCTGGCACGTCGCGCCCGGGCAGCGGGCGGCGACCGGACGCCGGTCATCGTCGCCGTCACGGCCGGCGCGGACGACGCCCTCTTCGCGGCCCTGGCGGACGAGGTGAACGTCGACGCGATCCAGCTCGCGGGCCGCGAGGCGCCGGCGCGGATCGCGGCCTCGCCGCGGCCCGCGTGGGCCGTCGTCCACCTCCCGGCGCAGGCACCCGACGACGCCGGGGAGCGCCGGGCGCTGGTGGCCGGCGCGATCGCGCGCGCGGGCGCGCTGCTGGAGGCGGGTGCCGCGCGGATCGTCCTCGACACCGCCGGCGGCCTGCATCCCGGTGGCACGGGCACCCGCGCCGACCCGTCGCTTGCCGCCTCCATCGCCCGCGAAGTCCCGGTGATCCTCGCCGGGGGGCTCAGCCCGGCGTCGGTCGCCGGGGCGGTCCTGGCCGTTCCCGCGATCGGCGTCGACGTGGCGTCGGGCGTGGAGCTGCCGCGGGTTCCCGGGCAGCGGCCGCGCAAGGACGCCCTCGCCGTGGCCCTCCTCGCCAAACGCGCCCGCGCTGCCCGCCTCGACCGTCCGAACGTCCCCTCCAGCCCAACCCCCGTGCATCCGGGCCTCCTGGAGGCCGACCACCGCGGCCACTGGGGTGTCGAGCGCGACTTCGGGGGACGCTTCGTCCCCGAGACGCTCGTCGGTGCGCTGGAGCAGCTGGAGGAAGCGTATGCCGCGCTCCGCCACGACCCGGTCTTCTGGGCCGAGCTGCGGGACCTCCTCGCCCACTTCGCCGGCCGACCGACCGCCCTGTACCGGGCCGACCGCCTCGCGGCCGCCGCGGCGGCCGAGGCCGCCCGCCTGCGCGCCCACGCCGCCCGCCCATCGATGCCCCCCCTGCCGACCCGTCTTCGCGTCTACCTCAAGCGCGAGGACCTCGCCCACACCGGCGCCCACAAGATCAACAACGCCCTGGGGCAGGCGCTCCTCACCCGGCGCCTGGGGAAGTCGCGGGTGATCGCAGAGACCGGCGCCGGCCAGCACGGCGTCGCGACGGCCACCGCCTGCGCCCTGCTGGGGCTGCCCTGCGTCGTCTACATGGGCGAGGAGGACATCCGGCGCCAGGCGCCGAACGTCCTCCGGATGCGCGCCCTCGGCGCCGAGGTTCGCTCCGTCACCTCGGGGACCGCCACGCTCAAGGACGCCGTGAACGAGGCCATGCGGGACTGGGTCACGAACGTCGCGACGACCCACTACGTCCTGGGCAGCGCGATGGGCCCGCACCCGTACCCCACCATCGTCCGCGACCTCCAGCGCCGGATCGGCGACGAGGCGGCCGCGCAGCTGCTGGCGGCGGAGGGCCGGCTGCCCGACCTGGCCCTTGCCTGCGTCGGCGGCGGCTCGAACGCCATCGGGCTCCTCGCCCGCTTCATCGGGGAGACGTCGGTCCGCCTGGCGGTGGCGGAGGCCGCCGGCGAGGGGATCGAGACCGGGCGCCACGCGGCGGCGATCCTCGGCGGGTCGCCGGGGATCCTGCATGGGTCACGCTCGCTCATGCTCCAGGACCGCGACGGGCAGGTCGTGGAGGCGGTGAGCGCCTCGGCCGGGCTCGACTACCCCGGCGTCGGGCCGCAGCTCGCGGCCCTCGCCGAGGCGGGGAGGATCGCCATCGCCAGCGCCACGGACCGCGAGGCTGTTGCGGCGATGAAGGCGACGACGCTCAGCGAGGGGATCCTCCCGGCACTCGAGACGGCGCACGCGATCGCGGCGCTGCCGAAGCTCCTCGCCGGGTCGGGCGGTCCCGGACGCGCGAGCCGTCCTGCGATGGCGGCCGCCTGGCCCGACGAGACGCTCGTTCTCGTCGGCTTCTCCGGGCGCGGGGACAAGGACCTCGCGGCCCTCGAGCGCTTCGCCGACGTCGCGCCGTGGGACGCCGTCCGGTGACCGCCCTCGACCGGCCCGCCGGTGCGGCAACCGCGCCGTCCACGAACGACACGCCGGGCGCCCGCCGGATCGCCGCCGCGTTCGCCCGCGCCGCGGCGGACGGCCGGGCGGCGCTGATCCCGTACATCGTCGCCGGGTACCCGGACGCCGAGACGTCGCTGGCGATCGCGGTCGCCGCGATCGACGCCGGCGCCGACCTGGTCGAGGTCGGCCTGCCGTACTCCGACCCGCTGGCCGACGGCACGACGCTGCAGCGCGCGTCGTCGGCCGCCCTGGCGGCCGGCGCGACGTTCGACTCGTCGCTCGACCTCGTGCGCCGAATTGGCGGGGCCCGACCGGGGATCCCGCTCGTCACGATGGGCTACGCGAACCAGCTGATCGGCGGTGGAGACGGGCGCGAGCGGGCTCGTGCGCTGGCCACGGCCGGAGCGGCGGGCACGATCGTCGCCGACCTCACGCCCGACGAGGGTGCTCCCTTCGAGGCCGCGGCCAGCGAGGAGGGGATCGCGGTCGTCTACCTCGTCGCCCCGACCACCTCGCCGGCCCGGCGCGCGCTCGTCGCGTCCCGCACTGGCGGCTTCCTGTACTGCGTGTCGCTCGTCGGCATCACCGGCGCCAGGGCCAGCCTCCCGCCGGAGGTCGGGCGCTACGTCCGCGAGGTGAAGGCCGTGAGCCCGGTGCCGGTCGCCGTCGGATTCGGCGTCAGCCGCCCGCTCCACGTGCGTTCCCTCGTCCGGGCGGGCGCGGACGGCGTCATCGTCGCGTCGGCCCTGGTGGATGCGCTGGGCCCCCGGGGCCGTGACGTGGCGTCGCTGGGGCGGCTCGCGCGCCGGCTGCGTGAGGCCGCGACGGCAGCGCGCTGAGGCCCGGCGCGGCGGGGCGTCCTCCGCGCCCGATCCCCGTGACCCCGATGCGGTCGCGTCGGTGACACTGGCCGGGCCGCGCAGGCGCCAGGAGGGATGTGCGGTGGCCGCTACCGGCCAGCCCGACGCCGGATGCACGATCCGCGCACTCCGCAGCCACATCGACATCCAGCGGAGGACAAGTCCGGGGGGACCTGACATGAGCATCGACGCCATCGACGTCAACCGCAGCTCGTACGTCATTGGTGCAAGGCAGCCGGGGCGACGTGGGCCGTCGGCCAGGCCGATCGTCGCGATCCTGGCCGCGCTGGCGATCGCGCTCGCAGCCTTCCTCGTGGCCTCGAACTTCGTGGTTCGATCGTCCCCCGCGTCCATCTCGGGGGCGCCCGCGCACGACACCTGGTATCTCGACGGCGCGGCGGCGCCGGTCGTCGCTCCGGCCACGTCCGGCGGAGCGCCCGCGCACGACACCTGGTATCTCGACGGCGCGGCGGCGCCGGTCGTCGCTCCGGCCACGTCCGGCGGGGCGCCCGCGCACGACACCTGGTATCTCGACGGCGCGGCGGCGCCGGTCGTCGCTCCGGCCACGTCCGGCGGAGCGCCCGCGCACGACACCTGGTATCTCGACGGCGCGGCGGCGCCGGTCGTCGCTCCGGCGAGCAACGACCTGCGCAACTCCGGCGAGAAGGGGCAGCCCGGCGCCCATCCCTGGCAGGCGGCTCCCGTCCGCCGCTGACGGCTCGAGGCAACCGCAGCCTCGACACCTCCCGCCACGACCCTGGATCAGACGGCCCGGCGCTCGCAGCCCGGGCCGTCTCGACGCGTCCTCGTGCGCCACGGCTCAGGCACCGAAGAGGGAGGCGATCCTGTCACTGGCGAGGGGCCGCCGGTCGTCCTGCAGCCCCACGGCCGCCGCTGCGAAGCCCAGGAGCTCGGCCGGGGTGGCGCCGCGGTCGAGGAGGTCGCGGAGCGCGGTGTCGCGATCGGCCTTCGAGAGCTTCGCCCCCGACGGCTTGCGAAGAAGCGGGTGGTGGAGGAATGCCGGCGGCATCGCACGCCCGAGCAGCCGGCCCAGGCGGAGCTGGCGCGGCGTGGCGTCGAGGAGATCGCGGCCGCGGATCACGAGGTCGACCGACTGGCGAGCGTCGTCGACCACGACGCAGAGCGGGTAGCTCCAGTTTCCGTGGCGGTCGCGGAGCGCCAGGTCGCCGTCCGCCGACGGATCCCCGGCCTGCGCTCCGAGCAGCAGGTCGTCGAACGCCTCGTCGCCGTCGCCGAGCCAGGCTCGCAGCGCGGCGTCCGGCGCGTCGTCCCGGACCCCGCGAGCCCGGCACCCGCCCGGACAGCCGGGCCCGCGCCAGGCGAGCAGGGCGTGCCGGGAGCACGTGCAGGCATAGACGCGGGCTTCCGAACGGAGGACCTCCACGGCCGCCTCGTAGGGGGTCGAATTGTCGGACTGGCGGGACGCCGACCGCGCGGAGCGCAGCTCGCTGATCGGCGGCTCGTCCGGGACCAGCCCCAGCCGTTCGAGGTCGTCGAGGAGGGCCGTCTCGTACGCCCGTCGCGACCGCTGGCGGTCGTGGTCCTCGATGCGCAGGATCACCCGCCCGCCCGCCGCACGGGCGATCCCCCACACGTAGAGCGCGTTGACCAGGTGGCCCAGGTGGAGGTGGCCGGTCGGTGCGGGGGCGAACCTGGTCGTGGCGCCGAGGGGCATGCGCGCCGGATCGGGTCGGACCGGCCCGGGATCGCGTGGCCCGAGCGGGATCACCGCGGACCGGGTGCTGCACCCCGTCGGGATCGGGCGGGCGTCGCCGGGACGGCAGCGGGCGTCGCCGTTCCAGCAGCCGGCAGCTCGGTCGCCGGGTCGGCAGGCGCGGCCGGCGTGGTCCCCGTCGCGGATTCGGCGCCGGCCGGTTGGGCCTCCCGCTCCGCAACGGGAGGCGCCGGTGCCGTGGCTCCGGCCGCCTGCCGCTTCTGGGCGTGCTGCACCCGTCGCGTCGCGGCGATGAGCTTCCGGTACAGCGCGACGAGCTCCGGCTCCGGGAACAACCCGGCGGAGGCGCTCGTGACGCGCTCCAGCACCTCCGTTTCGCGCTTCGCGTCGCGCACCGTGCGCCGCCCCGCCCGCTGCTTGACCTGGCCGATCTCGAGCGCGATCTGGGCCCGCTCGTTGAGGAGCCCCACGATCTCCTTGTCGATGGCGTCGATCCGCTCGCGGAGGGGCGCCAGGGCCGCCGCCGCCCGGTCCGCGTGCGCCGCGGCATCAGCCGCGACGACGTCAGGCTCGTCACGCTCGGGCATCGGGAGGCTCCCCGGACGTGCCGGGCTCCGCGCCGGCCGACCCGCCGCCGGCGCCGGGCGTCTCGGCGGCGCCGGGCTCCGGGCCGCCGCCGCGGTTCCCGAGCACTCGCGCCGTGAGCTCGCCGGCCGCCCAGCGCCGGGCCAGCTCTTCCAGCGCCCGGTGGTAGCCGGCCGCCTTCATCCCGACGAAGCGCGCCACGGCGACGTCCTCCAGGAAGTTCACCTGGCGGAACGGCTCGCGGGTCGCCGGGTCGGAGAGGTGGACCTCGACGAAGGGGCGCTCGATGCCGAGGAGCGCGTCGCGCAGGCTCACCGACGTGTGCGTCAGGCCGCCCGCATTCACGATCGAGGCGTCGAAGTCGCGCCGCTGGAGCCGGTCGATGAGGGATCCTTCATGGTTCGAGTGGAAGAAGTCGACGTCGACGCCGAGCTCCGTGGCCCGGGCCGCAATCCCGGCGTTGATGTCGTCGAGCGTCTCGCGGCCGTAGATCGCGGGCTCCCGGGTGCCGAGCAGGTTGAGGTTCGGCCCGTTGAGGACGAGGACGCGGAGCCGCCGCGCGCTCACGCCCGCGCCCGCGTCGCTGTGCCGGCGAGGACGCCCCGCGCCGCAGCCTCGACCACCTCGTCGGGCACGTCGCTGCGGACCGTGACGCCGGTCGCCGTCGGTAGGACCCACCGGAGGCGTCCACCGGCATGCTTCTTGTCGGTGACGAGCGTGCCGAGGACGGTCGCGAGGGGGTAGGGGAGCGGCCTCCAGCCCAGGTCCAGGCGATCGAGGAGTGTCTCGATCCGCGCCGCGCGAGCCGGCGGGGTCGTCTCCACCGCGACGCCGATGCGACAGGCGGCGCGCAACCCGTACCCGACCGCCTCCCCGTGGAGGATCCCCTCGAACCCAGCTGTGGCCTCGATCGCGTGGGCCAGCGAATGCCCGAGGTTCAGGTTGATCCGCCCGCCCAGCTCCCGCTCGTCTTCCGTCACGACCTCGACCTTGGCCCAGCCACAGCGCTCCACCACCTCGGCCAGCGACCCGTCCTCGTGGACGCCCGGATCGCCGGCCGCAATCGCTTCCCCCTCGGTCTCCAGGATCTCGAAGAGCCGCTCGTCGCCAAGCGCCGCCATCTTGGCGGCCTCCCCGAGAGCTGCCCGGAGCTGCCGCGCCGGGAGCGTCCGCAGGTACCGGACGTCGATGACGATCGCCGCCGGCTGGTGGAAGGAGCCCACGAGGTTCTTGCCCTCCGGCAGGTCGACCGCCGTCTTGCCCCCGATCGAAGAGTCGACCTGCGCGACGAGCGTGGTCGGCACGTGGACGATCGGCACGCCGCGAAGCCACGTCGCCGCCAGGAAGCCCGCGGCGTCACCGAGCGCCCCGCCGCCGATCGCCACGATCGGGTCCCGGCGCTCCGCCCTCAGGCGTGCCATCTCGCGGGCCGCCTCCTCGATGACCGCCAGGCGCTTGGCCGCCTCGCCCTCCGGGAGGAGGATCCGGTCGACCGGCACGCCCGACGCGGAGAGGCCGTCGGCGAGCGCGGCTCCGGCGGCGTCCCAGGCTCGCGGCTCCGACACGACGATCGCCCGGCGCGCCTCCAGCGCCGCGAGGGCGGCCAGCACGCCGTCGACGGCGTTGCCCTCGCCGAGCTCGAAGCGCCCGATGGCCGTCTCGGCGCGGAGGAGCGTGGTGCCGTCAGGGACCGTCTCGTCGAGGTGCCGCTCCAGGGCCTCCACGATCCCGGCGACCCCGGCCATGCCGTTGACCCGCAGTGCCGGTGCGTAGAACCGGGCGCGCGCCGCGGCCAGCTCCCTCATCTTCCCGATCGGGTCGCGGACGGCCAGGAGTGGCCGCGGATTCGGGCTGTGGCGGACGCGCTGGGCCAGGATCTCGGGCGGCGCGTCCAGCCAGGCGGCGCGCCGGCCGCGGTAGAGGAGCCAGCGATTGCGCGGGTCGATGGGGGCGCCGCCGCCCGTGGAGATCACGCGGCGAAGCTCCCGGGCGGCGTCGGCCGGCCCCAGGGCGGCGACGGCCGCCCGCTCCCGGGCGCGGAATCCCGCTTCGCCCTCCTCGTCGAAGATCGCCGGGACGGGCCGGCCCGCCTCGCCCGCGACGACCTCGTCGAGGTCGACCAGGTTCGCGCCGTGGCGCCGGGCGAGCCGGCGCCCGACGGCGGTCTTGCCGCTGCCCGACAGCCCGACGAGGACGAGGTCCATCGGCGGGCGCCTAGTCGTCGCCCCCGGAGCCGGCCTCGCCGGAGCCGGGCCGGGACGTCGCTGCGGGGGCCCGGCCGGGCGACGCGGGCGCGGGCGCCCCGGAGATCCGGTCGCGGTACCGCTGCAGGTTGTCCCGGACCTCGGCGAGCGAGTCACCGCCGGTCTTCTCGAGGACGAACCGGGTGAGCGTGAGGAGGACCATCGCCTCGCCGATGACGCCGGCAGCGGGCACGACGGAGATGTCGCTCCGCTCGTAGTGCGCCTTCTCCACGGTCTCGCCGGTCACGAGGTCGGCCGACGGCAGCGGCCGGGCCAGCGTCGAGATCGGCTTCACGGCGCCGCGGACGACGAGCGGCTCGCCGTTCGTGATCCCGCCGGTCAGGCCGCCGGCGTTGTTGGACCGGTGGATCCAGCCGCCATCCGAGCCCCGGCCGGAGATGACGTCGTGGACCTCGGAGCCCCGGCGGCGCGTCTGCTCGAAGCCAAGCCCGATCTCGACACCCTTCACGCTCTGGATGCTCATGATCGCGCCCGCGACGGCCGCGTCGAGGCGGCGATCCCAGTGGACGTGACTGCCGAGGCCGATCGGGAGCCCCCGCGCGACGACCTCGAAGACGCCTCCCACCGTGTCTCCCAGCGATCGCGCCTCGTCGATCCGGGCGATCATCCGCGCCTCCGCCGCCGGGTCCGGGCAGCGCAGCGGGCTCGCCTCGGCCTCGTCGCGTGTGCGGGTGCAGGCCGCAGGCTCGACCGCGACGCCGCCCACCTCGGCGGTGAACGACCAGACATCGATCCCGAGCTCCGCCAGGAACGCCCGGCAGACAGAACCGGCGGCGACCCGCGCGGCCGTCTCGCGGGCGGAGGCGCGTTCGAGGATCGGGCGGACGTCGTCGAACCCGTACTTGAGGGCGCCGGCGAGATCCGCGTGGCCCGGCCGAACGCGGGTCACCGCCTGCGCCCGCCTGTTGCCATCCTCGGCAAGGAGCGCCAGCTCGGCGGCCTGCGCTGCCGTCAGCGGCTCGACCTGCATGATCCGCGTCCAGTTCTCCCAGTCACGGTTGCGGACCAGGAGGAGCACGGGCGACCCGATCGTCTTCCCGTGGCGGACCCCGGCGAGAATCTCGGCGCGATCCTGCTCGATGGCCTGGCGCGCGCCGCGCCCGTAGCCGCCCTGCCGCCGGCGCAGGTCGACGGCGATGGCGTCCGCCGTGACCGGGACCCCTGCCGGGAGGCCCTCCAGCGTCGCGCCGAGCGCCGGGCCGTGCGACTCGCCCGCGGTCAGGAAGCGGAAGCCGGCCATGGCGTCCGTCAGGCCCCTGGCTCCCCGGCCGTCCCGGCCCCCTCGTCCGCGGCCCCCCCGACGGCTGCCCCGGCCGCCGCCAGGCCATCGGCGAGCTTCTCGCGCATCAGCGCGACCGGCGCCGGCTGGCCGGTCCACAGCGTGAAGGCGGCAGCCCCCTGGTGGAGGAGCATCAGCTCGCCGTTGAGCACCTGGCTGCCGGCGGCCGCAGCCTCGCGCAGCAGCCGCGATGCCGGCGGGTTGTAGATCAGGTCCATCACCAGCAGGTCGGGCGGGAAGAGCTCGCCGGGCACCGGCGACTCGTCGCCGTGCAGGCCCACCGACGTGGCGTTCACGAGCACCCTGGTCTTCGCCAGCTCGGCCTCGATGATCGACTCGTGCCAGGGCATGGCACGCAGCTCCATGTGGGCGGCGCTCTTCGCGAAGAAGCGCACCAGCGCCTCGGCCCGATGGAGGTGGCGGTTGAAGACGACGATCCGCTGGAAGCCCTCGGCCACGAGGCCGTGCACGACGGCGCGGGCCCCGCCCCCCGATCCAAGCACGACGGCGGCGCGCGGCATGCGCTGCTTCCCGACGAGCGCCTCGAGGGCGACCCGGAATCCCGGCACGTCGGTGTTGTGGCCGACGAGGCGCTTCCCCTCCCGGGTGATCGTGTTCACCGCGCCCGTGGCGTGGGCCTCCTCGGTCAGCCGGTCGACGAGGGTGGCGGCCTTCTCCTTGTGCGGGATCGTGACGTTGGCGCCCAGGAACTCGTCGGAGCGCAGCTCGGCGATCGCGTCCGCGAGCTCGAGCGGCGCCCGGTCCCACAGCTCGTAGGCGGCGGGGATGCCCGCCGCGTCGAACGCCGCCTGCTGCATCGCGCCGGAGAGCGAATGGGCGACCGGATGGCCGATGAGGACGACCCGCTTCGTCATGCTCGCACCCTTTCCAGCTCTCCGAAGAATCCCGGATACGAGACATCCGCCGACCCCGGGTCGCGGACGAGCGTCTCGCCCCGTGCCATGAGCCCGGCCACCGCGAAGGTCATTGCCAGGCGATGGTCGTCCTGCGTCTGGACCGCCGCTCCGATGAGCGGGCGGCCCCCGTCGATCTCGATCGCGTCGCCGAGGACCGTGATCCGTGCGCCGAGCGCAGACAGCCCGGCGGCGATCCCGGCGACGCGGTCCAATTCCTTGTGGCGCAGCTCCGCGACACCCCGGATGGACGTCCGCCCGGTCGCCATCGCGGCCGCAAGGCAGAGGACCGGGATCTCGTCGATCGCCGCCGCGACCTCCTGGGCCGTCACGTCGATCGCCCGGAGCTGGCTGCTCCGAACGACGAAGTCCGCGCGCGGCTCCCCGCGCTCTCCGTCGCCCGCCGCGCCGACGGGACGCTCTTCGATGTCGGCGCCCATCCGTCGCAGCAGGTCGATGATCGCACGCCGGGTCGGGTTCGTCCCGACATCGCGGAGCCACAGCTCGGCGTCCGGATGAGCCGCGCCGGCGACCAGCCAGAACGCCGCGCCCGACACGTCGCCGGGGACGAGCTGGTCGAGCGGAAGCACGGCGGCCCCACCCTCGACGGCGTGGACGGCCCCGCCGTCCGGCCGGCGCTCGGTGCGGACGGCAACGCCGCGGGCCCGGAGCATCCGCTCGGTGTGGTCCCGCGTGACGACGGCCTCGCCCACCGTCGTCGTCCCGTCGGCCGCCAGCCCGGCGAGCAGGATCGCCGACTTCACCTGGGCGCTGGGGACGGTCGTGGCATGCGCGATGGCCGCGAGCGGCGCCCGGCCGGTGATGGCCAGGGGAGGCAACGTGGCGCCGGCGCGCCCGCCGACGGTGGCCCCCATCGCGGCCAGCGGAGCCGCCACGCGGCCCATCGGCCGCCCCCGCAGCGAGGCGTCGCCGTCCAGGACGGCGAACCCGGGAAGGCCGGCCAGGATGCCTGCCGTCAGCCGGAACGTGGTCCCCGAGTTCTGGCAGTCCAGGATGCCGCCCGGCTCGCGGAGGCCGGCGCGTCCCGGCGAGACGACCCTGTAGTCGACGGCACGAGGATCGCTCCCGGAGCGCTCCACCTCCGCGCCGAGGGCCGCCACGACGCTCGCGGTCGCCTGCACGTCACGCCCGTCGCCCGCGCCCGAGATCCGGCTCTCGCCGGCGGCGAGGAGGGCGAGAAGGAGAGCGCGATGGCTGATGGACTTGTCGCCGGGCAGCCGCATCTCTCCCCGCAGGCGCGGGGCAGGCCGGATCCGGATGGCCGCGTCGGCCGCCACGACGGTCACGACCCGGCGATCAGGCGCGCGCGCCGGACGCCATGGCGGCGCCGCGGGTGGCATGGATCGCCCGGACCTGCCCGTGGACGCCGCGGACGGCGGTCGCCAGCTCCGCGAACTGCCCCGGGGTCAGCGACTGGTCGCCGTCGGAGAGCGCCTCGATCGGGCGTGGGTGGACCTCGATCAGGAGGCCGTCGGCGCCGGCGGCGGTCCCGGCGAGCGCGAGCGGCGTGACCAGCCAGCGCTTCCCGGCCGCGTGCGACGGATCGACCATCACCGGCAGGTGCGTCAGCTGGTGGACCAGCGGCACCGAGGTCACGTCGAGGGTGTTGCGATAGGCCGTCTCGAAGGTACGGATCCCCCGCTCGCAGAGGATCACGTTGGGGTTGCCGCTGGACATGACGTACTCGGCCGCCATCAGCCACTCCTCGATCGTGCCCGAGAGGCCGCGCTTCAGGAGCACCGGCCGGCCGATCCGCCCGACGGCCATCAGGAGCGAGTAGTTCTGCATGTTGCGGGCGCCGATCTGGAGGATGTCGGCGTACTCCGCCACGTGCTCGACCTGGCCCGGCTCCATCACCTCGGTGACGACCGGCAGGCCGGTTCGCTCCCGGGCCTCGGCCAGGAAGCGCAGGCCCTGGAGTCCCAGGCCCTGGAACGAGTAGGGGCTCGTTCGCGGCTTGAAGGCCCCGCCGCGCAGGACGCTGGCTCCGGCGGCCTGGACTGCCTCTGCCGTCTCGAACAGCTGGTCGCGCGACTCGATGGCGCAGGGCCCCGCGGCCAGCGTCAACGACCCGTCGCCGATCGTGACGTCGCCCACGCGGACCACTGTGTCCTCGGGGTGGAACTCGCGCGACGTGAGCTTGAACGGGCGCGTCGTGCGGGTCACGGATTCGACCCCCGGCAGCACCGACAGCCGGTCTGCCAGGTGCTCGACCCACGCCCCGCCCTCGCCGAGGACCGCCACGACGACGCGCGCCCCGCCGCGGTTCTCGTGGGGCGTCAGCCCTTCCTCGAGGACCGCTCCCCGTACCGCGTTGAGCTCTTCCTCGGTCGCTCCGACCGCCATCACGACGAACATCTGGCCTCGCCTCTCGCGTCCTCGACGGCCGCCGTGCCGGGGCAAACAAAAAAGCAGAGGTCGCAACCCCTGCTTTCACCCGGCACGACCCGTGCTCCCGGGCCTAGGTTCCGGGAACGGTCATGCCGGGTACGAAAAGTAGAAGTGGTGCGCCTGCACGATGGCCGGACCATACTCGCCGTCGTCTCCGCCGTCAACGCGCGCCGGGTGGGCCTACCGGGCGCCGGGTGGCCTACCGGGCGCCGGGTGGGCATACCGGGCCGACGCGCCGGGTCGCTCGCGTCCTGGGAGCGCTGGCACCCGCCCTGTTCCGCGCGGACACGTCGCCCGGGGCCGGGATCGGGTGTCTCTCTGGTAGAATCCGCCGCGCCGTGGCCCGGAGAGGTCGCATAGAGGCCTAGTGCAGCGGTTTGCTAAACCGCCAGGTGGGGTAACCTGCCTCGAGGGTTCGAATCCCTCCCTCTCCGCCAGCCTCCCGCGCGTGCGCCCGTAGCTCAGTGGATAGAGCGTCAGGTTGCGGACCTGAAGGTCGTGGGTTCGAGTCCCGCCGGGCGCGCCACCTTTCGCGGATCCTCCGCACGAAGCGGCAGGTGGTCCCGTCGCCTGCCCGTGTCTGGGCACTCCCGGCGATGCGTCTGGCGCGATCTTCTACGGCTTCGACCCGATCGGCGGCGAGGTCGTGATGGCCGTCTGGATCGAGGCGGACCCGCGGAACACGACGGCGCGGCAGCGGGTCCGCGCCCGGCCGCGGAGCGGCTGCCCGCGTGCGCGCGCCCGCGCAGAGCTGGCAGATCGTCCAGCGGACCGAGCGGGCGATCCTGGTCGACATCCGTGAAGACGCGGTCGGCTGGCTCGTCGCGCGGCTCGGCGAGCTCATCGACGCCGGCCTCTACGACGAGCTGTATCCTGCCGAGGGTGCGGCTGAGGCCGGACGAGGCCGCGCACGAGGCCGCCCCTGACCGCGCCCAGGCCCGCCTGCGCTCCTCCCCGTGCCATCACCCCGGGACGACAATCACCCACGGCGGGAGGGCGGCGTGGCCTTGTCGAGCTACGTTGCCGGGACCCGAGACTCCGGGACGGCCGGCGTCGAAGGGTCAACGTGCCCGCCACTGCAGTATCGTGTCGACTGCGCGAACCCCTGCCCGAGCATGCATGGGTGGTCTGGATCGCCCGCCTTCGTGACTTCAAGTTCGCGCATGACCCGGCGAGGCTGAAGTACTTGCCGTGAGGTACGCCCGACCCATGCAGGAGGTCCGCATGCCCGACGTCGATCGCAGCCATCTCCCCATCCGACGCCCGACATTCGGTGGGGTCGTCAATCGAACCCTCGCCGGATCGAAGCCGGACTGGAACCTCATCGGGCATCCGACGCCGCCCGACGGCGCGCCAAACGTGCTGCTCGTGCTGATCGACGATGCCGGCTTCGGAAACCCGAGCACGTTCGGCGGCCCGATCCAGACGCCCAACTACTCCCGGATGGCCGAGGGTGGCATCCGCTACAACCGCTTCCATGTCACGGCCATCTGCTCGCCGACACGGGCGGCGCTGCTGACCGGCCGCAACAGCCACGCCGTTGGCTTCGGCTCGGTTGGTGAGTTCGCCGGCGGCTACCCGGGCTACTCCGCCACTCTGCCGCGCGATTGCGCGCCGCTCCCGCGGATCCTGCGGGACAACGGCTACAACACGGCCGCGTTCGGCAAGTGGCACCTCACACCCGACGGGCAGCAGGGACCGGGTGGACCGTTCGACCGCTGGCCCACCGGCTGGGGCTTCGAGTACTTCTACGGCTTCCTGGGCGGCGGCGCCGGACAGTGGGACACGGTCCTGGCCGAGAACCAGAAGATCATCGGGGTCGATCCCCGGTACGGCGACGAGACGGAGCCGTACTACCTGCCGGACGCGATGGCGGACAAGACGATCGAATGGCTGCACGGGATTCGGGCCCAGGATGCGAAGAAGCCGTTCTTCGCCTACTTCTCGACCGGCTGCAGCCACGCCCCGCACCACGTCGCCGAAACCTGGGCGGCCAAGTACAAGGGCAAGTTCGACCAGGGCTGGGACCGTCTGCGCGAGGAGACGTTCGCCCGCCAGAAGGCGCTCGGCGTGGTGCCGCCCGAGGCGGAGCTGACGCCGCGCAACGAGGCGTTCCCTGCCTGGGACGACGTTCCAGACCAGCTCAAGGCGTTCTACGCCCGGCAGATGGAGGTCTACGCCGGCTTCTCGGAGAACGCCGACCACAACGTCGGTCGGGTGATCGACGCCATCGAAGAGCTGGGCGAGCTCGACAACACTCTGATCATCTGGATCTGGGGCGACAACGGCGCGAGCATGGAGGGCACCATCACCGGCTCGTTCAACGAGCTGACGATGCAGAACGGGATCCCCTTGACCGACGAGATGCAGCTCCAGCTGTCCGAGCGGTACGGCGGGATGGATGCCTGGGGTGCCGAGATCATGGCCCCGCACTACGGCGCGGCCTGGGCATGGGCCGGCAACACGCCCTTCCAGTGGGGCAAGCAGGTGGGCTCGCACCTGGGTGGGACGCGCAACCCGATGGTCATCCGTTGGCCGGACCACGTCGCGGCGGGTGGTGGGCTCCGGTCGCAGTTCACCCACGTCATCGACATCGCGCCGACGATCCTCGACATCGCCGGCATCCCGGCACCGACGTCAGTCGACGGGATCGAGCAGCAACCCCTCCACGGGGTCGCGTTCACGGACAGCCTGACGATGCCGGATGCGCCGGAGCGGCACACGCAGCAGTACTTCGAGTCGGTCGGCAACCGGTCTATGTACAAGGACGGCTGGTGGCTGTCCATGCGTACGGCCCGCATCCCGTGGGTGCTGACGCCGCAGGCGATCATGCCCTATGCGCCGGGCGTCTGGGATCCCGACGCCGATCCGACCGAGCTCTACTACCTGCCCGACGACTTCAGCCAGGCACATGACATGGCAGCGGACCAACCGGACAAGGTGGCCGAGCTCAGGGAGCTATTCTGGCAGGAGGCCGAGCGGTACCAGGTGCTGCCGCTGCTCGCCACCTTGTCATCGTTCTTCGGCCAGATGCCTCCGATGCCGGCGACCACCAAGCTCGAGTTCCGCGGCGACGTCCAGAACGTCCTTTCGGGCATGATCCCGCGCGTCTACAACCACTCGTATGCAATCAGCGCCGACCTCGTCGTGCCCGAGGGTGGCGTCGAGGGCGTCATCGTCGCGGAGGCCGACCACCTTGGTGGCTTCTCGCTTTTCGTCGAAGACGGCAAGCTGACCCACACCTACTCGATGATGGGCGTCTTCATCTTCCGCCAGCAGGCCAGCGAGCCGCTGCCGGTGGGTGAGGTCACCGTGCGGATGGAGTTCGCCGCCGACGCGCCGAAGCCGGCTACCGGCGGTCAGGTCACCCTCTACGTCAACGACCGGCCGGTCGGTGGCGGCCGCATGGAGCACACCGTGCCGATGCGGTTCTCGGGCTACGCGGGCATGGACATCGGCCGCGACAACGGCGGCGTCGTGGATCGGAGCTACGCATCCAAAGCGCCATTCCCCTTCACCGGGACGATCCACAAGGTCGTCTTCGACATCAAGCCGCATCTCGAGCACGAGGAAGCGGACTTGCACGAGGCGGCGCAGAACGCCGACGTTGCCCACGCGCTGAGCGCCTAGGCCCGAGATCCCGGAGGTGATGACAGCTATGCCCAAGCAGACCGTCGACGTCCTTATGGGCGGGTACTTGTCCAAGAATGCTGCACGCGAGGATTTCGACGCCGTCCAGGCCTGTGGTGCCCCACTGCTGGGGTTGGTCGTTGTCAGCAAGGCTTTGGACGGCTCGATGGAGATCGAGCAGCACGACCACATCGTCAAGGAAGGCGCGGTGGCCTTCGGTGGGGCCGGCTTCATCGTCGGCCTCTTCGCGCCACCACTCCTCGTCGCGACGGCGGTCGGGGCAATTGTTGGGGCCGGCGTCGGCAAGATCGCCCACCGGAAGGTCGAGAGCGCGCTCGAGGCCCAGGCCGAGGAGACCATCCCGATCGGTGGTGCCGGACTGATCGTGGTCTACGACCACAAACACGCTGAAACCATCGAAGCCGCCGTCACGCGACCTATCAAGAAGGTCGTCGGCGAGGCGACCGACAGCCATGTCAAGGCCGTGAAGGGGGCCCTTGCCGACGCTTCGGCGAAGATGGCCGCTCCGAACGCCTGATAGTCGCTCCGCGTGAGCCGACCTCGGTGGGCTCCCCCATCGGGGCTCGAGATCACCTCTCGGGGCCGCGGTTGCCACTCGCACAAGGAGCCATGTCGACGCCGGCACCGGTCCTCCGACGGCAGCCCTCACGAAATGTGCGCCTATCGTCAGGGCGAGGCATCAACTCGCCGGGCGACGCTCGGGCGTTTGACGGCGGGCCTTCGCGCCAGGTATTCGAGGTGCGACGAGCGCCTCTTTTCGCGCCATCGCGGCCCGACATACGCGCTCCTTGAGCGGTATCTGGCCGTGCGGGTCGACCACCTCGAGGAACTTGGCGTTGGACGCTCGGCGCGCGGGACCCCCGGCGATCGTCTCGCGGCTGTGAGGGGGCATGAACAGAGTCCAGAGATGAGCACGAAGATTGCAGGGCCATCGGAGTTGCCCGAGGAACCTTCATTTGGGACAAGACCCCCTCGTCCGTGACCCGGCCCAGGGTGCCGTCGCGGGAGTCGTCGGCCTCGTGGTGGTACGGTCATCCGCCACGACCGTGGGGCAAGCCAGGCGCCGGAGGGAGGATCTCGACATGGTCACCAGCGAGACGACGTCCATGCTCGCCGTGCACCCGGCGCTCCCGACGCTGCGGGCGGCGTGGCTCCTCGGCGCGCCTGGCGTCCTCCCGTGACCGCGGCCGAGCGCGTTCGGCCGGCATGGGTCCCCGACGACCTCTATCCGTTCGAGGACCACTGGGCCGAGATCGACGGATCGCTGGTCCACTACGTCGACGTGGGATCCGGCCCCCCGCTGCTGCTCCTCAACGGCAACCCGAGCTGGTCGTTCGGCTGGCGCGACGTCATCCTCCGGCTCCGGCACCGGTTCCGGTGCGTGGCCCCGGACTACCCGCGCTTCGGCCTCTCCACGCCGGCCCCCGGGTACGACCTGCGGCCGGCGTCTCACTCGGCCGTCGTCGAGGCGCTGGTCGACCGCCTCGGCCTCCAGGGCCTGACGGTCTACGGCTATGCCTGGGGCGGGCCGATCGGGCTCGGGCTCGCCGGCCGCCGGCCCGACCTGGTTCGCGCCGTCGTCGTGGGCAACACCTGGGCCTGGCCGGACGACCGACTCCGGGCGCGCCTCTTCGCAGCGGCGATCGGCGGCCCGCTCGGGGGGCTGCTCGTCGACCGGCTGAACCTGATGGTCCGGCTGTATCTGCCTCTCAACCTGAAGCGCGGGCCGCTGAGCGACGCGGAGCGCGCGGCGTATGCCGGTCCGTGGGAGCACGGCGACCGGCTCGCGATGCGCGTCCTGCCGCGGGAGATCGTCACCGGGCGGGCATACCTCCGGGCGGTGGAGGCAGGCCTGCCCGGCCTCGCCGCCAAACCCGCGCTCATCCTGTGGCCCGACTCTGACCCCGGGTTCGGGCGCGACATCCTGGCGCGCTGGCAGGCCCTGTACCCGGCGGCTCGCACCGTCCTCCTCCAGCGGGCGGGGCAGTTCGTGGACGAGGATGCGCCCGAGGACGTGGCCGCCGCGATCGAGGCCTGGTGGGACGAGGTCGTCGCACCGGCCGGCGAGGCACCGGACGCCGGCTGACCTGTCAGGCTGGCCGGCGTCGCTCCTGGAGCACGTGGAACGCGATCATCCCGGCGGTCATCAGGACGACCCCCCCGATGTAGGCGCCCCGGGTGACGCCGGTCAGCTCGCCGTTGAAGACGACCACCGTGCCCAGGAGCGCCACCCCGTTGACGATGAACAGGCGGGCGGCCGTCCGGATCTCGTCCCAGTCGCGCGCGAACGCCATGGTCCCGCACCAGACGGCCCAACCGAGCGACCATGCCGCGACGATCCGCGCGTCCAGCGGGTTCAGCTGCCAGGCCCAGCGCCTGTTCGCGAACTCGGGGTTGATGACGAGCAGCAGGCCATGCATGAGCAGCAGCCCGGCGACGAGCACCAGGAAGCCCTTGAGCCATGGGTGGATCGGTCCGCCGCTGACCGGCGCCTCGGCGCGCATGATGCCGCGCGGGATGAGGTAGATCATCGTGACGGGCTCGAAGATGTAGAGAATGATCCAGAGGTGAGCCGTGGGAGGGGTGAACTGCGGCCAGTTGAACTGGTCGATGTGCCAGTACGTCGCGAGGAGCAGCGTGCCGGTGAACGCGAGGTTGCCCCAGACGATCCAGCGCAGCCGGATCCAGTTGGATTCCCGGGCCGCGTTGAGGAAGAACAGCGTCCGGAAGATGTACCCGGCCCCGATGAAGGCCTGCGCGTACCGGGGCTGGACGTCCCAGGCGAAGTAGCCGGGCACGTACTGGGGGAAGAGCAGCATCCAGGCGGCGAACCACGCCGCAGCCAGCGCCCCCAGCACTCCCCAGATGACCTGCTTGCGCGGCGGCCAGGGCATGTCGACCTCCCCCTCGGCCGGTGGATGGCCGGCCCCCTGCGAATCCCGGTCCGGCGTCAACCCGGCCTCGCCTTCAGGCAGAGCTGTCGCGGCCGGTCCGGGAGGCTGGATCGGACCTGGTCGGGACCCCCGGTGGCGGGGCGAGATGAACGGACATGCAGGACCCCCTCCCAGGGCGCCGGCGGCCGCCGGTCCGCGGATGATCGGACCGGCCGCCCGGGCCGTCAAGGAGTCTGGCGGGACGTGTCGGAGGGGCCCCCGTCAGGGGTGCAGGTTCGTCGCCGCGATGAAGCTCAGGCCATGCTCCGTCAGGGCCCGCGCGGTGTGGTTCGTCGCGTCGAGCTTGTCCATGAAGTTGCGCTCGAGGTTGTCCCAGTCGCCGCTGGCGACGACTTCCGACTTCTCGCGGAAGTAGTCCAGGATGTCCGAAGGATGTGGGCGCCCCGAGTCGACCTCGGGGTCGCCGCCCTCGTGCTTGGCCGAGATGTTCGGGACGTGGTCGGCGAGCGCGACGAGCTCGGCGCGGCGGTCGTACGGCTGGCGCACGATGCTCTTCCAGGTCTCCGTGATGTGGTGCTCGAACCGGACGACATCCTCGAAGCCGAGCGCCCTGCGGACCTGGGCGGTGATCTCCAGCGTCTCGTTGTTGGCCGAGTTGCTCCAGTTGAACCCGACGAGCGGAGAGGTTCCGTCGTCGCGCGCGAAGAGCTTCGCCCCGATGAGGGTCCACAGGCCGGCGAACGGGTTGTCGTTGCCCATGAAGACCGAGATCTTGAACTCGATGTCCACGCCGAGGCGGTAGAGGAGGTAGCCCGCCAGCACGGTGCCCGGGTTGATGTTCAGGACCTGGCGCACGCCATACGTCGTGTAGACGTGCAGGAGCTCATCGACCCACAGCAGAGGATGGTCGTTCGGCTCGCCGATCCCGCCGAAATAGCCCGTGATGGTCGCCGCGCCGTCGAGGTGGACGTTCGAGCCGTCGGTGCCCTTCGTGTCGAGCGTCTCCACGACGCTGGCCCCGATGATCCGCATGGCAGCGGCGACCGCAGGGAGGTCGCCGTCCGCCTCCTGCTCGCGCATCCTGCGAACGCGGATCCAGCGCGCCGGCAGGAGCAGCCGTCGCTCGATCGCCTGGCGCGCGGCCGAGATGACCCACGGGAAGTACTGGAGCGAGCTGATCTCGAGCGTCACCGCCATGTCGTCGCGGAAGGACATGCTGTCGGCTCGCTCGCCGAGGACCCCGCGGCGGTAGTCGGCGACGCCGACGAAGGCGCCCTTGTCGCGCTGCTCCACAAGCCACTCCAGGTCCGCGATGTGCTGCGGATGGGTCGCCCGGACCCGCTCGAGCAGGGCCGGCAGCTCGCCGGCCTCGTGGGCCATGCGGTTGATCTCCTCCGGCGTCCCGTACCGGGCGACGACCTCGAGCAGATCGTTGACCACGCGCGTATCGGGTCCCAGGAGCAGGGCATTGAGAGCGTCCAGCCGGTCGCCCGGGATCGCGAGCCGTTCACGGAGGTCAGCCGTCACTGCCGTCTCCTCTCCCGCGACCCGACGATCGTTGCCGCCTGGCCGCACACAGGTGTCCGTCGCCGGCGGGCGCCGCCCGCCGAGGAGGCGCCGGCTCAGCCCAGCAGGCGCACCAGCTCGTCGTACTCGTCGTCCTTCATCCCGAACCAGTTCTCCGGCTGCGGGAAGGTTCGCTCGGTCACGTCGTGGACGTAGGCATCCAGGCCCTGGCGGATCACCGCCCCGGCGTCGGCGAAGACCCTGGCCATGCGCGGCGTGAACTTGGGGTAGAGGGCGAATGCGTCGTGGTAGATGAGCAGCTGGCCGTGGGCGTCCGGTCCAGAGCCCAGGCTCATGATGATGCAGTGCTCCGCGCGCCCCGTGATCAGCCGGCACACGCGGTCGGGAACGAGCTCGAGGAGGATGCAGAAGGCGCCCGCCTCCTCGAGTGCCTTCGCGTCGTCGACGATCTTCTTCGCCTGCGCTGCTCCCTTGCCCTGCAGCCGGAAGCCGCCCAGCGCGCTGACGCTCTGGGGGGTGAGACCCAGGTGCCCGATGACCGGGATCCCGGCGCGGGCGATCCCGGCGACCCGGTCGGCCATCTCCGCGCCGCCCTCGAGCTTCACCGCGTCGCAGCCCGCCTCGGCCATGAAGCGGCCGGCGTTGCGGATCGCGGACTCGACGCTTGGCTGGTAGCTCATGTACGGCATGTCGCCCACGAGCCAGGCGTTGGGGGCGCCTCGCCGGACGGCCGCCGCATGGCGGATCATGTCCTCCATCGTCACCGGCAGGGTGCTGTCGAAGCCCAGCATGGTCATGCCAAGGCTGTCCCCGACGAGGATCATGTCGATCCCGGCCTGCTCCTGGAGGTAGGCGGTCGGGTAGTCGTAGCACGTGAGCCACGTGATCGGCGTGGCGTCCGCGACCTTGGCGAACAGGGCCGGCAGGGTCGTCTTCTTGCGCTCGGGCACCGTGGCGTCCTCCTGGTCGACCCGCCGCGGGTCGGCATCGTCTTGCAGCCAACATTCTGGACGTGCCGCGGCGCGGGGAAACGCCGATTTGGCAGCAGACCGGCGGGCGCCGAGAGGCGGCCCGGCGTCGGCTGTCCAGCGGCCCCGGCGGGCCCCGTGGCACCGGCCGCTCCAGCGGCGTTGGGGGGCGCGGTGCGTGGGGCCGCGGTTCCTCGGCCGCCGGTCGTGCGGCCGCCGGACCCTACGACCGCGTCTCGTCCACGCTCACCGGCGAGGCGACCGGGTGCCTCGCGGTGCCGGGGAGCCCGGCGGGAAGCGGGAGCTCGAAGATCAGCAGCAGGGAGACGAAGACGAGCAGCGCCCCGAGGAGGAATGTCGGCGAGATCGTCTCCCCGAGGAAGAGCGTGCCCCACAGGGCCCCGAAGACCGGGTTCAGGAAGGTGACCGTGCTCGTCGCCATGGGGCCGACGTCGCGGTTCAGGCGGAAGAGGATCGGCCAGGCGATCGCGGTCGAGAAGAGGCCCAGGCCCAGGATCGCGAGGAGGCTCTCGCCGCTCGGCGTGGCGGCGCCGGCCGAGAGCAGGGCCAGCGGCGCCAGGAGGACGGACGCCGCGAGCAGCTGGCCCAGGGCCAGCTGGAGGGGCGACTGCGGCGCCATGCGACGGCGGATGTAGGTCAACGCCAGGCCGTACGACGCGGCCCCCAGCGTGGCGGCGACGACGGCCGTGAGGGCGCCCGGGGCGAGGTGCAGGCCCTCGAGGCCGACGATGATCCCAACGCCGACGAAGCCCACGCCGATCGCCGCGACGCGCCGCGGCGTGGGTGCCTGGCGGACCCAGGCGGCCAGGATGATGGCGGTCCACAGCGGCGTCGTGGCGTTGATGATCGAGCCGAGGCCGGCGGTGATGGAACGCTCCGCGAAGGCGAACAGCGCGAAAGGTGCCGCCGCCATGAAGAAGCCGACGACGACATAGTCGCGCCATTGGCCGCGCAGCGCCGCGAGACGCTCGCGTCCGGCGAACGGGAGCAGGATCAGCGCGGCGACGCTGACCCGGCCGAAGGCAACCACCACGGCCGGGAGCTCCGGAGCCGCGAGGCGCATGAAGAGAAAGGCGCCGCCGAAGGCGGCGCCGCAGTACAGGAGCGAGACCAGGACGCTCGGGCTCATGGCCGATCTCCGTGCGACGGGACGGCGCCACGGTAGCCGCCTTGACCCACGCTCGTCCACCGGCACCCTGCGCCCAGCGGAGCTCCAGCGCCGTCGCCGCGTCCGTCGCGACCTCCCAACCGGCCGGCCCGTCCCGGGCCTACCATGCCGCCACGCAACGGAGGGCGAGATGGCACACGAACGGGTCGGCGTCGTCGGGCTCGGAACGATGGGCGGCTCCATGGCCGCCAACCTGGCGCGGGCGGGGTTCCCGCTCACCGTCTGGAACCGGACGGCCGGCAGGGCTGCCGAGCTGCAGGAGCTGGGGGCGACCGTCGCGCCCACGCCCGCAGCCCTCGCCGCCTCCGTGGACGTGGTCCTCGTCTGCGTCTCGGACACGCCCGACGTGGAGGCGCTCGTCTTCGGGGCCGACGGCATCGCGTCCGGAGCCGCGCCCGGATCCCTGATCATCGACTGCTCGACGATCGACCCGGCGGCAAGCCGCGGCATCGCGGCTCGCCTGGCCGAGCAGGAGGTCGGCTTCGTCGACGCCCCGGTGACGGGCGGCAGCGAGGGTGCCCGGAACGCGACCCTCGCCATCCTCGTCGGCGGCGAGGCAGCGGACGTCGAGCGGGCGCGGCCCGTCCTGGCGGCCGTGGGACGGACGATCACGCATCTCGGACCCGTCGGTGCCGGCCAGGCGGCCAAGGCCGTCAACCAGGTGATCCTGGCGGGGACGTACCTCGGGGTGGCCGAGGGTCTCGTGCTCGCGCTCAAGGCTGGGCTCGATCCCGAGCAGGTCGTGGCCGCGCTCTCCACCGGCGCCGCCCAGAGCTGGGTCCTGGCCAACCGGAGCGGCCGCATGCTCGCCAACGACTACCCCCTGGGCTTCCGCGTCGCGCTTCACCTCAAGGACCTGGGGATCGCCCTCGACATGGCGCGCGAGCTGGGCGCCGTCCTGCCGGTCGCCGCGCTCGCGGCGCAGGTCGAGGCGGGGCTCGTGGCGACCGGGCACGCCGACGACGACATGTCGGCCCTGGCCCGCGCGATCCGCTCGCTCTCCGGGCTCGAGGGCTGAGACCCATTCCGCCTCAGCCGTAGCCGCGGCGGGCCCCCGGCGTTACCCTAGGGCCATGCACTTCGAGCTCTTCATGGGTGCCGCGATCAGCGAGGCCCGCGCCGCCCTCGAACACGGCGAGCGTCCACGGGGCGCCGCCGCGGTCCTCGGCGACGCCCTGGTGGCCAGCGGCCACGAGGAGGTGGAGGCCCGCAACGACCCGACGGCCCACGCCGTCGTCGTCACGCTTCGCGAGGCGGCCCAGCGCCTGGGGACCCACTCGCTCGCCGGCGTGACCATCTTCGCGACGGTCGAGCCCTGCCCGATGTGCGTGGGGGCGATGCTCGAGGCCGACGCCGACTGCCTCGTCTACGCGCTGCCCGACCTTGTCTCGGGTGCGGCCGGCTCGGTGGTCCAGCTGGCCAACAACCCGGCGCTGCCGCGTCGCGTGGACCTCATCAGCGGCATCCTCCGGGCGGACGCAGCCGAGCTGCAGGAGGCCGCGGCGGTCGTCCGGGAGGCGGCACCGGCCCGCCGAGCCTGATCGCGACGGTCGATCGCCGCCGACCCTCACGGTCCGCAGCGAAGATCGCGATGCGCCCGCGTCCCTGCGCCGCCGGCCAGGCCGGGATCCCGGATCGGGCGCCGCTTTGCTATCCTCCCCGGCGGAGAGGTGTCCGAGTGGTTGAAGGTGCCGCTCTCGAAAAGCGGTGTGCGCAAGCACCGTGGGTTCGAATCCCACCCTCTCCGCCACTCCGATCCCGCCCCGTCGGCCCAGGTCAGGAACCGGTCCGGGCCGCGGCGTCTTGCCCGCGGAGAGGTCGCCTAGAGGCCTAGGGCGCCGCACTGGAAATGCGGTATGGGGCAACCCATCGAGGGTTCGAATCCCTCCCTCTCCGCCATCCCTCCGGCCCCTCGGTCGCGCGAGGAGCCGCCTACGCGGGCCCCCGCAGGCGGTCGGCCGCCTCCTCCGGCGTCAGGTCGCGCTGCGGCTCGGCCAGGAGCTCGTAGCCGACCATGAACTTGCGGATCGTCGCCCGCAGGAGCGGCGGGAAGAAGTGCGCGTGGACCTGCCAGTGGCCGGTCGAGCCGCCGCCGAACGGCGCCTGGTGCCAGCCCATCGAGTAGGGGAACGGCCGGCCGAAGAGCGCGTCGTAGCGGCGGGTCAGGATCCCGATCGCCTCGGCGAGCCCCTCGCGACGAGCGTCGTCGAGGTCGGCGAGGCGTGCTGCAGGCTCGGTCGGGACCAGCATGGCCTCGAACGGCCAGGCAGCCCAGAACGGGACGAGGACGAGCCAGCCCGCCGTCCTGGCGATCGCGCGTGGACCATCCAGCTCCGCCGCCGCGTAGTCGACGAGAAGCCGTCGCCCGGTGGTCGCGAGGTACCCGGCCTGGGTGTCGTCCTCGCGCCGGGCGACGACCGGGAGCGCGTCGCCGGCCCAGATCTGGCCGTGCGGGTGCGGGTTCGAGGCCCCCATCGCCTCGCCCCGGTTCTCGAACACCTGGACCCACCGGAAGCGCTCGCCGAGCTCGGTCGTCTGCTCCGCCCAGACGTCCACGATTCGCCGGATCTCGGGCACGCCCATGCCGGCGAGCGCCAGGTCGTGGCGCGGCGAGAAGCACACCACGCGACACGTTCCGCGGGTTCCCTCCGCCCGGAACAGGCCGGCTTCGACGCGTGCGTCCGACGTCTCCTCCCGCAGGGCGGCGAAGTCGTTGGTGAACACGTACGTTGCGTCGTAGGCCGGGTTGACCGCCCGGCTCGCGCGCGCGTTGCCCGGGCACAGGTAGCAGTCGGGATCGAAGGCCGGCCGCGGCTCGTCGGGCTCGGGCTCCTCGGCGCCGAGCCAGGGTCGCCGCGTGCGCCCCGCCGACACGAGCACCCACTCGTCCGTGAGGGCGTTGTGGCGCCGGTGCGGCTCGGACTCGAGAGCCCGGACGGCCGCCTCGTCGGGTCCGGTCGTGAGGTCAGCGACCATCGCCCGCACGTGCCCCGGCCGCCGATCGCCGGCGGCCGGCGATCGCGATCGCGATCGGGAGATCGTGGGGCGGGGCGGTGGCGGCATCGACGAGGACCAGCGCGCGGGTCGCCTCGCGCATGACCGCCTCCGCGCCCGGATCGATCCCCGTGTCGGTGACGAGGATGTCCGCCTGGTCGAGGCGGGCAACCGACGCGATTCCCACGACGCCCCATTTCGTGTGGTCGGCCAGGACCACGAGCCTGCGACCCGCCTCGATGAGCGCGCGGTCGGTGTCGGCCTCGAGGAGGTTGGGGCAGGTGAAGCCGGCCTTGGCGTCCATGCCGTGGACGCCCATGAACACGAGGTCGACGTGGACCGAGCGCAGCTGCGCGACGGCGAAGGCCCCAACGAGCGCCTCGGACGGGGTGCGGACGCCGCCGGTGAGGATCACGGTCTGGTCGCGCCGACCCGAGCGATGGAGGACCTCGGCGACGCGCAGCGAGTTGGTCACCACCGTGATGCCGGCCGTGTCGGTGACCCGCGCCGCGAGCGCGTGGGTCGTCGTGCCGGCCGACATGGCGATCGCCATGCCCGGCTCGACGAGCTCCGCGGCGGCGGCCGCGATCGCCGCCTTCTCCGCGCGCTGCAGGGCGGACTTCGCGACGAACCCGGGCTCGTAGGCCGCGAGTCCCGAGATCGCGGTCGCACCACCGTGGACCTTCTCGAGGAACCCGTCCTGGTGGAGGACCTCGAGGTCTCGCCGGACCGTCATCTCCGAGACCTTGAGCTCGCGGGCAAGGTCTGCGACCCTCACCGCACCGGCCTCCCGGACCCGTTCAAGGATCAATGCCTGTCGCTGGCGGGCGAGCACTGGCCTCCACTTCCTCTGGACGTCGGCGTGCCCCGGATCGGTCGCCGGGACGCTCTTCCGGCGACGCAATGATGACGCCCGGCACGTCCGAAGTCAACGTAATCGCACACAATCGGACGTTTGAACGCGCGCGACATCTTGACATCTGGTCCGCTGCTCGCAACAATCCGGGCATGATCCTGCCCCCGCAGGGGCGTCGCGGCAGGTCACGGAGGAGGTCACCTATGGCTGAACTCGATGGCCGTCGATCCATCACACGGCGCCAGGTTCTCCAGGGAGGGGCCGCCCTGGCGGCGCTGGGGGGCGCAGCTGCCTTCCTTGCCGCCTGCGGCTCGGCCGCGACCGCGACCCCGGGGGCGCCGGCCACGTCCTCGGCCGCGCCGTCCACCGGCCCCGCAAGCGCCGCTCCGTCCGGGGCGGTCGGCAGCCTGAAGCTCGGCTCGAACCTGTCCGACGCCGTGCCGAAGAAGGCGCTGCAGGATATCGTCGACGCGTTCACAGCCCAGACCGGGATCACGGTCAAGGTCAACACGGTCGATCACAGCACCTTCCAGAACACCCTCACCCAGTACCTGCAGGGAACGCCGGACGACGTCTTCACGTGGTTCTCCGGCTTCCGCATGCGCTTCTTCGCCAACCAGGGCCTGGCCGTCCCGATCGACGACGTCTGGAGCACCATCGCAGCCAACTTCGGCGACGCGATGAAGACGGCCTCCACGAGCGACGACGGTCACCAGTATCTCGTCCCCTTCGACACCTACGCC
Source organism: uncultured Chloroflexia bacterium (assembly GCA_963776285.1). Classification (GTDB taxonomy): domain Bacteria; phylum Chloroflexota; class Limnocylindria; order Limnocylindrales; family CSP1-4; genus CTSoil-043. The sequence continues at coordinate 365,970 of CAVZLW010000002.1, forward strand.
TGGACCGTCTACTACCGGAAGAGCCTGTTCCAGGACAAGGGCTACAAGATCCCGACCACGCTCGACGAGTTCAAGACCCTCGCCGCCCAGATGCAGAAGGACGGCCTCGTCCCGATCGGCCTGGGCCAGAAGGACGGCTGGCCCGCGATGGGCCATTTCGACATCATCAACCTGCGCGAGAACGGCTACCAGTTCCACGTCGACCTGATGGCCGGCAAGCAGAAGTGGACCGATGCAAAGGTCACCCAGGTCTTCAACGTCTGGAAGACGCTTCTGCCCTTCTACCAGACGGGGTCGGCCGGACGGATCTGGCAGGACGCCGCCGCCGGGCTGGTCCAGAAGAAGACCGGCATGATGCTCCAGCCGCAGGTCGGCGAGACGTTCACGGCGGCCGGCGCCGCGGACTTCGCGGACCTCGACTTCTTCCCCTGGCCGAACCACGGCACTCAGTGGGACGCCGAGAAGGCTCTCGACGCGCCGATCGACGGCTACATGATCGCGGCGAAGTCGCCGACCCTGAGCCAGAACATGGATGCCGCCAAGGCGTTCCTCGAGTTCCTGGGCCAGGGCGCCACGCAGCTGATGTACGCGAAGGCCAACCCGAGCCTCGTGGCAGCGGCCAAGAACGCCGACCCGAGCGGCTACACCCCCCTGCAGAAGAAGCAGGTGGACGTCATCGGGGCTGCCCAGAAGCTGACCCAGTTCCTGGACCGCGACAGCCGCCCCGACTTCGCCACCAGCCCCGGCATGCAGGCGTTCCTCACCGACTTCATCATCAACCCCAACCAGGACCTGACCGCGTTCCAGGCCAAGATCCAGCAGTTCTGGGACGGCCTGCCGCCGATGGCCTAGGGGCTCGCCGCGGGGCGGCGCGACGCCAGTCGCCCCGCCCGGTCCGGCCCGCCTCCGTGACTGCCCTAGACTGCCGAGCATCGTGACGGAACGAGTCGCAGCAGACCCCGCCCCCGCCCCTCCGGCGAACGCGACCGAGGGGACGGGGGCGGGCGATTCCGCGCGTCCCGCCCGCCGCCACTACAGCCTCCTGACCAGGACCGACAAGGTCCTGCTCGGGCTCATGGTCGGGATCCCGCTCGCGTTCGACATCGCCCTGATCTGGGGTCCCGCGCTGGTCTCCATCCTCCTGTCCTTCACCGACTGGAACGGCATCGGCGCGCCCACCAGCGCCAAGGTCATCGGCCTGAAGAACTACCTGGACCTCTTCAACGGGACGTACCCGTTCTTCTGGCCGGCCGTCCAGCACAACGTGCTCTGGCTCGGCTTCCTCATGTTCATTTCGACGCCGCTGGGCATCTTCATGGCCGTGGTGCTGGACCGGGAGATCCGCGGAACGCGGTTCTACCAGACGATCTTCTACCTGCCCGTCGTCCTGTCGCTGGCGGTGATCGGCATCATCTGGCAGCTCCAGTTCTCGGTCGACAACGGGCTGATCGACAACATCCTTCGCGGCCTGGGGAACCCGAACCCGCCCGACTGGTTCGGCGACCCCAGCCTCAACCTCTGGGCGGCCCTCGTGGCGGCCAGCTGGCGGCACGTCGGCTACATCATGATCCTCTACCTCGCCGGGCTGAAGGCGTTCGACCCGACACTGCGGGAGGCCGCCGTGGTCGACGGAGCCAACGAGCGGCAGCAGTTCTTCTACGTCGTCTTCCCGGTGATGCGGCCCATCAACATCGTGATCGTCGTCATCACGGCGATCGAGGCCCTGCGGGCGTTCGACCTGGCCTGGATCATCAACGGTGGCCGGAATGGCCTCGAGCTGCTGTCCACGCTCATCACCAGCACGAGCATCAGCGAGGCGAGCCGCGTCGGCTTCGGGGCGGCGATCGCCGTCTTCCTCCTGGTGATCTCGCTCGTGCCGATCATCGGCTTCCTCGTCCGCGTGACGCGCGAGCCGGGGCCATGAGCGCGGCGACGTCGGCCGGGTCGGTCGCGACGACGCGGTCGCGGCGCAGGAGGCGGATCCGTCCCCAGCGAGTGGCCCTCTACGTGTTCCTCACGTTCATGGCTGTGACATGGCTCGTCCCGCTGCTGTGGGCCGGCTACACCGCGCTCCGGTCGTACGCCGACACACAGCAGAACGGCTATGTCTCGCTCCCGGCCAGCCTCAGCATCGACAACTTCGTGAATGCCTGGACCGAAGGCAACTTCCCCCAGTTCTACTTCAACACCCTCGTCGTCGCCATTCCGGGCGTCATCGTCACGCTGCTGCTCGCGTCGATGGTCGCGTTCTGCGTGTCGCGGTTCAGCTGGCGCTTCAACCTCCTGGTCCTGATCATCTTCACGGCCGGCAACCTGCTGCCGCAGCAGGTCATCATCGTGCCGCTGTACCAGCTGTACAAGCGCCTGCCCCTTCCCTCCGCCATCAGCGACACCGGGGTCTTCTACGACCAGCTCGTCGGCATCTTCCTGATCCACGTCGCCTTCCAGGTGGGATTCTGCATCTTCGTGCTGAGCAACTACATGAAGACGCTGTCCCATGAGCTGACCGAGGCCGCGCTGGTCGACGGGGCCTCCGTCGGGAGGATCTGGTGGAGCGTCGTCATGCCGCTCTGCCGGCCCGCCCTCGCCGCCCTCGCGATCCTGGAGTTCACCTTCATCTACAACGACTTCTTCTGGGCCCTGATCCTCATGAAGAGCGGCGACCGGCGGCCCATCACCTCGGCCCTGAACAACCTGCAGGGCCAGTTCTTCACCAACACGAACCTGCTGGCCGCGGGAGCGCTCCTCGCCGCGATCCCGACGATCCTCGTCTTCCTGGCCCTGCAGCGGCACTTCATCCGTGGTCTCTCGCTCGGTGCCACCAAGGGCTGAGCGCGGCCGGCCCGGAGGGGGCGGCCGGCGCCGCAGGGCCACCGGCGCCGCCGAGGGGCCCGGCGACGTGGGGGCGCGTTCCCGCACGAAACGGCGAGGACAGGTCGGGGCGCGGCGTCGCGGAACGCCGACGCCGGTCCCGGCCGCGGCAGGAGGATCGATCCCGTGACAGTGCCGTACTGGGAAGACCCGGAGCTGATCGCGCGCGGCCGGCTGCCGATGCACGCCGTCCCGCACGACGATCGGCTGGTGCTCGACGGAACCTGGCGCTTCCAGCTGCTTCGCAGCCCGGCCGACCCGGTGGACCCGGCGTGGCGCGAGATCGGGGTGCCCGGCTGCTGGACCATGCAGGGCACGTGGGACCACCCGATCTACACGAACATCCAGATGCCGTTCCCCAACCGCCCGCCCGGGACACCCGCCCTGAATCCGACCGGGATCTACGAACGGTCGTTCGACGTGCCGGCGGCGTGGGCGGGGCAGCGCGTCGTCCTGCACGTGGGCGCAGCCGAGAGTGTTCTCGTCGTCGAGCTCAATGGGCGCCAGGTCGGGATGAGCAAGGACTCCCACCTGGCCGCCGAGTTCGACCTCGCCGGCATGCTCCGGCCGGGCGCCAACGATCTGCGCCTCACGGTCGTGAAGTGGTCGGATGCCACGTTCGTCGAGGACCAGGACCAGTGGTGGCACGGCGGGATCACCCGCCCCGTCTACCTGTACGCGACCCCGCAGACCCACCTGGCCGACCTCGTGATCGACGCCTCCCTCGAGCCCGACGGCACGACGGGGACGCTGCAGCTGGAGGCCGGCCTCGGCTGGACGGGAGCCGCGCTCGGGGCAGGCTGGCGGATCGATGCCGAGCTCGAGGGCATGGCGGTCGCCCTGTCCGCGATCGTGCCGCATGCCCCGCCGCCCACCGAGGGACCGGGCGACTGGGCGGTCCCGGGTCCTCCCCGTCGCGGCATCCTCGACCTCGTGAGCCTCAATGCCGCGGGCGCGCTGGAGGCCACGGACGACGTCAGCCGCTGGCGCGAGGCCGAGCCGGTGGTGCGCCCGCCGCTCGTCGGGCGCGTTCGGCTGGCGGCGCGCGTCACGGGCGTCGTCCCATGGTCCGCCGAGATCCCGGCGCTCCGCCGCCTCGTCGTGACCCTGCGGTCACCGGACGGCGCGACCGTCGAGCGCATCGAGCGCCGGATCGGGTTCCGGCGGGTCGACGTGCGGGGCGTGGACCTGCTGGTCAACGGCCGGGCCGTCCTGCTCCGGGGGGTGAACCGTCACGACTTCGACCCGGCGACCGGCCGCGTCGTGAGTCCCCAGGACATGCGCGCAGACGTCGTGGCGATGAAGCGCTGGGGCTTCAACGCCGTCCGGACGTCGCACTACCCGAACGACCCGGCGTTCCTCGACGCCTGCGACGAGCTCGGCCTCTACGTGATCGACGAGGCCGACATCGAGTCCCACGGCTGGTATGACGAGGTCTGCCGCGACCCACGCTACCGGGCGGCCTTCGTGGATCGCGTCGCGCGGATGGTGGAGCGGGATCGCCACCACCCGTCCATCGTGGCCTGGTCCCTCGGCAACGAGTCCGGCGACGGTCCGAACCACGACGCGGCAGCGGGGTGGGTTCGCCGCGCGGACCCGTCGCGGCCCCTCCACTACGAGGGCGCGATCCGCTTCGACTGGACGGGTGGGGAAGGGATCACCGACATCACCTGCCCGATGTACCCGCCGATCGCGGCGCTCGTGGCCCATGCGACCTCCGGCCGGCAGCGCCGGCCCCTGGTCATGTGCGAGTTCTCGCACGCGATGGGGAACAGCAACGGGACACTCGCCGAGTACTGGGACGCGATCGAGGCGACGCCCGGGCTGCAGGGCGGGTTCATCTGGGAGTGGCGCGACCACGGCCTCGAGCAGCGGCTGCCCGACGGGACGGTTCGCCATGCCTACGGCGGCGACTTCGGGGACGAGCCGAACGACGGCGTCTTCTGCATCGACGGCATCACGTTTCCGGACCGAAGCCCGAAGCCCGCCATCTTCGAGCACATGCACCTCGCCTCGCCGGTGCGCGCCCTCGCCGGGGGTGACGCGGCCCGGGCGGCCCGCGAGGGGCTGGTGACCCTCGAGAACCGCGGCGACTTCCGCGACGCCTCGTGGCTTCGGGCGACATGGGAGAGCTCCGTCGACGGCGAGGTCGTGGCTCGCGGCGATCTGCAGCTGCCCGCGATCGCGCCCGGATCGACGGCACGCGTGGCGCTCCCGGGCTGGCAGCCGCCGCCGGCTGGTGCCGGCGAGCGCTGGCTCACCCTGCGCTTCGTGACGGCCGAGGCCACCGGCTGGTGCCCGGCCGGGTACGAGGTCGGCTGGGCCCAGGTTGGGCTCGACGACGGGCCGGCGGACGACGGTCCCGCGGACGACGGGCCGGCGGACCGGGCGGCCGCCGGGGGTGCGACGATCGACGCCGACGTCGACAACGAGGGTCACCTCCGCCACGCCGCGTTCTCGGTGCCTCCCACCCTGTGCCTCTGGCGGGCCCCCACGGACAACGACCGGATCGGCGGCATGGCCGACCGGTGGGCCGGCTGGGGCCTGGCCAGCCTGCGGCGCACGCTCCTCGACATCGAGCGGGGGGCCGGCGCGGTGACCGTGCGGGCGCGGTGGACGACGTCGGCCGGCATCGAGGTCGGGCATCGCCAGCGCATCTCGGCCACCGCGGCCGGGCTGCTCCGCGTCGAGGAGACCGTCGAGGTCCCGACAGCCCTCGCCGACCTGCCGCGCGTGGGGACGGTCATCGAGCTCGTCCCGGGCTACGAGGCGGTCGAATGGTTCGGGCGCGGCCCGCACGAGACGTACCCGGATCGACGGCGTGGCGGCCGCGTCGGCCGCTGGCGCTCGACGGTCACCGACATGCGGGTGCCGTACGTGCGGCCGCAGGAGAGCGGCGGCCGGTCGGACGTGCGCTGGATCCGCCTCGTCGCCGGGGATCGCGCGCTCAGGATCGACCTCGACCGGCCCCGCCAGGTCTCGGTCGCCCACGTGCGGGCCGCCGACTTCGACGCCGCGACGCACGACGGCGAGCTGCGGCAACGGCCCGAGACCATCATCCACCTCGACGCCGCCCACAGGGGCCTGGGCACCGCGAGCTGCGGCCCCGACACGCTGGCGCCGTACGTCGTGGGGCCGGGGACGTACCGCTGGGCCTGGACTCTCTCGACCGGCCAGGCCGCCCGGTGACGATCCACTGGGACCCGGCTGGGCGGGAGTGGCACCTCGCGAACGGGCGGATCAGCTGGGTGATGCGCGTGCTCGAGAACGGCTGGCTGGGACACCTTCATGGCGGCGCCCCGCTGCGGGCCGGAGCCTCGTTCCGCCACCTCGGCCCCGCCGTGTTCGCCGGGTTCGACAACCGGGTCGGGGAGCCCGTTGCCCTCGAGCTGCCCGTGCCCGGGGTGGGGGACTTCCGCGTGCCGGCGCTGGTCGTGGAGTCCGAGCACGGATCGACGGCGCTCGACCTCAAGTACGCGGGACACCGCGTCGCGGCGGGCAAGCCGGAGCTGCCCGGCCTCCCGTCCACCTACGTTGACCAGCCGGGCGAAGCCGAGACCCTCGAGATCGACCTCGTGGACGAACCGACGGGCGTCCTCGTCACCGTCCGCACGACGTTGTTCGAGGGCCGACCGCTCGTCGCACGATCGCTGACCATCGCGAACGCCGGGCCCGGTCCGGTGACGGTCCGCTGCGCCATGAGCGTGGTGCTCGACCTCCCCGACGCGCGCTGGCGCCTGCTGCACCTGAGCGGGGCCTGGGCCCGCGAGCGCCACGTCCGCGACCGGGCCATCGCTCCCGGCCGCCTGTCCATCAGCAGCCTTCGGGGCGCCTCCGGGCACGAGCACAGCCCGTTCGTCGCCCTGCGCCGGGCGGCGACGACCGAGGATCGTGGCGAGGCCTGGGGGCTGAGCCTCGTGTATTCGGGCAACTTCCTCGCCGAGGCCGAGGTCGAGCCGTTCGGGACGCTCCGGCTGCGGGTCGGGATCAACCCGGATTCCTTCGCCTGGCACCTCGAACCCGGCGCGTCGCTCACCACGCCCGAGGCCGTCATCGCCTGGTCGGCCGATGGCCTCGGGGGCCTGAGCGACGCGTTCCACGCGCTGTACCGGGACCGGCTGGCGCGCGGCGCCTGGCGGGACAGGCCGCGCCCGATCGTGCTGAACAGCTGGGAGGCGACCTACTTCGACTTCGACCACGAGCGGCTCGTCGCGATCGCCGCCCGGGCGAAGGCGCTCGGCATCGAGCTGCTCGTCCTCGACGACGGCTGGTACGGCCGGCGCGACGACGATCGGTCATCGCTCGGTGACTGGATCGTCGACCGGCGCAAGCTTCCCGGAGGTCTGGAGGCTGTGGCCCGCGATGTCCGCGCCCTCGGGCTGCTGTTCGGTCTCTGGATCGAGCCCGAGATGGTGAGCCCGGACAGCGACCTGTACCGGGCCCACCCGGACTGGGCCATCGGCATCCCGGGCCGGGCCAGGACCGAGTCCCGGCAGCAGCTCGTGCTCGATCTCTCGCGCCCCGAGGTCGTCGACCACCTCGAGAGCGTGCTCGTCGGCGTGCTCTCGAGCGCCCCGATCGACTATGTCAAGTGGGATATGAACCGCAACATCACCGAGCCGTGGGGGGTCGGGCTGGCCCCCGGTCGCGAGGGCGAGCTCTTCCACCGCTACATGCTCGGGGTCTACGAGCTGTACCGGCGGCTGACCGCGCGGTTCCCCAACGTCCTGTTCGAATCCTGCGCCGGAGGTGGTGGGCGGTTCGATCCCGGGATGCTCGCCTGGGCGCCGCAGACGTGGACGAGCGACGACACGGACGCCGCCGAGCGCCTCCGGATCCAGTGGGGCACCTCCCTGGTCTTCCCCCTGTCGTCGATGGCGGCGCACGTGTCGGCGGTGCCGAACCACCAGACCGGGCGCATGGCCCCGTTGTTCATGCGGGCGGCCGTCGCGATGTTCGGCGTCTTCGGCTACGAGCTCGATCCGACTGCGCTGTCAGAAGCGGAACAGTCCGAGGTGGCACGACAGATCGCGTGGTATGCGGCGCGCCGGGACCTCCTCCAGCGCGGCCGGTTCCTGCGCCTCCGCAGCCCGTTCGAGGACGACGGCAACGAGACCGCCTGGATGGTCGTGGATGCGGGCCGCGAGCACGCGATCGTCGCTCACTACCGCATCCTCGCTCACGCGTCGCCGCTGCGCGACCGCCTGCGCCTTCGGGCCCTCGAGCCGGCCGCCAACTACCGGGTGACGGCCTGGACGGAGGGCCTGGGGGAGCCGGCCGGCATCATCGAGCGGAACGGCGACGAGCTGATGGCCGTCGGGCTCGGGATCGAGCCTCCCGACCCGCCGTCGCGCGGTGTCCGGGGCGGCAGCGGGCTCCTCCGCGGCGACTCCCAGGCTCGGCTCTTCGAGCTGCGGCGAACCTGACCTGGCCCTCGCCGGCTGGCTCTCAGGCGATCCGAGCCGCCCCGCCCGATGCCTCGACCACGAAGACGCGCGGCGTGAGCCCCGTCCGCTCCGGGTACTCCCGCAGGACCGCCTCCCTGAGCGCGCCCACCGCCTGCCGGCGGACGAGGTTGATCGTGCTGCCGCCGAACCCGGCACCCGTCAGGCGGGCGCCAACGACGCCGGGCGTCGCGGCGGCGATCTCGACGAGGATGTCGAGCTCCGGGCTGCTCACCTCGTACTGGTCGCGGAGCGATGCGTGGCTCTCGGAGAAGAGGCGACCGACCTCATCCAGGTTGCCGGCCTCGAGCGCCGCGACCGCGTCCAGCACCCGCCGGTTCTCGGCGACGACGTGCGCGGCGCGCCGGGCCGTCAGCGGGTCCAGGCGGTCGCGCGCCGTGTCGAGCATCGCCGGCGTGACGTCCCGCAGCGAGCGGACGCCGGGCTCCGCGACGGCGATGTCGGCCACCGCAGCCTCGCACTGGGCGCGGCGCTCGTTGTAGGCCGATGCCTCCAGGCGCCGCGACGACCCGGAGTGGCAGACGACCAGCGCCACCTCGTCAAGGGGCAGCGCGATCGCCCGATGCTCGAGCGACCGGCAGTCGAGGAGGAGGGCCCGCCCCGGCTCGCCGAAGACCGAGGCGAACTGGTCCATGATCCCGTTCTGGAGGCCGATGTAGGTGTTCTCGGAGCGTTGCACGACATGGACGAGGTCCATGGGGTCCATCCGCGGTGGCTCGCCGCCCGAGAGGGCCCACGCCGCTGCGACCTCGAGCGCGGCCGACGACGACAGCCCGGCCGCCTGCGGCAGGTCCGAGGCGAGGAGGCCGCGGAAGCCCGTCACCGTGGCTCCGGCCCCGGCGAGGGCCCAGGCCATGCCCGCGACGTAGTCGAGCCACGTCCCGCGCCGCCCACCGGGTGCGTCCAGCTCGAGCACGCCGCGCTGCCCGCTCTCGGCCAGGGTCAGCTCGACGCGTCCATCGCCGGTCGGCAGGAGGGCGATCGAGATGCCCAGGTCGATCGCGACCGGCAGCACGAAGCCGTCGTTGTAGTCCGTGTGCTCCCCGATGAGGTTGACGCGGCCCGGTGCCCGGACGACCCGGATGGCATCCCGGTTGGCGGCTGCACGGGGCTCGCGGCCGATCAGGGCGTCCCGCAGCGCCCCGGGGTCACGGGCCAGGCCGGCGGGAGCAGAAGTCGGCTCGGGCATGGCGCCAGCCTACCGGCCGCCGGTTCCCGCGTCCGGCCGGATCGACATCCGGGCCAGGAGGAGCACGGAGGCCGGGCCTGCCCGGCCCCCTGCTATGATCCTCGTGCCGTGCTAGGCGGGGAACTAGCGGTGCCCTGTACCTGCAATCCGCTCCAGCAGGGCTGAATTCCCACCCGAGGTCAACGTCTTCGAAGGCCGCCGGCCTGGTCGGCGCCGAGGACCGGGTCCCGCGCAGCGGCGACACGTGAACCGCGTCAGGTCCGGAAGGAAGCAGCGCTAAGCGAGGTTCGCCGGGTGCCGCGGCACGGCCTGGTCTGAGCCGATCTGTTCGGAGGGCGCGGGGACGCCACGATCGACGGTGGGTGCACGGCACTTCGTCCCGTCGCGCCCAGAGGAGCCTCGTGAGCTCGACCCCCTCCCACCAGGCGCTCTATCGCCGCTGGCGCTCACAGCGCTTCGCCGAGGTCGTGGGCCAGGAGGCCGTGGTCGCCACGCTCCGAAACGCGATCCGGAGCGGCCGATCCGCACACGCCTACCTGTTCGTCGGGCCGCGGGGCACGGGCAAGACGTCGCTCGCCCGCATCGTGGCCAAGGCCGTCAACTGTCCGAATGTCAGCGGCGGCGAGCCGTGCGACGCGTGTCCCAGCTGCGACGCGATCCGCGAGGGCCGGGCGCTCGACGTCGTCGAGCTGGACGCGGCCTCGAACAACCGGGTCGACGATATCCGCGAGCTCCTGCCGCGCATCTACACGGCGCCCGCCGACCTGCCGACGAAGGTCTTCATCGTCGACGAGGTCCAGAGGATCACGCAGGGTTGGGACGTCCTGCTCAAGACCCTCGAAGAGCCCCCGCCGCACGTCCTCTTCATCTTCTGTACCACCGACAGCACCCAGATCCGCCCCGCCGTGATCTCCCGGGTCCAGCGGTTCGACTTCCGTCCGCTTCCTCTCCCGCTGATCGAGGGGAAGCTGCGCCGCATCCTGGAGGCCGATGGGCGGACCGCCGAGCCGGCGGCAGTCGAGCTCGTTGCCCGCCTCGCCAACGGGGGGATGCGCGACGCGGAGTCGATCCTGGACCAGCTCCTGTCGGCCGGTGGCGACGTCCTCACGGCCGACGCCGTCCGCGACCTCCTCGGCCTGGCGGACGCCGAGACGGTCGCGGGCTACGGTCGCGCGATCGTGATCGGTGACCCTGCTGCCGGGATCACGGTCCTCGATGCGCTCGAGGATCGCGGTCGCGACCTCCGCAGCTTCGCCGACCAGGTCGTCGAGGCGCTCCGGGCGTCCCTGCACCTGGCCCTTGGCGGCCGTCCGTCAGGAGACCCTCTCGCGGCCCTCGGTGCCGGACCCCTCGCGGCGGCGGCACGGCGTCTCTCGAGCATCGACCCCGCGCGGCCCGGTCCCGGCGGCCTCCGCCTGGCCCTGGAGCTCGCGCTGTTCGAGGCCGGGGCGGCCGACCTCCACTCCGCGGGCGCGGCGGCGTCGGCCGGAGTCGCCGCGGCACCGCCGCCGGTCGCGACCGCCGCCCCGACCGGGCCGGCGTCTCCGGCCGCGGCGTCCACGGTGCCCGCCCCCGCGCCCCCGGTGCCGCCTGGCGCCGGGTCGCCCGGGGCGGTGCCCGATCCCTCGCCGCGCTCACGTCGCTCGGCCGAAGGTCCCGAGCCTCCGGCGGCGCGGTCCCGTCGCGCCGCGACGGCCGCCGGGCCCCCACGGCCCCAACAGCCGCCCGCGCCCGCCGACGCGGGGGGGTCGGAGGCCGCCGGCTCGCCGTCGGCGGCGGCCACGGCCCCGGAGCCGCCGCCCGGCGTCCCCTCGACGGCCCCCGACGCGCCACCGGGCCCCACCGCGCCACCGGGCCCCACCGCGCCACCGGGCCCCGAGGCGCGAGGGCCAAGGCCCCGACGCGCCGCCCGACGCCCTCGAGGAGCTCCGCGGCCGCTGGCCGGAGGTCGTCGCGCTCATCAGCCGGCACCCGCCGACCAAGCCCCTGATCGAGGCCTGCCGGCCGATCGCCGTCGACGGTGCCGTGGTGACGCTCGGCTTCCCGGAGAGCCAGCTGTTCCTGCGCGACGTGGCAGACCGCCGGCGGGCGACGCTGGAGGACGGCCTCGGGCGGGTGCTGGGACGCCCGGTGTCCGTGCGCTGCGTCGCCACGAACCTGGAGCCGGACGCCCTCCCCGCCGCCGATTCCGAGGGCGACGCCGTGCTCCGCGCTGCTCGGGACGTCTGGGGCGACGACCTCGTCGAGATCCCGGAGGTGCGCTGACCCGTGGTGCGCAGCGGGTCGGCTCTGGATGCTCCAGACTTCGCCCGACGAGACGATCTGCCGGGCAGCCGCCCGGTCCGCGAGGAGGCGACCCACCCGATGAGCTTCGGCAACCTCCAGAAGATGGCGCTGCAGATGCAGCGCGACATGCAGCGCGTCGAAGAAGAGCTGCAGCAGGCACGGCTCGAGGGCTCGGCGGGCGGTGGCGTCGTCCGCGCCGTCGTCAGCGGGAAGCAGGAGCTCGTGGAGCTCCACATCGACCCGGATGCGGTCGATCCTTCGGACGTCGAGATGCTCCAGGACCTCGTCGTCGCGGCGGTGAACGACGCGGTGCGGGCATCGCGCGACCTCGAGAAGTCGAAGATGGCCGCCGTCACCGGCGGCCTTCGCCTCCCGGGGATGTGACCGAGCGACCCGGACCGGCGGCGTGTCGACTCCCCTCATCGAGCCGGTGGCGCGCCTCATCGAGGCGTTCGCCCGCATGCCCGGCATCGGGCCGAAGACGGCGCAGCGGCTGACCTACCACCTGCTGCGCGCCCCGGACTCCGAGGCGCGGGCCCTCGCCGCTGCCCTCGTGGCAGTGCGCGACGAGGTGGTCTTCTGTGACACGTGCTTCAACATCAGCGACGCGCCGACCTGCCCGATCTGCCGCGACCCCGGTCGCGACGCAGGCCGGCTGTGCGTCGTGGAAGAGCCCCTGGACGTGCTCGCCATCGACCGGACGGGGGAGTGGCGGGGCCGGTACCACGTCCTGCACGGTGCGATCAGCCCGATGGACGGGATCGGGCCGGATCGCCTCCGCATCCGCGAGCTGCTGGAGCGGGTGGTGGCCGCAGAGCAGGCCGGCGAGCCTGTCGGCGAGGTGATCCTGGCCACCAATCCGTCGCTCGAGGGTGACGCCACGGCGATGTATCTCGCCGAACGCCTTGTCGGCCACGTGGGCGCCATCACCCGGATCGCGCGCGGCCTCCCGGTCGGCGGCGACCTGGAGTACGCCGACGAGGTCACCCTGATCCGGGCCCTCCAGGGCCGACGGGCGGTGGAGGAGGTCCGGTGAGCAACCTCGCCTTCGAGATCCTGCTCCGCCTGGCCAAGGCGTTCGCGGCACTCGTGGTGGGCGTCGTCCTGTGGGTCGCCCTCGTCGGACCGCTCGGCGTGACCGCGTCTCCCGAGCTGGGCCTCCTGTGCTGGCTCGCCGGCGCGGCGTTCATCCTCCTCGTGGAGTCGAGCCCGATCTGACGCGTCGCCGCTCAGCGTCCCACCGAAGCCAGTGCCGGCTGAGCGGCGGCCAGGAACGCCTGGAGCTCCGGCAGCAGCACATCCGTCCGACGGAACGCGCCGACGTGGTCGGCGCCGGGCACGATGACGAGCCTGGCGCGCTCCGGGACGGGCGACGTGTCGCCCGGCCGGATCTCGTGCTCGCCCCAGGCGAACAGGAGCGGCATCGGTAGATCTCGCAGCCCGCGTGGCGAGGGCTCCGGGCGGCACCAGCCGCGGTCGCAGGCGGCCATGGCGATGGGATCCGCGCGCTCCACGAGGCGTGCCCACGCCGGGCGGCCTTCACGCTCGAGATCCGCGGCGACCCACGCCATGCCCTCATGCTCGAAGCGGGCGGCCCAGCCCTCGTCCTGGTCCTCGTCCTCGATCGGCGGAGGCACGTCGGGGAAGCCGACCCACTCCAGTGGCGCCCCCAGGGCCGCCACGGCGGAGATCCGTTCGGGGGCGCAGGCCGCGAAGCGCAGCGCGGTCCCGGCGCCCATCGACCAGCCGCACATCGCCGTGGAGGCGACGTTCAGGTCGTCGAGGACGGCCCGGACGTCGGCCACGTGGCAGTGCAAGCCGTAGTCGGCCGGGTCGGTCGGTCGCCCGCTGCGGCCGTGGCCGCGGGCGTCGATGAGGATCAGCTGGTGGCGGTCCTGCAGCCCTTCGACATACCCCTCGAGCCGCCAGATCTCGGAGCGGCCCATCATCCCGTGAAGGAGCGTGACGGGAGGTCCATCGCCGACCGTCTCGTACCAGATCGGGACCCCGGATCGACGCGTGATCGCCATGGCGCCACCCCCGCTCTGAACAGGCCATCGAAGCCCGCCCAGCCTGGGCCGAGAGGCGGGCAAGGGCCAGTGCCGGAGAGCCTGCCGCGTCGTTTGACACGGGTCGGTGCCGCCGCTACCATTCCGCCTCGTTGCCCGCACCCCGGGTGAGCCCGAGCGATCGGCGATCCCCGCGGTCGCCTGGGGCTGTTTGACACCCTGGATGGGGTCCTCCACAATAGGAGGTCGCGCCCCCGAGGAGCATCTCTCCGCGGGCAGTCGTGGGCGGCACCTTAACAACTGAAGAGTGGCAGGAGATCCGGAAAGTACTGTGCGAGCGGTCAAACCCTGCGATGTCAGTCACGGCGCAAGCCGTGCAGTTCATTCGGAGAGTTTGATCCTGGCTCAGGATTAACGCTGGCGGCGTGCATGAGACATGCAAGTCGAACGGACGAGCAGGGCTTGCCTTGCTCGTTAGTGGCGGACGGCTGAGTAACGCGTGGGTGACCTGCCCCGAAGTGGGGAATAACTGCCCGAAAGGGTGGCTAATACCGCATATGGAGCCTGGTTCGTTCCAGTCTCCAAAGCCGCAAGGCGCTTCGGGAGGGGCCTGCGTCCGATTAGCTCGTTGGTGGGGTAACGGCTCACCAAGGCGACGATCGGTAGGTGGTCTGAGAGGACGATCACCCAGACTGGGACTGAGACACGGCCCAGACTCCTACGGGAGGCAGCAGTCGGGAATTTTGCTCAATGGGCGAAAGCCTGAAGCAGCAACGCCGCGTGAGGGATGAAGGCCTTCGGGTTGTAAACTTCTTTTCTCAGGGACGATGATGACGGTACCTGAGGAATAAGCCACGGCTAACTACGTGCCAGCAGCCGCGGTAATACGTAGGTGGCGAGCGTTGTCCGGATTTACTGGGCGTAAAGAGCGCGCAGGCGGTCGTGCAAGTCGGATGTGAAATCCCCCGGCTCAACTGGGGAGGGTCATTCGATACTGCTCGACTCGAAGGCGGGAGAGGGAAGCGGAATTCCCGGTGTAGTGGTGAAATGCGTAGATATCGGGAGGAACACCAGTGGCGAAGGCGGCTTCCTGGCCCGTTCTTGACGCTGAGGCGCGAAAGCTAGGGGAGCAAACGGGATTAGATACCCCGGTAGTCCTAGCCGTAAACGATGGACACTAGGTGTTGGTGGTATCAACCCCGCCAGTGCCGAAGCTAACGCATTAAGTGTCCCGCCTGGGGAGTACGGCCGCAAGGCTAAAACTCAAAGGAATTGACGGGGGCCCGCACAAGCAGCGGAGCGTGGGGTTTAATTCGATGCAACGCGAAGAACCTTACCAGGGCTTGACATGACCAGGACAACGGCGGAAACGTCGTCTTCCCGCAAGGGACCTGGCCACAGGTGTTGCATGGCTGTCGTCAGCTCGTGTCGTGAGATGTTGGGTTAAGTCCCGCAACGAGCGCAACCCCTGCCGTGTGTTGTATCTCTCACACGGGACTGCCGAGAGAAACTCGGAGGAAGGTGGGGACGACGTCAAGTCAGCATGGCCCTTACGTCCTGGGCTACACCCACGCTACAATGGCCGGTACAACGGGCGGCGAAACCGCGAGGTGGAGCGAATCCCTTAAAGCCGGTCTCAGTTCGGATTGTAGGCTGCAACTCGCCTGCATGAAGCCGGAGTTGCTAGTAACCGCCGGTCAGCATACGGCGGTGAATATGTTCCCGGGCCTTGTACACACCGCCCGTCACGTCATGAAAGCCGATAACACCCGAAGCCGGTGGGCCAACCGCAAGGAGGCAGCCGTCGAAGGTGGGATTGGTGATTGGGACGAAGTCGTAACAAGGTAGCCGTACCGGAAGGTGCGGCTGGATCACCTCCTTTCTAAGGAGATCCGAGTCGAGGCAATCGGTGCGCCTCGGCGTTGATGGCTCCTATGGTTGATCGCGCGAGCGCGACGCTCCAGTCGAGCGAAGCGTCCGCCGGCCCTCGGGCCGGCGAGCTCGAGCACGCGAGTTCGACGAGACACCGAAACCGATCGCACAGCGCGGATCGGACCTCCTGCCACTCTTCAAGGGTTAAGGTGCAGCCCGCCGTGGTCCAGGGTCGTCCCGGACCGGCGGCGACCGTCCCGCCCCTCGGGCGTTTAGCTCAGCTGGTTAGAGCACTGCCCTGATAAGGCAGAGGTCTCTGGTTCGAGTCCAGAAACGCCCACCACCGTCAATCCGGCGTGGGGACGTAGCTCAGCCGGCAGAGCATCTCCTTTGCAAGGAGAGGGTCAGGAGTTCGAGTCTCCTCGTCTCCACCACCTCCCGGACGGCACCTCCAGCGCAATCGAATAGCCCGCGAGCCCAGCGGCTCGCCCCCGTCTCCCCCGCGAGACGGCCGCCGACCCCCTGATCCGTGTGCTCTTGCGAGCCCACCGACCAGCGGATCTGCTGGGCCCGGTCCGCCGTGCGGACCCGGGAGGGACGCCGGAGACGGCGTCGCACCTTAACAACCTGATACGAGTGCACAGGCAGAATTGAGATCTTCAATTTCGCCGAGTTTTGTCATGGTGTATCCCGGACCTCCCCGACGCCGGCCGCTTGGTCAGACGTCGGAAGGGGTCAAGCTACTAAGGGCACGGGGTGGATGCCTTGGCGCCAAGAGCCGATGAAGGACGCGGCAGGCTGCGAAAAGCTTCGGGGAGTCGCGAGCAGACGTTGATCCGGAGATGTCCGAATGGGGAAACCCCACCGGGGTAATGCCCGGTGACCCCTGGCTGAATACATAGGCCAGGTGGAGGTAAGCCAGCGAACTGAAACATCTCAGTAGCTGGAGGAAAAGAGATCATTCCCTGAGTAGTGGCGAGCGAAACGGGAAGAGCCCAAACTCACTCAGCGCGATAGGCGGCAGCCGTTTCTGAGTGGGGGTTGTAGGAGTCGATCATCGAGGCCCTGCCGGGCCTCGGCGGAGTTACAAAGTCGATCGCTAGTCGAGCTGCCCTGGAACGGCAGGCCGGAGAGGGTGAGAGCCCCGTAGGCGAAAGCGAGACGACCTCCGAGATCGGCCACCTGAGTACCACGTGGAAGGTCTCTCATGTGGGAAGCTGGGCGGACCACCGTCCAAGGCTAAATACTCTTGGCGACCGATAGTGAACGAGTACCGTGAGGGAAAGGTGAAAAGCACCCCGGAAGGGGAGTGAAATAGTACCTGAAACCTCGTGCCTACAAGCAGTCAGAGGGTGTTGCCGGGGTAACAGCCGGTAGCCTGATGGCGTGCCTTTTGAAGAATGAGCCGACGAGTTACTTGCACGTGGCGAGGTTAAGTCCGAGAAGGACGGAGCCGGAGCGAAAGCGAGTCTGAATAGGGCGTCGAGTCGCGTGCAGTAGACCCGAAACCGAGTGACCTATCCATGGGCAGGCTGAAGCGGAAGTAACGTTCCGTGGAGGGCCGAACTCACTAGCGTTGAAAAGCTAGGGGATGACCTGTGGATAGAGGTGAAATGCCAATCGAACTCGGAGATAGCTGGTTCTCCCCGAAATGCCTTTAGGGGCAGCCTCGGGTGGTCAATCGCGGGGGTAGAGCGCTGGATGGGCTAGGGGGCTTCCCGCTTACCAACCCCAACCAAACTCCGAATCCCGCGATTTATACAGCCCGGGAGTGAGACTGCGAGGGCTAAGCTTCGTGGTCAAAAGGAAAACAGTCCGGACCGTCAGCTAAGGTCCCTAAATCCAAGCTAAGTGGCAAAGGATGTGGAACCGCACAGACAACCAGGATGTTGGCTCAGAAGCAGCCACCATTGAAAGAGTGCGTAACAGCTCACTGGTCAAGTGGTTCCGCGCCGAAAATGTAACGGGGCTCAAGCTTGGTACCGAAGCTACGGATCGGCCGCCAGGTTCGCCTGGGGGCCGGTGGTAGGGGAGCGTTCTGTTCGCAGCGAAGGCCGACCGTGAGGACGGCTGGAGCGGACGGAAGTGCGAATGTCGGCATGAGTAGCGAGATGTGGGTGAGAATCCCACACGCCGTAAGCCTAAGGTTTCCTGAGGAAGGCTTGTCCGCTCAGGGTTAGTCGGGCCTAAGCCGAGGACGAACGTCGTAGGCGATGGACATCCGGTTGATATTCCGGAACCACCAGAGATCGTTTGCACCGCAAGGTGCCGCCCGGAGGAAGCGAGCGGAGGTTGGCCGACATTGGTCGGTCGAGTCCAGGAGTTGATCCCGGGTGAGAGCAAGGGCATGACACGGCACGGTAGCTCGAGCGCCTTATTGGATTGGCGTCCAAGCCGGTAGGGGGAGGAGACAGGTAAATCCGTCACCTCATCAACCCCGAGCAGCGATGGTAAGCGGCGCATGCCGCAATTCGAGTGAGCCGAGCTGGCGAGAAAAGTGTCTAGCGAGATCAAAGGTGTCCGTACCGCAATCCGACACAGGTAGGCGGGTAGAGAATACCAAGGCGATCGGGAGAACCCTCGTTAAGGAACTCGGCAAAATGGCCCCGTAACTTCGGGAGAAGGGGCGCTCCGCATGTCGGAGCCGCAGTGAAAAGGCCCAGGCGACTGTTTAGCAAAAACACAGGTCTCTGCTAAAGCGAAAGCTGACGTATAGGGGCTGACGCCTGCCCAGTGCCGGAAGGTTAAGAGGAGGGGTGCAAGCTCTGAATCGAAGCCCCGGTAAACGGCGGCTGTAACTATAACAGTCCTAAGGTAGCGAAATTCCTTGTCGGGTAAGTTCCGACCCGCACGAATGGCGTAACGATCTGGGCGCTGTCTCAACGAGGGATCCGGCGAAATTGAAGTACGAGTGAAGATGCTCGTTACCCGCGATAGGACAAAAAGACCCCGTGGAGCTTTACTGCACCCTGATATTGGATTGGGGTTCAGCTTGTGTAGGATAGGTGGGAGGCTGTGAAGCTGGGGCGCTAGCCTCGGTGGAGCCGACGTTGAAATACCACCCTTGTTGGATTTCGGTTCTAACCGCGACCCGTGATCCGGGCGCAGGACAGTGTCAGGCGGGCAGTTTGACTGGGGCGGTCGCCTCCTAAAGTGTAACGGAGGCGCCCAAAGGTTCCCTCAGCCTGAATGGAAACCAGGCGTAGAGTGCAAAGGCATAAGGGAGCTTGACTGCGAGACCCACAAGTCGAGCAGAGACGAAAGTCGGGCTTAGTGATCTGGTACCTCCGAGTGGAAGGGGTATCACTCAACGGATAAAAGCTACCCCGGGGATAACAGGCTGATGGTGCCCAAGAGTTCACATCGACGGCACCGTTTGGCACCTCGATGTCGGCCCGTGGCATCCTGGGGCGGAAGTACGTCCCAAGGGTTCGGCTGTTCGCCGATTAAAGCCGCACGCGAGCTGGGTTCAGAACGTCGTGAGACAGTTCGGTCTCTATCCATCGTGGGCGTAGGGAACTTGAGAGGAGCTGCTCCTAGTACGAGAGGACCGGAGTGGACGAACCGCTGGTGTGCCAGTTGTCCCGCCAGGGGCACTGCTGGGTAGCTATGTTCGGTTGGGATAAGCGCTGAAAGCATCTAAGTGCGAAGCTCGCCTCGAGATTAGGTTCCCCACCGGGTTAACCGGGTAAGACCGCAGGGAGACCACCTGTTTGATAGGCGGCGCGTGGAAGTCCGGCGACGGATGAAGCTAAGCCGTACTAATGGTCGAGGGCTTGACCTCTTCCGCGACTGACCAAGGGTCAGCGCCGCGAAGGGTTCGTGGTACACCGGGCGCAGGGCGCCCGAACCTCGCGACATTGAAGATCCCGGCGCCTCCCGCGCGCACGCCGCGCGGTGGAGCCGCTGCCGCATGCACTCGATCAGACGCACGAATCCTGGTGACTCTAGCGGAGAGGCCACACCCGTTCCCATCCCGAACACGGAAGTTAAGCTCTCCAGCGCCCAAGATACTGAGAGGGCAGCCTTTCGGGAAAATAGGTCGTCGCCAGGATTTTTGCGTTCCCGGCCGGGAAGACCAGCGCCGCCTCGTCCGCAACCGCATCCGCGGGCTCACGCGGCGCCTGGCATGGGCCCGGACTATCCTGCGAGCATGACGGACGTCATCGACCTCGGGCCGGCGCCGGACGCAGCGTCCGCGGCGCTCGCCGGGTGCCCACACCTGGTCTCCATTGACGGGCCCTGGCACGCGGCGACGCCTTCGCGGGCCCACCGATGTCGCCTCCTTGCCGAGGGCCGTCCGACGCTGGAACGCCAGCGGGAGCACTGCCTGGTGGCCGCCCACCTGCAGTGCCCGACCTGGCTCGAGAGGCACGGGTCCGCGGGCGCGCCGGCCCGGCCCGGCCCGTTCGTGGCGACGACGCCCGTGGTCCTGGAGGGGCCCGGCATCGGGATGCCCAGCGAGCGAACCGCACGCCGCCTGGTCGCGCCCGTGACCGTGGTCGTCGTGGTGGCCGCCCTCGGGGCGCTTCTCCTGTCGCGCGGGCCGCTGGCGCCGGGAACGTCCGGCGCGGCGGGGGACGGCTCGTCCGCGAACGACCCCGGCAGCCGCAGCGCCCGCCACGACCGTCCCGACGTCCGCCCCGACCGCAGCGGCCACGGCTCAGCCGACGTCACGTCCGACGGCGAGTCTCCAGGGCCCGCAGCCACGCCGCGGCCGCGGACGTACAAGGTCCGGCCGGGCAATTCGCTGACCGGGATCGCCGCGAAGTTCGGGACGACGGCGAAGGTGCTGGCCACTCTCAACAAGATCACGAACCCGTCGCTCATCCATCCGGGCCAGGTCCTGAAGCTCCCCTGAGCATCGGGCGCGGCCCCCGGGCGGGCCGCCCCGCCGCGTCCCGGGCTGCGTTCGGCCTCAGCGCTGGCAGCTCCGGCAGTACGACGTCGCCTCCCGGCCGCCCACCTGGCTGATGGTGGCGCCGCAGCGCCCGCACGGCTGCCCGCCGCGCAGGTGGACCCGGAGGTGATCGCGAACCTGCTTCTCGAACGTGGGAGGTACGCGTTCCCGCAGGACGTCGACCGCGCCCGCCAGGGTGGATCGGGTCGCCGCGTACAGCGCCGCCGTCTCCTCCGGCGCAAGCGACGCGCGGCGACGGAAGGGGCTCAGGCGCGCCTCCCACAGGATCTCGTCGCTGTAGGCGTTGCCGATCCCGGCCACGAAGGCCTGGTTGCGGAGGAGCGCCTTGAGCTCGCCGGGATGGCGCCGGATTCGCGCCTGCCACTCGTCGAGGGTGAGCGACGGGTCGTCGGCGTCCGGCCCCAGCTCCGCCACCCCCGGCACGCCGCTCGCATCACCCGCCGGGGCCAGGTACAGCTTGCCCATCCGGGTGGGGTCCAGGTAGCGCAGCTCCAGCTCCCGGTCGTCGGGTGGGATCCAGGGAGCCCCGACGACCCACGGGCATGGGGTGCGTGGCGCGACATGCCGCGTGCCGAACGCGAGGATGACTGCCGCCTTCGGCTTGGGTGCGCCGGGCGTGGCGAGCCCGAACCGCCCCGTGAGCATCGGCGCGGCCCAGACGTCGTGAGCGCCGAACCGGAGGACCAGGAACTTGCCGCGCCGTTCCACGCCCTGCAGGACGTCCCCGACCAGGCCCGCTGCCTGCGCCGGAGTGGCCCGCAGGACGAGCGGGTCGATCGCCCGGACGGCCGCGAGCGGACGCCCCGCGAGGGTGGCGTCGAATGCGTCGACGAGGATCGCGAGGTCGGGCATCTCAGGCACGGGCCGGATTGTACCGGCCACACCCCCTGTGCTAGACTCTCGCGGCCCCAGCGGGGCGACAGCCGAAGAGCCAACCCGACCGACGCCACCGGAGGGACGGACCGCACGCATCGCGCACGGACCGCGAACCTGGAACCCGACGACGGCTCGAGCGAGGCTCGGCCGTCGTTCTCGTTCCCGGGCGGAACCCAGACCAGGAGCAGGAACCCTTGACGGAAGACATGCAGCAGGCGACCACCCCGGGGGCCGCGGCGCAGGACGCGCCGATCGAGGCACCCGAGGCAGCGGCGACGGCCGATCCGGCGGTCGCGGTGGTCGAGGAGATCGCGGCGATCGAAGCCGCCGAGGAGCTCGCGGAGGAGGCGATCGTGGCGGACGCCGTCGCCGAGGGGCTCGAGGTGGAAGCACTGGAGGCGGATGCGGCCTCGGAGGAGCTTGCCGTCGACGCCGTCATCGCGGACGCCATCGCGGAAGAGCTCGCAGAGGAAGGCATCGCCACCGAGGTGGCGTCGGAGGAGCTCGCCGAGGAGGCGACCGTGGCCGACGCCGTCGCCGAGGAGCTCGTGGCGGAGGCGGTTGCCGCCGAGGCGGCCTCCGAGGAGCTCGCCGAGGAGGCCGTGGCCGCACAGGCTGCCGGCGATGGCGACGTCGCCGAGGAGCTCGCCGCCGAGTCGTTCGTCGCCGAAGAGGCTGCCGAGGAGCTGGTCGCTGAGGCCGTGGTCGCCCAGGACGCCGCCGAGGAGCTCGCCGCCGAGTCGTTCGTCGCCGACGAGGCCGCCGAGGAGCTCGTCACCGAGTCGGTGATCGTCGAAGAGGCTGCCGAGGAGCTTGCCGCCGAGTCGTACGTCGCCGAAGAGGCCGCGCGACGAGCTGGCCGCGGAGTCGGTGGTCGTCGAGGCCGCCGCCGTCGAGCTCGCCGAGGAGGCGGTCGCGGTCGCCGGCCTGGCCGAGGAGATCGCCGACGAGATCGCCCACGCTCCGGCGGCCGAGCCCGTCGTGCCCGCCGGCCCGGAGCCGTCCACGATGGCCGAGCTCCTCGCGGAGCAGGACGCCGACATCCGCAGCTTCAAGCACGGCGACGTCGTCGAGGGCACCGTCGTGCGCATCGATCGCGACGAGATCCTCGTCGACATCGGCGCCAAGAGCGAGGGAGTCGTCAGCAATCGCGAGCTGTACGGGAGGAACGCCGAGTCGGCGCCGACGCTCGCGATCGGCGATACGGTCCTGGTCTACGTGCTCCAGCCCGAGTCGCCCGAGGGCCACGTCGTCCTCTCGCTGCGCCGCGCCGGCCTCGAGCGCAAGTGGCGCTCGATGCAGGAGCAGTTCGAGGCGGGCGTGATCATCGAGGCGCCGGTCATCGACCACAACAAGGGTGGCCTGATCGTCGACTGCGGGATCCGCGGATTCGTCCCGATCAGCCAGATCGTCGACTTCCCCCGACGTCCCCAGAACGAGCAGCCGCGGGATGCGGCCCAGGAGATCGCCGAGAAGCTCCAGCCGTACGTCGGCCGGCGGCTCAGGCTCAAGATCCTGGAGGTCAATCGCAAGGCCAACCGCCTGATCCTCTCGGAGAAGGTCGCGCTCTACGAGGAGCGTCGCGAGAAGCGCGACGAGCTGTTCAGCAGCCTGCAGGTCGGCCAGAAGGTAGTCGGATCCGTCCGCTCGATCGCCCCGTTCGGCGTCTTCATCGACCTCGGCGGGATCGACGGCCTGGTCCACAAGAGCGAGCTCAGCTGGAACAAGGTCAACAACCCCGAGGCCGGCTACAAGGTCGGCGACGAGGTCGAGGCCGAGGTGATCGACATCAACCACGAGCGCGGCCGGATCAGCCTCTCGATCCGCCGCCTCCAGCCGGACCCGTGGCACTCCACGGTCGCCGACTTCCGGGTCGGCGACGTCATCGAGGGAACGGTCACGAAGCTGGTCAACTTCGGCGCGTTCGTCCGCGTTCGCGACGGCCTCGAGGGGCTCATCCACATCAGCGAGCTCAGCCACCAGCGGGTGGCCCACCCCGGCGACGTCGTCCGCGAGGGCCAGACGCTCAAGCTGAAGATCATCTCCCTCGATTCCGAGCGTCATCGCCTCGGGCTCAGCCTGAAGCAGGCGGAGGAGCCGCCGGCTCGCCCGGCCCCGGAGGCGCGCCCGCGCCGCGAGCGCCCGGAGCGGGGCTACTCGGTGGGGGACACGGTCCAGGAGCCCGAGGGCGGGATCGACAACACGTTGGCGGCCGCCTTCGCTCAGGTTCGCCAGCAGCTCGAGGCCGCCGAGGCCGCCGAGGCCGCAACCCCGGAGCCGGCCCCGCAGGCCGTCTTCGAGTCGGACGCCGTGGCCCCGGAGCCCGCGGTCGACCCGGAGGCCCATGCCGCAGCGGCACCGGAGGCGGCCGATGAGGCTGGCGCCGAGGCCGAGGCGGCCGATGAGCCCGTCCACGAGGCCGAGGCCGATGACGAGGTCGCCCCGGAGCCCGTCGACGAGGCCGAGGCCGATGCCGACCTCGCCGCAGTGACGGCCGACACGTCCGAGGCCGAGGCGGCCTCCGTTGATGGGCCTGCCGCTGCCGACGAAGCCTGACCGACCGACCCTGGCACGAGGCGCCTCACCCCTTCGGGCGAGGCGCCTCGTTCTGTTTTCTCAACCTCGCATCCGTCGGCCGCCGGCAGGCGAATCGCCTGGTGACGGGAGCTCGTCCGGGCCTCCGGCCCCGTCCGTGCCTCCCGGGCTGCCGTGCTAGCATGACCCGACCGGCGGCATGGTCCGCCCGCAGAGATCCCACCCCATGGACCGGTTCGACAAGTTCACCGACCGCGCGCGCAAGGTCCTGACGCTGGCGCAGGACGAGGCGCAGCGGTTCAACCACAACTACATCGGCACGGAGCACCTGCTCCTCGGCCTCGTCCGCGAGGGCGAGGGCGTCGCAGCGCGCGTGCTGGAGAACATGAACGTCGAGCTGGCCAAGGTGCGGACGGCGGTCGAGTTCATCATCGGGCGGGGCGATCGGCCGGTCGTCGGTGAGGTCGGCCTGACACCGCGCGCGAAGCGCGTCATCGAGCTGGCGATCGACGAGGCACGACGGCTCGGGCACAACTACATCGGCACGGAGCACCTGCTCCTCGGCCTCGTCCGGGAAGGGGAGGGGATCGCGGCAGGCGTGCTGGAGTCCCTCGGCGTCAACCTGGACAAGGTCCGCCACGAGGTGATCCGCGTCCTGTCGCAGAGCTCGTCCGCCGGACCTGCGCCGGAGGCCAAGCGGACCAGCAAGACGCCGACGGTGGACCAGCTCGGCATCAACCTGACCGAGGCGGCCCGGGCCGGCAAGCTCGACCCGGTCATCGGGCGCGAGAAGGAGATCGAGCGGGTCATCCAGATCCTGTCGCGGCGGACGAAGAACAACCCGGCCCTCATCGGCGAGCCGGGCGTCGGCAAGACCGCGATCGCGGAGGGACTGGCCCACCGGATCGTCAACAACGACGTCCCCGAGACCCTCCTGAACAAGCGCGTCCTGACGCTGGACATCGGCTCGCTCGTCGCCGGCACCAAGTACCGCGGCGAGTTCGAGGAGCGCCTCAAGAAGATCATCGAGGAGCTCCGCAGCACGAACGACGCGATCCTCTTCATCGATGAGCTCCACACGCTCGTCGGGGCCGGCGCGGCCGAGGGCGCGATCGACGCGGCGAACATCCTGAAGCCGCCCCTGGCGCGCGGCGAGCTGCAATGCATCGGTGCGACGACCCTCGACGAGTACCGCAAGTACATCGAGCGAGACGCCGCCCTGGAGCGCCGCTTCCAGCCGGTCATGGTCGAGGAGCCCACCCTCGAGCAGACGGTCGAGATCCTGTTCGGCATCCGCGAGCGCTACGAGGAGCACCACAAGGTCAGCATCTCCGACGACGCCCTCCGCGCTGCCGCCGACCTCTCGATCCGCTACATCACGGACCGCCACCTGCCGGACAAGGCCATCGACCTGATCGACGAGGCAGCCAGCCGGGTCCGCCTGCGCTACGCCTCGGCGCCGCCGCCGCTGCGCGAAGCGCAGAAGGAGCTGGAGCGCCTGGTGCGGGACAAGGACGCTGCCGTCAACTCCCAGGAGTACGACGAGGCGTCGCGGCTCCGCGAGCTCGAGACGGCCGCCAAGGAGAAGGTCGACGCCCTGCGCGGCGAGTGGCAGGCGCAGGTCGCGGGCGACCATCCGACCGTGGACGAGGAGGAGATCGCCCAGGTCGTCGCGATGTGGACCGGCATCCCCGTCACGCGGATCGCCCAGGAGGAGTCCGAGCGGCTGCTCCAGATGGAAGACCACATCCACAAGCGCGTGATCGGCCAGCAGGAGGCGATCGGGAGCATCTCGCGCGCCGTGCGGCGCGCCCGCGCCGGCCTCAAGGACCCGAAGCGGCCCATCGGCTCGTTCATCTTCCTGGGCCCCACCGGAGTCGGCAAGACGGAGCTCGCGAAGGCGCTCGCCGAGTTCATGTTCGGGAGCGAGGACGCTCTCATCAAGGTCGACATGAGCGAGTTCATGGAGCGCCACAACGTGAGCCGGCTCGTGGGTGCCCCGCCGGGATACGTGGGCTTCGACGAGGGCGGCCAGCTCACCGAGGCGGTCCGCCGCAAGAGTTACGCGGTCGTCCTCCTCGACGAGATCGAGAAGGCCCATCCGGAGGTCTTCAACATCCTCCTCCAGATCCTGGAGGACGGGCACCTCTCCGACGCGAAGGGACGGCGCGTCGACTTCCGCAACACCATCATCATCATGACCTCGAACCTGGGCGCCCGGCAGCTGCAGACCAACTCGTCGCTGGGCTTCCGCTCGACCGGCGAGACCGACGAGGCCCGTGCAGAGGCGTCCTACGAGAACATGCGCGACAAGGTCCAGCAGGAGCTGAAGACCTCGTTCAGGCCGGAATTCCTGAACCGCATCGACGCCACGATCGTCTTCCGGTCTCTGACCCAGGACGAGATCCGCCAGATCGTCGACCTGATGCTGGCGCGCGTGCGCGACCAGCTGCGGACGCAGCAGATGGCCCTCGAGGTGACCCAGGCGGCGAAGGATCACATCATCAAGATCGGCTACGACGTGGCCTACGGCGCCCGGCCCCTCCGCCGGGTGATCCAGAACATGATCGAGGACGTCCTGGCCGAGCACCTCCTGCTGGGGCGCTACAAGCCCGGCACCACGATCGTGGTCGACAAGGGCGAGGAGGCGGGCCTCTCGATCCAGGCCGCCGACGAGAAGACGCCCGCCGCCGTCGAGGCCGTCTAGCCTCCGTGGCGCGGCCGCAGAGCCGCTACGTCTGCCAGTCCTGCGGCGAGGCGTTCCTTCGCTGGGAGGGCCAGTGTCGGGCCTGCGGTGCCTGGAACGCGCTGGTCGAGACCGTCATCCGGGACGCACCGGCAGGCGCCCGGACCCGGGTCGGGGTGGGAGATGCCCCGGAGCCCGTGCCGCTCTCCGCGCTCGCCGACGAGGATCTGCCGCGCCTGCCCGTGGGCCTCGAGGAGCTTGATCGCGTCCTCGGCGGAGGCCTCGTCCCGGGTTCGCTGGTGCTGGTGGGCGGAGAGCCCGGGATCGGCAAGTCGACCCTCCTCCTGCAGGCCGCGGCGGGGCTTGCCGCGGGAGGACGCACGGTCCTCTACGCCACCGGCGAGGAGTCGGGTGGGCAGGTTCGCATCCGTGCCGACCGCCTCGGCCTGCTGTCCGGCCCGGCTGCCGATGGCGTCCGCGTCCTCGCCGAGCACGATGTCGACCGGATCGCCGGCTCGGCCCGCGCCCACCGTCCCGTGGCGGTCGTGGTCGACTCGATCCAGACGGCCACGCTGGAGGAGCTGGAGGGCCCGGCCGGCAGCGTCGGCCAGGTGCGCGGGTCCGCGCTCCGGCTGATGGAGCTGGCCAAGGGGGAGGGGATCGCCGTGATCCTCGTCGGCCACGTCACCAAGGAGGGGAGCATCGCCGGGCCGAAGACCCTCGAGCACCTCGTGGACGCGGTCATCTCCATCGAGGGCGAGCGAGGCGGCACGCTGCGCCTGGTGCGCGCCTCCAAGAACCGCTTCGGGGCGACGGACGAGGTCGGCGTCCTCGAGATGGTCGAGGCCGGCCTCCGGCAGGTCGCGGATCCGGCCCGCGCGTTCCTGGTCGAGCACGAGGTCGCCGCGCCCGGCAGCGTGGTCGCGGCAACGCTCGAGGGCAGCCGTGCCCTCCTCGTCGAGGTCCAGGCGCTCGTGGCGGCCACCGGCTATGGGACCCCGCGACGAACCGCGATCGGCCTGGACCAGAACCGGCTGGCCCTGCTCGTCGCCGTCCTCGGCCGGCGGGCCGGCGTCGCGCTGGGCACCCACGACGTCTACGCCAACCTGGCCGGCGGGATCGCCGTCGCCGATCCGGGCCTGGACCTGCCCGTCGCGATCGCCCTCGCCTCCACCCTGCGGGACCGCCCGGTGCGCCCCGGCACCGTGGCGTTCGGCGAGGTCGGCCTCCTCGGCGAGCTTCGGGCGGTAGGCGGGACCGAGCGCCGGCTGCGCGAAGCGGCCCGCCTTGGCTTCTCACGTGCGCTCGTCCCCCGTGCGCGAGCGGCGCCGTCGCCGGTCGCCGGGCTGGAGGTGGTGGCCGTCGGGACCGTGCGCGACGCCCTGCGCGCGGCGCTCGACGACGGCGGGTCGGGGTGACCCTCGAGGCGCGAGCGGGCCGGAGGTCCTGACGGCGCCCTCGGGCGGTGCTAGGCTCACGGCCCGTGATCCGCGTCATCCGCCTTCTCGGCGCCGCCCTGGGGCTTCTCGTCGGCCTTTCGTTCGTGGCGGGCGCAACCGGCATCTTCGGTCAGGGTGCCTACGCCGGGGCGCTGATCGCGGCCTGGCTCGTCGCGTGGCTCGTCGTCGGCTTTGCCGTGCTCCCGTACCTGACGGTGGTGCCCGCGGCATGGCTCGTGCGCTGGGTCCAGGAGCTCTCGACGGCAGAGTTCGTGACCGCCGTCTTCGGCCTCCTGATCGGTCTCCTGATGGGCCTTCTGCTCGGGTTCCCGCTGTCCGGGTTCGAACCTCCGCTCGGGACCTGGCTCCCGCTTCTCGTGTCGATCACGCTCGGCCTCGGGATGGCGGGCCTCACCGTCGCCAAGCGGCATGACCTGATCATCGCCGCCCAGGCGGTCGGGATCCTGCGCCGGGAGGGCGACGAGCCGGACGGCCCGCGCCGCGGCGAGCCCCACGTGGTCGTGGACACCAGCGCGATCATCGACGGAAGGATCGCGGACATCGCCGACGCCGGCTTCCTCCAGGGGACTCTCGTCGTCCCGCGGGTGGTGCTCGAGGAGCTCCAGCGGATCGCCGACAGCCCGGACTCCATGCGCCGGGCGCGTGGGCGGCGCGGCCTGGAGATCGTGGCGCGGCTCCAGAAGGATGACCGCGTCCCGGTCGAGATCATCGACGAGACGCTCCCGGAGATCCCCGAGGTCGACGCCAAGCTCGTGGCGATGGCGCGGGTGCGGAGCGGCGTCATCCTCACCAATGACTTCAACCTGAATCGTGTCGCCGAGATCCAGGGCCTGCGCGTCATGAACGTCAACTCGCTCGCGAATGCCCTGAAGCCGGCGGTCCTTCCCGGGGAGGAGCTCCGGGTGCGGGTCATCCAGGAAGGCAAGGAGGCCGGCCAGGGCGTCGGCTTCCTCGACGACGGCACGATGATCGTCGTGGAGGGCGGGGCCCGCCTCGTCGATCGCGATGTGGGCGTCGTCGTGACCCGCGTCCTGCAGACGGTCGCCGGGCGGATGATCTTCGCCCAGCCGCGCGGCGAGTGAGCGGCGTCGACGTCGTCGTCGTCGCCGCCGGCGCGAGCACGCGGATGGGCGGCATCGACAAGCTGCGCGTTCCGGTGGGCGGACGTCCCCTCCTCGCGTGGACGCTCGCGGCCCTGGCGGACTCGCCCGTCGTGCGTCGGATGATCGTGGTGACGGCACCGGACCGGGTCTCCGAGATCGCGGCAGCGACGTGGCTCCCGGCGCCCGTCGACGGGGTGGTGCCCGGCGGGATCCGGCGCCAGGAATCCGTGGCCGCCGGCGTCGCCGCCCTCGGCGAGGTGTCGCCGGGCGACGTGGTCCTCGTCCACGATGGCGCCCGCCCGCTGGTCTCGACGACCCTCGTCGAGCGCGTCGCGGCCGCGGCGGCCCGGCACGGGGCCGCCATCCCCGTGGTCCGGGTGGCCGAGACCCTCAAGCGGATCGAGGGTGACCTCGTGGTCGGCACGCTGGATCGCGCCGCGCTCGCCACGGCGCAGACGCCGCAGGGGATCCGTCGCGACGTCCTGGCTCGGGCCTGGACGGAGCAGCCCCCTGCCGGCGCCGCGACCTGGACCGATGAGGCCGCGATGCTCGAGGCCTGTAGAATCCCGGTTCATGCGATCCCCGGCGAGTCGACGAACCTCAAGGTGACGGTGCCCGCCGACGTTGCCCGGGTCGAGGCCGTGCTGGTGGCGCGCGGCGACATCGTCGCGGGGCCATCGGCCGTCCGCGTCGGCTTCGGCGACGACGCCCACCCGTTCGGGCCCGGCGGACCGCTGACCCTCGGCGGCGTCGTGATCGACGGCGCGCCGGCTCTTCACGGCCACTCCGACGGCGACGTCGCGCTCCACGCCATCGCCGACGCGCTTCTGGGTGCGGCCGGCCTCGGCGACCTGGGCCGCCTCTTCCCAGCCGGGCCCGCGACTCCGGCGGGGATGGCCAGCAGAGAGCTCCTCGCGACGTGCGTCGCGCGGGTTCGTGCCGCCGGGTTCGCCCCGGTCTCGGTCGACGTCACGTTGATCGGCGCCCGGCCCCGGCTCGCGGGCCGGCTGGACGCCATGGCAGCGGCGGTGGCCGGCGTCGTGGGGCTGCCGGCGGACCGCGTCAACGTGAAGGCGTCGAGCGGCAACCTCGCCGGGTTCGAGGGCGCCGGGCGGGGCATCAGCGCGCGGGCCATCGCCGTGCTGGCCACGTCCCCGCGCACGCAGGCACCCGCGTGACGATCCGCCTCCAGGACACGCTGCGCGGCGCGCAGGCCGACCTCGATCCCCTCGAGCCCGGTCGCGTCCGGATCTACTCCTGCGGCCCGACGGTGTACGGGCCAGCCCACGTCGGCAATTTCCGATCGTTCCTCTTCGCGGACCTCCTGGTCCGCCACCTGCGCTGGCGCGGCCTGCGGGTCACGTGGGTCATGAACCTGACCGACGTCGACGACAAGATCATCCGGGGCGCTGCGGCCGAGGCGATCGGCATCGACGCCCTCGCCGACCGGTGGATCGCACGATTCCTGGACGATGCCCGGACGCTCCGGATGACGCGGCCCGATGTCCTGCCACGGGCGACCGACCACATCCGCGAGATGGCGGCACTCGTCCGGCGCCTTCTCGAGGCCGGCCACGCGTACCGGACCGACGACGGCTCGATCTTCTTCCGAATCGCGAGCTGGCCGGCCTACGGCCGGCTGGCCCGCCTGGACCCTGCGCAGCTGCGTGTCGGCGAGCGCGTGGCGGCCGACGAGTACTCCAAGGACGACGTTCGTGACTTCGTGCTGTGGAAGGCTCCCAGGGACGGCGAGCCCAGCTGGGAATCGGAGGTCGGACCCGGGCGCCCGGGATGGCATCTCGAGTGCTCCGCGATGTCGATGCGCTACCTGGGTGAGACGTTCGACATCCATACCGGGGGCGTCGACCTCGTCTTCCCGCACCACGAGGACGAGATGGCCCAGTCCGAGGCCGCGACCGGTAAGCCCTTCGTCCGCACCTGGCTCCACTGCGCCCACCTCCAGATGAGCGGGCGCAAGATGGCCAAGTCCGAGGGGAACATCGCCCGCGTCACGGATCTCGTCGCCGCGGGCGTCTCGCCGCGCGCGCTCCGCTATGCCCTGCTGGCGGCTCACTACCGGACGGGGCTCAACTTCAGCGACGAGTCGCTCGTCGCTGCGGCTGCCGCAGTCGACCGTCTCGATGCGCTCGTGGCCGCGCTGGAGGCCGATCGATCCGACAGTGCCGACGACCCCGCGCTGCCGGAAGTTCTGGCCGACGCCCGCGCCGCCTTCGGCGCCGCGCTGGACGACGACCTGGCGATCTCGCCCGCCCTGGGCGTCGTCTTCGACCTGGTCCGCGACCTCAACCGGCGCCTGGCCGAACGCACGCTCTCCGGGTCCGACGCATCCCGGGCCCTGGCCGCGCTCCGCGACCTCGACAGCGTCCTGGGCGTCCTCGCCGACCCTGCAGACGCACTGCCGGCCGAGCTGGCGGGACTCCTGGAGGCGCGCGTGGCGGCCCGCGCTGCGCGCGACTGGGCCGCCTCCGACCGCCTCCGGGACGAGCTTGCAGCCGCCGGGGTCGTCGTCGAGGACACCCGCGACGGGCAGCGCTGGCGGCGCGCGGGGAGCCCCGCCGGTGCCTGACGGCCCGCGCCCTCCCGGCCGTCCCGGCGACGAACGTCATCCGCACGGCGCGGGCCGCTCGCGCCCCGGCGGTCCGTCGAGCCGGCGCGCGGCCGGGCCGGGCGGGCCCGGCCCGGGTGCCCCAGGCCCGGGCGGCCCGCCACCCTGGCCGAGCGCGCGCGGAGCCCACGGGCCGAGCCAGCGCCGAGGCAAGGGCACGGGCCCGCGGGGCGGCGCCGATCGATGGGCCGGGGCGCAGCCCGGCCCCGACCGACCGTGGGCGGTCGAGCGCCCGGTGAGCCCGCGCCCGCCGGGCACCCGGCCACCCGGCCCGCGCCCGCCGGGCCCCCGGCCACCCGGCACGCGCCCGCCGGGCACCCGGCCGGGGGGCCCGGCGCCGACCATGCGCAGCTCGTGGCCCGGCGCGCCCCGCCCGGCGGAGCCGCGGTTCACCGAGCCGCGGCCCGCGGCGCCCCGCCCGGCAGGAGGGCGTCCCGGCGGCCACCGGCCGGAGGGCCGGGGCTCGGGACCGGCCGGTTCACGCCCGGTCGTGCGCCCCGGCGCGCGGCCGCCGTTGGAGCGCCCGTCCGGTCGCCCCGGGATGCGCATGGGCCCGCCGCCGCGCGGGATCCCCGATCGCTCCGGAGCGGCGCCGCCATGGCCGGCAGCCGATGGGCCGGGCGGGGTGAACCCCCGCGACGCCCAGTTCCGGCCCGTTCCGTGGCACGGACCAGCCCTCGACCGCCCGGCCGTGCCGCGTCGGGCCAGGGTCCAGGAGCCGGCCCCGCGGGCGTGGGGTCCGGGCGCGGCCCGCCCGCCCGCCTTCGCGCGGCCGCCCTCCCCGGCGCTGCCACCGGAGGCGACGCTCGCCGAGGGCGAGGAGATCGTCGCCGGACGGCACCCCGTGGAAGAGGCGTTCGTGGCCGGCCGCATCGCTCGCCGCCTGCTGGTGACGCCGGGTCGGCGCGACGCGCTCGAGCGGATCGTGCTCCACGCCACGACGCTCCGGATCCCCGTGGTCGAGATCGAGGGCGGCTCTCTGACGGCCGTCGCGGGCTTCGATGGCCACCAGGGGGTCGCGCTCGTGGTGGCCGCACGCCCGGCGGCGGCGGTGACGGACGTCCTGGCGCGGGCGATCGAACACGAGGAGCCGGCCCTCGTGCTGGCCCTCGACTCGCTCGAGGATCCACAGAACGTGGGGACCCTCCTGCGAAGCGCGGAGGCGGCAGGCGTGCACGGCGTGGTCTTCCCGACGCGCCGCCAGGCTCCGCTGTCGCCGGCCGCGATCAAGGCGTCGGCCGGAGCCACCGAGCACCTCCTGCTGGCCCCGGTGGATGACCTGGCCGGCACGCTGGCGGACCTGCACGTGCGGGGTCTTCGGATCGTCGGGACCGACGCAGAGGCGTCCCTCACCTACCGTGACGCCGACCTCCGGGGCCCGCTCGTCCTTGTGGTGGGGAGCGAGGGCCGCGGGCTCGCCCCCGCAGTCCGGCGCCGCTG
The DNA here is from genome assembly GCA_963776285.1 of uncultured Chloroflexia bacterium. Lineage (GTDB taxonomy): Bacteria > Chloroflexota > Limnocylindria > Limnocylindrales > CSP1-4 > CTSoil-043. Next base: position 399,309 of record CAVZLW010000002.1, read on the forward strand.
CGATCTGCTGGTCCGGATCCCGATGCGGGGCCGGATCGAGTCCCTCAACGCCGCCGTCGCCGGCTCGGTCCTCGTCTTCGAAGCCGCCGCGCAACGGGGTCTGCCCGAACGTGCGTCGTCGCCCCGAGGGCGGGACGCCGCCGCGCTGCGGGCGGTCGCCCCCGAGCCTGTCGACGCCGGCGCCGACCTGCCCGAGTCCGGGGATGCGGCGGTCGCGGCCCTGGCGCCGCATGACGACGTCGAAACGGACCATGACGCGGCGGGGGGCGCGGTCGACTCGGCGGCACCCGGGGATCCCGACGGGGACACGCGATCGAGCCCGCTTGACCATGATCCGCCCGGCCGAATATGATGGCTGTTGCGCCTCGGAGACGACTGCGGTGTTCTCCTGCGCCCGCCGACGTAGCTCAATTGGTAGAGCAGCGGTTTTGTAAACCGCCGGTTCCGGGTTCGAGTCCCGTCGTCGGCTCCAACTGAACAGGGTTCTCGTCCGGGCGCCACCATGGTGCCGCAGCCTCGTCCGGCCGATCGTCTTCGTGGGTAGGTTGAGCAGGTGGTGAGCTCAGCTGACTGTAAATCAGCCGTCTCCGACTGTAGAGGTTCGATTCCTCTCCTGCCCACCACCATTCATCGCGGCACCCGACGGGCCCAGATAGCTCAGTTGGCAGAGCACATCCTTGGTAAGGATGAGGTCATGGGTTCAAGTCCCATTCTGGGCTCCACCACCCGGTCGGCCCCCACAGGTAGCAGGTAGACGCGCACGTGGCGAAGAAGAAGTTCGAGCGGACGAAGCCGCACGTCAACATCGGCACGATCGGTCACATCGACCACGGCAAGACGACGCTCACCGCGGCGATCACGAAGTACCTCGCCCTCAAGGGCGGGGCGGAGTTCCGCGCGTTCGACTCGATCGACAACGCCCCCGAGGAGCGCGAGCGCGGGATCACGATCGCGATCGCCCACGTCGAGTACCAGACCGACGCCCGCCACTACGCCCACGTCGACTGCCCGGGCCACGCCGACTACATCAAGAACATGATCACCGGCGCCGCCCAGATGGACGGCGCGATCCTCGTCGTCGCCGCGACCGACGGCCCGATGCCCCAGACCCGGGAGCACATCCTCCTGGCCCGCCAGGTCGAGGTCCCGTACATGGTCGTCTTCCTCAACAAGGTCGACGCCGTGGACGACCCCGAGCTCCTCGACCTCGTCGAGCTCGAGGTCCGCGAGCTGCTCACCAAGAACTACTTCCCGGGCGACGACATCCCCGTCATCCGGGGCTCCGCGCTCAAGGCCCTCGAGGCCTCCGGCGGCACCGACGACCCGGCCTACGCCTGCATCCAGGAGCTGATGGACGCGGTCGACTCGTACATCCCGACCCCCGAGCGCCCGGTCGACAAGCCGTTCCTGATGCCCGTCGAGGACGTCTTCGGCATCAAGGGCCGCGGCACCGTGGCCACCGGGCGCATCGAGCGCGGCATCGTCAAGGTCGGCGACGAGGTCGAGATCGTGGGCATCCGCCCGACCCGCAAGGTCGTGGTCACCGGCGTCGAGATGTTCAAGAAGCTCCTCGACCAGGGCCAGGCCGGCGACAACGTGGGCTGCCTCCTGCGGGGCATCGAGCGCGACGACATCGAGCGCGGCCAGGTCCTGGCCAAGAGCGGCTCGGTCAAGCCCCACACCAAGTTCACCGCCCGGGTCTACGTCCTGACCAAGGAGGAGGGCGGCCGGCACACCCCGTTCTACAACGGCTACCGGCCCCAGTTCTACCTCCGCACCACCGACGTGACCGGCGCCATCGGCCTGCCCGAGGGAGCCGAGATGATCATGCCCGGCGACAACGTCGACATGACCGTCGAGCTCATCACCCCGATCGCCCTCGAGGTCGGCCAGCGCTTCGCCATCCGCGAGGGTGGCCGGACCGTCGGCGCCGGCGCGATCGTGGCCATCACCGAGTAGGGACGAGATGCCAAAAGCCGCGGAGAACCGTCCGATCGTCCAGCTTGCATGCACCGAGTGCAAGACGCGGACGTACACCACGCGCAAGAACAAGAGGAACGATCCAAACAGGATCGAGCTTCGGAAGTATTGTCCGCGTGAACGTCGCCACACCCTGCATCGGGAAGCGAAGTAGGGAGCGACCCACAGGGGTGTAGCTCAATTGGCAGAGCACCGGTCTCCAAAACCGGCGGTTGTAGGTTCGAGTCCTATCGCCCCTGCCACTCCTCCACGCCAGCTAGAGAGCAAGTAGCCAAACCGTGCGCCGCCTCCGTCGATACCTCCAGGAGTCCTGGTCCGAGCTCAAGAAGGTCGCCTGGCCCACGCGGGACCAGGTCCGCAACCTGACCGTGCTCGTCTTCATCGTGAGCGCCGCCGTCGGCGTCTTCATCGCGTTCTGGGATCTCGTCTTCACCGAGGTCATCCGGCTCATCACGCCGGCGGCCTAGAGGACGATGATGACCGAGAGCGTCCGAGCGCCCGAGAAGCGCTGGTACGTCATCCACACGTACTCTGGCTACGAGAACAAGGTCAAGGCCAACCTCGAGCACCGCATCGAGTCGATGGGCATGGAGGACAAGATCTTCCAGGTTCTCGTCCCGATGGAAGACGAGATCGAGATCAAGCAGGGCCAGCGGCACACCGTCCAGAAGAAGGTGTTTCCCGGCTACGTGCTGGTGGAGATGATCTACGACCCCGAGTCGTGGTACGTCGTCCGGAACACGCCGGGCGTGACGAGCTTCGTGGGCACCGGCAACCTTCCGGGTGCCCGCAGCGAGCCGATCCCGCTGGAGGAGCACGAGGTCAAGGCGATCCTCCGCCAGATGGGCGTGGAGACGCCGAAGTACCGCGTCGCGTTCACCAAGGGCCAGAGCGTCCGCGTCACCGACGGGCCGTTCGCCGAGTTCGTCGGCACGGTCGACGAGGTGGATCCCGAGCGCAACAAGGTCAAGGTCCTCGTGAGCATCTTCGGCCGCGAGACACCCGTCGAGCTGGACCTCCTGCAGGTCGAGAAGCTCTGAGCGAAAGGAATCCAGTCCCACCGTGGCCAAGAAGATCCGAATCGTCCTGACCCTGCAGCTGCCCGCCGGCAAGGCGACCCCTGCGCCGCCGGTCGGCACCGCGCTCGGCCCGCACGGCATCAACATCGTCGAGTTCACCAAGACCTACAACGAGAGGACCGCCGACAAGGCCGGCCAGATCATCCCGGCCCAGATCACGATCTTCGAGGATCGTTCGTTCACCTTCGTCCTCAAGACCCCGCCGGCCGCGGACCTCCTGCGCAAGGCCGCCGGCGTCGATCGAGGCTCCTCGACCACCGGCCGCGAGCAGGCGGGGACGATCACGCGCGACCAGCTTCGCGAGATCGCCAGCATCAAGCTCGCCGATCTGAACGCGAACGACATCGAGGCGGCCATGCGCCAGGTCGAAGGCACCGCCCGCAGCATGGGCATCGAGGTCGCAGGCTAGGCCAGAACCGAGGTCGCCGCTCGTCGGCGACGATCCGCCATCCGGACGCACGCGCCGGACGGAGACCCCACGAGACGGGGGAGGCCGGAACGCCGGCCGTCAGCAAGGAGTCATCCATGGCCCAGCACGGCAAGAAATACCGGGACGCGGCGAAGCTCGTCGACCGGACCAAGGCCTACCTCCCGGCCGAGGCCGCCGAGCTCGTGAAGCAGACGTCCGTCGTGAGCTTCGACCCTTCCATCGAGGCTCATATCCGCCTCGGCGTCGACCCCCGGCACGCCGACCAGATGGTCCGTGGCACCGTGGTCCTCCCGCATGGAACCGGCAAGATCGTGCGGGTTGCCGTCTTCGCCCAGGGCGAGAAGGCGCAGGAGGCGCTGCGCGCCGGCGCCGACGAGGTGGGCGGCGAGGACCTGGTCAAGAGGATCGAGGGCGGCTGGCTCGAGTTCGACGTCGCCGTCGCCACGCCCGACATGATGGGCATGGTCGGCAAGCTCGGCCGGATCCTGGGTCGCCGCGGCCTGATGCCGAACCCGAAGGCCGGCACGGTGACCTTCGACGTCGAGCGGGCCATCGGCGAGGTGAAGGCCGGCCGGGTCGAGTTCAAGGTCGACAAGGGCGCGATCATCCACGTCGCCGTCGGCAAGGCGAGCTTCCCCGAGGACGCCCTCGTCGCCAACCTGGCCACCCTCCTGGATGCCGTCAACCGGGCCAGGCCGTCGGGGGCCAAGGGCACCTATCTCAAGGGCATCACGATCGCGAGCACGATGGGCCCGGGCGTCCGCGTGGACCTCCCGGCCCTTCTCGCGGCCGCTGCCGCCTGATCGAACGCCGCCGGGTCCAGGCAGCCTGGGCGGCGATCGGCTACCATCCCGCAGCGCGGCCGCCGCCCGGCGCGCCGCACCAGATCGAAGACGGACCGCCGCAGACAGCCTGCGCCCGCGGGCCGTGTCGCCGGAGCCCCAGGGTTCCCGGCGCGACGGCCGGGGCTTGATTCGCCGGACCGGACCGCCGCGCGGAGGCGCGCGACGGGGACGCCGGCGGGCACGCCGAGGCAGGACCACGAGCGATCGCCCTCTCCGGGGCAGATCCGCGAGGACCCTGCAAGACGCGAGGACCACCGTCTGGCAGGGACCCCGCCCGGCGGGTCCACCGGCGCGCCGGAGGCGCGAGACACGAGAGGGCTGCATGCCGACCGAGGCGAAGCGCGCCACCGTGACGGAGCTCCGCGACGACCTCGCGGGGAGCACCGTCCTGATCACCACCGAGTACCGCGGCCTGAAGGTCCGCGAGATCGGCGAGATCCGCCGTGCGCTTCGAAAGAAGAACGTCACCTACCGGGTCGTCAAGAATCGCCTCATGCGGATCGCCGCCGAGCAGCAGGGGAACACGGGCGTCGCTCCGCTCCTCCGCGGCCCGTCGGCCGTCGCGTTCGGGTCCGGCGACGAGGCCTCCGTCGCCAGGACCGTCATCGACACCGTCCGGCCCTACAAGCTCGTCAAGGTCACCGGAGCGGTCGTCGGAGGACGGGCCCTCGACGCCGAGGGCGTGCAGAAGCTTGCGACGCTGCCGTCCCGCGAGGTCCTCCTGGCCCAGCTGGCCGGGGCCCTGAACGCCCCCGCCACGCAGCTGGCCGGCCTCCTTGCCGCGAACCTGCGCAACCTGGGGTCCGTCCTCGCGCAGGTCCAGGAGCAGAAGGCCAACCCCGGCCCCTAGGGCCCAGCCCCGGCGTGCGACGCCGCCCGACGACCCACCGACCGCCCGCCCCGGCGGGCTCACCAAGGAGCACCACCCGATGGCCACTCTCACCCAGGACCAGATCCTCGACGCGATCGGCGCCATGACCCTCGTCGAGGTCAGCGAGTTCGTCAAGAAGTTCGAGGACAAGTTCGGCGTCACCGCGGCGGCCCCGGTCGCCGCGGCGGCCGCGGCCCCCGCCGCAGGCGCTGCCCCGGTCGCCGCGGCCGAGGAGGAGCAGACCGAGTTCAGCGCGGTCCTGACCGAGATCGGCCCCAACAAGATCCCGGTCATCAAGGTCGTCCGCGAGCTCACCGGGCTCGGGCTCAAGGAGGCGAAGGACCTCGTCGACGCGTTCCCCAAGCCGGTCAAGGAGGGCATCGCCAAGGACGAGGCCGAGAAGATCAAGGCGGCCCTCGAGGAGCAGGGCGCCAAGGTCGAGATCAAGTAGCAGCCGCACCATCCGTCGTCGCGGTGGGGCGCCCTGGCGTCCGACCGTCGTCGCGGCCCCAGCGCCGGGCGGTGACCCTGGTCACCGACCCGGCCTTTGGCACGTTTGACAGGCGCGGAAATCGCGGTACACTTTCCAATTCCGTGAGCGCGGCCCTCCCTCCTCTCCCCCTCCTCCGCCAAGGAGCGGTTCATGCTGCCTGTCGCTGATTCGTCCACGTCCGTGCCCCGGCGCGTCTCGTACGCCCGGATCGCCGAGAAGCGCGAGATCCCGGATCTCATCGAGCTCCAGGTCCGTTCGTTCGCCTGGTTCGTCGAGAAGGGCCTCCGGGAGCTCTTCGACGAGATCAGCCCGATCCGGGACTTCACCGGCAAGGTGATGGAGCTCCAGTACCTGGACTACGAGTTCGGGGACCCCAAGTACTCCGAGCTCGAGTGCCGCACCCGCGACCTCACCTTCAGCCGGCCGCTGTACGTCCAGGTCGAGCTCCTCATCAAGGAGACCGGCGAGATCCAGCGCCAGCGGGTCTACATGGGCGACTACCCGTGGATGACCGCCCTCGGCACGTTCATCATCAACGGCGCCGAGCGGGTGGTCGTGAGCCAGCTGGTCCGCTCGCCGGGCGTCTACTACGGGAAGGTCGAGGATCCGGTCTCCGGGCGCGACCTGTTCACCGCCAAGGTGATCCCGAACCGCGGCGCCTGGCTCGAGTTCGAGACCGCCGCCCGCGGCGACCTCCTCTCCGTCAAGGTCGATCGCAAGCGCAAGATCGCGGCGACCACGCTCCTGCGCGCCGTCGGCTACGAGCGCAACGACGAGATCGCCGCGCTGTTCACCGCGGTCGACGACAACGTGGATCACCAGTACATCTCGTCCACGCTCGACAAGGACCCGACGAACACGCAGGGCGAGGCCCTCATCGAGGTCTACAAGAAGCTGCGCCCGGGCGACCCGCCGACCGGCGACAACGCCCGCCAGCTCGTCGAGAGCCTCTTCTTCAACTTCCGGCGCTACGACCTGGGACGGGTCGGGCGCTACAAGTTCAACAAGAAGCTCAACGCCGTCGCCGCGCGGATGGGGATCGAGCTGCCGCGCGAGGACGGCGAGAATCCGCAGCTGGGCCGGACGATCTCCAGGGAGGACATCGCGGCCATCGTGGGCCAGCTCATCGTCCTCAACAACGGGCACGGGCAGCCCGACGACATCGACCATCTCGGCAACCGCCGGATCCGGGCCAACGGCGAGCTCATCCAGAACGCGTTCCGGATCGGCCTCCTGCGCATGGAGCGCGTCGTCCGGGAGCGGATGACCATCCAGGAGATCGAGAAGGCGACCCCCAACGCCCTCATCAACATCCGTCCCGTCGTGGCGGCCATGAAGGAGTTCTTCGGCGGCAGCCAGCTCAGCCAGTTCATGGACCAGACGAACCCGCTGGCCGAGCTCACCAGCAAGCGCCGCCTCTCGGCCCTCGGCCCCGGCGGCCTGTCGCGCGAGCGTGCCGGCTTCGACGTCCGCGACGTGCACCACAGCCACTACGGCCGGATCTGCCCGATCGAGACCCCGGAGGGTCCGAACATCGGCCTCATCGGCTCGCTGGCGACATACGGCCGGATCAACGACTACGGCTTCATCGAGACGCCGTACCGCAAGGTCAAGCGCACCGTGGCCTGGGACGACCCCGACCTCGCGGCCTGCCTGGCCGGCTCCGACCTCACCACCAAGGGCGGCGAGGTGGTCGTCGCCAAGGGTGAGCCGATCACCGCCGCGGGCCACGCCGAGCTGAAGAAGCAGAAGGCCCAGGCGTTCCCGATCCGCCCCGTCGTCACCGACGAGATTGTCTATCTCGCCGCAGACGAGGAGGAGGAGCACTGGGTCGCCCAGGCCAACGCCACGCTCGACGAGCAGGGCCACTTCCTGCAGGATCGCGTCCAGTGCCGCCACCGCGACGAGTTCCCGGAGGTCGCGCCGGATCGCATCGAGTACATGGATGTCAGCCCGAAGCAGGTCGTCTCGGTCGCCACGGCGCTGATCCCGTTCCTCGAGCACGACGACGCGAACCGCGCCCTCATGGGCTCGAACATGCAGCGCCAGGCCGTGCCGCTCCTGGAGCCGGAGGCCCCGATCGTGGGCACCGGCATGGAGCGTCGCGCCGCCCTCGACTCCGGCCAGGTCGTCATCGCCCGCGAAGCCGGCGTCGTGACCTCGGTCACCGCCGAGCGCGTCCTCGTCGAGGAGGATTCGGGCGAGCTGCGGACCTACCCGCTGCAGAAGTTCGTGCGCTCGAACCAGGGCACCTGCATCAACCAGCGCCCGATCGTCGAGGTTGGCCAGCGCGTCGCCCCCGGCGACCCGATCGCGGACTCCTCGTCGACCGACGGCGGGGAGCTTGCCCTCGGCCGCAACATCCTCGTCGCGTTCATGAGCTGGGAGGGCGGCAACTACGAGGACGCGATCGTCATCAGCGATCGACTCGTGCGCGAGGACCTCTTCACCAGCATTCACATCGAGAAGCACGAGATCGAGTCGCGCGACACGAAGCTCGGGCCCGAGGAGATCACCCGCGACATCCCGAACGTCGGCGAGGAATCCCTCAAGGATCTCGACGAGGACGGGATCGTCTACATCGGCGCCGAGGTCCAGCCCGGCGACATCCTCGTCGGGAAGATCACGCCGAAGGGCGAGACGGAGCTGACCGCCGAGGAGCGGCTCCTGCGGGCGATCTTCGGCGAGAAGGCTCGCGAGGTGAAGGACTCGTCGCTGCGCCTGCCCCACGGCGAGCGCGGCAAGGTCGTCGACGTGAAGATCTTCACGCGGGAGGCCGGCGACGAGCTGCTGCCCGGCGTCAACCGCCTGGTGCGCGTCTCGGTCGCCCAGAAGCGCAAGGTCTCGGTCGGCGACAAGATGGCCGGCCGCCACGGCAACAAGGGCGTCATCGCCAAGGTGCTGCCCCAGGAGGACATGCCGTTCCTCCCGGACGGCACGCCGGTGGACATCATCCTCAACCCGCTCGGCGTGCCGAGCCGGATGAACATCGGGCAGATCCTGGAGACCCACCTCGGGTGGGCGCTCAGCATGCTCGGCTACAAGGCCGCGACCCCCGTCTTCGATGGCGCCACCGAGGAGCAGATCCGCGAGGCGCTCCGCGAGGCCGACCTCCCGGAGGACGGCAAGGTCGAGCTCCGCGACGGGCGGACCGGCGAGGAGTTCGACCGGCGCATCACCGTCGGCCAGATCTACATGCTGAAGCTCCACCACCTCGTGGAGGACAAGATCCACGCCCGGTCCACGGGCCCCTACAGCCTCATCACCCAGCAGCCGCTCGGCGGGAAGGCCCAGTTCGGCGGCCAGCAATTCGGGGAGATGGAGGTCTGGGCGCTCGAGGCGTACGGCGCGGCGAACATCCTCCAGGAGCTCCTGACGGTGAAGTCCGACGACGTCATGGGGCGCGTCCAGACGTACGAGGCGATCGTCAAGGGCGAGGAGATCCAGCAGCCGGGCGTCCCGGAGTCCTTCAAGGTGCTCATCAAGGAGCTTCAGAGCCTCGGCCTCAACGTCGAGATCCTCAACGAGAACGACGAGGAGATCCGGTTCGTCGAGGACGTCTCGGCCTACCCCCTCCCCGATCTCGGCGGCATCAACCTCGCCGGTTTCGAGGACTGACCGCCACACCCCGCACCCATCACGCGGAGCCGGTGCTCGGCCGGCCCGGCTCCGCTCGCACCCGGTCCGAATCGCGCCACTGAGGGCCCGCTGCGGCGCGGAGGAGAACGATGCTCGAGGTCAACAACTTCAACGCCATCCGGATTTCGCTCGCGTCCCCCGAGCAGATCCGCGAGTGGTCCTGGGGCGAGGTCACCAAGCCCGAGACGATCAACTACCGCACGCTCAAGCCGGAGAAGGACGGCCTCTTCGACGAGCGCATCTTCGGTCCGACGAAGGACTGGGAGTGCTACTGCGGCAAGTACAAGCGGATCCGCTACAAGGGGATCATCTGCGACAAGTGCGGCGTCGAGGTGACCCGCGCGAAGGTCCGCCGCGAGCGGATGGGGCACATCCAGCTGGCCAGCCCGGTGAGCCACATCTGGTACTTCAAGGGCACGCCGTCGCGCCTCGGCATCCTTCTCGACATCAGCCCTCGCAACCTCGAGCGCATCCTCTATTTCGCTCTCTTCATCGTCACCCACGTCGACGAGGACGCCCGCCGGCGCGCGCTGCAGGCGCTCGACGAGGAGTCCGAGGGTCGCGGACGCGACGGCAAGCCCGACGACGCCGAGGAGCAG
>CAVZLW010000003.1:0-891523 GCA_963776285.1 uncultured Chloroflexia bacterium
AGCGCGGCTGGCTGAACAGGTTGGCCGTGCCCCACAGGAGGCGGACACCGGTCCGCTCCTGGTAGGCGGCCGCGTCGTCGGCGAGGACGTCGATGTTCGCCTTGAACTCGGCGAAGCTCCGGCCGTCGGGCGCGACGTCCCGGTCGTGGAAGCAGTAGTACCTGATGCCGAGCTTCTCGAAGAACTCGAACGCCGCGGCCATCTTCATGCGGGCGGCGTCCATCTCGTCGCCCGCTGCGCCGATCCACGGCCGGTCGAACGTCCCGAGGCCGAACATGTCTGTGCCCGGCCATGCGAACGAGTGCCAGAAGCAGACGCCGATCCGCAGGTGGTCCTCCATCCGCTTGCCCAGGACGAGGCGATCCGGCTCGTAGACCTTGAACGAAAGCGGGTCTGTCGATCCGAGGCCCCCGAACCGAACCGGCCCCGCGATCTCCGTGAAGAATTCCTTGCCCACCACCGGCCTCCTGCGCCCATCTCCGATCCAGCGCAGCCCCGGAACGGGGCCGCTCAGCCTTCACGGCGAGGGTACCACGCGATTTTGTGAAAGAGGAGCACAAATCGGCGCGGGGTGGACGGAAGCCGCGGGTCCGCTCGCCGTCCGGCGCGGCGGTCGTCCGCGCCGGACGATCGCGGGCGCCGTACACTCGCCTCCGCCCACCTGCACGAGGACCCCGCCGATGCCGCAGATCCACCTCCGTGCCGAGCCGGAAGACTACGCGCCGATCGTCCTCCTCCCCGGCGACCCGAACCGCGCGACGGCCATCGCCGCCCTCTTCGACGGCGGGCTCGCGGCGACGCGGCGGGTCAACGAGCACCGGCTCCTGTACGGCTACACGGGCACCTGCCGGGGCGTGCCGATCAGCGTCCAGGCGACGGGGATGGGCGCCCCGTCGGCTGCAATCGTCGTCGAGGAGCTGCTGCGCCTGGGGGCGCGCCGGCTCGTCCGCGTGGGCACCTGCGGGGGAATCGGGAAGGGGATCCGGACCGGTGAGATCGTGATCGCCTCGGCCGCCTCACCGTTCGACGGGACCACGGCGACCTACCTCCACGGCGAGCGCTACGCACCGGCCGCCGACTTCGCGCTGACCCGCGCGCTCGTCGACGCGGCGGAGGCCGAGGGCGCCGTTCACCACGTCGGGCCGATCTGCACGGTCGACGTCTTCTACAACCCGGACGCCGACTACGTCGACCGCTGGGCCGCCCGCGGCGTGCTCGCCCTCGAGATGGAGAGCTCGGCGATCCTCTTCCTGGCCGCCCGGGCCCGGGCGACGGGCGCCGACGTGCGTGCGGCCGTGATCCTGACGGTGAGCGACGTCCTCGCCGAGGGCGTGAGCTCGGAGGACTCGTACCTCCCGCTCGACGAGCTCGAGCGCCGGACGGCGACGACGCTTCGGGTCGCCCTGGCGGCGGCGACGTCGCCGGCCGTCACGGCCGGCCTCTGACCTGGGTGGAGCCGGACGCCGTGGGCGAGAGCGCCGGAGCGGGGGCGGCGTTCCCGGTCGTCGTCAACCTCCGGGCGATCGGCGTCCCGTTTGCCTGGTGGCGCGAGCAGGCGCTGCGGCTGGAGGCAGCCGGCTACGCCGGGGTTGCCACCTGGGACCATTTCGTGAGCCGCGGCCGTCGCGCCGACCCGGTCCTCGAGGCATGGACCACCCTGGCCGCGATCGCTGGCGCGACGACCCGCCTGGGGCTCATGACCTTCGTCGCGAACGTCATGAACCGCCACCCCGCGGTCCTCGCCCGGATGGCGGCCACGCTCCAGGAGGTCAGCGGCGGCCGTCTCACGCTCGGGATCGGGATCGGCGGTCATCCCGCGGAGCACCTGGCCTACGGCATCCCGTTCCCCGGGGCCAGCGAGCGCGTTGCGCGCCTGGAGGAGGCGGCGGCGGTCCTGCGGTCACTCTGGACCGGCGGACCGGTGACCCGGCCCAGCCCCTTCTACCCGCTCGTGGAGGCGCACGCGTTCCCCGTGCCCGTGCCACCGCCGCCGATCGTCGTCGGCGGCGAATCCCGGGCGGGCGCCGAGCTCGCGGCCCGGATCGGCGATGGCTGGACGACACCGGCGACCGCCCTGGCGGCACTCCTGCCGGCGTACCTCGACGCCCTCTCCCGGTCGCGGCGGGACCGGGCGCGACAGCGCATCCTCGTCGCCTTCGACCTGCCGAAGGGGGGTACTCTCCGGCGGAGCCCATGGGTCGCCGATCCTGGTGGCGCGGCCGACGAGTGGCGCCTCGCAGGGGCGGACGGGGCCATTGTCGGCGCCAGCTCGACGGCCGACGTCGACGGGCTGGTGGAAGCTGCCGCCCGGCGCTGATCGCCGGCTCGTGGGAAGATGCCCCTCCGACTACCCGGCCCGACCGCGAGCGTGACCACGACCTTGCGCCCCGCCCCACCCGCCGCAACCGAGCCGACGCACCCGTGCGTTCGCTGCGGCGCACAGATCCCCGTCGCCGACGCGCTCTGCGACGCGTGCAACCCCGCCCGCCTCAAGCAGCCCGCGGCGTCGCAGGCCCACGGGACCGTCTTCCTCGGGATCGCCGTCGCAGTGATCGGGATGGCCCTCGCGGCGACCATCCTGGTGGGCGGCGTGGGACCGTTTGCGGCCCGGATCGCCGGCGCCGCGCCGAACGGCGACGGGCTGGTGCTGAAGCTGGCCGTCCTGAACAGCGGCTCGCGGGCGGGCCAGGCGACGTGCCGCGTCTGGGATCCGACCTACCTCGGCAATCCGCCGGTCGAGACCTACGTCCGCACCCCCGAGATCAATGCCGGCCAGGAGCTCGTCTTCGACCAGCGCGTCACCGGGCTCGGCGCCGTCGAGCGACCGCTCGCCGTCGACTGCGCGCGCTGATGGCGGGCGAACACGGCAGCGCCTGGGCCATCGAGCTGGATGCCGCCGTGGAGATCGCCCGGCGCGCCGGACGACTCCTCGCATCCCGCCTCGACGACGCCGGCGCCGTCGCCTTCAAGGGTGTCCGCGACATCGTCACGGAGGTCGACCACGCGTCCGAGGCGCTCATCCGCGAGAGTCTCGCGTCGCGGTTCCCCCGCGACGGCTTCTACGGCGAGGAATCCGGCCGCGACGCGAGCGTCGGGCGCCGCACGTGGGTCTGCGATCCGATCGACGGGACCATCAACTACGCCAACGCGATCCCGTACTTCTGCGTCTCCCTGGCGCTCGTGGAGGACGGGCGGCCGGTGGCCGGCGTGGTCCATGATCCGCTCCGCGATGAGACCTTCGCGGCGACCACAGACGGGCCGGCGACCTTCCAGGGACGCCCGGCGGTGGTGTCGGCGAAGGAGCGCCTGGTGGACATCGTGATGGACCTCGCCGTCGGGGGTCGGGCGCCCGCGCTCCGCACCCGCCGCGTGCAGCGCGCCATCCGGGTCCGCCGCCGGATGGGCTCGGCGGCACTCTCGCTGGCCTACGTGGCCAACGGCCGCTTCGACGCGTACAGCCAGACCGCCGGGCTCTCGGCGTGGGACGTGGCGGCCGCCGGGCTGATCGCCGAGCGTGCGGGCGCGATCGTCACCGACATGGCCGGCGGATCGTGGTTCGACCTTGCGGCTCCGACGAGGTCGATCGGCCTGCTCGCCGCACCGCCGGCCCACCACGCTCGCCTGCTGGAGCTCCTCCAGGAGCCCTGACCACCGACCGCCCGCGACGAGCCGCGGCCCGGCGCCCGCCGCGGGCCTCCTCCGGGCGGCGCGCCACGGCGCGGCTCAGGCGTTCAGCCAGCGGTGGGGCCTGCGCCTGAGGCCCGGAAGCCCCCAGCGATCGCAGAACGCCGCCCACGCGCCGGCCTCGGTCCCCTCCCACCGAAGCTCGTCCGCCGCTCGCTGGGGGATCGGTGCATCCAGGCGGAGCGTCGCCAGCTCGCGGAACAGGAGCGCCTCGGACCAGCCTTCGCGCAGGGCGCCCGCCAGGCGGGCGGCGCCCCGCACCCGGACGGGCCACGTCTCCGGCGCCGCGTCGCGCAGCGCCTCGAGCGAGCCGAACGCGGCGAGCAGGGTCGAGGCCGAGACGGCACCGAACCCGGGAAGCCCGGGGAAGCCGTCGGCGGCATCGCCGACCAGCGCCAGCCAGTCGGGGATCGCCGCGGGCGGAACACCCCACTTCGCGCGCACCCCGGTGTCGTCGTAGACGAGGTTGCGCCGGCGGTCCAGGAGGACGACATGCCTGCCGCGGACGCACTGGGCCAGGTCCTTGTCCGGCGTGCAGACCAGCACCTGCTCCACGGCCGGATCACGCGCGAAGCGCTCCGCCGCGGTCGCCAGCGCATCGTCGGCCTCCAGCTCCACCATCGGCCAGAGCGGGATCCCGAGCGCGATGATCGCCTCCTCGGCGACCGGGAACTGGTCCAGCAGGTCCGCGGGCACGCCGGCCTCGGACTTGTAGCCCGGCCACATGCCGTTGCGGAACGAGCGGATCACCCTGTCGTGGGCGCAGGCGACGTGGGTCGCGCCCTCGTCGCGGAGCAGGGCGAGCAGGGTGCCAACGAGGCCGGCCACGGCGGTCAGCGACATCCCGTCCCGCCCGCTCACCGCGGGCCTGGGGGCGTGGTAGGCCCGGAACAGCTCGTACGTGGCGTCGACGAGGTGGACGCGCACCGCCGGTCCGGGCTGCTCAGCCGGCGTCGGCGCCGGTGCCGGCGATCGCCTCGGCGTGCTCCGACTCGACGATCTCGCGCAGGCGTTCCAGGTCGGCCTGGAAGATCGCCCCCATGATCGGCTTCTGCAGCAGCTGGCCGAGGTGCGGGAAGAGGGGCGGCACCAGGCGCTCGTCCCAGCGAACCAGCGTCCGCCGCCCGTCGATCGCCTCGAGGGTGATCCGTCCCTCCCCGGCGAACGTCCCGACGTGGCGGATGCCGAAGCGGGTCGGCGGGTCGAAGACGTCGACCTCGATCGCGTCGACGACTCCCACGAGGAAGATGCGCACGTCGGCCTCGCCCCGGGTGCCGACGCCGAGCGGGCCGGGCGACCGGAGCCGGACCGACTTCATCTCCTCCATCCAGAGCGGCTGGCGCTCGATGTCGGCGACCACGTCCCAGACGTCGTCGATCGGGGCGTTGATGGTGATCGCCATCTTCATGAGCGGATCGATGGCCTCGCCGCGGGCGATCAGGCTGCCGATCCAGCGGTCGACCGCGAAGGCGCCACCCACACCGGTGAGGCCGACCGCGAGGAGCGTCCGAATGCGCATCAGGCCCTCCCCGGCGTGGCGACGGGCCCGGCCGACCGGACGAGCCGCGCCCCTGCCCGCTCCATCTCGGCCAGCGCCCGGACGCCGTCGCCCGGCGCGAGGTCCACGGGCCGGACACCGTCGACGAGGACGTGCGTCTCGTACCCCAGCGCCAGGGCGTCGAGGGCGGTCGCCCTCACGCAGTAGTCAGTGGCAAGCCCGCCGATCACCACGCAGCGGATGCCGCGGCTGCGGAGGAGGCCGTCCAGCTCGGTAGGCACGGTCCTCCCGGTGAGGGGGTCGCGCATCGTGAATCCCGAGTACCCGTCCTCCCCGTTCGCCCCCTTCCGAACCGCCGGCGCTGCGCCGGCCAGGAGGCCGGGATGCAGCTCCGCGCCCCACGTGCCGCCGACACAGTGGACCGGCCACGTCCCGCCGTCGCGCGCGAAGTGCGGCGTCGAGGCGGGGTGCCAGTCCTGGGTACAGGCGACGAAGGCGCCGGCCGCGCGGGCGGCGGCGATCTCCCGGTTCAGGACCGCGAGGATCGCCTCAGCGCCCGCGACGGAGAGCCCTCCGGCGGGGTCGGCGAAGTCGTTCTGGACGTCCACGAGGAGGAGTGCCGTCCCCGCTTCGTACTCCTCGTGCATGGAGCGACTGTAGCGCAGCACCCGGCGGCGCGTCCGAGCGGCGGATCGGCTACGCTCCGGTGCGACCCTCGCCCCGGCCCGCCTGTCGAGGCGGCGCGCCTGCCCGAACGCCTCCCGCCCTGGAGCCCCGCGATGTACAGCGACGAGTTCAAGCAGCAGCTCCCCGACGTGGACCCGTCCGAGACGCAGGACTGGATCGACTCGTTCGACCAGCTGGTCGACCAGGAGGGCGCGGAGCGCGCGCGGTTCGTCGCCTACAAGCTCCTGAAGCGTGCCCGCCAGCGCCACGTCGGGCTCCCGCCCCTGACCCAGACGCGCTACATCAACACGATCAGCCCGGAGCAGGAGCCGTACTTCCCGGGCGACGAGGGGATCGAGCGACGGATCCGCCGCCTCGTTCGGTGGAACGCGGTGGCCATGGTGCTGCGCGCCAACAACGCCTTTCCGGGGATCGGCGGTCACCTGTCGACGTACGCCAGCTCGGCCAGCCTCTACGAGGTCGGCTTCAACCACTTCTTCCGGGGCAAGGACGACGGGCCGGGCGACCAGGTCTTCTACCAGGGCCATGCCGCTCCCGGCATGTATGCCCGCGCCTTCCTTGAAGGCCGCCTCACGGAGGATCAGCTCGACCACTTCCGGCGCGAGGTCGTCCCCGGTCGCGGCCTGAGCTCGTACCCGCATCCGCGGCTGATGCCCGACTTCTGGGAGTTCCCCACGGTCAGCATGGGGATCGGGCCGATCTCGGCGATCTACCAGGCCCGCTTCAACCGCTACCTGGAGCACCGCGGAATCGCCGACACGTCGGGCTCCCGCGTGTGGGCCTTCCTGGGCGACGGCGAGATGGACGAGCCCGAGTCGCTCAGCGCCCTGGGGCTCGCCGGCCGCGAACGGCTCGACAACCTCACCTTCGTCGTCAACTGCAACCTGCAGCGCCTCGACGGCCCCGTGCGCGGCAACGGAAAGGTGATCCAGGAGCTGGAAGGAGTCTTCCGCGGCGCCGGCTGGAACGTGATCAAGGTCATCTGGGGCCGGGAGTGGGACGAGCTGCTTGCCCGCGACGTCGACGGTGTCCTGGTCAACAAGATGAACGAGACCGTCGACGGCGAGTTCCAGAAGTACTCCGTCGCCGGGGGTGCCTATATCCGCGATCACTTCTTCGGGCCCGACCCGCGTCTGCGCAGGCTCGTCGAGCACCTCTCGGACGACGACCTGACGCGTCTCCGGCGCGGCGGCCACGACTATCGAAAGCTCTACGCGGCCTACCGGGCCGCCGTCGAGTTCCGCGGTGCGCCGACGGTCATCCTGGCGAAGACGATCAAAGGCTGGACCCTGGGCGCGGGCGTCGAGGGCCGCAACATCACGCACCAGGCAAAGAAGCTGTCCGAGGCCGAGCTTGGGATCTTCCGCGACCGCCTGGAGCTGCCGATCCCCGACGCGAAGCTCAAGGACGCCCCGTACTTCCGCCCGGCCCCCGATTCACCCGAGATCGAATACCTCATGGAGCGCCGGCGGGCGCTCGGCGGGTCGCTGCCCCGGCGCGTCGTCAGGTCGCGACCGCTGCCGGCCCCGGTGCCCGAGGCCGACGCGGAGTTCGCGGCCGGCTCTGGCACGCTAGTCAGCACCACCATGGTCTTCGCCAAGCTGCTGCGCAACCTGATGCGCGACCCGGGCTTCGGACGGCGGATCGTGCCGATCATCCCGGACGAGGCCCGGACGTTCGGCATGGACCCGCTCTTCAAGGAGGTCGGGATCTACGCCAGCCAGGGCCAGCACTACGAGCCGGTCGACTCGGACCTGATCCTCTCGTACCGCGAGGCGAGGGACGGGCAGGTCCTCGAGGAGGGGATCAACGAGGCCGGCTCCATGGCCTCCTTCCAGGCTGCGGCGACCTCGTACGCCACGCAGGGCGAGCCGATGATCCCCTTCTACATCTTCTACTCGATGTTCGGCTTCCAGCGGACCGGCGACCAGGTCTGGGCGTTCGCCGACGCCCGCGGCCGCGGCTTCATGCTGGGCGCCACCGCCGGCCGGACCACGCTCAACGGCGAGGGCCTCCAGCACGAGGACGGCCACAGCCACCTGCTCGCCTCGGTGGTCCCGCCCCTGCGAGCCTACGACCCCGCGTTCGCCTACGAGCTGGCGACGATCGTCCGCGACGGGATCGAGCGGATGTACGGGCGGGGCGAAGATCTCCTGTACTACGTCACGCTGTACAACGAGAACTATCCGATGCCGCCCAAGCCGGAGGGGGTGGACGACGGGGTCGTGCGCGGCCTGTATCGGTTCCTCGCGGCGCCCGAGATCGACGGCGGGGCGCGCGGCCGGGTCCGGCTCGTCGCGTCGGGGGCGATCCTTCAGCAGGCGCTCGCCGCTCGCGACCTCCTGGCCGAGCGGTTCGGGGTCGCCGCCGAGCTGTACAGCGCCACCTCGTGGCAGCTCCTTCGTCGCGACGCCCTCGAGGTCGAGCGCTGGAACCGGCTCCACCCGACCGGTGAGGCCCGAGTTCCGTACGTCTCCCAGGTCCTCGGCCCGGACGGGGGCCCGGTCGTCCTGGTCTCGGACTGGGTGAAGGCCCTGCCGGACCTGCTCGGCCGCTGGCTGCCCGCCGGATACATCTCCCTGGGCACCGAGGGCTTCGGGCGCAGCGACACCCGGGAGGCGCTCCGCTCGCTGTTCGAGATCGATGCGCCGAACGTGGCCCTCGCCGCCCTGGCGGCGCTGCGGCGGTCCGGCGAGCTCTCCGCTGACGCGGTCGCCGAGGCCATCGTCACCCTCGGGATCGACCCGGAGAAGAACGACCCGCTCGCGCTCTGACGCGCCGCCGCCCGACGCCGCGCAGGTCACTCCGCGGCGGCCCGATCCCGCCGCCGGCGACGGTCGAGCTCGACGCTCCCTCGCCTGCGCCTGCGCTCCGCCACGCCTCCGCCTGCCGCTCCGCCATCCGTGCGGGCCCGGGTCGCGGGGCGACGGAACCGCGGTCCCGGTCGGCGCGTCACGGGCCCGTACCGCCACAGCCCGACCCCGGCCGCGGCCTCCCGCCCACCGGCCGCCCACGAAGGAGCCTGACCCATGTCCGCATCCCGCCCCCGCTCCTCGGCCGCCACCCGGCCCGGATGGCTCGCCCTCGGCGTGCTCGCGGGGCTGGCACTGGCCGTCGTCCTCGGACCCGCTCTGACTCCCCGAGCGGCGCGGGCGGTCGACGGCACCACCCCGGATCGCACGATCAGCGTTGCCGGCACGGGCACGGTGACGCTCGTGCCGGATGTCGCGGACCTCCACGTGGGCGTCGTCGTGCAGCGGCCCACGGTCAAGGACGCTCGGGCCGCGGCCGCGACGTCCATGCAGGGCGTCGTGAAGGCGCTGCGCGCGGCCGGTGTCGCGGAGCGCGACCTCCAGACCACGACGCTCTCGCTCCAGCCCATCTACGACAACCGCGTGAGCACCTCCACCCCGACGATCACCGGGTACGAGCTGCGCAACGGCGTCGTCGCGACGGTGCGCGATCTCGCTCGCCTCGCCGATGCCGTCGACGGCGCCCTCGGGTCGGGAGGCACGACGCTCGACGGGATCACCTTCCGCGTGGACGATCCGAGCGGCCCGGAGGCCCAGGCCCGGACGCAGGCCATGAAGGCGGCCCGCGCGAAGGCAGACGCCCTCGCTGCCGCGGGCGGGGTCACGATCGTCGGGGTCGCCTCCATCAGCGAGCAGTCGGCGCCGGCGCCGTGGCCGGTCGACTACAAGGGCGCGGCGCCTGCCCAGGACGTCGCCACGCCGATCCTGCCGGGAACCTCCGAGATCACCGTCACGGTCAGCGTCGTCTACCTGATCGGGTAGTCACCGTGTCGACCGTCGCCCCACCGTCAAGGTCGTCGTCGCGCTCGCCTGATCGATCTCAGGCAGCCGCGACGACCCGGTAGACGCGGCCGCCGGAGAGGTCGACGACGTAGACCTCGCCGTTCTGGTCCTCGCCGAACGAGGCGATCGAGAGGTGGGACTCCAGGAGCACGCGGGAGACGGGCCGCCCCGCGGCCGCCTGGAGGCCCCAGATCGTGCCGCTGCAGTAGTCGGCGTACAGGTACGTGCCGGAGAGCCCGGCGACGGCTGTTCCCCGGTAGACGTAGCCGCCGGTGACGGCACATCCACGATCGTGCCCGTACTCGGCGACGGGCAGCACGAGGCCCGTCCGGTCGCACCCCGAGGCCGGCTCGAAGCAGCCGCTCCCCTCCATGATGTTCCAGCCGAAGTCCGGGCCGGGCGGGGACCCGGCCGGCCAGCGGTCGACCTCCTCGGTGGTGTCCTGCCCGACGTCGCCGATCCAGAGGTCGCCGGTGGCCCGATCGAACGTGAAGCGCCAGGGGTTGCGGAGCCCGTAGGCCCAGATCTCCGGCCGGGCGCCCGCTCGGCCCACGAACGGGTTGTCGGGCGGGATCCGGTACGGCGCCGCCCCTTCGGGCGGTCGCGGATCGATCCGCAGCAGCTTGCCGAGGAGCGTGTCCAGCCGCTGGCCGTTGTTCTGCGGGTCGCCTCCCGAGCCGCCGTCGCCCATCGCGATCCACAGGAGGCCGTCGGGGCCGATGGCCAGCGCCCCGCCGTTGTGGTTGGGGAACGGCTGGTCGACGTGCAGGATCATCCGCTCCGATGCCGGATCCGCGCGGTCGGCCGACGGGTCGGGCGCCCGGAACTCGCCGACGACCGTGTTGCCGTCGAGGTCCGTGTAGTCCACGAAGAAGCGGCCGTCGGAGGCGAACGTCGGGGCGAACGCGAGCCCCAGGAGGCCGCGCTCTCCGCCCGCGCTGACGCGGTCGCTGATGTCCAGGAACGGAGCCGGTACCAGCTGCCCGTCCCGTACGACGCGGATGCGGCCCGCCTGCTCCAGGATGAAGAGGCGCCCGCTGCCGTCGCCGGCGTTGCCCGCGAACAGGGGGCTCGAGAGGCCCTGGGCCACGAGCTGGAGGCCGATCGCGACGGCCGGGCCGGGCGGCTCCGAGGGGACGCTCGTGGGCAGGCCGGACGTCGCGACCGGGACGCCGGGCGTCCCGACCGGGAGGCGGGTCGCGCCCGGGGCGGCGGTCGGCAGCGTTGGCGTCGGGGTGGCCGGTGCGGCGGTGCCCCCGCACGCGGCCGGGAGCGCGGCGAGCAGGAGCGCGAGCAGGACGATCGAGGAGCGTCCGGCCCGGGGCCGCGGCATGCCCACGCCGCTCAGAGGGCGACCCGCCGCCCCGTGCGGTCGGCTTCGTGGACGGCGTCGGTGAAGGCCATGTAGCGGACCCCGGTGGCGAAGTCCGTCAGGTGGACCTGCTCCGTGCCCCGGATCGCGGCGACGAACTCCGCCTCGACCCGCCAGGTCCAGCGCTCCTCGTCGGGGACCTGGACGACGTCGAACCCGGGCGCACCGGCAGCCGCCAGCTCCAGCCGGGATCCCGCCAGGTCGATCCGCAGGACGCCGGCCGTGCCGACGAGCGTCGCTCCGTTCACCGGGTCGGGGCGTCCATATCCGGCGATCTCGAACGTGACCGGCACGCCGTCCGGGAAGGCGGCGACGACGACGGCCACGTCCGGGACGTCGGCAGGGATCGGGGTCCCGTCGGGGCCAGCCTGTGCCGGCGCGAAGTTGCGCAGCGTCGCCGAGACGGTCGAGGCGTGGCCGAGCCACCGGGCGACGCTCTCGTACAGGATGCCGAGCGTCATCACGTTGTTGCCCGAGTGGCGACGCTCGCGCCGCCACTGGTCGCGACCCGTCGGAGCGATCCCGCCCGACCAGCTCAGGCGGGCCGCGCGCAGCTCGCCGATCGCGCCTGCGGCCAGGAGCCGGCGGATCGTCGCGTCGGCGAACCCGAACGGGGCCGGCACCACCATGGCGACCCGGTCCGGGCGGGCCTCTGCCGCCGCGAGCATGGCCCGCGCCTCGGCTGCATCCATCGCCATGCGGCCCTCGACCAGCACGTGCTTGCCTGCCTCGAGCGCGGCGATCGCCACCGGGGCGTGGAGATAGGGCCAGGTTGCCACGACCACCGCGTCCACCGCGGGGTCTTCGAGAAGCGCCGCCCAGCCCGGATACGTGCGAGCGATCTCCAGCTCGGCGGCGGCGCGCGCCGAAGACTCGGGGCTGCGGTTCACGAGGCCGACGAGCTCGACGCCCGGGATCGCCCGCAACCCTGGGACATGTCGCGCCCGGGCGATCCCGCCCGCTCCGATGAGCCCGATGCCAAGCCGCTCGGTCACCCTGCACCTCCGTCGCCGGCGTCGCCCCGCGGGGCATAGGCCGCCAGCCGCTCCGAGAGAGCCATCGCGTACCCGGGGGTCGCGCCGTGCTCATCGTGCCGGAAGAAGACGTAGGCGTCCCGGCCGTCCGCCAGGAACGGCTCGAGGCGGGCGGCCCACGCGTCGAGGTCGGCCGTGCCGTAGGCGCTGCGCCGGAGCCGGAGGTAGACGGCCGCTCCGGTGATGGTGAGCGGCGGGTCGGGGAGGTCATCGGTCTCGGTTACCACGAGGGTCGCCCCGGCAGCCCGCAGGATGGCGTGCGTCTCGTCGACGTGCCATGACGGGTCCTGTGCCTCGACCGCGAGCGGAATGCCGGCCGGCCACGAGGCCAGGAGACGCAGGAGGCGCTCGTCGTCGCGCGCCTGGCCGGCAGGAATCCGGAACAGCGCAATCCCGAGGCGCTCGTCGAACGACGCGAGCGGCAGCGTCAGCCACGGCAGCGTCCCGGCGGGGTCCGCGGCGTAGGCTCGCGCCGTGCCCGTGCGCAGAAGCTTCACGGCGAACCGGAACGACGGGGGGACCCGCGCCGCCCACGCGGACGCCTGGGCGGGCGTCGGCTGGCGGTAGTACGTCGCGCTCAGCTCGACGGCGGAGAGCAGCGTCGCGTAGTGCCCCAGGAGCGCTTCGCCGCGGGTGCCCGGCGGGTAGAACGCCGGAGCCCAGGCGGCGTAGGCGAAGCCGCTGGTGCCGGTGCGCAGGACGCCTGCCGGGCGATTCAGGGTTCGAGCGCCTCCGCGACGGTGGCGCAGGCCGGCGCGAGCGAGGCATCGGGTGCCTGGAGGCCGCGCACCACGGCTTCGAGCGCCCGGACAAGCCCCTCCCGGTCCTCTTCGGCGATGGGGGAGAGGAAGTGCGTGTCCACGCCGCGGAGATGCACCGGGGCCGCCTGGCGCAGCCGGTCGAGGCCAGTCGCGGTGAGCTCTGCCCATGACCCGCGGGCGTCCGTCGGGCAGGCGCGCCGTCCGACGAGCCCGCCCGCCTCTAGCCGGTCGACCAGGCGCGAGACGCCGCTGCGCGAGAGGACCACCCGGTCGGCGAGCTCGCTCATCCGCAGACGTCGGTGGTCGGCGATCGCCAGCTGGACGAGGGCGTCGTACTCCGCGAGGGAGAGGCTGCGCTCCGCGTGGAGCTCCGCCTCGAGACGACGGGTCACGACAGAGTACGCCTGCAGGAATGCGACCCAGGCACGCAGGCGCGGATCGTCCGGGCTGGGGGCCCCGGCGACGGCGGTCCTGCCGCGGGGACGCGCGGGGGTCTGCGCCATGGATCTCCTTCTCGGATGCCGACTCCTGGGATCCGGATCATAGCCTGTCTGCGGAAGGGTAGTTGCATGGGCAACTATGCGGCGACGACCAGGATCGGACGCTCCGGGCTCGCCCGGTTCCCGTGCTGCTACGGCGTCGCGAACGTCGCGTCGACGCAGTCCGCCGCCGTGACCGGCTTCGCGACCGGTGAGTCGGGCAGGCCGCTCATGAAGGCGATGGAGCGGTCCCACGCGGCCGTGTCGATCGCCCCGACCCCGTTGGCCGCGGTGTAGTCGCTCTGCCAGGCGGCGACCGTCGCCTTCATCACCGCGAGCTGGGCTGCGCGGTCGGTGCCCAGCTCGGGAACACGGGCGATGGCCGCGTCGAGGCCCTTCTGCGGGTTGGCGGCGATCTCCTCCATCGCCTTGCGCGTCGCGGCGATGAAGGCGCGGATCGCCGGTGCCTTCGGGCCGTCGAGCGTGGCCCGGCTGGCGATGAGCCCATTGCCGGGGAGCTGGGCATTCGCCGGCAGCGCCAGCACCACGGCCGGCGTGCCGGCGAGCTCCATCTGGATCGGCTCGTTGTTGACGAAGCCGGTCGCGGCGTCGACGACACCCTGCTGGAGGGCTGCCAGCTGCCCGTAGTCGGGGAATGGAACGATCTCGACGTCGCTCGTGGTCAGCCCCGCGCTGGCGAGCAGCGCCTGCAGCTGGATCCAGGACGACCCGTACCTGCCGGGGATGCCGATCTTCTTTCCCTTCAGGTCGGCCGGCCCGGTGATCCCGGACGACTTCTTGGCGAAGACGATGCTCGGGAAGTCCGCGTAGACGGTGAAGACATAGCGGACCGGGATCCCCTGGCTCACCGCGGGGATGACGCTGGTCCCGTCGGCGATCCCGACGTCGACCGCGCCCTGGCCGACGAGCGTGGTGAGCTCCGGGTCGGCCTTGTTCTGGAAGGTGACCTCGACGCCGGCGTCGCGGTAGTAGCCGGCCTGGTCGGCAAGGTAGAACGGGGCGAACTGGACGCTGGGGATGTAGCCCAGGCCGACCGTGAGCTTCACCGCAGCGCCCGGGGTGGGGGAGGGCGATGCGGACGCCGGCGACGCGGACGTGCCCGGAGATGCGGTCCCGGCCGAGGGCGACGCGCCCGGCGACGTCGAGGCGCCGCCGCTGCAGGCGGAGGCCACGATCGCCAGCGCGCCGAGGAGGACGCCCAGGCGGCCGCGGGGGCCCCGCCGGGCGGCGACGTGGAGGGGGTTCGGAGTCATCCTGCGTGTCTCCCGTGCTCGCAATGCGGCCCCGGGGCGACACGACACGTCTGCGCGCCCCTGCGGACGCGCACCCGTCGCCTTCTTCCATCCGGACTCTGACCGTCGGCCCCGCTGGCGCGGCCGACGAGCGGTCGCGGTCGGGTCTGCACCACGTCGCTGGGCGACGCGGCGCTCGTGGGCTCGCCCCGAAGGGCGCTACCACCGGTCGGGAATCTCACCCTGCCCCGAAGGCGCCGCGATCGTAGCACCGCGGCCCGGATCGGGCGGAAAACCGCCGCCCGACGCTCTCGGCGCGACGCCCCCCGGCAGACGCGGCCGGCCGACGCGCCCGGCCGGCGTGGGCTCAGGACCGGGCCAGGACGCGGCGCTCCACGAGCAGCACGCTGCCGTACAGGGCGATGCCCAGGAGAGCGATCAGCACGAGCGTCGCGAACAGGAGGGGCGTGTCGTAGAGGCTGCCACGGGCCAGGTTGATGAGGACGCCCAGGCCCTTCTCGCCGCCGGTCCACTCCGCCACGATCGCCCCCACCACGGCCAGCGTGATCCCGATCCGGAGGCCGCCGACGATGCCCGGCAACGCCGCGGGAATCTCCACCAGCGAGATCCGCTGCCGGCGGGTCACCCGGTAGCTCCGCGCCATCTCGAGCAGGCGGCGGTCGACGCCGCGGACCGCCACCATCGCGCTGATCGCCACCGGGAAGAAGACGACCAGGGCGATGATGATCGAGCGGGAGACGAGCCCCGTGCCGAACCACAGGGCGATGAGCGGGGCAAGGGCGAGGATCGGCACCGCCTGGGCCGAGACGAGGTAGGGCGACATCACCCGGCTCGCCACGCGCGATCGGGCCAGGATGTAGCCGGTCGGGAGCGCGGCCGCCGCCCCGACCGTGAACCCGACGGTGATCTCGCCGAGGGTCGTGACGAGGTGCGGCCAGAAGATGCCGTCGAGCCACGCCTTCAGGAAGCTCTCGGACACGACGAGCGGGCCGGGAAGGATGAAGGTCGGGTAGCTGCCGATCCAGACGATCGCCTGCCAGGTGACCAGGAAGCCGACGAAGGCGATGACGGGGAGGAGGACGCGCCCGCGGGTGTCGTTCATGCCGAGGCCCCGTCGGGCTCCTCGTGGCGGCCGACTGCCCCCGAGGCAACGGCGAACGCGTCGTCGGTGGCCCCGCCCAGGTGAGCCCGGATCTCGGCCGCCGTGCGGCTCAGGACGACCGCGTCCATGTCGCCGAGGCGCCGGGGACGCGGCAGGTCCACCGCGACGTCCGCGTCGACGACGGCCGGCCGCGGCGACAGCACGATGACCCGGTCGGCGAGGAAGACCGCCTCGGGGATGCTGTGGGTGACCAGGACGATCGTGGTCCCGATCCGCTCCCACAGCCGCAGGAGCTCCACGTTGAAGCGCTCCCGCGTCAGGGCGTCGAGCGCGCTGAAGGGCTCGTCCAGGAGGAGGACCGACGGTTCGAGGGCCAGCGCCCGGGCGATCGCGAGCCGCTGGCGCATTCCGCCGGACAGCTCTCCGGGACGGGCGCCGGCCCAGTCGCGGAGGCCGACGAGCGCCAGCAGGTCGAGGGCCCGCGACTCGCGTGCGGCCCGCTCGTGCCCGGCCACCTCCAGCGGGAAGGCGACATTGGTGAGCGCGGTTCGCCAGGGGAGGAGGCGCGGCTCCTGGAACACGAGCCCGACGCGCGGGTCGGGACCGTCCACCGGCCGCCCTTCGACCTCCACGATGCCGTTTGCCACCGGGAGCAGGCCCGCGATGACCCGCAGCAGCGTGCTCTTGCCGCACCCGTTGGGCCCCACCAAAGCGACCACCGATCGCCGGCCGATCTCGAGGTCGATGCGGTCCAGCACCGGGACGGTGCGTCCGTCGATGGGGAACGAGAGGCGCACGTCCGCCAGGCGGATCGCGCTCGGCCCGGGCTGCGGCGCGTCGGGCAGCGGCGCCCCGGAGAATGGCGCGACGGGCAACGGCGTGTCGGGCAACGGCGCGTCGGACACGGGCTCCTCGACGAACGGGAACGGGCGCGCCGGCGGCGCGCGGGATCACGCGGTCGAGTCTACATCCGGAGGGTCGCAGGGCCGGTCCGTGCGCCGGACACGAAAGCGCCCGAAAGGACCGCCGACCCGGTCGCCACGCCCCCCTTGCGGGAGACTCGCCACCCTTGCGGGCAGCTGTGGCGCTCCTTGCGGAGCACCTCCCGCTCTTGCGAGCGGGCCCGGTACCTTGCGGCACCGGTGCGACCGTCGAACCGCGTCGCCTCCCTTGCGGAAGGGCCGACCCTCCTTGCGGAGGGCCCGACTCCCCTTGCGAGGAGCCCGGCCGCCTTGCGGCGGCACCGCGGTCCGTTCATCACGGCCCCTTCGGGCTGACCGGATGATCACCCGCGACGGTCGCCGGCCGCAAGGGGTTCTGTCCACGAGAATGGGGACCTGCGGCCGGGTTATCCACGATCCGTCCACGCATGCCGTCCACGGTCGAGAGGCCGGCGCGAGAGCAGCGCCGCCTCCGGCGAACCCTCGGTGGGACGAGCGTCGGTCAGGCGACGCGGCGCTGGAAGCCGCAGATCGGGCAGGCGGCGACGCCGCTTTGCGGGTCGAGCCGGAGGGTCGTGGGGCACCCGTTGGTGCCGCAGTAGAGTCGGGGGTCGCCGACCTGGCGCCGCCGCTGGCGGCGTGCATCGGCGGTTCGCGCAGCGAGCGCGAGGGGCGCGGCTGGTCGTCGCGCCGGAGAGTGCCTGGACAACATGTCCGTGGGATCCTTTCGTGGCGTCGCCCGAATCGTATCGGACGATCACCGTGCTACGTGTGTGCGATCGCTCGGCCGGCGGATGATGGTGCCGGGGCGACCGGGAGAACGACGCTTCGCGGGGAGCGGTGCGTTGGGTGCTCGGACCCTGCGGGGCGTCGTCCCGACCTGCCAAGCATCGCGGCTCGAGCGCGACCTGTCAAACGCGGTCGCGACCTCTCGATGGGTGGCCGGTCCGTCAGGGCGCTCGCCGCGTGCGGGAGACCGGGGTTCCGAACCATCGGCCGGTGACCGACCGCGTCCCGTCGGCGGCGCGGATGTAGGCCAGCCGGGTGCTGCCCGGCCCCGTGACGCTCAGCGAGAAGGTCCCCTTCGAGGAGTCGAGGACGCCGCTGCCGGACAGCGGCAGTCCTCGCGAGAACGCGCAGGCGTGCAGCTCCAGGTCGGCCCCATCGTCGCTCGCGACGTAGGCGATCCAGCCGCCGTCCAGGCAGCCGTAGCGCAGCGTCCCGCCGCCGTCCCAGTACCAGTAGTCGCCGTTGGTGTTGATCTCGTCGTCGACCGCCGCCATTGCCGCCAGCGCATCCGGGTAGCCCGCAACGCTCGCTGCGGGGATCGAGACGTACGGGTCCACGCCGGCCCAGTCGCAATATGTCCGGCGCTGGGCGGGAGCCCGCCCGTCGACGAGGTAGGCCGTGACAAGGTCGTCGGGACAGGCGTTGCCACGCCCGAAGATCACGTGCGGCCCACCGGGCTGGACGACCAGGTAGGCGTTGTCAAGGCGATTGAAGATTCGGAGCGCGCCGGCGTAGGGCGTCGCCGGGTCGGTCGACGACGCGAGCACGAAGACCGGGTAGGTCGTGTGGACCAGTGGCGCCGGCCGCGCCGTCGTCGCCGGGTGAACCGGCCAGTACGCGCAGGGGAGGTCGCCGTAGAAGACGCTCCCGAGGCGCACGTCCCGCATGCCCGCGCGGACGCCGGCCCGCAGGTACGCCCGTGCGCTCGCGTCGGGGCTCCCGGCGCGGTAGTCGTAGTCCATGCACTCCACGGCGTAGTACATCGCGTCCGAATAGCTCGGGTCGGGGATCGCGTGGAGCGTCTCGGGGTCCTGGCCCAGGGAGTTCGAGGCCAGCCGGGCCAGGGGCAGGAGCTGGCCCCGGGAGGCCTGTGCGAGGGCGCGCTGGAGGAGCATCCGGTCAAAGGTGCTGTACACGAACCCTGCGGCCGCCGTCTCGAGGTCACCGATGGTGAACGTGCGCCTCACGACCGTGCCGTGCCCCGTGACGAACGAATACGGCCGCGGTGCGCGGCGGAGCTGCCGGGCCAGCACGTCGTACTGCGCCAGGGCGTCGCGGCCCACCACGTCCGACCGACAGTCGGGGGTTGCGGAACAGCTGTCGAGAGTCATCGACAGGACCGTGTCGAAGGCGTGCGCGTCCTCGGTGTAGTACTGGGTCCCGGTGAGCGTGAGGTCAACCGGGCCGTCGAGGTAGAGGGCACGGACGCGGCTCGGGTGGGCGGCCGCGTAGGTCTGCGCGTACTGGGTCCCGTAGCTCTCGCCGTACAGGTCGATCGTGGGGGCGCCGAGCCAGGTCCGGAATGCCTCCAGGTCCTCGACGGCCTGGCTGGTCGCGAAGAACTGGAGGCGGCCCGGCGAACTGCCCGTCTCGGCGACGCAGTCGCGTGCGAATCGCTTCGCGGATGCCGCATAGGCGAGACCCTGGGACCATGTCTGAGCGGGATCGCCCGGGAAGGAGTAGAAGGCCAGGGCAGCCTTGGGGCACTGGAGCGCCTGGGATTGGCCGATCCCGCGCTGATCCAGGAAGACGATGTCGTAGTCCTCGACGATGCGCGGGTCGAAGGCGGCCGTGTAGCTGTCAGCGGCCGCGATGCCGCTGGTGCCCGGCCCGCCGGTGACGGTCACGAAGACGCCCCGGCGCGGGGCGTGCGTGGCACGGTGGATCGCGAAGGTCACGCGGAACGTGGCCCCACCGGGGGAGACGAAGTGGTCGCGCGGGACCGAAAGGGTGACGCAGGTGAAGATGCTGTCCGGGCAGGGCTGCTCGGTCGCGTGGAGGGCGGCGACCGCCGGCGACGGGGCCGATCCAGCGACCGCCGGCGACGGGGCCGGTCCCGCGGCCGCCGTCCGCGATCCCGGGACCAGCGCTCCCAGGAGCAGGGTCAGGGCGACGAGGATCCAAGCGGCGGCGCTCGGTCTGCGCATCGTCTGCGGATCCTAGCAGGGCTCATCGCGGCGGCCAACGCCAGTCGCACCGGGAGGGACGCCCCGTTCTGGTAATGTTCGTCGCCGTGAGCGACGTCCCATCGTCGATGCCGCCAGCGCGCGATCGCGCTGGCATCGCCCGTGGCCGGTACGTCCCGGCCATCCTGACCGCCCTCGTGCCGGGCCTCGGGCATCTCGCCGCGGGTCGCCTTCGCCTCGCGGCCGTCTTCGGGCTCCCCCTTGTCCTCGTCGTGGCCATGGCCGCCGGCCTCATGGTTGCCACGAACGCCGATCAGCTGCTCGGGATCGTCCTGGACGACCGCGTCCTCGCCGGCCTCCTGGTGCTCCAGGGGGCGCTGCTGGTCTGGCGCCTCCTGGCCCTCGGCTCGTCGCTCACCGACCCGCGCCTTCCACGGCTTCGCCCGCGCGACGCGCTCCCGGTCGCGATCCTGGTGCTGCTTGTCGCCGCGCCGCAGGTCTATGCCGGGTACGTGACGCAGACGGCGCGCGAGAGCGCGGATGTGGTCTTCGTGGAGGGCCCGGCCACGGCCGGGGCCTGGCGTCCCAGCCCGACGGCAACCCCGACGACGCCCGCGAGCCTCGCTCCCGGAGAGAGCCCGTCGCCGTCGGCGTCGCTCGCGCCGAGCCCCACGCCCACCCCGGCCCAGCCCCGCATCAACGTCCTCCTGCTCGGCGTCGACGCCGGCGTCGGCCGGAACACCTACCTGACCGACACGATGATCGTGGCGTCGCTGGACCGTGTCGCCGGCACCGTCTCGCTCATGTCGTTCCCCCGCGACCTCGTCGACGTGCCGCTCCCGGGAGGCGGCCACTTCTCGGGCAAGCTCAACTCGCTCCTCGCCTATGCCCGCAACAATCCCCGCGCGTTCCCGGGGTCGAGCGGGGACGGCCACGACGTCCTGATGGCCGCGATGGGCAAGATGACGGGCCTCGAGATCGACTACTTCGCCCAGGTGAACCTCGCCGGGTTCGTGGCCGTCGTCAATACGCTCGGCGGCGTGGAGGTCAACGTGGCCCGCTCGTTCTGCGATCCGACGTACGACGAGTACGGCTTCACCAGCGGCTTCGCCATCACGGCCGGGCGCCACAAGCTGACCGGCAACCAGGCGCTCGCCTACGCCCGCATCCGCAAGGCCGACGGCGAGTCCGACCTCACGCGCCAGACCCGCCAGCAGGAGGTTCTGTCCGGGATCCGCGATCGGGTCGTCAAGGGCGGGTTCCTGGGTGACCCGGTCGGCTTCCTGCGGGCCATGAGCCAGACGGTGGAGACGAACATCCCGCGCAAGCTCGTGGCCACCCTCGTCGAGTACGCCCGGAAGGTCGATCGGTCGGACACCTATCGGGCGGTGATCGCCGGGAGCGAGATGCTGCACTCGGCCTACGATGCCCGGGGCTACATCCTGGTCGCGGACTACAGCCTGGTGCGGGTGCGGGCGAACGAGCTCTTCCCGGCGCCCGGCACGCTGCCGCGCGACCGCTGGCTGGCGCCGAAGCCGGCCGCGTCGCGATCCTCGGGCAGCGGCGTCTCCGCATGCGCCCCTGCCGCGACGCCGCGACCCACGCCGAAGCCCACCCCGAAGCCGAAGCCGAAGCCGACGCCCAAGGCCACTCCGAAGCCGACGGCGAAGCCCACGCCGGCGCCCACGCCCGAGCCCACGCCGGCGGCCACGCCCGAGCCCACGCCGGCGACGTCCCCGTAAGGGGGCGTTCCCAGGGGCACTCGGTCTCCAACGTCCGGCCGCGCATGTCGCCGCGCGACCCGCGTGACCCTGCCCGGGCGCCACCTGGTCGATGCGACCCGCGCCCCCTCGGCGCCGGCGTGCTGGGGTCAGTGCGGGCGCAGGGTCATGAGGACGTCGGGCTCGGGCGGCGCGGGCGGACCGTCGACGTCGTCGACCTCCCACGTCAGCTCCGACTCGACGCCGACGATGCCGCCCAGCGCCCGGGTCCCCTCGACGATCGTCAGGGCCAGGGAATGCCGGTCGACGCGCCCGCCGAGCCTGACCACGCCGTCACGCACCGCGACTTCGAACGTCTCGGGCTCGAACCCGATGGCCGTGCGGGCGAGGACCTCCTCGCGGACCAGGCGCTCCAGCTCCGCGTCGGA
Organism: uncultured Chloroflexia bacterium; assembly: GCA_963776285.1. Classification (GTDB taxonomy): domain Bacteria; phylum Chloroflexota; class Limnocylindria; order Limnocylindrales; family CSP1-4; genus CTSoil-043. The sequence continues at coordinate 21,712 of CAVZLW010000003.1, forward strand.
CCGGACGAAGGCACGCACGACGTCGGCGCGGGTGATGATCCCCACCAGCACCCCGTTCTCGACGACCGGCAGCCGGTTGATCTTCCGGCCGGCCATCTGCTCGGCGGCCCACCTGAGCGTGTCGGCTGCATCGACGGTCACGGCCGGGCTCGTCATCGCCGTGCCCGCCGTCGTCGCCTCGATCTTGGCGAGCTCCGCCTGGGTGCGCCTGGACTCGCCGAAGATGCCGGCGAACAGACGATGGTGGAGGCCCTCGACGCCGCGCTCCTTGATCACGAAGTCGCCCTCGGACACGACGCCCAGGACGGCACCCCCGTCGTCCACGACGGGCACCCCGCTGATGCCCTTCTCGATCATCACGGCAGCGACGTCCTTGAGCGGTGTCCCGGGGCGCACCGCGACGACGTTGCGGGTCATCACGTCCGCGACCTTCATGCTGTTTCTCCCTGAGCGGCTTGCGGCGGCGCCGCGCGGGACGCCCCAGTACCCGACGCGGTCAGTTTCGATGGGATCGTCGCACGCGCACACCGCGACCGATAGGGGAGAAGCGGCCCGCGATGCCGGGACGTCCGGCCCGCCCGGGGGGTCAGGCCAGCCGGCAGGTCAGCGCAAGAGCGATCGGGATGTCGATGGCCGCATGCGCTGCGAACGGGAGCAGCAGCGACTGCGTCCGGTCCGCCACCAGCCCGGCGACCAGCCCGGCCAGGGTCATACCGGCCAGGATCAGCAGGCCGCCGGCGGCGATGTCGGACCCCTGGTGCGCGCATCCGAAGACGAGCGCCTGCGCCACGATCGCACCGCCCCGGCCGAGGGCGGGCGCCCCCCAGCGCTGGAGCGCCCCCCGGTAGGCCGTCTCCTCGAGCGCGGAGTTGGCCCCGGCGAGGATCGCGGCCGGGACCAGCGCGGCCGCCGACGGCAGGCCCAGGAGCACCGGGCCGAAGAAAGGCCCCGCGAGCACCGGACCCACCCAGATCGCGATCGGGACCAGCAGGGGACAGGCTGCGGCAAGGGCGCTGACCCGGCGATCGGGCGGGAGCACGATCCCGAGCGACCGGCGTCCGCCCATCCGGCTGGCGAGGGCGGCGGTCGTGCCGAGGACGATCGCCGCCTGGAGCAGGCGCCGGAGGACGGGCGGGGCGAAGATGTCGTCGCAGGCCCCGGGGTCCGCGACCCGCGGGTCGGGCAGGAGTCCGGCGGCAAATCCGGCCGCGACCGGCAGCACGGCGATCCAGGCCACGGCCGCTCCCGCGGGCCGGCCGGGCGCGCTGGCGAGGCCGCCGACGGCGACGACGACGGCGATCCCCAGGACGGGGAGGCGCAGCACGGGCACGAGAGCCGCGGCCGCCACGAGGACGACGGGGAGCCATGCTGGCGCGGCCCGGGCGAGCCTGCCGCCCATCGTGGTCACCTCCGCATGACACGGCGTCCCCGATCCGCGGCTTCCTCCGCCGTCGGACCGGACATCCCGTCAACGGTAGGGCAGCAGACACGGGGCGCGCTCGCCGCCCGGCCGCTTGCCCTGCCGTTCCGGCCGTCGTCCGCCCGCCCGGGTCGTGTATCGTGGCCGCGTCGGTGCGGCGGCGGCTCGAACCTCGCGGGGTCGCCGCGCGACACGGCGAGCGGCTTCCCGGGGCGATGATCGACCAGGGCTCGAGCGTGACCCGGAGAGCGACGAGGACCTCGTCCCGGCCTCCTTCGCCGATGCGAGCGCCGGCCCGGCTTCGGCACGAACCAGGAGGTCGCCTCGCGCTCATGGCCACCGCGCCTCGCGCTCGTCGAACAACGGCCCGATGATCCGCCCGGGTCCGCCTTTCGGCTCCTTCGCGACACTCGAGCTGGCGAACGATCGCGTGCGGGTCCTGGTCTGCCCCGCTCTCGGCGCTCGCGTCCTGTCGCTTGCCGACCTGTGGACCGGCCGCGAATGGCTCGTGCCCGGCGAGCCGCCGGAAGCGAGCCCCGCTGGCGACGCCTCCGCCTGGAGCGGGCCCGAGGCCGCGTACGCGGGGGCGGCCGCATTCGGCTGGGACGAGTGCCTGCCGACCGTGGCGCCCTGCCCGGATCCATCGGATCCGGCAGCCCGGCCGCTCCGCGACCACGGCGACCTGTGGGGCCGCCCGGCCGAGGTTGCGGCCGACGGGGCGGTCCTCGCCGCGACGTGGACTGGCCCCGATCGGGGAGGTGGGAGCCCCTCGTATCGCTTCACGCGCCGCCTCCGCCTGGACGGACCGCGGGTGGTCGCCGAATACGAGCTCGAGAACCGCGGCCCGGACGAGCTCCCGGTCCTCTGGTCGATGCACCCGCTGCTCGCGCTGGAGCCCGGCGCCCGGTTCGACGTGGAGGGACTCGTGTCGGTCCGCGTGACCCGGGCCACCGGGCTGCCGATCGCCCCCGTCCCCGGGCGCGCGGACTGGCCGGAGACGCCCGGCACGGACGGCCGCACGGTCGCCCTCGACGTCGTGCGCAACCCGGCCGCCGGGACGGCGCTGAAGGCCTTCGGCGGCTGGGAGCTCTACGGCAGCTGGGACAGCGCGACCGGCGAAGGGCTCCCGGGCGTCGCGGCGGCCGTCCAGCCGGACGGCGCGCGCCTCGAGCTCACCTGGTACGCCCCCATCGCTCCGAACCTCGGGATCTGGCTCGACGACGGCGGCTGGCCCGACGCCCCCGAGCGCCCTCGCGTCCAGCACGCGCTCGAGCCGACGACGTCTCCCGACGAGGACCTCGCCGCCGCGGTCGCGGCCGGCCGGGCGCTGGTCCTGGCGCCGGCGGAGCGGGTCGCCTGGTCGGCCGCCTTCCGGGTCCGCGCCCCGGGCGAGCCGCGCGGCGTGTAGGGAGCGGCGCCGAGTCGCTGGCCGTCCGGCCCAGCGGCGGGTTGCGCCCCGCGACCAGGGCCCGCAGCTCCGCGCTCGCCGCCCGGCGGGCGGTCTGGCTGAGACCACCCCGAGCTGCCGCCGTGTGTCGTCCGGTAGCCGCGGCGTGCCGCGCCGAGGCCCAGCACGACCCGAGCTCCCCTTACTCGTCCGGCTCGACCGGGGTCCGCAGCATCCGGTTCGTGATGCGCACGCCGACGATGAGCAGCGCCACGAAGATGATCAGGAAGAAGACCGGCAGCGGCAGGATGATCGTGATGGTGTTGGCCATGAGGAGCGTGGCGGTGAAGGCAATCCCCGTCGCGATGATGGTCCCGGAGATGATCATGCCGGCGGCCAGCATCTGGCCGATGCCGCTGACTCGCCTGATCTCCCTGGAGAGGTCGGCGGTGTTGACCTCGACGACGATCTTGCCCTTCTGGTACTGGTCGAGCCACGAGAGCGTCGCCGACTGCAGGTCCGGGAGCCGGCGTCCCAGCTCCTTGCCGGTCTGGACCGCCGTCTGTCGCAGCTGGGCCACGATCTTCTCTGCGGTGACCTCGCTCACGAGGAGCTGCCGCGCGTCGGCCAGGCCGGCGCCGAGGAGGTCGAACGACGGGTTGAGCGTTCGGGTGATCTCCTCGACCTGCACGATGGCCTTGAGGGCGAGAGTGAAGTCCTGGTTGAGCTTGAGCCCGTTGTCGTAGAGCGTCCCGAGGATGCCGGAGATCGCGGCCCCGAAGTCGCCGCCGCCCTGGCCACCATACTTCAGGTACTGGTAGACGATCGCGTCGATCGCCGCCCTGACCCGCGCGGGATCCACCTTGCCCCGCTTGACGCTCATGCGGGTCATGACGGCTGCGATGCCCGCGGCGTCCTTCTGGACCACCGACCACATGAGGTCGAGGAGGTCGAAGCGCTGGTCGCGGTCGAGCTGGCCGACGAGGCCGAGATCGAGGAACACGATCGTGCCGTCGCTCGTATCGACGAGCACGTTCCCCGGGTGCGGGTCCGCGTGGAAGAAGCCGTCGACCAGGATCTGCTTGATGATCGCACGGAGGAGCCGCCGAGCGACCAGGTCGCGGTCGATCCCGGCGGCCTCCATGGCCGCGACGTCGTTGATCTTGACGCCGCGGATGAACTCCATCGTGAGGACCCGCCGCCCGCTTCGCGCGCCATCGACGAAGGGGACCCGGACCCCATCGAACTGGGCCATGTTCTCGTTGAGGCGCCGCATGTGGTACGCCTCGTTGCGGTAGTCGAGCTCGATGAGGACGCCGGCGGCGAATTCCTCGAGGATCCCGCGCGCGTCCATGCGACGGGCGAGCTCGAAGCGTTGCTCCATGACGCCGGCCAGGTCCTGCATGACCCCGAGGTCCGCGGCCACCATCGTCTGGACATCCGGCCGCTGGATCTTCACGACCACGTCGCGACCGTCGGGGAGGGTGGCGCGATGGACCTGCGCCAGCGACGCCGCCGCCAGGGCCTCGTCCTCGAAGGTGGCGTAGAGCGCCGACGACGGCTGGTGGAGCTCGGACGCGATGAGCGCATGCGCGTTCGCGGCGGGGAAGGGCGGGACCGTGTTCTGGAGCTTGGCGAGCTCCTCCTGCCATTCGGGCGGCAGCGCCTCGGCCCGGCTCGAGATCATCTGGCCGACCTTGACGTACGTGGGCCCGAGCTGCTGCAGCATGACCCGGACCTTGGCGGGCGTGCTCATGGCGGCGAGCTCGCGGTTCATCCCGCCGATGTACTTCTGGAATCGGTCCCGGATGACCGCCACCGGCGTCGACTCGAGGCCGATCTCCAGGCCGAAGCTGGCCACGGTGTTGTAGACCTGCATCAGGCGCAGGTTCTCGACGAGCTTGTTCCGGCGTGGGGTCGGGAGGCGGTCGAGAAGCCGCCATATCGACCGCTGGCGGTCGCTCATGTCGATCTGCGGCCGGTCGATCCCGACGACGATGTTGATGCCGCTTGACACCAACGTGAAGACCAGCGCGATCAGCGGGCCCCAGAACCAGGTCGGCAGTGCGACGACGACATCACCGGGCGCCAGCCAGCCCGCGACGAACACCAGCAGGACGTTGACGACGATGAGGATGAGGCCCATGGAGCGGAGGAGGAGGCGTCCGGTCAGGACCAGGACGATCGGGCGCACGAACGCGCCGACCAGCGCCACGAAGAAGCCCAGCGAGACGAGCGTCAGGACGGGGTTGGCCCCGAGTGCGAGGGCGGGTCCCGTATAGGTCGCCCCGGTGAACGGGTCGGTGTAGTTGACCTTGATCAGTGAGAAGACGAAGAGGACCAGGATGATCGTCAGCGTGTTGACGACCACCTGGGCGATGAAGCGGCGCATGGTCGAATGCCTCCTCGTACCGAACGGCGCTCAGGCGCCCGGGGCAGGATCGGCGCCGACCGGCTCGTCGGACGGCCGTTCATCGGGGGCGGCGTCGGCCGGCGCGGCCGCCTCGCCCGCCTCGCCGGCGCCGGACCCGTGCAGCCCCGGTCCCGCGGCAGCCTCCGGCGGGTCCGCGGCGATCTCCGCGAGGCGGACCCGCATGTCGGCGACCGCGACCTCCACCTCCCGCGCGGCCAGGCGCATCGCCCGTCCGACCTCAAGGAGGATCGGCTCCCAGTCGGACGCCGCCCGGTCGACCTCGGGCCGCGCCTCCGCGATCACGCGGTCGATGACCTCGCGCCCTTCCTTCGAGGAGGCGAAGAGGGCGCCAGCCGCTCCCGCGGCCGCACCCAGGACGAACCCGACGATCTCACGCACGAGCCGCTCCTCGTCTACGGTGGTGCCGTGGGCGCTGGGTTCGAGCCCTCCGCCCGACGTGATGATGGGGCGTCGGGGAGGGTGCCACATCCTCGCCGCCATCGCCAGATGCCGGGATCGGGATGTCCCGGGGACCGCCTCGTCATCCGGGAGGGCAGCCCGTCACGGACCAGCCGCCGTCAACGGCAAGGACCTGCCCGGTCACGTGGCGCGATTCGCGCGAGAGCAGGTAGACGGCCGCGGCCGCGACATCGTCGAGCGCCCGGCTGGAAGCCCCGGGCGAGGGGCTGCCTGCGCAGGGCGAAGCCAGCCGTCACCGGGTCGTCGGCGGCGCGGGCGGACATCGGGGTCGTCACGAGCGCCGGTGCCACGACGATCACCCGGATCGCCCGGGCCGCGTAGTAGGCCGCTATCGAGGTGCCCAGCGCGGCGATCGCCGTCGCCGCGGATACGCGTGCGTGCGAAGAGCTCGGGCACGGGGTGGGAGGCGAGCACGCTGCCCATCAGCAGCAGCGCGCCGCGGCTCCCGTCGGCGTCCGGCTCCTGGTCGAGCATCCGGCGCAGCACGGCGCCGGCCGCGAGCACCTGGGTCGTGAGGTTCAGGGCGAGCGTGCGATCCCACGCGTCGCGCGTCAGCTCGTGGACGGCGCCGTCCCGAAGCGTCGGCCGGAGCCGCCGGCGACCGCGAAGAGCCCGTCAAGGCGCCCGAACCGCGACCGCTGCGGCCACGGCCGCCTCAACGTCGACTTCGTCGGTCAGCTCGGCAGGCAGGAACGCGGCCTCGGCCCCGGCGGCTGATCTCGGCGCCCAGCGCGGCGCAGTGCGCGGCCGTCCGCGATGTGACGAAGACGTGCGCGCCTTCGGCCGCGAAGCATCGCGCTGCCGCGCAGCCATGCCGGTCGATCCGGTGACGAGGATCGTGCGGCCGACGATGCGATTCATCATTCGTGAGCGCCCGGCCGGCCGATGTGCCTGGGTCGCTCGGCTGCTTGCCTTCCGCCGCGCGCCACCGGTGACCTCGTGACGCCTGCAAAATCGCCGGCTCTGCCGGTCGCTCGTCGCTCGCTGCTCGCACCGCGCCAGACGTCGCCGCGGAGCAGCGCCTGCGTGTGCTCGACCGGGCCGCGCGTCGCTCGTCACGCCGGATCATCAGGGCCGGCGGTGCGGCGGGCTCCGCCTCCTGAGGCGCGAGGATCATGGTGGCCCGGGGTTGGCCGCACCCTGCCCGCTGCGGGACGGTTGCGCGCTACCTGTCAGCGATCGCGCCGCGAGGTCCGTGTCTCGAGGCCGGGAAGCGCGCGGCGGGCAGGTGCGACGACTCGAGGATCAGCGCCTCGGCCTCGACGGCGCGGATTCGCTCCAGGTGCACGACGGGGTCGCCGGGCAGGATGCCGAGCTCGGCGGCGATGGCGCGACCAACATCGACGATCGCCGCGACCGGACGCGCGTCGTGAGCTGCATGCCGCGCGCGCGCAGAGCTTCGCTGTAGCTGAAGAAGCAGCGATATCGGCCTGCACCCGCGGCCGCGTCACGAACGTCCGCGTCCCTGGTGCCGCGAGATGAGCCCGCGTTGCTCGAGCTCGGCCAGGGCCTGGCGCAGGGTCGCGCGGCTCACGTCGAGGTCGCGACACAGCTCGCGCTCGCGGGCAGCCGGTCGCCGGGCGCCCACTCGCCGGCGTAGATGCGCGCCTCGCCGGCGGCGTCTGGCTAGCGGCTCGGACGGGAGACTCGGGAGCGGACCGGCGTCAGCCCCCGGTCGTGTCGGGGCGGACGGGAGACCTCAGCTCCAGGGGTCCGACCAGCGCCGCCGCGGGGAGCCGGCCCCGTCGCTCGCGCCGGGACATCCCGGCCTCGGCGACCCGGAAGACGGTGAGGAAGACGACGACCGTCGTGGCCATGACGTAGACCCACCATGCCCACGCCGACGACGTGTCGGTGCCGCTGAGGATCCCATGGGCCGTCGTGAAGGCGAAGGCCAGGAAGGTGACGTAGTGCAGGAGCCGCCAGGAGCGCTGCCCGATCCGGCGGCGGACGTAGAAGCTCGCCGTGACGATCGCCACGAGGTACAGGGCCAGCTGGCCGAGCCCGACCCAGAGGGGGCGATACGGCGAGGCGAACGGGACGAGCATCTGGCGCCGAGGCTGAACGGCTGCGTCGCGTCGAGCCCGAGGAGGACCACGTGGATGCCGGCCAGGCCGAGGCCGATCGCCGCCAGGTCCTGGTGGAGCGCGAAGGTCACCGGCCGGTGGGCGATCGCGTCGAGGATCTTCGTCGACAGGAGCAGGCCATAGATGACCGAGCCGGCGATGGCGAAGTAGGACAGGAAGGCCGTGATCCGGGTGGCGACCCACGGCAGTCGCTCCGGGGCGCTCCCGGCGAGCCTGACCAGGCCATCGATGGCGAACGGCACCGTCGTGCCGAGCACGATCCCGACCGCGATCGCGAACAGCCCCCACCGCACCACGGCTGTCCGCGAGGAGAGCCCCCGGTAGGTCACGCCAGGTACCGCGACGTGCGTGGAAGGGCGACCGTCCGGCCATCGGCGAGGAGCACGACCGCCCCGAGGGCGTTGCTGCGCTCCACGAGGTCGAGACCGGAGGCCGCACCGAGGATCACGATGGTCTTAGCGTACGCTTCCGCGACCCGGGCCGACGTGGCGACGACGGTGGCCTGGACGACGTCGGACCGGGCCGGGGCGCCCGTGGCCGGGTCGATCAGGTGGTGGCGAGCGTCGCCGGCGGGGCCCCATCGGTGGACGCTCGTGCCCGAGGTCGCCACGCCGAACGTTCGCTCGGAGAGCAGTCCGCCGGGCAGGACGAGAACGCCGAGGACGGCGCCGTCGTCCCGGGGGTCGCCCACGCCGATCTCCCACGACTCCCCGGCCGCGGCCCGGACGGCGATGTCGCCGTCGGCGTCGACGATGGCGCCCGGCCAGCGGAGCCGGGCGAGGGCCCGATCGGCCAGCCAGCCCTTCGCGATCCCGTCGAGGTCGAGGCGGACGCCGGCCGCATGCGTCACAACGCCGCACCGATGGCGTCCGCCGCCCGCGAGGGTCCACCGCTCGACGTGGGGGCGAGCCCGGACGCCGGGCCCGGCGCCCACCGTGACGGTGACGCCGGCGCTCGCCGATCCGACGGTCTCGTCCTCGGCGCGCAGGCGCGCGTCGAGGAGCGAGGCGTCCACGACATCACCGGTCAGGCGGGCCGCCTCGAGCGACCAGCCCAGCGCGGCGGCGAGCGTCGGACCGACCGCGACCGCCGCTCGCGGGTCGGCATTGAGGCGCATCAGCTGCGACGCGGGGTCATGCCGGGTGAGCACGGCGGCCCACGCGCGAACGCGTCCGGCGACCTGCCGCATCTCGCGCTCGGCGGCGCCGGCGTCAGGTCGCGGGGCGGCCACGTGGATCTCGAGGCGACCTCCCATCGCCTGGGCCCGGTGGGCCAGGCGGGCGAGCGGAGCCGCCGGGCCGGTGCCGGCCGGGTCCGGCCGCAGCGTCCGCCGGCTGGATCACGGCTTGACGACGCGACCGGACTGGGTCGTCGTGACCACGACCGTCTGCGGCGTCGCGACCGGCGCCGGGAGCTGGGTGACCAGCACGTTCGGCCCGGCGTTCGTCGGCGCCGCCACGCCCGGCGGCAGGGTGATCACGCGGGTGACCTGCTGGACGGCGGCAACGGTCTCGGGGCTGGTGGTCGCGGCGGTCGGGACGGCGCTCGTGGAGATGGTCGCGAGGAGGGCCGAGAGCGCGGCGAAGCCCCCCGCGGCCACCGCGATCCGCATCGGGCGCGGGTCCGGCCGGTGAGGAGCCGGCCGGCCGGCGGCAGCGCCCGCCGCGCCGGATCGGGCGGCCCGGGCGGGAGGCGCAGCGGGGCGGCCGGCGGCGCGGGGCGCGACGTCGGCCGGCGTGGTCTCCGGCGTGGTTCGGTGGTGCCATCGCGGATCGTCATCTCAGTCGTTCCCGTCGTTCTCGCCGTCGTCACCGCCCGCGACGACGTGATGCACGACGACGACCGGCGCCGGCTGTGCCGCCGGTGTGACCTGGTAGACCGTGGTGACCTGGGTCTGCGGCTGGGACGGGGGGGCCGTGGTGCCGGCCGCGCTGGCGGCGGGCGCGGACGGCCCCCCGAGGCCGGCGGCGACGCCCAGCGTGAGCGCTGCCGCCAGGCCCGCCAGGGCGAGCGCGGACCGCCGTGGTCCGGTGCGGCGAGTGGGATTCGGAACGGGCATCGGTGGCTCCAGGGTCCGCGGCGGGTGGACTCCACCGCGCAGGCTTCGGGTGACGATGAGCGCATGGTCGCGCCGGCCGATGAGCCCGGCGTGTGCCGTCCGTGTGGGATCTCACACGAAGGCCGCGTGGCCGTTGACGCGGGCCTCGGGGGCCCGGAGGATGGCTGCATGCGGATCCTTGTCGTCGAGGACGAGCCCAAGATGGGGGAGCTCGTCCGGCGCGTCCTGACCTCCGAGCGCCACGTCGTGGACCTGGCCCCGGACGCGGTCGCCGCTCTCGGGCTGGCTGCACCGGGTGGCGAGCCGTACGACGTCCTGGTCCTGGATCGAATGCTGCCGGACCTCGACGGCCTGGAGCTGCTCCGCGTGCTCCGCAGCCGCGGCGTGACGACCCCGGCCCTGATGCTGACGGCCCTCGGGGCGGTCGAGGAACGCGTGGCGGGCCTGGACGCCGGCGCGGACGACTACCTCGCCAAGCCATTCTCCTTCGCCGAGCTGATCGCCCGCGTTCGCGCCCTGGGCCGCCGGGCCACGGCACCGATGGCTCCCCGGCTCGCGGTCGGTGAGCTGGAGCTGGACGAAGAGCGCCACGTGGCGCGCGTCGGCGACCAGGCGGTGGACCTCTCCGCCCGCGAGTTCGCCCTGCTCGCCTACCTCATCCGGAACGTGGGCCGCGTCGTCAGCCGGCGCCAGATCCTCGACGCGGTCTGGGGTGCGGAGCCCGACGTCTACTCCAACGTCGTCGATCTCTACGTCTCGTACTGCCGCCGCAAGCTCGGCGAGCTGGGTCGAGCCGAGCTGCTGCGCACCGTGCGAGGCGTCGGCTACACGCTCCGCGAGGATGCGTGACGACCTCGCCCCAGCCCACTCCGGCCCCGGCCACGCCGCTGCTCGCGAGAACGCGCCGGCGCCTTGCCATCACGACCATGGCGCTCGTCGGGACGCTCGTCCTCGTCCTCGGGGTGGCGTCGGTGGTGCTTGGGCTGCGAGCGCTCGATGACGCGGTCGACCACGCCCTCAACCAGGCAGCCAGCGCGGAGGCCCACGTGCTGGCCGGCGAGATGCCGACCGCGGGGGGCGACGAGGGGGGCGAGCGCGCGCCGCAGGCATCCGACACGTTCTTCCTGGTGCTCAACCCGCAGGGCCAGCTCGTCTCGAACCCGTCGGGCGTGCCGCTCGGCGGCCTTCCGGACCAGGCGGCGGTGCAGGCCGCGCAGGCCAACGGCAGCGACGTCCGGACGGTCCACGTCCAGGCCGGGCCGGTCCGCCTGATGACCCTGCCGGTCGGCTCCGCGGCCGCGCCCGACGGCTGGGTCCAGGCCGGCTACGTTCTCACCCTGCACGAGGCCCAGTCGCAGAACCTTGCCCTCACGATCGCCATCGTCGGGCTCCTGGGCCTCCTCGGGGCGGCGCTCGTCACGGTCTGGATCACCGGGCGTGCCCTCGTCCCGATCCGGCGGGCGTTCGAGACGGAGCAGCGCTTCGTGGCCGACGCATCGCACGAGATCCGCACCCCGACGGCGATCATCCGGGCCTCTGCGGAGGTGCTCCAGCGGGAGGATCTCGTGCGGCCGGAGGGACGCGAGCTCGCCCAGGACATCGTCGCCGAGGCCGACCGGCTGGGACAGCTCGTGGAGGAGCTCCTGGCGCTGGCGGCGTCGGAACGCGGCGCTCTTGCCACCGACCTGGGGCCGATCGACCTCGCCGAGGTCGCCGGCGCGACCGTGCGTCGTGCGGGCCCGCTGGCCGCAGAGCAGGGCCTTTCCCTCGAGGGACCGGACGGCAGGTCGCCGGCGCTCCCGGTCCTGGGCGATCCCGACCGCCTGGTCCAGCTGCTCCTGGTCCTGCTCGACAATGCCTTCCGCGTCTCGCCGCCGGGCGGCCTCGTCACGGTCACCGTGGCGGAGGCGGGTCGTCGGGCGCAGGTCGCCGTCCGCGACCAGGGGCCGGGCGTCCCGGCGGACGAGCGCGAGCGGATCTTCGAGCCGTTCGCGCGCCTCGCCGGTCGCCGGCGGGAGAGCCGCGGGAGCGGCCTCGGGCTGGCCATCGCCCGACGCATCGCCGTCCTTCACGGAGGCACCTTGACCGTCGAGGACGCGCCGGGCGGGGGAGCCCGCTTCGTCCTGGCGATCCCGCTTCGCTGACCGTCCACCCGGCTCCCACCGCGGGCTCGGCCCATGGACGTCGGGCGAATCGCGAGCCCCGGGGTAGCATGCAACCGACCGACCGACTGGTCGGTCGGTTTCCGGGAGCGAGGCCCGATGGAGCATGGCGGTCCCGCGATGACGACGGACAAGCGCACGACGGCCCAGGCCGAGAAGAGCCGGACGCGGCGCGAGCAGATCCTGGATGCCGCATTCAACACCTTCGCGAGGCGCGGCTACCGCGACACTGCCGTGGACGACATCGCGGCCGCCGCCGACACGTCCAAGGGCGGTGTCTACTTCCACTTCGCCACGAAGGAGGCAATCTTCCGCGAGCTGATGCGGACGACGGCCGACCGCCTCGCGGCGAAGGTGGACCGCGCCGTCGCGGCCGAGACCGACCCGATCGCCAAGGCCGAGGCGGCGCTGCACACGGTCCTGGTGACGTTCGCCGGGCACCGGACCATGGCCCGACTGCTCTTCCTCGACGCCTTGGGTGCAGGCCGGGCCTTCAACGCCGAGACGAACGCGCTGCACGATCGCTTCGCGAGCCTCGTCGCGGGGTATCTCGAGGAGGCCGTCGCGGACGGGTCGATTCCGCCGATCGACACCGCGATCACCGGCGTGGCCTGGTTCGGTGCGCTCAACGAGGTCGTGGCGCGCTGGCTCCTTGCCGACGACCCGGGGCGGCTGGAGGACGCCTACCCGACGCTGCGCGACCTGCTGCTCCGCAGCGTCGGCGTCCCGGAGCAGCGGATCGGGGCCGGGTTCGGCAACGCGGGATCCGGGCGATGACCGTCGTGGACCGGCCGAGCCTCCACCCGGGCGCGGCCGACCTCCAGGGAGCCCTCGATGCTGCGGCCGGGGCCGCCCCCGATCGGATGCGCGTTGCCACGGTCCACGTCGACGACGTCGATCCGGTCGCGCTGTTCGCCGCGGCCCGCGAGGCCGAGCTGGAGGCCGCGCTGTGGCTCCAGCCGTCTGTGGGGACCGCGCTCGTCGGCATCGGTCGCGCCTGGGTCGCGGATGCCGCGGGGCCCGATCGGTTCGACGCTGCCGCGAAGGCGTGGCGCGAGCTGCTGGCGGGGGCGGCCACCGGAGGCGCCCCGGCAGGGCTCGACGGCCTGCCGCGCGGAGCCGGGCCGGTGCTCGTCGGGGGCCTTGGATTTACCGGGACGGCGCCCGCGGACTCCGACGCCTGGGCTCCCTTCGGCGCGGCCTCGCTGGTCCTGCCGCTGCTCGCGTTCGCCCGCACCACGTCAGGAACGTTCGTCACGGCGGCGGCGGCCGGCGAGGAGGCGTCCCCGCGCGGGCTGGCCCGGCTCTGGGGCAGCCTGGCCGCGCGGGCCCGAGAGCTCGCGCCGGCGCCGGGCGGGCTCGTCGCACGGCCCGCCGGAGCCCCGCTCGGGATCACCGGGGAGCAGCCCGATCGCGCGGCATGGGACCGTCTCGTCGGCCTGTTCGCCGGGGCCGTCGGCCGCGGGCGCCTGGACAAGGTCGTCCTTGCCCGGCGCGTCGCCGTTCACTCACCCCTCGAGCTCGATCCGGTCAACGCCCTCCGGCGTCTCGCCGCCGGGGGCCCGGAGAGCACGACGTTCGCCTTCGCCCGGGATGGTGTCACGTTCCTCGGCGCGACGCCCGAGCGACTCGCGCGGACCGAGGGACGGGCCTTCCGGACCGTCGCGATCGCCGGCTCGGCGCCGCGCGGCGCCGATGCCGGCGAGGACGCTCGCCTGGCCGCCGGGCTGCTGGCAAGCGACAAGGACCGCGAGGAGCACGCGGTCGTCGTGGCGATGCTCCGGGATGCCCTCCGCCCCATCGTGGAGCGCCTGGAGGTGGCGGGGGAGCCCGGAATCCTCGCGCTCCGGGACGTCCAGCACCTGGTGACGCCGATGGAGGGCACCCTGCGTCACGAGACCGGCATCCTGGCCCTGGCGCAGCTCCTCCACCCGACCCCGGCCGTCGGCGGTGAGCCGCGCCAGGCGGCCCTCGACCTGATCTCGGAGCACGAAGGCTTCGAGCGGGGCTGGTATGCCGGCCCCGTCGGCTGGCTGGGCGCCGACGGCGACGGGGAGCTGATGGTCGCCCTGCGATGCGGGCTGGTGAACGGGCAGGGCGCGATCCTGTTCGCGGGCTGCGGCATCGTGGCAGACTCGGATCCGGCCCGCGAATGGGAGGAATTGCGGATGAAGCTCCGGCCGGTCGCCTCGGCCCTGGGGCGCCTGCAGGACGGTGACGCATGACCGACACGCCGGCGGTCCGGGGCTTCGTGGACGAGCTGGCCCATGCCGGCGTCGCGGACGCGATCGTCTGCCCCGGCTCCCGGTCCACGCCGCTCGCCCTGGCCTTCCGCGCCCATCCCGGGATCCGGGTCCGGGTCCTGCTCGACGAACGGAGCGCCGGCTTCTTCGCCCTCGGGATGGCGAAAGCCGGGCGCCGGCCCGTGGCCGTCCTGACGACCTCCGGCACGGCCGCCGCGAACCTCCTGCCGGCGGTCGTCGAGGCCTCGCTCGGCCGAGTTCCGCTCGTGGTCCTGACCGCCGACCGCCCGGCCGAGCTGCGCGACCGCGGCGCCCCTCAGGCGATCGACCAGGTCCGGCTGTTCGGGAGTCACGCCAAGTGGTTCGCCGAGCTGCCCCTGCTCGACGGCGCGGACGTCACGCGACGCCATGTCCGGGCGGTGGCCGCGCGGGCCGTCGCGACCGCGGCGGCCGGCCCGGCCGGCCCGGTCCACGTCGACGTCCCGTTCCGTGAGCCGCTCGTGCCGGACGAGCCGCTGGGGCCCCTTCCCGACCGTCCCTTCTCGCGGGTCGTGACGGGCCGGTCGACCCTCGACGACGGGGCGCTGGAAGGCCTTGCGCGCCGCCTCGCCGGCGTCGAGCGTGGCCTCATCGTGGCGGGCCCGCAGGACGATCCCGCGCTGCCGGCCGCTCTCGCTCACCTCGCCGCCGCCCTGGAGTGGCCGGTCCTCGCGGACCCCCTCTCGCTGGCGCGGTGTGGAGGCCACGACCGGTCGCGGGTCCTGGCCCGCGGCGACCACCTGCTGCGGCCCGGGCCCTGGCGCGACGCCCACGTACCCGGGCTGGTTCTCCGGTTCGGGGCGATGCCAACCTCCAGGCCCGTCCTCGCCCTCCTCGAGGAGCGCCGCCCGGCGCTGATCGTCGTCGACGGCGACGCGGGCTGGCGCGAGCCCGCCGCGATCCCGGCCACCATGGTGCACGCCGACGCGGCGGCCACGGCGGTCGCGCTGGCTGGCGCGCTGGACCGCCGCGGCCTGCGCGCTGCCGGTGGCCACCGGCGCCCGGGCCCCGCGCACGACGGTCGCTGGCTCGACGAGTGGCTGGCCGCGGACCGCGCCGCCGATCGTGCCCTGCGCGACTGGCTGGGCCGGGTGACGCAGGCCGGCGAGGTGTTCGAGGGCGCCCCGTTCGCCCTCCTGGGCGACCTTCTGCCCGACGGATGGATCCTGTGGGCCAGCAGCTCGATGCCTGTCCGGGACATGGACGCCTGGCTCCCGGCCGGGCCGCGCGCGATCCGGCCCCTCGCCAACCGGGGCGCCAACGGGATCGACGGCGTCGTGTCGTCGGCCGTCGGCGCCGCCGCGACGGGAGCACCGGTGGCGCTCGTGATCGGGGACCTGGCGCTCCTGCACGACCTGTCGGGTCTGGTGGCAGCGCGACTGCACGGCCTCGCAGCGACGATCGTGGTGGTCGGCAACGACGGCGGTGGGATCTTCTCGTTCCTACCCCAGGCGACAGCATCCGTGCCCGGCGCCGGCCTGCCCGCCCACTTCGAGGAGCTGTTCGGCACGCCGCACGGAATTGACCTCGGACCCGTGGTCGTGGCGCTCGGCGCCGAGCACCGGTTCGTGGGGCCGTCCGATCTGCGCCCGGCGCTCGAGGCGTCGCTGGCTGCCCCGGGCGTCCGGGTCCTGGAGCTCCACAGCGATCGCGCCCGGAACGTGGCCCTCCACCAGGAGGCCACGGCCGCGGTGCAGGCGGCGCTTGACGGCTTGCTGAGCGGTGTCCCCGACGGGCCGGGGGCGGGCCGTGAGCGAGCGCCTCCGCATGCGGATCGGCGGGATGCCCTGGACCGTCCGGGTCGCCGGCCATGGCCAGCCGGTCCTCTTCCTCCACGGCTTCTCCGGGAGCGGTCTCTCCTGGGTGGGGATCGCGGGGCTGGGCGGCCGGTTCCGCGCGATCGTCCCAGACCTGCCCGGTCACGGGGGCACGGGCTGGCAGTCGGACGCCACGCAGCTCCCGGCCGCCGGTGGAGCGCCCGCGGGCGAACCGGACGACCGGCCGCGCGCGTCGGTGGAGCGCACGGCCGAGGATCTCGCTGCGATCGTCCGGCGGCTGGGCGCGGAGCGCGTCGACGTCGTCGGCTATTCCCTGGGCGCCCGCATTGCCCTGCGCCTCGGCGCCACCCACCCGGACGTGGTCCGGCGCCTGGTGCTGGAGGCGCCGTCGGCCGGGATCGCCGATCCGGTGGCCCGCGCCGAGCGCGCCGCCGCGGATGCCGAGCGGGCGCGGCTGGCCGTCAGGGAAGGGATCGAGGTCTTCGCGGCCCGCTGGGAGCAGGAGCCGGTTCTTGCCGGCGAGGCGAGGCTGGGGCCCGAGGTCCGCGGCCGGCAGGCCGCGATCCGGCGCGGCAACGTCCCTCTCGGCATGGCCGCCTCGCTGGTGTACGGGGGCCAGGGGGCGATGGAGCCGCTCCACGAGCGCCTGGCCGCGGTCACCGCCCCGACACTCGTCGTCGTCGGCGCCGACGACCCGGTCCGCGCCCGGGGCGAGGAGGTCGCGGCCGGGATCCGCGGGGCGCGCCTGGCCCTCGTGGCCGGCGCGGGCCATGCTCCGCACCTCGAACGCCCCGAGCGCTTCCACGCCCTGGTCCTGGACTTCCTCACGGAGATCGCCGCATGACCACGCCCGTCCCATTCCCATCTCCCGTTGCCTGGACGCCGGTCCGGGAGTACCGCGACATCCGCTTCGAGCATTCCGGGACCGGGATCGCGAAGGTCACAATCGACAGGCCCGAGGTGCGCAACGCCTTCCGCCCCGAGACGGTGACGGAGCTGATCGACGCCCTGGCCCGGGTCCGCGACGACGCGACGGTCGGCTGCGTCCTCCTGACAGGCTCGGGCGACACGGCTTTCTGCTCGGGTGGCGACCAGAACTACAAGAGCCATGCCGGCGGCTACGTTGGCGAGGATGGCGTCGCCCGCCTCAACGTTCTCGACCTGCAGCGGCAGATACGCTCGTTGCCGGTCCCGGTGATCGCCCTCGTCAACGGCTACGCCATCGGCGGCGGCCACGTCCTGCACATCGTGTGCGATCTCTCCATCGCCGGGGAGAATGCGATCTTCGGGCAGGTGGGTCCGCGCGTCGGCTCGTTCGACGCCGGGTTCGGGATCGGCCTGCTGGCGCGCCTCGTCGGCGACAAGAAGGCCAAGGAGATCTGGTTCCTGTGCCGCCAGTACTCGGCGGCGGAGGCGCTGGCGATGGGTCTCGTCAACAAGGTCGTGCCGCTGGCGGACCTCGAGGCCGAGGGGGTCGCGTGGGCCGAGGAGATCCTGCGGATGAGCCCGACCGCGATCCGCTTCCTGAAGTCGGCCTTCCTCGTGGCGACCGACGGGCTGGCCGGGCTCCAGGAGTTCGCCGGCAATGCCACCGGCCTCTACTACACGACCGACGAAGCGCACGAGGGGTCGCGGGCCTTCCTCGAGAAGCGAGCGCCAGACTTCACCACGTTCCCCCGCAGGCCGTGAGCCTGACGCCGCCGTCGCATGCTGCCGCCCTGCCCGCTCCCTCGCGCCTGCGCGTCTCGCTCCTGGCGATCCGACCGGCCACCCTGCCGGCGGCAGCGGCAGGGGTCGCCGTGGGGGTCGGCGCGGCGCTCGGCGTGGGCGCCACGTTCCGGGCCGACACGGCGCTCGCCTGTCTCGCCGTGGCGCTGCTCCTGCAGGTGCTGGCCAACCTCGCCAACGACCTCTCCGACCACCGCCGGGGCGCCGACACTCCGGATCGTGCCGGCCCCACGCGGGTCGCCGCCGCGGGCCTCGTGAGCGAGCGCCAGCTCGAGATCGCGATCGGGGTGGTCATCGGCCTGGCCGGGCTCATCGGGCTCTGGCTCGTGATCGTCGGTGGGCCGGTCATCCTCGCGCTCGGCGTGCTCGCGATCGTCGCGGCGCTGGCCTACACGGGCGGACCCTTCCCCTACGGCTATCGGGCCCTGGGCGAGGTGTTCGTCGCCATCTTCTTCGGCCTCGTGGCCGTCGGTGGCACGGCCTACCTCCAGGCGCTCCGTGTCGAGCCGCTCTTCTTGGCGGCCGCCATCCCGGTCGGCGCCCTGACGACCGCGATCCTCGTGGTCAACAACCTGCGCGACATCCCGACCGACGCGGCCGCTGGCAAGCGGACGCTCGCCGTCCTCGATCGGACGCGAGCGCACGTGCACCGAGTACGAGCTTCTCCTCGCGCTTGCGTTCGCCGTCCCGGCGCTCGCCGTCCTGCAGATCCCGGAGCTGGCCGCGACCCGCGGACCCTGGCCATCGGTCTGCCGATCGTCACGCTTCCCCTGGCGATCCCGCTGATCCGCACGGTGCGCCGCTTCGAGGCTCCGCGCGAGCTCAACCCGGTGCTCAAGGGGACCGCCAGGCTGGCTCTCGCGTTCTCGCTCCTGTTCGCCGTCGGCCTCGCCCTCCGAGGGGGGGTGGCGACGTGATCCCGGCGGCGGATGCGCTGCGGACGATGCTCGAGGCGGTGCCGGTCGCGGGCCTCTCGGCGCTCCGGGTCCGGGTGCCGTTCCGGCGCCCGTTCGCGACGGCCACGGGGATGTGGCTCCACCGCGAGGCCTGGATCGTTCTCCTCGAGGGCGTCGACGGGAGGGTCGGCCTGGGCGAGGCGGTGCTTGAGCCCGACGCGACCGAGGTGGAGGAGACGATCCTCGCCCGCGCGATCCGGGAGACCGCCGCGCGGGCCCGCGAGGGCGACCTGCCCGAGGCCGAGGAGCTCGAGCTGCTGGGCGGACCGGGGCGCGCCTTGCGGGCCGCGCTGGACGCCGCCCGCCTCGACCTGGCGCTCGCCCCCGACGGCGCGGCCGTCCCGGTCAACGGGACGATCGGCTTCGCGGCGCCCCGCGAGGGCGCCGAGGCGGCCCTGCAGGCGATCGAGGCCGGCTTCCGGACGCTGAAGCTGAAGGCCGGCGCCGAGCGCGAGACCGACGAGCTGGTCGCGCGCGTCCGCGCCATCCGGCAGGCTGCCGGCCCGAGCATCCACCTGCGCCTCGACGTCAACGGCGCGTGGGACCTGCCGACCGCCGAGGAGCGGCTCGATGCCGTCGCGCGCTTCGACATCGAGTACGTGGAGCAGCCGCTGGCCGCCGACGACACGGCGGGCGCCGCTCAGCTGCGGGAACGGGCGGCCGTCCCGATCGCCGCCGACGAGGCGGTCGACTCCGCCAGGGCCGCGCGGGTGCTCTGGCGGCCGGCGCGGCCGACGTCCTGGTCGTCAAGCCCGCACGGGTGGGGGGCCCGGTCGCGGTTGCCGAGATCGCGGCCGCCGCCGCGGCGCACGACGTCCCGGTCGTCCTCTCCACGCTCTTCGAGACGGGGATCGGGATGGCGGCGGCGCGCGCCGCCGCGGCGGCGCTGCCGGCCGTCCTCTGGCGCGGGATCCCGGTGCGCCTGCCCCACGGCCTGGCGACGGCAGGCCTCCTCGAGCACGACCTCCTCAGGGAGCCGCTGATCGTGGAGGGCGAGCTCGCCGCGCCCGGCGGCGACGGCACGGCCGGGCTCGGGGTCGCCCTCGACGACCGCGCCCTGCGCCGGTTCGCGGTCGAGGCGGTCGAGGCCGCCGGATGAGCGTGCCACCGGTCCTCGCGCTCGACGTCCGGCGCCACGCCGCGGCGCGGCCCCTCGCGCTGGCCGTCCGCGACGCCGAGGGCGACCACGCGTACGCCGGCCTCGACCGGGCCGGCGACCTGGCCGCGGACGGCCTCCAGGCGTCGGGCATCGCGCCCGGCGATCGCGTGGCCCTGCTGGCGGCCCCGCCGCCGACGGCGCTCGCCCTGCTCGTCGGCATCCTGCGGGTCGGCGCGATCGCGGTGCCCCTCGGCACGCGGCTCACGCGCCTCGAGCTCGGCGTGCGCTCGAGGAAGACGCGCCGGCGCTGCTCGTCCGGACCGGCCGTCGGCGACGCCGGCGGGCACGGCATCCCCGCCCTGGCGCCGGCAGCGCTCGCCGCGCGCGCCGCCGGCGCCGAGCGGCGCGGGGTCGAGCTCGACCGCGGCCGCCGCGGCCGTCGCCGTCCTGACGTCCGGAACCACCGGTCGCCCGCGGGCGGCGCTCCTGTCGCATGCGGCGCTCGCGGCGAGCGCCCTGGCCTGGTCGGCGGCGCTGCCGGCAGCGACCGGGTGGCTCCTCTGCCTGGGCCTCGCGCACGTCGCCGGGCTGGGTGTCGCCTGGCGGGCGCTCGGCGCCGGCGTCCCGCTCCATGTCATGCCCTCCTTCGACCCGGACGGGTGCTCGGCGATCCTGCGCGGCCCGGACGCCCCGAGCCACTGCTCGCTCGTGCCGGTCCAGCTCGCGCGCCTCCTCGGGGCGCTCGCCGGGCCGACGAGGCCGGCGACGGGCGCCCCGCCCGCCCTGCGCGCCGTCCTCCTGGGAGGTGCGCCGATCCCGCCCGACCTGGTGCGGCGCGCGGCGGCCGCCGGCTGGCCGGTCGTGCCGACCTACGGCCTGACGGAGGCCGGCTCCGGGGTCACGGCGCTGGCCGCCGACGAGGCCGCCGCGACGCCGGATCGGCGGGGCGGCCGCTGCCCGGGGTCGCCGTCCGGATCGCCGAGCCGGGTCCCGACGGGGTGGGGGAGATCCAGGTGCGGTCGCCGGCGCTCTTCAGCGGGTACCTGGGCCGCGAGGCCGAATCCGCTGCCGCGATCACGCCCGGACGGCTGGCTCCGGACCGGCGACCTCGGCCGCCTCGACCCGCGGGCCCGGCTCTTCGTCGCCGACCGGCGCGCCGACCTGGTCGTGTCCGGCGGGGAGAACGTCTACCCGGCCGAGGTCGAGGCCGCCCTCGAGGCACATCCCGCGGTGGCGGAGGCCGGCGTGGTCGGCCGCCCGGACCCGACGTGGGGGGCCGTCCCGGTCGCCGGGATCGTCCTCCGCCCGGGGCTCGCCGACCCGGGCGACGACGCCCTCCGGGAGTGGTGCCGGGCAGCGCCTGGCCGCCTACAAGGTCCCCGTCGCGTTCGCCCGCCTCGACGCCCTGCCCCGGACCGCGGCCGGCAAGCTTCGCCGGGGCGAGCTCCGCGACCGGCTGACCCCGCTCGTCGTGGTCCTCCATGCCACGCTCTCGACCGGTCGTCAGCTGGCCCCGCTGGTGCACGAGCTGGCGGCGCCCGGGGACGTCCGCGTCGCGGCCCCGGATCGGCGCGGCAGCGGCGAGCGCCGCCTCGAGCCGCCGCGCGGCGTCGACATGGCCGAGCACCTCGCCGACCTGGCGGCCCTGCTCGACGCCGAGGGCGTGGGGCGGGCGGTCCTGCTGGGCCACAGCTATGGCGGCGTCGTCGCCATCGAGGCGGCCGCACGCCTGCCGGAGCGCGTCGCCGCGGTCGTCGCCTACGAGCCACCGTACGGGCCGCTTGCCGACGAGCGGACGCGGCGCGCCTTCGCGCTCGTGGCCCGGGCGACCGCCGCCGCTGCCGCGACGCGGGGGCCCTCCCGCCGCGGCGCGCGCGTTCATGCGCGGGGTGGCAGGGCCGGGCGCCTGGGACGCGATGCCGGAGCGGACGAGGGCCTTCCTGGAGGGGGAGGGCGGAGGCGCCGTGGCAGACGCCGCCATGGCCGGCCTCGAGCCGTCCGGGCTGGAGGGAATCGCCTGTCCGGTGACGATCCTGACCGGATCGGCCTCGGAGCCGTTCTACGCGCCGCTCGCGGACGCCCTCGCCGCGCGGATCCCGGGCGCTCGCCGGGTCGAGCTGGCGGGGCTGCGCCACACGGCGCCCATCACGGATCCCGCGCCGATCGCCGCCGCCTTCCGGCGCCGCTCTCGATCTCGCCCCCGACCTCGCCATCGACGGCCGGCGCTCGACCGCCCCTCACCTGCAGGAGAGCCCCGCATGACGATGCCGCGCGAGCCGCGCGCCGACGCTCCCTCCGGCCTCGCGACGGAGCGCGGCAACGCCGCCGCGCCGACCGAGGTCGGCGCCATGTTCGACCGGATCAGCGGCGTCTACGACCCGATGAACCTGCTGATCAGCGCCTTCCAGGAGCCCCGCTGGCGCAGGCGCGCGGTCGCCTTCGCGGCGCTGAAGCCGGGCGGGCGTGCGATCGACGTGGCGACGGGCACCGGCAAGGTGGCCGCCGATCTGCTGCGCTCGGCACAGCCGCGGCGGCGAGGTCCTCGGCGTCGACATCAGCCAGGGCATGATCGGTGTCGCCCGGGAGCGGTTCGTGGGTCGGTCCGGACTTACGTTCGTCGTCGGTGACGCGCTGGCCCTGCCGGCCGAGGACGGTCGCTTCGACGCGGCCACGATCGCCTTCGGGATGCGCAACCTGCCGGACTACGCGCGGGGATTCGCGGAGATGGCCCGCGTGGTTCGCCCGGGCGGCAAGGTGGTCTGCCTGGAGATCGCCCGGCCGCGCAGCCGCCTGGCCCGGGTGATGCGCTGGTGGTTCGACCGGATCGTGCCGGTGATCGGGAAGGTCGCCGGCCAGGGCGGGGCCTACGCCTATCTCGTGCGCAGCGTCCAGGGCTATCCGGCGCCCGAGCGGATCGCCGAGGTGATGCGCGAGGCCGGCCTCGTCGGCATCCGCTGGATCGGGATGTCGGGCGGCATCGTGACGATCCACGTCGGCACCGTGCCGCCCCGCGAGGGCTGACGCCGGCGATCCCTGGCGGCGGCAGGTCCGGCCCGCGAGCGGCGCGACGACCGCGACGAGGCGCGAGCCCTGGCTCAGTACCAGGGCCACGGAACGGCCGGCCAGTCCGGGTGCGGCTGGGGGAAACGGCCGGTCCGTAGCAGCTCGTCCAGTCGAACGTTCGTCGCCGACAGCTCGTCGGGCGCGAGGTGCGGCAGCAGTCGTCCCTGGAGCCCGGGAAGGACCCGCCGCAGCAGCGCGAGGGCCTCGGCCTCGCGCGGCGCCAGCCTCGTTCCGCGCCACCCCCAGAGCACCGTCCGCAGCTTCGGGTCGACGCTGAAGGTCACCCCGTGGTCGACGCCCTGGACCATGCCGTCTTCCCGGACAAGCAGGTGCCCCGCCTTGCGGTCTGCGTTGTTCACGACCGCGTCGAACAGGGCGATCCGGCGCAGACGTGGGTCGGCGGCTCGCACCAGCTCGACGACGTCGCGATCCTCGCGGACCTCGACCCACAGCTGCAGCATGCCCGGCCCGACCGGCGCGTCATCGCGGAAGACGGTGGGGGGCACGACGTCCCATCCGCTCGCCTCGGACACGATGAACGCGGCAACCTCGCGATGGGCGAGCGTGCCGTCCGGGAAGTCCCAGAGGGGTCGCTCGCCGCGGATCGGCTTGTAGACCGCGGCGGCCACCTTCTCGGCTCGCCCGGGGATGTCGCCGTGGACCGCGACGAGGAGGGTCACGTTCGAGGCCTGCACAAGGCGTCCGACGATCTCGATCTCGCCCGTCTCCAGGAACGGGATCGCCGTCGCCGGCGGCAGCGCCACCGCGGGTGGCAGCGCTGGCTCGATCTCGTCCTCGGACACGGACGGCTCGGACGGCCACGCCTCGCCGGCCTCGTCGGGGCGGCTCCGCCTCGCCGCTCATGGGCGCTGTCCGGCGCCGCGGGTCAGTGGACGTACCCGTTGCGCCGGGGACACAGGTGGCCGGTCGGGTCCAGCGGCTGGCCGCACAGCGGGCACGGCGGGCGGCCTGCCGACACGGTGCGCAGGGCGCGCTCGGCGAATGCTCGTGCCCGCGTCGGCGTGAGCCGGACACGGAGGAGATCCGGCCCGTCGGGGTCGTCGTCCGACAGCTCGAGCTCGATCTCTTCCTCCCCGCCTTCCTCGGCCTCGCCCTCGTCATCCTCTTCCTCTGCCTGGGCCCGGGCCTCGACGACGATCTCGTCGCTCTCCCCATCCCAGGCGAGGGTCATCGTGCCGACCCTGAACGCCTCCACGAGCGGCTCGTCGAGCGGCGCCGCGTCGTCGTCGCCCGGCAGGAGCGCCTCGGGAACGCGCACCCCCCGCCGTGACACCTCGGCAAGGAGGAGCGCCATCCGCTCGGCGAGCACCTGCACCTGGACCTTCTCGAGGACCACCGAGACGAGCGAGGAGCCCCTCTTCGCCTGCAGGAAGAAGGTCCGGTTGCCGGGCTGGCCGACGGTGCCGGCGATGAAGCGATCGGGCAGGCCGTAGTCGAAGATGCGACGAGACATGGCGCGACTCTACCGCGCCCGGCGCCGGGTCGCCGAAGTCCTCGGTCCTCGGGGGCGCGGGCGAGCCAGCGAGGCCACGCTTCCTCCGGTGTCGTTCACCCGCTCGACGTGGGTGCCGGTCGCCTCGTAGCGCACGACCGAGAGCCCGCAGGGGTCCACCCCGATCCGCTGGAAGCCATCGAGATGGAGGCCGAGCGCGTCGGCGAGGATGGCCTTGATGACGTCGCCGTGGCTCACCACGGCGAAGACCGCGTCTCGTCCGAGCAGGGCGTTCCAGCGTCGAACCGCAGCGACGGCGCGGGCGCTCATCTCGGCGAGCCCTTCACCCTCGGGGAAGACGGCCGCCGACGGTCGGCCCTGCACGACCGCCCACAGGGGATCCCTGCGGACCGTCTTCAGCTCGCGTCCCGTCCAGGAGCCATAGCGCACCTCGCCCACGGACGCGTCGACGTGGAGCGGCGGCGGCGGCACGCGGCCGCCCCGGATCTGTTCCGCGGTCTCGAGGCAGCGCTCCAGGGGCGAGCTGACCACCGCGTCCAGGCGAATCGCGCGGATTCGCTCGCCCAGCGCCGTCGCCTGTGCCAGGCCGCGTTCGTCGAGATGGACGCCAGGGGTCCAGCCGGCAAGCACCGGCCCGGTCAGTGAGGTCAGCCCGTGGCGCACGAGGAGGACGGTGGTCACTCAGCCGAGTCTACGCCACGGCGCGCCGCCGCCCGACCGGGTGCCGCGGACCCGGAGCCGACGCGACCGGCGCGCCCGGGGAAGTCAGTCGACGGGATGTCAGGTCGACGCGACGTCCGCGGCCAGGTCAGGAGCGGGCGCGGCGTGCTCGTGGCCGGGCTCCTCGTCGTCGTGCCCCGGCGCGCGCTGGCGCGCCCAGCCCTGGAGCTCCTCGCCCCGCTCCGACGCGATGACCTGCAGGCCGCCGAACAGGGTGAAGCCCGTGATCTCCAGGCCCGGGGCGTCGCCGGATGTCTCCGCGGCGCCGGTGGAGTCCATCCTTCCGCCGAAGATCGCCGGGCCGGTGACGTGGACGCGGACGCCGGGCGCCACGACGACGCGCGTGCCCCCGAAGACCGTGCGGACGTCGAGCCGGGCCCCTGCCGGGTCGAGCTCGGCCTCGCGCAGGTCGACGTCGAGGCCGGCGTACCAGCAGACGACGCGACCACCCCGGAATGCACGCGCCGTGCTGGCGTACTCGGTGGCCTCCATCACCGCCGCGAGCTCGATCTCGTCGACGTCCGCAGCAGGGAGCGGCAGCGCCTTCTTCCTGTAGTTGAGGGCGGCGAGTGCGCTCGCGGCGCCGCCGACGATCGAGGCGCCGATCAGGAGACCGAGGAGCTTCGCAAGGAGCCGGAACATCGAGACCTCCGCAGGCGGACGAGACGTCGATCGTACGCCCCGCGCGCGATCGTGGCCCGCTACGCTGCGAGGATGGACCGGCTGGAGCGCGAGGCCGAGCGCCTGGAAGGCGCCGTCTGGGGCCACCTCGTCGGCGACGCCCTCGGCGTGCCCTACGAGTTCCGCCCCCCGGAGGCGATCGGCGAGGTCTGGTTCGGCGCGTCGGGCACGCATGGCCAGCCGCCGGGCACCTGGAGCGACGACGGTGCGCTCATGCTCGCCCTCCTGGATTCCCTGGTGGCCGCGGATCCGGACGGCGGCGGGGCCGTCGTGCGCTTCGACCTGGAGGACCAGGCACGCCGGATCCTCGCCTGGTACGAGGCCGGCGCCTACACGCCCGACGGCGACGGTGCCTTCGACATCGGCGCCGCGACCCTGCGCGCCGTGCGGGCGCTGCAGGAAGGAGTCCCGGCCGCCGGGGCCGGCAGCGTGACGCCGAACGCCCTCGGGAACGGGTCGTTGATGCGGATCCTCCCGATCGCGCTGGCGGGACGTGGCCAGGACGACGCGACGCTCGTCGGCTGGGCCGGCGCCGCATCGGCGGTGACCCATGGGGAGCCGCTGGCTCGCGCGGCGTGCGCGCTCTACGTGCTGCTGGCGCGGCAGCTCCTCCGGAACCCCGACAGGCCCGAGGCGGCCATGCAGGACGCTCGGCGGGCGCTGGCCCGGCAGGCGAACGGGACCGCCCTGCAGGGCGGCCTGGACGCGTTGATGACATGGAGGCCTCGCTTCGGCGGCGGGCATGTCGCCGACGCGTTCTGGTCGGCGTGGGAGTCCGTCCGCAGCGCCGGCTCCTACGAGGCGGCCGTCGAGCGGGCCATCCGCTTCGGCAACGACACCGACACGACGGCCGCGATCGCCGGCGGCCTGGCCGGCATCCGCTGGGGTGTCGGCGGCATCCCGCAGTCGTGGCTGGCCCGGATGCGCGGCCGCGAGATCGTCGGCGAGATCCTCGACCGGCTCCTGGCCCAGGCGGGGTGGCGGACCTCCACCACCAGCCCCCTCCGGGTCGACTGGGTCCCGCTCGACGACGTCCCCGGACTCGCCGGCACGGGCGGCGCGCTCGGCATGACGCTCCTGCCCGGGAAGAAGCGCCGCGGCTACGGCGGCCCGCAATGGCGCGACGCGGCCGCGGATGCCAGGCGCCTCCGCGACGTCCACGGCTGCACCACGCTCCTGCTCCTGGTCGAGGACGTCGACCTGGATATCAGCCGCGCCTGGGGGACCGTCCCGGCCCTTGCGGCCGCGGGCGTGCAGGTCGTCCGACACCCGGTCGCGGACATGGACGTCCCGCGCGACCGGCACGCATTCCGGGTGACGCTCGACGACATCCTCGGGCGCATTCGGGCCGGGGAGCGCGTGGTCGTCGCCTGCCGGGGCGGGCTGGGCCGGACCGGGACCGCGGTCGCGTGTCTCCTGGTCGACGCCGGCGTGCCCGCGCGGGACGCGATCGCCCGGGTCCGGGCCGCCCGGCCGGGCACGGTGGAGCGGCGCCTCCAGGAGAGCTTCGTGCGCGACTGGGAGCGTGCCGGGGTGGAGGCGTGAGCCGCGGAGGCGCCGGCGCCGAGCCGGACCCCGGACGCGTCATCGTCGTCGGGTCGCTGAACGTCGATCTCGTGGTCGTGGCTCCGCGCCTGCCGGCGCCCGGCGAGACCGTGACCGGCGGCGACGTCGCTCGCCACCACGGCGGCAAGGGTGGCAACCAGGCGGTCGCCGCTGCGCGGCTGGGGGCTGCCGTGGCCTTCGTGGGCGCCGTGGGCCCCGACGAATTCGGGACCGCGGCCCGGGAGGCGCTGGAGGAGGAGGGGATCGACGTCGCCCACCTCGCGACGGTCGACCGGCCGACTGGCGTCGCGCTCATCGTCGTCGACGAGCGCGCCCAGAACCTCATCGCCGTCGCCCCCGGCGCGAACGGCGCCGTGACAGATGCCGCCGTCCTCGCGGCCCTCGCGGCGCTGGAGCTCGCCCCGGGGGACGTGGTCCTGACCTGCCGCGAGGTTCCGCCGGCGGCCGTGCGCGCGGCCCTCGCCGCCGCCCGGCGCTGCGGAGCGACCACCGTCCTGAACCCGGCGCCGGCCGACGGGCTGGACGCCGCCACCATCGCGCTGGCAGACGTTCTCACCCCGAACGAGACGGAGCTCGCGCTCCTCGCCGGGACCCGTTCCACGGAGGCGGCGGCCCGGGCGCTGCTCGCCAACGGTCCCGCCGGGCGGTCGATCGCCGTGACGATGGGCGCGGCGGGAGCGCTGGTCGTGCCGGCCCACGGACCCGCTCTGGTGATCCCGGTCCGGCCCGTCGCACCCGTCGACACCACCGGCGCCGGGGACGCCTTCAACGGGGCTCTCGCCGCGGGCCTCGCGGCCCACCGGAGCCTCCCCGACGCGGCCGTCCGGGCGGTTGCCGCCGCGGGCCTTTCCGTCACGCGGGCAGGCGCCCGGGGCGGCATGCCAACTGCTGCGGAGCTGGCCGCCGCTCTCGTCGAACAAGGGCGACGGCTGCGCTGACGTCGTGCGGCCGGCCTCGGGCCGGCGGGCCGACGAATGGCCCTTGCATCCGGCGTCGATCCGGATGAAACTGCGCGCGTCCGGCGCTGCAGCGGGGATATGTGCGCGTGAAGGGCGCCCTGTCAGAGTGCCGGAATCACGGCGCGAGGCGCGAGGGTCGCCAGGATCCAGCGCCAGGAGTTGCAGCGTACCGGGACCAGGGGGTCGACATCGCCACAATGGCCGGATCTCGGGTCCGCACCTTCGTCGGGCTGCTGCTCGTCGGGCTGCTGCTCGTCGGGCCGGCGCCCGCGGTTGCGCGCGCGGCGGCCGCCCCACCCCGGGTCGTGCTCGTGGTGGGGCCGGTGGGGGGCCTCACCGAGTCGTACCGGCAATGGGCGCGGGAGGGTGCAGCGGAGGCGCGCCGTTGGACCAGCGACGTCGTCGAGGTCTACTCCCCGGACGCGACGTGGCCACGGGTGCGGGCGGCTCTGCAGGGCGCCTCGGTGGTGGTGTACCTGGGGCACGGCAACGGCTTCCCGAGCCCCTACGGCTCGACGCTCCGCCCGTCCGTCCAGGATGGCTTCGGGCTGAACCCCGTCGGTGGCCGTGGTGACGCGACGCACCAGTACTTTGGCGAGGGCCTCGTCGCCTCACAGGTGCGCCTCGCGCCGGGGGCGGTCGTCCTGCTCTTCCGCCTGTGCTACGCGTCGGGTCTCGCCGAGCCGGGCGTGCCGGAGGGTGGCGAGGGCACGGCACGCCAGCGCGTCGACAACTTCGCCGCCGGCTTCCTTGCCGCCGGGGCTTCGGGGGTCGTAGCCGACGCCTATGCGTCGCCGGCTGCCTACATTCGGAGCCTCCTCGGGCAGCGAGCCTCCCTTCGGACCGCGTGGGATCGCTCGGCGACCGCCAACGGCCACGTGCGCGCCTTCGCCAGCACGCGAACGCCGGGCGCTGTCGCCTTGATGGACCCGGAGAAGGCGTCCAGCGGCTTCGCGCGATCCCTGGTGCTCGCGGCCGGAGCGGCGGGCGTCGTCCCCGCCGGCCCGCTGCCGGGGACAGTGACCCCGCCGGGCGGCTGGGAGATCGTCCTGCCGCCGCAGCCGTCGGTCGCGCCGGACGCATTCGACCTGGGTGCGCAGACGGGCGAGCCGTCGCTCGTCGGGATGCCCCTGGCCGGGTCCATGGTCCAGCTGCGGGTGCCCGTGCAGGCGCCGTCCGGCGTGGCGCTCGGGACGGCGTACCGGCTCGGCACGCGCTGGATCCCTCTCGACGGGGCGGGCACGGCGGGGCAGGCGTCGAGCACGGACCCCTCGGCCAGCCCCGACCCGGCTGCCAGCCCGGACCCCGGGTCCGTGGACGACCCGGCCCTCGTGGCGCGCGAGTCGGCCGCGGCCCTCATCGACGTCGTCCCCGCAGGCGTGACCGGGGGCGCGATCGCAGGGACGATCGCGCTGCCCGCCGTCGAGGGACGGTATCGCCTGGAGGTCACCATCCACGACGGCGACGGCGTCGCCCTCCCGTACGCGGTCCAGGCATCGATCCCGGGTGTCGTCGTTCACGTCGGAGGCCCGGGCGCCGCGTGGCTCGACGCCCCGCCGGCGCTGTCGGTCACCGCCGGCACCCTGGCGTCGGTCCAGGTCCTGGCGACGAACGGCGAGGCAACCGCGTGGGGCCCGTGCGCACCCGGACCTCGCCACTACGGGCCCGACGACAACGCCGTCTGCCCGACGGTCCGACTCGTCGGGCGCTGGATCGCCGTCACCGGCACCGGCACCGCGGCGCCGATGATCCAGGAGCTGTCCGTGCCGGCGGCGACGGCGCGCTCCACGTGGCTCGCGGGACCGGTCCCCTCCGAGCCGGGCACCTACGTCCTCGTGGCCAGCCTCGAGCGGTCGATCGGCGAGAGCTCCCCGCAGGTCCTCGGCCGCCCGATCACGGTCACGGTCCAGGTGGCCGCCGCTCCCCTGGTTCCGGCGCCACCAGGCGGCTGACGGCGGCCGCGACGCGCCGCAGACCGGGGCCGGGCCCCCGCCCTGTCGCGCAGGTGACCGGCGTCCTGTCGCCGGTCCGCCTTCTCACCCTCGCCCCGTCCTGCGACCCTGCGCGCACCACAGCAGGGAGGAGCGAGCGATGAGCACCCGACCGGATCCCGTCGAGAAGGCGACCCCACCGGACACGGCCGACGTCGAGGGCCACGCGCTCCCGGTCGTCATCGGCGTCAGCCAGCTCTCGCGAACGAGGCGTCGCTCGAAGCCGATGCCGGCTGACGATGCGCTGCCGCGGCTCTCGAAGCCGTTCCCTCGGCTGAGGGACCAGCCCTCGCACGGGTAGCCGCCCCCACAGGCATCGCCGACCCGCCCGACGGTCCGATCGGGCTCAGCCTTCGCGCAGCAGCCCGTGCTCGACGGCATACCGGGTCAGCGCCTTCGGGCCGCTCAGGTTCAGCTTCGCCGAGAGATTGGCCACGTGCCGGCGCACCGTGTGAGGGCTGATCCCCAGCGCCCGCCCGACCTGCGCGGCAGATTCCCCCGACGCGATATGGGAGAGGATCTCGCGCTCCCGGGCGCTCAGCGGGCTCGCGACGTCCATCCAGCGCAGCGAGTCGTCGATGATCGAGCCGGCCACGCTGCTGTGGAGGTATCGCTCGCCACGGGCGACGGCCCAGATGGCCTCGACGAGCTCGCTGGTGCGCGCCCCCTTGACCACGTAGCCCGCCGCTCCGGCGCGCAGCGCCTGGCGCACGGTCTCGGCGTCTCGGTGCATGGTCAGCACGAGGATGCGGATGCCGGGCCGACGGGTGGTCAGCTCGCGGAGGAGGACGAGGCCATCGTCGTCGGGGTACGTGATGTCGAGGAGCACGATGTCGGGTGCGCCGCCGGCGAGCAGGTCGAACGCCTCGGCTCGGTCGGCCGCCTCGCCGACCACGAGGATCCCGGGCTGGAGATCGAGGACGTGGCGCAGCCCCTCGCGGACCAGGTGGTGGTCGTCCACGAGGGCCACCCGCACGGGAGGGTGGAGCTGCGCCCCGAGCCCCGCGAGTGCCCGACGCGCCCCGGACGGCGGCGGCTGGGAGCGCGACGCGCTCTCGATCACGGGACCGGTGCTCCGGACCGGGCCGGCAGGCCGGCCGAGCCGCGGCTGGCAGGGATCTCGTCCAAGGCCGCCAGGACCCCGTCGGCGAGTGGGACGTCGAGACGCACGACGGTTCCCGCGCCGGGGCGCGAGCGTACCTGGAGGTGCCCCCGAACAGCCGATGCCCTGTCGCGCATGCTCGCGAGCCCGAGGCCCCGGCCGTCGGTTCCGGTCACGTCGAACCCGATCCCCGCGTCGGCCACTTCGACCCGCAGCAGCCGATCGGCCCGCCGGACCGAGACCTGGATCCGGTCCGATCGTGCGTGGCGCGCCGCGTTCCCGAGCGCTTCCTGGACGATGCGGTAGGTGTCCACCTCGCGGGCCGGGTCCAGGAGGTCCGGGCGGAGGAGGGATGCGTCGGCCGAGAAGTCGACGGGCAGGCCGGCCGCCAGGCTGAGCTCCCCGAGGGCGGCCACCAGCCCCGTCTCCCGGAGGCGCGCCGGACGCAGCCGGAAGGCGACGCCACGGACGTCGTCGAGCGCCATGCCCGCCATCTCCCGCGCCCGTCGCAGGGCCACCAGGCCGGCCCCTTCGGTCGCCGCCGAGTTCGCCAGCGCCGCCTCGGCAGCATCGAGGGTCAGGGCCAGGGCGGTCATCGTCTGCCCGACGCCGTCGTGCAGGTCGGCGGCCAGGCGTCTGCGCTCGTCCTCCTGGGCCGTCATGAGCCGGTCGCTGGCCGCGCGGTAGAGCGCCGCATACCGGCGTCCCGTGAGGATCACGCGGTCGGCCATCACCGCGACGATCACGGCGATCACGACCATGAGCGGCCACTCGGCGAGGTCGAGGTCGGCCATGGCCGCGGCGACCGGCCCGCCTTCCCCGTTGGCGACGACCGCGTACAGGATGACAAAGAGCGTCGCGGCCGCGATCCGCAGGATTGCGATCCGGAGGCCGAAGGCGAACGCCTCGATCGCCAGCACGATCCAGACGACGTGGAGCAGGACGTCGGGCTCGCCCAGCTGAGCCACAGCGGCAGCCGCGAGAACGATCCACGCCGCGTCGAGAGCGACCAGCTTCCACAGCGGCCGCGTGACCAGCCAGCCGCTCGGCCGGGCATCGCCGGCGTCGCCCCACCCCACCCCGGACATTTCGCTCCCCCTTCACACGGCCGGCCCTGGCGTCGGCGTCTGCCGATGTCCCCGCCCAGTCATGACCGGTCACGGACCATCCGAATGGTCGACGATGACTATAGATGCCGTGTCCAGCCCCACCCATGCTTGCCGGCACCTGCCAGGTGTGTGATGGCTGGCAGAGGGCGCAGAGAGCGGGCTGTCGTGATCGACGACCGCATCGGGCGTCGGGGGAATCCCGGCCAAGGCGGGATGGGGGATACACGAACATGGTGGCATTCGTGCCGCACTCCGGGTCGACGCTGCACGTCCCGGGAGAGATCACGTCCACGCCCGAGCGTGGAGATGCCTCGGGACTCGAGGCGCGTGGATGGGACGGCGCCGGAAAGGACGGGCTCCCGGACGTCGATCGCGCCATGCACGCGCGATTGGTCGCGGCCCAGGAGGCCGAGCGGGCGCGAATCGCGCGCGAGCTGCACGACGTCGTCGGCCAGGCGTTGACGGTCGTCCGGCTGCACCTTCTCTCCCTCGATCGCGTGAACGCCAGCACCGGGGCGAGCGGCGCCGAGATCCTCGACAGCATCGCCGCCGTCGACGCCGCGCTCCACCAGGTCCGCACCGCGGCCTTCGACCTGCGGCCGGCAATCCTCGACGACCTCGGGCTCGGCCCCGCACTGCGTGCGCTGTGCCGCCAGGTGGCACGCCGCTCCGGCATGGTCATCTCCTGTCGCGTCGCGCTGCGTGCCGAGCGACTCCCGGCGGAGATCGAGACGACCTGCTTCCGGGTCGCCCAGGAGGCCATCACGAATGCCGTGCGGCATGCCGGGTCCCGGCGGATCTCGGTCACGCTGGGGCTGCGACGGCGGCAAGGGGTCCTGGTCCTCGATGTGTCGGACGACGGCGTCGGCTTCGACCCGACCCGCCACAGCGGGATCGCCGGTCTCGGGCTCGCCGGGATGGCCGAGCGCGCCGCTCTCGTGGGAGGAGACGTCGAGATCCGCTCGGGAACCGGCGACGGGACGCGCGTCATCGCCCGGTTCGGCGTCCTCCGGCGACGCGGCGGCCTCCGTTGACAACACCATCGCCGACGATCCACGTCGTCCTCGCCGAGGATCACGCGCTGGTCCGGGCGGGGTTTCGAGCGCTCCTGGCGGCCATCCCGGGCGTGGAGGTCGTTGCCGAGGCCACAGATGGCCGGGAGGCGCTCTCGGTGGTCGCGGCGCATCAGCCCGAGGTGGCCGTCCTCGACATCACGATGCCCGGCCTCAACGGGATCCAGGTGATCACCCAGCTCCGCGTGGACCACCCGCGCGTGCGCGTGATCGTCCTGTCGATGCACGAGAACGAGGAGTACGTGCGCCAGGCGCTTCGCGCGGGCGCGGCCGGCTACCTGCTGAAGGACTCGAGCCCGCTGGAGCTGGAGCTCGCCGTGAGGGCCGTGGCCCAGGGTGGCTCCTATCTCACCCCGACGGTGTCGCGCCACGTCGTGTCCGACTACGTGCGGCGAGCATCCGACCAGGACGACCTGTCCGACGGACTGACGCCGCGCCAGCGCGAGGTCCTGCAGCTGATCTCGGAGGGCCAGACGAACCAGCAGATGGCGACCGGCCTGAACCTGAGCATCAAGACCATCGAGACGCATCGCTCCCAGCTGATGGACCGGCTCGACATCCACGATGTTGCCGGCCTCGTGCGGTACGCGATCCGCTCGGGCCTGATCCCCGCGGATCGCTAGGACGCGCCAGGGTCCCGGGCCGCGGGATCAGGTGTGCACCCGGGCTGGACCCGGGTCCAGGCGAGCGAGGTTCAGGGGTCGGCCCCGGGGAGGAACGCGGACCCCTGCGGATGGTCCGCAGGTCGGGCGGCTCGCACCATCCACACGTGCGACGCCGCTGGGGGATCTCCCGGCGCGACGGGGCGGGGGGCCGCCACCGGTCGGGTGAGCCGCGGCGGGCGCAAGGGGAGGGGAGATTGCACGAGGGTGGGTCCGTCACGACCCGACGGGGAGCGAGTCGGTGCGCCTTCCGCGCTCCCATGCGGGTGACCGAGGGCGCCTTCGGTGGCCGGCGCCACGCCCGTGGTGCGGCGCCGTCGCCAGGCTCCGTCATCCGCTCCAGCTCCCGGCCCGGAGCCGCCGCGGTCCTCCCGGCGGCGCGCCGGGATCCCCACGGCCCGTCAGCCAGCGGAGAGGGAGGCACTCGATGACTGCAAGCAGCGCGGGCCGCGACGCGGCCCGCTTCCTGGCGCCCGCTCCCCGGGAGGACTCTGGGGGCGCCGCGTTCCATCTCCTGCCGGGCAGGGTGGTCGCGTACGGCTGGCTGCTCGCGGCGGTTCCGATGGCCCTCCTGCAGCTGGTGCACGCGGGCGTTCACGAGCACCACGAGCTTCCGCCGGTCCTCCACTGGCTGCGGGACTCGGCCCTGGCTGTCCCCTTCGCCGCGGTCGCCGTCGTGGTCGCCGCGCTGGTCATTGCCCGGGTCCGGGCGACCGAGCCCGGCGAGCGGGCGTCGCTGGCCACGATGGCGCTCTGGGGATGCCTCGCGGCGCTGCTGTTCGCGGTCCTGAGCATTCCCGGCAACCAGCTCCACGGGCTGCTGTTCGGCGCCGAGGAGGAGGCGGGCGTGAGCCTCGTCAACGACCTCGTTGCCGACGGCATCTACGCCCTGGAGGCCGCGCTCCTCGTCCTGGCCCCCATCGCCCTCTTCGCCGGGGTCCCCTGGCGCGGCGCATGGCGGGCCACCCCGCACCCCGCGCCGGCGCTGCGCCCGAAGCGGCGCACGCGGTGCCGGACGGCGTACCGGCGTTTCCGGCTATCGAGGAATCCAGGCCCGGCGGAGGCGATCGATGAGCACCCAGGACTTCGGCGCCTCCGCGGCGCGCACTCGACGTTCGACCAGGATGGAGGAGCACCAGGTGATGGAACACTCGCGAACCGTCCGCCGGCCCAGGACGCTCCGGCTCCTGGGCATGTGGGTTGCCAGCGCGGCACTCATCGTGACGCAGCTGGCCGTTCCCGCGGCCCAGGCTGCGCCGATCACCACCGCCGCGGCCCAGGCGGCGGCCCCGGCCGCCCAGACCAGCACCATCAAGCTGGCGGTCACGTCGGCGCGCACGGAGCTTCGTGCCCTGGGCGGCAGCTCGAGGACGACGCTGCCCGCGGATCCGGCGGTTCCCACCGGGGTCAAGGTCGGCGACCCCATCACTACGTACAAGTGGATCATCAACGAGGACAACACCGGCCAGAACACCACCCGGAACGCGAACCCGGGCGGGGACTGCTCGGCCTGGCTCGACGCGGCCCACGCGCAGCCCAACCCGGCCTACCCGGATTCCTGCAAGTGGACCTCCATCGCGGGGCTCGCGAGCTCGGCGCCGGTCGCGGCCCAGGGCGACGAGACGACCCTCAACACCTCGACCGGGATCTCCGGCCTGGCGCCCGGCCGCTACCTCATCTCCGTGCTGGCGGACGGCTTCAAGCTCGACGGGACCCCGTTCACGGTCCCGATGGAAGCACCCGGCGTCGTCGAGGTGCCGCTGCAGCCGAGCCCCCTGCCGACCGCGACCATCAAGGCGCAGGTCTTCGCGGACGTCACGTCGGCCAACGGCCAGTTCGACCCGGGAGAGGACGGCCTTCCCGGCTTCGCGGGCTACATCACCGACTACATCGGCCAGGTCACGACCGACGTGTTCGGCAACCCGCTGTGCACCCTGTACGACTTCAACGACGCCAACCACAACGGGATCCAGGACCCTGGCGAGGAGGTCATCCTCAGCGCGCCCGACTACACGCCGACCGTCAAGCACCTCGGCGGCAGGTGCCTGTCGGGCGACATCAACTTGGACGGCGTCGTGGACGCGACGGACGTCTCGCTCTACGGAGACCCGCAGCTCGACCCCGGCGTGCTGACGATCCCGAACCTCGGGCCGAACCGCTACGCCCTTTCGGTCGTCCCGCCGACCGGCTCCAGCTGGGTCCAGACGACGACCCTCGAGGGCAACCACGACTGGGACTCGTGGGTGATGGAGGGCTCCACGGGCCTCGACACGGAGTTCGTCGTCGCGGGCGAGCCGTTCCCGGCCCAGATCTTCGGGTTCGTCCCCGCCCCCAGCAGCAGCTACACCTCGTCCCTCGGTACGAGGTACTGGCAGCACCCGTACTCCACCAGCCATCCCTACGGCGACAGCTTCGCCGCCGGCGGGACCGGCACGATCACGGGCGTCGTGGACGCCATGAAGGTCTACGTCCCGACCACGGGCGGCGCCTGCCTGCCCGGCACCATCTGGGGCGGCCTCTGCGGCGGGAAGATCGACAAGCCGATCGACAAGCCGTGGATCACCCTGTCCGACCTCAACAACGGCGACACCGCCGTGTGGATGGGCCGGGGCGATTCCACCGGCAAGTTCACGATCCCGAACGTCCCCGCGGGCAGCTACACGATCACCTACTGGGACGACGCCCAGAACTACATCCTCGACCTGCTCAACGTGACCGTCGCCAACGGCGAGACCGTCGACATGGGGGTCCTGCCCCTGACCGGCTGGTTCACCAAGTTCGACGGCTACGTCTTCAACGACGACAACCGCAACGGGAAGCGGGACCCCGGCGAGAAGGGAGTGCCCAACTTCACGCTCACGCTGAGGAAGCGCGAGAACTCGCTCATGGACCGCGGCGCGACGCTGGTCACCACCAACTCGCAGGGCTACTACCTCATGGAGAACGCCTACCCGCTCACGGAGTGGCTCGTCCTGGAGGCGTACGACGACCGCTACTACACGACCGGCGTCACCTACCAGGCCGACAACCAGCCGACGCCCACGACCGTCCTGGGCCAGGGTGTCGACGTCAGCGTCTTGCCGATCATCGGTCTCTCCGGCACGCTCGACTGGGGGGTCCACTTCTACGACCCCACCGGGGCCAACGGGGTCGACCCGCAGAACGGCGGGATCGTCGGCTCCGTGAGCTACGACACCACCCGCAACGAGCTCAACCCGCAGTACGCGGTCGCCGAGGACTGGCAGCCGGGCGTCTCCGGCCTGACGGTCGACCTCTACGCTCCGGTGCCCTGCCCGACTGACGGCAGCGTGCCCTGCGACGCGACCGGGGACTACGTCCTCGCGTCGGACGGGTCCTATGCGCACGGCAAGCTCCTGAACACGTACGTCACCGAAACCTGGCAGCGGCCGACCGACTGCATCGCCCGCGGCGTCGACGGCAAGCCCCTGCAGAACCCTGCGGACCAGCAGGTCATGCCGATCGGTGCCGGCAAGGGCTGCCTGGAGGGCCCGCTGGCGGGCGTCCAGTTCGGGCCGTACCCGACCGACCAGGGGACCTCGGACGCCAACTTCGGCGCCGCCGTCGACGGCAACTACGGCTTCGGCGACGCCTGCTTCAGTGGCACGCTCGTCGCGACCGATCCGTCCGCGCCGCATTGCGCGGTGGCGGGCGGCACCATCACGACCGAAGATTCCGGCGGCACGGTGCTGACCGACTCCGCTGCGACGTTCCAGTCGAGCGGCGTCACGGCGGGCATGCCCGTCACGAACACCTCCGACAGATCGACCGGAATCGTCCAGAGCGTCGACTCGGAGACGCAGATCACCCTTGCCGCTCGCCTCACCGGCGGCACCTCGAACGCCTTCACGGTCGGCGACGAGTACGCGGTCGGGGACGTCCCGTTCGAGGCTCTTCCCGGGGACGACTACCTCGTCCACGTTGACCTCCCGAGCATCAAGGACAAGAACGGCAAGACCGTCTACAAGGTCACCCGGGAAGAGGACATCAACATCGCCAGCGGCGACAGCTACGTCCCGCAGGTCCCCCCGCCGGCGTGCGCCGGCGCCTTCCATACCGTCGACGTCGCGACCAGCGGGACCGACAGCTACCCGCCGGCGACGATCACCGACCCGTCGGGCATCGGCTCGGCCCAGATCACGGTGCCGGCGTCCACGCCGATCGACAACCCGACCTTCGCGGATCCCGGAATGGGCGGCTCGCCCTACGAGGGCCAGGCCAAGCCGCTGTGCGACACGAAGCTCGTGACGCTGCAGAACGGCAAGTCCGTGGTCCCGGGCTTCAACGTCTTCACCGACGTGCCGCTCCCCACCCGCTTCTTCGCCTACAACGTCGACGACCTCAACTTCTCGACCGACCCGAAGTCGCTGCTCTACGGCGAGAAGGCCGGCCTGCCGTTCACCCCGGTCGGCATCTACGACTTCGCCGACCGCCTGGTCACGACGTCCGAGACCGACTACAACGGCCTGTTCGACGTGCTCCTGCCGTCGACCGACCGGATCAGCTGCCCGACCCCGTCGGGCGTCTGCGGCAACGTCTACCGCTTCGTCGGCAACGACCCGGGCGTTCCGGGAAGGCTCAACCCCAACTACAACCCGCAGTACCGCACGATCGCGGCCGACTTCGAGGCCTGGCCCGGGATCATCGTCCCGGCGGACACCGCGCCGACCCAGGTCGGCGTGACGATCCAGCTGCCCGGCACCACGACGTTCCAGCCGGTCTCCTGCCCGGTCGACGCCGCCGCCCCGCAGCTCTTCGCCGTGTCGCGGCCGTACGTCGACGCCACGACGCGGACCTTCACCATAACCGGCACGGGCTTCGGCGCGAGCCGGGGCAGTGGGGCGGTCACCCTCGACGGCCTGACGGTGCCCGTCACATCGTGGGGCAACACGGCGATCGCCGTGAACATCCCCGCTGCCGCCCCGGTCGGACCGCACCAGCTCAAGGTGACCGCGGCCAACGGCATGGGCACGGTCAACGGCCTCACCGTCCACGTGCTCGGCACGGGATACAACCCGGCCCTCTACGAGGTCGGACCGACCGGCAACCCGAACTACACGGCGGCCAAGGCGAGCGCCGGGCGCTGGTTCACACCGGCGGAGACGCTGCCGGCGGCGGCAGACCATGCGATCCAGCGCGCGCTGGACGCGGCTCCTCCGGGAGCGCTCGTGGTCGTCTACCCGAACAACAGCAGCGCCAACCCGCGCCAGAATCCGCGCGGCGCGTACTACGAGAACCTGATCATCTCCAAGCAGGTGAAGCTGCAGGGCGTCGGCCCGGGCAGCTCCGACGGCGCGGCGCGCGGCACGATCATCGACGGCGGCGCCTTCGCCGGCGACAGCCCCGTGGCGGCCGACTGGTACACGAGGATCGGCACGCTGACGTGGGACGGCAACCAGACCGTCTACGACGGCGCCGTGATCTCGCTCTTCCTGCCGAGCAGCGGCACCAACGCATTCCCCGCGACGTTCAGCCCGACCACGGCACCGTCGATCGACGGCCTCGACCTCCGGGGCGGCGACCAGCAGGGCTTCCCCGGCAACATCAACATCATCGGCGGCGGGCCCACCGGCGCGCCGGCCGGCCTGGTCACGCAGGGCGGCGCGATCTTCGCGAACGCCTATGCCCGCAACCTGCAGATCACGAACAACGTGGTCCAGAACAACGGCGGCGCCTTCGGCACAATCCGGATCGGGACGCCGGACCTTCCGGCCCCCGACACCAGCAACCACAACGAAGGGGTCCGCCTCGCCAACAACCGGATCATCGCCAACGCCGGCACCAACCTGGCGGGAGGCATCGGCCTCTTCGCCGGCAGCGACGGCTACGCGGTCACCGGCAACGACATCTGCGGCAACTTCTCGGCCGAGTACGGCGGCGGCCTCAGCGTCTACGGCCTGAGCCCCAACGGCTCGATCGACCACAACCGGATCTACTACAACCAGTCGTACGACGAAGCCGGCGGGATCATGATCGCCGGCCAGCTGCCGGCCGATCCGTCGATCCTCTCGCCGGGCTCCGGCCCCGTCGACATCCACGACAACGTGATCCAGGCCAACCTGGCCAACGACGACGGCGGCGGGATCCGGTTCCTGATGGCCGGCAACTTCCCGATGAACGTCTACAACAACATGATCGTGAACAACGTGTCGACGCACGAGGGCGGCGGCATCGCCATCGACGACGCGCCGAACGTCCGGGTCTACAACAACACGATCATGAAGAACGTCACGACCGCGACGGCCGTGACGAGCAACGGGCAGCCCGCTCCGGCCGGCCTCTCCAGCGGCCAGAACAGCGCCCTGCTGCAGGCGACGCTGCCGGCCGGCTCGTCCACCTTCAGCGATCCGCTCCTCTTCAACGACATCTTCTGGGACAACCGTGCGGGCACGCGTGCCGGCTCCGGGGTGACCGGCATCGGCGCGACCGGTGACCCGAACCCGGTGAACAACTGGGATCTCGGCGTCGCCGACCTGACCGGGCAGCTGTCCCCGACCAACTCGGTCCTGCAGACCTCCACGGGGATCACCGCGAGCCCGACCAACTCCTCCTTGGATCCCGCCGTGGTCTCTCCGTACAGCACGGCGCTGACATTCGCCCCGTGGCGCACCAACCCGAACTTCATCGGCGCGATCCTCATCGCGGCCGACCTGCCGGCGAACCTGATGGGCAACTACCACCTCCAGAACAACTCCTCGCCGGCGTACAACACCGCGGCGGCGAGCAAGGCCAGCATCGCCGCCCCGGCATCGGATATCGACGGCGATGGACGTCCCGCCTTTGGCAGCTTCGACATCGGGGCCGACGAGATCCCGGCGACCACGGCGAACCTGTCGATCACCAAGACCGACGCCAAGACGACGGTGACGCAAGGCTCCACGGACACCTACACGCTCGTCGTCGCCAACACCGGTCCGAATCCCGCGATCGGAGCGTCGGTCGTCGACAATGTCCCCGCCGCGCTGACCGGCGCGTCGTGGACGTGCTCGGCCACGGCCGGCTCCTCCTGCAGCAGCCCATCCGGCACCGGCAATCTCGGTACCACCGTGAACCTCGCCGTGGGCGGATCCGCGACCATCCTCCTCACCGCCACCGTCGCGCCGAGCGCGACCGGGACGCTGGTGAACACGGCGACCGTGACGCCCGCGCCGGGCACGCTCGACCCGAACCCCGCCAACAATTCCGCAACCGACAGCGACACGATCCTGCCCACGGCCGATCTCTCGATCACCAAGACCGACGGGCAGACGACTGTGGTCGTCGGGGGGGTGCTCCAGTACAGCGTGGTCGTCTCGAATGCCGGCCCGCGCCCTGTCACCAGCGCGACGGTGAACGACAGCATCCCGGCCAACCTGACGGGCGTGACGTGGACGTGCACGGCTTCGGCCGGGTCCAGCTGCGGCACGGCCAGCGGCACGGCCAACATCACCAACCGGACGGTCAGCCTTCTCGGCGGCGGCACGGCGACGTTCACCGTGAACGGCACCGCCTCCGCCACGGGCAGCCTGGCCAACACCGCCAGGGTGACGGCACCGACCGGGATCACCGACCCGAACATGGCCAACAACACCGCGACCGACACCGACTCGGTCACGAGCCCGGCGATCGCGCTGCCGGCCCTTGGCCTGCTCGACAACTTCAACCGGGCGAACGCCGCGACGCTCGGCGCGAACTGGAGCCAGACGACCGCCGCCAACAGCGTGATCCGGGTCAACACGAACCAGGCCAACTGCGCGCTTGTCGGCAACTGCACCAACGGCACGGCGATCTGGAATGGGGCCACGAATGTCTTCGGTCCGAAGCAGGGAGCTGCCATCACCCTGGCCACGGCGCCGGGAGCATCAGCCCTCCTCCTGAAGGCCAGTGGGGGCAGCGCCAGCGCGCCCGCCTCCTTCATCCGTGTGCGCTACGCGCTCGCGGGCGGCTCGGTGATCGTCGAGACGACAGCCAACGGCGGAGGCAGCTACACCCAGCGCGGGACGCTCGCGGCAACGTTCGCGGCCGGCAACACGCTGACCGCCGTGGCGAACGCCGACGGGTCGGTGGACGTGTGGCAGAACTCGACCTACGTCGGACGCGTGACGGGCACCACCCTCACCGC
Organism: uncultured Chloroflexia bacterium; assembly: GCA_963776285.1. Classification (GTDB taxonomy): domain Bacteria; phylum Chloroflexota; class Limnocylindria; order Limnocylindrales; family CSP1-4; genus CTSoil-043. The sequence goes on from CAVZLW010000003.1 coordinate 64,082, forward strand.
CGGCGGCCGCATCGGCATGCAGCTCGTGGTCACGTCCCGGGCCGACGACTTCCGCGGAGCGACCGTGCCATGAGCGACCTCTCGAGAACCACCCGTCCAACCGTCGCCGAGGGAGAGAACGTGATGCGCGACCAGAGGGGGTTGCTGCTGAGCCGGCGCCAGGTGCTCAAGTACGGGGGGCTCACCGCGGCGGCCGCCGCCGCGGTGAGCCTCGGGCCCCGGCTGGTGGGGACCATCCTCCAGCCGGGCCGGGCCCTCGCGGGCCCACCGTTCCCGGACCTGAAGCTCGTGGGGACGGACGGCTGGATCTCCATGCCGCCCGGCCCGACGATCACCTCGCCGGCCTACGGCGTGGTCCACCCCGACAGCTACGCTCCGCCTAACCGGACCGACTACATCTTCGGGTTCGCCAACGCGACGGGCCTCGACGACACCCAGCAGTTCGAGCTGAAGAACAAGGCCCAGCACGCCGCGCCGCTCTTCTGGGCCAAGGAGGGGGTGGAGTTCCACGTCCAGCTCACGAATGTCGGTCTGGCCCAGCGGCCCGACCTGTTCGACTCCCACACCGTCCACTGGCACGGCTTCAAGAACGTCATCCCGTTCTTCGATGGCGAGCCCACGGGCTCGGTGTCGATCCCGCAGGGCCAGACCTTCACGTACGTCTACAAGTCCCACGACCCCGGGACCTACATGTTCCATTGCCATGTCGAGGACGTGGAGCACGTGCACATGGGGATGACAGGCCTCGTCTTCGTCCGGCCGGCCCAGGACGGCACGTCCCGGACGTACGACGGCCGAACCTTCACGAGGTTCGCCTACAACGACGGGGACGGCTCGACGGGCTTCGACCGCGAGTACGCCATGTTCCTGAGCGAGGTCTGGGCGGAGGCCCACTGGGCGGACGCCCACATCCAGCTCCCCGAGTGGAGCGACTACCACGCCGACTTCAGCCTGCTCAACGGGCGGGCCTACCCCGACACGCTGGAGCCGAACGGCTCGATCGACCCGTTCAACGTCGCGAGGGACGCCAACTACGACCTGGTCGGGCCGACCGGGCCGCGGGCCGCGGACCTCGGGAACCAGCCGTACTCGTCGCTGGTGACCTGCGAGGAGGGCGAGCACGTCCTCCTCCGGTTCGCCAACCTCGGCTTCAAGGAAGCCGCGATGACGCTCACGGGCATCAAGCTGCGCGTGGTCGGGCGCGACGCGACCCGGCTGTGGGGACGGGACGGTACCGATTCGAGCTACCCGACGAACATCGTCGCCCTGGGCGCCGGCGAGAGCTTTGACGCGATCTTCAAGGCCCCGGCCCATTCCGGCGGGACCGGCCCGGACACGTACGTCCTCTTCAACCGGACGTACATCCGGGCCGACAACCTCGCCGGCGGCGGCGGGCAGCGCACGGAGGTGCGCGTCTACCCGGCGGGCGCCCTGCAGCCCCAGGCCCACCCCAACGACCGCGGGGGCGTGTGATGAGACCGGCTGTGATGAGCGGAGTGACCACGATGCTTCGATTCACCCACCCGCGCGGCCGCCCCGCGCTGGCGCTCGCGGTCTCGTCGGTGCTGGTCTCGAGCGTGCTGCTGTCCTCGGCGGCCGTGCGACCGACCCTGGCGGCCGCGACCGAGACCGCCAACCGCGTCGGCGTCGCCTGCACCAGTGCGGGCTCCAACCCGACCTTCAACCTCACGACCCGGGCGGGGTACATCAACCTTCCCGACGGGACCACCGCCTACGCGTGGGGCTTCTCGGAGGGCACTCGGCCCTTCCAGCACCCCGGGCCGGTGCTCTGCGTCAACGAGGGCGACACGGTCACGGTCATCCTGAAGAACTCCTTCACGCCGACGTCGCCGAAGAGCGCTCCCGCCGTGTCGATCATCTTCCCGGGCCAGGAGAACGTGCTCGCGGATGACGTGCCGTCCCAGCCCGTCATCGACGGGACCGGGACGGTGACCTCGCTCGCGAAGCCGGCCCAGCCCGGCGGCGGCACCGTCACCTACCGCTTCGTCGCCTCCCGTCCCGGCACGTTCCTCTACGAGAGCGGCGGCGGCCAGAGGACGAGCGGTGGGCCGAGCTTCTTCGCGAACCCGCAGATCCAGGTACGGATGGGTCTCTTCGGGGCTCTCATCGTGCGGCCCACCATCGGGGCCGCCTACGCCTACGACCGGGCCGACTCGCAGTTCAACGCGAGCACGGAGTTCCTGGCCCTCCTGTCCGAGGTCGATCCGTACCTGAACGCGGCGGTCCTCAAGGGCACCAAGGCCTTCAACATGAACAGCTACCACCCGCGCTACTGGCTCATCAACGGCCGCGGGTTCCCGGACAGCATCGCCGACAACTTCGCGAGCTGGCTGCCCAGCCAGCCGTACGGCTCGCTGGCGACGATCCACCCGAATGACAAGTATCTGGCAGACGGGGTCACGCTCAATCCGAGCCCGATCAACCCGTTGCCGAGCATCACCCGCTACCTGTCCGTGGGGACCGAGGACTACCCGTTCCACCCGCACGGCAACAACGGCAAGGTGATCGGCCGCGACGGAGCGCCGCTCGCAGGGCCAGCGGGCCAGGACATGTCCTTCGACAAGTTCTCGGTGAACATCGGCCCCGGCCAGACCTGGGACGTGCTCTTCAGCTGGAGAGACAACGAGGACTACTCGCAAGCGAACCCGATCCCGGTCGCCGAGCCGAACCTGCAGAACCTCACGGTTGGCATGTTCTACGGCGGCAGCCCGTACCTGGGCGTCCAGGAGCCGATGCCGCCGGGCATCTCCACCCTCAACGAGTGCGGCGAGTTCTACATCATCGCCCACAACCACGCGCTCTACCAGATCACGTCCTGGGGCGTGAACATGACCGGGCCGATCACCTACACGAGGGTCGATCCGCCCCTGCCGAATACGTGTCCGTGATGAGAGGTAGGGGAGCGACCATGAGATCGGATCGAACGATGAAGCGAGCCCTCCTCTCCTCGCTGGTCCTGGGTCCGGCGCTGCTCGTCGCAGCGCTTCTGATCCCGGGAGCAGCCGCGGCGGCCACGGTGTCGCTCGACCTGTGCGCCAAGCCAGGCAGCCTCACCCTTCCCGGCCCGGTGACCGTCCCGATCTGGGGCTTCGGCACTCCTACGACCGCGGGTGACTGCACCACTGCCAGCCCGGGGGTTCCCGGCCCAGGGCTGACCGTGAACGAGGGCGACGTCGTGACCGTCAACCTCCACAACGGGCTCTCCGCCGATACGAGCCTGGAGTTCGAGGGCGTGGCCATGGTCCCGGATCTGGCGCCCGTCGCCCCCGGCGCAACGAGGGCGTACACGTTCACCGCCACTGCCCCCGGCACCTACCTCTACGAGGCCGGGCTCCTCCCCGGCTCGCAGTACCAGGTGGCGATGGGCCTGTACGGCGTCCTCGTCGTCCGGCCGGCCACCACCGGCCAGGCGTACGACGACCCGGGCTCGGCCTTCGATGAAGAAGCCCTCCTGGTCCTCGGCGAGGTGGACCCGGCGCTGAACAGGCGCGCGGACCCATCCTGCACGGCCAGCTGCGATCCGGCGACGTTCGACCTGCGCTCCTTCGCCCCGAAGTACTCGCTGATCAACGGCGTGGCGTACTCGAGCGCGGCCGCGCCGATCAATGCGACCTCCGGGAACCGCCTGCTCCTGCGCTACGCGAACGCCGGCATCCAGCACCACTCGATCGGCGTGCTCGGCCTGCGCCAGTCGGTCCTCGCCGCGGACGGCAGTCCGAGCGCGTACCCCCGGGGCATGGTCGCGGAGACCCTGGCCCCGGGCCAGACGGCGGACGTCCTGGTGGTCCTGCCGCCGACCGCCGCGGCTTCGACGAAGTACGCGGTCTACGACGCCGCCCTCACGCTCAACAACAACGGCGGCGCCGACTTCGGCGGAATGCTCGCCTTCATCAACGCGGCGCCGAACACCACCTCGACGGGTGACACGGTCGGACCGATCACGAGCAACGTCAACCTCGACCTCGGCACCGGTGCCCTCGCCGCCTCCGTCACGGACGGCGCGACGGGGAACTCCGGCGTCGGCGCTGCGGAGTACTTCATCGACGCCACGGGAACGGCCGGCCTGGGCAGCCCGATGGCAGTCACCGTCACCGCGGACCCGACCGTCTTCTCGGCGTCCGTGACGATCCCGTCCGCGACGCTCAACGGATTGGCAAGTGGCAGCCACACCGTCTACGTCCACGGCCAGGATGCGGCGACCCCGACCGCCAACTGGGGCGCTTTCAGCTCCTTCGCCTTCAGCATCGACAAGACCGGTCCCTCCACGACCGCGCTCGGGCTGACCCCGAGCCGGACGAACGGCACCGTCGACGTCGCGATCAGCGCGACGGGCGACGACGCGGCGACCGGCGGCAGCAACGTCACGGCCGCGGAGTACACGATCACGAACCAGGCCACGAACACCATCGTGCCGTGCATCCTGCCGAGCACGTACGCCTGTCCCCTGGCGACCAACAAGACCGCCCCGACCGTCAGCCTGACAGGGACGATCGCCCAGGCCGCGATCAGCGTCCTGAACGACGGGTCGTACACGGTCTCCGTGCGGAGCCAGGATGCCGCGGGCAACTGGGGTCTGCCCGCCGCCACCTCCCTCGCGATCGACAGGATCGGCCCGGTCACCACGAACGTCACCGCCAACCCGAACCCGAACAACGGCACGCTCGGAATCAGCAGCAGCAACCCGTCGGTACGGGTCAGCGCCACCTTCGCTGATGCCGACAGCTCCGTCGTCGCGGGCGAGGGCTTCATCGACGCGGCCGGCGCCAACGGCACGGGCTTCCCGTTCGTCGCCACGGACGGCGTGTTCAATGCCGCGGGCGCCCCGGGCGAGACCGGCTACGCCGACATCCCGCTGACCACGATCAGCCAGCTCTCCACCGGCAACCACACGATCTTCGTCCGCGGCAAGGATTCCGCGGGCAACTGGGGTAACCCAACGACCACCCTGCTGACGATCGACAGGACCCCGCCCACGGGGGTCGGCATCACGAGGGTCGGCGGGAGCGCGGCGACCAGCGCCGCCAGCGTGCAGTTCCTGGTTACCTTCTCCGAGAGCGTGACCGGCGTGACCGCCGGCAACTTCAACCTCGTGAGCACGGGCCTCGGTGGCACCCGGTCGATCACCTCGGTGGCCGGGGCGGGCGCGACGTGGACGGTCACGGCGACCACCGGCATCGGCAATGGGACCCTTGGCCTCAACCTGACGTCGCCCACGAGCATCAAGGACCTGGCCGGCAACGCAATGACCGCCGCAGGCCTGCCATTGGTGGGCCAGGTCTTCACCATCGACAGGACCGCACCCACGTTCAGCAGCATCACTCTTGCGCCCGCGTCCATCACGGCGGGGGCTGCCAGCGTGAACCTGACCGTGAACGGCGCATCTGACACCGGTGGCAGCGGGGTGGTCGGCGGCGAGTACTGGTTCGGCGCCACCAACATCACCGCGGGCACCGGCACGGCATTCACCGGCTTGACCAACGTGCCCATCGCCACCGCCTCGTTGGCCCCTGGGACCTACACCGTGCGCGTCCGGATCATCGACGCCGCCGGCAACTGGAGCACCGGCACGAACGGCGTCCGAACGGCGACGCTGACCGTCACGGCCCCGATCCCGGACGCAATCTTCTCGGACGGCTTCGAGTCGGGCACCACCGGCGCCTGGTCGAGCGTGTCCACGACGACCCTCGCCCGGCTCAACGTCACGGCCGCCGCCGCCCTGGTCGGCAGCTTTGGCCTGCAGGCGCAGGGCAACAACACCAACTACGTGCAGAACAACTTCAGCCCAGCGAGCGGGACCTATGACGCCCGCTTCTCCTTCACCCCTAATGGCAACACGTCGACCGGCAAGGACATCCTTGCCGCCGCCACGACGAGCGGCTTCGGGACCCAGCTGTTCCACGTGCGCTACCGGCTCAATGCGGGCCAGGCGCAGGTGCAGGTCCAGGTGGGCGCGACCGCCAACCCGGCCTGGGTCAACCTCGCTGCCGGCGCCAATGCCATCGAGGTGACCTGGCAGTCGGGCAGCACGCTCCAGCTCTACGTCAACGGCACGCTCTCCCAGACCCTCACCGCCCCCACGGGTAACGTGGGCGCGGTCCGGCTGGGCTCGGTCACCACGACCGGCAATGCCACCCTGATGTACTTCGACGCCTTCGCCTCCAAGCGATCCGTGTCGCCGTTGTTCGGGCCCTAGCGCCATGACGAGCAGCGAACGGTCCGTGGGGGACCGCGGCCTCGCAGCTGCGGTCCCGGAGGAGGCCCAGGATCCCGTGCCGGCCCCACTGGGGCCGGCCGGGGCCGCCCCGGGCCGCCGGCTGCCTCGACGCCCCTGGCTCGCGGCGATCGCCGGGGTCCTCATCCTGCCACTCCTCGTTGCGGCAGCCCTCACGTACACCGCCGGCGCGAGCGCCTCGCGCTCCGACGCCGACGTCGCCGCGGCCCGCGTGGTGTCCGTCGCCGACATGGAATCCCGGTACGGCATCAAGGTGAACCTCGTCGCCGTGACGGCGGCGGGCGGCCTCGTCGACCTCCGCTTCACGGTCGTCGACAAGGACAAGGCGTTGAACGTCCTCCACGGCGCAACGTCGATGCCGGAGCTCCTCGTGGAGCCGAGCGGCAAGGTGATCCGTGCCCCGACGGGAATGCGCCACAAGGTCACGATCCTCGACGGGGGCAGCTACTTCATCCTCTACTCGAACCCCGGTGGCGCGATCCAGGCCGGCACGCACGTGTCTGTCGTGATCGGCGACGTCCGCCTCGAGCCCATCGACGCCCAGAGCTGACAGGAGATCCCGATGCGGCGAATCGTCGCCCTGGCCCTGGGGGCCGTCCTGCTGGTCTCGGCCGTGCCCGTCGCGACCGCGAGGACGAGCACCTCGGTCCAGGGCGTCCGCCGCCCGGCCGGCATCACCGATGCACCGGCCGGCATATCGACGCCTGCCGGGATGCAGACCGTCATCGTCACCATGCGGACGCGGGCCGACCTCCGGTCGATCGGCGGCGCCGACCGCCGAACCCGGTTGAACGCCATCATCCGCGCCCTCCGCGCCCACGCGGGCGTGTCCCAGGGACCGCTCCTGGCGGTCCTCGGACTGCGCGCCGCGCAGGGCCGCGTGGCCCGGCAGACCTCCTTCTGGATCCTCAACGGCCTGTCCATCACGGCGACGCCCGACGTGATCGCGGAGATCGCAGCCCGCCCCGACGTGGCGAGCGTCACGCCTGATGAGATCCCGATCGTCCCGGCCGCGATACGGGCCCCTGCGGCGTCTTCGTCGGCGTCCGCTCCATCGTCGACGGCGCCGGAGTCGAACCTCGCGACCGTGAACGCCCCCGCCCTCTGGGCCCTCGGGGACACGGGTCAGGGCGTCGTCGTCGCGAGCCTGGACTCCGGGGTCGACGTCAGCCATCCGGACCTGGCGACCCGCTGGCGGGGTGGCGCGGACTCCTGGTTCGACCCGTACGGCCAGCACCCGGCCGTCCCGACGGACCTGAGCGGCCACGGGACTGCCACGATGGGCGTCATCCTCGGCGGAGACGCGGGCGGGACCTCCATCGGCATGGCGCCCGGGGCAACCTGGATCGCGGCGAAGATCTTCAACGACAGCGGGACGGCGACGGCCACGGCCATCCACTCCGCCTTCCAGTGGGTCCTGGACCCGGACGGCGACCCGGCGACGGCCGACGCGCCGCAGGTGGTCAACAACTCGTGGGCCTTCGGCTCGCCCGGCTGCAATCTCGCGTTCCAGCCCGACCTCCAGGCACTGGTTGCCGCCAACATCGTGCCCGTCTTCGCGGCCGGCAACTACGGCCCCGGTGGCTCGTCGAGCGTCAGCCCCGCCAACTACCCGGAGGCCCTCGCGGTCGGGGACACGACCGGCAGCGACGTCATCGACGCGACCTCCAGCCGGGGCCCGTCGGCCTGCGGCGAGGCCTCCACGACGTACCCGGAGGTCGTTGCTCCCGGCGTGAACATCCGGACGGCCGACCTCTACGGCCTGTACCAGTCGGCGACGGGGACGTCCCTTGCCACGCCGCACGTCGCGGGTGCGCTGGCGCTGCTGATGAGCGCATTCCCCGGCCTCAGCGCTGCATCCCAGGTCGCTGCCCTCACGGGATCCGCGAGGGACCTTGGGCTCGCCGGTCCGGACAACAGCTACGGGTATGGCCGCCTCGACGTCCTGGCGGCCAGCAATGCCCTCGGCGGGAGCCCCACGCCGACGCCGACGCCGACGCCCACGCCGACGCCCACGCCGACGCCGACGCCCACGCCGACGCCGACGCCCACGCCCGACGCCCACGCCGACGCCCACGCCCACGCCGACGCCCACGCCCACCCCGACGCCCACGCCCACGCCCACCCCGACGCCGACGCCGGTCCCTGACGTCGTCGGGCCCACGACGGCATCCGCGGCCGGGGCTCCCTCGCCGACCCAGGGCGCGGCCGCCATCGCGATCAGCGCCACCGCCACGGATCCCGCGAGCCCCGGCGGGCCCTCGCCGATCGCCGGAGCGGAATGGTTCGAGGGCGCCGATCCGGGCACCGGTCTCGGGACGCCGATGCAGCCGGCGGACGGCGCGTTCGACACCCCGAGCGAGAGGGTCACCGGCTCGCTCGCCACGGCCGGCCTGGCATTCGGAGAGCACGTCCTCTCGATCCGGGCCCGGGACGGCGCCGGGAACTGGGGCGCGGCCGTGCCCCTCGTCGTGTCGGTCACGCCGTCGGACGGGATCTTCGCGGACGGCTTCGAGTCAGGCTCGACAGCCGCCTGGACATCTGTCTCCGGGGGCAGCCGGGTCGCCGTCACCCCGGCCGCCGCGGCGGCGGGCCGCCTCGGGCTGGCGATCACCGTCGCCGGCACGAGCGGCGGGTACGTCGTCGACGGGACGCCGGCCGCCGAGACCGCCTACCGGGCCCGCTTCTCGTTCGCCCCCACCGGGACCACCACCCCGAACAGCGGGATCATCGACGTCTTCGTCGGCCGGAACGCCGCCGGGACGACGGTCTTCCGGCTGCAGTATCGGCGCACCTCGGCCAACGTGCCGCAGGTCCGGGCCAGCGTCGCCCGCAGGGGCGGCACCTCGACGACCGCCTGGATCCCGGTCTCCGACGGGCCGACGACCGTCGAGCTGGCCTGGGCCTCCGGCACCAAGGCCACCCTCAGCCTGCTCGTCGCGGGAGCGCTCGCCGCGAGCCTGACGAGCCTCGACACGTCCTCGTATCGCGTCGACGAGGTGCGCCTCGGCCCGTCCGGCGGGCTCGCGGCGAAGATGAGCGGGACCATGTCCTTCGATCGCTTCGTCTCCGACCGGACGACGCCCCTGGGGCTCTGACCGGAGCCGGACCGCGGCAGGCCCGGGGCGGGGCGTCTCGCCCCGGGTCGCCGGGCCTCTGCCGGCAGCTCGCGCCGGCGCGCCTGGCTAAGCAGCACGGACGTGACGCCGGCGGCCCGCGGGCGCGGGCCGGATCGGCCGCCCCCGTCAGGTCGGCGCCTGCCCCGGATCCGGCGGCCGGGCGGGCTGCACCAGGACGTGGACCACGCCGAAGGGCACGCCTGCCGCCGCCAGCGATCCATGCCCTGGCGTCTGGATGTCGAGCAGGACCAGGTAGTCACCCGGGAGGCTCGGGACATCCATCAGGAGGTCCAGGTCGGCGCTCGTCCCGGGAGCCAGGACCGTCGGGACGGAGCCGGGGGCCCCCGCCGGATCGAGTGGATCCATGGGCAGCCCGAGGCTCACCCAGCGGCCCACGAGCATGGGAACCGCGGCAATTGCCGCGTCCGGCGCCGGGGGCGCCGCGGGCACGTCCCCGTCCCAGGGGACGGTGCCGGTGTTCGTGACCCGGACCCCGAGGTTGAGCTGGCCATTAGCCGTCGCGAGGGCCTGGGGCTCCACGCCGTACGTCGCGGACAGTGATCCCATCACGTGGAGGTCGAGCGGCTGGACGAGGCCCTGCACCGCGGCATCCAGGGGGACTCCGTCGCGCCCGTGGAGCGTCAGGGTGAAGCGGTACCAGCCAGGCCGAAGCGGCGGCGTGGCGGCTGCCTCGAGGAGCCCACTTCGATACTGCGTGGGCAGGAGGGTGACCACGCCCGACGCCTCGGCCGCGATGAGGTCCACCGTCGGTGGCGGGACGGGCGGGCCCAGACCCGCGCCGCCAAAGGCAGCGGGCTGAGCCGCCGTCGCAAGCGGCGAGGACGAAGGCTCGGGGGACCCGGGCGGCCCCGGCGTCGCCATGGGCTGCGGTGGCGGCGAGGAGGCCGGATCGAACGACGACGGTGGCGAGGGAGCGGCCGGCGCCGCCGCGGGGACGGCGGCCAGGGGGTCGGCGGCCAGGGGATCGGCGACCAGGAGGCTCCAGCTCCCGCCGACCTGGATTCCCGCTGGCAGGTGGACGCCGGCGGGCAGGCTGATGGGAAGGGCGATGTTCATCGCGCGACCGGCCACCGGGCTGTCGGAGATCACGGGGCTGCCCACGGTCATGCCGCGGGCGGCCAGCGAGAGCGGAGGTGCGGGCACGGGGCGGCCGGCCGGTTGGCCGCTCTGCGTCGGCTGTTGCCGAGCGGTGGCGGGCAGGGGCGTCCCACCCGCACTCCTGGCGACGACCAGCGACCGGAAGTAGCCGGAGCCGTCGGCCACGGGGTCGACGTAGTCGGACGCCCCACGTGTCCTGGTGCTGCCGAAGGCGGTGACGTGATCGTGGAAGGTTGGCGCATGCTGCCAGATCGAGGTGATCGCCCGATCGCCTGCCAGGAGGCTCCTGACGTAGTACGCAGGCCCGAGGTAACCCTCGGCCACGACGGCGCCGGCGCCGGCGGCGAGCCAACCCGCGGCGAAGTTGTCGACCCGGGCCTCAGCCACCGGGAGGGTTGGATCGGGTCCACCCGGCTCCGGGTTGCCGGAGGCGTAGCAGAGGTGCGAGAGGACCACGACGGCTCCCGGCGCCAGTCGCACATCCGTGGCGATGTAGTGCTCGCCGAAGTACTCGTGGGCCAGGTCGTCGACACCCGCGACGGGGTTCAGGCCCATCCCGTCCTGGGATCGCATGTCGAGCGTCGATCGATACGGGCTGGGGTGGCCGTACCCGTGGCCGAGGTAGACGACGATGGACGCGCCCTGCAGCGCGCGCGCGACCGCCGGCCACGTCGCGTCGGGGCTGAAGAGAGGCACGACATCCGCGTTCGCGGCTCGAGCCGCGGCGACGGCCTCCGACGCGAGGCTGCGGTAGTAGTCGGTCAGCGAGCCAACTGGACCGACGATCACCACGACCTTGGGGGCCGGGCTCGCCGCCGCGGCGCTGGCGATCGGGACGCCGATCGCACCGAGCGCCACGGCCGCCGCGAGGGCAAGGATCGCCGCAGCCCGCCGCCGACGCATGGTCAGAGCCCCAGGGGCGTCGTCCGGTCGGAGACGAAGCGATCGAAGGACATGGTCCCGCTCATCTTCGCCGCGAGCCCGCCGGACGGGCCGAGGCGCACCTCGTCGACGCGATACGAGGATGTGTCGAGGCTCGTCAGGCTCGCGGCGAGCGCTCCCGCGACGAGCAGGCTGAGGGTGGCCTTGGTGCCGGAGGCCCAGGCCAGCTCGACGGTCGTCGGCCCGTCGGAGACCGGGATCCAGGCGGTCGTCGAGGTGCCGCCCCTGCGGGCGACGCTGGCCCGGACCTGCGGCACGTTGGCCGAGGTGCGCCGATACTGCAGCCGGAAGACCGTCGTCCCGGCGGCGTTCCGGCCGACGAAGACGTCGATGATCCCGCTGTTCGGGGTGGTGGTCCCGGTGGGGGCGAACGAGAAGCGGGCCCGGTAGGCGGTCTCGGCGGCCGGCGTGGCGTCGACGACGTACCCGCCGCTCGTGCCGGCGACGGTGATCGCCAGCCCGAGGCGGCCCGCCGCCGCGGCGGCCGGGGTGACGGCGACCCGGCTGCCCCCGGAGACAGATGTCCAGGCGGCTGTCGAGCCTGACTCGAAGCCGTCCGCGAAGATCCCGTCCGACGGCGTGACCGACACGACGAGGGGCACGGCCGCGCCCCAGTTCCCGGCGCCGTCCCGGGCCCGGATCGAGAGGACGTGCTCTCCGAATGCCAGGCCGGCCGTGGCGAGCGAGCCGGTGACCCTCTCGCTCGGGGTGTCGAACGCGCCGTCCGCCGGCTGCATCGGCGTCCCGAGACCGGTGCCCGGATCGGCGCCCTCGAACCATTCCGCTCCGGCGATCGGCGAGGGCCCGCCGGGGCTCGCGGGATCCGTGGCGGTGGCGCTGATCGCGATGGCGGCCGCGCCCTGGGTCGGCGAGGGAGCCCCGGCCGCGGATGCCGTCGTGGGCCCGACGACGTCAGGGACCGGCGTCGGCGTCGGGGTGGGCGTGGGCGTGGGCGTCGGGGTGGGCGTGGGGGTGGGCGTGGGCGTCGGCGTGGGCGTGGGCGTCGGGGTGGGCGTTGGCGTCGGCGTGGGCGTCGGCGTCGGCGTGGGCGTCGGCGTGGGCGTCGGCGTGGGCGTCGGCGTGGGCGTCGGCGTGGGCGTCGGGGTGGGGGCGGGCCCGGCGACCAGGGACGAGTAGGCGGCGAGGACGTCGATGCGTCCCGAGCCGAAGGTGTTGTCGGCGCCCAGCGGGCCCAGGTCCACGGCCGTCGAGGTCAGGGCGGCACGCAGCTGAGCCGTGGTCGCCGCGGGGTCTGCGCTCGCGAGGAGGGCCAGCGCGCCCGACACCGCGGGGGCCGCAAACGACGTACCGGAGACCGAGGTGTACAGGCCGTACACGTCGGTGGTCCGAACGGCGACGCCGGGTGCGACCAGGGCCGGGAACGTCACGGCAGCAGCCTGCCCGCAGCTCGTCGGCCCGCGACTGCTGAAGCTGGCGACGATGTCGCTGTCGTCGGTGGCCCCGACGGCGAAGGCGTCCGGGTTGTTGGCGGGACTCACGCTCGAGGCACTCGCTGGGCCCGAGTTCCCCGCGGCGAAGACGGGCGTGATGCCGGCTGCCACGAGGGCCGCGAGGTCCGGCTCGAAGGTGAGGTCGCAACCTGGGCTCGAGAACGTCCAGGAGTTGTTGACGATGTCCGGGGCGTCATTCGTGGCGGGGTTGCCGTCCGGGTCGAGAAGCCATTGGTAGGCCAGGTGGATGCCGCTGGTGCTTGCGACGCCGCTGTCGTTGAAGATCTTGGCCGCGATCCACGTGGCGCCCGGCGCGACGCCGATCTGGCTACCCCCGGATGACCCCCCGACGATGAGCCCCATCGTCTGCGTCCCGTGACCGCTGGGATCTGCGGGTGTCGTCGGGTGCTGCCCGTACGGGTCGTACCAGCTGTTCGAGCCGCCGCGCCAGCGGGAGGCCAGGTCCGGCTGCCCCAGGTCGACCCCGGTGTCCATGCTGGCGACGACGACACCCTGCCCCTGGTACCCGAGGCTCCACAGCGCCGGGGCGTTGACCAGTGCGACGTTCGGCTCGACCGGGGTGCCGGACGTGGTCGTCGCTGCGGGAGCCGCGGGTGCCGCGAGCGTTGCGTCGGGCCCGATCGAGGCGACGTCGGGCCGCGCCGCAAGGCGGCCGATGACGGCGGGTCGGGCCGTCACGGCGACGGCGTCGATGATCCACAGGGGAGTGATCGCGGCAACCTCGCCGCCGGCGTGCGCGGCCGACAGCAGCTGTCGAACGCCCGCCTGGGCCACGGCCGCTCGGTCCTGCAGGGTCGCGAGGAGCGCTCGGCGGCGGCCGGCGCGACCGACTCCGCCGACCGACCGCGGGTCGACCTGGTCGCGCAGGTAGACGATCGCCGAGACGAGGCTCTGCGCGGGGGACGCGGCCAGCGTCGCCGCGAGGCGGGGATCGATGACCGATCGTGAGGCCAGAGGCGACGCAGCGTCCACGGGATGCACCGCCGCGACGACCAGGGCGACCGCGACGAGGCTGGTTGACAGCCTGGACCGACGATGCGAGCTCACGTGGGGCCTCCGACGAAGGGTGCTGGCGCGCTGGAGACGACGGTGTCCGGAGCCGCCACGCGGCGCGGGACGCGGCGGGCCACGGCGAGGATCGCCGCGGCTGCGAAGAGGGACCCAAGCAGCACGGCCGCGAGCGTCGCTGCCGGTGCGAGCGGCACGGGCGGGAGGACCGCGGGATGGGCAGCCGGGTCGGGTGCAACAGGGGCCACGGTCCACGGGAAGGACACCCGCGCATCCGGCAGTCCCGGGCGATGGATCGCGACCGCGATCTGCCACGTGCCCGGGGTCGCGATGGACCCCACGGGGAGCTCGTAATGCCCCGTCGTCGTCGGTGCCGCCGCGCTCGGCGGCACGCCGGCCCCGGACGGAGGCGCGAGCCCGACCTCCACGCCGGTGATCGGGGCGGGGACAGGCTTGCGGGTCTGGTAGACGGCGAGCTCCACGAAGTTCGGCCCGGGCCGGTTCGGCCGGATCGACGCGATCACCACCAGGTCATCGGCGCGGACCGCCTGGTCTGCCTGGTCCGGCACGACGGCGGGAGGGTCGAAGGCCGGGCCGCGGGCCGGGGGAGTGGATGCCAGGACCGAGGCGGCCATCACGACCGCGAGCCCACCCAGGGCCTCGAAGACAACGCGCCGGCGGAGCCACCGGGGGCCGCCGAAGGCCGTCGACCGGACCGGGGCGAACGGCCGGAGGGCGCTCGCGAGACCCCGGTGGAGGGTCGTCGCGTTGAGCAGGCCGACGGTCGCGACCACGAGCGCGAGGCCGATCTTGAGGAGCAGCGTCTCGCCGTACAGGCTTCCCACGAGGGCGGCGGGCGTGGCCACGAGCTGGCCGCCGAGGTAGATGCCGCTGACCGCCACGACGGCGAGCGCCGGGGTCGCGATGAGCCAGAACCGGCGCAGGATTGCCCGTCCCTCGGCGGCTGCCCCGGGTCCACCGCCTCGCAGCGGCAGGATCGCGACGACGAGGGCGACGAGACCGCCCGTCCAGGACCAGGCGGCGAAGATGTGGCCGGCGAGGGCGAGGGTCCGGGCGGGCTGCTCGCTCGTGGAGCCCGTGGCGACGTGGCCGGCGAGCGCCTCGAGGAAGGCGAGGCCGGCCACGAGGGCGATGCCGGCGACGTCCGCGAGAGGCAGGCCGCCGGCCGGCCCGATCGCAAGGGCCATGCCGCCCGGCGCCTGGCGGCGCAACGTCGCGAGCCGAAGCAGGACCAGCACGACCAGGCCCGCGAGGAGCGCCTGTCGCCCGATCCACGCCAGCCCGTAGCCCGTCGCCAGCGCCGAGCCGAGGCCGGTGCCGCTCGGTCCGAGGTTCGCGACCTGGACCGCGAGCTGGGCAAACCCGACCACGAGTGCGGCCGTCGCGCCGGCCAGGGCCAGCCGGAGCAGGCGCCGGCGCAGGGCCCGCTTCCGGACCGCCGCTTCGTCGACGGACCGCGATCCCCGGGGGGCTGCCGGCGGAGCCCCCGGGGACCGGACGGCGATCGCCAGGACGGTCAGCGCGCCCGCGAGGAGCGAGGCGGCAGCGAGATCCAGCCAGCGGGCGGCCACCTCGCCGCCGCTGGGCAGGATGGCCGGAGCGGCGACCGGCGCGGGCGCGGACCCGGAGCCGATGCCGAAGACGATCGTCCCCGAGGTGACGTGGAGGTCCTGGTCGTCGACCGCCCGCCAGCCGACCCGGTACGCGCCGGGCGTAAGGTTCGGGAGCGCAACGAGCACGGCAGCGGCGTCGGTCGGGTCGGCCGAGATCGTCGCGCCCGGTACCGCGCGGCCTGCGCCGTCGACGACGTCGATGGTGACGAGATCGACCGCCACCGGCTCGCTGAAGGCGAGGCGGATCCGCGACGGCGCCACGACCAGCGAGGCCCCATCGAGAGGGTCGGTGGCCACCAGCGTGGCGTGCGCGGCCGCCGTGCCGGCGCCGATGAGCGGGAGCACGAGCAGCGCAAGGAGGACGGCCGCCGCAACGACGCGACGCGCCGATCCACCGGCCGCCCGTCGCGGAGCTCGGGCCACCGCCGGCGACTTCCCGGCGGCGGGGCCCGGGAGTCGCGGCCCGGGCTCACTGCGAAACGACATGCCGCAGCTCCAGGTCGCCGAAGGCAATCGTCACGAGGTGGCCGGGCACCAGGGACCCGCCCGTGTTGCGGTAGAGGAGGAAGTAGGTCTGGCCCGGGTTGAGGTCGTGCCGGGCGGACATCTGGGAGACCGAGCCGATGACGGCGCCGGAGCCCTCCGGGTACAGGATCGGCAGGTTCTTGAGGTCCTGCATCATCGCCAGCGCCTTGTCAGGGTCGAGGACGATGAACCGCATGTCGACGATCCCGCCGTCCGCGGTGACCGCGACGCGGGTGACTCGGACGCCCCATTTCGCCTCGATCGCGGGGTTGACGGGGACCTGTCCGGCGGCCGGGGCGGCCCCCCGTGATCCACCGAGAAGCGCGATCGCCGTGAGGCCGATCAGGAACGCCCCAGCCACCGCGAGGACGACCACCTGCGACCGGGATATGCGTCCGGCCCCGGCCTGCTGGGTGGCCGGTGGATTCGAGATGGCCTGCTGCATGGGATCCCCCTCGAAGGTTGGGCCTGCGGCGTTGGCCTCCGGCCGGTGCTGGACCGGTCGGAGGCCAACGAGAGCGCGGTGGCTAGGGGCCGACCGCCGTGGTGCGGGTGGACACGAACGAGTCGACGTAGATGGTCCCGGAGGCGCCCGTCAGGGTGCCCTGGGGGCCGAGCCGAACCGTGTCGATCCGGTACTGGGCCTGGGTTGCCGTCGAGGACGTGCCGGTCACCGTCTGCCGGAGAATCCCGCCCGTGTAGAGCTGGATCGCCAGGTTGTTCCCGACGCGTCTCCAGATGGTCTCGACGGCCGTGAAGGCGCTGCCAGGAACGTTGAACCAGCCGGATGCGTTGGTTCCGCCGTTCCGCGTGAGGACGGCGCGCACCTGGTAGGTGCCGCCGGTCACGCGCAGCTGGACGTTGAACCGCTCCGCGTTCGCGTTGTTCAGGGCGCGGAAGATCGTGTAGGGCGTGAGGTTGGCCAGCCCTGCCGTGTTGGGGTTCAGGTAGAACCGGGCGTTGTACGTGGTCTCGGCGGCGGGCGTGTTGTCCTGGACGTAGCCGGACGTGCCGCCGCTGATCTGGGCCGCCATGCCGTAGGTGCCGGCCTGGGCTGCCGCCCCGTTGCCGACGGTGATGCGGGTCGGCGCGTTGACCGCGGACGACCACGCGCTGAAGCTCCCGGACTCGAACCCGTCGGCGAAGAGCGCGGTCGTGACCAGCGGAAGGGTCGTGACGGCGCTCCAGTTGCCGAGGGTGTCGCGGGCCCGAACGGAGACGGTGTACGAGCCGAGGGCGAGAGTGCCCACGTTGATCGACGCGGTTCCCGTCACGCTGGTTGCCGGGAGGACGGGGGTCGTGGTCACGGACGTGCCATTCCCCAGGCCCGGGTCGGCGCCGATGAAGTACTCGACGCGATTGATGTTCGTGGAGTCGACGACGGCCACGTTGAGCGTCACGGTCGTCGCCCCGGCGGTCGGGTTCGGGGTCAGCCCGGCCGAGGAGATGAACGGCCGCGTGTGGTCGACGACCAGCGTGGTGCTGGACATCCCGCCCCAGTTGCCGGCCGCGTCCTTGGCGTGGACGTAGATCGTGTGGGAGCCCGACGAGAGAGCCGCGATCCCGAAGATCTCTGCCGCTCCCACCGCTCCCTCGTTGGAGCTGTTGAAGACGCCGTCGGCGGCGAGCATGCCGCCGCCGGTGCCGTTCGCCCCGACGGTGTCGATGAAGTACTCCGCGGCGACGATGGTCGAGTTGACACCGCCCGCCACCGGGTCGGTGATGGTGGCGTCGATCCGCTCGTACAGCTGGCCCGTCGAGCCGATCTGGACGCCGAACAGCCCGTTGGTGGGGTTCGGTGTCGCGGAGACGTTGCCGGTGGTGGGGCCGGTCTTGTCGACGATGAGCGTCGTGGCCGTGGTGGCGCCCCAGTTCCCGACCGCGTCCTGGGCCCGCACGGTGACGGTGTGCGCACCGTCGGCGAGGGCCGTGACGGCCGAGGCCGGGATCGTCGCCTGGAGGCTGACGATCGCCGCCGGCGTGGGCGCGCTGATGGCCGTTGCGGGGCCGCCGTCGATGGCGTATTCGGCCGCGGTCACGTTCTGGTTGCCGGTCGCGACGTCGCTCGCCGTCCCCTGCAGGACGACGTTGGCGCTGCCGTTCGTGCGGCTCGGGGTCAGGCTCAGGCCGCTCACGGCGGGCCCGGTCTTGTCGAGGGTCAGGACGGCCGATGCCACGGCGCCCCATGCGCCGGTGGCGTCGCGGCCGTGGACGTAGAACGTGTGGCTGCCGCTGGCCAGCGAGGCCAGGTCGGCGCAGGGCAGCGTTCCACCGGTGGCCGGGATCGTCGCGCTCACGGCGACGGTCGCAGCCCCGAACGAGCCGGTCATCGCGCAGCCGGCGCCGCTGGTGCCGACGGCGTCGACGAAGTACTCGGCCGCAGTCACGGTCGAGGCGGCGGAGGTCTCCGTCGCGGCGAGCGTGACCAGCCCCGTGCCATTTGTGATGTTCGGGGTCAGGCTGACCCCGCTCGTGACGGGCGGGTGGGGCGTGCTCGACGAGCCGGCCACGGTCATGAAGGTGAGCATCCCGCCGAAGGCGATCGGCGTGTTCTCCGGGCTGGCCGCCGCCGGCGTCGTTGCGATGCCGTTGTTGTCGAGGTGCATCGCGGCCTCGTACACCGCGAACTTCGTGCCCTTGGGCGCGTCCCCGGGGATCGTGGCGATGGCGTCGACGGTCGACCCAGACGGAACCGTGTCATCCACGACCGTCTGGGGGTTCGGGAGCGGCTGCCCGTCTGCCGCGACGATCGTCTGGTGCAGTCCCAGCACGCTCATGGCGTGGTGGACGAGGCCTGCGTTGACGTAGCGCAGCAGCACGCCGTGGGCGGCGTCCGTGGCGATGGGGTCCGTGGCAGGGAAGCCCTTGCCGTTGATGAGCCAGTACTTCGGGGCGAAGTAGTTCAGGTCGAAGGTCGAGGGAGCCGCGTTGAACGCCGGGTCCACCTCGGACAGCACGAGGACCGCCTCGTCGTCGAACGGGCTGCTCGCGTCGTAGGCGCAGTTGGCCGCGACGCCGCAGGAAGCGGGTCGCACGACAAGGGCGCCGATCAGGCCCATCGCCGCCTGGCGAGGACCGTCGGGGGTGAGGCCCGCCTCGTAGAGGTACGTGCCCGGCCGGAGGTCGGCTGCGGCGATCGTGTAGGTCTTGTTGCCGCCAGCCGCGACTCCGGCAGTGTCCGGGATCATCGGCAGCTGCGAGACCGCCAGGGATGTCGCGCTGGGCAGGTTCACGTTGTGGAGCGTGATCTGCAGGTCCTTCCCGGCGCCGACGATGAGCGTCGGCCCCGGGAGGCCGGCGGGATCCCCGCTGGTCGAGGCGTAGCCCCAGATCGGGACGGTCGTCGCGTCGGGCAGGGTGAGCGTCCCCGCCTTCGCATAGAGGTCGCACGACCAGGTTGTGGTGGCCAGCGTGCACGCCGTCGAGACGAGGACGCTGGCGGGGCTGGTCCGCGTCACCGCGGTGCGCTGCGGGCGGGCGATGGCCGTGACCGCGCCGGCCGCCGCGCGGGGCGCTGAGCGCAGGGTTGCCGGGGCCCGGGTCGCTTGGACGGAGGTACCGGCGGGCGACGCCGCGGCGAGCGCAGCGCCGATGGACGAGCTCGCCAGCCCGGCGACGAGCACCGCCGCGAGGAACGGTGCTGCCCGCCCCGTGTGGCGCGGGAGTCGGATGGACCTTCTCATCGTCGTCACCTACTGGCTGCACGTGCCGGCGTGCTGCTGGCCCGGGAGCGGGTCGATCCGCTCGAGGGTCAACATCCCGCCAAAGCTCGCGTCGTAGTTGGCCACCTCGTTCAGGGCGTGGCTGTGCCAGACCATGTAGTACTCGCCGCACTCGTTGTAGCTGGTCGTCCCGACCGGCAACGCGGCCTTGTAGCCGAGGTACGGGCTGCCGCCGTAGTAGGTCGCGGCGCCCTTGAAGGTGAGGTTCTGCAGCTGCGGGATCGTGACCGGGACGGGGTTCGTGTCCGGGTTGAACTGCTCCTGGTTGTCGAAGTGGTAGGTCTGGTCCCAGGTCTGGCCGGAGCCGATGGAGAACGCGAACGTCTCGTACGACAGGTCGTGGTTGGTGGCGTCGATGAGCGGTGTCGCATCGCGGGCGATCACCGTCCCGTTCTGGCCGTGCGGATGGAACGGATGGTTCAGGGACCCGGCGTCGAGGTACCGGACCAGGGCCGGCGGGTGGCTGCCGCCGGTCACCGTCGGGTCGGTGACCTGGACGTGGACCAGCGAGCTGTACGGCTGCGACGGCAGCCAGGCCGCGTTGTTCGGGGCGATCGTGTCCGGGAAGGAGCGGCCGTTGATCAGCCAGTAGCGCGGATGGAGCTGGGTCACGTCGTACGCCTGGTGCAGCTCCACCGCCTGGTGCAGCAGCGGGTCGATCTCCGAGAGGAGCATCACGTACTCGTTGCCGGGGTTGAATGTGCCGATCGGGCTGCCGGCACCGTCGACGTAGCCCGCGTCGGGGTGTCCGGCGGGCCGCACGATCAGGGCACCGTAGAGGCCCATCTGGACCTGCTTGCCGGGATCCGTGCCACTCTCGTAAAGGAACGTCCCGGGGCGGCTGGCGGTGAAGCTGTAGGTGACGCTCCCGCCGTTGGCGGCCGCGGCCGGGACGAGCGAGGTGATCGTCGAGCCGCTGACCACGGGCTGGGCCGGCGAGCCGTCGGCGAGCACGCCGTCGACCCCGGGGAACATGATCGACGTCGCCTCGCCCAGCGTGTTGTGCAGGACTACGGTGACGCTGTCTCCCTGGTTGACGCACAGGATCGGGCCGGGGAACTGGAAGGCCCCGCTGCCGTTGGCGTAGCTCCAGGAGAAGATCGTGTTGCCGTCGGGCATGCTGATGTAGCCCGACGTGGCGGTGAGCGTGAAGGTCGGGTTCGGGCTGCTGCCGCTCGTGCAGAGCACGCCGGAGGAGGGCGCGGCGGCCTTTGCCGCCTGGGGCCCGACGCCGGCCGCAACGGCCAGGAGCGATGCGACCAGGAGGAAGGCCGAGCCCACGCGGACCCACCTGGATGTTCGGGCGCCCATCTCCATCGTTCCCTCGTGCGCGGTTGGCTGGTTGGCTGCGTGTCGCTTCATGGCACGGGGTTCGTGTTCGGCGCCGTCTGCGGCGGCCGGTTACCGGCGGCATAGACGCGCACCTGGGTCATCTGGCCGCCGAGGCCCGAGCCGCCCGGCGTCGTCAGATGCCCGAGGGAGTTGTTGAAGAACAGGTAGGTGTCGTAGTTGCTGCCGGTCTGGGTCGTGGGCGGCGCGGTGAAGATCGCGTCGTAGCTCTCGCCGGCTCCGACGTAGACGGTGTCGGTGCGGTAGGACGTGTCCGCGCCGTTGCGCAGGCCGCCGGTCCCTATGCCGCGCAGCGGCGTCGCATCCTTGCCGACGATGTGCATCGGGATGCCGGTGAGCCGCATCGATGCCTGCGTGTAGCCCAGGTTCACGACGCGGAGGAGGACGCGATCGCCCGCGTTGCACGTGATGAGCGACGAATGCGGCTGGTACTGGAGGTCGGGCCGGCCGGTCGGGGCGATCAGATAGCCCGTCGATTGGTCATTGCCACCGCCGTTCGGCGCCAGCGTGTCGGGGTACGAGCGTCCGTTCATCAGGAAGAAGTCCGAGTGGTAGTCGCTCCAGTCGGCGTTCTGGACGTGGGCGTCGTCGTAGTGGGACACGGCCCAGAACTCGCTCAGGAAGATCGGGAACTCGCGGTCGTACGCGGTCGACAACGGGTCGCCGGGGGCGACGCCGTCGTTGTAGACATAGCCCAGGGGCGCCGACGCCGGTCCATGGTTGTACCGGGCGACCGGTCCGCCTCCAGCGCCTGTCTTGTTCTGGGCGGGCCGCACGAAGACGATCCCGTCCATGCCCATCTGCACGTGCTCCACGTCCTCGAAGTGGCAGTGGTACATGTACGTGCCGGGATCGGTCGGATGGTAGTAGTACGGGAAGTCACTCCCCAGCGGCACCGAGATCGACATCTCGGGCACGCCGTCGAAGATCGGCAGTGCGTTGCGGAAGCCGTGCCAGTGGATCGTGTGCGAGTCCGTCAGGTCCGGGCGCTGCTGCAGGCCCAGGTTCGAGAGCACGACCTGGATCGCGTCGTTCTCGTCGAAGTAGAGCAGCGGCGCCGAGGTCTGGGTGTGCCCCTTCTGGGCCAGGATCAGGGGCGTGTCCGCCGCGTAGTTGCTCGCGGCCGTCGAGAGGTCTGTGACGTCGCGGAAGCCGAAGATGTAGGTGGTGAACGGCGCCGGGGCGAACGGATCGGGGCTCAGCTGGTAGGTGTTCGTCGAGTCCTTGACCAGGCCGGGGATCGAGACCCAGCCGTCCGTTGCGGCCAGGTGCCTGAAGACCGTCGGCGTCACCGCGGCCGAGGCGTCGGCAGCCGGCGAGAGGACCCGGCCTGCCCAGCGGGGCAGGAGCGTGACGCCGGCGGCGGCTGCCGCGGCGGTGCCGCCCACCTTCAGCAGCTGGCGCCGGGAGACCTTGCTCGAGAGAACGTGCGTGTTCATCGGGTTCTCCTGGGGGAGCTGGGCGTCTGGACGGTGCGACCGGCACGCGGTGGTCCCGCGCACCGGGCGCGACCCGGCGCCCAGGTTCCGGTCGGCGGTCGAGTGGCCGCGGGGCCGGAAGCCGGCCCCCGGCGTTCGATGTGAAGGCTCACGGCACGTTCCCCCCCGAGAAGTTGTCGACGCGGGCGCCGGCAGGGAGCCGGATCCCGATGCGGCCGGTGCCGGTCCAGAAGCCCGGGCCCGGGATCGTCCCAGTCCCGACGAGGGTGACCACGGCCCCGCTGGTCTTGTAGACGCTGATCTGGCCGGTCTGGAGCGCCACCGCGGTGAGCGTGTCTCCGGCCGCGAAGGACGCCGGGAAGGTGAACCTCAGGGTGAAGGTGAGGCCGCCGGTCGTGGTCGTGGCCACCACGACGTTGCCGGTCCCGGACGGGTTGTAGAGCACCCGGATGAAGCTCAGGGGCAGGGCGGCCGATCCGCCCGACGCCTTCAGGTAGAGCGCTGTGCCGTTCACCGGTGCGCTCGCGAAGGTGAACGCGGCACCCTGGCGGTTGCCGAAGGTCGGGCCGCCGAAGGTCGTGCCGTTCCAGATCGCCTGACCCGGGATCAGGCAGGCGATCCCGGTCGCGGGACAGAAGGCCTGGCTGGTGTTGACCCGGATGCCGGCCGCCCCGCCGAGCACGACCTGGCTCCAGTTGCCCCCCAGGGTGGTGGCGTTGGCCCGGTTGAAGGTGTCGAGGAGGTTGAGCGGGGGCACCGCCACGACGATCGTGTCCGTGTCGGTCGCGCTGTTGTTGGCCGTGTTCGGGTCGATCGTGCCGGCCGGGGCGGCCACGCTGGCCGTGTTGGCCAGGCTGCCCGACGCGGTCGCCGAGAGCGTGGCGCCGGCCGTGAAGATCGCACCGCCGCCGTTGAGCAGCGTCACGCTGCCGGTCCGGGCGTTGCCCGTGCCCGTTGCGGCGCAGCTGGAGCCGGCCGTGGCGGCGCAGGTCCAGGTGCCGACCGTCAGGGCCGACGGGAAGGTGTCCGTCACGGGCGCCCCCGAGACGGCGTTGGGACCGTTGTTGGTCACGACGATCGAGTACGACAGCGCCGCGCCGGGAGCGACGCTCGTCACGCCGTCCGTCTTGGTGATGCCGAGGTTGGCGGTGTTGACGTGAAGCTCGTCGGCGCCCGCCTCGTAGCCGAGGCCGCCGGGCCGGCCGTCGCCGTCGATGTCGAAGGTCGGCGCCGGCCGGGTCGCAGGCGGCTGCTGGTAGCTCGGCAGGGCCTTGGACGCGGCGCCCGCGTTCGTCGCCGGTGATGCCGGCCCGGCGAGATGGTAGTCGCCCATGATCGAGACGGGCACGTCCTGGGCGACGATGACGTTGGCCACGAAGTTCGGGTTGCCGCGCCACGGCAGGGCCAGGATCGAGGCGTCGAAGGTGGCGACGACGCCGGGGTCCTGGTCGACCTTGTTCGTGGTGGGGCTCGCGACGACGTCGTTGTGGGGCGTCGACTCCGACTGCAGGAGCGAGTTTGTCGGGGACAGCTGGTTGCTCGTGCCGGGGACGCCCATGTCCCAGTGGTTGATGGGCGTCGGATCCAGGACCCCGGAGATGTCGGTGCTGCCGATCCCGCGGACCAGGCCGGCGGTCGGATCCCAGGTCCCGGCCCGGTTGTCCCAGAAGATGTTGTTGAAGAGGGTGGGGTTGCTGAACAGCGGCGAGCCCGGCGGGCAGCGTGGCCTGCAGGAAGTCGTTGTTGGGAGCCGTGGAGAGGCCGGCCGGCGCCGCCTGGCCGTTGCTGGTGGCGGCCGTGGCCGTGGTCAGGTTCTTCATGACCGTGTTGTTGAAGAACCGCACGTTGGGCGCGTTGTCGATCGCCACGCCACCGCCCTCGTGCGTGGAGATGTTGTTCGCGATGATGTTGTTGTAGACGTTGAACGGGAAGTTGCCGGCGGTCAGGAAGCGCAGGCCGCCGCCGTCGTCGTTGGCCAGGTTGGCCTGGATCAGGTTGTTGTAGACGTCGACGGCGCCCGAGCCGTCGGACAGGCCGGTCGGCGTCAGCGGGGGCTCGCCGGCGATCAGGATGCCGGCGCCCTCGTCGTAGGAGCCGTTGAAGTAGACCCGGTTGTCGTGGATGCTGCCGCCGCCGCTGAGGCCGAAGTGGCTGATGCCACCGCCGTACTCGGCGGAGAAGTTGCCGCAGACGTCGTTGTTGTTGACCTCGTAGCCGGTGGTCCCGGCGAAGATCCCGACGGCCCCGGCGAGGTTGCTGCCGCCGTTGTTGATGATCCGGTTGTGGCCGATGTGGATGCCCGCGAGGTCGTTGCTGCCGACCGTCGGGCGTTCCCAGCCGGATCGCGCCGCCGTAGGCGCCGGTGTTGCTGCGGATGACGTTGTTGGTGATCTGCAGGTAGCGGGTGGCGTCGAACGCCACGATGCCGCCACCCTGGCTCGGGTTCGTCGGCGTCTGGCCACCCTCGTTGAAGGCGGCCGGGCCGTTGCCGACGTTGTTGAAGTTCGCGTTGAAGTCCATCACGTCGCCGTTCTGGACCGTCAGGCCGTCGATCGCCGCCCGGTAGCCGCTCGTGTACTGGGTCGCGCTCGTGGCGACGGCGAGGATGACCTCGCCCTCCGGGATGGCGGCGGTGGTCGGGCTCTGGACCGCCGGGAGGCCGGCGATGACGGCGGCCCAGCCGGTGTCGCGCGCCCCGTCCGTCCCGAAGCCGAGGCCGTCGAGGACGGTGCCGGGCACCTGCGTGCTGTCGGCGTAGACGCCGCCCGGGCCGACGCCCTGCAGCTTCACCGGGGAATGCATGATCACGTTCTCGAAGTAGCCGCCGAGCGGGTTGAACGTGTCCGTCGGCCCCGGGTAGACGACCACCAGCGCCTGGGCCGAGCCGGCCGCGGCGTCGAGGGCGTCCTGGATCGCGTGCTCGTAGCCGCCCGTGTTGTGCGCGGCGGCAGTCGGGTCGTAGGTCTTGCCCGGCCCGACCTCGAGGACGGTCGGGTTGTAGCCGGTGCCAAGGACGTGGAACGTGAGGCCGTTGGTGGCGCTCCGCCCGTCGTTGCCGGTGATCGCCAGCTGGTGCGGGCCGGGCGCCGGGCTGTTGGCGCCCGTGCTCGGCACGCTGAACGAGATCTGGCGGTCGCTCCAGGAGTTGATGGTCATGGCGCGGCCGTCCAGCGAGACCAGGCCGCTGCCCTGTGCCGCGCCGAAGCCCTGGCCGGTCAGGGTGAAGGTGCGCGCGGTGCCGGTGGCGGAGCTGGCCATGTAGGGCTTGTCGATGGCGAACAGCTCGGGGGTCAGCGGGGCGCTGCCGGTCGGGTCGTTGACCGAGCAGGAGATCGCCTGCCGCGTCGTCGTGCCCGGCAGCTCGATCGTGAGCGCGGACGGCGTCGGCGCCAGGTCGGCCGGGCCGGAGATGCCGGGCCACGACTCGAAGAAGGCCCCGATCGTCCGATAGGCCGGGTTGTAGTTCGCGTTGGGGTGCCCGGGCTGGCCCGGGTCGTTGGCCAGGTAGCGGTACATGCCGGGGCACAGCGAGGCCGGGCTGGGGCAGTCCGAGATCGTCGTCGAGGGCAGCTCGACCTCGAACATCCCGTTCGGGTCGGTGTTGACCGTCTTGACCAGCCGGTCGCTGAAGTCGTAGATGCCGACCGGCAGGTTGGGGATGCCGTACTTCTCGCCGAAGAACAGCTCCTTCGGGTTCGTCGAGAGGTTCAGGTCGTCGACCACGAGGCCGAAGATCCGGGACGGAAGCGGGACGTCCGCCTGGGGCCGCCAGTAGAAGTTCGGGGTGGCCGAGCGGCCGTTGCGGACCGTGACGAGCTTGGTGTCGCAGAGCGGCTTCTGGGTGTTCTGGAAGGGGCTGCCGCCCCCCGCGCCGAGGAAGTCGGGGTTGTAGATGCCCGACGTCGTCGTCGGGTTGTCGAGGTTGAAGAGGGCCGCCGCCCGGGTGGCGACGACGTTGACCGTGTGCATCGCGCCGACGCACAGGAACGGCGGGATCGCCGGCGCGGGGATCGGCGCCGCAGGAGGCTGGGTCGGGGTCGGCGGATTGACCGGGGTCTCGCCCGGGGCAACCAGCTCGTCGCCGGTGTAGCCGTTGACGTCCTCCTCGAGGGAGGGCCGCCAGATCTTGGCGCCGTTGACGTCCCTGGGGCTGTCGGGCGCGACGATCCAGTCGCCGGCGGGGATCGTGGCCGGTGAGGCCAGCGCCGTGCCGTGGACGTCGGTGGTGATCTGGGTGAAGCCATAGTTGCCGTTGACGGTCATGCCGATGCCCGTGTCGGCGTTCCGGCTGACCTGGCTTCCCATGAGGGGCGCCTCGAGGCAGTCGTGGCCACCCGTGGGCGGCGGGAGCACCTGCTCGACCATCGGCGTCCCGCTCGCGTCGCGTGCGACGCAGTCGACCGGCCGCTGCCAGGTCTCGCTGGTGTACGGGGCGGCCGCCTCGGGACCGCGGACCATGGAGCCGTCGTCGGTGTTGACCAGGTAGTTGCTCGTGCCGAAGGCGGTCGTCTCAGGAGTGCACGTGGTGCCGCCGGTGTGGGCCGTGAACGGCTCGGAGGCGTCGAGCGGGTTGCCCGACGTCGGGTCGCACTTCACCGGCCAGTAGACGTGGACGGTGAAGCCCGGGATTCCGGGCTCGTTGGGCTCGCTGATCTGGAACCGGCCGTCGGTGTTGATCTGGGTCGTGTTGTAGACCATCTCGCCGACGATTCCGCCCGTCGTGGGCCCGAGGCTCGGGTCGGTCTCGTACGTGTGGATGGCCCAGTCGACGCGGGAATCGAGGCCGATCGCGTTGAGCGTGCTGATGTCGACGAAGCCGCCGTTGGCCATCTGGGTGGTCTCGCTCGGGTCGGTGATGCCCTGCGACGTCACGCCGACGGTGTAGAACTGCTCCCAGTAGCCCTGCTCCACCACGAACTGGCCCAGGGGGTAGGCTCGCGGGAAGTCGTAGTTGCCGTTCGCGTCCGTTACGGCGGCGTTGTCACCGGAGGGCTGCAGGGAGTTGTCGCGGCCCAGGAGGTTGAGGGTCAGGCCGGGGATGCCGGCCTCGCCCGGGTCGCACTTGCCGTTGCGGTTGGCGTCGAAGCAGACCTTGCCGTGGATCTCGCCCCACCAGGCGGCCGCGTCGAGATTGCCGAGGTCGGCAACCTGGCCGTTCCGGACCGAGACGTTGACCTCGGTCAGCAGGTAGGCCTGGTCCTCGTCCCAGTAGGAGAGCACGTAGTCGCCGTCGGGCACGTGGTTGATCTGGAACGTGCCGTCGGCGTTGCCCTGGCCCACGTAGACGGTGGTGTCATTCAGGTTCGTGTCGATGAGGGACACGAGCGGCTTGTTCATCGGGCCCAGGATCACGTTGCCCTGGGCGCCCCCGATCGGCACGCCGCCGACCGCGGGGGACACTGCCGTCGTGTCGAGGACCGTTCCCTTGATCGAGCCGGCGTCCGCGCTGGTCCCGCTGAGGGGCACCGTCGGGTCGCTGGGGCCCGAGCAGGCGGTCGGCTGGCCGGCCGAGGGGTTGGCGGCGGGGCTGCCGCACGCCTGGGTCTGGACGAAGCCGAACTCGGCGAACGGGAAGGGCTCGCCACCCTGGATGAACTCAGGGTCGAAGCCGTTCCAGCCCTGGATGGCCCAGGTGTCCCAGTCGTGCCAGCCCTCGAGGGTCGTCGTCTGGTGCCAGGTCTGGCCGTTGGGCGGGATCACCTCGACGGAGTAGCGCTGCGGCGGCATGTAGGGGATGACGATGTCGCCGTTGGCGTCGCTGACGCATTTGCCGCCGAGCGTCGCGACGAGCGGCTTGCCGTCGGTCCCGAACAGCATCAGGCCGCCCGAGTCGTGCTGATACGTGGTGCACAGCGGGTTCCCGAACCAGTCGGACTGGATCTGGCCGCCGATGTCGGTGAGCTTCGCGGTGAAGCCGGCCAGCGTCGGCTCGCCGGTGTCGTAGGCGCCGTTCGTCTGGAGGTCGTTCCAGACGCGGGCGCGGATGGTCGCCAGGGGCAGGGGATACGGCTGCAGCTTGACCGTCACCAGGCCCGTGCCCGGATCGGGCACGCTGAACCACGTGCCGTCGACCTTGAACCCGTCGACGTGGCAGGTGACCGTCGGCGTCTTGGTGCAGCCCGGGACGTCGAAGCCGTCGGCCGTCACGGAGATCATGTACTTGCCGTCGGGCAGGTTCGTCAGCGCCGTCGCCTGGCTTAACGTCGACTCGTCGCCCTGGGCCACGACCTGGGCGGTCGTGCCGCCGGGGATCGAACGGATCGACGGCCACTGGCAGTGGGCCGGATACGCCGGATCGCCGCCGAGCGACTGGGGCGTGCAGTCGAAGCTGGAGTTGCCGACCCCGACCGGGAGCGTCGTCCCGTAGTGGGACGTGTCGCCGGTGTCGTCCTTCGTGATGAGCCACTGGTAGTGCGGGATCGGGTCGCCTTCGTGGAGGCCGGCCGGATTCCACGTGCGCGCGCTCTCCACCCGCAGGTGGAGCGACGTCGTGGCGGCCGGCGCGGCAGCCGGCATGGCCGCCGGCGCGAGTGGCACGGCCGTCGCCACGCCGGGCAGCAGCCCGGTCAGTCCGAGGACGACGGCCGCCGCGGCAGCCAGTCGTCGAGCGGCGCGCGTGGCCGGTCGCGGTCGACGACCCGCCCCGACCGAGGCATGTGCGAGCAGGCTCATCTGCGAAGTCCCCCCTGCAACCGAGGCCCAATCGGGCTGCTCACGCTCGTGCGACCGTTCACGCCCTCGCCGAGCGCCGCGATGCGGCGACTTCACGAGCACGGGCGTTGGCGGCGCGTCGGTTGTCGGGCGGAATGCTGTGGCGGAGGAGCCCGCCGCGCCATCGGGTCGTTCGCGAAACGGCGGCCCGGCGGGACGCACGGGCCCGGGTCGCCAGGGTAGGTGTGGGCCGGGGCAATCACCCGATGCCGGGTCAGGTGATCGCCCGATGCCGCAGCGTCCCCGCGGGCGCCACCATCGCGGCGCGCCGTCGCGTCGCCTGCGCGCCGTCGCCGGCGCGTGGACACGACGAGGCCCCACGTCGTGCGCGGCGCACGGTGGGGCCCCGTGGAGTTGACCGGCGGAGCTCCGGCCCGGTCGCTAGGTGCCGCGGTCTACCAGGCCGGTGCGCACGGCGTAGCGAACGAGGCCCGCGATGTCGTGGATGTCGAGACGCTCCATCACGTGGGCACGGTGGGTCTCGACGGTCTTGACGCTCACGCCGAGCGTGCTCGCAATCTGCGGGTTGGATCGACCCTCGGCGATCATCTGGAGGATCTCGCGCTGCCGCTGGGTCAGTCGAGCGGACTGCTCGCGCTCGGAACCGCCCAGGCGGACATAGTCCCGCACGACGTGTCGCGACACCGCGGGCGACAGGTAGGAGCCTCCGCGAGCCACCGCCCGGATGGCGAGCTCGAGCTCGGTGGGGCTGGCGTCCTTGAGCAGGTACCCGGAAGCTCCGGCGGTGAGCGCCTCCCAGACGTAGTCCTCGCCGTCGTGCATCGAGATCACCAGGACACGCACCCCCGGCGACTCGGCCCTGATCCGCTCGACGGCCGTGGTCCCGTTGAGCTCGGGCATCGTGATGTCCACGAGGGCGACGTCCGGAAGGTGCGCCGCGATCAGCTCGACGGCCTCACGTCCGTCACGTGCCTCGGCCACCACCTCCATCCCCGGCAGGTCCTCGACGAGGCGCCGAATCCCGGCGCGCACGAGGGCATGATCCTCCGCGATCACCACGCGGATGGATGGCATCACCTCACCCCCGGGTCGTCGAGTGCGGCGCGTTCGGAGGGGAGCCAGGCGATGATCGCGGTTCCGGCCCCCCGCCGCGAGCGGACCTGCAACGTGCCGCCGACTGCGGCCGCGCGCTCGGACATGCCGGCGATTCCGACGGTCAGCGAGCTCCGGCCCCGCCGAAGCGATCGAGGGGCGGCGATCCCGCAGCCGTCGTCGGTCACCACCAGGCGCAGGCCGCCGTCAGCCCGGCCGAGGTCGACGGTGACCCGGCCGGCCCGCGCGTGCTTCACGACATTCGTGAGCGCCTCCTGGGCGATGCGGTAGCACACGGCCTCGCTCTCGGCGGGCAGCCGCGGCAGCTGCGCGTCGACCCGGAGGTCGGCCTGGAGATCGGCGGCGCGCGCCTGTCGGTCGACCAGCCAGCGGATGGCGGGCACCAGGCCGCCGTCGTCGAGGAAGGGCGGGCGGAGGCTGAAGGTCAGCCCGCGGACCTGGGCAATCGCGTCGTCGATCCCCTCCAGCGCCTCGTGCAGGCGGGTGGACGTCCGCTCATCGCTTGTCTGGACCGCGCCCTGGACCGCGAACCGGAGCGCGGCGAGTGCCTGGCCCACGGTGTCGTGGAGGTCCCGGGCGATCCGCCGGCGCTCCGACTCGAGCGCCACGATCATGTCGAGCGGCGCGGGTGGGGCAGGGCAAGCGATCAGCGAGACCTCGGCGTCCCGCTCCTCCACGCACGCGACTGGGCGGCCACGCCCCCGCCTGCTCCTGTCCGGCCCGCGCTCCGCGTCGCGGACAGGCTCAAGTTGAACCGTCGTCGGAACTGTTCCCCGCAGCATGACGCCTCCCCGCGCAAGCTACGCCAGCCGCGTTCCGTCAGGAGCGGACGCGGCGGCCCCCGGAGAGAAGTCTCGCCAGCGAAGATGAGAATCGGATGAGAGAGCAGGCGTGCCGGACCGCCCGGGCGCGAAGGCGTGACAAACGTGCCCGGCCCCGGACCGTGGCGGGCGCCGCGTCGTCGCTGGCGACCCCCGCCCCGACGCGATGGCAAGTCGCGGGGGCTAGCGCGGCAGCTCGACCCGCAGGGCGCCGCGCGCCGCCAGGAGAACGGCCGCCTGCATCGTGGTCTCGACGCCGAGCCGCTGGCGGATGCTTTCGAGGTGCTGCCGCACGGTCGACGCGCTGAGGCCGAGCTCGTGGGCCGCCCCCTTGATCGTGCCGCTGGCGACCACGACGCCGAGGACTTCGAGCTGGCGGTCGGTGACAGCCATGGACCGAGTCTACCCCAGGCGGGGATCCGGCCATCGCTCGACGTCGAGATCCGGAGCCTCGACCCGGATCTCGGGTTCAGCGCCCGGCTGCGCGTGGGGTGAAATCCTTGGCGAGCCCGCTGCCGTCCGCCTCGGGGATCAAACGCAGGTCCGGGGGCCGGACGTCGCGCGAGGCGGGCGCGATCCATGCAGTCAGGAGCCGGTTGACGACCAGGGTGCCCCAACGGGCGATCTTCACGCCGTCGGGCGCCTCCCACTCAACGGTGGCCTCGGTCAGTGGGACCATGGCCCGCCGGCTCCGGAAGCTGGCCATCGGGTCGCTGCCCGGGACGACGTGCAGGTTCCCGCGGACGTTGTACGGCCCGAGACGCAGCTCCACCGGGATCGGGCGAGTCCGCGTTCGGCGGCTGGGATCGCCCCGTGGACCGGCGACCGCCACGGCCAGGATCTCCTCGCGAGCGATGACGACGGTGTGGAGCGCGAGCCCATGCCCGTCGTCGATGCTCTGGAGATACGTGTCGACGAACTCGAACTCGTCGTGCTCGTTCATGAGATCGGTCACCCGTCCGGCCGCAAGCGGCAGGTAGCCGACTGCGACGGCGTCGTCCGTGTAGACGGTCAGCCCGAGGACGGCAACCCTGGGCGTATCGGAGGGTTCGTCGTCCAGATTCGGCGCCGGGGTGGCCCGCAGGAAGATCCTCAGGGGCGCCTCCAGCTTCGAGCGCATCGACATGCCCGGACCCTAGCCCCGCCCGGCCGGCAGGGGGATGACTCGATGGTCCCGGCCCGGGCGGTCGAATGGGCCCGCGACCCAGCCCACCAGGCACCCGGGTCTTGGGTGCGGTGGCCGGCGCCCGGCAGCCGGTCGCCTAGCGGACGAAGGCCAGCCCGTCGATGGCGATGGTCGGCCGGCCGCGCGTGGCGAGGTTGGTGATCGTGACGGTGTGCGTGCCGCTGCGCAGGGCCTTGGCGAACAGGATGGTTCGAGTCCGGGTGGTGGTGGCACGCTTGCCGTTGTAGTAGCCGGCGTCGACGACGTACGACGCGCCGTCGATCGTGACGCGCATGCGCCCGTAGGACGGTCCGGAGTTGCCGATCAGGTCGAAGCCCACGCCGGTGAAGGTGGCGCTCAGCCGGGCGCCGGACCGGCTGGTCGTCGTGAGCGTGCCGCCGAAGTAGGCCGGGCCGGTAAGCCGTGTCGTCCCCGACGAGAAGGTGAACCTGCGGTCGTCGACCGGCACGATCACGCGGACCTCGCGCCAGAGGCTCCAGTTGCCGACGGCATCCCGGGCGCGCACTGCGATGTACCAGGTTCCGGCCGTGAGCTTGAAGTCACGGGAGCGACCCGCGGTCGAGACCGCGCTCGAGGGGGCCCCGCCGATGCCCTGGCGGGTCCGCCACTGGTAGCCGGTCACACGCACGTTGTCGCGGGCGTTCCAGGTCAGCGTGACCACCGGCGAATAGGAACGGACCAGCCACTGCGAGGAAGCCAGGGCGGTCATGGCCGGGCCGTTCGCGTCGACGGCGACGGTGGCGTAGCGCCATTTCGACCAGTTGCCGGCGGCGTCGGTGGCGCGCACCCCGATGGTCCACGTTCCGCTCGTCAGCACGACGGTCCGGCGGGTCGCGGTCGTGGCAACCGGCGCCGACCAGGCGCCCGTTCCACGCCGGGTGCGAAGCTGGTAGCCGGTCACGCCCAGGTTGTCCTTCGCCGTCCAGCTGGCCACGACGCTGGCGCGGCTCGCGGCGGGAACGGCCAGGGCGGTCATCACGGGCACCGCGTCGTCGGGCAGGATCGACATGACCGCGGTGATGTTGCGCAGGTAGGTAAGGTGACGGGCGCTGCCCTCGACCGTGCCCAGCCAGTGGGCGCTGGCCGAGCTCACCGTGATGTAGCCGCCCTCGTTGTACCAGGTCAACAGCTGGGCATAGGCGCGCACGGAGGCGAGCCAGGTCGGGTACCGCGCGTAGGTATAGCCATTGCCGGGCGCGTACTTGGTCGCACCGAAGGCGGCCTCCCAGGAGTAGTAGAGGATATTGCCCCAGTTGTGGGTCGTGACGGCGTAGCCGCGCGTGCCCGAGCCGCTCTCGGCCTGGAAGGTGCCGAGAGCGAAGGCGGGGTTGATGTGGGCCGCGATGAGGGTCTGGTAGATGGCCCGGCCCTCGGCCAGGGCCGGGGAGCTCACGGCGCGCAGGCGGTCGACGAAGGAGCTCTCGGTGAGCGTGGGCCCCGCGATGATCCGGTCCACCGCGTGGGGCACGTTTGGCGGCGGTGGGCAGAGTGCCCGGTCAAGCGTGCTGGCGGCCGTCGCGGTGCGCCCGGCAGCGTCGGTCACCGAGACGGTCACGCTCTGGGTCGTGATCGAGCAGCTGTTGACGAGTGTCACGCTGATCGCCGTCCCGCTGCCCACGCCGCTGGCCACGACCGCCCCGCGCACGGCGAAGCTGTACTGCCAGGGCGCGACGTAGCCGGTCGGAGTCGCGGTGGCCTTGACCTGGGCCCGATTGGCGGTCGCATCGTAGGCGGTGCTGATCTGGCGCAGCGCAACCGAGAGGGTGGGTGTCGGGGTCGGCGCCGCGGCAGGCTGGGGCGGGGACGTGGGGTTCGAAGCGGAGGAAGCGGCCGCTGAGGCTGCGCGCACATCGACGACTGCGACCGTGGCGACCGACGACAGCACGAGGGCGCCCGCAAGCAGGAGCGTGGCGAGGCGGCGAAGAGCCGGGGCAGGACCGATCATGTCGAACCGTTGCGAAATGGGACGGACCTACCTTCGGGCAAACGGGCCACGTTCGTCAAGGCGGCGAATGGTAGGGTCTCCCAGGGGTACCGCCCGGATCGGCTGCCGGCCGAGGGCGCCGGCTAGGTGCGCCGACACCCGGCGCAGCGGCCCACGATCGTGAGGTGGGAGAGGTCCACCGTGAAGCCGCGGCCTCGAGCGAGCGCCCGGGTGAGCTGGCGCGCCTCGTCGGCCTCGATCTGCCACGTCGATCCGCAGACCTCGCATCGCAGGTGGCCGTGCTCGGTGGAGGGCAGGACGTGGAACTCCTCGCGCCCGTCGTGGCCGTGGGAGTGACGCACGAGGCCGATCTCCTCGAGCGCATCGAGGGTGCGGTAGACGGTCGACGGCGTCGTCTCTGGATCGTGCTCCCGACACCGCTCGACCAGCTCGGTGCCCGTGATGTGGCCGTCCGAGGTGAGGAGCACCTCGACGAGGGCCTGCCGCTGGGGGGTCCAGCGCATCCCGCGCTCGCGGAGCTGCGCCCGCGCCCGGGCGACGCCGTCGAGCTCAGCGGAGGTTGTTGGTCGCGTCATCGAGCCCGGATCGTACATCCGACCGGACCGCTGGTGCGTACCGGGAGCAGACCACCGCCCTGGGAGCGGACGACCGCCGCTCGGCCGCCAGATGCGCGTCGTTGCAGTAACGTCCGACCCCTGCTAGGCTCCGCAGCCATCTCCCCAGCGCCCCAGGAGATCCCGAGATGCTGTCCACGCTGCGCCGCCTGCTCGGCACTTCCGACGCGCTGCGGAACCGGGTCATCGGCGTCTACGGCTTTCTCGTCCTCTTCAACCTCGTCGCCTGGGGGCTTGCCCTCGGCGCCTCCGCGGCCTATCCCATCCTGCTCCCTACGGCGTTCCTGGCCTACACCTTCGGCCTGCGCCATGCCGTCGACGCCGACCACATCGCGGCCATCGACAACTCGACGCGCAAGCTGATGCAGGACGGGCAGCGCCCTGTTGCGGTCGGGATGTTCTTCTCTCTCGGCCATTCCACGATCGTGGTTGGCCTGACGGTCCTCGTTGCGATCTCGGCCGGGATCGTCAGCGACATTCCGGCCGCCCAGGAGATCGGGGGCCTGATCGGGACGGCGGTCTCGGGAACATTCCTGCTCGTCATCGGCTTCATCAACCTGGTCGTCCTGCGTGACATCTGGAGGATGTTCCGGACGGTGTCGGCCGGCGGGTCGTACAGCGAGGAGAGCCTGGAGGACTACCTGAACAATCGGGGCCTCCTGGCCCGGCTCCTGCGGCCTGCGATGCGGCTCATTCGCAAGAGCTGGCACATGTACCCGCTCGGGGTGCTCTTCGGTCTCGGCTTCGACACGGCGAGCGAGGTCGCCCTCCTGGGGCTCGCCGCGACGTCCGGCGCCGGTCATCTCCCGGTCCTGCTCGTCCTCATCCTCCCGGCCCTCTTCGCGGCAGGGATGTGCACGATCGACGCGACCGACGGCATCCTCATGCTCGGTGCCTACGGCTGGGCCTACGTCAAGCCGATCCGCAAGCTCTACTACAACCTGAACATCACGCTCGTGTCGGTCATCATCGCCTTCGTCGTGGGCGGGATCGAGATCCTGAGCATCGTCGCCCGCCAGTTCGGTCTGACCGGCGGGATCTGGGACGTGGTGACCGGGCTCGACTTCGGCCTGATCGGCGTCGCGATCATCCTGGTCTTCCTGGCGAGCTGGGGCATCTCCACCCTGGTGTACCGCTGGAAGCGCTACGACCAGCTGGTGGCGATCCCCCCGGTCACCGGGTCGGAGCTGGAGCGCGAGGCGGCGTAGGCCTCCTGGCAGCCTGGTCGTCGGCGCCCCGCACCCGACGTCGCTCCGCTTGACCGAATCTTGAGGAAGGCTTGCCCCTCCCTCCATTGGCCCGGCGGCCCGCATGGGTCACGCTCCACCCAGCAACAGCCGAGCACGTCAGCCGGTCGTCGACAGGAGCATGCGTCCCGATGTCCCGCCGTCACACCAAGAGCACGCCAAGCTCGCAGCGCCGCAGTGTGCCCGCCGTCTCGACTCTCGCCGGAGGCGGCGGCGGCGCCGTCGCGCCAGACCTGCCCTTCGGCCTCGAGGTCGATCGCGTGCTGGCGCAGATGGCCGCCGAGCGACAGGGCGAAGCCCCTGCCGGTCCGGCGCGCGGCCAGGTGCCGAGCGCGGCGGGCGCCGCGACCGAGTGGATCTCGACGGTCGTGCCCGTGGCCGGGATGACGTGCCGGACGTGCGAGGTCCGGATCCAGAAATACGTCGGCCGTCTGCCCGGCGTCCACCGCGCGCGGGCCTCCGCGGTCCACGGCCGGGTCGAGATCGAGAGCACGGCGCCGGTCCCCGCCGTCGCGATCGCGAAGGCGATCAACGCCGCCGGCTACGAGGTCGGCCGAACGCCGTGGCTGGCGGGTGATTCCGACGTCTGGTTGACCGCCGTCGCCGGCGTGGCCCTCGTGGCCGTGCTCGCGGTGCTCGCGCAGGCGACCGGCCTCACCGGACTCGCAAACGGAGCCGGCGACCTCAGCCGGGGCGGGCTCCTCGTCGCGCTCCTGCTCGGGCTGGCCGCCGGCGTGTCGACATGCATGGCGCTCGTCGGCGGCCTGGTGCTTGCCCTGTCGGCGTCGTTCCAGGCCCGCCGGCGGGCCACGGGAGCCGCGGAGGGCGGCGTCATGTCGCAGATGCGCCCGGCGCTCGTCTTCATGGCCGGACGGATCGTCGGCTACGGCGTCCTTGGGGCGGCGCTCGGGGCCCTGGGCGCCAGCGTCACGATGCCGCCACAGGTGACGGCGATGCTGATGATCACGGTCGCGATCGTGATGACGATCCTCGGGACGCGGCTCACCGGCCTGTCGCCGCGGATCGCGACATGGTCGCCGACCTTCCCGATCGGGCTCGGTCGGCGGCTCGGGCTCGGCGATGAAGGAGCCGGCGCGTACTCGGACGCGCGTGCTGCGGGCCTCGGCGCCGCCTCGTTCTTCCTGCCCTGCGGCTTCACCCAGGCAGTCCAGATCTACGCCCTCTCGACCGGGTCGCCGCTCTTCGCCGGCGCCATCATGGCGACCTTCGCCATCGGGACCGCGCCGGGGCTGCTGGCGCTGGCCGGGCTCCCGGTCGTGGTGCCGACCAGCATGCGCCCGACCCTCCTCCGGCTCGTCGGCGTCGTCGTCATCGGCTTCGCGTTCATCAACGCCAGCGCCGGCCTGCGGCTCTCGGGCCTCACCTTCCCGTCGCTCGGCGTCGAGACGGCCGCTGCCGCCCCGCCGCCCGCGACCGGCGTCGCTGCGGACGGCACGCAGGCGCTCACGACGTACCAGGACGCCGGCGGCTACAGCCCGGGCAACGTCTCCATCTACGCCGGCACGCCCACGCGCTGGACGATCGAGTCGCGGGCCTCGGGCACCTGCGCCGTCCTCGTCGTCGTCCCGTCCCTCAACATCCAGGTCCGGCTTCACGAGGGCCCGAACACGATCGACCTGCCGGCGCTGCCCGCGGGCACGCTCGGGTACTCCTGCGCGATGGGGATGTACAGCGGGCGGATCACGATCGTGGATCGCCCCTCCGGGACGAGCGGCGGGAGCGTCGCGGGCGGCTGATCCCGCCGTCCCGCAGACAGGCCCAGTTGACGACACGTGAGATGATACTCCTAGGGAGTATACGGAGAACCCGATGACCACGACCCCCACGATCCACCTCGAGAGCGTCTCCTTCCCCGTCGAAGGGATGACCTGCGCCTCGTGCGTCAACCGGATCACGCGCTTCCTCGACAGGGTCGAGGGCGTCGAGGAGGCGAACGTCAACCTCGCCTCCGAGTCGGCGACCGTCCGCTACGACGCCGACCGGATCGGGCTGGCGGACCTCGTCGCCGCGGTGGATGCCGCGGGCTACGTCGCTCGCGTCGAACAGGCCGCGACCACCGACCACGAGATCGACGTCGCCGAGGCGGCCGCCGCCAAGGCCGAGCGCGACGAGTCCGCCGCGAAGCACGCCGCCGACCTCCGTCGCCGTCTGTCGGTGTCCGCCCTGCTGACCTTCCCGCTCATCCTGGGCCTCGCGAAGATGACCCTGGCGCCCTGGCTGCCAGACTTCCTGGTGAACCCGTGGTTCCAGCTCGCGCTCGCGACCCCCGTCCAGTTCTGGGCCGGCTCGATCTTCTACGTCGGCGCGATCAAGGCCCTGCGCCACAGGACGACCGACATGAACACGCTGATCGCGGTGGGGACGTCGGCCGCGTACGGGTACAGCCTGGCGACCATCGTGTTCCCGGCGTTCTTCATCGCCGCCGGGCTGGGGATGGACGGCGAGGCGCTGCCGATGTACTTCGACACGTCGGCCGCGATCATCACGCTGATCCTGCTGGGCCGGTACCTCGAGGCACGGGCCCGGAGCCACACCTCCGACGCCATCCGCCGGCTCATCAGCCTGGCCCCGCGCACGGCTCGCGTGATCCGCGACGGAGCCGAGCTCGACGTCGCGATCGCCGACGTGCGCGTCGGGAACATCGTGCGCGTCCGGCCCGGCGAGACCATCGCCGTCGACGGCGTCGTGACCGACGGCGCGTCGGGCGTCGACGAGAGCATGATCACCGGCGAGAGCCTGCCCGTCGCCAAGCGCGCCGACGACCTGGTCGTCGGCGGCACGCTCAACACCACCGGCACGCTGACCTTCCGGGCGACGCGGGTGGGTGCCGACACGGTCCTCGCCAAGATCATCCGTCTCGTGTCCGAGGCCCAGGGCTCGCGGGCCCCGATCCAGCGCCTGGCCGACGTCGTGACCGGCTACTTCGTGCCGATGGTCCTCGGACTCGCGGCGTTCACGTTCGTCGTCTGGTTCGCCTTCGGGCCGGAGCCCGCCTTCAACCTGGCCCTGCTCAACACCGTGGCCGTCCTGATCATCGCCTGCCCCTGCGCGCTCGGCCTGGCGACCCCGACCTCGATCATGGTCGGCACCGGCAAGGGCGCCGAGAACGGCGTGCTGTTCCGCAACGCCGAGGCGCTCGAGCGGCTGGGCTCGGTGAAGGCGGTCGTGCTCGACAAGACCGGCACCCTGACCGAGGGCAGGCCCCGGGTCACCGACGTCGTCCGCGCCGAGGGAGCGCTGGCCGAGGACGAGCTCCTCGCCCTGGTCGCCGCCGCCGAACGCGGCTCCGAGCACCCGCTCGCCGACGCGATCGTCCGCGAGGTCACCCAGACCCGGCAGCTCGACGCTCCCGGATGCCGGCGACTTTCTCAGCGTCGCGGGTGGCGGCGTGTCGGCCACCGTCGGGGGCCGCCAGGTCCTGGTCGGGCGACCGGGATTCCTGGAGTCGCTCGGAGTCGACGTCTCGGCCCTCGCCGGCGCGGCCGACGCCCTCGCGCGCGACGGCAAGACCCCGGTCTTCGTGGCGCTCGACGGTCGTGGCGCTGCGGTCATCGCCATCGCCGACACCCTGAAGCCCGGGTCCGCCGCGGCGGTCGCCGAGCTGCATCGGCTCGGGATCGAAGTCGCCATGCTCACGGGCGACAACCGGCGGACCGCCGAGGCGATCGGCCGCTCGGTCGGCATCGACCGGGTGCTCGCCGACGTCCGCCCGGACGGCAAGGCCGCCGCGGTGAAGGCCCTGCAGGCCGAGGGCAGGGTCGTCGCGATGGTCGGCGATGGCGTGAACGACGCACCGGCGCTGGCATCCGCCGATGTCGGGGTCGCCATGGGCACCGGCACGGACGTGGCGATGGAGTCCGCCGGGGTCACCCTGATGTCGGGCGACCTGCGGGGCCTCGTGACGGCCATCTCGCTGTCCCGCGCGACGCTGCGGAACATCCGGCAGAACCTCTTCTGGGCCTTCGCCTACAACATCGTGCTCATCCCGATCGCGATGGGCGTCCTGTACCCGTCCACCGGGCTCCTGCTCGACCCGATCCTCGCCGCGGCCGCGATGGCGCTCTCGTCGGTCACCGTCGTCTCCAACGCGCTCCGACTCCGACGCTTCCGCTCGCCGCAGATCGACGAGCTCACGATGGCGCCGGAGCGCGTCCCCGCGCCGAGCGCCGCCTGAGCGGGCCAGCCGGGCAGCGTCGCGCCCTCTCGACTTCCCCGGGGCTCGTTGCCGGGGCACGCCCCGCCCGGGAGTGGGCCGAAGCCGCCGTCAGGCTCCCGGCAGCTCCAGGACGAACGTCGCGCCGGTGCCGGGGCCCTCGCTCTCGGCCCAGACGCTGCCGTCCATGGCATCGGCGAGGGCATGCACGATGGCGAGGCCGATGCCGGCCCCGCCGGCGGCCCTGCTGCGCGCCGGATCGACCCGGTAGAAGCGCTCGAAGACGGTGTCGAGCTGGTTCGGCGCCAGGCCCGTCCCGTGGTCGGTCACGCCGATGCGCACCCGGCCCTCGACCTGCCGCGTCCAGACCTCGATCGTCGATCCGTCGGGAGCATGGCGGATCGCGTTCGAGAGGTAGTTGGCGAGGATCTGCGCGAGCCTGTCCCGATCGGCTCGCGCCGGCGCGGGCGCGGCGTTCACGTCCAGCGTGATCCCGCGTGCGGACGCGACGGGCGCGAACCCGCGGGCGACCGCCGCGGCGACCGCGGCCACCTCCACGTCGGCGAGGCGCATCGGGAGCTGGCGCGCCTCGGCCCGCCAGAGATCGGCGAGGTCGTTCACCAGCCGCGTGAGGCGGCCGGTCTCCGTGCGCAGCAGGCGCCACGTCGCGGGGTTCGGCTCGATGACGCCGTCCTCGAGGCCTTCCAGGTAGCCGTCGAGGGTGGCCAGCGGCGTCCGCAGCTCGTGGGCGACGTCGCCCACGAGCTGGATGCGGCGGCGCTCCGTGGACTCGAGCGAGCCGGCCATCTCGTTGAACGAGATGGCCAGCTCGCCCAGCTCGCCCGGCTCGTCCGAGGGGACGCGCTCGGCGTAGTGGCCGCCGGCCACCCGACGCGCCGCCACGGCCAGGGCGCTGATGGGCCGGATGATCCGAGCCGCGACGGCGAGGCTCACGACGGTGGCCGTGACGACGGCGATGACGGTGGCGGCCAGGATCGCCTGGCGCATCGCGTCGGCGAACGCGGCGCGGGTGGCCTCGCCCATCGCCTCGCCCATCGGGTCGCCGGGCATGTGGCCCATTGCCTCGGCGAAGTAGCCGGGTCCGGTCAGGAGAACGGCGACCGCCACCGTCCCGAGCGAGACCGCGACGACGACGAGGAAAGCGACGAGGAATCGCGCCCGCAGGGATCGCGGCACCATCAGCCCTGGTCCCGGAGCCGGTAGCCGACGCCCCGGACCGTCTCGACGAAGCGGGGGTGCGCGGGATCGTCACCGAGCTTGCGGCGCAGGTTGGCGACGTGGACATCCACCAGGTGATCGTCGGCCACGAAGTCGGCGCCCCAGACCCGGTCGAGCAGCGTCTGGCGGTCGATGACGATGCCGGGGTCCCGCGCCAGCGCCGCCAGGAGGCTGAACTCGATCGCCGTCAGGTCCACCAGCCTGTCGTCGACGCGGATCTCGTGGCGCGCGACGTCGACGTCGAGGCCCGCCGTCGGGCTCGCGGGCGCGATGGCCGACGGCCGGGGGCGACGGAGCAGGGCCTTCACGCGGGCGACCAGCTCGCGCGGCGAGAAGGGCTTCACCAGGTAGTCGTCCGCCCCGACCGTCAGGCCCATGATCCGGTCGATCTCCTCGCTGCGGGCCGTGAGCATCAGCACGTAGGCGTCGGAGAAGGTCCGGACCTGGCGACAGACCTCGATGCCGTCGAGCCCGGGCAGCATGACGTCGAGGATCACGACATCCGGCGACAGCGCCCGGACGGCCTCGATGGCGGAAGGGCCGTCCGTAGCCGCGCTGACGGCGAAGTCCTCGCGCGTGAGGTAGCCGGTGATCAGCTCGACGATGGGCGCCTCGTCGTCGACGACCAGGATCCGTGCTCGCGTGGCAGCCATCTCCCTGAGTGTGCGGGACCGCAGCGATCTTGTCAGAGCGGCAGCTGCCGCGGGGCGCCCCTACCCGACGAAGTCATCGCTGATGAAGAGATCCCACGGGCGACCGGCCGTCAGACCGGTCGCGACGACGTCCATCGCCTCGGCCAGCTCGCGGTCCGTGAGTCCGGCCAGCTTCGGTCTGACGACCCGGGCAAGGATGGCGTCCAGGGTCGTCGTGTCCTCGAGGACCATCGGGACGAGCGCCTTCAGCCAGTCGCGGCTCTCCGGTGTCCCGGCCACGGACCATCGAGCCGAGGCCAGGTCCTTGTACGCCCGTCGGGCGTCCGGGTCCGGCGTGACGGCCACGAATGCCTGGACCGCCCGCAGGTCCGGCGACGGCTCACGAAGCCACGCGTCGTAGCTCTCGACGAGTCGGAGGCGCTCGTCGCGGAACTCGCGGTCCCTGACCCGCCAGGCGCGCTCGCCGGCGAGGTCGACGAAGGTCCGGTCTTCCTGGGGGCCCCAGGTGGCCTGCGTCGCCGCGTCGATCGCGCCGAGCTCGACGCAGCGGCTCGCGAGCGACAGGTAGGCGGTGCTCGCATAGCCGGCGAAGCCGACCGGCTGCCGGGACGCCCCGACGAGCGCCGCCCTGGCCGCGTCGCGGTCACCCTGCGCGGCCAGCGACGACGCCTCCGCGCTGAGCACCCGCATCCCGGTTCCCCATCGATCCGGCGAGGCGACCTGCTGTCGCGCCTGGTCCAGGTAGGTGGCAAGGCCTGCGACGGGCCGCTTCCGACGGTTCGCCTCCGACAGCAGGAGAGTCGGCAGGTCGAAGGTGAAGGTGACGCCTTCGGTGTCGAGCCCGGCCAGCAGGATCGACCGGAGTCGATCGTCCACCCAGGTATCGTCGGGCACGGCGACGACCGCGGTCCCGATGGCGATGAGCCCGATGTCGCGATAGCGCGGGTAGGGATTGCTGAGCGTCGGCCGGAGGATCCGGTCGATGCCGGCCTGGCCCTCCGGCTCAGCGGCCAGCCGCCTCAGCACGTCGCGCAGGGTCGTCGCCCGGGCTGCTTCGAATTCGGGATCGGTGAACGGCGCTTCGATCGCCTCGTATGGGTCCTGCCTGAGCTGCGACTCGAGCTCGCCCAGGTGGCCCGCCAGGGCTCCCTGGAGCTGCGCCCGGTCGGCCGCGGACAGGGGTGCGGGAGGCGGTCCGTGTACGTCGACGGTCAGCTGCGAGTGATGGTCCGGAAAGACCCGGAGGAGGGCGTCGGGATCGCCGCCGCCGGCCAGGATGGTCCGGCCGGCGCGAACGATCAGTGCCCGGCACAGCTCCCAGTAGAGCGGTTCGGCCTCCAGCGCGGGCGTCAGCCACTGACCGACGACCCCCGACGCCGCGGCCTCGGCATCCTCGAGCCGGCCGGCGCGGGCGGCCTGCCACGCGATCCACGCGTCGAGCACGCGGGCCCACCTGCCACGCGGCCGCGGCGGCGGGCCGTAATGCTCGGCGTCGCGCGATGCCGCCCGGAAGTCGCCGCGGTCGACGGCGGCGAAGATCCCCTGGGCGATGGCCCCACTGCGGGCGACCTCGCGGTAGGCCGCGATGCAGCGCAGGAGCGGCACCATCTCCTCACCGGCGAGGGCGGTCTCGATCGCGGTTCGAAGGTCGCGCAGGGTTGAGTGGAGGTCGCCCAGGATCGCCTTCTGCGCCGCCTGGAAGTCGGAGTCGAGCGCGGTCCTGTAGAGATCCGCGGCCAGCCGTCGTCGCTCGACCGGCAGCGCCTCGGCGGCGGCTGCGGCGGCGAGGTGGTGGACGACGTGGCGCAGGCCGTACGCATCGGCCTGCCCCCAGTCCGTGCCCTTGAAGTTGCGGACATAGTGCTGCGCGATGCGGGCGTGCTGCGCCTCGGGCGGCGTGTGGTACGGGTTGTCCCTCTGGGCGCCGTTCGTCCCGTACTGCGCCGCGGCCAGGAAGTCGCTCATCGAGCGGTGGTAGAGGCGATGACCCGGACCGTCCGGTGATTCGTCGGGCTCGATGACCTGGCGGGTCTCGTCGAGCAGGCGAGAGACGCGACCGGCGTCCTTCCGGATCCAGCTCGGCAGCAGCGCTCGGGGCGCGGACGGCGTCGCCACGCTGATGCAGCC
Organism: uncultured Chloroflexia bacterium; assembly: GCA_963776285.1. GTDB lineage: Bacteria > Chloroflexota > Limnocylindria > Limnocylindrales > CSP1-4 > CTSoil-043. Next base: position 108,456 of record CAVZLW010000003.1, read on the forward strand.
GAGCAGCGGCTGGAGCCCTCGTTCCCACGCGGTCCCCGGTGCGCCGCCCGGCGAGGTGCCGGTCAGCCGGTCGAGGTACTCGTTGTAGAGCGTGTACAGGCCACCGGGAAGTCCCTCGAGACTGTCGAGCGAGCGTTGGCCTCGCCTGACCTCGTCGACGAGGAAGCGGACGTAGAGGAAGTTGCCGGCGGCCGCCTCGACCAGCCGGTCCTCCGCCTCGGGCGACGGCGCCAGTGTGGCGCGGACAAATGCCCGGACGTCCTCGTCGGCGTCGGCCTGGGACGCGGGGCTCGACAGATCGACGATCCGGGCAGCCGGGAAGACCGCGCGAGCGTCGAGGTCGGTGCTGGTCGTGACGAGGAACCGGACGCCAGGCGGGAAGTCGGCCGACCCCGCAACGAGCGTGACGATGTTCGGGCGGGGCACGCGTGCCGCCTCGTCGAGCGCGTCGACGAGGATGGCAGCGGTCGGTCCGGGCGGGATCTTGCCGAGTTCCTGGAGCGGGGACCGGACGGCGCCCTGCCACAGGGCACTGACGTTGGCCGCCGTGTCGGCCCGCGACTGTGCGGCGATGACGAGCTCGGCGATGTTGACCCCGATGGCGGTGCCCTTGACGATCCCTGCCTTGACGGTCCCGGTGAGAACGACGTTGTTGGCGGTCGCGACCGCGGGCAGGTAGTCGGGCGCGAGCCTGTCGGCCAGCTGGCCCGCAATCGAGGTGGCGAACGCCTCGCCGTCGACGGTGCCTCCCCTTCGCGGGATGCAGAAATGCATCGCCGTCCAGGAGCGGCGGATCCGTCGGAGGGCCGTCGCATCTGCCTTCCCGGCCGGAACGGGTCCAGCCCCGGCGAACCATGCCGCGATGGCGGTCTTGCCGGAACCCGGCTCACCGGTGACCACCAGGAAGCGCTCCGTGCCCCGGTCGAGCCAGTCGGCCACCTCGCGCGCGACCCAGCCTCGACCGGCGAAGCCCTCGGCGCGAGCCGTGATCTCCGCCGGGAGGATCACGGAGCCCTCCGGCGGCGCGTGGGCCGCCGGCCCCCGGTCGACCCGATCGTCATCCCCGTCACCTTGCCCTCCTCTCCGACATCGCCCACGACGATGTCGACCGATGTCGTGCCGCCCTCGACCTTGTCGGCGTCGAGACCGATGACCGTGCCCTCGACGTCGCCGGTCTCGATGGCCACGTCGAACCGACCCCGCCGGATGACGCCGGCCTCGAGGCCGGTCACCTTGCCGCCCTTCCTGACCGTCCTGGCCCGAAGGCGGACCGTGCTATCGAGGTCCTCGACGGCGCGCTCACGCTCCTTGTCGTCGACGATGGAGATGAGAGAGACGGAGGCCTCCGGCCGGAGGTAGACGACCGGCACCCCCCAGTCTCGCCACAACCGGGCCCGTTTCGGATCGCCGCGTCCGCCCGTGGTCTCGTTGAAGATCGCCAGCCGGCCGGCAAAGACGGCCTCGTCGAGGGAGAGACCGGCAGCAAGCGAACGGTAGAGGCGCTCGCTGAACGCGATGGCGGTGCGATCTCCGATCCGGTACTGCATCGCGACGACGGCCGGGACGCCGGCGGCGATCAGCCGCGTCGCCACACCGCTCCAGGGGTCACGCCTGGCCCGCATGGCCGATTCGCATGCGCCCAGCACGACCAGCTGGGCCCCTCGTCCCCGAAGGTTCATCGCGAGCTGCTGGGCCGGGAGCTGCCATGGGGCACCCGCGTCGTCGACGAGGACGAGACTGTCGTCGAGGCCGTGACCGGCGAAGTGGAACACGTCCGCCCCGTCGAGAAGGGCGTCCTCCAGGCCATCGATCGTCACGTCCTCGTAGACCTCGACCGAGGTGCCGGGCACCTTCCGGAGCGCGGTCTCGAGGTTGAGTCGCTCGGCCGGCAGGTCCAGCGGGGCCCTGCCCGGCACGTTCGGGTTGTCGAACACCGCCACGACTCGGCGGTCGCGAGGCGTCGGATCGATCGCGACGCGGCCACCTACCGTCTCGTGGCGCACGATCGAGACCCGCGGGTCAAGGGCGAGGAACCCGCTCGAGTCGCGCTGACCCTGCTGTCGCGGGACCCAGATGTACTCCCACGGGAGCTCGGCCAGCCCCGGGTCGAGGCGCAACCGAATCCGGAGACCGTCGTCCGGCCCAAGACCGTCGAGCGACGTCACCAGCACCTGGCGGATGGCGGATGGCAGGAGCAGATCGGCGAGCGCCGCGCCGAGCCCCATGACCGGCTCGGTGTCGGGCGGGCGCGCTTCGAGCTCCGTGAGCCGTGCGGTGAGCTGCCTGGCGAGTCCGGCGCTGACCGTGCGCCGGATCGGCCCGACGTCGCCCGCCGGCGAGGCGAGCAGCCGGACTGTCATGCCGCGAAGACCACTCTGGTCACGCTGCGCCTTCTCGGCCAGCAGGTCGAACTCGGCATACGTCCGGCTGGACATCAGACCCTCCTCCGCTCAGGCAAGGGATGCCTGCAACGCCCGGCCGGTGAACCAGGCGACCATCGACGGCTGGAGAACTCGCCGCACAGCGCCACTGCCCCCTCGCATCGGCTCTGCCCTGGGCCGGGGAATCGCGCCCGATCGACGGCGGCCCTTTCGTGCGCCTGCGAGCACCTGGCATGGCTGCGGCCACGTCGCGCTCGCGGACCCGTGCTCCGGGCGAAAGCGGAGCCCCATCTTGCGGTGCGTCGCTGCACCGTGTCAACGGAAGTGAGGCCCCTGGTGACGTGCTGGCGTCGGGGTCGGGCCGCCTGGCGTCCCAGGCGCGAGGAGCTCCAACCTGGACGGCGACGGGCAGGGTGAGAGACTGGTCCGATGACGGTCTCGAGGACGGGACCCGTCGCCTGCCCGACACGGAGGACCCACGATGTCGATCGGAATGACCGAGGGTGCCGAAGGCGGAGTCGGTCCGGGACCCTCCCAATCGGGCGCGCACTTCGCCGACTTCCAGCTCCGCGCCTGGAAGGCGGACCGATCCCACGTGCAGGTCCTCGTGCATGCCTCGCCCGCCGGCGGAATGCGTCAACCGGTGACCGGAAGGTTCGACCCCGGCAGGATCGCGGGCATCCGCAAGGCGGTCGAAGAAGACATGGCTGCCGCGGCGGGTGATCTCGGGCGCATGATCGATGTCGGCCGCGGGCTGGCCGAAGTGCTCCTGCCCGAACCGGTGCTCACCCTGCTCGTCCGGAGTCTCGAGCGTCTGCGCCCTCGAGACGGCCTGCGGCTCCGCCTCTGCCTGGACGAGGACCTGATCGACCTTCCCTGGGAGTTCCTGTACCGGCCGAACGCAGGCGACGGCGAGTCGCTCGGAGGCTTCCTGGCGCTGGACCACCGGATCGCTCTCGTCCGGGAGCCGCCAACGGCTCTCCTGAGGATCTCTCCCTCGAGTCGCAGGCAGCGCCTGGTGTTCGCCGGGACGCTCTACACGGACGCCGGCAACCCGGACCTGTGGGACGTCAGGGGCGAGCACGAGCGACTCGTGACGGCCCTGGCACCGGTCGCCGACTACATGTCCGTCCCGTTCGTGAGCGCTGCCGGGAACAACATCGAACGGGCTCTCGCCACACCGGCAGCCATCTTCCACTACTCGGGTCACACGGACGTTGCAGAAGGTCACGGGTACCTCGTGCGCGACCTGCAGCAGGGCCAGGTCGGGGGGACTCTCCTCAGCGAAGCCCTCGACGGCCTCCTCGTCAGGGCCGGAACGCGGCTCGCCGCCTTCTCAGCCTGCAACAGTGGGCGTTGGAGCTTCGTCGGGCCGCTGATCCGGGCCGGAGTCCCGGTGGTGATCGGGGTCCAGGGGACCGTCTTCAATGTCACGGCCGCGGCGTTCTTCGAAAAGCTCTACGCGTCGCTCGCGCTCGGGATGTCTCTCGACGAGGCGGTCAGCTGGGCCCGGCTCCACCTGCTCGAGCCCGGCGTCGGTCTCCCTCAGGACAGCTCGGAATGGGGAGCATTCATGGTCTACATGCCAACGACGGAGGCCGTGCTGTTCCCCCGGCCACGGACGCGAGCCGTGCGCCAGCGCCAGGATGCCGCCAGGCGGCAACGCCAGGTGACGATCTACAACGTCACCCAGACCATCGGCACCAACTACGGGCAGGTGACCGGCGTGATCGACGGCGGGCAGCCGGGCAGGTAGAGAGCACCCGCCCCCCAACGCCCCCGTCAGGCCGGGCGCGGGAGAGCGGACCGGCGCTGCCCGGTTCGACGATGCTGCCTGATCGGGCGAATCGATGTGCACGAATGGCTGCCCCGGGCCTGCTAGCCCACCCGGGGGGCCAGCTGCCACCGTCGCCATCACATTGGGGGGCTTCAGTGGCGCTCGACACCCTCGATCTCGGCGCGAGCTGCGCGAGCGGGCACACCGAGCGGCGCACATCCCGGCACAGCGGGAAGGGCCCGCCCTGGTCGCCCCGGCCAGTCAGGGCGAGGTACGTCGGGGGTTGCTCGGGCCCCCGGCGGGGCTGCCCTTCTCGCCGTTCCGGAGCGAGACGGCATGCCTGCGTCGCTGAACGCGATGGCTGACCAGGGAACCCTGACCCGGTCAGAGCCAGCGGCAGCGCCTGCCCCGGCACGTCATCCGCCGGCCGATGGACACGGCCTGGCGGAGTCGGAATCCTGGGCTGACGACGGGGCGCCGGCGATCGGCCGCGCGTTCGGGATACCCGACGCCTCGGCGGCCGCGGCGGCGTCGCCCCACGCCATTCCGTCGGTTGCTCGGACGGCTCGACGGGCGCATCGGCCGTGGCCTTGCCCTTCAGCTCCAGCGGTCGGTCGGCAACCGAGCGTTCCAGTCCGCCATCCTTCGTCAGCGGGTCCCCGGGCAAGCCGGGTCCGTGGCGGCGCCCGGCCCCACGGCGCCTGGCGAGCCGCCGCTGCAGCGGCAGATCGAGCCGGCCGGCGGAACGAGCACTCCGGCGCTGGTCGTCCAGCGGAGTGGCCCGCTCGACGACGCGATCGCCCATCGCGACGCCAAGGCCGTCGATGGGCTGACCGCCGCCGACATTGCGAGAGCCAGCGTCAACCAGAGGGTCCAGCTGATCGGCATCGAGCTCGAGTCCGGCAGCGGTGACGCCCTCCCGCGGCTGTGGGACTCCTTCGGCGGTGGGTTGGACGCGGCTGCCGTCGCCCATCCCGACGAGTGGACTCAGAGCATGAAGCGGTATCCGGCGGCAATGCGCCAGAGCCGCGAGGTCAGGACCCTCGAGGCGGCGTTCGCCCTCGACGTCCGCGACGTTGCCTGGGCCTACCTGCGCGAGAACGACCAGGTCGTGACGAACGAGATGCGCCGGCTCGGCATCCCGGACGCCGAGGGCAAGGTCGCTGCGCCCAGCGCGGCCCAGGCCGACGAGCTGCGCAGGACCCAGGAGGCGGCCGCCAAGCTCGCCGAGGCGCAGGCCCGGCGGGAGGACCTGCGAAGGACGGAGATCGCGTTCCATCGCAAGTTCGTGGAGAAGGGCGGGCAGACGCTGCCCGAGGGTGGCGTGGAGAACCTCGAGGAGATCTACGAGCCCGTCCTCTTCGACCCCGACGCGTCGTTCTCGGCGGCCGATCAGCCGACCGACTATGTCCCGGGGCTCCGAACCTGGGCCGACACGTACGCCCAGCACGTCGCGCTGACAAGGGTGATCGAGGCCTGCTTCACGGCCCATCCCAGCCTGTACGCGCTGAGTCGAGCCGACAACAGCGGGGCCAAGGCCGGCGGGGCGGCCGCCGCCAGCCCTGACCAGGCTCGCACCACGCTGGGGGACGAGCTGCGGACCGTGAGGCAGAACATCGCCAAGGCCCACGACCTCGTCCCGTCGCTGGCTCTGCAGATGACCCCGATCCACGACCAGCTGTTGAAGGACTCGGTCGGCGCCCACGTCAGCCTGAAGCGCAACTGGTCGAGTGTCTTCCACAAGCCGCTCGGCGACGACGTGGTCGCCCAGCAGCAGCCGGGACCCTGGTGGCAGCAGCTCGGCGTGATGGCCCTGGAAGGAGCGGCCTTCGTGGTCGTCGGGCTCGCGACCGGGGGGATCGGTCCCGTGCTGCTGGCCGGCGGCCAGGCAGCCATCAGCGTGGGGAGGTACCAGGCCCTGGAGACGCTGTCCCGATCGAACGTGACGCCCGAGACAGAGATGATCAAGGACGGCGAGGTGAACGCCGCGGCGGTCGCCGCCGTGATCAACGTGGCGATGACGTTCCTGGCCGCCCTCGGCGCAGCCCGCGCGGCGTTCGCCTCCCGGGTGGCGAGCCAGGCCGGCCGGGCGCTGGCCCAGGAGCTGGGTGAGGACGTCGCCCGCAACCTGCTGCTCGAGCTGACCCCCGAGGCGGCCACGGCGCTGAAGAACAAGCTGGGCGCGGACCTGCTCAAGCGGATCGGCCCGAGCGCGGGCGGCGCCACGCTGGAGAAGCTGGCCGCCGAGCTGACCAAAGCCGAGATCGAGGCGCTCCTTGGGCGCGTGCCGGCCAACCTGCTCGGGCCGTTGCTGGAGCGGGTCGGCACCGCCAGGCTGCTGAACTCGCTGCTGGCCCGCTGCGCCGACCCACAACAGCTCGGCCGCCTGCTCGATCGGGTCCCCGACGCGACGATGCTCGATCAGCTGCTGGCCGGCGTCGCGCCGGGCGACCTCGGCAGGCTCGAGGGCGTGCTCGCCGCGCTGGGCGAGCCGAGCCCCGGCACGCTGAAGTTCAACATCGGCGGCGAGCTGGAGGCCTCTGCCGGGAGCGTGATCATCAATCCCGGGCGTCAGGCCATGCCGCTGGACAAGCTGCGCGCGCTTCGCCCCGATGCGCTGGTCGTCGAGGCGACGGCCGAACGGATCCCGTTCCCGGCCGGCTCGGGCCGGTTGATCGTGGGGCGCAAGCTGCCCAACAGCATCGACTGGGACTCGGCGGCCAGGGAGTTCAACCGGGTCCTGCAGCCCGGCGGGAGCGTCCAGATCTCCGTATACGGCCCGCCGGGTGAGCTGCGCCGGGCGCTGGCCGCGAACGGATTCAGCGTCCGCCCGGCGGTGGCCGAGGGCGCCGAGCAGCTGGTGATCGCCACCAAGCGCTGAGCCTGGCCGGGCAGGCGCCACGGCGGCCGGCCGCGGAGCAATGCAGCGGGAGCATCGCAGCGCGGTGCGTCGGACGGGAGCGGTTCACGACCCCGGCAGAGGCATCATCCTGACGCAGGCATTCCTGCAGCTGCCGCGCCGCGGGCTGGGCGACCCAGCTTCGCCGATGGGACGGCGTTTGCCCTGATTCCCGGCCTCCTACGTGGACATGGGATGATCGATCTCTCGTGGAAGCCATCGCCTTCATCCTCGGCGCCTTCCTGCTGGCGCTCGCCCTCTGGGACCTGTTCCAGACCGTCGTCGTGCCAAGGCCGACTCCGGGCTGGTTCCGGATCGGCCGCTACCTCGTGCGGGGTTCGTGGCGCGGACTTCGCGTCCTCCGCGACGGGCGGTCGGGGAGGTCCTACGACCGGGTGCTCGGCCTCTTTGCTCCCGCCGCGACGATCGCCCTCCTGGCCGCGTGGCTCGTCTGCCTGATCCTCGGATACGGCCTCATCCTGTTCGCGCTGCGCGGCGAGCTCCGCCCGGTGCCGGCCGATCTGGGCACTACGCTGTATTTCGCGGCGACGTCCCTCCTGACCCTGGGATTCGGGGACATCGTGGCGGAGGGCCCCCTGGCTCGAGGCGTCATCACCGTCGCCGCGATCAGCGGCCTGGGCGCGGTGGCCCTCGTCGTGACCTTCCTCTTCTCGCTGTACGGGTCCTACCAGCGCCGCGAGATGCGCGTCGTGATGCTCCAGGCGTCCGCTGGAGCTCCCCCTTCAGCCGTCACGTTGCTCGAGACCTACGCCCAGCTCGACCTCGTCGAGCGTCTCCCGGACCTGTTCCGCGAGTGGCAGGCGTGGGCAGCCGAGGTCCTGGACACGCACGTGGCTTACCCGCTCCTCGGGTACTTCCGCTCGAGCCACGACAACCTGTCCTGGATCAGCGCCCTCGGGACCGTCCTGGATGCCTCGAGCCTCGTGCTGACGACCGTCGAGGGCCTGCCGCGCGGCGACGCCAAGCTCTTCAAGCGCATGGGAACCCACCTGGTCGAAGACATCTCCAACCTCGGGTTTCAGAGTGGCGGGCCCAGCTCCCTCGACCGGTCGGCCTTCGAGGCGGCCTGCGATCGGCTGGAGCGATCCGGTTATGTCCTTGCGCCGCGCGATGTCGCCTGGCAGGCGTTCGAGGCCGCCCGGGCAACGTACTCCACCCGGCTCGAGGCCATGGCCTCCTACTGGGCGACGCCTGCCACGCAGTGGCTGGGCGACCCTGTCGCGCTCCGGCAACCCCTCCACGAGCCCGACGATCCCTGACCTGCCGCCCGCACGGACGGGCCCTGGTTCGCCCCTTGCCACGGCGATGTAGGCTCGACCAACGTCCCGCATGGTTCGCGTTTCCTGCAGCTCGCACGAAGCAGGGCTGTCCACGCGACGATCCGGGCGTGGCAGGAGGGGGAGCGACATGCGGAAGCTCGCGATCGTGGGGACGTTGCTGCTTGCTCTTGCAGCGGCCGGCCCAGCCGAGGCCATCCTGCCGGGCAACACGACGTTCACCGTGTTCACGCAGGTCTCGGGGCATGGGTATTCCGGCGTGATCAGCATCACGAAGAAGGTGAACAACTCCTCGGCGAAGCTCGAGGTCGACATCACCGGGATGCGCCCGAACCGTCTCGCCACGGTGTGGGCACGGGCCGGTTCGTGCGCCCATAACGGGTTCGGCGTCGTGCGCGTGCAATGGATCAGCTCGTTCAGGCATGGCCACTGGAAGGCGTCATTCGCGATGACGCGGCAGATGCTGGCCTGGTGGAACCGTGCTCTCAAGCGGGGCGCGGTCCACTTCACCTTCACCCAGGGCGGGCCTGTCCTGTGCGGCAATGGTGAGGCGATCTGACTCTCGGACGCCACTCCGCTCGAAGGTCGTGCATCCTGCCGGTCCCGCTCGTCCCCAGGCCATGCGATGAATCACTTGACCCAACCCCGAGCATCTGTGGGGTATGGCGTCCCTGATATTCCCGACCAAGGAGAGTCTCGCCGGAGCGGTGGCGCGTGCCGCCGACGGCGACGAGGTTGCGTTCGCGAGGATCGTCGAGGCCCATCACGACGACATGACCCGGGTCTGTTTCGTGATATGCGGCGACCTCGACACCGCCGACGAGGCCGTCCAGGCCGCCTGGCCGATCGCCTGGCGAAAGCTCGGGAGCCTGCGAGACCCTGACCGACTCCGGGCCTGGCTCGTGTCGATCGCGGCCAACGAGGCTCGCCAGATCATGCGCGGTCGACGGCGCAGGACGGTCATGGAGCTTGCCGTGGGACATGCGGCGGTGGCTGGCGTCGATCCGCTCCTGCGGGTCGGGGATCTCGATCTCGCCAACGCCCTGGCCCGCCTCGACCCTGCCGACCGGGCCTTGCTCGCCCTGCGCTACGTCGCAGGTTTCGACTCGTCAGAACTCGCCCGGGCAACCGGGCGCTCGGCCTCGGGGACCCGGGCCCGCCTTGCCCGACTTCTCGACCGCCTCCGAACGGAGCTCCGCGATGACTGACCGGCTGGACTTCGAAAGGCGGCTCGAGGAACGCCTGCGCGCCCGGGCCGCCCTCGCCTCCCGCTCGTTCGACGCGACGGCGATCGCTCACAGGGCGATCGTGGCCGGCGGCCGACGGCGATGGACCGGCAGGTTCGAATGGCCGACGTACCGCCCTGCCCCGACCTGGCTGATCGTCGGCCTGTTGCTCGCGCTCGGCCTCCTGGGCGCGGTTGTCGTGGGCGTCGGCGCGCTCCTGCGGGAGCGCCCCCCGGTGCCGCCGTCCGGCGTGTCGAACGGCCTGATCGCCGTTTCGGCGAATCCCTGGACCGTCGGCAGTGGCGAGAACGGCGACATCTACCTCGTGTCCGAAGGCAATCCGCCCCGTCGGATCATCGGCTCCATTGGCGACGGTGTCGCCCAGGCTTGTCCTCGGTTCTCGCCCGATGGCCGGCGCCTGGCCTTCGGCGAGTCTCGGGCCTCTGGTAGCGCCGCACCGACCCGCGGCCCGTTCCCGGTGGATGGTCGAGCGATCGTCGTCGTCGGCGTGAACGACCACGGCGATCCAACGCAACCGCTCATGCGGTTTGTTCTCCCACCCGGGCTGGGACCGATGGTCTGTCCCGAGTGGTCTCCGAGCGGCCGGTTCCTAGCGTTCAGCGTCGATGCCGAGCTCCGGATTGTCGACATCGCCTCCGGTGAGACGCGGGTGGTGCCCATCACGAGGGTGACTGGGGCGGAGGCGGTTGAGCTCGAGTGGTCTCGCGACGGATCGAAGATCGCGGTGGCCGAGCCTGGACAGATCCGCGTCATCGATGTCGACGGCGGCGGCGCACCGACGGTGATCCCGGTCCAGGGAGCCGAACCTCGGTCCCTGGGTTGGACCGCTGGCGATCACCGGATCGTCTACGTCAGCGTCGTCCCGGTGGACGAAAACGCGACGGCGGTCTATGTCGTGGACCTCGACGGGAGGAACGACACACAGCTGAGCCCCCAGGGGCCGACGGCGCCGGGACTCCATTACCTGTTCGAGGGGGCCGTCGTGTCGCCGGACGGGACCCAGGTGGCGTACCTCCAGAGTTCGAGGCTGTGTACGAACGACGGCTGTGGTCCCGGCCCGACGCTCAAGCCGATCGTGATCGCGGCTCTCGACGGCTCGAACCGTGTCGAAATGTCGGTGCCAGCCGACCTGCGCACATCGGATGGGAGTGAGTTCTCCGTGGCCGGTCTGCAGTGGTCACCGGATGGCAAGCGCCTGCTCCTGAGCTCGATCGACGGTGTCTCCTCGGTCGGCCTTGGACCCGGCTCACCCGCGATCCGTTACGCGGACGGCGACCTTCGGGGTAGGCCTGAACCTCGAATGGTCATGGCAAGAAGTGACCTGGCAGCCGGTGCTCAAGTGAGGGATGCGAGGCGAGCAGCAGGCGATGGATCGGCGGAATGCCTGGCCTCGCACCCTCTGCAGCCTCGCGACCTGGCAGACCGTGGTCGGGCCGCCCACGTCGATGACGATGGCCAGCCTTCCGACGCTCCCGTCCGGCAGGCGGCACCGGACATCTGTCAGTGAGTCGATGTCCGCCAGGGAGGGGAGGTAGGTGTTGCTCGCGCGAGCGAGTGCCTGCTCCCGGTGCGCCCACGCCGCCCAGCGGCCCTCGACGATCGGCCGCAGCGGCTCCGGACTGCCGCGCCTCGATGGCTGCCCGGGCCGTGCGATGCTGACGCGGGCCCCGCGAGGGCGCGCACGCGTGAATCCTTACGTCGAGGTCGGCTGACGGGCAGGCGGGAGCACGGCCGTCGCGGTAGAATCACAGGTGCCGCCGTGGAGCGGCACTCCCATCCAGAGCGGGCGAGAGATCTGGCTCGACGACCCCGCAGCAACCGGCCGGTCCCCTCAACCGGCGCGGTGCTCCCGCCAGGTGCGATGGAGACGAGGAATGTCCGGCTCGACGAGTTGGGCCGCAGCGCGTCCGCCACCGCCCGGGCTGCGCATCTGTACGACCTGCCGCGACGCCAGCGGCACGCCGTCAGATCACCGCGGGGCGCCGACCCGCGGTCCCGACGAGGCGCCGCCTGCAAATCGCTGCGTTCCGGTGCCCGTCGGCACCGCCCGTGCCACACAAGCTGGCACAGGAGACACCGACGATGCACTCGAGACCGAGCGGGGGAAAGGGGGAGGTATGGCCTCCAGGCTCCGCCCGCGCTCCCGAGAGGATCACCCGATGACCCCTTCCGACACCACGCATCGCGCGCCGTCCGCGCCCGCCCAGGTCCGCCAGGGCGACGTCCTCCTCGTCCCCGTCGAAGAGGCCCCCACCGCCGCCCGGGCGGTCCGGCGCGCCCGCGGCCGCGTCGTCCTCGCCGAGGGTGAGGTCACCGGCCACGCCCACGCCATCCGCTCGTCCGCGGCGACGCTCCTCGGCGCGGGCGACGAGCGGTACCTTCGGGTCGCCGCCCCCGTCACGCTCGACCACGAGGAGCACGCCCCGATCGAGGTCGCTCCCGGGACCTACCGGGTCGTCATCCAGCGCGAGTACGTCCCGCCCGAGATCTCGCCGGTCGCCTTCCGGCGGGTGGTCGACTGATGGCCGGCCCGAAGCGCCCCACGGGCGCGCGAGCTGCTCCGCCGGATGGAGGCGTGGGGCGACGAGTGGCGCTCGGTCGCCGGCTCGACCGAACCCGCCGACCGGCCGCGGGCCGAGGCCGCCCTCCGCTCCCTCTACGCGGCGGCCGGCAAGCCCGCGCCGACGTTCGCCTGGGTGCCCGTCGCCGGCGGCCGGGATCCTCGCCTACACGTTCGCGTCCCTCGGCCACGGGAAGATCGTCAGCCCCTGGGCAAGGGGCGACGTCGGCAACGGCGCCAACCGCGACTTCAACGGCCTCGCCGACCCGTTCGGCATGGAGCCTGCCTGGACCGCCCGCCTCGCCGGCGCGGTCCGGGACCGGATCCCGGCCGACCGCCTGCCGCGACGCGCCGCCACCGACCCGGTCGGCGGATCGGCCGAGGCCCTCGGCTTCGGCGGGACGGCCCGGGTCCTGCCGCTCGTCCGCGCCGGCGGCCTCGGCGTGGCGCCCCACGGCTCCGCCGGTCGGCGCCGTCCGATCCGGCGCCGTCGACGCCGCCGCCGGCGTCCTCGGCGACGCCTGGCCGCGCCTGGTCGAGATCCTGGGTGCCGACCTCGCCGGCGCGTCTTCGCGCGAGGCGACCCGGCGGTCTTGCCGTCGCGGTGCTCGTGGACGCCGGTCCGTCGCCGCGACGCCGTCCAGGCCATGCAGCCGGGGCAGTGGGACGTCATCGTCCCCGGTGCTGGCCGCCGCGCGCGACGTCTTCGGCGGCTCTATCTGCCGCCACCGCGCCGGTCGCGCCGGCCCACGAGCACCAGGTCGAGGCGCGCCTCGAGATCGCCCGGTCGGCCGGGCCGTGGTGGGCCCTCGACGGCCTGGCGATCGTGTCGGAGCGTCCGCTCGTCCTGCGCCGCGACGACTGGTGGCCGGCCGCACTGTGCCGACGGGCCCGGCTATCGCCTGGGCCGACGGTCTCGAGGCGTTCGCCTGGCACGGCGTCGCCGTCGAGCCGTGGGTCATCCGCGAGCCCGAGCGGATCACGGTCGCCACGATCGACGGCGAGCGGAACGTCGAGGTCCGCCGCGTGCTCGTCGAGCGCTTCGGCGAGGAGCGGCTGATCCGCGAGGGCGGCGCCGAGCTCGTCGACGAGGACGACGCCGGCCGGCTCTGGCGCCGGCACCTCGATCCCCCGGTCCTCTGGGGCCGGCGCGAGGAGCCCGTCGTCATGGTCGAGGTCCGCAACTCGACCCCCGAGCCCGACGGCACCCGCAGGACCTACTTCCTGCGCGTGCCCCCGACCCTCCGGACCGCGCGCGAGGCGGTTGCCTGGACCTTCGGCCTGGGCGCGCTCGAGTACCGCCCGGCGACGGAGAGCTAGGAGGACGTCGATGAGCGGAACCGCGACGCGCGACCTCGGGCTCGAGGCGGTCGAGCAGGTCTACCGCGACATGCAGATCGACGACGAGTGGTCGGTCCGCGAGGAGCGCGGCTTCACCTGGTGGGGCGCCTGGCTGCGCCAGCGGGTCTGGGCCGGCGAGGCCGATGCGGTCGGACGGCGAGACGATCTGGCACGTCCGCGCCCGCACGCCCGCCTACCGTGACCTGCCGGACGAGCCGGCGACGTACGCCTTCGTCGGCGGGCTGAACGGGATGCCCGGGACGAGCGCCTACGTCGTACGACCCGGCCGACGGCACCGTGTCGGCGCGCTGCGGGGCCTTCGTGTACGACGCCGTCGCCCCGTGGCTCGGGAGGTTCCTCGCCACGGCCGTCGCGCTCCAGGCCTCGATCGCCTGGGCCCAGGTCCCCGCCGCGGCCGACGGGCGCGTCGCTCGACGACGCGCCGCACCCGACGTCGGGGCCCCGCCGCGACCCCGACGACATGCTCAACCTGGCGGGCGGCTACCCGGGGGCGCGGTCGCCCTTCTACCGTGCCGTCCTGCGGCGAGCCGCGCCCGTCCTCGCCGAGGAGGGTGGGCCGCTCACTCTCGGAGAGGAGGACGGACAGCTGCGCGTGCTCCTCCGCCTCGGCGCCGACGGGGCGGCCGGGTGGACGCTCGTCTCCGAGGAGCATCCGCTCCTGGGGCCGGGCGCGCTCGTCCGCCTGTTCGTGCCCCGCCCGACGCGGCGCGCGGCGCGCGGCCTGGCTGGCGAACGCCCTCAACCTCGCGGAAGCCGCCGACTTCGCGGGCGAGGCGCCGGCCGCATGCGATGGGCGCCTGGACCGCGGAGCGACGGGGGCCTCCTCCACTCCGCGTTCTTCCCGGCGGTCGCTCTTCGGCGACCTCGACGGCGAGACGTCGCTCGTCGCGATCGGCAACCTCCTCGCCTGGGGCGGCGCGCGAGCGGCGTTCGCCGCCGAGCGCCTGCCCGTGGCTCGAGGCGGAGGCGTCCACCCGGTACCCCGACGACGAGGCCCCCGGCGACGAGCCAGCGGCCACCGACGAGTCCACCGCGACCTCGGGCGAGCGGCGACCGCCGGGCGGGGAGCCCGGGACCGACGACGAGTCCACGGTCCCGCTGGCCGAGCGCTCGTTCGGGCCGGCCTCCCGCACGCCGCGGCCGCGAGTTCCCGGCCCGAGGCGGCACGCCCCGCGCGAGCTCGTCGTCGACCCGCACGACCCGGCGGCCTTCCACGAGCTCGACGACGCCGTGGCCGTGGCCGAGGACGGCGACCGGATCGTCGTGCGGCCCGGGACGTACCGGACGCCCGTCGTCGTCGACCGGGCGGTCGCGATCGTCGGCGACGGCGACGTCGCGCTCGATCATCCTCGAGCCGGTCGGGCGGCGAGGCGCTGGGCGTCGCGGCCTCGGGCTCGTCGATCACCGGCCTGACGATCCGGCCGGCCCGGGCGGGCAACGACGGGGCCGACTACTCGGCGATCGCCGTCCACGACGCCGGCGTGACGATCGAGCGCTGCCACCTGACGTCGCACCTGGGCGCGACCGTCTGGGTCGCCGGCCCCGCCTCGCGCGCGGTCCTCCGCGACTGCTGCGCTGACCGGCGGCGCGCAGAACGCCGTCTGGGTCGTCGAGGAGGGCCGGGCGGAGATGGCGGCCTGCCGGGTCAGCGGCCACCGCTGGCCCGTCGCCGTCGCCGGCCCCCACGCCTCGCTTTCGGTCGTCGACTCGCGAGATCGTCGACAACCTCGACGGCGGCATCGCCTCGATGGGGCGCGCGACCCTGGTCGTCGAGCGGACGACCGTCTCCCGCAACGCCGGCACCGGGATCCTGCTCGGCGAGCCGGCGCCGGCCTCGCGGGTCGAGGACTGCACGATCGAGGGCAACTCCGAGTTCGGCGTCCTCGTCGGCGGCGGCCGCGGGCGCGGCGGTCCTGCGCAACCGGATCCGCGACAACGCGGTGGGCATCGTCGTCGTGGACGGCGCCACGCCGCGGATCGAGGGCAACGAGCTCGCCGGCAACGCGACCGGGATCGGCGTCCGCGGCGAGGGCTCGGACCCGGTCGTCGTCGCCAACACGATCTCGGGCGGCCGCGGCTCCGGCGTCATCGTCGACGAGGCCGCGCCGGCGGCCGGTTCGACGGCAACACCGTGTCCGGGACCGGCGGCGCCGGCGTCTGGGTCGACGACCACGGCACGGCGCCCCACTTCGCCGGCAACCACGTCTCGGCCAGCGGGCTCGCCGGGATCCTGGTCAGCGACGGCGCGGGCGGCGACTTCGAGGCCAACGACCTCCGGGGCAACGCGGGGGGCTCGTGGAAGCTCGACGCGCCGGGCGAGCTCCGGCGCAGCGGCAACCTGGAGGACGCGCGGCATCCCGCCGGAGGCCGCCGCGGCGCCGACCCGCCCGCCGGCCCCCGGCCCGCGCCTGGTGAACTGAGCATGGGCGACGACGACCACGACCCGTTCGACCTGGGACAGCTGCTCTTCGGGTACCTCGTCTACCGCGAGATCCGGGACGGCCGCCTCGACGCGGACCAGGTCATCCGCGCCGGCTGCCTCGTGATCCTGCTCATCGGCGCGGTCCTCGGCGGGGGAGCGCTCCTCGTCGGCACGTTCGCGGCGCCCCACGACGGCGGCAGCTACGTCCCGTTCGAGACGCCCTTCACCTACCCGACCGAGCAGCCCGCGTTCGTGGCGCCGGCACCGTGAGGCCCACCGCTACCGCGAAGCCGACCCCGACTCCCAGGCCGACCCCGAAGCCCACGCCGCTCCCGGGCCTCGGCACGTCCGTTCCGGCCGGCGACGGCTGGGCCGTGACCGTCACGAAGGTGGAGCGCTGGCGGCCGAGCTGGTACCGCGAGCCCGGCTGGCGGCTCGTCACCGTCTACGTGAAGGTGCGGATGCCGGCCGTCGAGAACGATTGTGCCTGGGGCGATTCCTTCTGGCTGCGAGGCGAGGAGCGGGCGCACGTACGGGGGCGAGATGGATTCGGTGCTCCGGGATCCGCCGCTCTTCGCCTGCGCCGACTACCACCGCGCGACGACGGCCGCGGGCTGGGTCACCTTCGAGGTCCGCGACGCCGACGCGAAGGGCCTCGTGCTCTCCGCCTGCCTGCCGGCGTACGGCTCGTGCGAGACGCCCGCCGTGATCCGTCTCCCCTGAGGGCGCCGCCATTCGGCTGGTCGACGCGGATAGCCCGCGGCTGGTCGAGTGGCAGGGGATCGTGCTCTACGAGCAGGAGGAGCCCGGGCGGGCGATCGAGATCCTCGATGCCCTCCCGGCGGACCGCTGACGCCGGAGGGCCGCGCCTCGGCCGTCGCGAGCCGGATGCTGCTGGGTCGTGTTCCGGAGCCCGTGGACGCTGTTGCCAACGCCGACCTCACTCACGACGCGACAGGTCCGAGTGGATGGAATCAGAGCTGCACAAGTCGCCACCGATCGATGACATCGAGCAGAGGCTCAAGCTCGGCAAGCCGGCGGCCGTCATCCTCGTCGCCGATCGGATTGCCCACGCCGTCTCCCAGCCCCTCGTGAAGATCACCAGGCAGCAGGACGTCAAGCTGATCAGGGCGCGGCTCTCACGGGAGAACCTCCTCGTCGCCCCCAGGGAGCACTTCGTCCCCGGGACGAGCTGAGGCCGTTCATGGCCCGGGCAGGTTCTCGCGGTCGTGGTCGTACCGGCAGGGGCGACAGTCGTCCTCGCCCCGGATCCCCTCCGGTGTCACATCCCCGGCGAGGCCTGCGGGCACTCGCCGCGGAACTCGCACCAGCGGCAGCGCCACTCCGCCGGCCGGGCCCCGAACTCCCGCGCGTGGATCCGGCCGACGGTCCCGACGAGGCCCGCCTCGAACCCGACCAGCTGCTCGTCGGTGCGGGTCGTCCAGGCGAGCTCGCCGGCATCCGCGAAGTAGAGGCCGAGGCGGGACGCAGGCGGCAACGTCTCCCCTGTTGCCGGATTGCGGAGGCCGCCCCTGGCGCAGCCGAAGGCATACGCCGTGAGCTGGGGATCGGCATCCACGTCGGCCTGGGTGCGCGGCCGGCCCGTCTTGTAGTCGACGATGACGGTCGAGCCGTCGGGCGCGCGGTCGACGCGGTCGACGTAGCCGACGAAGCGGATCGAGACGGCCCCGTCGGCGACTGCGAGCGGCAGCGCCACGTCGACGCCGAAGCCGATTTCGACGGCCACAGGCTCGGTGTCGGCTGCGCGCTCGCGTTGGAGGAACCGCTCCAGGACCGGGACCGCTCGGCGCCGCGCATCCTCGACCTCGTCGGGCGCCAAGCCGGAAGAAGCGAGGTTGCGGTCCAGCGCATCCTGGAGGACCTCGGGCCCGGGCTGGGGCGTGCCCACCGCCCGCGACACGATCCGCGCCCGGCCGAAGGCCTCGAAGGCCTTGTGGACGGCGTTCCCGAAGGCGAACTGGCCCGGGCTGACCTCGCCCGGCCGTCGCTCCATGTGCCGGAACCCGTAGCGCAGCGGGCAGCCGCGGTAGACCGAGATCGACGAGTGGCTCTCGTACGCTGGCAGGGGCGCGTCCGCCATCGAGAGGGCAGGGGAGTGCTCGGGCGGCTCGACCGGGAGGTCGGCCGGGTGCGGAGGCAGCTCGATCGTCGTCATGCCCCGATCCTGCGCCCCGGCTGTGACAGGTCTATTGGCACGCCGGGAGTTGGAGTTGCCCCGGTTTCGTGGACGGTGATGCGTCACACGGCCTTGGCGGCCGGACTCGAACGATAGCGCTCCTCGAACTGCTCGGGACTGAGGTTCCCGAGGCTGCTGTGGCGGCGGATCCGGTTGTAGAAGACCTCGATGTACTCGAAGACCGCGGCCCTCGCTTCGGCGGGGTTCGCCCAGTCGGAGCGGTCGATGAGCTCGGTCTCGAGGGTCGCGAAGAAGCTCTCGGCCATGGCGTTGTCGTAACAGTCGCCGATCGAGCCCATGGACGCCGCGATCCCGGACTCGCGCAGGCGCCGCCCGAAGGCGAGGCTCGTGTACTGCGACCCGTGGTCCGAGTGATGGACGAGCCCGGTGCCCGGGCGGCGGCGGACGATCGCGGCGTCGAGGGCGGAGGTCACGAGCTCGGCCCGCATGTGGGTCGCCATCGACCAGCCGACGACCCGGCGGCTCCAGGCGTCGACGATCGAGGCGAGGTAGCAGGACCCCGACCGCGTTGGGAGTTGCGGTGATGTCGGCGACCCAGAGCCCGTCGGGACCCGACGCGGTGAAGTCGCGATTGACGAGGTCGGGGAAAGGCTCCGCGTGCTCGTCTCGGATGGTGGTGCGCACGAAGCGCCGTCGGTGGACGCCTGCGAGATGGTCGCCCCGCATGAGCCGGGCGACTCGCTTGCGCGAGACGTGGTCCCCCGCCTCGGCGAGGTCGGCCCAGATCCGGGGTACCCCGTACGTCCCGCGGCTGCGGGCGTGGAAGCGCCGGATCTTCTCGGCCAGCGCCGCGTCGGAGCGCGACCTGGCGGAGGGACCGCGTGACCGCCAGGCGTAGTAGCCGCTCGGGGAGACACCGAGCGCTGCGCAGAGGATCCGCACCGGATACCTCGCCTTCTCCTGCTCGACGAAGCGGAACCGGGTCACCGGGTCCGCTCGGTCTCCTGAGCGAAGAAGGCGGCTGCTTTTCGCAGGATCTCGCGCTCGGTCTCGAGGACCTTCACCCGCCGGCGCAGCTCGTCGAGCTCGGCCCGCTCGTCGGCCGCGAGCGGCGTGCCCGGTGGCTGCTCACGCGACAGGCGAATCCACCTCGCGAGGCTCTCGTTGCTGATGCCCAGCTCCATGGCGACCTGGCGGATCGACTGGCCGGACGTCTCGGCGAGGCGGACCGCCTCGGCCCGGAACTCCTCGCTGTAGTGGCGGTGCCTCCTCATGTGGACTCCTTCCCGCGGCCACTGCCGCGATGGTAGGTGTCCACGAAAGCGGGGTAGGTCCAGCCCATCCCGTGCCAGGAGAGCTGGCACGTGCGTGATCCACAGTCGCGTCATGGACGCGTACCGGCGTTTCATTGGCAGGCAGCTGCCATGTGAGGAACGGTCCTGCACCTCGAAGGTGCAGTTCGTCACCCGCGACGAAGCTCGCTCGTACCTCCGGAGCGGCCTGCTGACCGCGGGGTCTTCGCTCCGTCCCTACCGCTGCCACTTCGGCGAGCACTGGCACCTCGGCCATCGCCGCAGCCGGCATCCGTCGGGCGTCGAGTGTTCGGCGCTCCCGGCACGCCGGGCGACGCCCCCGGAGGAAGGGTCAGGCTGGATGAGCCGCGAGTGGTGGTCGGATCGGCGACGGCGGCACCTCCGCCCGGCCCGTGGCGACCGGTCGTGGCGGGAGGCGTGGGGGGCCGCGTCGTGACGGCACAGGGCGGGCGGCCCCGATGTCGTGACCTCCGGCCCGCGCCCAAGGGCGGAGCGGCCGTCTCCGGCATGCCGCTCGCCGACCACGATCCGGTGATGCCGATGCGATCGAGGTGGTGGTGATGCCCACGCCGATGAAGCGACGCGCGACGCCGGCCTGTCCGCGCTGCGGGTCGGCCGACGTTGCCTGGATCCTGCGCGGCTACCCCATGATCGACGACGAGCTCCGGGCGGACCTCGCCGCGCACCGTGTCATCCTGGGCGGCTGCCTCGTCTGGCCCGACCAGTCCGACCATCGCTGCAGGGCCTGCAGGGTCGAGTTCCGTGCCGATGGGCGGCCGGCAAGGCTGCCGGAGGATGACAGGTGACGATGGTCGCCGCAGGCGTGCCCGCCGATCTGCCTGCCGTCGAGCCCGCGGACGGACTGACTGACCAGCAGCGCCGCATCGTCGCCTGGGAGGAAGGCCCGCTCGTCGTGATCGCCGGGGCCGGGACCGGCAAGACACGGGTCATCGTCGAGCGTGTCCGGCGCCTCCTCGAGACGAACGGCGGCCCGGTCGGCGGCGGACGGTCTTCCATTTCGTGACCGACGGGATCCAGGTCGCGCTCGATCGAGCCAGGGCGACCGCAGGCGATCGGGACGTCAAGATCGGGGGCGGAGTCTCGACGGTGCGCCAGTACCTCGTGGCCGGGCTCATCGACGATCTGCACTTCGCGATCGCACCGGTGGCGCTCGGTCGCGGCGAGGCGATGTTCGACGGCATCGATCTCCCGGGGCTCGGGTTGAGGGTGACCGAGCACGTCGCGACCGAGCATGCGCTGCACGTGGTCTTGAACCGGGGCACTGCCTGAACGACGGCCCCAGGCCGCAGCGGGCGTCGAGCACGCGCGGCCTTCGGCCTCGCCGGGAAGCGCCGGCATCGCCGCCGTCATCGACCACCAGGAAGCGCCGGTCCGCGGCCTTCCGTCACAGACCAAGCAGCCCCGCGATCCGCTCCAGCTGCTCCGTCCCTTCGACGACGCTGCCGGCGAACAGGACCTGGTCGGCGCCGGCCTGCTCGAACGCCCGGACGCCCTCGAGCAGGCGGTCATCCGATCCGTAGAGCACCGCCCCGCCGACGTCGGCGACCTCGTAGTCGCCGTACACCTCGCGCAGCTGCTGCTCGTCCCGAACGAGCCCGATGTGGGCCGACCGACGGATGGTGGCCGGGTCGCGACCGATCCGCTCGCACGCGTCCTCGAGCACCGCCACCTTGCGCCCGAAGACCTCGGCCGAGGGACCGAGGGGCGAATCCCAGCCGTCGGCGAACCGGGCGGCGAGCGGGATGGTCCGCTTCTCGCCCATGCCGCCGAGCCACACGGGGACGTGGGCCTGCACCGGCCGAACCCCCAGGCTGGCGTCCCGCAGGCGGAAATGCGCTCCCTCGAAGGTGACCCGCTCCTGGTGGAGCAGGCGCGCCAGGCATTCCACGCCCTCGGCCATGGCGTCGAGCCGGTCGCGGAGCGGCGGGAACGGGATGCCGTATGCCTCGAACTCTGCCTGGGCCCAGCCAGCGCCGAGCGATGCCTGCGCCCGCCCGCCCGACAGGTGGTCGACGGTGGAGATCGCGTTGGCCAGGATCGCCGGGTTCCGGTAGCCGACGGCGTAGACCAGGACGCCGATCCGCACGCGGGAGGTCGCCATCGCCAGCGCCGCGTGCGTCGCGACCGCCTCGAACGAGCCCGCCCCGCCCTGTCCCATGATCGGGTAGAAGTGATCCCAGGCGGAGATCCAGCTGAATCCGAGCGACTCGACCGTTCGCCAGTAGGCGAGGACCTCGTCGATCGAGGCGCCTTCCGTTCCCGCGTGCACGCCGTACTGCGTCATCCGCTTGCCTCCATCCACCCGTGGCTACGGCCCCTGGGCCTGACCGAACCATGTCGTCGTGCCGTCCGAGACGAGGATGCCACCGGGCAGCAGGACGGCCTGCGTGGCCTGTTCCACCGGGGCGTCCCCGGTGACGCGAAGGCGACTCCACGTCAGCCCGTCGGTCGAGGTCCACGCAGCGCCGTTATCGCCTCCCCGCACTGCGAGCATGCGCTGGCCGTCGCCGACAAGCGCGCCGTTGGGTTGGCTGCCGCAGCCCTCGCCCGTGCATGTCGTCGGCCCGAGCGGAGGGAACGCTGGCAGGGCCTCCCAGTGTTGGCCGTCGACCGAGCGCCACCACAGGCTGGCGCCGGGCGCCGTGTCGCCCCCGACGGCGACCATGCCGTCCGGGGCGACGACCAGCGAGACGGCCGCCGACCCGACGTCCGACCCACTGCTGCGTGAGGTTGGCAGGAGGGTCGGCGTCGCGGACCAGCGCCGGCCATCGGCCGACCACAGCGCCGCCGCCTCGGAGCGGGTCGGGGTTGCCATCCACCGGCCCACCGCGACGTAGCCGGTCGCCGTGCCGACGAGGTCGCTGAGGGCGAACCGCGCCGGGAACCAGCCCTCAGGTACCAGGCCCCAGTCTGACCCGTCGGAGGAGATTGCGAAGCGGGCGGCCTGCCCGCTCGATGCCACGACCAGCCCGGCCGGGCCCACGGCGAGCAGCGGAGCTTGGCCCGGCGGGCTCGCCAGCCACTCCGGAGGGAGCACGTGCGGGGTCCACGTCCGGCCATCCTCCGAGGTCCACGCGATGATCGGCGGGTCGAAGGCCAGGGGACCGGCTTCCACGCGGGACTGCAGCGACTCCGTGATGGCGACGAGGCCCGTCCCCAGGTCGGCGAGGCCGATGACGACGAGGCCCGGCCAGAATGTCGTCGAGGTATCGAAGGGAAGCGGGTCCCACTGCCTCCCGTCGGCCGACGTCCAGACCGGCGTCGAGGGCGGAGCCGCGATCCACCCGCGGGCGATGAGCCCGTGACGCCAGCGCATGACCGAGGTGACGAGGCTGAGCGGGTCGTCGGGCGCGAGGCGCCACCAGTAGAGTCCGGTCCACGTGTCGAACGCCGGCAGCAGGGGCGTCGTGAAGGCAACCGGCAGGGGGCCGATGCTGGCCGACGGGCCCGGCACCTCCGGGGCGGCGGTCGGGAGAGAGGCCGGGGGTGAGGTGGCGTCGGCGACCGGGGGTTGGCTTGGCGGCGGCGGCGGGACCGGGCCGCCCCACGGTTTCGCGATGGCGACGCAGATCCCCGCGACGACCAGGACGACAGCCAGCGCGGCGACGCGCTTGTCGCGGCGACCTCCGCTCTGGGGCGACCCGTAGAACGAACGACCCTCACTCATGCGACCGGGTTCGGCAGCACGGCTCGCGGCATCCCGACCTTGTCGGGTCCGACTACTTCTCGATGTAGACCGTGATCGGGTTGATGACCCCGTGCCGCTCCCCGGCGGCCGCCTGCTCGGGCGACGGCGAGGCCATCATGGCCTGCGCGCCTGCCATGTCGCCGATGTCGGCGGTGATGGCGACGTGCTTGCTCCCATCCATGGCGACGTGGTCCGTCACGTTCGTGGCGAACAGCCCGAACATGGCGGCGCGCTCCTGCTTGCCCTTGAGCCACGTCTCCACGTCCGTGACGGCGTGGGTGATGACGACCTTCGGCATGCCAGCCCCCCTTCGGCGGCGCGTCCAGACAGCCTGGCGGCTGGGACGCCCCCCGGTGCGAAGGGCGGGAGTATGCGCTGCGATGACACGGACGTCTTCAGGGAGCTCCGTTCGAGACATGGCCTGCGCACCGGTGCGTCCGCGCGGCCGTGACGGCGGCTTTCGTCGCATCCCTTGACACCGGGTTCAACATTCCCGCACGTCATACAACGAGGGAGGGGGGAAGTGATGAAGGCACGGGAGTCGACGGCTCCCCGGACGAGGCGTCGCCTGGGATGGCCCGTGATTGCGGCGATCTGCCTGGCCGCGGTGGGGCTCGGTGCATGTCAGGACGCGGGCCCGTTCATGAAGGCCGCCGCTCGCGTGGCCTCCAACACGGGCCGGGATGTTGACGAGGTAGCTCAGGCGATTCGAACAGCGATGCAGGGAGCGTCGGATGCCGACCTCGTGGCCGCAGCCGAAAAGGATGCCGCCAGGACAGAGTGGGTCGCGAGTGTCGCCGCCGCGCAGCGTGACAAGGCGGCCAGGACGGCCCGCGCCGTGCAGGACGCGACGTGCGAGATCGTCAACGATGCCAAGCCCCTGCTGACGCTCCCGCAGGACGACGCCATCAGGACCATCGTCAGGAACCACCTCGGTGCTGAAGGTCTCGATCAGGGCGAGGCGAAGGTCAAGGAGGTCGTCCAGTCGATCAACGAGCACCTCGTGCCATACATTCAGACGGGCAGGGTCAACGACCCCGCCGGGGCCCTCATCGATCTGGGATGCCTGTTCCCCGTGAACTGAACCGCTCGACTCACGGTTGTCGAGGTCCCGGGCGCTTCGCAACCGAGCGGCCGCTCAGCCCGCGAGGAGTTGCCGTAGCCTTCATCGTGGCGACGCCGTCGGCCGAGCGCCTGGCGGAGCCATGCAGCTGCAGACCGCCCCTGACCGGGCCGCTCAACTCGGCGCAGAGCGCAGCGTCCCCCCTTGCTGACCGCGTCGTCGATGCTGCAGTGGCCGTGCAGTCGGCCATGCGGGTGGCCGAAGGCAGGTCGGCGGCACCGCCAGCGGAACAGTCGGGCGACCCGGCGGATGGCGCGGGCGATCAAAGACGGGGACGGGGCGTCAACCGGTCGAGATTGGAGGAACAGGTGGTGAACGACGAGACACCGAAGACGTGGCAGTGCCCGAAGGACGGGACAGCCATGCAGCCGATGGGACGGCGGTCTGGAGCGTGGCGCTGCCCGGCCTGTCGCGGCATCTTCATCGACACCGAGGCCATGCGTCGCGGCCGCCGGGGGCGACCCTCGACATGGTCGCCGATCGTGACGAGCGTGCTCTTCAGCCTGCTGGCGACGTTCGTCGTCCGGCGGCTTCGGCGGCGCCTGAGCAAGCAGACCCCGTCGTAGCCCGGCCGGTCGGGTGGCGTACGGTAGGCTGACTGGGTTCGATCTCAGGTGGACGTGACCGTGGTCGGCGACGCGGAAGGTCCCGCCTCCGTCTGGCACTTGGGCGGGACTTACGGGTTCGAAGACGGCGATCGACGCGAGATCGGGAGCCGTAGACCGGCCCGCGGAGGTGCTTCATGGATCTGCTCGCCGTCACCATCCTGGGCATCACGTTCAGCGGAACGCTTGCACTCGGCGTAGCGATCGTCGCCGTGGTGGTCGTCGTGCTCGCGTTGTTCCTCATGCGCCGCATGCGGCGCTGAGACAGCGATCCGTCGACTGCTGACCGACCGCCGCGTCGTCTGTGGCGCCACAACCAGGGACAACCCAGGACCGCCGCGACCTTCGCACGCTGTCGACGGTGGGCGAACGTGGCACAGCTAGGCCGTGGTGACCTGTGTGTCACGAGGGGAGGTGGCTGGCGCGCTAGGATTCGAACCTAGAATCCCCTGATCCAGAGTCAGGTGCCTTACCGTTAGGCCACGCGCCAACGCCGATTGGGCCCGGGAATTGTACCCCAATCGCCGAGCGCGCCATCACCGCGCCGCCTTCACCGCGCCGTCACGAAGGCGACGGCACCGCGCCGGCGTGCCAGTTGGCGAAGTGGTTCGCGTGGAGGTCGGTGTACGAGCCGTCGACGTAGAAGCGGTCGTAGAACGCCGTGTCGACGTGGTGGACCTGGAACGCCATCAGCGTCCGGAACGGCGAGTAGTTCGCGGGGAACTGGCCGTAGTGCTTGAACACGTACTCGCAATAGGCGATCGCTGCCTGGATGTTCGCCTCGGAGTACTCGGGGATGGTGGCCTCGATCGCAGCCGGGTCGCGCCACGCGCTGTGGGCCGGGTCTCGGAAGAAGCCGGTCCCCGGCGCGAACTTGTTCGCGACGAACGCCCTGACGGCCGCCTCCATCGTGGGGTAGTAGGGGACCGTGTACGGCTTGAACACCGGCTGCCCATCGTGCACGAGGTTCACGGCCTGCGGGATCGCGACGTCCTGGCCCAGGAGGCGCATGAGCAGGGAGCCGATGGGGCCCTTGTGCAGGATCTCGGAGAAGCGCCGGTCGCGCATCTCGAAGCCGAGGCCCCGCAGCCAGGCGAACCGGTGCGCGGCGTAGTGCGGGAACCCGCCGAGCCCGAGCGCCTCGGCCGCCAGCGCGATGTTCTGGATCATGAGGCCCTGCTCGAACCCGCAGATCTCGAGCGCGTAGGTCTCCATCTCCTCGATCGTCCCCACCCGCCCGTCCTTCACGTCGTCGAGGAGGTGCCCTCCCTTCGACTTCGCGAACCGGCCGAGGCCGGCCGATCGGAGGAAGAAGTCCTTGTCGTCGTGGAAGTAGAAGGCAAACTCCTCGCCGAGGGCAGCGAAGAGGATCGTCATGTACAGGCCGGTGACATCGGTGACCGGCAGGAAGTAGGTCGAGCCCGGGATGTTGGCCGACCACTTGTTGAACGGCGGCGTGAAGGGAAGCTCGCGCGGGATCTCGGAGCGACGGTCGGCGAGCCGGAAGCGCATCCGCTCGTAGAGCTCGGTGTAGCGCCGTTCGCGGCCCATGGCGGCGAGCGCGTCGAACTCGTCGGGCGCGAGATCCGGCGGCTTCGGCATGACGAACGTGCCGTCGTCGCGGGTGATGACGAGGGCCGCGGTGGCGACGGCGTCGGCGCTCGAATGCGTCCGGCCCACCATGCTCATCATGATCTGGCCGCCGCCCGTCTCCGGCCCGGCAGCGGGCTGGTACGGCAGCTCGCCGAACACGCGGCCCGTGACGCCCGCGCCGGCGAATGCCAGGACGGCCTCCTCGTCCAACGCCAGCGGGACGGGAGCAGCCGCGCTCTGGTACGAGAGCGCGCCGCCCTGGAGGTGGCTGCCGAGGGCGAATCGCCGCGCGCGGCGGTGCGTCATCGCCTCGAGGAGGGGATAGCCGGCGAGCGCCTCCGGGCCCGGGAGCGCTCCAGGGGAGATGGGCGTCTGATCGGTGGCCATGTCGCGATCCCTGCCCTTCCGACGCCGGTGGCGCCCTGCGGTCGTGGATCCGGGGACCCTACCACCGCCCTCGCGCCAGGGAAATCGGCGGGTCCGTCATCCGATCCCGACCGAGCGCCGGGTCAGCCGTCCTGCCGGCCCTGGGCCCGGACCTTCGCCCAGGTGTCCTTGAGCGTGAGGGTCCGGTTGAACACGAGGCGGCCCGGTACCGAATCGGCGTCGGGACAGAAGTAGCCCAGCCGCTCGAACTGGACGGTCTCGCCTGCCGGGGTCGCAGCGAGGCTCGGCTCGACGAACGCGCCTTGCAGCACCGTCTCGGAGTCCGGGTTGAGGTCCGCGAACAGGTCGCCCTCCGCCCCGGGGTCGGGCCGCGCGAAGAGGTGGTCGTACAGGCGGACCTCGGCGGGCACGGCGTGACCGGCCGAGATCCAGTGGAGGGTCGCCTTGGGCCGGCGGCCGTCCGGCGCGTCGCCGCCGCGCGTGGCAGGGTCGTACGTGCAGCGCAGCTCGACGATCTCGCCTGCTGCGTCCTTCACGACCTCGCGACAGGTCACGAAGTAAGCGGCCCGGAGGCGCACCTCGCGCCCGGGCGCCAGGCGGAAGAACTTCGCCGGCGGATCTTCCATGAAGTCGTCGCGCTCGATCCACAGCTCGCGCGTGAAGGGCACGCGGCGCGTCCCGGCCGACGCGGCCTCCGGGTTGTTGGCGACGTCCATCTCCTCGACCTGGCCGTCCGGGTAGTTCTCGATGACCACCTTGAGGGGCCGCAGGACGGCGAACCGGCGGTACGCCGTCCGGTTGAGCACGTCGCGCACGGCGTGCTCGAGCATGCCCACCTCCACCACGCTGTCCGCCTTGGCCACCCCGATCATGGCCGCGAAGTCGCGGATGCCCTCCGCCGGGAAGCCGCGCCGCCGGAGGCCCGAGATCGTGGGCATCCTGGGATCGTCCCAGCCCCGGACGTGGCCTTCGTTGACCAGGCGCAGGAGCACGCGCTTGGAGAGGACGGTGTAGGTGAGGTTGAGCCGGGCGAACTCATACTGGCGTGGGCGCGAGGGGACGGGCAGGTTCTCGATGAGCCAGTCGTAGAGGGGCCGGTGGACCTCGAACTCGAGGGTGCAGATCGAGTGCGTGACGCCCTCGATCGCGTCGGACTGGCCATGCGCGAAGTCGTACGTCGGATAGATGCACCAGGCGTCGCCGGTCCGTGGATGCGCCGTATGCACGATCCGGTACAGAACGGGGTCCCGCAGGTTGATGTTCGGCGCCGCCATGTCGATCCTGGCGCGCAGCACCCGCGCCCCGTTGGGGAACTCGCCCTGCCGCATCCGCTCGAAGAGATCGAGGCTCTCCTCGACCGGGCGGTCCCGCCACGGGCTCGCACGGCCGGGTTCGGTGAGCGTGCCGCGGTGCTGCCGGATCTCGTCCGCCGTGAGGTCGTCGACGTAGGCCCTGCCGTTCCGGACGAGGTGCACGGCCCACTCGTACAGCTGATCGAAGTAGTCGGACGCGTGGTAGAGGTGGTCGCCCCAGTCGAACCCCAGCCAGCGCACGTCCGCCTCGATCGCGTCGATGTACTCCTGCTCTTCCTTGGCCGGGTTCGTGTCGTCGAAGCGGAGGTGGCAGCGGCCGCCGAACTCGCTCGCGATGCCGAAGTTGAGGCAGATGGACTTCGCATGGCCGATGTGCAGGTAGCCATTCGGCTCCGGCGGGAAGCGCGTGACGATCGTCGCGTGCCTGCCGCTCCGCACGTCGGCGGCCACGATCTCCCGGATGAAGTCGCCTCGCTCGGCGGAGGCTGGGATCTGGGCGCTCACGTACCTGGCGACTCCCGGTTCGTCGTGTGCAGCCGGGTGTGTCAGGCGAACATCCCCGGAAGAGTCAGTCGCACCAGCCTTGCCGTGAGGGTTGACGAGCGTGCTTGATGCGCCCGCCCATCTTACGACGGCCGGTCGTACCCCCGGCGAACGGCGCGAGCCGCACCCGGCCGCACGCGGCGACGCCGGGTCGTCTCGCCGCAGTCCCGCCCTGCGGGGAGACGGGAGCCGGGGCGATCGGCCACCGGATCAGAAGGTCGGGTGGCCGTGAACCGGGCGGACCGTGGGCGGGACGGTCGGGCCACCGGAACGGGATTCGGGGGTCTGCACGAGGCCCCTCTGCGCGGACCCTGTCATCGGAGCCGCCGGCCCGCAGGCGCCGGCCGCGGCCGCGTCGGCGCGGGCCGTGGAGGCGCGGGCCGTGGAGGCGTCGGCGCCGGGGGCGGCGGCGTCGGCGCCGGGAAGGGAATCGGCGAGTCCGTGGACGGAACCGTTCCCGTCGATAATGAAGCGCCTCCGGTACCAGAGTCCAAGCATCCCGCGACGAGCAGGCAGGATCGGAGGCTGGCGGTGGGCGCGGGGGATCACGCGAGCGATGCTCGTCCTGCCTGGTGCTCGGGCGCAATGACCCGTGGGTCCCGGGCATGCGGCCCCGAAGTCCCGCGGCGCCAGCTCGCCGGTGGCTCGGCCCGCAAGCCCGGTCGCGCCATTGGGCGCCCGCTCGCCCTCGGCGGCGCCCGGCCGCCCGGCCCGCCGGCCGACCCCTTCGCCAATTGCCCGTGCGTCGACGCGCGGCTTCGGCGACCGGGTGGCTCGCAGGCGCGCGACACGCGCGACAATGGGCGCCCGAGTCGACGATCCCGAGGTGCCCGATGCCGACCTTCGATCCCGCCGTCCTCCGTCCCCAGTTCCCGGCGCTGGCCGCCGAGCAGGACGGCCGCCCGGTGGTCTTCCTCGACGGGCCGGGAGGGACCCAGGTGCCGCAGAGAGTCGTCGACGCGGTCTCGGCGTACTTCCGCGAGGCGAACGCGAACGTCCACGGCGCGTTCGCCACCAGCGTCCGCACAGAATTCGCTCCTGGCCGACGCCCACGCCGGGGTGGCGGACCTCCTGGGCGCGGCGTCGCCGGCGGAGGTCAAGTTCGGCCAGAACATGACGTCCCTCACCTTCGCCCTGTCGCGCTCGATCGGTCGCGGGCTTCGGCCGGGCGACGAGGTGGTCGTCTCGCGGCTGGACCACGAAGCAAATCGCGGGCCCTGGATGGCGGCTGCGGCCGACGCGGGCGCGACCGTGCGCGAGATCGACGTCGACCTGGCGACGTGCACCCTGGACCTGGGGTCGCTCGACGCCGTCCTCTCGGAGCGGACGCGCCTGGTCGCGGTGGGCTACGCCTCCAACGCGGTCGGGACGGTGAATCCCGTGGCCGAGATCGTCCGGCGGGCGCACGCCGTGGGGGCATGGACGTTCATCGACGCCGTGCACTACGCACCCCACGGGCCGCTCGACGTGGTGGCGCTGGAGACCGACTTCCTGGCCTGCTCCGCCTACAAGTTCTTCGGCCCGCACGTGGGCATCCTGTACGGCCGCGCGGAGCTCATGGGCTCGCTTCCGGCCTACAAGGTGCGACCTGCGGAGGATCGCTGGGAGACGGGCACCCAAAATCACGAGGGGATCGCGGGGACGCTGGCGGCGGTCGAGTATCTCGCCGAGGTCGGCGCGCGTTTCGGCGCCGCCGGGGGAGGGACGACCCGGCGAGATCGGCTCCTCGCCGGGATGCGGGCCGTGGAAGGCTACGAGCGGGAGCTCACCCGCCGCACCCTGGCCGGCCTCGGGGCGATCCCCGGCCTGCGCGTGCATGGCCTGGCCGATCCGGGCCGGGCAGGGGAGCGGACGCCGACATTTGGCGTGACCGTGGCCGGCTGGACGCCGCGTGCCGTCGCGGAGGCGCTGGCCGCCCGCGGCATCTACGCGTGGGACGGCGACTTCTACGCCACGACGCTGGTGGAGGACCTGGGCCTCGGGCCGACCGGCGGGGTCGTGAGGCTGGGTCTCGCGCACTACACGACGGCAGGCGAGGTGGACCGCCTCCTGGCGACGCTGTCCGAGCTGGCCTCCGGCGGTCCTGCACCCGCCTGAGCGGTCAGCCGCGCGGGCCCTTCAGGCGCCGCGCCCGCCCGTCGCCTCGCGCGGCGTCGCGTCGAGACGCCCGGCGGCCTGGGCCAGGCCGCGGCTGAGGGCGGCGTGGACCGGCTCCGTCGGCCATCCGAGGTGCCGCGCGGCGTCGTCGACCAGGGCGTGCGGTGCATGGCAGCCCGGGTTGTGGCCCGCGTCGCGCAGCTCCGGCCACGCGCGCCGTGCGGTCTCGGCGAGGAAGGCGAGCTCGGAGAGCTGGCTCTCCACGAAGTCGCGGCTGACGATCTCGCCGTGACCCGGGACCACGACCCCGTCCGTGAGGTCCAGCAGCATCCCCAGGGTCGACGGCCAGTCCAGAGGGAACGAATCCTCGAAGCCGGGTGGCGCCCCCTGCTCCACGAGGTCGCCGGCGAAGACGACGCCGGTGTCGGGCACGACCGCGACGATGTCGTGGTCGGTGTGACCGCGACCCAGGTGGCGCAGCTCCACGAGACGCCCGCCGAGGTCCAGGGTGGCGGCAGCCTCGAAGGTCCGGTCCGGCGGGTCCAGCGGCGTCCGGTTCAGCTCGGCGGCAAGGTCGGGGACCCAGCGGGCGACGTTCTCGCGCTGGGCCGGCCCGTGCAGTCGCAGCGCCTCCGCGCAGCCGTCGTGCGACCAGATCTCGCAGGGCCGGAAGGCGGCGTTGCCGAAGGCGTGGTCGAAATGGACGTGCGTGTTCGCGACGACCCATGGCAGGCGGGTCAGGCTCCGGAGGTCCTCGATCAGCTCGCGCGCCTGCTGCGTCGTCGACCGGGTGTCCAGGACCAGGACGCGCTCCCTGCCGATGATCGCCCCGATCGTCTGGTCCAGGAAAGGGTAGCGGCGCACGTAGACGGCGTGCGCAACCTCGTGCCAGGGGTGCATCTGGCGCCCAGGCACGTCAGGCGGCGTGGATGGAGCTCAGTCCTTCGAGCGCCTTCCGGGCCGCCGCGACGTCGCTGACGACGAAGCTGAACTGGGCCTGGTCCCCCCAGCGCCCGATGAACAGATGCCCGTAGATGTTGACCCCGGCGTCCGCCAGAAGTCGAGCCACCCTGGCCATCCCGCCGGGCTGGTCGTCGACCTCCACGAGGAGGGATTCACCTTCGATGAACCGGTAGCCGCCGCGCTCGAGAATGGCCCTCGCGCCGTCGTCGTCGGCGGTCTTGAATATCACGTGCCCGTAGTCGCCGATGCCGCCCCCACCGATGGCGCGCAGGTCGACTCCGGCCTCGGCGAGACGCTCGGCCAGATCCGCGAGCGCGCCGGGGACGTTCGGAAGCTGGGCCACGAACTGGTTCGCCATGGGCGGCCTCCCTCCAGTGCACGCCGCCGGCGCCCGGGCGGCTGGGACCAGCCGATTGTACGCAGGGTTCCGGTCCGCGTGACGGTCGGTCCCGCGTCTCCGTTGCGTCGCTACGATGCGGCGCCAGGATGCTGCGCCCGGGCCGCGGTCGGGCGAGAGCCGTGCTCGGGCCAGCGCGGCATCCGGGCGAGCGTGCCGAAGGAGGAGCGATGAGCGACCCGAAGACGATCGTCTTCTTCCCGGAAGGTGCCTACGGGCCCACCAACAACTGCGTCGGGATCGGCGACGTGCTGCGACGGCGTGGGCACCGTGTCGTCTTCGTCGTGGAGGAGTCGTTCGCGGGTCGGCTGGAGGCGTACGGCTTCGAGGAGCGCCTCGTGCGGCTCGGTCCGCCGCCCGAGGTCCCCGAGGTCCCCGGCCAGTTCTGGAAGGACTTCATCCGCCAGACTGCCCCGGAATTCCGCAAGCCGACGATCGAGCAGCTCGCGACCTTCATCGCCCCGACCTGGCAGGCGCTGATCGACGGCGCCGTCTACGTGGAGCCCCGCCTCCGCGAGATCTTCGACGACGTCCGGCCCGACGTGATCGTGGAGGACAACGTCGTCGGCTTCCCGGCGACCACCACGGCCGGAGTCCCGTGGGTGCGGATCGTCAGCTGCAACCCGGCAGAGGTCCTGGACCCGGCCGTGCCGCCGGTCTTCTCGGGTTACGGTGCAGGGGACCGCGCCGGCTGGGCCGAGTTCCGCGAGGAGTACGCGCGCACGCACACGCCGATGTGGGAGGCGTTCGACGCGTTCGTGCGCGACGCCGGGGCCGCCGGCCTGCCGAGAGGCCCGGAAGGCCCGGCCTTCATCCACCAGTCGCCCTTCCTCAACCTGTACCTCTACCCGGCCGAGGCGGACTACGCCCGCGCCAGGCCGCTGGCCCCGACGTGGCGCCGCCTGGACTCCTGCGTCCGCGACACCGAAGCCCGCTGGCACCTCCCGGACCAGGTTCGAGGCGGCGACGGGGCCCTGGTCTACCTCTCGCTGGGGTCCCTCGGCTCGGCCGATGTCGACCTCATGCGGCGCCTCGTCGACGTCCTGGGGCGGACGCGCCACCGGTTCGTCGTCTCCAAGGGGCCCCAGCACGAGCTGTTCCACCTGGCCGACAACATGGTGGGCGCGGAGTTCCTGCCTCAGCCGGCCATCCTGCCGCTCGTCGACCTGGTGATCACCCACGGCGGCAACAACACCGCGACCGAGGCCCTCCACTTCGGCAAGCCGATGATCGTGCTCCCGCTCTTCTGGGACCAGTACGACAACGCCCAGCGCGTCGACGAGCTGGGGCTGGGTGCGCGCCTTGCGACATACGCGTTCGAGGAGGCCGACCTGGCAGGGGCGATCGACCGGCTCGTCGCCGACGCGTCACTGGCACGGCGCCTCCAGGCGATCAGTGCGCGGCTGCAGGCCAACCCGGGCACGGTCGCCGCCGCCGACCGGATCGAGCAGCTGGCCCGCACGGGAGAGCCGGTCACCGGCTAGTCGCGCCCGACGCGCCGGGCGACCCGGCTGGCTGCCCCGCGGAGCACAATGCCAGCCACGCACGCATGCAGCTCACGGGAGGAGCACCCGAAGTGGTCGAGACGTACCAGCAGTTCATCGGCGGCCGGTTCGTGGACAGCGCCAGCGGGAAGACCCTCGACGTCCTGAACCCCGCCCGCGACGAGGTGATCGCCCGCGTTCCGGCCAGCGAGGAGGAGGACGTCGACCGGGCGGCCGAGGCCGCGGCGGCCGCATTCGCGAGCTGGCGGAACACGACGCCCCAGGAGCGCAGCCTGATCCTGCTCAAGATCGCCGACGCCATGGAGGCCCGCGCCGACGAGCTCGGCCGCCTGGAGAGCCGGAACGCCGGCAAGCCGGTCGGGTACGCCATCGACGAGATGGCCGTCGCCGTCGACCTCTTCCGCTTCTTCGCCGGCGCCTGTCGCCAGCTCGAGGGAAAGGCGGTCACCGAGTACCTGGCCGGGCACACCTCGCTGTTCCGGCGCGATCCGGTGGGCGTCGTCGCCTCCATCGCCCCGTGGAACTACCCCATGTACATGGCCGCCTGGAAGCTCGGCCCGGCCCTGGCCACCGGGAACACGGTCATCCTCAAGCCGTCGATCCGCACGCCCCTCACGGCCCTGACCTTCGCCCGGATCGCGGCCGAGTTCCTGCCGCCGGGAGTCCTCAACGTCCTGGCCGGCAGCGGCTCCGACATGGGCGACTTCCTGATCACGCATCCCAGGGTGCGGATGATCTCCATCACCGGGGACACCGTGACCGGCAAGCGGGTCGCCCGCCTCGCCGCGGACGGCGTCAAGCGGCTCCACCTGGAGCTCGGCGGCAAGGCACCCGTGATCGTCTTCGACGACGCCGATATCGACCTCGCGGCCGAGACGATCAAGTCGGCCGGCTACTGGAACTCCGGCCAGGACTGCACCGCCGCCTGCCGCGTGATCGCCGGGCCCAGGGTCTACGACGCGTTCGTCGCCCGTCTCGCCGACCAGGTCCGCACCATCGCCTGGGGCGACCCGGCCGACGGCGGCGAGCTCGACATGGGGTCGCTGATCGCCCAGGCCCAGGCCGACAAGGTCGAGGGGATGGTCGGGCGAGCAGTGGATTCCCCCGGCGTCGAGCTCGTCGTCGGCGGCCACCGGCCGGCGCGTGCAGGCGCCTACTTCGAGCCGACCCTCATCGCGGGTCCGGACCAGCGGAGCGAGATCATCCAGGACGAGGTGTTCGGCCCGGTGGTCACGGTCCAGCGCTTCGGCGACGAGGAGCAGGCGGTGGCCTGGGCCAACGACGTCAAGTTCGGCCTCGCCTCCTCGATCTTCACGGGGAGCATCGGCCGCGCCATGCGGGTCGCCAAGGCGCTCGACTTCGGCACCGTCTGGATCAACGAGCACTTCACCCTGACGTCCGAGACGCCCCACGGTGGCGTCAAGGAGTCCGGTTGGGGCAAGGACGGCTCGATGTACGCGCTCGAGGACTACACGTTCGTCAAGAACGTGATGATCAACTCGGGCGTCTGATCGGGATGGACCCGGGGGCCGCGGCAGGTCCCGCGGCCCCGACCGCGGCGGCGGCCCGGGCCGCGGCGGACGCGGCAGGTCCGGATGCCCGGGCCGCGGCGGAAGCGGCCGGTTCGGCGGCCTGGACCGCGGCGACGGCCTGGACCGAGGCGCTCGATCCCGCCGACCTCGCCGCCGCCCGCTGGTTCGGGGGGAAGGGTCGGCCGTTCGGGTCGGCTCGTGCGCTCGACGCCCTGGACCTCGGCGATGGAGCGCATCTCGCGATCGTCGAGATCGCATATCTCGACGAGGGCGACGCCGAGAGATACCTGGTGCCGCTCGGGGCGCCCGGGGATTCCCCCGCCTGGGGCCGGCTGCTGGCGTTCATGCACGAGCTCGCCGACGTCGGCGGCCGCCGGGGACGCTTCGTGGGCCTCGGGTACGTGGGCCTGGGGCCCGTCCTGGGGCGAGGCGATCCGGGGCGCCTGGCGGTGCGCCCGGGTGGGACGGACCAGTCGCACGACGCGCTGGTGGTCGGCGAGCGGGTCTTCCTCAAGGTCCGCCGCCGCCTCTCGCCTCCCGGGCAGGATGCCGAGGGAGAGATGAGCGAAGCCCTGGAGACGGCGGCCCATTTCCGGGACACGCCGCGATTGCTGGGGCGGGTCACCTGGGCCGAGGGCGGCACACCGGGCGAGCAGGTCGACCTCGTGCTTGCCTTCGAGCACGTCCCCGGATCCCGCGATGCGTTCGAGTGGCTGAACGGGCTGCTGCAGGCGACTTTCCGGGGCGACGCCGCCGCGGCCGCCCGGTCACTGGCCGCCGCAGATCGGCTGGGGGCGCTGGTGGCCCGGCTCCACGCCGCGACCCGCGCCATCGGCGAGCGGGAGCCCAGGCTGGCCGCCACGTGGCCCGAGCCCGCGGTGGGTGCGCGGCGTTTACGACGTGGCGAGGCCGAGCTGGACCGGGCCCTGGCGGTGCTCGGGGCGGCCGAAGGCAGGAGCGCGAGGGGCGCGGCGAGCGAGCTCGAGGCGGCGGCCTCGCGCGTTCGCGCTCTCCTGTCCCCGCTGGAGCGGATCCCGGGGGAGCTGGTCCGGGTCCACGGCGACCTCCACCTCGGCCAGGTGCTGCGCGTCGACGGGCCCGCCGGCCCGGCCGACGACAGGTTCATGCTGATCGACTTCGAGGGTGATCCCCTGGTGCCGCCGCCCGTCCGCCGCGAGCCGGCTCCACCGGAGACGGACCTCGCGACGCTCCTCCGGTCGCTCGACCATGTTGCCCGCAGCGCGGCCCGGCGCCTCCGGCCCCACGCCGCCGACCGGGCGGTCGAGGCCTGGATCGGACCGGCGCGAGGCGCCCTCGTCGAGGGGTACGTTGCCGCCGGCGGCCGCCCGCCCGACCCGCTGCTCCTGCGCGCCCTCGAGGTCGAGAAGGAGTGCCGGGAGCTGGTCTACGCAGCCACGTTCCTGCCCGACTGGCTGTACGCGGCGCGCAGCGGCATGGCCGCGCTGCTGGCGATGGGCGAGCCGAGATAGGTGGCCGCGTGGACGGCATGCGCATCCCCATCGACGATCGGACCCGGGTCCTGGTCCTGACGGGCGCCGGGATCTCCGCGGAGAGTGGCCTGGCGACCTTCCGCGGCGCCGGCGGGCTGTGGGACGGCCACCCGGTGGAGCAGGTCGCGTCGCCCGAGGGCTTCGCCGCGGACCCCGTGCTTGTGTGGCGGTTCTACTCGACGCGCCGTCGGGACGCGGCTGCCGCCGAGCCGAACGCCGCCCACCGGGCGCTGGCGGCCCTGGAGGACCGCCTGGGCGACCGGTTCCTCCTGGTCACCCAGAACGTCGACGGGCTCCACGCCCGTTCGGGCAGCCGGCGCCTCGTGGAGGTCCACGGGACGCTGTGGCGCACCCGCTGCTCCGGCTGCCTGAGACCCGCGTTCCCCGATGCGTCCTACCCGGTGGAGCCGCCGCTCCCGCGCTGCGCCTGCGGGGCGCTCCAGCGGCCGGACATCGTCTGGTTCGGCGAGCTGCTCGACGCCGCGGACACCCACCGCATCGAGCGGTTCATGCTCGAGGCGGCGCGCACCGCCGACCCGTTCGTCTTCCTCGCCGTCGGGACGTCGGGGAACGTGCATCCGGCCGCCGGGTACGTGAACGCAGCCCGCCGCTTCGGTGCCGGGACGTGGCTGGCCAACCTCGACCCGGCCGCCAATGCCGGCGACTTCGACCACCTGGTGCAGGGCCCTGCCGGGACGACGCTCCCGATCCTCCTGGGCGTCGACGCCTGAGCCGCGAAGTGCGGACCGGTCGCACCGGCGGGGTCGGATCGTCGTAGGCTGCAGGAAAGCGGAGGCCCAGGCGGAGGGCCCGGGCCGCTCCGCCCTGTCACGGTGGTCGCACCGGAGGAGTGGAGATGCGCCGGCGGATCGCGATCCTCCTCGTCACCCTCGGTCTCGTCGCCGCCTGCGGCAGCAGCGCGACGGCGACCCCGGCCCCGAGCGATGTTCCAACCCCGGTGCCGACCGACATCATCACGGAATCCCCGGCGCCGTCCGTGGTCCCCGGCCAGAGCCCGAAGGCGACCGTCGCGCCGGCCGCCGTGAAGCGCTACAAGGTCCAGAAGAACGACACGATGTGGGGGATCGCCCAGAAGTTCGGCGTCACCGTGGCAGCGCTCAAGGCCGCGAACCCGAAGGTGAATCCCACCGCGATGCGGACCGGGACGATCCTGGTGATCCCCGCCAAGTAGGCATCCGACCGTCGGGCGAGACGCGCGGCACATCTTCCCGGCGCAACCGCCGGGGGCAAACGGCTGGCGCAGCCGACAGGCTCCGGCGGAGGCGCCGCTGCCGCGGCCTCCGCAGCCCGCTCCCGATCGGCAGCCGTCGCGCCGACCAGACGGCAGCCGTCGCGTCGCGCGAGGCCCCGCGTATCCTTCGCGGATGAGCTCGCCTGCCGGCCCACGACCTCGCCAGGGTGGCGTCCTGCCGTCGCCCGCCGTCCCGGCGGGGGCGAGCCGCCGGGCCCTGCGGCGCTCCGTCCTGGCATGGTTCGAGCGCGACGGCCGCCGGCTGGAGTTCCGGGCCGGCAGGAGCCCGGACGCATGGGGCGTCCTGGTCTCCGAGGTCATGGCCCAGCAGACCGGGATCGCGCGGGTCGAGGAGCGCTGGCCGGGCTTCATGGCTGCCTTCCCGAGCCCCGCCGCGATGGCGGCCGCGACGCCCGCCGACGCCATCCGTGCGTGGCGCGGCCTCGGCTACAACCGCCGCGCGCTTGGCCTCCATCGAGCGGCGGTCGCGATCGTCGCCGCGGGCGGGGCCGTTCCCGGCGACGTGGCCGGCCTGCAGGCGCTGCCGGGCGTCGGCCCGTACACCGCCCGCGCCGTGGCGGCCATCGCGTTCGGCCGTCCCGTGGGGGCGGTCGACGTCAACGTCCGCCGCGTGGTCGGCCGGATCTGCGCCGGCGATCCCGGTCTCATGTCGCCTCGCGACCTCCAGGCCGCGGCGGATTCGCTGGTCGACCCGGACCGCCCGGGGACCTGGACCCATGCCGTCATGGACCTCGGGGCGACGCTCTGCAGCCCGGCCCGGCCGGTCTGCCCGGAATGCCCCGCCCGCCGCTGGTGCGCCGCTGCGGCCGGGGAACGAGTCGTCACGATGCCCGGGCGGACCCGCCGGACGCCCACGGTGACGTTCGAGCGGACGACCCGCTGGCTGCGCGGCCGGATCGTCGACCGGCTGCGCGACGCCCCCGCCGGCGCGCCCGTGCCGGTCGAGGGACCCCTCGGCTCCCACTCGGCCGAGGCCGTCGCCATCGCCCTCGCGGGGCTGGCCCGCGACGGGATCATCGAGATCGACGGGACCGGGCGAGCCTGGCTGGCCGGGGCGGTGGGCCCGTGACCGTGTCGGCCGCGCGCGACCCCCGCGCCCTCGACCCCGCGTTCGAGCGCGCCGCGGAGCAGGTGGCGGACGGGACGGCGCCATTCGTGGTGCTCGCGGTCGCCGGCCGTGAGGGTCTCGTGCGTGCGGAGGCCTTCCCCGGGCCTGCGGCGCCCGGAGTCGACGTGACGGCGATCTGCCTGCTCGCGTCCATCACGAAGCCGTTCGTCGCCACCGGGGTGATGCAGCTGGTGGCGAATGGCCAGGTGGGACTTACCGATGAGGTCGCCCGGTACGTCCCGGCGTTCGCCGCCGCCGGTAAGCCTCCGGTGACCATCTGGCATCTCCTCAGCCAGACGTCCGGGATCGAGGACTTCGACCTGCTGCAGATGCTGCGTGGCCGAGCCGGGAGAGCCGAGCTCGTCCGGCTCGCCGCGAGCGCCCCGATCTCGTTCGCCCCCGGGAGCCGCTACGAGTACGTGAGCTCGACCTTCGACCTGCTCGGGGCGGTCATCGAGCGGGTGACCGGCGAGTCGCACGCGGCGTACCTCTGGCGCACGCTCTGGGAGCCGCTGGGGATGCTCGACACGACGTTCGACCCGTGGGACCGGGCGGGCCGCGTTGCGCCCCTGGCGATAGGGACGCCGCCGGGCAGCGATCCGCCGTGGGTGCCCGACGACCGGAGCGACGGGGAGCGGCGGGCCTTCAGCGCGATGGAGCTCCCCGGGGCCGGGCTCTTCAGCACCGCGGCCGACCTCGTCCGGTTCGGACGGGCGATGCTGCGAGGCGGCGAGCTCGACGGCGTCCGAATCCTGGCGCCCGCATTCGTCGAGCTCATGACCCGCGAGCAGACGACCGGGGGGATCGGAAGCGCAGCCGACCCGCTCCTCACCGAGCACTACGCCCTCGGCTGGGGCAAGCCACATCCGCGGACGAGCCCCGCCTCGCCATCCGCCTTCGGCCACGGCGGGGCCACGGGGACGCGCCTGTGGATCGATCCGGGCCACGACCTCGTCTTCGTCTACCTGTCGGGGGTCTGGGACTATCCGCCGCGCGCGATCGACGTGGTGCTGCACGCGGCGTACGCCGGCCTGGGCTGAGCGGACACCGGTGGCCCCACCGCCACGCAACCCGGCGATCCGCGCGGAGCCGCGGTCGGTCGGGTCGGCCCACGCCCGCGACCCGCTGGCACGCGAGGTCCGCCTGCTGGGAGCGCTCCTCGGGCAGGTGATCTCGGAGCAGGAGGGATCGGGCGCGCTCGACCTGGTCGAGCGGGTCCGTGGCCTCGCGATCGCCCTGCGGCGGCGCGACGAGCCCGGAGCCCGGAGCGCCCTCGACGCGGAGCTGGCGGCGCTCGACACGCCACGACTGGAGGTGCTCGCGCGGGCCTTCAGCACGTTCTTCCAGCTGGCCAACCTCGCGGAGGAGAAGGAGCGGGTCCGGGCCCTCAGGAGGAGGGATCGGGTTGCGGGCCGCACGCCGGTCAGCGGCTCCGTGGCGGCGGCGGTGGCGGGCCTGGCTGCGGCCGGCGACGACCTCGAGGCTCTCGAGGGACGGCTCGCCAGCCTGCGCATCTCGCCGGTGCTGACCGCCCACCCCACGGAGGCGCGGCGGCGAACCGTCCTTCTCGCCCTGCGCCGGATCTACGGGCTCCTCGACGGCCTCGACGATCCACGCCTCACGCCGGCCGGCGACGCCGAGATCCGGCGGCGCCTGCGGGAGGAGGTCACGATCCTGTGGCGCACGGCCGATCTCCGGGCCGAGCGGCCGACGCCGCTGGACGAAGTGCGTTCCGCGATGGTCTTCTTCGACGCGACCCTCTTCACGACGACGCCCCGCGTCTACCGGGTGCTCGACGCCGCGCTGGATCAGCTGGCCGGGCCGCTGGCGGCCGGCGCCGGGGCGCCCGACACGGGCAGGACGGGCACCCGCCCGCCCCGGGTGCCTGCCTTCCTGGCCTGGGGCTCGTGGATCGGCGGCGATCGCGACGGCCACCCGCACGTCACGGCGGAGACGACCCTGGAGGCCCTGCGAATCCACGCCGACCACCTGCTCCACGGGTACGTGGCGGCGACCTCCCGGCTGATGATCGACGTGGCCGCGCGACCTCGGACCGGCGCCACGCCGCCCGCGATCTCGCGGCGCCTGATGGCGGATGCC
Organism: uncultured Chloroflexia bacterium; assembly: GCA_963776285.1. GTDB lineage: Bacteria > Chloroflexota > Limnocylindria > Limnocylindrales > CSP1-4 > CTSoil-043. Next base: position 149,632 of record CAVZLW010000003.1, read on the forward strand.
GACGACCTTCCCGAGACGATGCGCGACCTCGAGGAGCGCTTCCCGCGCGAGCCGTACCGCCGGCGCCTGGGGGCGGTGGCCGAGCGGCTGCGCAGGACGCGGGCGCATCTCGCCGGACTTCCGGGGCCGCAGGGTGGCAGGTATGCGAACGCGCAGGAGCTCGAGGCAGAGCTCGCGGAGCTCGGCGATGCCCTGGCGGGCGACGGTCTGGGCAGGGTCGCCCACGGGAGCCTCCAGGATCTCCGATGGCAGGTGGAGACGTTCGGGTTCCACCTTGCCTCGCTCGAGGTGCGCCAGCACAGCGCCGTGCACCGGGCCGCCCTCGTCGCGCTTGCGGGCCCGCGGCCGGACCTCGAACACGAGGTCACGCCAGGAGTCACCACGGCCGAGGTGCTCGCGACCTTCCGGGCGATGGCCGTTGCCCAGCGCCGCTTTGGAGAGGCAGCCTGCCGGCGCTACGTGATCAGCTTCACCGAGAGCGCCAGCGACGTGGTCGACGTGCTCGACCTGGCCGGGCTGGCCGCGGACCCGTCGATCCCTGCCGCCGTGACGGGCGGGATCCCGCCCGGCGCGCCGGCGCTCGACGTCGTGCCGCTCCTCGAATCGGCGGAGTCGCTGGCCGGTGCGCGGGTGCTCCTGGCCGAGCTCCTCGGCGAGCCGCGCTACCGGGAGCACCTGCGGGCACGCGGGAATCACCAGGAGGTGATGCTCGGGTACTCCGATTCCAACAAGGAATCGGGCTATCTCGCCGCCCACTGGCTGCTCTACCGGGCCCAGGTCCATCTCGTCGCGGCCGCCCGCGACGCGGCGGTCGAGCTGACCATCTTCCATGGCCGCGGCGGTGCCCTCGGGCGCGGCGGCGGACCGACACACCGGGCCGCGCTGGCCTCCCCGGCCGGATCCGTGGCAGGCCGGCTCAAGCTGACGGAGCAGGGCGAGGTGATCGCCAGCCGCTACGCGAACCCGCCCCTGGCCCTGTGGGCCCTCGAGCAGACGGTCTCGGCGACGATCCTGGCGTCGACGGCGGAGCACGACCAGGCCATGGCAGCCACGACCCTCGAGGGCGCCGAGGCGATGGACGAGCTGGCTGCAGCCGCGCGGGACGCCTACCGGGCGTTCGTGTGGGACGACCCCGAGCTCGAGGCCGCGTTCGTGGCAGCCACGCCGATCGAGCAGATCGCGAGCCTGCGCCTGGGCTCGCGGCCGGCCTCCCGGGGCGTTGCCGGGGCGCCGCCCGCACCGAGGGGGTTGCCTCCAGTGGGGGCTTCGCCTGCCCCGGGAGTGCCGCCGGCCCGCGCACCGTCACTTGCTGCCCTGCGGGCCATCCCCTGGGTCTTCGCGTGGACCCAGGTCCGGGCCAACGTGCCGGCGTGGTTCGGGCTGGGCACGGCGATCGACTCCTTTGCCGCCCGGCACGGCGCGGCGGGCATGGCCCAGCTGGCGCGCATGCACGCCCGCTGGCCGTTCTTCCGGGTCCTGCTCGAGAACGCCGAGGTCGCCCTCGCTCGCAGTGACCCCGGCGTCGCAGCGCGCCACCTGGCCCTCGCCGGCCCGCCCGGCGTCCGCATCTCCGGCAGCATCGCTGCGGAGCACGCCCGGTCCGTCAGGGCCGTCCTGGCCATCACCGGTCGCTCGGCCCTCCTCGACGGCGTGCCCTCCCTGCAGCGCTCGCTCGAGCTGCGGACGCCCTATCTCGACCCCCTGAGCGAGCTGCAGGTCCAGGCCGCGCGGCGCCTCCAGGCGGCGTCCGCCGGGTCACAGGAGCGCGCGGACCTGGAGCGGCTCGTCGGCCTCACCATCAGCGGCATCGCCGCGGGCGTCCAGGGGACGGGGTAGGCCGCGGGCGGCGATCCACCGCGGGCAGACGCCCGACGCGCTACGCTTCGAACCCGCCGATGACGACCCCCGATCGCCCCGTGCGCAGCTCCCCGGGCGCCGTCCCGCTGCCCGCCGACGACCGGATGCTCTTCCAGCTCGACCTCGACGGGCTCGCGGCGCGCTGGGCCGAGGCGATGGCCGGCGCCCCCATGACCGCGGAGGCGATGACGGGCGCGGACGCTCGCGCCCAGCGGATGGGGATGGCCGGGATCCGGCTCATGGAGCATGCGGGGACCGCCGCGGCAGCGGCGTCGCGGGCCCTGGCCGTCGCCCGCGACCGCTGGGAAAGCGGCACGATCCTGGTCCTCTGCGGGGCCGGCAACAACGGCGGCGACGGCTTCGTTGCCGCGCGCCGGCTGGCGGCGCAGGGCGCACGCGTCGCCGTCGTGCTCGTCGCGTCCGAGACGCGACCTCGGACGCCCGACGCGGCCCGCAACTGGGACCGCCTGGCCGGCCTCCGGGACGTGGACCGGATCCAGGTGGCCGGTCCACGCGATGTCGCCGTGCTGGGACACGGGATCGAGAAGGCCGCGATCGTCGTCGACGCGCTGCTCGGCACCGGCGTGCGGGGGCTCCTGCGGGAGCCCGTGAGATCTGCCGTGGAGCTGGCCAACCGCGCTCGCGCGGCCGGCGTTCCGGTCCTGGCGATCGACTGCCCCACCGCGGTGGACCTGACGTCGGGCGAGCTCTCCGACCCCGTCGTGCGGGCGGACGTGACGATCACGTTCCACCGCCCGAAGAGCGGCCTTCGCGCGCCGCGCGGCGCCGCCGTCGCCGGGCGGGTCCTGGTCGCGCCGATCGGGATCCCGCTCGAGGCGGACCGTGCCTGACGCGCCGGAGGCGCGCGCACCCGATGGTGCGGCCGCGGATGCCGCGGGCGACACGCACGATGGCGCCGCGGCGTCCGACGATCGGGAGCCCGCCGGGCCGGGGCGCTCCCCGGGCTGGCGCGAGGTGCTCGCCGTCGCCGTCGCCGTCCTGGCGGTCGTCTTCGCGGTCGAGATCCTGAGCTCGCTGCTGCCGCCGGTGGGCGAGGCATTCCGCGGCCTCCCGGTGACGATCGTCGTCCTCGTCGTGGGCACGGTCGGCCTGCTCGTGCTGCTCGCGCTCCGGCGGCCGCGCGCCTGACTTCGCGCGGCCGCACGAATCCGCTACGCTCCGCCTCCAACGGCGGCCTTGAAGGTGGAGGGAGTGAGCGACGCGGTGAACTGCACTGCCTGTGGCTCGCCCAACGGTCCTGCCGCGAAGTTCTGCTCCGAGTGCGGTGCGCGCCTCTCGGCCACCTGCCCGACCTGCGCGGCCCCGATCGATCCCGGCGCGAAGTTCTGTGCCGAGTGCGGGATGCGGCTTGCTCCGGCGGGGGCATCCGGACCTGCTGCCGCAGCCTCGCCGGGACCTTCCGGGTCCTCCGTCGCCACGACCGAGCGACGCGTCGTCTCCATCCTCTTCGCCGATCTCGTCGACTTCACGCGGCTGGCGGACGGCCGCGACCCGGAGGCGGTCCGGGAGATCCTCTCGCGCTACTTCGACGCGGCGCGCGAGGTGGTCGGACGTTACGGCGGGACGATCGAGAAGTTCATCGGCGACGCGGTGATGGCCGTGTGGGGCGCTCCCGTCGCGCACGAGGACGACGCCGAGCGGGCGGTCCGCGCCGCCCTCGACCTCGTGGGGTCGATCCGGGCCCTCGGGGGCGACGCCGGGGCCGACCTGCGCCTGCGCGCGGGCGTCCTGACGGGCGAGGCGGCCGTGACCGTCGGCGCCGTCGGCCAGGGCCTGGTCGCCGGCGATCTCGTCAACACGGCCGCGCGCCTCCAATCGGTGGCCGCCCCGGAGACCGTCCTGGTCGGCGAGGACACGCGACGGGCAACGGCCGAGGCCATCGCGTACGAGCCCGCCGGCGAGGCGGTCCTGAAGGGCAAGAGCGCCCCGGTCGCCGCGTTCCGGGCGCTGCGCGTCGTCGGCAAGGTTGGAGGCGTCGGCCGCTCCGAAGCCCTGGAGCCGCCTTTCGTCGGCCGCGAGACGGAGTTCCGCCTGCTCCGCGAGATGTTCCACGCGACCGGGCGCGATCGCAAGGCTCGCCTGGTCTCGCTCTCGGGGCAGGCCGGGATCGGGAAGAGCCGCCTGGCGTGGGAGTTCAGCAAGTACACGGACGGGGTCGTGGAGACGGTCTGGTGGCACCAGGGCCGCTGCCCGTCCTACGGGGAGGGCATCAGCTTCTGGGCCCTCGGCGAGATGGTCCGCAAGCGGGCGGGCCTCATCGAGGGCGACGACGAGGCGGCCACGCGCTGCCGGGGTCGCCGGCGCCCTCGCCACGCACGTGGCCGATCCGGCCGATCGCGACCTCATCGAGCCCTGCCTGCTGGCCCTCCTCGGGGTGGCCGACGCACCGCCCGGCGGACGGGAGCGTCTCTTCGCCGGCTGGCGCACGTTCCTGGAGCGGATCGCGGAGAAGGGGACGGTCGCGCTCGTCTTCGAGGACCTGCAGTGGGCGGACGACGGCCTGCTCGACTTCATCGAGCACGTCCTGGAGTGGAGCCGCAACCACCCCATCTTCATCCTCACGCTCGCCCGCCCGGAGCTGCAGGATCGGCGCCCCACGTGGGGCGGCGCCCGCGCCTCGACCTCGCTGGCGCTGGGTCCCCTGGCGGACGCGGAGATGCGGGCCCTCCTCGCCGGGTTGGTCCCGGGCCTGCCGGCGGGTGCCGTCGCGTCCATCCTCGACCGGGCCGACGGCATCCCGCTCTACGCGGTCGAGACGATCCGGATGCTCGTCGCCGACGGGCGCGTCGAGGAGCGCGACGGGGTCTACGTCCCGCGCGGCGATCTCGGCCCGGTGGAAGTCCCGGGCTCGCTGCGGGCCCTCGTGGCCGCGCGGCTCGATGGCCTCGAGCCCGACGCGCGAGCCCTCGTGCAGGACGCCGCCGTCCTCGGCCAGACGTTCTCGGTGGACTCCCTGAGCGCCGTCTCGGCCATCCAGCGGGGAGTGCTCGAGCCGCGCCTGCGCGACCTCGTGCGGCGCGAGATCCTGGAGCTCGACACCGACCCTCGCTCCCCGGAGCGCGGCCAGTTCGGCTTCGTGCAGGCGCTGCTGCGCGAGGTCGCGTACGAGACGCTGGCTCTGCGCGACCGGCGCGCGCGCCACCTCGCGGCCGCGCGACACTTCGAGGCCCTGGAGGACGAGGAGCTGGCCGGGGCGCTTGCCACCCACTACATGGCGGCCTACCGCGCGAACCCGGACGGACTCGAGGCTGCACCGATCGGGATCCAGGCCCGCCTCGCCCTCCGGGCGGCCGCCGAGCGGGCCGCATCCCTGGGCTCGCCGCTCCAGGCGATCGCCTATCTCCGGGAGGCCGTCGAGGTCACGACCGACGACGTCGCGGCCGCGGCGCTGCTGGAGCGGGCCGGCCGGATCGCCGAGCCCGCGGGCCGCCACGCCGATGCCGTGGAGCTGCTGGCGGCCGCAGAGGAGCGCTACCAGCGGGGCGGCCGCCCCGGGGACGCAGCCCGTGCCCGGGCGAACCGGGCCTTCGCCGAGACGTCGCATGCGTCGGCTCACGACGCGGCCGACACGATCGCGCCGCTGCTGGCCGGCTTCGAGGAGCTGCGGGCCGACCCGGCGATTGCCGCCGAGGTCGCGGCACGCGCGGCGACCGTCTTCTCGCGCCAGGGCGCGGGCGGCGAGGCGCTGCTGTGGGCGGACCGGGCCCTCGAGATTGCCGAGGCGCACGGCCTCTTCGACATCCTGGTCGACGCCCTCGCGACCAAGGGAACCATGCTCGTGACATCCGGGAGGAACATCGAATCGGGGGTCCTGCTTGCCGGCGCGGCGCGCCTGGCGCACCAGGTCGCCGCGTACGACGCCGAGCTGCGGGCCCGCGCCCTCCTGGTGAACACGCTGATCGACGACGACCCACGGGCCGCCGTCGTCGAGAGCCGCGATGCCGCGGCCGTCGCACGACATCTCGGCCGATTCGCCTGGACCGTCCTGCTCAACGGCACGGCGGCCGAGGCGGCCCTCGTGGCCGGCGACTGGTCCGAGGCGCGGGCATGGCTCCACGAGCCGCTGACGGTCGACCCCGGAGCACGTGAGCTCGTGATCACCCACGCCCTCCGGGCTCTCTTCGCCGCGCTCGCCGGAGAGGACCCGGCGCCCGACCTGGAGACGCTCGAGGAGCTGCGGAGCGCCGGGATCGGCCGGGCGGACTTCTCGATGACGTTCTACTACGAGGCGACGGCCGGCTTCCTTGCCTGGCTCGCCGGCGATCATCGCAGGGCCCACGACATCGCCCTCGACTGCGCTGCGCGCGATCAGCTCAACGAGCCGTACCTGCGGGAACGGGCTGCCAGGGCCGCGCTGTGGCTGGGCGACGGTGAGCTCGCGGCGAGCCAGGTCGCGGGCCTCCGGTCGCTCGGCTACCGTGGACGGGCGAACCGGGCCAGCCTGCGGACGGTCGAGGCTGGCCTCGCCGCGGTCCAGGGGCGCCGCGGAGAGGCGGTCGCCACGTATCGCGAGGCGCTGGCGGCCTGGAGGGACCTCGCGTGCGATGGTGGCCAGGCCTTCGCCCTGCTCGACATGGCGCGCCTCCTGGGTCCGGAGACCGACGAGGGCCGTGATGCCGCCGCCGAGCTGCGTCCGCTGCTCGAGCGGCTGGGCGCCGGCTCGCTGCTCCGGATCCTGGACGTCCTCGAGTCGGGCGCCGGGGTGACGAACCCGGCCTGAGGTCGTCGACCCGGCGGGTATCGAACGGCCCGGGCGTCGCCGCTCGGGCCGTCGTCGTCCGCCAGGCGCCATCGCGGGCGCCGCGTCCTGTATGCGGCGTCCTACGCGCCGCTGCCGCCCTTGAGCGCGGCGAGGCGGGTCTCGACCTCGATGTCCTCCGTCGCGTCGCCGAGGCTGGCGAACTGGGCGTCGAGCGAGCTCGAGGCGACCTCGGCCATCCCCTTCGCCCGGGCCTCCTCGTGGCGCACCTTCTCCTCGAAGCGGGCGACGTCGGACGTCGGGTCCATGACGTCGACGCTCTTCATCGTCTGGGTGACCTGCTGCTGGGCGCGGGCCATCTTCGAGCGCGCGATCAGCTCGTCCTTCTTCTGGACCAGCTCCTCGCGCTTCGCGCGCATCCCGTTGAGACCTTCCTTGAGGTTCTCGACGAGGACGGTCTGGGTGGCGATCTGCTCGTCGAAGACCTTGACCTGGTCCTCGAAGGCGATCTGGCGTTTCAGCGCGATCTTGGCCAGGTTGTCGAACTTGTCGGCCTCGGCCGTGTTGCCGGCGGCGCGGAACTCATCGGCCTTGCGCGAGGCGGCGAGGGCCTTCGAGCCCCACTCGACGGCGGCCGCCTTGGCCTCCTTCTCGTCGTCCTCGAGGAGCCGCAGGTTGCCGATGGTCTGGGCAACCGCCTCTTCGGCCTCGCGGATGTTGTTGGTGTAGTCGATGACCATCTGGTTGAGCATCTTCTCGGGATCCTCGGCGGAGTCGAGGAGCGCGTTGATGTTCGCTCGCACCAGCTGGCCCATGCGTCCGAGGATCGAGGTCTGCGCCATGGAGCGTCGCCTCCCTGCTCTCCCGACGCCGCATCTCGGCGCCGGATCCGGTTGGATCCGCGTCACCGGCCGGCGGGCCCCGCGAGGGCTTGCGGCCGCTGACCTCCATCGTACTCCGGTGCTCACCAGCGGCCGCCACCTCCGCCGCGGCCCCCACCGCCGAAGCCGCCGCCACCCCCGCCGCGGCCGCCACCGCCCCAGCCTCCTCCGCCGCCCGGGAAGCCTCCGGGGAAGCCGCCGCCGCGTCCGCCGCCCGCCAGCATCCCGCCGATGATCCCCCCGATGATCGCGACCGCGACGTCGCCGCCGCCTGTCGATCCGCCCCGACCTCCGCGCCAGGGGTCATCCCAGCCGCCGTAGTCGCGCTGGGCGATCGAGAGCGCCTCGTTGGCCAGGCGGGCGGATTCCTCGGCCTCGCGGATGCCGGCCGCGGGATCCGCCGCGCCGGCCGAGACCGCCTGGTCGAGATGACGCCGTGCCTCGGCCAGCCTCGTCCTGGCTTCGCCGCCGACGCCGCCACGGTGGTTGGCAACGTAGTCCGAGGCGCGGGTGAGAGTCGCCTGGGCCCCCCGGATCGACGTTTCGAGTCGCGCCACAAGGGCGGCCTGCTGCTCGGCCGCGGTCCGGATCCCGGCTATGACGTCGTCGACGATCTGGTTGGCCTGGCGGGCCTTGGCATAGGCTGCCGCGACGTCGGGCTTGGGGTGCTCGATCGCGGTCCGGGCATCCGCGAGCAGGGTCTCGACCTCGACCAGGCGTCCCGCCATTGCCGGGTCTGCCTGGGCGCCCGGCACGGCGGATGCGCCCGGTGCTCCCGATGTGCCTGGTGCCGCCGATGCCCCCGGCGCGGCCGCCTTCGCCCGCGCGAGATCGGCCTCCGCGTCCGCGATCTCCGCCGTCACCTTGTCGTGGGCCTGGTCGAGCTCGGAGGCGAGACGCTCGATGGCATCCAGGAATGCGCCGGCCTGCCCCAGCGCCTCCTGGCCGGCGCGCGCGGCGGCGGCTGCCCTGGCCGTGTCACCGGCAGTCGTGGCCGCCTGCCCCTCGGCGACAGCCGCGCGGACGGCCGCCACGCGCGTTCGAGCCTCGTCGAGATTCGCTGCGACCGCCTGCCAGGTGGCGTCGGCATATTCCTGCAGGTGGGTCATCGTCGCCTGGACCGCCGCGAAGCGGCCCTCGGCGGCATCCGCGCCGGCGGGGAGCCCGGCGAGGACGGCCGGCGCCTCGCGCTCGAACGCGCGCAGCTGCTCGAAGTGCTCGGCCTCGGCGTCGAGGAGAGCCTGGGCCGCGTGACATCGAGCGATCAGGTCGCCGAGCATCCGTCGCCGCGTCGGCCGGTCTTCGGGCGTGGCGTCGTCGAGCTGCTGGCGAACCTGGAAGGCGGCCCGCAGGTCTTCCTTGGCGGCAGCGATCGCGGCTCCGAACGGGGCGGCCTCGGCCTCGCCGAACTGCGCCTCCGCGAAGCCGAGCTCCTGCTCGCTGTCGCGCACGGCGTCGTCCGTCGCGAGCAGGAGGCGGTTCGCCTCGGCGTTGAGGTCGTCGTCGCTCATCTTCGCCAGCGGGTCGACGGGGGCGCCGGGGGCGCCCGGGGCGGGCTGCCCGCCGGTGGGGACGCCCACGGCGTCGCCGTAGCGGCGCCGCACGAACAGGAACCAGCCCACTCCCGCGACCAGCGCGACGATCACGACGACCATCAGGAGGGTGCCGATGCCGCCGTCACCGCCGCCGCCGCCCGCGCCGCCGCTGTTCCCGCCGGCGGGCAGCGTTGTGGGGCGCGCCGTCTCCGCCGACCCCTGCGACCCTGCCAGGGCAGTGCCCAGCGCCTTGGTCGTCTCCACGATCGCGGCGGCGTTGTCCCCGGCACGGAGGCCGGGCTCCAGGGATCGCGAGAGGAGCTGCTCGATCTGCGGATCGGAAAGGGGGAAGCCCGCCGGGGAGGAGAAGCCGTAGGCGTGGTCGCTCATTGCGATGACCAGCAGGAGGTCGGTGCCGCCGAACGAGCTGAGCCTGGCCGTCTCGGCCGCGAACGCCACGATGTCCTGGCCGTTGGTCGTGTCGGTGAACCAGACCCACAGCTGGACGCCGGTGTCGCCCTGGAGCGCCGCGAGCGCGCCGCGCACCGCCGTCGCCTGCGAGGCGGTCAGCGCGTTGACGTCGTCGGTGAGCTGGAGCCGGAGGTTCTTCGGCTCGGCCGCCGCCGCCGGCCGGACGCCGAGCGTGAGCATCAGGGCGAGGACGACGAGGACGGCTGATGCCAGGGCCGCCCGCAGACGGCGGGTCGGGCGCGATCCGGACTGGAAGGCGGCGGTCATGATCTCCCCGGCACGCGCAGCAGGTCGGTGAGCAGGCGCAGGGTTCCATTCTCGCGCGAACGGCTGCAGGGCGCGCAGCCTCCCGGCGGTACCATGGCGGAAACCGCCCCGCCTCCATCGCGGCCGGGGCCCAGCCCATCCCCCAGACCCTGGAGAACGCGTTCATGGCCGTCGGCTCGTCCAACTCCTTCGATCTCGTCGTCCTCGGCGCCGGCACGGGCGGCTACACGGCCGCGTTCCGGGCGGCCCAGCTGGGCCTTCGGGTCGCGCTCGTCGACGAGGACAAGATCGGCGGCACGTGCCTCCACCGCGGGTGCATCCCCACGAAGGCGCTCCTCGAATCGGCGGGCTTCTACCAGCGGGTCATCGCCAAGGGCCGGGAGCTCGGCGTGCTGGTCGCCGGCGACGTCGCGCTCGACTACGTCGCCGTGGCGACGCGGCGGGACCAGGTCGTGCGTCGCATGTGGACCGGTCTCAAGGGCCTGGTGACGAAGAACAAGGTCGAGTGGATCGCCGGGCGAGGGCGCCTGGACGGGGCGGGCAAGGTGCGCGTCGCGCTCCACGCGGAGGACGGGACGCCCGGGACCGGCGGGGAGCGCGTCCTGGAGGCCACCGACGTCATCCTGGCCACCGGCAGCCGGGTCAAGAGCCTGCCCGGCCTGGCGCCGGACGGCGCCCGGATCCTGACCTCGGACGACGTCCTGAAGATGGCCGACCTGCCGGCGAGCATCGTCATCGTCGGCGCCGGAGCGGTCGGCTCCGAGTTCGCCTCCATGTTCCACGACTACGGCGTGAAGGTGACGCTGCTCGAGTACCTCCCGGCGATCGTGCCGCTGGAGGACCGCGAGGTCAGCAAGGAGCTCGAGCGAAGCTTCAGGCGGCGCGGCATCGAGGTCGTGACGAACGCCCGTTTCGACGCGTCGTCCCTCGTGGCCGGCGAGGACGGAATCCGGCTGACGGTGGGACCCGAGGGCGGCGAGGCGAAGGAGGTCGCGGCCGACTGCATCCTCGTTGCCACGGGTCGCGCGGCGAACGTGGAGGGGATCGGCCTGGAGACGACGCGGATCACGGTCGAGAGGGGGATCATCCCGGTCGACGGCCACATGCGGACCGCCGAGCCGCACGTCTGGGCGATCGGCGACATCGTCGGCGGGCTCTGGCTGGCTCACACCGCCGCCCACGAGGGCATCACCGCCGTGCACACGATCGTCGGCGACCCGGACGTCCACGCGATGGACTACGAGGCCCAGCCGCGAGCCACGTATTGCCGGCCCGAGATCGCCTCGGTCGGCCTGACCGAGCAGGAGTGCGAGAAGCGCGGTCTGCCGCCGAAGGTCGGCAAGGTCCCGTTCCAGGCCATCGCCAAGGCGCTCATCGGCGGCGAGCACGAGGGGTTCGCCAAGGTGATCGCCCACGCGGAGACCGGCCTCACGCTGGGCGTGCACATCGTCGGCCCGCACGCCACGGACCTCATCGCGGAGGCCTCGCTGGGCTTCACCCTGGAGGCGGCAGCCTGGGAGATCGGCGCCGCCACCCACCCGCACCCGACGCTGTCCGAGGTGCTGGGCGAAGCCGCCATGGCCGTGGACGGGCGCTCGATCAACTTCTGACGGTCGCCCGCTTGTGGCGGCGGGCCCAGCTCAGGCAGCGCTCGGTCGCGTCCGGAATACCAGCCCGCGAAGTGCAACGAGAGGGCTCGCCCGGGGCCGGCGCCGCCGGGAGGTGCTCTCAGCGCCCGGGCTGGTACGACGCGCAGGATCGGGCGCACGGACGCGATACCAGCGCCCCGGCTGGTACGCCGCGCGACACCGGCCCAACCACACCGTACCAGCGCCCGGGCTGGCACGCCGCGCGACATCGGGGCGCCGCCGGCCGACGGGCAGGGGCTCCTCGCCGCTGGGCGGGGCCTGTACGATCGCGCCGTGACCACCGCCGGATCCGCGAGCGCCCAGGATCCCGTCGCTCGGTCCGGGCTGCCGCCCGAGAGCCTCGTGGCGCTGTACCGGCTCATGGCGCTGGCGCGGGCCCTGGACGAGCGCGCGTGGGTCCTCAACCGCTCGGGGCGCGTCCACTTCGTCATCTCGGGCCAGGGTCACGAGGGCGCGGAGGCGGGGATGACCGCCGCGCTGACCGCCGGGCGCGACTGGTTCCTCCCGTATTACCGGTCGATGACCGGCGTGCTCGCGATGGGGATGACTCCGCGCGACGTGTTCCTGCTCCAGTACGGGAAGGCCGACGACCCCGGGTCGGGCGGGCGCCAGATGCCCAGCCACTACGGGCACGCCGGGCACCGGATCTTCACGTCGTCGTCGCCCGTGGGCACGCAGATCCTCCACGCTGCGGGGATCGCGCTCGCCGCGAAGTTGCGTGGCGTGCAGCAGGTGGCGCTCGTCGCGATGGGGGAGGGGTCGTCCAACCAGGGCGATGTTCACGAGGCACTCAACTTCGCCGGCGTCCACCGCCTGCCCATGATCCTCGTCGTCGAGAACAACGGCTACGCCATCTCGGTGCCGGCGGAGCTGGAGACGGCCGTCGCGGACGTGGCGCAGCGCGCCGCCGGCTACGCCATGCCCGGCGTGATCGTCGACGGGGCCGATGTGATTGCCTGCTACCTGGCGACGCGCGACGCGGTCGCGAGGGCGCTCGCCGGCGAGGGCCCAACGTTCATCGAGGCCAAGGTCACCCGTCTCACCGGCCACAGCTCGGACGACCAGCAGACGAAGTATCGCTCGGCCGAGGAGCTCACCACCCAGCGGGCCCAGGACCCGCTGCCCCGCTTCCGCGACGAGCTTCGGGCCGCGGGGCTGCTCGACGCACCGACCGAGGCGGCGATCGCCGCGGAGGTGGCGGCGGCCGTCGATGACGCCACGGACTTCGCGGAGTCGGCGCCGGACCCGGCCCCGTCCACCCTGTTGCACCATGTCTACGCCGAGCCGGAGGACCCGAGGCCTGAGCCCCCGCCGGCATACCCCATCGGCGGTCCTTCGTTCAACGCAACACGCGGGACCACCAACGCTCGCGCTGGCAGCGGTCCGAAGGTTCAAGGCAAGGATCCTGCACCGCCTGCCGGATCCCGCTCACCCGACGCAAGGATCGCGCCGCCCGGCGCCCCAGACCCTCGCGGTCTTGCGTTCGACGCAAACGCCCCGGGCGGTGAAGGTCCGGATGGTCCGGCCGAGCGAGATGGACGCGGGGGGCGCGCCTGATGCCCGTCCGGACCTTCATCGAGGCCATCCGCGAGGGGCTGCGCGACGAGATGCGCCGCGATTCACGCGTGATCGTCCTGGGCGAGGATGTCGGCCGCAAGGGCGGCGTCTTCTACGCGACCGACGGCCTGTGGGCCGAGTTCGGCGACGGCCGCGTGATCGACACGCCGCTGACGGAGTCGATGATCGCCGGCGTCTCGATCGGGGCGGCCGCCAACGGCCTCCTGCCGGTCGCCGAGATCCAGTTCGCCGACTTCATCTTCCCGGCCATGAACCAGGTGATCCAGGAGGCGGCCCGGATCCGGTACCGCAGCAACGGCACGTTCGGCTGCCCGATCACCATCCGGGCGCCGTTCGGCGCCGGCGTCCACGGCGCGCTGTACCACAGCCAGTCGGTGGAGGCCTTCTTCGCCCACGTCCCGGGCCTCAAGGTGGTCGTCCCGGGCACGCCGTACGACGCCAAGGGCCTGCTCCGGACGGCGATCCGCGACCCCGACCCGGTCATCTTCCTGGAGCACAAGAAGATGTACCGCAGCGTCCGCGGCGAGGTGCCGGACGGCGAGTACACGGTGCCGTTCGGGCGGGCAGCGATCCCGCGGACCGGCAATCGGCTCACGGTCGTGGCCTACGGGCTGATGCTCCACTACGCGCTCGAAGCCGCTGCCCGGGTCGCGGAGGAGGGGATCGAGACCGAGGTAATCGACCTGCGGACGATCCGGCCGCTCGACGAGGAGACGATCCTCGCCTCGGTGCGCCGGACCGGGAAGTGCCTGGTCGTCCACGAGGACAACCGCTTCGGCGGCTTCGGGGGCGAGGTGGCGGCGCTCGTCGCCGAGGAGGCCTTCGACTACCTCGACGGCCCGGTCACGCGTCTCGCCGGCCCCGACTCGCCGGCCTCCCCGAACGCGCTTTCGCTGGAGGACGCCTTCGTGCTCTCGCCGGCGAAGATCGCCGCGGCGATCCGGACGCTGGCTTCGTACTGACCCGGCCGCGGAGCTCGCCGCGATCGCCGAGGCACGTGTGCCGGTCCGCGCCGGATGGGCCAAACTAGCTCTGATGCCCGGGGGTGCCGGTGAACCGGCAGGACGCCCGATCCGTACGAGCAGGTGAGGCGGGAACCGATCCGCACAGGAGGGACCACGTGGCGAAGGTCACGATGCCGCAGCTCGGCGAGAGCGTCGCCGAGGGGACGATCGGGCGCTGGTTGAAGAAGCCCGGCGACCGCGTCGAGAAGTACGAGCCGATCGTCGAGGTGATCACCGACAAGGTGAACGCCGAGGTACCGTCTCCCTTCGCCGGCACGCTGACCGCCATCCTGGTCGAAGAGGGTGCCACCGTCCCGAACGAGACGCCGATCGCCGAGATCGAGACGTCAGAGGGCGTCGACGCGCCGATGGCTTCGCCGGCTCCGGCGGCGGCCGCCCCGGCGAAGGCTGTCGAGGCGACGGACGCTCCGCCGCCCGTAGCCGCCAGGCCGCCGGCCCAGGCCGAGCCGCCCGCCCCCACGGCGGCGGTCGGGAACCTGCCCGCCGTGGGCGACGCCGAGGCCCGCGTGACGCCCGCCGTCCGGCGGCTGCTCCGGGAGCACGACCTGGCCCCGGAGCAGGTGCGCGGGACCGGCGGTGGTGGCCGCATCACGCGCGACGATGTGCTGGCGGTGGTCGAGGCGATCCGCACGGGCGGGGCGCCCTCCGCACCCAGCGCGGGTGCCCCCGGCGCCGCACTCGCCCCGGCTGGTGCCGCCGGCCCTTCGACCGCGCCTGCCACCGCAGCTGCCCCAGCCGCCCTCCCGCCGCTCGTTCGGGCCGCCGCCGCCCCGGCCGGAGCCGGCCTCGTCTTTCCGCCCGGCGCGGACGAGGTCCTCGTGCCGCAGACCCAGATGCGCAAGGGGATCGCGGCCCAGATGACGCGAGCGCTCCTGGTGCCCCATGCCTACGTGCACGTCGAGGTCGAGGTCACCAACCTCGTCCGCCTTCGCGCGTCGCTCAAGCGGGACTACCAGGCCGGGGAGGGGCTCGCGCTGAGCTTCGTGCCCTTCGTCGTGAAGGCCTCCGTCGAAGCTCTCAAGCGCAACCCCACCTTCAACGCCACCTGGACCGATCAGGGCCTCGTCGCAAAGCGCCGCATCAACGTCGGCGTGGCGGTCGCCGTCGACGACGGGCTCATCGTGCCGGTGATCCGCGACGTGGACCAGATGTCGATCAACGGGATCAACCGGGCCATCGCCGACGTGGCCGCGCGGGCGCGGGCGAAGAAGCTCCGTGTCGATGACTTCGGCGGCGGCACGTTCACGATCGACAACACGGGCTGGTTCGGCAGCAATCTCACGATGCCGATCATCAACGTCCCGGAGGTCGCGATCCTCACGATGGAGGCGATCACCAAGCGCCCGGTCGTCGTCGAGACGCCCCAGGGCGACGTCATCGCCATCCGGCCGATCATGAACATGGTCATCGGGATCGACCATCGCGCCAACGACGGCGCGCAGGCTGGCTACTTCCTGCGCGACGTCAAGGTCTGGCTTGAGGGAGTCGGGCCGGACACGGCCATCTACTAGGAGGCGCTGTGACGGGCGACCCTGGCGCCGAGGGCGGCGCCCCGCCGACCGAGGATCGCGGGCGACCGTCCATCGCCGAACGCGCCGCGCGCCGCGACGAGATGCAGGCTGCCGGCCGTGACAGGTACGGCACGCTTCTCCGGAGCCTGCAGGCGGGCCACGAGCTGCCGATCCATCGCCGAGGCGGCCGGATCGCGATCGACTGGAATCCCGTCATCTGGACCCTGCTCAAGATCGCAGTGGTTGTCGTGGCCGCCTACCTGCTGCTCCGAGTCGGCACGCAATGGTGGCGCGAGAGTCGCGTCGACACCTGGAACGGGCCCGACGCCACCGTCCAGTCGGGGGTGCGCCTCGCTGCCTGCCCGGTCGTCGACCACATCCGTGTCGACGACTTCCCGTCCTGGGTGCTCTACGGCGGCGGCATCTACCAGTACACGGGATCGCGGCGACCCTACCTCGGCCCCACGACCGCGGGCTTCACCCAGACACCCTACGGCAACGGCAACATGCGCCTGGTCCTGATCGACGACACGCCGGACGGCAAGGCCCGTGACACGATCCTGGTCTGGCTGGAGGGCGCCGCGGCGGGTGTCGAGTACGCCCGGACCCCCGACTGCTCTCCTCCGTAGACTTCGACCATGAATCGCGAGCTCCCCGTCGTCGGCGCCGATGGCGCATCGGCCCACTCCCACGCCGCCGGATCGCCGTCGATCGCCATGGCCGGCGCCCTCGACGACAGCTTCGCCGCGCCCGCCGCCGCCCGCGCCCGGCGCCACCCCGACTGGCTCAAGGCATCCATGCCGTCGGGAGAAGCCGTCCGCGACCTCCGCCACCTGCTCCGCGGGCTGAACCTGAACACCGTCTGCGAGGAGGCCCGCTGCCCGAACCTCGGGGAGTGCTGGGACCAGCGGACCGCCACGGTGATGATCCTCGGCGACGTCTGCACCCGAGCCTGCGGATTCTGTGCGATCCGGACCGGGCGGCCGACGTGGTTCGATCCCGACGAGCCGCGCCGCGTTGCCGAGGCCGTCGCCGCCATGGGCCTGGAACACGTGGTCGTGACCTCGGTGGCCCGCGACGACCTCCCGGACGGCGGCGCGTCCGTCTTCGCGGCGACGATCCTCGAGCTTCGCGACCGCTGCCCTGGGATGGGCGTCGAGGTGCTCATTCCCGACTTCAACGGCGAGGCCGCGCCTCTTCGCGCGGTGATGGAGGCCGGGCCGGACATCCTCAACCACAATGTCGAGACGGTGGAGCGGCTCCAGAAGCCGGTGCGCCGGCGCGCCCGCTACGATCGCAGCCTGGGAGTCCTGGCGCGCGCCAAGGCCGAGGCGCGCGAGCTCGGGCGCGAGGTCCACACGAAGAGCTCGATCATGGTCGGCCTCGGCGAGGAGCGCAGCGAGCTTCTGACGACCTTCCGGGACCTGCGGGCGGTCGACTGCGACATCCTCACGATCGGGCAGTATCTCCGCCCGACGGTCGACCACCTGCCGCTGGTCCGCTACTACCACCCCGACGAGTTCGCCGACCTCCGGAGCGAGGCCCAGGCGATGGGCTTCCGCCACGTCGAGTCCGGGCCGCTCGTGCGCTCCAGCTACCACGCCCGCGACCAGGTCCCGGGCGCCGAGCTGCGGGCGCTGCGCCGCCGGGCGACGATCGGCCAAGACGGCCGCGTCGTCCCGGGCACGACCGCTTAGGGTCGCGGACGGGCCGCTTCCGGCGAGGCCGGGCTCCCTCGAGACCGGTCGCTCCGACACCGGTCGCTCCGCCTCTCCACGCGACCCGCTATCCTCGCGGCGTGGTTCGCCAGCTGTCCCGGAAGATCCCGCTCGCCGAGCTGCACTGCCACCTGGGCGGCGCCGTGACGCCCGCCATCATGTGGGGGATCGCCCACCAGCAGGGGATCCGGCTGCCGTCCAAGGACTACTGGGAGTTCCGCGACATCATCACCGTCTCGCCCACGCGCGGCAGGTCCTTCGAAGGCTACCTGGACCTCTTCCAGTGGACCGAGCTGATCCAGTCGAGCCCGCTCGCCGTGGAGCGCGCCACCTACGAGGTCATCGGCGGCGCCTATCGCAAGAACAACGTGACGACGACGGAGCTCCGCTTCAACCCGATGAAGCGCAACCGCGGCGGCGAGCAGGACCTGGACCACATCATCGCGGCGGCCGTGCGGGGGATGGACCGGGCGACGCTCGAATACCCGGTCAAGCCCGGCCTGATCCTGTGCCTGGACCGGGCCTTCCCCTACCACCTGAACGAGATCATCGCGGACAAGGCGATCGCCTGGCGCGACCGCGGCGTGGTGGGGGTCGACATCGCCGGTCCCGAGTCGAACGGCTTCCAGGTGAAGGAGTATCGGCGCCTCTTCCAGCGGGTCCGGCGCCATCACCTGGGGATCACCGTCCACACCGGCGAATCGGGCCCGGTCGAGGAGATCGCCGAGGTGATCGAGCAGCTGGAGCCCGACCGGATCGGCCACGGCGTGAAGTCGGCCTACGATCCGCGGACGCTCGGCATGATCCGCGAGCGAGGCATCGTCCTCGAGGTCTGCCCGACCTCGAACCTCAACACCCGCGTCGTGTCGGGCTGGGACGAGTTTCGCTGGATCTTCGACACGTTCCGGCGCAACGAGATCCGCTTCACCATCAACACCGATGGCCCGGAGATGCTCAAGACGTACATCCGCGACGAGATGGCGACGCTGGGCCGACTCGGGATCCTGTCGCCGGCCGAGCAGGTCGAGGTGGCCCGGACGGCAATGCAGGCGTCGTTCGTGCCGAACGTGAGCGACGTCCCGCTGCCGCGCCTGGAGCCGGCGCCACGCGGCGTGGTCGAGCGCGAGGAAGCCTAGGACCGGCGCAGCCCGCGAGGTCAGGCCTTGCGGGGCTCGATCAGGTAGGCGCAGGCGCGGTCGCCGGAGGCGATGTGCGACGTCCGCACGACGCGGGCGTCGAGGACCTCCTCGAAGAGCTGGAGCTCCGCGCGGCAGGCTGCCGGATGGCCGGCCGCCGCCCCGAGAATCGCGCAGTTGTGCTCGCGCAGCTCGAGCGGGCCGCCCATCGCGGGAGCCGTATCGGCGCGGCAGAGGTAGCCCGATTCGTCCTGCACCACGGCGAGCTCGCGGACCTTGTCGGCCAGGCTGGCGTCCGGGCCCAGGCGCTCCGCGAACCGGGTCCGGATACGATCCCGCAGCAGCCGCCTGCGTGCCTGGAAGACCTCCTCCACGAGCGCGTCGCCGCCGACCGCCGCGATCGACTCGAGCAGCGTGGTGGCCAGCCCGTCGTAGTTCGCCGGGAGGCTGCGCTGAGCGGCCGGCGTGATGTCGTAGAGGTGCCGGGGCCTGCCGACGCCGTGGCGGATCGCCTGGCGCACCACGAAGCCGGCGCTCTCCAGCTCGCGGAGGCGCTGGAGGGTGCTCGTGCGGCTCATGTCGAGTCGGACGGCGAGCGCATCCGGGCCGGCGGCGCCGCCCTCGCGCAGGGCGAGGAGGATGGCCCGGCCCAGGGCATCGTCGGGGACGTGGCCGTTCCGGTGGCCGTTCCGGTGGCCGTTCGGGTGGCCGTCGTCCAGCCTGCCCTCGGCGTGCAGGTCCCCTTCGCCGCTGCGGCCGGACGGGAGCTCCGTGGCCGGGACGCGGGGGCGATCGGGCGGCGCGAGCTCGGGGCGGGCGCTGGGGTCGCTCACGGCAGAAGGCTAGCATCGGTTGCGTTCATCCGCCGACGGAGACCCTCTGGAGCGCGGTGCGAAGGGCGTCCCGGAACCGTGGGGCCCAGGGGCCGGGGCCGGCGAAGACGTACGGCGTTGCCTCCACCGGCGCGTAGTCGGCCGGGTTGGTGACGTAGCTTCGGGCACACAGGTCGACGGCCGGGCGGAGAGCGTCGAAGACCGTCGCGTCCTTGAACGCGTACAGGAAGACGCGGGTCGGGGTCGGCTGGTCGAGCCCGGAGGCATCGAACGAGATGGCTGTCCGGGCCAGGCGCTGGTCGTCGCAGCCCGGGTCCCCGGACACGACCCGTGCGACGCCGACGCCCACGAGCGACAGCTCCGAGACGATCCCGGCGAAGTCGGTCGGGGTGGGCCTGGGCGGCTGAGGCGTGAATGCGGAGCAGCCGGACACCAGGAGGATGGCGGCCGCCAGGAACGCGAGCGTCCGGAGATGCCCGCGCGCGCGGCGCGCTGACGTGGCGCGGGCGAGGGCCGGTTGTGCGGGCACGGACGGAGGCTAGCACCGAGTCTCGGGGACCGCTGCCGGCGGTCGTTGCGGCCTCGGGTTCCCCGACCGCGTCGCGGTACACTCTGCAGCACCCCGCCGTGCTCCGTGCGGCGCAGGCTGCCCGGACCCAGTCCCGGCGCCCCTGGAGGTCGCGTGCCCGAGATCCGCGCGTTCCGCGCACTGCGCTACAACCCCGAGACAGTTCTCGATCTCTCGCGCGTCGTCGCACCGCCCTACGATGTCGTGTCGCCGGTCCGCCGGGCGGAGCTCGCGGCGCGCGACCCCCGGAACGTGGTGGCGATCGACCTGCCCATCGACGCCGGCGCCACCGATCCCGACGAGAAGTACCGTGCGGCGGCGCGCACGTTCGCTGCCTGGCGCTCCGACGGCACGCTGCGCAAGGACCGCCAGCCCTCGGTGTACGTCTACGAGCAGGTCTACGTCATCCCGGGCACCGCGGTGCGGCGGGTCCAGCGGGGCTTCTACGCCCGGCTCCGCCTCGAGGCGTTCGGCCCGGGTGGCGGCGTCCTGCCCCACGAGCGGACGCTCGCCGGCCCGCGAGAGGACCGCTACAAGCTCATGCGGGCGACCGGCGCCAACTTCTCGGGCGTCATGGTCCTCTACGCGGATCCGTCCGGGGCCGCTCGTCGCCTGCTTGCGGAAGCCACGGAGGCGGCACCGGTTGCCGACGTGACGGATGACGACGGCGTGCGCCACCGCCTGTGGATGGTTCCCGAGGACGGGCCGACGGCCCCGATCGCCGCCGGGCTCCGGGACGCCGCCGGACGCGAGCCGGTCACGATCGCCGATGGGCACCATCGCTACGAGACGGCGCTTCGATACCGCGACGAGCGCCGGATGACCCGCGGGGAGGAGGATCCGGCTTTCGATCACGTCCTCGCACTCTTCGTGGACACCAGCGCCGAGCCGCCGCTCGTCCTGGCGACGCATCGTGTCGCACGGGTCGTGAGCGCGGCCGACGGCCTGGTCGAGGCTGCCGCCGGGTCGGGGCTCTTCGACGTCGCGCCTGCCGACCGCGGGGCGCTCGCGGCGGCCTTCGGACCGGGCGCCCAGGCGCCGGGCGGTCGTGGCCGCATCGGGCTCTGGACGCGTGCCGGCGGGGCCCTGCTGAGCGCCCAACCCGCGGCGTTCGAGCCGCTCCTGCCGTCCGGGGGAGCGGCCCTGCGCCGCCTCGACGTGACGCTGCTCGCGGCCGCCCTCGAGCGCCTCTGCGGCATCGACCGCGCGGCCACGACGACCGGCGGCAGGGTAGCCTTCACCAAGGACGCCGCCGAGGCGATGGCCTGGGTGGACGAACGGACCGATGCGGCAGACGCGGCATTCCTTCTCGAGGGGACGCCGGTCGCCGAGATCGCCGCAGTCGCCCGGGACGGCGACGTGATGCCCCAGAAGAGCACCTACTTCTACCCGAAGCCAGTCACCGGCTTCGTCCTCAACCCGCTCGAGTGGTGAGATGAACGACGACCCGATCGACCGCGACTGGCCGCGCCTGCCGCTGCAGGCGACCGGACCCGGACCGTCCGGCCGTCCCGTGCGCAAGGACGAGATCGAGCTCGACGAGCGCGGTCTCTACGTCGAGAGCTGGCTCCCGGAGCGGCGCTCTCGTCGGCGGCCGCTCTTCTACGTGCACGGTGAGCTCGCCGGCTCCTGGCTCTGGGAGCGCTGGCTGCGCTACTTCGCGAGCCGCGGCTGGGAGGGCCATGCCCTGAACCTCGCCAACCACTACTGGAGCAGGACGGCGGACCCCGCGACGCTGACCTTCGAGAGCTACCTCGACGACGTCGCGGCAGGCCTGGAACGCGTCGGGCCGACCGTCGTCGCGGTCGGGCACGGGATGGGCGGGCTGCTGGTGCTGAAGGCCGCCGCCGAGCGAGCGCGCGTCTCCGGCCTGGTCCTCCTCGACGCGGAAGCCCCGGCGGCCATCCGCCCGCCCGTCAAGCCCCACATCGTGCGCGACGTGCCGCCGTCCTACGGGCGGGCGCTCATCGGCTGGGAGACGCTGCCGGAGAAGCTCCAGCGCGAGAACCGGGACCTCACGCTGGATGACGTCCTTCGAATCCAGCACCTGCTGGGCCAGAAGCCGCATGAGTCCGGCCGGGCGCGGGCAACGATGCTGGCGGGCGTCCCGGTGCGCCCGGAGCTCCTCGACGGCGTGCCCACGCTCGTCATCGGCTCCGGCGTCGATGGCGCGCCGGCGGCCCTCACCGCGGAGCGCCTTGCCACCTGGCTCGGCGCGGAGCACGAGCAGTTCGGGGCCGCCTCGCACTTCGGCCTCGTGCTCGCGGAGGAGGGGCATCGACAGGTGGCCGACCGTGTCCGCGCCTTCCTGGAGACACACCGCCTCTGACGGGCCGGTGGACGACCCCTGCCGCTCGACCCGTGCCTGCCGACGTGACCCGTGCTTGCCGCTCGTCGACGGCCTCTGCTATCCTCCTCGGCGGTGGAGGGTCCAGGCCAGCCGACCACGTGCCGCATTCGTCTAGAGGCCCAGGACGCCGCCCTCTCAAGGCGGAGATCACCGGTTCGAATCCGGTATGCGGTACCACTCGAACGATCCGACGCCCCCGGTCCGCGCCCCGGGGGCGTTCTCTTTCCGGCTCGGATCCCAGGTGCCAGCGTGCACCAGGTGACGGAGGACCGATGCGACCCCAGGCGCCCCGACGGCTGGTCATCCTCACCGAGGGCCAGTTCGGGCCCCATTCCGGCAAGACCGCCTTCGGGGTGATCCGCTACGGGCGCGACGAGGTGGTCGCCGTGCTCGATTCCACCCTGGCGGGCCGGAACGTCGCCGAGTGGATCCCCGGCCGGGACGTCCCCATCGTCGGCACCCTCGCGGCGGCCCTGGCGATTCCCGGCAAGCCGCGCCCGGACACGCTCCTGATCGGGATCGCGCCGACGGGCGGCAGGCTCCCCGACGACTGGCGGCCGATCCTGCACGGCGCGATCGACGCCGGCCTGGAGGTGCATTCGGGGCTCCATACCTTCCTGGGCGACGACCCCGAGCTGTCGGCGGCGGCTGCGATAGCGGGCGTCCACATCATCGACTTCCGGCGCCCGCCGGAGCGTTTCGAGACGGCCGTCGGACGGCGCCACGGCCCGGGCAAGCGCATCATCCTGACGGTCGGCACCGACTGCGCGATCGGCAAGATGTCGGTAGCCCTGGAGCTGCGGAATGCGGCCCGGGCCGCCGGAGACTCCGTCGCTTTCGTTCCCACGGGCCAGACGGGCATGATGATCGATGGGTGGGGCGTCGCGGTGGACCGCGTGATCAGCGACTTCCTCAATGGCACCGTGGAGTGGCTCGTCGAGGAGGGCGAGCGCCTCGGCGACTGGGTGATCGTCGAGGGGCAGGGAAGCCTGGACCATCCCGCCTACAGCGCGGTGACCCTGGGCCTGATCCACGGGGCCACCCCGCAGGCGATGGTGCTGGTCCACCGGGCTGGCCTTGTCGCGCACGACTTCGACCATCTTCCCGGCCGGTCGTTTCCGATCGCCCCCTTGCGCCCCTTCATCGACCTCCACGAGCAGGTCGCCGGCCTGGTCGCTCCGTCGCGCGTGGTGGGTGTCGCCGTCAACACCTCGGCAGTCGCCGACGAGGCAGAGGCGCGCCGCGTCGTCGCTGGCATCGCCACCGAGACGGGGCTCGCGGCGGCCGACCCGGTCCGCTTCGGCGCCGAGGTGTTCTGGACCGAGATCAGGGCGGCCGTCGACGCGCTGCCGCAGGCGACAGGCGCTCGATGAGGCCCGGCTGGGACCTTCGGACCCGGATCCTCCGGATCCCGTATCGCGAGCCCTTCCGGATCGCCCGCTCCCAGCACGGCGGCATGACCATGTCGACCGTGATCGTCGAGCTCGGCTCGGAGCGGCTCCCCGGACTCGTCGGGCTCGGCGAGGGCTACCCCGACGCCTACTACGGCGAGACGGTCGAGACGGTCCCGGTGGTCATGGACCTGCTCCTCGAGGCCATCGACCCGGCCGACCTCGACACGTCGAGCGTCGCGGCCGCGGGTGCCTCGCTGGCGGAGATCGGTGCCGCGTTCGAGGCCGCCATCCGGGGTCACGGCGCGGCCCGCTGTGCCCTCGACATCGCCCTTCACGACCTCGCCGGGAAGGCGACGGGAGCCCCCATCCACCGGCTCCTGGGTCTTTCTGCGGAGATCCCGCCGACCGACTTCACGCTTGGGATCGACGAGCCGGAGATCGTCGCCGAGCGGGCCCGGCGGGCCAGCCACTTCCCGGCCCTCAAGATCAAGGTGGGGGGGCCGTCCGACATCGCGACCCTGGAGGCGGTCCGGGCGGTCTACGGCGGGTCGATCCGGGTCGATGCGAACACGAGCTGGAACCCGGAGATGGCGGCCTCCTTGGTTCCAACCCTGGTGCGGCTCGGCGTGGAGCTGATCGAGCAGCCGTTCCCCCCGCGCCGCTACGACTGGCTCCTGGACCTGCAGGCGGCCTCACCGCTGCCGATCGTCGCCGACGAGAGCGCGGTCACGATCGAGGACCTCGACGCCCTGGCGGGGATCGTCGACGGCGTCAACGTCAAGCTCGCGAAATGCGGCGGGGTCGGTCCCGCCGCCAGGATGCTCGCGCGCGCACGCGAGCTGGGCTTCAGGACGTTCCTCGGCTGCATGGAGGAGACCAGCGTCGGGATCGCAGCCTCGGCGGCCGTCGCCTCGCTGGCAGACTGGGTCGATCTCGATGGCTGCCTTCTGCTGGCCGACGATCCGTTCGACGGTCTCACCCTGGGCGACGACTGCCGCTGGCAGCTCACCGACCGACCGGGCCTGGGGGTCAGGCCGCGGGCCTGAAGTGCTCGCAGCGCCCGCTCAGGTGACGGCGCGGGCGAAGCGGACCACGATCTCCTGGAGCAGGGACGCGGCGTTCTCGTCGGCCTGGAGATCGCCGAGGGCGTCCCGGATCTGATCGCGGCGGCGCTGGCTGATGGCGGTCCAGAGGTCGATCCCACGCAGGGTGGCCCTGACCAGCACGACCCTGCGATCCTGCTGGCTGCGCTCCGTCGTGACGAGGCCGCGCGACACCAGTCGCTGGATGAGGCGGGTCGTCGTCTGCGGTCGCGCGCCGATGCGACGAGCCAGGTCGCCCACGCGAAGCCCGTCGGCCGTGACGACATGCACGTACAGCCGGTACTGGGTCACCGAGAACCCACTCGTCTCCGGGTGGGCCTGGAGTGCCCGGGCGGTCATCGCGCCGCCGTGGATGACGAGCGCCTCGAGCGCCCGCACCGTCCGATCCGGATCCATGTTCCGATCCTACGGCACGTCGCCGTGGCAGGGAAGAGTGTCAGGCATTGACATAGTGTAAGACCGACACCTAGTATCGAGGTGGCACCTAACGGGTGGGTGACCGCAGGCGGCTCCCAGGTGGGTCGTCAAGGCCGAACCGGAACCGGGGGATCTCGACGAGCGGCGGCGGGATCGTCGCCGTCGACTCCACTGCCGGATCGACGCCGCGACGAATGGGGCGCCCGGTCGCGCCGACCCGGTGCCGCACGTGAGGTCCGCGTCGAGGCGTCGTGGACCGGAAGGGGATGCGCATGGATTCGTTTCGTTCGAGGATGACCCGCGCCGTCGGAGCGGCGGCCCTGGTCATGATCCTCCCGCTCGCCGGCCCGGCCGTTGCGGCCGCGTCGGTCGACGGAGGAGGCAGCGGAGGGCAGACGTGCCAGGGCGGCTCGATCGCCGCCGGCAGCTACGAGCGGCTGACCATCGCCGGCACGTGCACGGTCGACGCGGGGAATGTCACCGTTCGTGGGAACGTGACCGTGCAGCCCGGCGCCACGCTGGTCGCCGCCTTCGGAGGCTCGGAGCTCCGCGTGTGGCGGAACGTGCTGGTCGGCAGGAACGGGTCGCTGGTCCTCGGCTGCGAGCCGGGAGCCTTCCCGTGCCTGAACGACAACCCGACCGCGCCGACCATGTCGTCCGTCGGGAAGATCGGCGGCAACCTGGTCGCCGGCGGCGCGCTTGCGGTCCTAGTTCACGCGACGCACATCGGCGGCAACCTCGTGCAGGTCGGCGGTGGCGGAGGCGTGAACTGCGCCCCCCAGCCGAACCTGATGGGATCGCCGGCCTACGCGACGTACGAGGACGTCACCATCGGCGGCTCGGCGACGATCGTCGCCTGGCACTCCTGCTGGCTCGGCTTCTTCCGGAACTCGGTCCAGCACGGGGTCGTCTTCAGCCTGAACGTCGTGGCGGATCCTGACGGGAACGAGGTCGCCACGAACACGATCGGTGGCAATCTCGTCTGCTTCGGGAACTCGCCGGCCCCGCAGATCGGGGACTCGGGTGGGGCCATGAACACGGTCGGGGGCAGGGCAGTCGGACAGTGCGCCGGACTCGCCGGCTGATCGATCTTGCCGGGCGCTAGGGGGGCGCGCCGTTCCAAGGGGGACGCCTCACCCTTGCGGGTGGAGCGTCCCCCTTGCGTACCCTCAGGGCGGTGCGGCCCGCATCGATCCGGGATCCCCGGACGGGCGCAACGGCCGGCCGGCTGTCAAGAGGCCTTCGCGGTCTCCTTTCCACGGATCTTGGAGGTCCCCCGCCCGCCGTCCACCGAACGCCTGTTCCTGTGGACAAGTCGGCGGGAAGGTTGGTGGAGAAGGCCCTTCCGCGCGACCGGACGGGACGCCTAGGATTCCGGGGAAGTCGGCGCTGAGGAGAGCAGCGTGCGACGGTCCGGGGCACCCAGATCGCGCCCCGGCACTGCGGACGACCGCTCGAAC
This sequence comes from uncultured Chloroflexia bacterium, assembly GCA_963776285.1. Lineage (GTDB taxonomy): Bacteria > Chloroflexota > Limnocylindria > Limnocylindrales > CSP1-4 > CTSoil-043. The sequence continues at coordinate 176,105 of CAVZLW010000003.1, forward strand.
CCGCGGGGACCGCAGGCCGAGATCCTGGATCGGTTCGTGCTGCGCGCCGCCCGCTGCGCAGGGAGGAGAGGTTGTCGATGGATTCGCGCGCCCCCGCGATCGATGACGCAGACCCCGAGGCCGTTGAGTTCGTCCGCTTCTGCCGGGCCCGCCGCCGCGTCGGCTGGCCGGAGCTCTACGACGAGATGTGGGCGGTCGCGAGCCGCGGCCTCTTCCGCGGCTACACCTCGGTCGAGCTGGAGGAGCGGGGGATAGGGTTCAGCCTCTTCGGGACGCGCGACCTGGCGGCGCTCGCCGCGGCTGTGATCGAGGAGGAGCGGGTCCCGGGAGGGCCGGGCGCGAGGGGCCGGGAGCGGCCACGCGCGGTGGTCGCCGCCTCCTGAGGGCCCGCCCGGGCGCGGCGCCCGCCGGGCCTGCGGTGCGGCCCGGGCGGCGAGGGGGCCGGGTGCAGATCCTATGCGCGAATCCGGCGGCGGGCCATCTCGCCCTCGATCTGGCGCTCGGCCTCGACATAGCTGTCGATCTTCTCGCGCAGCTGGTTTGCCTCGGGCGTATACAGGTGGACCTGCTGCTGGAGGATGTAGCTCAGCCGACGGCTCGTCATCCGGACGTGGTCCAGGTTCTTCATGAGGACCAGCGGGTCCATCGCGGCAAGGTCGTCCGGGTGGTACATCTGCTTCATGGCCCCGGAGTGTAGCGGAGGCCGACGACCGCCCACGTGCCGGGCGGGTGCCGGCCGCCCGCGTCAGCGCCGGGGCGGCCAGCTCCAGGGGACCGGGACGCCGGCGCCTGCGATCGCCCGGCGCCGGCCGGCCTCCGACGTCGCCAGGACCAGGATCCGGTCCACCTTTGTTGCGCGGCCGGCCTTCTCGCCCCACAGCTTCGTCACCTTCCGGGGAGCCGCGACCTCGTCGCGGGTGACGCCCGCGAGCAGGTAGCCCTCGGGGCGCGCGGCGCCCTCCCAGGCTTCGTCGGCGAGACCGATGGCGAGGCCGTCCGCCGCGACCCGGCCCCGCTCGGCCTCGACGTCGCCGAGGACGAGGGCGACGACGGCGTCGTCGGCGAGGACGGGCCGCAGGCCCGCGAGCACCTCGCGGAGGAAGACCAGGTACGGCTCGCGGCGGTGGGAGTCGTCGAGCGTCGCGTCGATCTGGGCGGCCGAGAATCCCAGCAGCCACGTTCGGAGCCAGTTGTAGTAGCCGTACTTCAGCACGCGCAGGTACGGGGGCGAGGTCACGACGAGCCGCACCCTGTCGGGGAGGTCCCGCTGGCGGAGGGCCGAGCGCGTGCGGACGCCGGCGTCCCGGGCGTCCCCGAGAAGCGCGATGCCGGGCGCCGACGGGCGCCCGTCGCGGGCAAGCCGTCGCAGCTTCGCGCCGAGGAGCGAGAAGAGGTCGCGCTCCGGTGCGGCGAAGCTCGTGCGGGCGGCGAAGTCGCGTACGTAGCCCGGAGCCATGCTGAACGTGTTCGGCATCACCTCGGACAGGTAGCCCGGCCGCTTGCCGTGGAGGATCCCGGCGAGCGAGCCGGCCAGGAAGCGGTCGGCCGGCGCGTCGAGCTGGAGGTGGCTCCGGACGAAGAGCAGCTGCGCCAGCGTCCGCGGGTGGAAGGCCAGGGCGACCTCGGCGGGTGCGGGCTCGGTCACGGCTCCGGCCCCCGCCCCGGCGCAGGAGCCCGCGACCGGAACGCCGAGCGTGGCACCGGCGGCGATCCGCTCGGCCAGCTCCAGCCAGGACGGGGCTGTGAACGACCAGCCCAGGCGCAGGCCGGCGAGCCTCGCCTCGAGCTCACGACTCGTCGGCGCCTCGATCTTCGCCGCGGTCAGGACGTGCGCCAGCGGGTTCAGGTCGTTGCCGACTCCGACGCGACCCTCGGCGCACGCCTGCAAGGGCGTCGTGCCCCGGCCCGAGAACGGGTCGAGGACGACGTCGCCGCGGCGGGTGTAGCGAGCGATGAAGGCATGGGCGAGGGCGGCCGGGAAGCTCGCGAGGTACGAGCACATCGGGTGGTAGGCATGGCCCCACAGGCGCGGCTGGGCCTTCCAGTCGGGCTCGATCTCGAGCGCCGGGAGGGGCTCGAAGAGGAGCGGAAGCTGGCCCTCGGCCGGCCGCGCTCGCGCTCGGCGCCGGGCCGCGGCGCGCGCGACGTCATCCAATGCGAGCCTGGGCGCGCGGCGTGGGGGCGCCTCGTTCGCCGCACGGACGGGAGGGCATCCGGCGAGGAGGCCATCGCCCGCTCCCAGCGGGACGTCGGCGTCGGGCCCGGGGGGTCCGGCCGCCACGCCCTGGTGCACGAGCGTCCCGCCTGGTTCGGCCACGGGACCCTCCGTCGGTGTCGTGCGCGGCACCCGGGGCCGTGCGGGCGCGGAGCATAGCACCCGCGAAGACGCGGATCCGGCGCGCCTGCGACTCGATCGCCGCTGCTCTCGTCCGCTGCTCCCGCGCCTGCGGACGCTAGACTCCGGGTGCGCCCCCGTAGCTCAGGGGATAGAGCGAGGGACTTCTAATCCCGAGGTCGCAGGTTCGAATCCTGCCGGGGGCGCCATTGTCATGAGTCGCGACATCGGCGACACATGAGTCACCCGGCCAGCTAGCCCGCCGACGGCTGCCGGCGCCAGCCGGGCCGGACCTGCTCGGAGCCGACGACGACGAGCGCGACGATGCCCACGAGGAGGAGGGTCGCCGCGGACTGCCGGATCGCCGTCGGGTTCGCCGCCCACCAGATGTTGCTGTTGGCGTAGCCGATCAGGTTGAGGAAGCCTCCCAGTGCGGCCCCGATCGAGGCCGACAGGCCCAGCAGCCCGCCGGCACGGTGGGCGGTGTTGTCGCTGGCGCCAAGGAAGAGGATCGCGGCGGAAAGGAGGGCGAGGGCTGCCGTGATCCAGGCAGGGGCCGCGAGGCTCGCGGCCTGCCCGGCGGCGACGCCGCTGGGGTCGTCCGCGGGGGCCGTCGAGATGCCGAACAGGGCGCATGACCCGGCGACCGCCACGAGCGAGAGAGCGGGAAGCACCCGCGCCAGGATCGATGCCCCGCCCCCAGCCCTCGCCATCACGCCCTCCTGTGATTGGACTGGGATGGTACCCGGTCCGGCAATGGCGTCCGGTGCCGCGTCGCACCGGACCTCCGGGTACCCCAAACCCCACCACCAAGGTACGGCTTGGCCCAGGCCTCCTCGCACCCCTAGCCTCTGCTCGTCAGACGTGCGAACCGCACCCGTGCCAACCAAACGTCCCCGGCGCCCCGGGATCCAGTCAGGCGAGGACCCCCGCATGGCCGTCAGCGAGCTCGGACCGTTGCTCACCGCGAGCGAGGTGGCCGAGATGCTCCACCTGCACGTGAACACCGTGAAGCGCCTGGGCGACCGCGGCGAGCTGCCCTTCTTCCGCGTCTGCTCCCGTGGCGACCGCCGCTTCCGGCTGGAGGACGTGATGTCCTTCCTCTCGCGGCATTCGCGCCAGGCCTCCTGATCGCCAGCGGCGACCGCCGCACCCGCCCCGGCCTCGTCGGCCGCGTCGAGCCGTCGCGGCCAGCTGCTTCCGCCCCGGAGATGCCTAGATCCCGGCCGAACCGCTCGTCGGAGTCGAGGCCAGGACGCCCCGGAAGATCTCCAGCGCCTCGCTGATCTCCTCGCTCGTGACGTCGAGCGGTGGGATCCAGCGGATCACGTTGTGCTGCACGCCGCACGACAGGACGAGGAGCCCCTCGTCGGCGCAGCGCTGGATGACCGTCTCGCACGTCGCCCCGTCGGGGTCCCGGGTTGCGCGATCCTTGACGAACTCGACGCCGATCATGAGGCCCGGCCCGCGGACGTCGCCGATCCGCGCGTCGTTGGCCGCGATGTCGCGCAGCCCGGCCGACAGCTCGGCGCCGCGGGCGGCCGCGTTCGCGACGAGGTCGCGTTCGCGGATCTCCCGGAGGACCGCAAGGCCGGCAGCGCAGCTCACCGGGTTCCCGCCGTAGGTGGTCCCGTGGGCGCCCTTGCCCCAGCGCTCCTGGAGCGCCTTCGCAGTTGCCAGCGCCGAGAGCGGCAGGCCGTTCGCGATCGCCTTCGCCATGCAGACGACGTCCGGCACGATCCCGGCGTGCTCGAAGGACCACATCCTGCCGGTGCGCCCGAATCCCCCCTGCACCTCGTCGGCCACGAGGAGGATGCCGTGCTTGTCGCAGACGTGGCGCAGGATCTGGAGGAATGCCGGCGGGGCCGGGATGTAGCCGCCCTCGCCCTGGACCGGCTCGAGGATGATCGCGGCGACCAATTCCGGCGGGATGGTGGTGTGGAGCAGGTCACGAAGGTGGCGGAAGGCGATCTCGACGGCCCGCTCCTCGTCGCCGTCGAAGTCGCGATAGACGGACGGGTACGGGGTGAGGTAGACGCCCGGCAGGAGAGGCTCGTAGCCGGCGCGATAGTTGATGTTGGAGCTGGTGATGCTCGCCGCGCCCAGCGTCCGCCCGTGGAACCCGCCGCGGAAGGCGATGATCCCGGGCCTCCCGGTGACGCGCCGCGCGAGCTTGATGGCCGCCTCGATCGCCTCACTTCCGGAGTTCATGAAGAAGATCGAGTCGATGGGGTTTGGGAGCACCGCCGCCAGCTCGCGGGCGAGCCGCACGGTCGGCTCGGCGTAGCCCATCGCAGCCATCGGGGCGATGAGCCGGTCGACCTGGGCGTGGATCGCTTCCGTGACGCGGGGATTGCGGTGGCCCAGGACGCTGACCGCGATGCCGTTGCCGAAGTCGAGATAGGCCCTGCCGTCGGTGTCGTACAGGCGGTGGCCTTCGCCGTGGCTCCACGACCGCTCGAAGTAGCGGCCGAGGACCGGGGTCAGGTTCTCGACGGCGAGCGCGGCAAGATCCAGCCCGGTGGCGGCCGGGGTGGCCGCGGGCGTGGTCAGCGTGTCCATGGGGCGCCCCTCGGGTACGTCGCCGGCCGGGCCGGACTGCGGCGGGCTGCGGCGGACCTGGGCCGAGTATACGGGCCGCCGCGGGGCCCGGTCGCGGGTGGATCGCGGGTGGACGGGGCCCGCGTCGCAGGGGCCCGGGCCACGACGCACCGGTGGGCGTGCGGCGGCGGGAGCGCCGGTCGGCGTTGGGCCGCGCGCCGCGGGCAGGCGTTCGGATCGTCGTACGATCGGTGCCACAACCACCCGCGATGAGGCTCGTGCCCGTGATCGACTTCACCCTCTCCGAGGAGAACCGGCTCGTCCGCCAATCCGTCCGCGAGTTCGTGGAGGCGGAGATCCTCCCCGGCATCCGCGAGTGGGACGAGAAGGGCGAGGCGCACCCCGAGATCTTCGCGAAGATGGGCGAGCTGGGCTACCTTGGCGCACCGATCCCCGAGGAGTGGGGCGGCGCCGGCCTGGACTACATCAGCTACGCCATCCTGTGCGAGGAGCTGGAGCGCGCGGACACGGCCTTCCGGGTCGTGATGAGCGTCCACGTCGGGCTCAACTCGCTGGCGCTGCTCCAGTGGGCCACGGACGACCAGAAGCGGCGCTGGCTGGTTCCGCAGGCCCAGGGGCGGAAGCTGGCGACCTTCGGGCTGACCGAGCCCGGCGCCGGGACGGACGCCGGGGCGCTGCAGTCGACGGCCCGTCGAGAGGGCGACGTCTACGTGCTCAACGGCTCCAAGACCTGGATCAGCCTGGCCGACCTGGCCGACCACTTCCTGGTCTTCGCCTCGGTCGACCGCTCGAAGAGGCATCGAGGCGTCACCGCGTTCATGGTCGAGCGGGGCATGAAGGGCCTGACCACGGGGACGCTGCACGGGAAGCTGGGCATTCACGCCGGGAACACCGGCCTCGTCACGATGGACCGGGTCGAGGTGCCGGCGCAGAACCGGATCGGCGAGGAGGGCGAGGGCTTCCTCGTTGCCATGAGCGCGATCGACCAGGGGCGCTACACCGTGGCGGCCGGGGCGGTCGGGCTCGCCCAGGCCTGCCTGGAGGCCAGCACCAGGTACGCCCACGAGCGGGCGACGTTCGGCGAGGAGATCGGGGGCCACCAGCTGGTCAAGCAGATGATCGCCAACATGGCCAAGGGAACGGAGATCGGACGCCTGCTCGTCTGGCGGGCGGGCTGGCTCAAGAACCACGGCGTCCGGACGACCCGGGAGACGTCGCTGGCCAAGTGGCACGCGACCGAGCACGGCGTGCAGGCCGCGCTCGACGCGGTCCAGGTCCACGGCGCCAACGGCTACTCGAACGAGTTCCCGGTGGAGCGATACCTGCGCAACAGCAAGGCCGCGGTCATCTACGAGGGAACCAGCCAGCTCCACACGCTGATCCAGGCGGACTACGCCCTCGGCTACCGCCAGGACAGGCCGCTGCGCTGCGAACCGCTCCCGGCGCAGGGCTTCGAGCCCTGGCCGGCGTTGGGCCGGCATGACTGAGGAACCGCGGGTGGGCCGCCCGGAGGAGCCGAGCGAGCAGGCCGCAGATCAACGCGCCGGCCCGGGCGCGGCCGGCCCGGGACCGGACGTCTCGGATCCGCCGTGGCGCGAGGCGCGCAGGCGGGTCGCCGCGGCGTGGGCGGGCGGCGGCATCGGGACGCGGGCCGGGCTCGCGCTCGCCGGCGCGCTGGCCGCCGCGCTGCTCGGCGCGTTCCTGTTCGGCGCCGTGCACGTCGTCGTCGGCGGCGTCCTGAAGGGCAACTGGAAGGCGGGCGGCTTCGGGATCGCCCTCGCCAGCGTCGCCGGCGTCCTCCTCTGGATCGAGGCTTCGGTCGCTCGTCGCGTGCTGCGGCCCGGGCCGCGTTCGTGAGCGGCGACGGCCACGGGTCGGGCCGTCCGCGCTACGCGACCGGCTCGAAGCGGGCCTGGAAGAAGCGCAGGTACTTCGGCTCGTAGACCATCCGCAGGCCTTTCGCGGCGTCGCGCGCGTCGTAGCAGGCCTTGACGGACTCCGCGACGACGTCCATGTGCGCCTGCGTGTACACGCGGCGGGGGATCGTGAGCCGGGTCAGCTCCAGCTTCGGGCGCTTGTGGTCGCCCGTCTGCGGGTCGCGCCCCGCCGAGACGATGCCGCGCTCCATCGAGCGGATCCCGGAGTCCAGGTACAGCTCGGCCGCCAGGGTCTGGGCCGGGAACAGGTCCTGCGGGAGGTGGGGGTAGAAGCGCTTCGCGTCGAGGAAGATCGCGTGGCCGCCGACCGGCCGGACGATCGGGATGTCCCACTCCTCCAGCAGCTCGCCCAGGTAGCGGACCTGGCCGACGCGGCTCCGGACGTGCTGGTCCTGCACCGACTCAGCGATTCCGATGGCGAGCGCCTCCATGTCGCGCCCGGCCAACCCGCCGTACGTGTGGAGCCCCTCGTAGACCACGACCAGATTGCGGAGCTCCTCGAAGATGTCCCAGTCATTGACCGCCAGCCAGCCGCCGATGTTGACGAGGTTGTCCTTCTTGGCGCTCATCCAGGCGCCGTCGGTGTGGGAGCAGAACTCGAGGAGGATCTCCGCGATGGGCGTCCCGGCGTAGCCCTCCTCCCGCTCCTGGATGAAGAGGGCATTCTCGACCATGCGGGTGGCGTCGAGGAGGACGCGGATGCCGCGCGGCTGGCACCACGCCCGCAGCTCGCGGACGTTCGCCATGCTGACCGGCTGGCCGCCCGCCATGTTCACGGTTCCGGCCAGGGACACGTACGGGACCTTCTCCGGGCCCACGTCCGCGACCAGGCGCTCCAGCCGGGCCAGGTCGACGTTGCCCTTGAATGGATGGAGCGACTCCGGGTCGTGGGCCTCGTCGATGATCACGTCGTGGAACGTTGCCCCGGCCAGCTCCTGGTGGAGCCGTGTCGTCGTGAAGTACATGTTGCCCGGGACGTGGTCGCCCGGCTTGATGAGCGTCTGGCTCACGAGGTGCTCCGCGCCCCGGCCCTGGTGGGTGGGCAGGATGTAGCGGTAGCCGTAGTGGCCCTGGACGGCGGCCTCGAGGTGGTAGAAGTTCCGGCTGCCCGCGTACGCCTCGTCGCCGAGCAGCATGCCGGCCCACTGGCGGTCGCTCATCGCCGATGTCCCGGAGTCGGTGAGGAGGTCGATGTAGACGTCGTCGCTGCGCAAGAGGAAAGTGTTGTAGCCGGCCCCGGAGAGGGCCGCCTCGCGCTGCTCTCGAGTCGTCACGGTCAGCGGCTCGACCATCTTGATCTTCCAGGGCTCGGCCCAGCTGCGCCGGCCATGCTGCTGGCCCATCGTGTGGAGACGTTCGTGCGCCATGGATCAGGCTCCTCGGGAAGGTCGGGACGGTGGGGGTCGGCCCTGCGTCGCGGCGACCGGGGCGTCTGGGCCGCGAGGTCGGGCCCGGCCTGGGGTGAGGTGCCGGCGGGGAGGCCCGCCGCGGTGTGCCGGCCGGCCGTGCCGTGACCCGGCGCCGACAACCGGGCCGGCGCAGGACGGCGCCGCTACCCTCGCCCCGGCCCCCGGCTCCGCTCCTCCGGGCGCTGCGCTCCGCCTTTCCGGACCGGGGCGCGCACCGGGCGTCCGGGGGCCGTCTCGAGCTCGATCAAGCGGGTGGCAATCCGAAGCTGCGACGTGACGTTGGTCCCGAACACTCTCGCGAAACGCGCATCGAGTGCGTTCCGGTGATTGATCGCCAGGAGGGAGAGAGACAGGCTAGCAATCGCGGAGACGAGGCCGACCAGCATCAGGGTGGGCTCCACGAGCTCCGGAAGACTCTGCCCCGCAAACATCGGTGCGACCACCCCCTGGGATCTCTGCGCAAGGCTAGCGTCAGACAGGCAGGATCGGACGAATCGCCGGCTCCGTCAAGGGCCCGACCGATGTTTGTCGGAGGACAGCGACTTTGTCCGAGCTAAGGGGACAGCGACTTTGTCACCCTCGATCCCATGGAGACGAGGGAGACGATCCGCTTGGACAGCAAAGCCCAGCAGCGCCTGTACGTCCTGACCCACGTGCTCGCCGGTGAGGTGTCGGTGACCGACGCCGCCGCCGTCCTGCGCCTCTCGCCGCGCCAGGTCGACCGCCTCGCCCGGCGGTTTCGGGAGGAGGGTGCGCCCGCCCTGATCCACGGCAACCACGGTCGGACGCCGGCCAATCGAACGGACGAGGCGATCCGGGCCCGCCTGGTCGAGCTCGCGACCACGGAGTTCGCCGGCTTCAACCCGGTCCATCTGGCCGAGACGCTCGCCGAGGAAGGCCACGCCGAGCTCGCGGTCTCACCCCGGACGATCCGGCGGATCCTGGCCGACGCCGGACACCCGCTGCCGCGGACCCGCCGCAGCCCACGCCACCGGAGCCGGCGCGAGCGGATGCCGCGGGCCGGCATGCTCCTCCAGGTCGACGGCAGCCGGCACGACTGGCTCGAAGGCCGCGGGCCGATGCTGACCCTGATCGGGGCGATCGATGACGCGACGGGGATCGTCAGCGCCGCCACCTTCCGGGTCGCCGAGGACGCCGCGGGGTATCTCGAGGTCTTCCGGCGCACGGTCGTCGGCCACGGACGGCCGCTCGCCGTGTACTCGGACCAGCACGGGATCTTCATCAAGGACCCGAACCGGCCGCCGACGCTCGCCGAGCAGCTCGCCGGGCGCCGCAGCTTCACCCAGGTCGGCCGGGCGCTCGACGAGGCGGGCATCGGCTGGATCGGGGCGAGCAGCCCGCAGGCGAAGGGCCGGGTGGAGCGACTGTGGGGCACGAAGCAGGATCGGCTCACCTCCGAGCTGCGCCGGGCGGGCGCCACCACGATCGAGGCCGCGAACGTCGTGCTCGCCCGCTACCTGCCCCGCCACAACCGGCGGTTCGCGATCGCGCCCGCGGATCCGGAGCCGGCCTGGCGGCCCTGGCCGGACGAGCTCGACCTCGATGCGGTGTTCGGATTCGCCTACCCGCGCCGGGCGGCCAACGATGCGACGCTCGCCTGGGCCGGCACGAGCCTCGCCCTGCCCCGTCGTGCCGACGGCCGGTCCTGGGCAGGGCGAACGGTCACCCTCGAAGAGCGCCTCGACGGCAGCCTCTGGGTGGGGGCCGACGGACAGCACCACCGCCTCGTCGAGGCGCCACCCGTCGCCCCGGTGCTCCGGGCGCGCAAGCTCGAGCGGATCGATGCCCTGCGCTCCAGGCCCGAACCGCCCGACACCGCGACCGTCATGCCCTCCGCCGCGTCGACGACCGCCCGCCCCGTCCACCCCTGGCGGAAGTACCCTGCCGTCAGGCCACGGTGACAAAGTCGCTGTCCGCCTAACGGTCAGAGTCGCTGTCCGTCGACAGGGCCCGACCGATGTTTGTCGGAGGCCCGACCGATGTTTGTGAACGGCCAGTGTTCGCCGGCTCCGCAGGGTCGCTCCTCCGCGGCCCTCGTGGTCATCGACGATCGCGATCAGCCTGGCTCACCCACCTCCTCGGGCACCGCCCTTCGCGACTCGCCGCCACGGGCCCGGACGATGACGGCCACCGCGACGATGATGATCGCCCCCGCGGCGAGGGTGCGCGGCTGCAGCGGCTCGGCGAGGATGAGCCAGCCGAGAAGGACGGCGATGACCGGGTTGACGTAGGCATACGTCGCCACGAGCGAGATCGGGGCCACGCGAAGGAGCCAGACGTACGTCGTGTACCCGATCAGCGAGCCCACGACGATGAGGTAGGCGACCGCGGCGACCGATGTGGGCGCAACCTGGCCCACGCGGACCTGCAGCAGGTCGCCGGTGACCGCGGCCACGACGAAGAGGACCGCGCTGCCGGCCAGCATCTGCATGGCCGTTCCCACCAGCGGCCGCCGCGGGACATGGGCCGTCCGGCTGTACAGCGACCCGGTGGCCCAGAAGACCGGGGACAGCAGGACGACCGCGACGCCGAACAGGTCGAGGCCGCCCGACCCGCCCGACGGCCAGACGAGCACCGCGACCCCGAAGAAGCCGATGACCGTCCCGACGATGATGGTCCGGGTGAGGACGATCCCGAAGAAGAGCCGGCCCAGGATCGCCACCCACAGCGGCAGGGTGGCCACGATCAGGGCCGCAATGCCCGATGGGATGGTCTGCTCGCCCACCGCCAGGAGGCCGTTGCCGCCGGCGAGGAGAAGCCCGCCGATGATCGCGGCGTCGCGCCACTCGCGACGGCCCGGCCGATCTCCGGCCGCGTTGCCGCTGCGGATCGTGGCCGCGTACAGCAGCGAGCCGGCAATCAGGAAGCGGACGGCCGACCCGGTGAGCGGCGGGATCGACTCCACGGCCACCCGGATGGCGAGGTAGGTCGAGCCCCAGACGATGTACAGCGTGACGAGGCCCACGGCGACGCGGAGGTTCGAGGTGGGCGTGAGGGCGTGCGCCGCTCGGTGCGACATCCCGGCAGGATGGCATCCGGAGCGGTTCGGCGCTGGCAGGTTCCGGGGGTCCCGCCCGTCCCGGCCGTGCGACAATCCCGGCCATCATGATCCTGGATGACCGCTTCGACGACCTTGTCACGAGCCTTGGCGGCTTCTATCGAGCCTGGCTCATCCAGCTGGGCCTCGAAGTCGGCTTCTTCGCCGCGCTTCGAGATGCCCGCGACGCCGGCCTCACGTCGGACGAGCTGGCGATCGCCACGGGGACGGCGCCGGACCCTGTTGCCACCTGGTGTCGTGCGGCGTTCGCCAGCGACATCGTCGAATGTGACGGCGACCGGATCCACCTCGACGAGATCACGGCCTCCATCCTGCTCGATGCCGATCGCCCGGAGTATCTTGGCGGCCAGTTCGCCTACACGGTCACGGCCAGCCTGGACTACGACGACATGCCCCGGCTGCTCCGCACGGGCCGCACCCCCGCGGTCCGGCCGCCGCGCTACCACCGCTCGATCGAGCAGCTGACGCGCCAGGACGTCGCGATCTTCTTCGAGGAGGCGCTGGCGGCGCTCCCCGATCTCGTGACCCAGCTGGCGAACGGGGCCGACGTCGTCGACCTCCACTGCGGCGGCGGGCGCTGGCTCGTGGCGGTTGCCCGCCGGTTCCCCGCCACGCGACTCGTCGGGGTGGAGGCCGAGCCCAATTCGACCGCCCGCGCAGTGCGCCTCGTCCAGGACGCGGGCCTGGAGGCCCGGATCCGGATCGAGGCCCGCGAAGTCGCGACGATCGCCTATCGCGACGCCTTCGACGTCGCGTACTTCCAGCACGCGCTGCATGAGCTCCGGGACCCCGTGGCGGCGCTCGCCGCGGCCTGGCGGGCGCTGCGACCGGGCGGCCGCCTCCTGATCCTGGGATGGTGCCTGCCCTCCAGCCTCGACGACCTCGCCACGCTGCACGGGCAGCTGATCACCGGCGTGGCTCTCGACGAAGCGCTCAACGGCGGTCGGCTGCGCACGGTCGAGGAGCACGGGGCTCTCTTCGCCGCGGCAGGACTGCCGGCACCCGTCGCGATCGCCCTGCCGTCCGACGCGACCCTCCTGCTCGCGCAGAAGCCCAGCTGACCCGTCAGGGCCCGACGACGATGGTGCCCTTCATGGACGCGTGGATGCCGCAGTGATACGTGAACGTGCCCGGCGCATCGAAGGTCCGGGTATAGGAGGGTCCGCCGGGGGTCAGCCGCGCGCTCCCGGTGGTCCCGTCATCCCAGACCACCGAGTGCGTTGCGGTGTCGTTGTTGGTCCACGTGACGGTGGCCCCCGTCTTGACATCGAGGGAGGCAGGGTTGAAGGCGAACCCGGCGATCGTGATGGCGTCGCCTGCGGCCGCTGGCGACCCGCCGGCAGGCGCCGCGGAGGCCGGCGCGGGGCTGGAGGCGGCTGGCGACGGCGTCGTGGCGCCGCCACACGCAGCGACGCCGATGGCGAGGGCGGCGGCGACGCCCAGCGTTGCGAGCAGGTGACGGCTCACGGCTCTTCTCCCATCCCGGTGTGCATGTCGGCCGATTCGTCAGGTGCATCGTATACGTCGGGAGTGACCGTCCCGGTTTGGACGCCCTCGCCCGGGTGGTGAGCGCCGACGCGGCCCTCGCGTGGGAGACCGGCGATGTGCCGCACCTGCGCGACCTCCTGGCAGCCGTCGGGTTCCGGGCCGTGGAGGACGACGCGCTGGTGATCCCGGGCCTGCTGATCGCGACGCGGCCGTCGGCCGGCCCGGATCGCCTGCGCGCGATGGCGCCCGACCCTGCCATGCCGAATGCCCGGGCAGAGAGTGGCGCCGACGGGAGCGGCGCGCGCCTCCGGGCGATCGCCGTCGCCACCATCGACCTCGCACGCGCCGGAGCGGCGTTCGCCGGCGTCGTGGCAGAGCTGCCCGGCGACGCGCTCCTCGGCGCCCGCGTGGCATCGACCGGCACGCTCCGCCTTGTCCTTGCCGAGCCGGCAACGGAAGGCAGGCTGGCGGCGACACTGGCTCGCAACGGCGAGGGGCCGGCGGCCCTCTACGTCGCGGTCCCGCCCGGCCGGCTGGGTGAGATTCGGATGCATCTCGTCCGGCTCGGGGAAGGCCCCCGCGACGGCGCAGGCCCGTTCGGCCCGCAGACGCTGGCGTGGGTGCGCCGGCCGTGGGGTCCGCACCTGCTCCTGGTAGCCGACGCGCCAGCGGTCGACCGTCCCGCTGCGGGTCGGTCGGATACCATCAGGCCATGACGGAGATCGATGCCGCTCCCATCTTCCGCGACGCCGAGCCGAGCGATGCCGACTGGATCGCGAGCCTGCTCTCCGACGAGGGCTACCCCGCCGGCGCCAGCGATGTCATCCGCCGGATGGAGCGCTTCGGGGCGATGGGTTCGCTCGTCCGGATCGCCGAGCGCGACGGCGAACGCCTCGGGTTCATCGCGGTCCACCTCATCCCGCGATTCGAGCACGACGACCAGCTCGCCCGCGTGATCGCGATGGTCGTGGATCCGGCCGTCCGCTCGCGGGGCGTGGGCCGCGCGCTCCTGGCCGAAGTGGACCGGGTCGCGCTCGACGCCGGCTGCGCCTTCGTCGAGGTCACGGCCGGCCACCATCGCGCAGACGCCCGCCGGCTCTTCGAGGCCGCGGGCTTCGACACCGCGCTCACGACGTACCTGCGGAAGCGGCGCTGAGCGAGCGTTCTTTCCCCCGGATGCGGCTCCGGGAACCCACAGAGGCGCTGATCGGGCTCCCGGGGGGAGGAGCCGCTCGGTGGCTCCGCCGCGACGTCGGGCTTGCGACGGCGATCGCCTCGTACCTCGCGGCCGGCCCCGTCGCCGAGCCCGGGCTGGGCCCTCTACCAGCGCTCCTCGTGGACGATCTCCGCGAGCTGCTTTCGGCCGCCGGCACGCTTGGGCGCCGTGAGCAGTCCCGGGTCGCGGGGGTGGCCGAACGAGAGGATGAACTCGCAGTGCCAGTCCGCCGGGTACCCGAGGAGGCGGCGCGCCCGATCGTGCTCGTGGACGGTGGCCGGCACGCTGCCGATCCCGAGCTCCCACGCGGCGAGCACCATGCTCTGGGCCGCGCGTCCCAGGTCCCACATGACCGACAGTGGCGCCTCCGCCGTCCGCGGGTCCGGTGTCAGGAGCGCGATCGCCAGCGCCGCTCCCGCCAGGTGGCCCGCCCACGGCCCGAGCGTCGCAAGCTCCTCCAGGTGCGCCCGGTCACGGCAGACCACGAAACCCCAGCTCTGCTGGTTCTTGGAGCTGCCGGTCCGCCGGCCCGCATCGACGATCCGCTCGACGACCCATGGCTCGAGCGGGAGCGAGGCGAACTCCCGGACCACGCGGAGTGAGTCGATAGCCTCCCACGTCCCGAGGACAGGCTGCAGGTCGTCAGGCATCGCCGGGTCCTCCCTGGGCACGGTCGGGCTGGGGCAGGCGGAGGCCGACCATCGGACCTTCCGTGTCCGGCGGGCGCACCGCGAGGACAGCCGCGGCGCGGGCAGCGGCCTCCGCAGGCGGGTAGGGGCCGCCGAGGTGCTCGGCAAGGAACGCCGCGATGCGCTCGCGATAGGCGATCGACTCGTAGAGCCAGCGATGGTGGCCGCCCGCGATCAGCAGGAGGTCGGCCGGGCGCCCCGGCCGGGACCGCGCCGACCGGACCAGGAGCTCCGAATGGCGGGCCGGAACGACCTCGTCGTCGGTCCCGTGGACCACGAGGAGCGGGCCGGGGTAGCGCCGGATCGCGCGGAGGGCATTGACCCGCGTCGCGCGATGGCCGCGGGGTCGCAGGTACACCTGCATCGTGAGCCACGCGAGCGGGTGGGCCACCGGGCCGGGAATGGGGAGGCCGGCCAGCTCGAATGTTCGGCGCGTGAGCAGGCGCGGGTGGGCCGGGACCGCCGTTGCGACCACCGCGCTCACGTCGGGCTCGGCTGCGGCCGCCAGCACCGCGCCGACGGCACCCATCGAGTGCCCGAGGATCCCGATGGACGTGACGTCGGCACGTGCACGCATCGAGGCGACGGCCGCGGCGCTGTCGGCCCCGAACTCGCCGCCGCTGATGGGGAGGGTCTCGGGCTGGTTCTCCCCGTGGCCCCGCACGTCGAACATCAGCGTGTGGAAGCCCGCCGCGTGGAGGAACCGGGCATTGGGGAGCATCCGGGCGCGATTCGATCCCCAGCCGTGAACCAGCACGACCACCGGGCCCGGCAGTCCGCGGCGCGCAGGCACGAACCACGCCGGCAGGGGGCCCGCGGGAGACGCGATCTCCAATGCCTCGAAGGCGAGCCCGTCGTCGGCAGGCGTGGTGAGTGGCGGGCGCCTGGCCGGGAAGCCCGCGCGGCGCCGGTACTCGACGGCGAACCGGTAGCCGACGGCCAGGGGCGTGGCGACGGCCGTGGCGGCCGCGGCGGTTCCGAGGGCGCGCCGCGACGGGCGGGCGGACATGCGGGAAGCGTAGCGCCTACGATGTCGGGATGGCTCGGCGCGATCCCTACACCGTGCTCGGCGTGGCCCCCGATGCCAGCGCGGCAACGATCAAGGCCGCCTGGCGCCGGCTGGCTCGCGAACACCACCCCGATCTCGCCGTGGACGCCCTCGAGCGGCGCTCCGCGACGCGCCGGATGGCCGAGATCAACGCCGCGTACAACGAGCTCCGGGGGGCCGCCGGGCCGTTGCCCGGGCGCGCACGACACGGGGCGGCGGACGGACGTGATGCCGCCTCCGGCCGGCACCCCGGCGGCGAGCACGCAGCGCCGTCGGGTCCGCCTCCGCCGCCCAAGACGCGGCCCGTCACCGCCCGGTTCGACACGTCGGAGCTGCTCCACCAGCGGAACGCCACGACCACGCCTCGAGGCGACGGGTACCGCCACCATCCGCGCGGAACGCACCCGCCGAGATCACGCGTCGAGCTGGCCGAACCGCCGCGCGCGTCCGATCCGACCGGGCCGCTGGAGCGCCTCCGGTCCCGGCGCAGCTGGCCGCGGCCCCTGCCTGTGCTGGAGGATGCCCTCTCGGTGACGGTGGTCTTCGGCAAGTTCCACGGGAGGACGCTGGGCGAGATCGCGGCCGTCGAACCGTCCTACGTGGCCTGGCTGGCGCGGGCCATCACGCGCGACCCCGACCTTCTCGACGCGGCACGAGTCGTCGCAGCCGCCCTGGAGCCCGAGCCGGTCGGTTGATCGACCCACCGCCGGACGCACCGCGGGGCGCCCCGCGCCGGGCGCCCCGCAGACTTCCTGCAGCATTGCGATCCGGCGAGAGGAGCCTCGCCGGCCGATGATTCCCGCAGCCGCCGCGACCGGGCCTGCTGGCCGGTAGCCCGTGGTTACTCGGCTCGTGGCCGGGGGCGGAGGGACCCACCCAATGACGCCGTGACCGGCGTCCTCGACGACCGTGCGTCTCCCGTTCCCGGTCCGTGGCCGACGCCCCAGGTTGCTCCCGGTGTGTCGCGCCGGCGGCTGCTTGGACGACCGTACCGCCGGACTGCGCCGCGCGGCAATGGGATGCTCGTCCGGTCCCCCGCGGGTCGAAGGTCGGTGGCCTGCGGGCAACATGGCAGGACGGTCGGCCGGTGCGCATGGGCACGCGGGGTGCGGTTCGCGGCGCTTCCGAACAGTTCGGGGTAGGCTCGGGCCATGCCGATCCGACGACCCCGATGGTCCGCCCTCGTGGGCGGGCCATCGGCCCGCCGTGCCGCCGGGCTGGCCGCCGGGCTGGCCGTCGGGCTCGTCCTGGCCGCCTGCGCGCCTGCTGCCGACACGTCGTTCGACCCGGCCACGGCCTGCAACGGGAGCACGCGCGAGCAGATGAAAGGCGCCTACCCCGACCTCGAGGCGCGGATTCCCACGACGATCGAGGGCAAGGCCGCCACGAGCCGGGATTCCGGGCGCTTCTGCTCCAGGGACACGCTCGGCTCGGTCTACGACGCGGGGGTCACCGAGGTGCGTTTCGGTGGCGGCATCTGGGAGATCGGCGACCGGGGCGGCGCCCAGCTGGGGGTATTCGAGGGTGACAGGCTCACGCCAGGGCTCCTTGCCGAGGAGTATCGGCGCGCCGCCCAGGCATCGCGCGGCACCGAGGCCGTGAAGGCGACGACCCTCGAGGTCGACGGGCGCCCGGCGTGGCGGATCGACGTCGTCAACGGCAACTCCCGGCAGGCCATCGTGGTCTGGAGCTCGGCGGACGGCGCCGTGGTGCAGGTCGTCATCGCGGCGGACGTCGAGGAGGCTCAGCTCCAGGCGGCCATCTCTGCCTTCCCCTGAGGGCCAGCGTCAGGGCGCCCGGCAGCGGGCCCGGGGCGCGGTTCGTGATCGGCTCGACCCCGGGGCCGGCGAATGCGGCCGCGGCCAGGAAGGAGGTTCCGGCCCGGGCGACGCCGATCGATCCGGCGAGCGGCGGATCGATCGCGAGCTCCCCCCGAACAGGGGGCGCTACCATCCGCGGAGCATGTACTTCGACGCCCTCTCCTTCCTCGAGGACGAGCGGGACGCGTGGCGCCCGTTCGAGGCGCTCCTCGACGTCCCGGACGAGCGATTCGACGCGCCGGTCGACGCCGCCCACGGCTGGTCGGCTCGCGAGCTCATCAGCCACCTCGCGGCCTACCAGGCCCACGCGCTCGACGTCGCTCGCCAGCTCGCGATGGGGGAGCAGAGTCCCGCCTACGAGGAGATGGAGCAGGCCTGGGACGAGCGAGGCGACGCCGTGAACGTGGAGCTCGCGGCGGCGTGGCGGCTGTTGACGGTCGCCGAGGTCCGCCAGCGCGGTCGCGACATCCCCGGGGAGCTCCGCGGCTATCTCACCGTCGTCCCCGAGACCCGCTGGGTTAAGCACCCCGTCTTCGGTCGCTTCTTCGAGGACGAGCTGCTCGACCACTATGCCGAGCACGGGGACGACCTGCAGGCCATCCTCGGGACGGTCGGGTGAGCGACCAGACACTCGCCGAGCTCATCCTCGAGAACGCCGACTCACTGGACTTCGAAGCGGAACTCGTGGTGGACGGCGAGTCCTACAAGATCGTCGTTCGCGAGGCGGTCGTGGCGGTCCTCGAGCCCGGGGCGCTCGAGGTGCGTCTTCGCCCGGCCGTCGCGGCCGCAGCGCTCCGGACCCCGGACGTGGAGTCCTCGCCGCGCGGCCGCGGGTGGGTCCGCTTCGTCCCATCGGGCCTGGACGACTTCGCCCGCGACCGGGCGCTCGCCTGGCTGGAGAGCGCCATCGGCCTCGCGATCGAGGCCCAGTCACGAGACTGAGGTGCCGCTGTCCCGCGCGGCCGCGCCGGTCCGGCGGCGCGGTCAACCGAGCAGGAGCACCGCGTAGGCGGCGAGCCAGTGCTCGACCATGTAGTCGCTCCCCACGACCACCGGAAGGCCAGCCGCGGCGTGCCGCGATGCCGCCTCCAGCGCGGGAGCGAACCGCGGGTCGTCCGGCGGGAGCGTCTCCGCGATCCGCCGCCAGCAGAACGCCCGGCTCAGGTTCAGGCCGTGGAGGTGGGCGATGTGCCCGTCGCTGGCGTCGGACACGATCGCCGGTGTGAAGAGGGCGGCCGGCTCGCGTTCGACGATCCCCGGGAGGAAGGTCGCGAGCCACGTGCCGAACCGCGTCGGTCCCAGCAGGCGGCTCATGAGCTCCGCCTCGACGAGCGCGGGAGACAGGAAGTCGAACCCGGATGGCTCCCAGCCGCCAGGGTAGTCGACGTCCTCGTCGAACCAGCCGTGGGCGGCGGCCGTGATCGCGTCGCGCAGGGCGGGCTCCCCGGCGTCGGCGCGCGCGGTCGCACGGGGCAGCGCCAGGCCCAGCCCGAAGGCCGAGTTGCCGTGGACGCCGTAGCGGACCGGGTAGGTGGCCCGCGGCAGCCAGTCCAGGAAGTTGCGGGTCACGGCGGCCGCGAGCGGCGCCGCGGCGGCGGCCCATCGCCGGGCGTCCGGGTCGTCCCACCGCTCCAGCTCGTCGACGAGCGCGAGGGCCCAGCCCCAGCCGTAGGGTCGCTGGCGGTTCCGGTTGTCCGCATCGGCGATGAACACGGCTTCGGCTGCCAGCGGCCCGGGTCGCAGCTGCCGGTCGAGCAGGCCGCGCGCCTCGTCGGCGGGGAAGGCCTCCGGGACGCGGCGGATCAGGCGCACCAGGAGCCAGTGCATCTCGATGCACGAGTGCCAGTCGAAGCTTCCCCAGAAGACCGGAGTGCGCTCGCGCGGCCGGCGCGGGAGATCGTCCGGCGTGTGCCACACCTGCCATGTGTCGCTGGGGAACTCGCGCTCGATGTTCGTCATGGCGACCCGGGCGTAGGCGGCCGCGTTGACCCTGAGGAGCTGGTCCCAGGCGGGCAGGTCGGGCATGAGGGCCTCGGCGTCAGCTGGTCGACGGGAGCCGACCGGCGCCCATTGTCGCCGCAAAGCAGACCGCCCCGCCCGGGCGGACCCGGACGGGGCGGCCGGTGGTGCGTGGTGGGGCGGGGGAGGAGTCCCGCCCGCGGCACCCCCCTAGTTGGCGGGCTTGGCGTACTGGGCGAGGCCGAACCGGGACTCGAGCTGCTCGGCCGGCTGGAAGCCCATGACGCCCATCGGCTGCTTCCCCTCGCCGGGGAAGAAGGCGATCGTCGGAATGCTCATGATGTTGAACGCCTTGGAGAGGCCGGGGTTCGCGTCCACGTCGACCTTCACCACGTCGACCGCACCATCGTACTTCTCGGCGAGCTTCTCCAGCTCCGGCGCGACGAGGCGGCAGGGCCCGCACCAGGCGGCCCAGAAGTCGACGATCACCGGGCGCTCGGCGTGGAGCACCATCTCCTCGAACGTCGTGTCCGTCGCGTGCTTGATATCGACCATGAGTGGCGCGTTTCCTTTCTCCCGGTGTCGCGGGTGCGCGGTCCGCCCTAACGGGCAAGGACCTGGATGAGCCGGTAGGCCTCGAGGACTCGCGGATCCGAGAGGCGGTAGTAGATGGTGCTGCCTTCACGCCGGGTCGAGACGAGCCCGGCGGAACGGAGAACGGCGAGGTGCTGGGACATGTTCGGGACATGGCACCCGACGCAGCTCGACAGCTCCGAGACGGAGGCCTCGCCGACCGCAAGCGTCTCGAGGACGCACAGGCGCTTCGGGTCGGCGAGCGCCCGCCCGATCAGAGCCGCGCGCTGCTTGTCGAGATCACTCGAGGGTACGATCACGTCCACGGGCCGAAGTATCTCATCACTTGCGCAACAACGCAAGTCCACATTTGGGCTGTCCCGTCCCTGGGCTGGTGAGCGCGCCTCGGCGAATCCTCAGCCAGTCAGCGCGCCGCAGCTGGCGCAGAAGCGAGCGCCGGGGACCAGCACCGCGCCGCAGGCGGAGCACGGCGGGGCCGGCGGAGTGGGAGTGGCCGCCGGGAGAGGCGCCGGCGCCACGATCGCCGCCGGGGCAGGCGCCGCCGGAGCGGTCACACCCGGAGTGGCCGCCACTGTTCCCGGCACGGAGATCGCGCTCGTCGCGGGCACGGTGCTCGGCATTGGGGCGACACCCTCCTTGAGGGGGGCGCCGCACCTGGGACAGGCGATCCAGGACGGGTCGTCGATGGGCGCGCGGCAGGCGGTGCACCGGCCGCCAACGAAGGGGTCGATACGGCCGCAGTAGGGGCAGCGAGCCACGTCTCGCGCGATGTACTTGCCGCAGGCCGGGCATGGGTGCTTGAACGTCGGCATCGTTGGCTCCTCAGCTCGGTGCGGCGGGATCGGCTCGGTGGTCGGTCATCCCGGGGCGCCCCCGGCGTGCGCGGCGCCTGCTGCCTCCGAGACCAGGGCTTCCTCGGCGGCCCTGCCGGGCCATGGGAGAGCGTCGTCGCGACAGGCGGCATGCCACGCGATGAGGTCGTCCAGGGCAGCGCTCCAGCTCTGCTCGTCGTGGTGGACCAGCCGAGCCACGAAGGCCGCGCGCGCGGCAGACAGCGACGGGATCGCTCGCAGCGCGAGCCGGTAGCGGATCCCGTCCGGCCTCGCGAGCTGGTCCTCCGGAAGGGCCATCGGCTCGCGAAGGAAGCGGGCGTCGATCAGCGCCGCCGAGATCCGCGCGACCGCCCTGCCCGCTGCCGGAGCGTCGATGGCGCCGGGATCGACCCCACCCGCGAAGGCGGCGCGGGGCACCGTGCGGAAGCAGTACGTGGCGTGTGCGCCTTCGCTGACCAGCTCGAGGGCCACGAGGTTCCCTGGCAGGGCGACCAGGAACCATGCGCGGTAGGCGTTCGGCGCACTCGGTCGCTCGGGCGCGAGGGCGAGCCAGCGGAGGGCAGCCGCCCCGCCGGCCCGTTCACGCAGGGCGAGGTATGAGGCGGCGAAGGTGGGCT
Organism: uncultured Chloroflexia bacterium; assembly: GCA_963776285.1. Taxonomy (GTDB): domain Bacteria; phylum Chloroflexota; class Limnocylindria; order Limnocylindrales; family CSP1-4; genus CTSoil-043. The sequence goes on from CAVZLW010000003.1 coordinate 197,691, forward strand.
GGCTCAGGACGCCCCGCTCGACGGCGGCCCATGCGTCGCCGAGGTCGCCGGGGGAGGCCGGCCTGCCGTCGACGAGCGCCGAGGCAGCGCGACCCGCGGCACCGGTCTGCAGGTCGGGCACGAGCGCGGCGACGATCGCGCCCGCGTCGCGGTACGCGGCGGCAGGGAGCGCGCCCAGGGACGTCCGGTGGCGTGCCGCGGCCGCGCCGAGGCGGAGCAGGTCGAACCCGGTGCCCGTCGAAGAGACGCGGACGCCGCCGACCCCGGGCAGCAGGTCGACGCCCGTGATGTCGGCGCGACGGACCCGCTGGACCGGCCGGCGCTCGTCGAGAGGAGCGAGGGTGAGACCCCACTCGTCCAGGGCGAGCTGGGCGACGCCCGTTTCGATCGGCGACGCTCCGGAAGCCGGCGGGGGCGTTCCCGGGGGACCGCCCGGCCCGGCCGCCGTCTCGCGGGCTGTCGCATACTCGACGAGGTCGACGGGCGTCGCAGCCGGAAGGACGACGAACGCATCGGCCAGGCGCTGCCGGAGGCGCCTCTCGCGGAGCAGCGCGATCAGTGGGCCCAGCGCCGGGCCGAAGCGCTGCAGGAGCCAGCGCTCCGCACCGGCGCCATCCCCGGTCGCCAGGAGGCCCACCCCTTCGCTGATCGCGATCACGGCCATGTCGCGGTAGGAGACCGTTCGGGGCGGCGTCCCGTCGACGGCGAGGATCGCGGATGCCTCGCCGAGGGTGACCGTGCCCTGGGCGAGGATCGAGCCCGGCGCTCGGAGCTCGCCGGCGTACGTGAGATCCGCGTCCCCGGGCGGCATCAGGGTCCTCGGCTCAGCCGGCCTTCGCTCCGCAGTTGCCGCAGAACTTCGCGCCCGTCGGGAGCTCTCCACCGCACTGCGTGCAGTGCGCGGTGCCGAGCGGCGTGCCGCAGTTGGCGCAGAACTTCTCCGAGCCGACGGGCTTGTCGCACGACGGGCAGACGGTCCGCCGAGCCGACGTGTCGCCCGAGAAGACCGTCTCGGTTCGCATCGCGTCGCGCATCTGGTTCAGCTCAACCGAGGCGCGCTCGCGCTCCATCTCGGCGGCCAGGTTCGGAGCACATCGCGTGCACAGGTTGCGGTCGCGGTTGAAGCACGTCTCGTCGACCCAGTTGTTGCACCCGGCGCAGCGGGTGAACAGCGGCATGATCTCGTTGGCTGCCTTCTCCAGGGCCTCGTCGCGCCCGCCGCGATCCATGAAGTCCTTGGCGTTTCGAGCGGCGTTCGACGCGCCCCAGAGGCCGCCGAGGAAGTTGCTTGCCCCGGAGAGCACCGTGCTCGCAGTCCCGATGCTGGACCGGATGAACTCGCTCTTGTAGCCCGAGCCGCACTCGTCGCACCTGAACTCGAACTGGTAGCCGTTCTCGTCCGAGAGGTCGGTGTAGTTCCGTGTGAACGGCGTGAACCCGGGCATCGGCGGAGCCTCCCGTCTGGGCGCGTGGAGTGGGTGGCGGACGCAAGCCCGAGGATAGCGCGCACGGTGGGGCCCGACACGACCCCGGGCGAGGTCCGGTGGTGCCGGCGCGCACCTTGGCCGCCCTCTCGGGGGCCTGCGATACTGCGCCGATGCACCAATCGGCCGCCACTGCAGGCCTGACCCTGGCCCGGATCGAGGATGCCGCCCGCTTCCTGGCCGGCAGGGTGGAGCGCACGCCACTGCTGGCCTCGACCACCGCGGCCCGGGTCGCCGCGGCGACCGCCGGTGCACGGATCGGGGGCGGCCGCGTCTACGCAAAGGCCGAGCACCTGCAGCGGACCGGCTCGTACAAGGTTCGCGGGGCCACCGTCAGGATCGCCCGACTGACACGGGCCGAGCACGAGGCGGGCGTCATCGCGATCTCGGCGGGAAACCACGCCGCCGCCGTCGCACTGGCGGCGGGCCTGCTCGGCGTGCACGCCGTCGTCGTCATGCCGGAGACGGCGGTCCGGTCGAAGGTCGAGGCATGTCGCGGCTACGGCGCGGAGGTGATCCTCGCCGGCGGCGACACGGCCGAGGCGTGGGCCGCGATGGAGCAGATCGGCGCCAGGCGCGGGCTGACCTTCCTCCACCCCTTCGACCACCTCGACACCATCTCCGGGCAGGCGACGGTCGGCCTGGAGATCGTCGACGACCTGCCCGACGTGGACCTGGTCGTCGCCGGGATCGGCGGCGGCGGCCTGGTGTGCGGCGTGGCGGCGGCCGTCAAGGCGCGCCGTCCCGGGGCTCGCGTCTACGGCGTCGAGCCGGTCACCTCGAACGCGCTGACGCTCGCGATCGCGGCCGGCACGCCGGTCCCGATCCGCCCGCTGAGCGTGGCGGACGGGCTCAACGCCCCATTCGCCAGCGACACGACGATCGCCCTCGCCCGATCGCTCCTCGACGGGATCGTCCTCCTCGACGACGCGGAGATCCTGGCCGGGCTTCGCTTCGCCGCAGAGAGGATGAAGCAGGTCCTGGAGCCGGCGGGCGCGGCCGCCCTGGCGGCAGTCCTGCTGGGCAGGGTGCCGATCCACGACGGCGAGCGAGTCTGTGTCGTCTTCTCCGGGGGGAACGTGGACGTGGGCCGGCTCGGCGAGCTGATCGCGGCGGCGGGACCCCTGCCGGCGGCCTGAGGCCTCAGTCGACGCCCAGCTCCTCGAGGCGGTCGTCGTCGATCCCGAGGTGGTGGGCGAGCTCGTGGATGACGGTGATCCGGACCTCGTCCTCCAGGTCGAACGGATCCGGGAAATCCTCCTCGAGGGGGAGCCGGAAGATGGTGATCGTGTTCGGGAAGGGGACGTCGTCGGCGCCCCAGGCCGTGCGGGGCGTGCCATCGTAGAGGCCGTACAGGGTCTCGTCCGGTGCAAGGTCGTTCTCTCGCCGCTGCTCGGCCGACGGATCGTCGGCGATGACGATCGCCACCTCGGCGAGCGCGGCGGCAAACGGCATCGGGATCCCGGCAAGGGCCCGGTCCACCAGCTGCTCGAACCGGACGTGACGCGCCTCTCGCCGCCGGCGGCGGGAGGCGAGCTCGGCAGCGGGGATCCCGCGGCGGCGCTTCGACATGGCGGCGGTATCGTACGGCTCGATGGACCGCTTGACGGGGCCGGGGCTCACCCCGCTTCTCCGGGGCCATGGCTCGCCCGCAGCCGACGGCGCGCCCACGGGCCACGAGTCGCGCCCCGATCTGTCGGCCGAGCCCGGCGGCTTCGTCGTGGCGACCGACGACGCCGTCCGGATCCACTTCCTCGACTGGGACGTGCGAGCGGCGGCCGGGGCAGCGGGTGCAGGAGCAACAGGCGGCCCGGGCGTGCTGCTGCTGCACGGCCTTGGGTCGACCGCCTGGAGCTGGACCCCCGTGGCCCGTCGGCTGTGCCGCGTGGCGCGCGTCATCGCCGTGGACCTGCGGGGCCACGGGCTCTCCGACGCCCCGACCGACGGGTACGAGCCGGACGCGCTCGCTGGCGACGCCATCGCCGTCGGGGAGGGCGCGGGCGTGCTCGCGCTCAGCGGCGAGCTGGCCGGCGGGCGACTGGTCGTCGCCGGCATCGGCTATGGGGCGATCGTCGCCGCCTGGACGGCGCATGCGCTGGGAGACCGGTGCATGGGCCTCGTGCTCGTGGACGGAGGCTGGGAGGACCTCGCCGCGACGACGCAAGCCTCCCCGGAGGAGTGGCTTGCCGCGATCGAGGAGCCGCCGGAGGTCCTCGCGTCGATGGCCGCCTGGCTCGCCGACCGCGCTGCGTTCGACCCGGCGACCTGGGACGCCGACGAGGAGCGGGCGGCGCGGGCGCAGGTGGTCGAGACTGCCGCGGGCCGGGTCAAGCTGGCAGTGCGCCCTCACGCCCTGGCCGGCTCCGTCCGGGCGATGTGGTCCTACGATCCCCTCGCCGTGCTTCCCGGCGTGGACGCCCGCATCGCGGCGCTTGTCGCGCGCGACGAGGATGGCACCCGCGCGTCTGCGCTCGCCTCCGTGGCCCGGGTGCGCGCGGACTCGGGACGGTCGCCCATTCGCACGGCCGCATTCCCCGGGCGGGGCCACAACCTCGTCCGCCATGAGCCCGGGGCCGTGGCCGCGGCCGTGCTCGCCGTCGCGACGTAGGCCGGCGGCGCACCCACCGCCGCAGAACGACACGCCAGGCCTCGGGCGGCGCCGCGCCGCGCCAGGCCGCGCCGCACTCCGCGCCTCGCGTGGCCCTGCGCCGGCCGCGCCGCCGCGGGCTACGATGCGTTCATGACCGGCCAGCCGCTACCCGACCACGTCCGTTCGATCGTCGACGAGATCGAGACCGAGATCGGCGACGAATCCCGCGCGGATCCGGGCGCCCTCGCCGACGCTGCCTCGATCGAGGGCGGCGCGCCGAGCCGCCAGTCAGCGAATGGGCGGGTTGAGGCCGCTGTCCGTGAGATCCTCGGCGAGATCGGCGAGGACCCCGACCGCCAGGGCCTCCTGGGCACTCCAGGGCGCGTCCACAGGATGTACGCCGAGCTGACCGCCGGCTACCACGTGGATCCGGCGCGCCTCATCAACGGCGCGATCTTCGACGTCGACTACTCGGAGATGGTGGTGGTCAAGGAGATCCCGTTCTACAGCCTCTGCGAGCACCATCTGCTGCCGTTCTTCGGGACCGCGGCGGTCGCATACATCCCCAACGGCCGCGTGGTGGGCCTGTCGAAGATCCCGCGCATCGTGGACATGTATGCGTGTCGCTTGCAGGTCCAGGAGCGCCTGACCGTCCAGATCGCCGACTTCCTGATGGGGCACCTGCGGCCGCAGGGCGTGGGCGTCGTCCTGGAGGCGACCCACCTGTGCGCCGTGATGCGAGGCATCCGCAAGCCCGGGACGGTGATGACGACGAGCCACGTCCTGGGCATCTTCCGGGCCAACGACAAGACGCGCGCCGAGTTCCTGGCCCACCTGCAGCGCGCGGCGCCCGGCGCCTGACTGCGCGCGGCGACCTGCGTGCTGCGGGAGCGGTGACCTGACGGCGCCGCGGGCACCCGGTCGTGGTCGCCGGCCTCGACCCGGGGCTATGATCCGGGAATGAGCGAACGACCGATCAAGGTCCTGATCGCGAAGCCCGGGCTCGACGGCCATGACCGCGGGGCAAAGGTCCTCGCGCGCGGGCTGCGCGACGAGGGATTCGAGGTCGTCTACACGGGCCTGCGCCAGACGCCGGAGATGGTGGTCACGGCCGCCCTGCAGGAGGACGTCGACGTCGTCGGCCTCTCGATCCTGTCGGGGGCGCACATGACCCTCGTGCCGCGGATCTGCGCGCTGCTTCGCGCCAAGGGCCTCGACGACGTCCTGGTGACGGCCGGTGGGATCATCCCCGACGACGATGTCCCTGCGCTCACGGAGGCGGGTGTGGCCGCGGTCTTCGGCCCGGGCACGACGATCGGCGAGGTCGCGGCCTTCATCCGGGCCAACGTCCGTTCCCTGGGCTGACGGGTGAGCGTGGCGCCTTCCGCCGCCGCGCCGCGCGGGGAGGCGCTCGCCGAGGCCACCCTCGCCGGCGACCGCCGCTCGCTGGCCCGCCTCCTGACGGCGGTCGAGAACCGGACGCCCGTCGCCGAGGCGGGGCTGCGCCGGCTCTACCCGGCTGCCGGCCGGGCGCATCTCGTCGGCATCACCGGTGCTCCCGGCGCCGGCAAGAGCACGCTGGTTGCCGCGCTGATCGGCGAGATCCGCGCCTCGGGGCGGAGCGTTGCGGTCGTCGCGGTCGACCCGTCCTCGCCGATCACCGGCGGCGCCCTCCTGGGCGACCGGGTGCGGATGCAATCCTACGCGGCCGACGACGGCGTCTTCATCCGGAGCATGGCATCGCGCGGCCACGCTGGGGGCCTGGCTGCCTCGTCGGTCGCGGCAGCCACCGTGCTGGACGCCGCGGGCTTCGCCCTGATCCTGCTGGAGACGGTCGGCACGGGACAGAGCGAGGTCGAGGTTGCCGCGGCGGCCGACACGACGGTCGTCCTGGAGGCGCCCGAGATGGGCGACGAGGTCCAGGCGATCAAGGCAGGCCTCCTCGAGGTCGCTGACATCGTTGTCGTCAACAAGGGCGACCGCCCGGGTGCCCAGCGCGCGGCCGCTGAGCTGCGGGCGATGCTCACGGCCACCGCGAGCCCGCGCCTGGCCCGAGGCGATCCGAGCCGCAGCGCGGCGGGCTCCGTCACGTCGGCCTCGTCGACGGCCGGTCCCGTCACCGAGCGGCCCCACCCGAAGCGCCCCGAGGTGCTGGTCACGACGGCCATGACCGGCGAGGGGGTGCCCGAGCTGCTCGCGGCGATCGAGCGCCACCGGTCCGATCCGCCCGGCCTCGACGGCGGCGGCGAGGTCCGCCGCGCCAGGGCGGCAGCGCTGGTGTGGGCGCTGCTCGCCGACCGGGTCCGGCAACGCCTGGAGGCGCCCGACCTGGATGACGCGACGGCCGCTACGCTCGACGCCGTCGCCCGCCATGAGCTGGACCCATACGCAGCCGCCGACCGGCTCCTCGCGAGGCTCCGAGCAGGTCGCTGAGCGGCCCGGCGCGTGGTGCCTGCAGGCCCCGCCGGCTGCGGGGCCGGAACAGGTCCAGGGCGGATCGGCGGGTGTCGAGGGGCCGAATGGGCCTGACCGGCCACCCTGTGATCGCTCAATCTCGCTGCCATCGTCCCGCATCCGGAGCCCCTGCTGCCCCGGCGCGTCCCAGACGACGTGGAGGTCGCATGTCGAGCTGGACTCGCGCACTCGCCGGTCTCGCGGCACTCGCCATCGCCATCGCCGCCTGCGGCGGGGCCGCCTCCCAGGCGCCCTCGCCCGGGCAGAGCGGAGCCCCGGTCACCTCCGCCGCCCCCGGCACGGCCGCCCCGAGCGACGCCGGGCCCACGGCCGCGGTGCCCTCGGCCGCTCCGACGGCGGGCGGCCAGGTCCCGAACATCAGCGGAGCCGCCGCCGGGCTGGCCGGCCTGGATTCGTACCACCTGCGGACCGTGATGAAGATGCAGGGGCTCACGGACAGCATGTTCTCGATGTTCGGTGACGGGCTCCTGATGGAAGGGACGATCGTCTTCCGGCCGACGCGGGCCGCCGACATCACCATCTCGATGGGCAAGGAGGCGCAGAAGCTGGAGATGGGGTATCGACTGCTGGGCGAGAAGGCCTGGGTCTCGCTCGGTGGCGCCTGGACGGAGTCGACTGCCGCCGATGCGCAGAAGACCATCGACAGCTTCGCGGCCGACAAGATGCTCGGCTCGTTCGCGGGCGTGAGCGGCCTCACCGCGGTCGGCGAGGAGACGAAGAACGGCGTGGCGACGGTTCACTACTCCGCGCCCGCCGACGTGGTCGGAACGGCGCTCGGGAGCTCCATCGGCCTCCCCGGCGCGACCTGGTCGATGGACTTCTGGGTCGCGAAAGACGCGGGCTACGCCGTCAGCTACGCGGTCATCGGGAAGAGCGCCAGCGGCTCGTTCGAGATGACGCTCGACGTCAGCGACATCAACAGCCCCGCGAACAAGGTCGAGGCGCCCGCCGGCGTCTGACCGTCGTTCGGCGCGGCGGCGACCATCGTTCGGCACGGGCTACCATGTCCGGATGACGATCCCACGCTGCTTGGTGGCCGGTGCCGGCCTCATGGGGCACGGCATCGCCCAGGTCCTGGCGGCGTCGGGCCGGACGGTTGACCTGTACGAGCCCGACCTCGCGCGAGCGAAGGCGGGCCGGGCCAGGATCGCGGGCAACCTGGAGCGTGCGGTCGCGAAGGGACGTCTCGATGCGACGGCGCGCGAGGAGACCCTCGCCCGGATCGCTCCGACCGATCGGCTCACTGTCGCCGCCGACGCCGACCTCGCCGTCGAGGCCATCGTGGAGGACGAGAGTGCCAAGCGGGCGCTCTGGGCCGAGGTCGACAGGCTCGCGCCGGGCCGGACCATCTTCGTCAGCAACACGAGCTCGATCTCGATCGACCGCCTCGCCGAGGCGCTGGCGCCCCGCCGCCGGCCGGTCTTCTGCGGGATGCACTTCTTCAGCCCCGTGCCGGTGATGCCGCTCGTGGAGCTCATCCGGGGGAGCGCCACCGACGACCCCACCGCCGAGGCGATCCGGGCGCTGGCGGCCGATCTCGGGAAGCAGGTCATCGTCTCGGCCGACCGACCCGGCTTCATCGTGAACCGGATCCTCATGCCGCTCCTCGCCGAGGCGATGCGGGCGCTGGAGGAGGGGATCGGCACGGCCGAGGACATCGACACCGGCGCCAGGGTCGGCTTGAACCATCCGCTGGGGCCTCTCGCCCTGGCCGACTTCATCGGCCTCGACGTCGTGCTCGGGATCATGCGGGTCCTCCACGCCGACCTCGGCGACGAGCGCTTCCGGCCGCCGCGGATCCTCGAGGACCTCGTGACGTCCGGGAAGCTCGGCCAGAAGAGCGGCGCCGGCTTCTTCACCTATCCGGGCCGCTGAGGGCGACCGGCTCCTGGATGCGTCGCGGGACGGACCCGGCGGACGCAGCCGCTCGGGGAGACCGCCCCGGACCGGAGGCGGGTCCGATGCCACGGTCCCCGTGGCACCGAGGCCGGCGCGCTCCCGGGCCGGGTCCGCGAGTAGACTCAGTCGATGGAGCCTCCGGGCGGCCCCAGCGGCCGGGTCTACATCGTTTCCGCTGCCCGCACGCCGATCGGCAGGTTCGGTGGCGGCCTGGCGGGAGTCCCGGCGACGGAGCTCGGCGCGGTCGCCATCCGCGCCGCCGTCGAGCGTGCCGGCCTGGATCCCGCCGCGGCCGAGATCGACGAGATCCTGATGGGCCAGGTGCTCCAGGCGGGCGCCGGCCAGGCACCGGCGCGCCAGGCGGGCCTGGGCGCCGGCCTGCCTGACGCGACTCCCGCGACGACGATCAACCGGGTCTGCGGCTCGGGCCTCAAGGCAATCATGCTGGCGGCGGCCGAGATCCGGGCGGGCGACGCCGAGCTGGCGGTCGCCGGGGGGATGGAAAGCATGAACCGGGCGCCGTACCTGGTTCCCGGAGCCCGCTTCGGCTATCGCCTGGGTGATGCGACGCTGGTGGATGACGCGGTCCTCGACGGCCTGTGGTGCGCCCTGGAGGACTGCCACATGGGGACTCACGCGGAGCGGGTTGCGATTCGCGAGCAGGTGAGCCGCACCGACCAGGACGCCTACGCCCTGGCAAGCCACCGCCGGGCGATCGCGGCCCAGGATGCCGGCCGCTTCGCGGCCGAGCTGGCCCCTGTGACGGTCCGCGACGCGAAGGGCCGCGAGACCGTGGTCGATGCCGACGAGAGCCCCCGCCGTGACTCGACTGCCGACGCGCTCGCTCGCCTCAAGCCCGTCTTCGCGCTGCCCCTCGGTGAGGACCGCGGCGAGGCGACGGAGGGAACCGTGACCGCCGGCAACGCGCCCGGCATCACCGACGGCGCGGCGGCCACCCTGGTTGCTTCCGAGAGGGCGGTGGAGCGGCTCGGGCTGACCCCGCTCGCCCGAATCGTCGGCTATGCGCAGGCCGAGGTCGCCCCGAGGTGGCTCTTCCTGGCCCCGGTCGAGGGGGTCCGGAAGCTCGAAGCGCGGACCGGCCTGCCGGTCGACGCCTATGACCTGGTCGAGATCAACGAGGCCTTCGCAGCCCAGGTCCTGGCCGACGGTCGCGCCCTCGGCTTCGACTGGGCGAAGGTCAACGTCAACGGCGGCGCCATCGCCCTCGGGCACCCGATCGGGGCGTCCGGCGCCCGCATCGTCGCCACCCTGCTCCACGAGCTTCGGCGCCGAGAGGGTCGTTACGGCATGGCCACCCTGTGCCTGGGTGGCGGCGGGTCGGTCGCAATGGCTTTCGAGCGCGTCTGACGCCGGCCCGAGCTCGTCCAGGAGGAACGATGACCGAGGTCTCCGCAGGGCCGTTCGCCGGCCGCAACTTCGTCGCCGGGGAGTGGATCGACTCTGCCTCGGGTCGCACCTTCGAGAGCCGCAATCCGGCCGACATGGCGCACCTCGTCGGCACGTTCCAGGCGAGCAGCGCCGCGGACGTCGCGATGGCGGTCCGCGCGGCCGAGACGGCGTTCCCGGCCTGGCGCGCGACACCCGCCCCGCGGCGCGGCGAGATCCTCCTCGCCTTCGCTCGACTCCTGCGGCGCGACAAGGAGCGTCTCGCCCGCGCCCTGACCCGCGAGATGGGCAAGGTCCTGCCGGAAGCACGCGGCGACGTCCAGGAGGCCATCGACATCGCCGAGCTGATGGCTGGCGAGGGCCGCCGCATGTTCGGCGACACGGTCCCCTCCGAGCTGCCCGACAAGTGGGCCATGAGCATCCGCCAGCCGCTGGGCGTGGCCGGGATCATCACGCCCTGGAACTTCCCCATGGCGATCCCGGCCTGGAAGATGACGCCCGCCCTCGTCGCCGGCAACACCCTGGTCTTCAAGCCCGCGTCGGACACGCCGCATTGCGCGACGCTCCTCGTCGAGCTGATGGCGGAGGCAGGGTTCCCGCCCGGCGTCGTCAACCTGGTCACCGGCGGTGGAGGCGAGGTCGGCCACGCGATCGTCGAGTCCCCGGACGTCCCGGTGATCTCGTTCACCGGGAGCTCCACGACCGGCAGGCAGATCGCCGAGCGGGCCGGGCGACGTCTGAAGCGCCTTGCCCTGGAGCTCGGCGGCAAGAACGCGATCGTCGTCCTCGCCGACGCGGACCTCGACCTCGCCGTGGACGGGATCATCTGGTCCGCATTCGGCACGGCAGGCCAGCGCTGCACCGCGTGCAGCCGTGTGATCGTGGAGAGCGCCGTCGTCGACCGGCTGATGGCGCGGCTCGAGCCCCGGGTCCGCGCGTTGCGGCTTGGCGACGGCCTCCATCCGAACACCGACGTCGGGCCGCTCATCAACGAGGCGGCAGCCGTGAAGGTGGAGGAGTACGTGGCGATCGGGCGCGGCGAGGGCGAGCTGGTCTGCGGCGGCCGGCGGGCGACCGGCGTCGGCCTTGACGCCGGCGTCTTCTTCGAGCCGACGATCTTCGCCGGGGTGGCCCAGATGGCGCGGATCGCCCAGGAGGAGATCTTCGGCCCGGTCCTCTCCGTCATCCCCGTCGCGGACTATGACGCGGCTGCCACGGCCGTCAACCAGACCCGCTACGGCCTCTCGTCGTCGATCTACACGCGCGACGTGAACGTCGCGTTCAGGGCGATGCGTGACTTCGAGACGGGGATCGTGTACGTCAACGCCGGCACGATCGGCGCCGAGACGCACCTGCCGTTCGGGGGCTGGAAGGAGACCGGCAACGGCCACCGCGAGGCCGGCCACGTCGCCCTCGACACGTTCACCGAGTGGAAGGCGGTCTACGTCGACTTCAGCGGCCGCCTCCAGCGCGCCCAGATCGACAACCATCCCGGCTGAGCCGGGGCGAGCGACGAGAACGGGGGAGCAGCGGCGGGATGAACGGATCTGCCGGTGGGCGTCCCGGCGACCGTCCACGGGCAGGGACACCATGGGCACGACCGCGACGAGTTGCGCTATCCTTCCGCGGGCGCCAGCGCCCGTGGGCCCGTAGCTCAACGGTAGAGCGGGGGACTCTTAATCCCTAGGTTCAGAGTTCGAATCTCTGCGGGCTCACCAGATCCTGAGCACAAACGACCCCCTCCGGATGGCCGACGAAGGGCCCAGCCCAATCGTCGAGGTTGTTGGACCGTCGCTTGTGCTGCCGTCCGGGGCCACCCGCACGGTCGAGGCGACGATCCATGTGCCCAAGCAGCCTGCCAACTCCGCCAATCGCGACTGGCGGCTGGGAGCCCTGGCAGTGGCGAGCTGGTACGGCCACGGCGACTCGGTGCGGTCCTGGCTCGAGGGCGCGGGTGCCGGAAGCCTTCGAGGCGGCGCACGGGGAGATGGCACGGCGAACCTGGTCAGCCACCCGTTCGACGCCTGCCCAGCCAACGGCCCGTGCGAGACCAGCGTGGTCCTCGTCTCAGCGTTCACGCCCGACCGGTACGGCTCGTCGGGCGGAGACCCTGAGTCAGTCTGGAACCTCAGGCGGCTCGGCGTGCCACCGGGCACCACCGTGACCTTCGGCCAGCCCGTCGATCGGTGGGACTCCGAAGCAGGTCTGGGTTCCGCCGTGGTCCCCACGGTCGTCGCCACTGCGATCGGCGCCTGCGTCGTTCTGCTGCTCGTCCGGCGTCGGCGGCGCGCGCACGTGCCGTAGCTGCGCCCCCTGAGGGACGCCCCGGTTCAGGTTCCGATGGTCCGGGGTCTCGTCGGGCTGTTGGACGAGTCCCTTGCCGGCCACGCCGTCCATGACGGCAGAGGATCGGGGCTCGGGGCTGGAATTGCGGCGCCGGTGCAGCCCGCGAAGAGCAGCGCGGTCAGCGCTGCGAGCGTGACCCTGACGAGACGGCAAGCAGCTCTTCGGAAGCGGGCGCGACGTGCCGACCGGCAACCTGATGGGCTGGCTGCGCCTCATGACGAAGGCGGACCTCGACAAGCTCAGCGCCGGTTCGTCTGGCCGGGCCACGCCGCCACCGCCCGTCATCCCGGGCGCCGACGAGACCAGGCGCGGGATGGAGGGGGCCGGCATCGTCCTCGGCTACGCCGGTGCCGAACAGCGAGGCGGCGTCGACACCGACCACCTGCATGCCACGATCGACCTCGACAAGGTCCTCGATAGCCCGATGGCCGACAGCCTGACCCGCGTCCAGATCGGCCAGATGCGGGCGGCCGCCGCCGTGCTGACGATCTCGTTCGACCTCTGGTCCGAGCGGCCACCGGCCGGCTCAACGAGGTCGGCGCGCACTTCGCCGACAGGGAAGCGGGCGACGCCTCGTTCGACCTGCGCATCACGTTGACGCCGCCGGCCGCCGGCGTCAGCTTCGACGCCCCGGCCGACTTCGTCGACGTGCCGTTCTGGAGCCTGATCGCTCCGTTGATGAACCGGGCGCTGCAATCGAGCTGACGGGCCTCGAGACTCGCGAGGCGGGATGTCCGGGCTGGAGGGCGGGACGCGTCTGGTGCTCCTCGATCTCGCCGAGGCGGAGCGCCTGTACGGGCGCCCAGCAGCTGTCTTCGGGTTCGTGAGCCGATTTCCGGACGACCACACGGCGACGTCCGGTGCGCCGACTGGCGGCGACAAGCCGAAGATCTCGAACACGAGCGCCCATTCGGCCATCGATCGGCGCAGCGACAGCCTGCGGCGGCGAGGCCGCAGCGGGCCACGAGCGGTGCGATGCTCGGGGGCGCGCGCCGCGCCACGTGGCCAGGTGCGATCCTTGGAAGCGTGACTGATCCCCGCGCGACCGACGAGACCCGCATCGATCGCTGGCTGTGCGCGGTGCGGCTCGTGAAGACGCGCCCGGTGGCGACGGATCTGTGCAGCGGCGGCCACGTCCTCGTGAACGGGAACGTCGCGAAGCCCTCATCGAAGGTCAGGGCCGGCGACCGGGTCGACGCGCTGATCGCCGGGCGCGAGCGCATCATCGAGGTCGTGCGGCCGATCCAGTCGCGCGTCGGCGCACCGATCGCCGTGACGTGCTACGTGGACCACAGCCCGCCCCCTGTGGTGACCGAGGTCCGGCCGGGGATCATGGCTGTCCGGGGCGAGGGCCGTCCGAGCAAGCGACTGCGCCGGCAGTTGGAGCGCCTGCGCCGGGCTGGCGGCGCCTGAGCCCGGACCCTGTGGCGGACTTGCAGCGCAGACGACGTTTCCTGCTGATGCGGGTGGCGCACCAAGCACTGGTACCCGCCGGCTCGAGCGGCGGCTTCGGTCTCGAGGATGTTGTTCCGGATCCCGTCGGGGATCGAGAAGGTCAGTTGGGTTGCCGTCGGATCTGGGTTGAGCCGCGGTCGATTGACAGGCGGGTGCTGCCGCTCAGGATGCCGTCGTTTCGGCGGTTCAGTTGCCTCATTTGATAATGCGGCGACGATGCCGAGTGGCGAGGCCAGCGAAATGGCATCAGTTAGGGGATGGATCGAATAGGCCGCCATGGTGCGATCGCGACCCACCGCCCACATGTGGTCTTGGCGAATCCAACACGACACCTCACGATCACGGCACTGTCCCGTATACCTCCGCCGAGGCGAGTCCCACTGCCCCTGGTCCTTCTCCGCCGACGACGAGCACCTCGCTGTTCGGCAGAAGGATGGCGATCGAGATCGCCCGGATCGTCACCATCGGGGACGTCGTGGTCCAGGTCCCGAGCGTTTCGTCGTAGGTCTCGGCCGCGGCCACGGGGCCACTTCCGAGGTGATCGCCCGAGACCGCGAGAACCGTCCCGTGTGCACGGAGCAGCGCCGGGAAGTTGAAGCGCGTGCTGGCCATGCTGCCCGTCGATGCCCAGTTCCGACTGATCGGGTCGTAGAGCTCTGCCGAGGCCAGGATGTCGCTCAGTGTCAGATTCCCGCCGAGGCCCCCGCTCAGGCCGCCGGCGACGAGCACCCGGCCGTCCGGCAAGGTCGTCGCGGTGTGTGCCGCCCGAGCGATTCCCATCGGCGCAGCTGCGCTCCAAGTCGCAGTCGATGGGTCGAACACCTCGGTCGACGACAGTGAGTGCTGCTCTGCGTCTCCACCGCCCACGACGAGCACCTTGCCGTCGCCGAGGAGGGTTGCGGTGTGGCCCGCTCGCGGCGTGCCCATCCTGCCGGCAACCGTCCATGACCGGCTCGCGGGGTTGAAGAGCTCCGCCGAGTCGATCGGGACATCGTCGGTTGTTCCACCTGCGAGCAGCACCAAGCCGCTATCCAGCAGGGTCGCGGTCTGACTGTCTCGTGCGACGTGCATCGGCGGCGCCGCGGTCCAGGTTCCGCGGGCCGGGTCGTAGACCTCCGCCGAGGCCAGCGACGCCCCTGGCTTGCTCGCGCCGCCGGCGATCAGGACCTTCCCGTCAGGCAGTAATGTCGCGGATTGGCCCGCTCTGGGATGGAGCATGTTTCCGGTCGCGACCCAAGATCGAGTTGACGGGTCGTAGAGCTCGGCTGATGAGCGCGGGTCCTCCCCGATGCCATTGGCAAATCCACCAGCCACCAGGACACGCCCGTCATTCAGCAGGGTCGCCGTGAAGGTGACCCGGGCCGTGCTCATCGCCGCAACGGCGGACCATCGGGGTCCTCCGGCAGGCGAAGCGGAGGCCACCGTCGACGCGGCCGGGGAGGAGGAAAGCGGAGACGCCGCCAAGGTACTGAGAGCCGGACTGGAAGCCGGCGAACAGCCCACCACGATCAGCGCGACGGCGGCCAGCACGGTGGAACGCATCAGGGACGATCGTGGCACGGCCAACGGCGGTTGTCGAGCGACGACATGGGCCGTCGTCAATATCGCCTCAGCTCCCGGCGATCAAGGCGAGGCCGCAGGCCGTCCGCCCATTCCGGGACGCAAGTGAGGCGAAATCGCGGGAGTTCGAGCGTGCGGTCCGAATCCACTCGTTCCAACTCGACGAACTGCTCGCCCTGCGCGGCCGGACTGTTGAATCCGGCGCCTCGTGACCGGACGAATGGGCAGTAGGGTGGTCGAGGTGAGGTGAGCCTGGACGCGCGGCGAGTTGGTCCGCAGGTTCGTGCTCCTCCGCCCTCACGGCGCCCGACACAGAATGGGCCGCGGTCGATGCCGTGCGATGGTCGCTTGGAACGTAAGTAGGGATTCCGTCGGCCACCAAGAACCTCAGCCGGGTTGCCGTTTGAAGCTGGCACGCCACGGGTTGTTGACGCGCGGGATGCATCGCCCAGGATGCCGTCGCGGCGTCGGTTCGGATGCCCTAGTCGACAGGAGGCCCTTCTCCCGAGGGGTCGCCGACTGTCGGACAGGCGGTCGCGCAGCCGATCTCGGCATTGCCGCGGGAAGCCCCCTGGGTGTCCCATCCCGCGGAGCCGACCCCCTCCCCGAAACGGAGTCGGGGTCGACTGCGGCGGCCCCCCCGGCCAGGGGGGATGGCCGGGGGCGACAAGGGGCGGCTCCGGCCACCCCTGGATGCCCAGATATCAGGTCGAAGATGAGAAGCGCATGAGAAGGCCCCCGGCCGGGACGCTTCGGCAGCCGGGGGCCTGAAGGGCGGCGTACCCCCCATCCACCCTTGGACTGCCGTTCTACCTTCTCGATCATTAGAGGCGCATGAGAACGGCGTCGCGACGAGCGCGGCGCAGCTCGTCCCCGGTCGGCGCGGGCGGACGCCGCGCGCCGGCCCTGGTGGCGCGGCCTCGCGCCGTTCCGCCGAGCGCGGGCCTACCCGTCCCTTGTCTCATGGGGTTCTCACGATCCCCGGGCGACACTCGGCCGATGTCGGCGTGAACGGGAGCCTCCAGGTTCCCTCCAACGCGGCGTTCCGCACACGGGCGCGGCGAGTGCCACGCAAGGCAGACCGGCGAGACGAACGGGGGGATTACTATGGCCGACTTCGGGCTCTTCATCGGCTGGGGCGACGTTCACCCGGGCCGCAACGCGGCGGCGACCATCGTGTTCGGGGAGGCCCTCGCCTACTACACGTCACTCCAGGCGGCCGGCGAGATCGAGAGCTTCGAGACCGTCATCCTCTCGGCTCACGGCGGCGATCTCGGCGGCTTCATCCTGCTTCGCGGCGATCCCGAGCGACTGGGCCGGCTCAGCATGTCGCCGGAGTTCCAGCGTCTCGTCGCACGGGCCGCCGCCGTCGTGGGGAACGTTGGCGTCGTCCCGGCCGCCCTCGACGCCGGCGCCGTCCGCAGGGTTGGGGAGACCAACCAGGCGATCGCCGACCTGGTCTGATGCCCCGGGCGTCCGCCCGGGGGCCCGATGCACATGAGGTGCTCCGGCGGTCCGCTCCGATGGATGACGCCGTCGACTTGGGACCGCTTCGATCTCGGGCACCGCGGTGCCCCTCGGCAGGGCTGCGGTCAGGGTCAGGCCGGCCGGCGCGAGGAGCGACGAGGACCCGCTCACGGTTAGCTCGCGCCTGTCGGCGTATCCATCGGCGTGCCCCCTGGCCCGGCTGCCCTCGCGTGTGACCAGCGCGGCCCAGCCGCACATGCAGCCGGGTCGGTCGGCGAGCTGCTCCGCGACGGCCGCCGGCCCCTGGTGGCGCGGCCTGGTGGACACTGTCCGGTAGCCGGATGCCCATCTCGGCGACACGCAACGTGCACGGAGTACCCTCGATGCGTCCTCTCTTCGGGTATCACCTCCCCAGCTTCACGTTTCCCGGCGTGCCCCCGGAAGGCCTTTTCGAGCATGTCTCCAGCCTGGCCCAGAGGGCCGAGTCGGCGGGCTTCGCCGTCGTGACGGTGATGGATCACTTCTACCAGATCGGCGGCTTCGGGCCGGAGGACGCGCCGATGCTCGAGGCGTACTCGACGCTCGCGGCGATCGCCGCCCGGACTTCGCGGGTGCGCGTCGGGGCGATGGTCTCGGGTGTGACCTACCGCAACCCGGCCCTCCTCGCGAAGACGGTGACGACGCTGGACGTCATCTCCGGAGGGCGGGCGATGCTGGGCCTGGGGGCTGCCTGGAACGAGTCGGAGCACCGCGGGTACGGCTTCGACTTCCCGGCCATCGGTGAACGCATGGATCGCCTCGACGAGACGCTGACGATCTGCCGCCTGATGTTCACCCAGGAACGGCCGACCTTCGAGGGCCGGTACTACCGGATCGACCAGGCGCTCAACCGGCCGCGTCCCATCCAGTCCGGCGGACCGCCTATCCTCGTGGGCGGCGGCGGCGAGCAGCGCACGCTCCGCCTCGTCGCTCGTCACGCCGACTACGCACACTGGTTCCCGCTGGGGATCGACGTGCTCCGCCACAAGTCGGACCTGCTGGAGCGCTACTGCGACGAGATCGGGCGGGATCCCGCGACCATCACCCGGACCATGGCTGCTCCCGTCCTCCTCGTCCCAGACCAGCGGGAGGGTGACGCGCGGCTCGCCCGGATCCCACCCGAGCGACGAGGATCCCTGGTCGCAGCAACGCCGTCCCGGGCTGCGGAGGTCCTGGCCGAGTACGTGGAGGCGGGCTTCGGCGGCTTCACCTTCGCCAACGCGATCCTGCCGGCCGAGTCCCTCGACCTGGCGGCGGACCTGATCGCACGCTTCGACTGAGCGCCCGCTCCACGCGGCAGGGACCTTCTCCCATGCCGGGACCGCGAGGTCCCACGTCCGCGGGCTCGGGTCCGCGGTCCGTGGGCTGCTGCCTGCTGCCGCGAGACGGCGCTCGACACAGAGACCTGGCCTGACTGCCGGAACCCGCGCCCGACGGCGATCGTCATGGGGGCAGCCATGAAGATTCGCGCGATCCTGCTGGCGTTGCTGGCCACGCTGCTGGCGGCGTGTGCTTCGGGAGCCGCGGCGTCGCCGGCGCAGCCCACCGGGTCGCCGGCGCAGTCCACCGGGTCGCCGGCCGGGGCTGCGTCGCGGGCACCCGGATCGTCATCGAACTCGCCTTCCGCCTCGCCGGGGGTCGTCTGCGACGGCGCCCAGCTCCAGCCGCCGCCTACCCTGGCCTGCGGTGCGGCGATCGCGGCCGCGGCCGCGGCTCTCCCGCCGGGTCACGCGCCGATCGTGCGCCTGGAGTTCCGCCGTGGCGGCCTCTGCCCCCCCGGAGCGCCGTGCGTACCCCCGATGCCCGACGCCGGGATCGTGATCGTCGACCTGGCGACTGGGCCGCCCGTGTTCGTCTACGTCAGCGCCGATGCGGCCGGTTCCGTGACCGCGTCAGCGCCTGCGCCGTACCCGTCGGGCTACTAGCGGTTCGCGGTCCGCCTCCGGCCTCAACGGACCAGCTTCGGCCGGGGCTCCGCGGCGGGGAGCGGATGACCGACAATGGCGCGACGCGCCGCCTCGCGCCCACAGCCCTGCCTCGCCCGCGTTCGCCTGGGGAGCCACGATGATCTCGACCGAACCGATCAACGTCTCGTGGGACGAGCTGGACCGCCTCGTGGAGGTGCTCGCGGACAGGGTCGGGAGCGACTACGACCTCGTCCTCGCGATCACGCGCGGTGGCCTCGTGCCGGCTGGGATCCTGGCCTATCGCCTGGATCTCCGCGAGATCCTGGTGGCGGGCGTCGAGTTCTACACCAGCGGTGGACAGACCCACGAGGCGCCACGCTTCGGGCATTTCCCCGACGCCGAGCTGCTGCGCGACCGACGGATCCTCGTCGTCGACGAGGTGTGGGAGACGGGCGAGACCATGGCCGCGGTCCTCGCCCGCACCCGGGCGGCCGGGGGCCACCCCGTCAGCGCCGTGCTGCACTACAAGCCGGGCCGCTCGCGTGTCGCCGGCGAGCCGGACTTCCACGCCGAGCTGGCGCACGGATGGGTGACCTACCCGTACAAGGTGGGCGACTGACCGCCAGCAACTGCCCGGGTCGCGGCCGAGCAGCACCAGCTGCGCGAGCAGGACCGCCGCGTCGGGCACAATGGACGCGATGCCTCCGCGTCAGCCGCCCCGCCGCCCCCCGATGGCCCGTCCGATCGCGGGTTCGCCACGGCCGCGCGGCCTCCATGGCGGCGGGGACGTCCGCGGCGGCTCCCCGCCGCCCACGCGGGGCTCCTCTCGCTCGATTGGGGCCGGACGCCCGGGCCCGCTCAACGGACCCAACGTCCTGGTGCTGCTCTTCACGCTCGCCGGGGTCGGCCTGCTCGTGGGTGCCGCCCTCTTCGCGGGTGGGAGCCCGGGCGCGGGACCTGGCTCGAGCGGATCGCCGGCCCCCACCGGAGCGGCGGCGGCCAGCGCGTCGCCGGCCTCGTCCGCCGCTCCCGGCGGGAGCGTGGCACCCTCGGGCGCGCCGGGCGCGAGCCCGTCGGCGAGCCCAGCGGGGCCGGGGAAGGTGGCGCTCGCCGTGGTCGCGGACGTCCGGGATCTGCGCCTCGGCGTCTCGAGTGCGACGCTCGCGAAGGAGCTCCAGGCGGGCCGGGTCGCCGTTCCATGCGGGATCGACGCCCTCGCCCTCGGCGGTGCCGCGCTGAAGCTCGACCGGACCGCGTGCGTCCAGGCCGCCAAGATCACCGCGGCGGTCCGGTCCCGGAAGCCGGCCCTCGGTCTCCTGCCCGCGGCGCTCGTGACACCCCAGGTCAAGGTCCTCCAGCTCGGAGGCGCGGATCTCTTCGGCGGGCCGGCGATCCGGGCGAAGGCGTACCCGCTGGTCGCCACGGTGAAGGCGACACCCGCGGCCTGGACGGCCTACGACCGGGCGCAGGTCCGGACGCTCATCTCGACGGGCGAGACGTGCCCCGACCGTGGCGTGAGCTACCAGACGAACACGCTCAAGAAGGGGTGGGACTGGGCTCTCGCCGGCGGCACCGCGAAGTACGTCGGCACGCACATGGATCGCCGGTTCGACGGGCCGGACGGCAGGGGCTGGCCCGTTGTCGACGCGGTACGAACGGGACACGCCGGCGCCGTCGCAGCGCTGGTGGCGGATGCCGAGATCACGCTCAACGACTTCGAGTGCCCGATGACCACGGCGTTCCGCCAGCACGACACGGGTACGAACTTCTCGATCGACCCGAAGGTCGCTCCCTTCCTGGCCCGGCGCGGGATCGACGTCGTGACGCTTGCCTCGAATCACATCACGGACCAGGGCGCGGGAGCCCTCCAGCAGACCCTCGACCTGTTCCGGGCGAACGGGATCAAGACGATCGGTGCCGGCAAGAATCTCGCAGCTGCCATGAAGCCGGCCGTCTTCGACGTCCGCGGCGTCCGCTTCGCGTTCGTCGGGCTCAACGAGCATCCCGGGTCGGTCCGCGCGGACGCGACGACGGCTGGCGTGGCGTGGCTGACCGACACGAACGCGCGCAAGGCGATCGCTGCCGCGCGGAAGGTGGCCGACGTCGTGATCGTCGTGCCGCAGTGGAACTGGCCGGAGTATCACCCCGACTTCACCGCGCGGGCCAAGGCCCAGATGCGGCTCTTCTTCGATGCCGGCGCAGATCACGTGCTCGGCCACGGGGCCCACTGGTCGGGGGCGGCATCCATCACGAAGGGCGACCGCGGCTACCGCTTCGTGATGGCGAGCCACGGCAACTTCCTGTTCGGCCAGGACTGGAGCCGGCAGACGCAGGAAGGCGTCATCGTGGAGATGACCTTCGTGGGAAGCCGGCTCGCCCAGGCGCGAATCCACCCGTACATCATGCTGGACCAGGCCCAGGCGAACCTCACCAACCCGGTGACGGACGGGAAGTACATCCA
This sequence comes from uncultured Chloroflexia bacterium, assembly GCA_963776285.1. Classification (GTDB taxonomy): domain Bacteria; phylum Chloroflexota; class Limnocylindria; order Limnocylindrales; family CSP1-4; genus CTSoil-043. The sequence goes on from CAVZLW010000003.1 coordinate 218,781, forward strand.
GAACCAGGTCTGGGACAACAGCATCCTCAAGTAGCAGCTGAGCGGTCGGCGTCGTCGTCGGCGGCCGAGGCATCGTGCCCACGATCGTCCGGCGAGGCTCGGCCTGGCGGGCTCGCGCGGGCGATGCGGCCCGGGCCGAGTTGGATCCTCGCCGTATGATCCCGGTGGAGTGGACGACCGTACTCGCGTCCCGCGGTTCCTCGGACGCGCCGACGAGCTGGCGCGCCTCCACGCATGGCTCGCCGGCGCGCTCGACGAGCGGCCAGTCGGCGTCCTCGTCGCGGGCGAGGCCGGTGTCGGGAAGTCGCGGCTCCTGGGTGAGCTCCTCCGTTTCGCCGACCTGGCTGGCGCCCGCGTGCTCGAGGGTGGCTGCCTCCCGGCCGGCGAGGCAACCCCGTACGTCCCGATCGTCTCGATCCTCAGGTCGCTGTCCCGCGCCGTGCCGCACGACGAGCTCGCGGCCGTGCTGGGGCCGGGACGTGCCGACCTCGGGCGGCTTGCGCCCGAGCTGCTCGAGGACCCCGCCCCCGGGTCGATGCCCGTCCAGGAAGGGGACCCCGCGGCCCAGGCCCGGCTGTTCGAGCGCGTCGCGGGTGCCCTCGACCGGCTGGCGCGGTCCACGCCCCTCGTGGTCGCGATCGAGGACGTCCAGTGGATCGACCATTCGAGTCGGGACGTCGTCGACTTCATCGTCCGTGGCCTGCGCGACCAGCGGATCCTGCTCGTCATGACCCTCCGGACGGACGAGGGCGAGGCGAACGTCGACCTGCAGGCCTGGGTCGCCGAGATCGCCCGCCTGCCGCGAGTGGAGCAGGTCGACCTGGGCCCTCTGCCGCGTCACGACGTCGCCGCCCTGATCGCGACGATCACCGGGCGAGAGCCCGCCGCCGGGCTCGTGGATCGCCTGGCCTCTCGCTCGAACGGCAACCCGTTCCTCGTCGAGGAGCTTGCCCACGCGGTGGAGGCCGGCGACGGCGACCAGGACGGCTCCAGCCTTCCCGCCCACCTTCGCGGTCTCCTCCTGGCCCGCGTGGCCGGGCTCGACGAAGAGGCGCAGGCGGTGCTGCGGGCCGCGTCGGCCATCGGCACGCGGGTGGACGACGCGCTCCTTGCCGACGCGCTCGAGCTGCCCGGTTCGCGGCTCGCCAGCGTCCTCCGGTCCGCGGTCGGTCGTGGGCTGCTCGTTCGGACGGACGACGGGACCGAGGCAGGGCGTGGGTACGCTTTCCGGCACGCCCTCCTGCGCGAGGCCGTGTACGGAGAGCTGTTCCCGGGCGAGCGGCTCCGCCTCCACGGGGCGTTCGCGGTTGCCCTGGAGCGGCGAGCGCAGCGCGACCCATCGTCCGTGGCGGCGGGGGCGCTCGCCCACCACTGGGACGCGGCCGGGGAGCCGGCCCGGGCTCTTCCCGCCCACCTCGCGGCGGCCCGCGACGCCGTCCGGATGTTCGCCTTCGCCGAGGCGCGCGGCCACGCCGAGCGCGCCCTCGAGCTGTGGGGACGGAGCGGCGACGCCGGCGCCGCCGCCGAGATCGACCTGGCCGGGGTGCTGGAGCGCGCCGCCGAGGCGGCGGCGCTCGAGGGCGACTACGCGGCCGCCCTGGCCCGCGTCGATCGCGCCATCGAGCTGGTGGACGCCACAGCCGAACCAGCGCGGATGACCATCCTGCGGCAGCATCAACGCTGGCTGCTGTGGCAGACGGGCGACATCGAGGCGGCCGGCGCGGCGGTCCAGGAGGCGCTGCACGACATCCCGGAGGACCCACCCTCGGCACGACGAGCCAAGGCGCTGGCGGATGCAGCCGGCCTCGACATGCTGGGCGGGCACCCGCGCCGTGCCCTGGCAGGGGCGCGAGAGGCGATCCGCGTCGCGCGGGCCGCCTCGGCGCTCCCGGAGGAGGCGCTCGCGCTCGGTGTGCAGGGCCTCGCGATGGCCGGCCTGGGCGACGTCGAGGGTGGTGTCGCCTCGCTCCGCGATGGGATGCAGATTGCCCGCATCCTTGGATCCGTCGACGGCCTGGCCCTCGGTTATATGAACCTTGCCTCGCTGCTCGATCGTGTCGGGCGGACGCATGAGGCGCTGGCCGCGGCCTTGGAGGGATACGCCTCCGTCGAACGGAGTGGCCTCGCTCGAACGTTCGGCGGCTACCTGCTGGCGCACTCGGCGCGGATGCACCTTCACCTCGGCACCTGGGAGCAGGCAGGCCATCTCGTCGAGGAGGGCCTGGCGCTCGGCCCGGTCGCCCGGGCGCGCCTCTTCCTGCTCGTCCAGCGTGCCCGCCTCGCCGCCGCGCAGGGCCGGGCGGAGATTGCCGCGGCCGCCGTGGCCGGCGTGATGGAGCTGGAGGCCGACCTCGGTCCGACGGAGCATTCGGCCAGCGTCCTGGAGGCCCGGATCGAGGTGGCCACGACGGCGGGACGCCTCACCGAGGCCCGGGACGTGGTCGACGAAGCGCTGCGGATCCCGACGGCGGGTCGCCAGCCTGACCCCGCCCTCGCCTGGGTCGGCGCCCTGGCGATGCGGATCGAGGCCGACGCCGCGGAGGACGCACGGCTGCGGCGCGATGCGGGCGCGGAGGCCGAGGCCCGGGGGCGTGCGCTCGCCATCGTGGGATGGCTCCGGGGATGGCTTCCGGCGGGCGATCTCGCGAACCAGGAGGCGGCCGCCAGGCGGCTCGAGCCTCGCGCCGCTGCGATCGTGGCTCTGCTGGAGGCGGAGCACGGACGGCTGGTCGGCGAGCCCGATCCGGCGGCCTGGCTGGCTGCCGCCGAGGCATTCTCGGCGATCGGGCGCCCGTACACGATCGCGTACGCCAGGTTCCGCCTGGCCGCGTCGCACCTTGCACGCGGCGAACGCGCACCCGCCGCCGCTGCCCTCGCCGAGGCGCACACCGTGGCGAGGCGGCTCGGGGCCCTTCCGCTCGCCGCCGCGGTGGAGCGCCTCGCTCGCGCGTCCCGGATCGACCTTCCGGTTCCGCCGCCCGCCGCCGGGGCCCAGGAGCGGCAAGTCGCGCCGGTTCCAGCTGCGCTTGGGCTCACCCGGCGAGAGCGCGACGTGCTCGCCCTCCTGGCCGCGGGTCGTCCGGATCGCGAGATCGCCGTCGTGCTGGGGATCCGCCCGGGCACCGCCAGGGCGCACGTGTCGCGCGTCGTCGCCAAGCTGGGAGTCGCCGGCAGAGTGGAGGCGTCCATCGCCGCGATGCGGCTCGGGCTGGGGCCCGACGCGGCGGGCCTCGACTCGCGGGCTGAGCCGCAGCGGGGGCAGACGCCGGCCGACGCGGGCGACGGCGCATCGGTCCGGCGGACGTTCCTCTTCACCGACATGGTCCGCTCGACGGCCCTCATCGACGTGGTCGGTGACGCGGCCTGGCGCGACCTGCGCAGGTGGCATGACACAACCCTTCGCCGCCTGTTCGAGCAGCACGACGGGCGCGAGATCGACCACGCCGGCGACGGCTTCTTCGTCTCGTTCGACCGCGCGTCGGACGCCGTGCGCTGCGCCCGCGCGATCCAGCGAACGCTCGGAGAGCACCGCCGCGCGACCGGGTTCGCGCCGTCGGTGCGGATCGGCCTCCACACCGGGGAAGCACATCCCGACGGGAAGGCCCTGACGGGTCGCGCCGTTCACCTTGCGGCCCGTGTCGCCGCGCACGCCGAGGGGGGCGAGATCCTCGCGAGCGCCGCGGCGATGCAGGAGGCGGGCATCGGGGCGGACGCCCGGCTGGCGGAGGTGCGCCTGCAGGGGATCCCGGAGCCGGTCGCCATGGCGTCCCTGCCCTGGTAGAGCGCGCGGGCGACCGGCCGCTGCCCCGTTCCGACAGCCCGCGTCCCGGTCACCCGTGCTACCCTTCGGCCGTCCTTTGCGGCCGGTCCCGTGAGGCCGGCATTCCGGTCCTGTGAGGCCGAAAGGGAGGCACCAGGTGCGCTCGCTCACCGCCGTCCACCGCGCCCTTCGGGCCGGTGGCGTCTTTGTGTCCGGAGCCGTATGAGCCGGGCGGTTCCGCCTCCTGCGCTCCCGCAGCCGCCCCTGCCCGACCCCAATTCGGTGGTCGATCCACGTGTCGGCGCGCGCGGGCCGGCGCTGCTTGCGCTCGAGGACGGGACGACGTTCGCGGGCATCGCCTTCGGCGCCGGCGCCGCCGCGGGCGGCGACCTGGTGGTCAACACGAGCCAGACCGGCTACCAGGAAGTCTGCACGGACCCCTCGTATGCGGGCCAGGTCGTCGTCATGACATACCCGCTCATCGGCAATTACGGCCGGATCCGGGCCGACGACCAGTCGGAGCGACCGTGGCTCCGGGCGCTGGTGGTCGCGACTGCGACGGCGGCCGTCGCCGAGCAGGCCGGCCAGCTCGCGGCGCTGCTGCGCGGCCATGGGATCCCGGCAATCGCGGGAGTGGATACACGCTCCCTTGCTCGCCACCTGCGCACCCACGGCTGCCTTCGCGGCATCGTGACGGCGCCGGGCCAGATGGACCGTGACGACGCCGTCGCGCGCGCCCGCGCCCTCCCGCGCTGGGAGGACCAGGACTTCGTGCAGGAGGTCTCGCCGTCCGCGCCGTTCGAGGTCGGAGATCCCGCCACGGAGCCGGCGGCGCCGCTCGTGGCGATCGTCGACTTCGGCCTGAAGGCGAACATCGTCCGCAGCCTGCGCCGGCGCGGGGTCCGCGTGCGGGTCCTCCCTCACACCGCGGGTGCGGCCGACCTGCTCGCTCCGGACGTGGCCGGCGTGGTCCTCTCGCCGGGACCCGGGGACCCGGCCCGCCTGGCTGGCCCGGTGGCGCTGGCGGGGGCTGTCATCGCCGACGGCCGGCCGCTCCTGGGGATCTGCCTGGGACACCAGCTCGTCGCCCGGGCCGCCGGGGCGGAGACTCGCAGGCTCCGCTTCGGGCACCACGGCGCGAACCATCCGGTCCGGGACACCGGCAGCGGCCGCGTCCAGGTGACGGCCCAGAACCACGAGGTCACGGTCGACGCGGAGACGCTACGACCGGAGAGCGGCTTCGTCGTCAGCCAGGTGAACCTGAACGACGGGTCCGTGGAAGGCCTGCGGCACGGCAGCCTGTCGATCGAGTCGGTGCAGTACCACCCCGAGGGCGCCCCGGGACCGCTCGACGCGCTCGCCGTGTTCGACCGGTTCGTGGCGGCCGCCAGCGCCCGGGCGGCGGCCCGCGGATGAGCGACGCCCCGACGCCCGGCGACGCCGCGAGGGGCGCGGCCGGCGCCCCCGGCTCCGACGGCCGGGCCAGGCCGGCCTCCGTGCTCATCATCGGCTCGGGCCCCGTCGTGATCGGCCAGGCGGCCGAGTTCGACTACGCCGGCACGCAGGCCTGCCGCGCGTTGCGGGCCGAGGGCGTCCGGACGATCCTGGTGAACTCGAACCCGGCGACGATCATGACGGATCCGACGGTCGCCGACGCCGTCTACCTCGAACCCCTGACCGTCCCGGCGATCGAGGCGGTCATCGCCGGCGAGAAGCCCGAGGGGCTGCTCGCCGGGCTGGGTGGCCAGACCGCCCTGAACCTGGCGATGGCGCTGGCGGAGGCCGGCGTGCTGGAGCGCCATGGCGTGCGCCTCCTCGGAACGCCGCTCCGCGCGATCGAGATGGCCGAGGACCGCGAGGAGTTCCGCGACCTGCTCGACCGGCTGGGCCAGCCTTACGCCCCGTCGGCGATCGTCGAGGGCCCCACGGACGCCGCACGAGCCGCGAGCATCGACGCCGCGCTCGTCGCGATCGGGCTGCCCGCGATCGTGCGGCCGGCCTTCACGCTGGGGGGAACGGGCGGCGGGATCGTGGAGACCGAGGCCGAGTACCGGGCGCGGGTGCGTTCCGGCCTCCGGGCCAGCCCCATCGGCCAGGTGATGGTGGAGAAGTGCCTCGTCGGCTGGCAGGAGATCGAGTACGAGGTGATGCGCGACGCGGACGACACCTGCATCGCGGTCTGCTCGATGGAGAACGTCGACCCGCTCGGCGTGCACACGGGCGATTCCATCGTCGTGGCGCCCGTGCAGACGCTCCCGGACGCGGTCCACCAGCGGCTTCGCAGCGCCGCGCTGGCGATCATCCGCGGCCTCGGCGTGGAAGGCGGCTGCAACGTCCAGTTCGCCCTCTCCCCGGACTCCCGCGACTACGCCGTGATCGAGGTGAACCCGCGTGTCAGCCGCAGCTCCGCGCTGGCCAGCAAGGCGACCGGCTATCCGATCGCCCGCGTCGCCGCGCAGATCGCCATCGGGCGTCGCCTCGCCGAGATCCCGAACGTGGTCACCGGGACCACCGTCGCGGCGTTCGAGCCGGCCCTCGACTACCTCGTCGTCAAGCTGCCCCGCTTCCCCTTCGACAAGTTCCCGCGCGCGGACCGCACGCTGGGCAGCCAGATGAAGGCGACCGGCGAGGTGATGGCGATCGACCGCACCTTCGGCGCCGCCCTGAACAAGGCCCTCCGCGGCCTGGAGCAGGCGGGAGCGGGCCCGCTCGCCGAGGACCCAGGCTGGGCCCCGACGCTGGAGTACCTCGCCGCCGCCCTGGGAGGCGATCCCGACGAGCTGGAGGCGGTGATCCGCTGGATCGACGAGGACGGCCAGGCGTGCGAGAGCACGCGGCTCGCCCAGCGCAGCGCCGCACCGGTCGTGCTGCGGAGATTCATCGCCCCCTCGGACAACCGCCTGTGGCGCGTGCTCGCCCTGCTTCGCCGCGGCGTGTCCGAGGCCACGATCGTCGAGGCGACCGGCATCCACCCGTGGTTCGTCGCGGAGCTGGGCCGCTCCGTCGGCCTGGAGGGGCGGATCCGCGCCGCCGGACCTGCGATCGCCGATCCCGCGGACCCGGCCGCGGCGACGTTGCTCGCGACCGCCAAGCGGGCGGCGCTGGGAGACCGCGAGATCGCGCGGCTCGCCGGGGTGGGGGAGGGCGACGTGGCAGCCGCCCGGACGGCACTGGGCCTCGTGCCGGGCTTCGCGATGGTGGACACCTGCGCCGCCGAGTTCGCCGCGGAGACGCCCTACTTCTACAGCACCTATGCGGCGGCCGGGTCGCCGCCGGAGGCGCCCCCGGTGGCGCGTCCCGCGGCGCTCGTGATCGGCTCCGGACCGGTCCGGATCGGGCAGGGGATCGAGTTCGACTACTGCGCGGTCCGCGCCGCCGAGAGCCTTCGTGACCTGGGCTGGGAGGCCGTCCTTGCCAACTCCAACCCGGAGACGGTCTCCACCGACTTCGACGCCAGCAGCCGCCTCTACTTCGAGCCCCTCGACCTGGAGAGCGTGCGGGAGATCGTGGCCGCCGAGACGCCGGCCGGCGCCGGCCTCCTGCCGGCCTTCGTCCAGTTCGGGGGCCAGACGCCGCTCAACCTCGCGGCAGGCCTGGCGGAGGCCGGCGTGCCCCTGCTCGGCGCATCACTCGCGACGATCGACCAGGCGGAGGACCGCGTCCGCTTCAGCGCCCTCGTGGACCGCCTCGGCATCCCCCAGCCGGAGGGCGGCATGGCCCGCTCGATCGACGAGGCAGAGGCGATCGCGGAGCGGATCGGCTACCCGGTCATCGTGCGTCCCTCGTTCGTGATCGGCGGGCTTGCCATCGACTTCGCCTACTCTCGCGACGACCTCGTGGCACAGCTCGAGGCTGCCACCGTGGTCGATCCCGACCGGCCGGTCCGGATCGACCGCTACCTGGAGGGGGTCGAGGTCGACGTGGACGCCGTCGCGGACGGAACCACCGTGCTGATCCCCGGCCTCCTCGAGCACGTGGAGCGTGCCGGCGTGCACTCCGGCGACTCCGTGGGCGTCTTCCCGCCGCAGAGCGTGTCGCAGGCCGACCAGGCGCTCATCGTGGCGTCGATGGAGCGGATCGTGCGGGCCCTCGAGGTGCGCGGCCTCGTCAACGCCCAGTTCATCGTGCGCGACGACGGGGTCTACCTGATCGAGGTCAACCCGCGGGCCAGCCGGACGGTGCCCTTCATGAGCAAGGTGACGGGGGTCCCGATGGTCGATCTGGCCGTGCGCATCGCGCTCGGCGAGCGGCTCGCCGACCGGGGCTGGCCCAATGGGCTCCTGGCCCCGCCGTCGTTCATCGCGGTGAAGGCCCCCGCCTTCTCCACCGCCAAGCTGCGGGGCGTCGACCCTTCGCTCGGGCCCTTCATGCAGTCGACCGGCGAGGTGATCGGGCTCCACGCCGACGTCCGCGTCGCAACCGCGAAGGCGCTCGTGGCTGCGTCACTGGTGCCGCCCCGGCCCGGGCCCGAGGGCGCGCTGGCACTCCTGACGGTTGCCGACCGGGACAAGGCGCTCATGGGTCCGCTCGCCGCCGCCCTGGCCAAGGCCGGCTACCGGTTCGCCGCGACGCCCGGAACGCGCGCCTCCCTGGCGGCGCTCGGCCATGACGCGGAGCCGGTCGCGAAGCTCGGCGCCGAGGCCAGGCAGGGCGAGGTTGCGATCCTCGACCTGATCGCGTCGGGGCGAGCCACGCTCGTGGTCAACACGCCGACGCCGCGCTCGGGCCCGGTGCGCGACGCCGCCGAGATCCGCCTCGCGGCGATCGCGGAGGGCGTGCTCTGCTTGACAGCCATGGAGACCGCGGTGGCCGCCGCGGAGGCGATCGACCCGGACCTCGCCGAGCGCCTGGCGGACGTCAAGCCGCTGCACGCCTGGGTTCCGACCGCAGGCGTGCCGCCCGAGATCCGCATGGCCGGGCGCGACGAACCACGGGCATGACGACCCCGCAGATCGTCCACGACGTGGCCATCGGTCTCGCGGCCGCGGCGATCGGCGTGGCGGGAGCCGTCGCCGTGTCCGTGCTGCCGATCTGAGCCGGTCGGGCGCACCTCCCCGGCGTCGCCCCGCCGGCGCTTCAGCGCACGTGCAGCGCCGGCCGAGTGGCGTGGTCGGGCTCGATCCCATGGACGGAGCGCCCCAGGGCCATGAGCGCGTGTCCGAGACGATGGCGCATGCCGTCGTGGTGGCCGCGCAGGCGCTCGCGATCTGCCTCCGCGGCGAGGCGCCGCATCCGGAAGGCCACCTCGTCGGACAGCGTCGTCATCCCTTCACCCGTGAAGATGCTGCCGGCCGGGACGACCCCGGAGCCCCCTCCTGCTCTTGTCGTCATCTCATCGTACCCCCGTTCGATGTCCGTCTAACTCGGCGTCGCTGTCGGTGGATCGTCGCTGTCGGTGAACGTGGCGCCGCCAGGGCGCCGTCAGGGCGCCGTCAGCTGATCGGCGCTCCCAGGACCCGGGCGAGCTCGGGCCCGGCGTCCGCGATGCGGTCGCGCCGGAGGCTGTAGTACATGAGGTGGCCCGCCTCGGTGATCGTCACGAGACCCGCGGCCCTGAGCTGGGCGAGATGGTGGCTCACCGTCGGCTTGGAGAGGCCCATCCGCTCGGCGATCTCGGTCAGGTAGAGGTCGCCGGACGCGAGGAGACGCAGGATTCGCAGCCGGCTCTCGTCCCCGAGCGCCTTGAACAGGCGAACGCTGGCGGCGGGCACGGTATCGGCATCCGCACCCAGCGCCGCCTCGGCGAGCGGATAGGCGAACATGTGCCACTCGCGCCCACCGAAGATGTAGTTGTAGGGCCGCGCGAAGTAGCTCGGGCTCAGCACGAGACGCCGGATTCCGGGCTCGGCGACCCAGCGCACGCCGCCGGTGGCGCGCTCCACGAAGTCCATGAGCGGCATCCGGTCGAGGTCTGCGCGCCGGGCCGCCACGTCACGCTGCTCCATGGCCGCGACCCGCGACTCGATCGGGGTGAAGCGCTCGCTCCAGGCGCGCAGGATCCGGCGCAGCGCCCGGACCTCGCCCGTGGAATCGTCGAGGAGGCGCTCGACGGCTGTGCGGTAGTGGTCCGGGAACGCGGCGACCGCCTCGTCCCGCACGCCGGCCTCTCCCGCGAGCACGCGCGTGGCGAGCTCGAGGGGCGCCCGCATCTCGTCCTCGTCGCACACCGTGACGAGCAGGTCGCGGGCATCGATCCGGCCGGCCAGGGAGACCACGTCGGCCGCGGTCCTGACCGCCGGGTCCTGGATCACGAGGGGCATGATCGCCGCGCCGACGCCCATGCACGACGGGTCTTCCCCGAAGACGCGGGCGTAGTCACGCTTCAGCGTTGCGGACAGCGATGCGCGGGCTTCCGCATGCCAGTCGCGGTCGGCGGGGAGAAGCTCGGACTCGGTGTCGAGCATGAGGCTGACCAGGAAGTCGATCGCGGGACGGGCGTCCAGGACGACCTCGGGAGCCGCACCGCCGCCCGCCGACGTCGCCGCGGTCATGTCGCGGACGAGCGCGCGCGTCGGGCGGGGCGTGTCGGCAGTGCCGGCGTGGCGTGCCATCTGTGGTCCTCGTCAGTTCGCTCAAGTTGTTAGATAACAATCTAACTCTCATTCGACCGTTGTCAAGTCCCGGCTGTGCGAGCGTGAACGGCCAGCGACGCGTTCGCCTTCCTCGCACGGCACGTGGTCGCCGATGGCCCTCCGGTCCTGCGCGCGGCGTCGGGTGGCGACCGGACCGGGCCGCGTCGCGGGCCGGCGCCCTACAATCGCCGGGCGACGAGTTCGCTCGCGGTCGCCGCGAGCGACCAGGTTTGCCCATCCCGCATCAGTCGAGGCCCGCATGCCAGTCCCGGTCGTGCCCTTTACCGACGAACGGCTCCCGAACGGGCTCCGCGTCATCATCAGCGAGGATCACCTCGTGCCCGTCGTCGCGGTGAACGTCTGGTACGACGTCGGGAGCAAGCACGAACAGCGCGGGCGGACGGGTTTCGCGCACCTCTTCGAGCACGTGATGTTCCAGGGCAGCCGGCACGTCGCGAAGGCCGAGCACATCGCCCTCGTCCAGGCAGCCGGCGGCACGATGAACGGGACGACCTGGCTGGACCGGACCAACTACTTCGAGACCGTCCCGTCGCATCAGCTGGAGCTGGCGCTCTGGCTGGAGGCCGACCGGCTGGCGACTCTCCTCGACGCGCTGAGCCAGGAGAACCTGGACAACCAGCGCGCGGTGGTCAAGAACGAGAAGCGCCTCAGCTACGACAACCAGCCGTACGGGACGTGGCAGGAGAAGCTGCTGGGACATCTCTACCCGCCGGAGCATCCCTACCACCATCCGACGATCGGGTCCATGGAAGACCTCGACGCCGCTTCGCTGGCGGACGTCAGCGCCTTCTTCACGACCTACTACGCGCCCAACAACGCCGTCATCTCCATCGTCGGCGACGTGGACCCGTCCCAGGCGCGAGCGTGGGTGGAGAGGTACTTCGGACCGATCCCCGCGAACGCGGCGATCCCGCCCCTTGCGGTCGAGCCGCTGCCGATGACCCTCGGCGGCGAGCGACGCGAGACGGTCGAGGACCGTGTGCCCTTGCGACGGATCTACGCCGCGTTCCGGGCCCCTGCGCTGGGCGACCGCGTGCTCTACGCGCTCGAGATCGCGGCCCAGGTCCTGGCGGGCGGGAAGGGGAGCCGCCTCCATCGTCGCCTGGTCCGCGAAGGGCGGATCGCCCAGGACGTGGCGGCGTTCCTGCTCCCGTTCGCCTCCGGCCCGTCCATCTTCATGGGCTGGGCGACGGTGCGCCCCGACGCGACGATCGAGGCCGTCGAGGCCGGGTTCCTCGCAGAGGTTGGCCGCCTGGCGTCCGAGGACGTGACCGACGACGAGCTTCTCCGGGCGAAGGCCCTGATCGAGACCGACGAGCTCGGATCGCTCCAGCGCGTGGGCGAGCGTGCCGACCGCCTCAGCATGTTCGCCACGCTCCTCGACGAACCGGACGAGATCAACCGCCAGCTGGAGCGCTACCTCGCCGTCACGGCGTCCGACGTCCGGGAGGCGTGCGCCGCGCTCCTCGTGGACCACAACCGCGTCGTGCTCGCGTATGTCCCGGCGCCCGGCGCACCGCCCAGCGACGACGCGACCGCGGGCGACGACGGCGGCGCGGGTCCCGATGGACCGCTCGAGGACGGCGCCGTGGAGGCCGGAGCATGAACGCGTCCGATCGGCTCGAGCTGGCGCTCGCCACGCGACCTGTCCCGGGGACGCCCCGGCCGTTCACCTTCCCGGCAGTGGAGCGAGGTCGCCTGTCCGGCGGCCTGCCCCTCATGCTGGTGCACCTGCCGGGCCGGCCGCTCGTGACGGCGGCCCTCCTGCTGCCCATGGGCGCCGTCGACGAGCCCTCGCGGATCGCCGGCGCGACCGTCCTGGCGGCCCGCTCCCTGCTCGAGGGAACGCGTCGGCGCGGCGCGCTGGCCGTCGTCGAAGCCTCCGAGCGGCTGGGCGCATCGCTCCGGGCGGAGGCCGGCTGGGACTCCACGGTGATCGGCGTCGAGGTCCCGGCCGAACGGCTGGCGCAGGCGCTCGAGCTGCTCGCCGAGGTCGTCCGCGAGCCCGCCTTCCCGGCGCACGAAGTGGAGCGACTTCGCGACCAGCGCCTCAACGACCTGCTCCAGGCGAAGGCCGACCCGGCACGCCGGGCCGAGGAAGCCTACCTGGCCACGATCTACGTCCCGGCGAGCCCGTATGCGCGTCCCGCGGGCGGCCTCCGCCCCACGGTCGCCGGGATCGATGCCGGCGTCGTCGCGGCGGCCTTCGCGGGCTGGCACGGATTCGACCGGGCGGCGCTCGTGGTGGGCGGCGACCTGGGCGGGCTCGACCTGCCGGCGATCGTCGAGCCGCTTCTCGGCGATCTTGCCCCTGCAGCGCCGGCCGGGCCCGCGCTCACGCCCACCGATGCAGGTCGGCCGGAGAAGCCGGTCGTGCGGATCGTGCACCGTTCCGGATCGGTCCAGTCCGAGCTGAGGGTCGGTCATCGCGGCCTGCCCCGGAGCACACCCGACTTCCACGCCGTGTCGGTCATGGCGTCGATCCTGGGCGGCCTCTTCAACAGCCGTCTGAACATGAAGCTGCGCGAGGAGAAGGGATACACGTACGGCGCCGGCGCAGGCTTCGACCTGCGGCGCCACGCGGGTCCCTTCACGGCCCGCGCGGCCGTGAACACGGAAGCCACGGCTCCGGCGCTGGCGGACCTCGTCGTGGAGCTCCGGCGCATGCGCGAGGCGCCGCCGACCGACGCCGAGCTGCGAGCCGCGCGCGACTTCCTGATCGGCGTCTTCCCGCTCCGCTTCGAGACCCCGGGCCCCGTCGTGTCGGCCGTGGGTGGCCTCGTGACGTACGGCCTGCCCGACGACGAGCTGGAGCGGTACCGGCCAGCCATCGAGGCGGTGTCGGCCGACGACGTCCTCGCGGCCGCGCGCGAACACCTCGACCTGGAGCGGCTGGCGATCGTGCTGGTCGGTGATGCCGACGCGATCGCGACCGACGTCGAGGCTCTGGGCCTCGGCGAGCTCGAGGTGGTCAGGGACGACGCCGATCCGCCTGCCTGATGTCCATTCCAGGCTGAAACCTTTGGAGAGGATCCAGTCTCAGGTGGAGTAGCGGGCCGGTCAGATCGACCGGCGGCGCGGAATCCGGGATCCGCCGGCCCGCTTTGCTCCTGGAGGCACCTCCCCACATGCAGCGCATCCGGCCCGGCGTGGCACGCGGCGCGGCCACGTCAGTCGTGGCCGTCTTCCTTCTCGCCGGCGGGGCCTTGGCGGCCGATGCGGTGTTCGTCCCGGCGTCGCAGGACGGCGCGCCATCGGCCGCCGAGTCAGGCGGCAACGCGAACGGCCAGGGCGGCGGTGACCAGGGCGGTCACGGCGGCGATGGCGGCAGCGATTAGACGGTCCCGGACTCCACCAGCCCGCCGGGCGAGGACAACCGAGATGACGATCGAGAATCCCACGACTCCCCTCGTGGCGTATCGTCTCCCTCGGACCCCCGCCCGGCGGGCTATGCCACTGCAGGAGGCCGACCGATCGATACCGCAGGCGAGCCCCAGCGGCCCGACGCGGCCCCGCCGGACGATCCGGAGGCGCGCGATGCCGTCGCCGCTGTGCTCGCCGGCGACGCCGACGCCTTCCGCATCCTCGTGGAACGCGAGTCGCCGTCGATCGTGCGGACCTGCTATCGCATTCTCGGCGACCTGCACGAGGCAGAGGACGCCGCCCAGGAGGCCTTCGTGACCGCGTATCGCGCGCTGGGGACGTGGCGCGGGGACGGCCCGTTCGGGGCCTGGCTCGCCCGGATCGCCACGCGCATCGCCGTGCGGCGGGCAGGCAAACGCAAGCCCATCGCCTGGATCGACCCTCGGCCGGTGTCCTCCGAGGGCGGGGGGGCCGCAGGCCGGGACAGCGTCAGCGAAGCGGCCCTCGCGTCCGCGCTGGGCGGCGCGCCGGATCCGGCGCAGCTGGCGGTCCGCGCCGAACGTGCGGCAGCGATCCGGACGGCCGTGGCCGGGCTGGACGAGCCGTACCGCGAGGTCGTGATCCTGCGCTTCTTCTCGGAGCTCTCGCTGGCCGAGATCGCGGCCCAGAGCGACCGACCCCTGGGAACCGTGAAGACCCATCTCCGCCGTGGGCTTCAGCGCCTCAGGCGGTCTCTCGAGTCCGACGGGGTGGCGTGGTGAGTGAGCACCTGGCCCCGTCCGAGCGCTTCCGGCCGGACGAGCTCGACGACGGCGTCGATGCCAGCGAGCAGGCGGCCGCGATGGCGACCGCTCGCGAGCTCGAGTGGCTTGCCGTGACCTCCGACGTCGCTCCGACCACGGGGTTTGCGGACCGCGTCATGGCTGCCGTCGCGGCCGAGCCCACACCGCGACCGGTGATCGCCGCGGCCTCTGCCGCCCGCCGGGGCGCGATCCTGGGCGTGCTGGCAGCGTTCGGAGACCTGTGGCGCGTGGCCTGGACCGGAGGGCGGCCGCTGGCGGTGCGCGTGCCCGCGATCGCGCTCGTCGTCGTCCTGCTGACGGGGATGCTTGGAGCGGGCGCCCTCGGCGTCGGCGCCCTCAGCAGCCTGTTCGATCGCCCCGCGCCGACGCCGCCTCCGAGCCAGGTGGCGAACCCGAGCCCAGGGATTCCATCGCCGTCCGTCGAGCCTTCGCCGTCCGTCGAGCCTTCGCCCGACGAGAGTCCGTCGCCGTCCGACGTGCCATCGCCGAGCGGGCCCGATGCCAGCGAGGGCCCGGAGCCGAGCGAGAACCCGAACGCCAGCGACCCGCCGGAAGCCAACCAACCCGCCGCCCCGAGCGTCGGGACGACGACGGTTCGCCAGTCGACCCGGCGCGCGACGCCGACGCCGACCGTCGTGGTGACGCCGCGCCCGACTCCGACCACGAAGCCCACCGAGCGGCCGGAGCCGACCCCGAGCCCCAGCACCAAGCCGGGCGACTAGCACCGCGCCGGGCGAGCCTGGCGGCAGCCGCGGGCAGTTCCTCCCGCGCGGGCGAAGCCCGATGCGCCGATCGCCGGTGCTAGGCTGCAGCGCGTGATCGTCGTCATCGGCAGCGTCGCCTACGGCTCGGACCCAGTCGCGGCCGGCCGCGCCGTCGGCCTCGCCCCCGGGATCGCGGCCGAGGCCGCGGCGGCCGGTGCGGCGGTCGAGCTCCTCGCCCGGATCGGGGATGACGGCGCCGGAGACGAGCTCCTCCTCGCGATCGCGCGGGGCGGCGTCGGCCACCTGGCCGTCCTGCGGGATCCGGCGCAGCCGACGGCCCTCGCCCCGCTGGTGCCGGAAACCGAAGACGATCGTGCGCCCGCGCTCGTCGCCGAGGCCGAGGCCGCGGCGATCGGGTCGTCGAACGCCCAGCGGCTCCCCGTCGCCACCGCGCCCGCGGCGGTCGAGCTCGAGCCCGCCGACCTGTCCCTCGGCCTGCGATACCTGCGCGACTTCCGCGTCGTGGTCGCGGTGGAGCCGATCGCCCGCGGGGGGGCCGCGGTGATCGCCGAAGCAGTCTCCTTCGCCGACGCCGTCCTGGTCGTCGTCGCGACCCCGGGCGTCGTGGCAGCGGAAGCCTACGGCGCGGCGACCGTCATCGAGGCGCCCCCGGACGATCCCGAGGGGGCCTTCGCCCGCCTGGTCGGTCGCTACGCTGCGGCCCTGGACCGCGGGGATCGAGCCCGGCGAGGCATTCCGCACCGCGACCGAGGGTGGCGGCTGGGAGCTGGCCGCGGAGTGACGGCGGCGCGGCGAGGGCCGTCAGGCGGGGAAGAGGCCCCCTGGCTCCGCGCCCGTCGGACCCAGCGCCACGACGAGGTCGGGCCCGTCGTTGCGGGCGTTGTTGACCCGCTTCGAGACCGGGAAGCGCTCGAGAAGGTCGTCGGGCGCCGGCTGGAGGAGCGCCAGGAGCTCGCCCGGATCGGCCGGGGTCGGGGCCAGCCACGCCGGCCAGGCCGACGCGGGCAGGATGACGGGCATCCGGTCGTGGATCGGCTCGAGCGTTGCGTTGGCCGAGGTCGTGATGATGGTGAAGGTCCGGACGGGCTCGGCGTCGGGCACCGAACGGTCGCGCCAGATCGACCAGAGGCCGGCGAACGCCATCGGGCTGCCGTCGACGCGCCGGATCAGGTTGGGCTGGCGGATCTCCGGCGTCTTCCGCTCCCACTCGTAGAAGCCATCCGCCGGGACGATGCAGCGGCGCCGCTCGAACGAGGCCCGGAAGGCTGGGGTCGTGGCCACGGTCTCCGCGCGTGCGTTGATCAGGCGGTTGCCGATCCTGGGGTTCTTGGCCCAGCTGGGGACCAGGCCCCAGACGTATGGCACGATCGCGCGGCGCAGCTCGTCGCGCTCGACGACGACGAGGCCGAGCTGCTGCGGGGCAAGGTTGTAGCGCTCGCCCGGGGTCTCGGCAAGGTCCTCGGCCGCGAAGAGAGCCGCGAGCTCGGCCGACGGGCGTTGCTGGGTGAACCGTCCGCACATCCCCGGAGTCTATCGCGCGGCATTCCGTCCTCCCTTCTGCTACGGTCGCGTCCGATGACCGGCTACTCCGTGTCCGACCCGCGCACGCCGGGACCGCTCGACCCGGCGACGGCGGCGGCCCTCCTCGTCCGCGCGGACCAGCTCCTGGCCGCGGGCGAGTACGCGGCAGCGCAGGTGGCGTACTCGCGCCTCGTCGGGATGCCGGACGCCGGGCTCACCGCCGCCGCGCTCCTCGGGGCCGGCGAGGCCCTGTATCGCCTCGATGACGAGGAGGGCGCCCGGCGCTCCTGGGAGCAGGCCGCGCGCCTGCCGGACAACCCGAACACGTACCGTGCATACCGCCAGGTTGCGGCAGCCCGGGTCCGCGACGGAGACCTGAGCGGCGCCCGAGACGCGTATCGCGAGGCCGAGCGACGAGCCCCGGCCGCGGACCGCGCCGAGATCGCGTCGCGACTCGGCTGGCTGAGCAAGGAGCTGGGCGACGGGCGCGCTGCCGGCCGCTGGTTCTCGCGCAGCCGCTCCGCGGAGCCATCCCCGGTGGCGACCTACGGAATCATCGGCGTTACGGTGGTGGTCTCGCTGCTGGCATCCCAGCGAGCCGGCAGCGACCTCATGGCCGCCCTCCAGCTGGACAAGCAAGGGCTCGCCGCGGGCGAGTGGTGGCGCCTCCTGACACCCGTCCTGGTCCACGGGGGCCTCCTGCACCTGGCGTTCAACATGTACTTCCTGTACCTGGTCGGCCCGCTGGTCGAGCAGCTGTACGGGTCGCTCCGGTTCCTCCTTCTGTATGCGATCACGGCAGCCGCGGGCTCTGCGGCAAGCTTCGTCTTCGGGGGGCCGGCGCCGAGCGTCGGCGCCTCGGGAGCGATCTTCGGGCTCTGCGGCGTCCTCCTTGCCGTGAGCGCCGTCCACCGCCCGATCCTCGACGGTCGGGGGCGGGCGATCATGAGCCAGATCGGGTTCCTGGTCATCCTGAACCTGATCATCGGGTTCGGGTTCGGGGCCCTCATGGACGCGAACATCGACAACTCGGCCCACGTCGGCGGCCTGCTCGCGGGCCTGTGGCTGGGCTTCTTCGTGCCGCCGATCCGGTCGACGCTGGCCTCGTACTGGCAGCGGCCCACCTCGCCCAACGGCCGACCAGCGGGACCCCTCGCGGCCGGAGCCACGGGCGCCGCCGACCGCCGGCTCATGCTGCTCCTCCGGTCGCTGGCCGTGCTGGCCGTCGTCGCGGTGGTCATCGGCGCCGTGCTGCTGGGTCCGGCGACTCGCTGAGCCCGGTCGGGCAACCGTCGAGGTCGCGCCCGGGCCCGACGCGCCGGGCGTCCCGGGCCTGCCGCGCTCGGGTGCCCTGCGCGCGATGTCCGAATCCCGCGAGCATGTGGCGCCGCGAGGTGCGATCCTCCCGGCATGGTCCTCGACCTCGACTTCGCCGGCCGCTACCGTGCGGTCCAGAGCCGCGACCCTCGCTTCGACGGCTGGTTCTTCACCGCGGTCACCTCCACCGGGATCTACTGCCGGCCCAGCTGCCCGGCCACGACTCCGCGGGCCGAGCACGTGCGGTTCTACCCGACGGCCGCGGCGGCGCAGGAGGCTGGGTTCCGGGCGTGCAAGCGCTGCATCCCGGGGGCGGTGCCGGGCTCGCCCGCCTGGGACCTCGGGGGCGACGTCGCGGGCCGGGCGATGCACCTGATCGCCGACGGCGTCGTGGAACGCGAGGGTGTGCCCGGGCTCGCGCGGCGCCTCGGGTACAGCGAGCGCCAGGTTCGCCGGCATCTCCTGGCCGATCTCGGTGCCGGGCCGCTCGCGCTGGCGCGGGCCCAGCGAGCCCACGTCGCGCGCCTCCTCCTCGAGACGACCGACGTCCCGGTCACCGACGTCGCGTTCGCAGCCGGGTTTGGCTCCCTGCGCCAGTTCAACGCGACCATCCGCGAGGTGTTCGCGGCGGCCCCCACGGCGCTGCGAGAAGCCCGACACCCGGGCGAGCCTGCGCCGGGTGGACGGATCGTGTTGCGCCTGGCCCGCCGGGCGCCGTTCGCCTGGCCGGCCCTCCTGCAGTTCCTGGCGGCCCGCGCCGTGCCCGGCGTCGAGGAGGTCGCTGACGGCGTCTACCGGCGCAGCCTCCGCCTGCCGCATGGAGCGGCGATCGTGGAGCTGACCGAGGATGGCGATGCCGTTCGCTGCGCCCTGGCGCTGGCCGACCCCCGCGACCTCGGGCCGGCCGTTGCGCGGAGCCGTTGCCTCCTGGACCTTGACGCCGACCCGGTCGCGGTTGCCGACACCCTCGGGCGGGATGCCGTCCTCGGAGACCTCGTCCGGGCGGTCCCGGGCCGGCGGTCGCCGGGCGCCGTCGATGGTGCGGAGCTGGCGTTCCGGGCCGTGCTGGGGCAGGCGATCACGGTGGCGGCGGCGCGGACTCTGGCGGCCCGCCTCGTCGAGGCCCACGGCGCGCCGCTGGCCGCGCCCAGCGGCGGGATCACACGCCTCTTCCCGGCGCCGCAGGACCTCGCCGCCGTCGACCCGGCCAGCCTGCCGGGGCCCGCCGGCCGGCGCGCCGCGCTCCACGGCCTTGCGGAGGCCCTCGCGTCCGGTCGCCTCGACCTGGACGCCGGGGCGGACCGGCTGGAGGCCGCGCGACGGCTGCACGCGATCCCGGGCGTCGGCCCCTGGACGGCCGCCTACGTGGCGATGCGCGCCCTTGGCGACCCGGACGTCTTCCTGCCGGGCGACGTCGCCCTGCGCAGCGCCGTGCTGCGCCGCGGCGGTCCGGGCGACCCGCGCGGCCTGGCCGCGCTCGCGTCGCGCTGGCGGCCCTGGCGCTCGTACGCCGTGCACCATCTCTGGGCGTCGCTCGCCGCGGCGCCGGCTGAGCCGATCCATGCGAACGACGAGGGGGGCACACGATGACCGAGACGCTCTACACGCGCCATCCCAGCCGGATCGGGCGGCTCCTGCTCGTGGGCGAGCAGACCCCCGAGGGCAGCACGATCCTGACGGGCTGCTACCTGCCCGGGCACCGCAGAGGCCCGGCAGTGGACGCCACGTGGCGCGAGGAGCCGGCCCCCTTCGCCGGGATCGGCGCGGCCATCGACGCCGAGCTCGCGGGCACGCCACCGGTCCAGGCCATCCCGATCGCGTTCCGCGGTGGGACGCCGTTCCAGCAGCGGGTCTGGACGGAGCTTCGGACACTCCCGCGGGGAGCCACCCTGACGTACGCCGAGCTGGCGGCGCGAATCGGGAGGCCCGGCGCGGCCCGCGCCGTGGGGTCTGCCGTCGCCCGGAACCCGATCTCGATCGTCGTCCCGTGCCACCGGGTCGTCGGGTCCGACGGCTCTCTCACCGGGTACGCCGGTGGGCTGGAGCGGAAGCGGACGCTCCTCGCGCTGGAGGGTGCCGTTCAGGACGCGCCGGGACCACCGGGCTCCGCGTCTCGCGGCGGCGGTCCGGACAGGAGGTCGCTGCGGTCGCGGAAGCGGTCGAGGAGTCGATAGAAGCTGCGCCTGGAGAGGCGGTCCTGCTCGTCCTCCGGGAGGCCGGGCCGGCCGCGGTGCGCACGGCGCGACAGCGGCAGATCCAGGCGCCGCGCGCCCCGAGGGGCGGAGGTCGGGTCGCTGCCGTCACGCAGCACGAGGCTCCACCAGACGTCGAGGTAGCGAGGCACCGCGAACCTCTCGTCGAGCGGGCCGAGGGCGGCGAGATCGGCTCGCCGGAATCCGAGCCACGAGAGCTCCACGGCGTCGACGGCCGGCCCCAGGGCCTGGTCGAACCGGCGCAGGTCCACCGAGACGAGGCCGAAGGCGCCCGCGACCGCGACGCCCGGATCGTCGAGCGCCGCCGCAAGCGGCGTGAGCGCGTCCCCTGTCAGCTCGACGGACGTGTCGGCCAGGACGACCAGCGCACCGCGGGCGCGCCGCAGTCCCACGTTGCGCGCCGCCGCCTCGCCGAGGCGCCTGCTCGTCCAGACCACCTCGGGCGTCGAGCCGACGATCGGGTCGAGGTCCGGGCTCTCCGGGGCGAGGCGCGCCAGCTGGCCAGGCGCCGGGTCGTTGGCCACCACCACGACCTGGGTGCCGTCCGGGGCGTGTGCGCGCAGGGTGTCCAGCGTGCGCGCGAGGTCCTCGGGCCAGTCGTCGGCGATGAGCTCGACGCTGAACGCGGCGCTGTCGGGCTCGTCGAGGACGGACGGGACGGCGGCGGCCGCCCCGTAGCGCACGACGCCGTCCGCCTCGATCGTCGGAGGCGCGGCCGGATCCAGCGTGAAGTTGACGCCGCGATCGACGACCTTCCAGCCGGCCGCCTCGATCTCCCCTCGCAGGGCGTCCGCGCGCGCCCAGTCGCGGGCCGCACGGGCTTCGGCGCGCTCGCGGGCCAGCGCCACCATCTCCGGGGGCGGCTTGGTCCTGGGAAAGCTCACCCACCGAGTGTAGCCCGGAACAACTCGAGGACGAGGCTGCGGCGCGCCGACGACCCTGCCGGGCGCCTCGGTGGCCAGTCCACCGGCGGGCGCGGGGCACCGGCGCCCGCGCGGCGGCGCATCGGAGCCGGACCCGGTGGAACGGGGCGACCCCGGCGATCGATTAGGATCGGAGGATGTTCGCGACCCTCGCCGGCGACTATCCGTGGCCGACCGACATGCCACCCGCCGATGCGCTGGCCGCCGTCGTGGGTGCCCAGGTCGAGGCGGGTCTCGGGCTTCTGTCCGATGGGCGGGTCCATCCGGCGACGCTCGCGCCGCAGGAGTACCTGGCCGCGTGGCGCAGCGCGGGCGCCGCCGGCTCCCGCCTGGCGCCGGATCTCCCGGTGAAGGTCGCGATATTGGGGCCATGGGCTGCCGGTGGGCGAACCGGCGCGCTGGGCTCGGCCCGAGCGCTCAACGCCGCCCTCGTCGCCCTCGCCGGGGCTGGCTGTCCCCTCGTCGAGGTCCACGAACCGTCCTCGTCGCTTCCCCTGGACGACGCGGAGCGGGGGGCGTACGTCGCGGCCCATGCGGCCCTCCTCGCGGGTGTCCCGGATTCCCTCCACGTGAGCCTGGCGATCACGGGCGGCGACGCGATGGCCCTGGGCGCGGACACCCTGTTCGCGGCTCCTTACCGGAGCTATCTTCTCGACCTGCTCGACGGCCCCGAGAGCTGGCGCCTGGCGGCCGTGGCGCCGGGCGAGCGGGGGATCGTCGCCGGGGTGGGGGACGCGGCCGGCCGCGGCCGCACCCGCCTCGAGGACGTCGTGTGGGCCGTCGGGTATGCGGCGTCCACGCAGGGGCGGGGCAGGGACCGGGTCGGCGTCGCTCCGTCGGGGAGCCTCGCGGAGCTCTCCGATGAGCGCGCGCGAGCTGTCCTGGACCTGCTCGGCGAGGCCACCCGGACGATCGAAGGCGGCCGGGACGAGATCCTGGCGCGTCTCGATCCGCGGGCGATCGACGCCCGGAGCGCGGCGCTGGGGCAGCATCCGCCGCAGCGGCGCCGCCCCGGCGGCTGAAGGGCGCGAGGGCCGCGTCCGTCCGGCGCATGCCCCGGAGCCGGTCCCTGCCTGCCCGCTCGCCGCCTCGACGACGCGCCGCTCGTCGGCGCGACCCGCGTCGTCGGCTGTCACGGCCGCCACCGGCCCACAACCCACTTGCATCCGGGCCGCGCCGGTGGGACCATCCGCCCCATTCCCAGGCCGCCGGCAGCCGTGGTCCGTGGGGGACCAGCCCGGCGACAACCGCCGCTTCTCGCAGGGGGCCGCGAGGAGCGAGGCGGGCCCGCGCCACGTCCCCGATTGCACGGAGCAGGGAGGACGCCCCTTGAGCGAGCAGGTCGCGCTCGTCGTGAACGGCACCGCGCGGACCGTGGACGTCGAGCCCAGGCGATTGTTGGTTCAGCTCCTGCGCGAGGACCTGGACCTGACCGGGACCCACGTCGGCTGCGACACGAGCCAGTGTGGCGCCTGCACCGTCATGGTCGACGGGCAGGCCATCAAGAGCTGCACGATGCTGGCGCTCCAGGCCGACGGCGCGAGCGTCACGACCATCGAGGGCCTCGCGCCAGAGGGCGGGCTGCATCCGCTCCAGCAGGGCTTCTGGGAGAAGCACGGCCTGCAGTGCGGCTTCTGCACCCCGGGGATGATCATGGTCGCGGCCGACCTGCTTGCCCGGAACCCCGATCCGGGCGAGGCCGAGATCCGCCACGCCATCGAGGGCAACATCTGCCGCTGCACCGGCTACCACAACATCGTGATGGCGGTCCGGGAGGCGGCGCGGATCATGGCCACGAACGGGTCGGGCCCGCCGGACGGCGCCCCGGCCGGCGCGGCATCCTGAGCGGGTTGCGGGAGGGAGCACGCAGATGGCGACCGACGTCCTCGGGGCGCGCGTCAAGCGGGTCGAGGACCCCCGCTTCATCACCGGCGCGGGCCGCTACCTCGACGACATCAAGCTGCCGGGGATGGCTCACATGGCCATCCTCCGGAGCCCGTACGCGCACGCCAACATCGGCCGGATCGACACGGCCGCCGCGAAGGCGATGCCCGGCGTGATCGCGGTCATCGTCGGCGCCGACATCCCCTACAACCCGTTGCCGCTGGCCTGGCCCGCCGGTGGCTCGTCGGGCGTCCAGAACAACGTCAACACGCCCCGGGTCCTGGCCACCGACTCGGTGAAATGGACCGGCGAGGGCGTCGCGGCCGTGATCGCCGAGTCTCCCGAGCATGCCGTGGACGCGCTCGAGGCGATCCATGTCGAGTGGCAGCCGCTGCCCGCCGTGGTCGACGCCGAGAAGGCCACCCAGCCCGGCGCGCCCCAGCTCCACGAGAACGCCCCGAACAACGTGGCCTTCGACTGGACCGTCGGCGATCGCGCCGGAACGGAGGCCGCCATCGCGGCAGCCGAGGTCGTCATCCGCCAGCGCCTCGTCAACCAGCGCCTGATCCCGAACCCGATGGAGGTCCGGGGCGACATCGGCTGGTACAACCCGGGCACCGACGAGTACACGATCTGGATGTCGAGCCAGACGCCGCACATCCAGCGGCTCCTGCTGTCGGCCTTCGTGATGGGGATCCCGGAGCACAAGATCCGCTGCATCAGCCCCGACGTGGGAGGTGCATTCGGGACGAAGATCTTCTGCTACGCCGACATGGCCCTCAGCCTGTTCGCCAGCAAGCAGCTGGGCGGGCGGCCGGTGAAGTGGGTCGAGACACGCCGCGAGAGCTACCAGAGCACGATCCACGGTCGCGATCACATCACCTACCTCGAGATCGCGGCGTCGCGCGACGGCGTCGTCGCCGGGCTCAGGGTGAAGACCTACGCCAACCTTGGCGGCCGTCTTTCGACCATCGGTCCGGGCATCCCGACGACCCTGTACGGGCGCGTCCTCGCCGGCTGCTACAAGATCCCGAACGTCTTCTGCGAGGTGACCGGCGTCTACACGAACACGACCTTCGTCGACGCCTACCGTGGGGCCGGCCGGCCGGAGGCGACCTACGTCGTGGAGCGCGCGATGGACCTCGTCGCCGACGAGCTGGGTCTCGACCCGGCGGAGGTGCGCCGGCGCAACTTCCTGGCGCCTGATTCGTTCCCCTACGACAACCCGTCGGGCCTGGGCACCGCCGTGAACGGGGCCAAGATCTACATCGACTCCGGCAACTACGAGCCGGCGCTCGACAAGGCGCTGGCCATGGTCGATTACGCGGGTCTCGCGACGAAGAAGGCCGAGGCGAGGAGCCGTGGCAAGCTGCTGGGCCTGGGCCTCTCGACCTACATCGAGGTCTGCGGTGTCGCCCCGTCGAAGTGGATCGGCGCCGTCGGCGAGGGCTGGGGCGCCGCGATGTGGGAGTCCGCGAACATCAAGGTCCACCTCACGGGCAAGATCGTGGCTACCGTGGGCACGCAGCCGCAGGGCCAGGGCCACGAGACCACGTACGCGCAGGTGGTGGCCCACGAGCTCGGCGTGCCCATGGAGGACATCGTCGTCCAGCATTCGGACACGCAGGGGACGCCGTTCGGCTACGGCTCCTACGGCAGCCGGACCAGCTCGGTCGGGCACACCGCGGCCGTGAAGGCGGCGGCGAAGATCAGGGACAAGGCCCGCCGGATGGCGGCCCACATGCTGGAGGCCAACGTCGACGACATCGAGGTCGACGGCCCGAAGTACTTCGTGAAGGGAAGCCCCGACCAGGCCAAGACGATCCAGGAGATCGCGTTCGCCCTCGATCTCGCCTTCGACGTCCCGGCGGGGATGGAGCCGTACCTCGACGAGACGGCCTACCACGACACGCCGAACTGCACGTGGCCCTTCGGGACCCACGTCGCGATCGTCGAGGTGGACGAGGAGACCGGCGTCGTCGACCTCGTGCGCTATGTCGCCGTCGACGACGTCGGCAGGAAGGTCAACCCGATGATCGTCGACGGCCAGCTCCACGGGGGCATCGCCCAAGGGGTCGGCCAGGCCCTCTGGGAAGGTGCCGTCTACAGCGACGAGGGCCAGCTCCTGACGGGCTCACTGCTCGACTACCCGCTCCCGCGCGCCTCCTGGCTGCCCTCGTTCGAGCTGGACGAGACGGTCACGCCCTCGCCGGTCAACCCGCTCGGCGTCAAGGGCGTCGGCGAGGCCGGTGCGATCGCCTCGACGGCCGCCGTGGCGAACGCGGTCATCGACGCGCTGAGCCCGCTCGGCATCCGCCACCTCGACATGCCGTACACGCCGAGGAAGGTATGGAAGGCGATCCAGACGGCGAAGGGAGGCCAGGCGTGATCCCCGCCAGCTTCGCGTACTCGCGCCCGTCCACGCTCGACCAGGCGTTGGCGCTCCTGGCCGAGCCGGGCGCCAAGGCGATCGCGGGCGGGATGTCCATCCTCCCGCTCCTCAAGCTGCGCCTCGCCCAGGTGGACCGCCTCGTGGACATCGGTCGGCTGGCCGAGCTGCGCGGTGCGCGACGGCTGCCGGACGGCCACTTCGCGGCCGGGGCCGTCACGACATACGACGAGATGTGGTCCCTGCCGGGCGTCCAGCAGTCCGGGCTGTTCCGGGACGCGATCCCCCACATAGGCGACGTCCAGGTCCGCAACCGGGGGACGCTCGGCGGGGCGGTCGCCCACGCCGACCCGAGCTCCGACATGCCCGCCTGCCTGCTGGCGCTCGACGCGCAGCTCGGGCTGCGGTCCCCCCGGGGCGAGCGCGTCGTGGCTCTCGATGGCTTCTACACCGGTGCCTTCTCGTCCAGCCTCGAGCACGACGAGCTGGTGGTCGACATCCGTCTCCCCGGACCCCGCGCCGACGCGGGATCGGCCTACGCGAGCCTCGACCAGCCGGCGTCCGGCTATGCGCTCGTGGGGGTGGCGGCGGTCGTCTTCGCCGACGGCACCGGGCGGGTCGCCGTCACGGGCGTGGGCGAGGTTCCCTACCGGGCCAAGGCCGTCGAAGCCGCGCTCGCCGCGGGGGCCTCGTTCGCCGAGGCGGCCGCGCACGCGACCGACGGCCAGTCGGTGAGCAGCGACGTGCACGCCGACGCGGAGTACCGGGCGGCGATGGCGGTCGTCTACTGCCGACGCGCGCTGGAGGCGGCCCGGGCGCGCCTCGGGTAGGCTCGGAC
This sequence comes from uncultured Chloroflexia bacterium, assembly GCA_963776285.1. Lineage (GTDB taxonomy): Bacteria > Chloroflexota > Limnocylindria > Limnocylindrales > CSP1-4 > CTSoil-043. The sequence goes on from CAVZLW010000003.1 coordinate 245,110, forward strand.
GGCGGGCCGCAGGGCGCCGGCGCCCCGCGAGCGGCGGACCCGGGGCGTAGGCTGGGAACGTGCGAACCGTGATCATCACGCCGGGGGCGCCCCTGCCGGAGCCCCCCGGGTCACTCGCGGGGGCGGTGCTCGCCCGCGACCTGGTGGTCGCCGGCGAGCGCTGGTCCAAGGGTCGGCGGCTGACCGCGACCGAGGTCGCCCTGCTCGCCGCCGGCGACGTCCATCGCAGGGGCCTGTGGGTCGTTCCCGACGAGGGCGGTGCGCCCCGCGCGGTGACGCTTCTCGTTCCCGGCGAGAGCGACGTCCACGAGGACGACGCAGCCCTGCGCCTGGCAACGGCGGTCGCGGGGCCTGGGCTGGTGATCCGCGGTCCGAACGAGTCGCGGATCGACCTTCTCGCCGCACATCCTGGCGCCGTGCGGGTGCGGACCGCGCTCCTCGCTCGCCTGGACGCCATCGACGGGCTCGCCGTCTTCACCGTCCTCGACGGCCAGCTCGTGGCCGAGGACGCGCTCGTCGCGAGCGTGAAGACGGGGCCCCACCTCGTGCCCGGGACGGCGGTCGCCCGAGCAGAGAAGATGGCGGCTCGCGGCGGGCCGCTCGTCGCGGTCCGCCCGTACGCGCGCCGCCGCGTCGGCGCGATCGTCAAGGAGGCCCTCGGCCCCGCCGGCCGCGCTCGCTTCGAGGCCGCCCTTCGCGCGAAGGTCGAGAGCCTTGGCTCGACGATCGTCGACGTGGCCTACGTCGCGGACGACGAAGCGGCCGTGGCCCGGGCGATGCGGCGCTTCACCCGCGGCCGGGATCGGGTCGACCTCGTCCTGACCGCCGGCGCCGCCTCCACCGACCCCGGCGACGCGGTGTACGCCGCGTTCGCAGACATCGGCGGCAGGATCACGTCCCACGGCGTGCCTGCCCATCCCGGAAGCATGCTGTGGCTCGGCCGGGCCGGCCGCACGACGTTCCTCGGGCTCCCGACCTGCGGCGCCTACAGCCGGGCGACCGCCGCCGACCTCCTCCTGCCGTGGCTCCTCGCCGGCGAGCCGCCCGACCGGCACACGGTGGCGCGCCTGGGTCATGGAGGGATCCTGACCCGCGACATGCGGTTCCGCTTCCCGCCGTCGGCCCGCGAGCTGGACGCACCCGAGGGCTAGAGACAGCCGCAGGCAGGTCCCGATCGGGCCGGCTGGGCCGCCGGCCCGACTGCCCCGGGCCTGATGCCGGCTCGTCCGATCTCGCGCCCCGTCCGGCCGGGATGTACGATCCCGGCCACCCGAACGCAGCGAGGCACGATGGACGAGACGCGCGCCCTTCCCGAGGCGCTGGTGACGATCGAGGGTCTCCAGGCCGCGTTCCGTGCCCGCGACTACGTCACGGACCGATCCCTCGCGACCTCCGTCTTCCTGGCCCTGGCACTTGGGCGCCCGCTGCTCCTCGAAGGCGAGGCCGGCGTCGGGAAGACCCAGCTGGCAAAGACGCTGGCGGAGACGCTCGACACCCGGCTCATCCGGCTCCAGTGCTACGAAGGCCTCGACGTCACCACGGCCGTCTACGAGTGGAACTACGCGCGCCAGATGCTGGAGATCCGGCTGCTCGAGGCACGCGGCGAGATCGAGCGGGCGACCGCCCACGACATCTTCGGCCCCGAGTTCCTCATCAAGCGACCGCTCCTGCAGGCGCTCGAGGCGTCCGACGGGAAGGCGCCGGTGCTGCTCATCGACGAGATCGACCGGGCCGACGAGGAGTTCGAGGCGTACCTCCTGGAGATCCTGTCGGACTTCCAGGTGACGATCCCCGAGGTCGGGACGGTGCGGGCGGCGACGGCGCCGCGGGTGATCCTGACCTCGAACCGGACGCGCGAGGTCCACGACGCCCTCAAGCGGCGCTGTCTCTACCACTGGATCGACTATCCGAGCGCCGCCAAGGAGATCGAGATCGTCCTGGCGCGCGTGCCGGCGACGCCGGAACGCCTGGCCCGCCAGGTCGTCGGCTTCGTGGGACGCCTGCGGACGACCGACCTCACGAAGGTCCCCGGCGTGGCCGAGACGCTCGACTGGGCCGCCGCGCTCCTGGCTCTCGGTGCCCGCGAGCTGGCGCCCGACCTGGTCGACGAGACGCTCGGCGTGCTCCTGAAGTACGAGGAGGACGTGCGCCGGGTGCGCGGGGCCGCCGCCGCCGCCTACGTCGACGAGCTGGCCGCGGCGGGGGCCTGAGGGCCGCGCCCGCGGCGACCCATGACCGGCATCCGCGTCCCCGTGCCCGATCCGCTCGCCGACTTCGACGGCACCGTCTTCCTCAAGAATGCAGTCCTCTTCACGCGGGCCCTCCGCTCCGCCGGCGTGCCGACGGACCTCGGGGGCGCGCTCGACTTCGCCCGGGCCCTCACCCTCGTCGACATCGGCGACCGGACCCAGGTCCACGCCGCGGGCTCGGCGGTCTTCTGCCGGCGCCACGCGGACCTGCCGGTGTACGACGCGGTCTTCGACCAGTTCTGGCGACGCCACGTGGCCCGGATCGCACCGACGGCTCTGCATGCCGAGGCGCGCCAGGCGAAGGAGAAGGAGCGCGAGCAGGCCGCCGTGGCTCCCGAGTCCAGCGCGGAGAGGCAGGGCGCACGGCGGGCCGGTCGTCCCGAGCAGGCCGAGCCGTCCGACCAGGACGAGGGCGAGCAGGAGGTGGGGGAGGGGCGCGTCGTGTCGCCGCGGGCCTTCTCCACCGCGGAGGCGTTCTCCCATCGCGAGTTCGACCGGATGTCGGGGTCGGAGCTGCGCGAGGCCGAGAAGCTCATCGACCTCCTTCGCCCGCGCCTCGAGACGCGGCTCACCCGGCGCTACGAGCACCACCCGCACGGCCGCCGGCTGGCGCCGCGGGCCATGTTCCGGCGCAATCTCGCGACCGGCGGCGACCTGGTCGACTGGGTCTGGCGACGGCGCGTGCGGCGGCCACGCACGATCGTCGTCCTGTGCGACGTCTCGGGTTCGATGGAGCGCCACGCGAGGCTCCTCCTGCGCTTCATCCAGGCGCTGTCGCGGGCGTCGGGAGTGCGGACGGAGTCCTTCGTGTTCGGGACGCGCCTCACCCGCATCACCCACGAGCTGCGGGGGCGCGACCCGGACCTCGCCATCCACCGGGTGAGCCAGACCGTCACCGACTGGTCGGGCGGGACGCGGATCGGGGAATCGCTGCGGACGTTCAATCTGCGCTGGGCCCGGCGCGTCCTGCGGACGTCCGGCGTCGTGATCGTCGTCTCGGACGGCTGGGACCGCGGCGACCCGGCGCTCGTCGGCAGCGAGACGGCGCGGCTCCAGCGCAACTGCCATCGGCTGGTGTGGCTCAACCCGCTTGCCGGCGCCGACGGCTACGAGCCGCTGGCCGCCGGGATGGCGGCCGCGTACCCTTTCGTCGACGACTTCCTGCCCATCCACAATCTCGCGTCGCTCGAGCGCCTGGGCGAGGTCCTCGGGGGGCTGGGCCTGGGCGCGGCGGGCCGGCCGACCCGCAACGGCGTGCCGAACGTCTACCGGATCGAGGTGACCGGGGGCGGCCGCCGTGCGATCAGCGCGGTGGCACCGCGGGTCTTCCGGCTGCCGTCGCGGGCCGGGATGGGATCGTCCGCCGACCCGTCGGTCGCGCGGCCGCTGGGGAGGTGAGCGACGTGGGCCGCGACGAGCGACAGGCTCGGGCTGGCCCCGCCGGTGGAGGGAGACGACGATGAAGGAGCTGCTCGACCAGGTCCGAGCATGGCAGGGCGAGGGGGCCGACCTCGGGCGGGCGGTCGTGGTCCGGACGTTCGGCTCGGCGCCTCGCCCGGAAGGGGCGAACCTCGTCGTCACGTCCGACGGGCGACTCGCAGGGTCCGTCTCCGGCGGGTGCGTCGAGGGCGCCGCCTTCGAGGAGATCCGGCACGCCCGTGCCGACGGCGTGGACCGGGTGATCCGCTACGGGATCAGCGACGAGCAGGCGTGGGACGTCGGCCTCGCCTGCGGCGGGACGATCGACGTCCTGGTGGAGCCCTTCGTGCGGCCGGAGGTCTTGGAGGCAGCCGCCGGGCAGGGTGGCGTCGCGGTGGTCATCCCGCTCCCCGGCGACGCGCCGTCGCCGGAGCTCGGGCCCGCCGTGCGGGGTGCGGGGGAGCCACCGGGGCCTGCCTTCACGGCGGGCGCGGACGGGGCGCTTTCCGGATCCACCGGGTCTCCGGAGGCCGACGCCGCGATCGCGCGGACGGCCATCAACCTGCTGCTGCGCGGCGGATCGACGACCCTGGAGGCGGCCGGCCGGCAGTGGTTCCTGGAGGGGTTCCCGGCCACCCCGCGCCTCGTGATCGTGGGCGCGGTCCAGGTCGCGATGCCCCTCGCGCGCATCGCCCGTGAGCTCGGCTATGCCACCGTTGTCGTCGACGGCCGGGCGGCCTTCGCGACGAAGGAGCGGTTCCCGGACGTCGACAGGCTGGTCGTCGGCTGGCCCGACGAGGTCGCGGACGCGATCGGCCTCGCGACCGGCGACGCGGTGGCCGTGCTGACGCACGACGTCAAGTTCGACGAACCGGCGATCGTGGAGGCGCTGCGCCGCGGCTGCCGGTATGTCGGGGCCGTGGGATCGAAGAAGACGCAGGCCGACCGGCGTGCACGCCTCCTCGCGGCCGGGGTCGCTGCCGTGGACCTCGCGCGCCTGCGCGGCCCGATCGGCCTCGACCTCGGGGGCCGGGCTCCGGCGGAGACGGCGCTCGCGATCATGGCGGAGGTCGTGGCCGAGCGGTATGGAGGCAGCGGAGCACCCCTGCGGAGGATGTCGGCCGGCGACGCCGGCTGAGAACGAGATGGACCAGCGCCGGACCGGCGTCGGAGCGCCACGGCGATGAGCACGGACCCTCCCGTGGGCGTCATCCTCGCGGCCGGCTCTGCGACCCGATTCGGAGGCGGCAAGGTCCGCGCCCTGCTTGACGGCTGCCCTGTCGTCGGGCACGTCCTGGCGAGCGCCCGCGCGGCAGGGCTGCAGCGCCTCGTGCTCGTCCTCGGCCGCGACGCCGTGGCCGTCCAGGCAGCCCTTCGCGCGAGCGACGCGGGGCTGCTGGAAGGAGTGCTGGTGGCGATCAACGCGACGCCCGAGCGAGGGCTCGCGTCGTCGCTCCGGCTGGGCCTTGCCGCGGCGGCCGCGGGCCCGCCGCCGGACGGGGTGATCGTGCTGCTCGGGGACCAGCCGCGGGTGCGCGCCGAGGTCATCGCCGCCGTCGCCGCCGCCGCCGGCCGGGCGCCGCGCGGGACGATCGCCGTCGCCCCGGTCTACGCGGGCGACGCCGCGCCGAACCCGGTGCTGGTCCTGCCGGCGGCGTGGCCGCTGGTGGCCGCGCTGGAAGGGGATCGCGGCCTCGCGCCGATCCTGGCCGCCCATCCCGGCGGCGTGCTGCGCGTCCCCGTGGAAGGCAGCAACCCCGACGTGGACACGGCCGCCGACCTGGCGGCGCTGGAAGGAGGTCGTGCGTGACCACGGGCCCAGACTCGGCCGGCGTGCTCGAGGCTGCCTGGAGCGCGCGGGTCCGCGGCCACCACGAGCAGACCGCGCGCCTGCGCGAGACGCCCGACGGCGGGGACTTCTATGCGCCGGTGAGCCGGCTCTTCGTCGCCGACCCCCGCCGCACCGACGACGAGGTGCTGCACCACCTGCTGCCCCTCGCCCTCCGGGACGCCACGTGGCTCGACATCGGGGCCGGCGCCGGCCGGTACGCCCTCCCGCTCGCGCTCCACGTCCGCGAGGTGATCGCCCTGGACCCGTCGCCCGGGATGCTGGCCGCCCTCCGGGAGCAGGCCGTCGAGCACGGCATCGCCAACATCCGGGCGGTCGAGGGTCGCTGGCCCATCGAGCCGGCCGCCGCGTGGTCCTTCACGGCCGACGTGGCGCTGATCGCCAACCTCGGCTACGACGTGGAGGCGATCGGGCCGTTCCTGGAGGCGATGGAGGCCGCGGCCGGCGGCCTGTGCGTGGCGATCCTGGCGGACCGCCAGCCGTCGCACCCGGCCCACGTGTTCTGGCCTCCCGTCCACGGGGAGGAGCGAGCCGAGCTGCCCGCCCTGGACCTGTTCCTCGACCTGCTTCGCGCCCGCGGTCGACGACCCCGGGTGACCCGCGTCCCCCGGCCGCCGAGAGGCTTTCCGACGCGCGACGAGCTGGCAGGCTGGCTGCGGAACCAGCTCTTCCTCGAGCCCGGCAGCGCCAAGGACGCGATCCTCGGGCGCGAGCTCGATGCGCGCCTGGTCACGAACCCCGACGGGAGCCTCGGGCTGAGCAGCCAGGTGCCGATGGTCACGGGCGTCGCGACCTGGGAGCCGCGCTGACCGACGCCCCCGGTCGGCACGCTGGTCCGGCGTTCCGACCGACTCCGACGGGCCGGGGGCCCGAGTCGCCGGATGGTTGCGGAATCTTCATGCGCATATGCGCACCAGTAGTTGACCGTGCAAGCTTCTCCGCGCATCCTACGCACCTTCACAACCATCCCGCCTCGGAGCGCAACCCGCCCGCAACCGGATCCCCGTGTCGCACATCGCCCCGGCGCCGGCTGCTGGCCGGCGCCCACCCTCGCATCCAGGCGTCGCATCCAGCCGATGGAGGAAGAGATCCGCGATGATCCCCGCAGCGTTCGAGTACGCCAGGCCGGCGAGTCTCGAGGAGGCGCTCCGGCTGCTCCGTGACCGCGAGGGCGATGCCAAGATCCTCGCGGGGGGCTTCAGCCTCATCCCGCTGCTCCGTTACCGGCTGGCCGAGCCGGGGCTGCTCGTCGACATCGGCGACGTCGGCGGCCTGGCCTACGTTCGGCAGGAGGGCGGCGAGATCCGCCTCGGGGGCCGGACCACGCATCGCCAGATCGAGACCAGCGACCTCGTTCGCGCAGCCTCCGGCCTCTGGTCGGACGCCGCCGGCGGGATCGGCGACCCGCAGGTCCGCAACTGGGGCACGATCGGCGGCTCGGTGTCGCACGCTGACCCGTCGTCGGACTGGCCGGCGGTCCTCCTCGCCTCGCGCGGCTCGCTCGTCGTCCGCGACCTCGAGCGCCAGCGGATCATCCCGGCCCGTGAGTTCTTCATCGACACCTTCGCGAGTGCCATGGAGCCGACCGAGATCCTGGTGGAGGTTCGCTTCCCGGTGCCGCCGGCCCGCTCCGGTGGGGCATACGAGAAGCTCGAGCGGAAGGCCGGAGACTTCGCCACGGCCGCCGCCGGCATCCAGCTCACGCTGGCCGCCGACGGAACGGTGGCCGCGGCCGGCGTGGCCCTCTCGGCCGTCGCTGAGACACCCATCGCGATCGAATCCGCGGAGGCCCTCCTCGTCGGCGCGCGGCCGGGCGCCGACACGGAGGCGGCGCTTCGGGCTGCCTGTGCCTCGGCGTCCCGGCCCGTTCGCGACAGTCACGGGCCCGTCGAGTACAAGAGGGCCATGGCCGGCGAGATGGCCATCCGTGCGTTCCGCCGGGCGATCGCCCGTGCGGTCGCCTGAGCCAGGGAGACCACCAGGTTGAGCACGATCCACGTCGCCGTCACCGTCAACGGCAGGCGCTACGAGCGCGACGTCGAGCCGCGCCGGCTGCTCGTCCACTTCCTTCGCGAGGACCTCGGGCTCACGGGCACCCACGTGGGCTGCGACAGCTCCACCTGTGGAGCGTGCACGATCCTCGTGGACGGGATCAGCGCCAAGAGCTGCACCATGCTGGCCGTCGCGGTCAGCGGCCGCGAGATCACGACGATCGAGGGGATGGAGCAGACCGGCACGCTGCACCCGCTCCAGCAGGCCTTCTGGGACCAGCACGGCCTCCAGTGCGGCTTCTGCACCCCGGGGATGATCATCCAGGCCTCCTGGCTTCTCGGGGAGAACCCGGACCCGACCGAGGACGAGATCCGCCACGGCATCGCCGGCAACCTCTGCCGGTGCACGGGCTACGTGAACATCGTCAAGGCGATCCAGCAGGCCGCCGGGGAGCTGCGCGAGCAGGCTGCCCCCGCCGAGCCGGCCCCGACCGCGTAGGAGGCCTCCCATGTCGACGCGTTACGAGGCCCAGGCGCCCACGACGACCCTGGAGGTCGGGGGGATGGGCCATTCGCTCAAGCGCAAGGAGGACCCGCGCTTCATCCGCGGGCAGGGCCAGTACATCGAGGACGTCAACCTCAAGAACCAGGCCTGGATGTCGATCGTCCGGAGCCCGTATGCCCACGCGAAGATCGTCAGCATCGACGCGTCGGCCGCCCTCGCCATGCCGGGCGTCCTGGCGGTGATCACCGGTCGCGACCTCGAGAAGGCCGGCCTGCACTGGATGCCGACCCTCGCCGGCGACAAGCAGATGGTGCTTCCGACCGACACGGTGATGTACCAGGCTCAGGAGGTGGCCGGGGTCATCGCCGAGGATCGCTACACCGCCGCCGACGCCGCCCTGGCGGTCGAGGTCGAGTACGAGCCGCTCCCGGTCGTGACCGACCCGTTCAAGGCGCTCGAGCCGGACGCGCCGATCCTGCGCCCCGACCGGGGTCCCGACAAGGCCACCAACCGGATCTGGCACTGGGAGTCCGGCGACCGGGCCGCGGCCGATGCCGCCCTCGCCGCGTCCGACCGCGTCATCCCCCTCGACGTGTACATCCCCCGGATCCACGTCGCCTCGATCGAGACGTGCGGCTGCATCGCCGACTGGGACCCGGTCCGCGGCCACCTCGACTTCCACGTCACGAGCCAGGCCCCGCACGTGTACCGCACGGTCATCAGCCTCGTGTCGGGGATCCCGGAGCACAAGATCAGGGTGAAGACCCACGACATCGGCGGGGGCTTCGGGGGGAAGGTGCCGGTCTACCCGGGCTACGTCGTGGCGATCGTCGCCTCGCTCACGCTGGGCCGGCCGGTCAAGTGGATCGAGGCCCGGTCCGAGAACCTGCAGGCCGACTCGTTCGCCCGGGACTACCACGTGCACGCCGAGCTGGGCGTGAACAACGACGGGACCATGACGGGGCTGCGCGTGAAGACCCTCGCCGACCACGGCTACAGCGACGCCGCGGCGGACCCGTCGAAGTTCCCGGCCGGCCTCTTCAACGTGATCACCGGCTCGTACGACATGCCGGCCGCCTTCGTGGAGGTCGACGCGGCCTACACGAACAAGCCGCCCGGCGGCGTCGCCTACCGCTGCTCGTTCCGCGTGACGGAGGCGGTCCACACGATCGAACGGCTCGTCGACGTCGCGGCAGCCGAGCTCCACATGGACCCCGCCGCATTCCGCTTCAAGAACTTCATCCAGCCCGAACAGTTCCCGTACCACACGCCGACCGGCTGGGAGTACGACTCGGGCAACTACCCGGCAGCCCTCCGCAAGGCGATGGACATGATCGGCTACGAGGATCTCCGGAAGGAGCAGGCCGAGAAGCGGGCGCGCGGTGAGCTCATGGGGATCGGCATCAGCTCGTTCACCGAGATCGTCGGGGCGGGACCCTCCCACGACTTCGACATCATCGGGATCAAGATGTTCGACTCGTGCGAGATCCGGGTCCATCCCACGGGCTCCGCCGTCGCCCGCATCGGCGTCCAGTCGCAAGGCCAGGGCCACGAGACGACGTTCGCCCAGATCATCGCCGAGGAGCTGGGGATCCCGGCCGACAAGATCACGATCGAGGAGGGCGACACCGACACCGCGCCCTACGGCCTGGGCACGTACGCCTCGCGCTCCACGCCGGTCGCCGGCGCCGCCACCGCGGTGGCAGCCCGGAAGATCCGGGACAAGGCCCGCAAGATCGCCGCCCACCTGCTCGAGGCAAGCGAGGACGACCTCGAATGGGAGAACGGGAAGTTCTCGGTGAAGGGCTCGCCGGAGAAGGCCAGGACGATCGCGGAGATCGCCTTCGCGGCCTACACCAACCACCCCGAGGGCATGGAGGCCGGCCTCGAGGCGACCGACTACTACGACCCGCCCAACCTGACCTTCCCCTTCGGCTCGTACATCTGCGTGGTCGACATCGACCGGGGCACCGGCCAGGTCCACGTGCGCCGCTTCGTCGCCGTCGACGACTGCGGCAACATCATCAACCCGATGATCGTGGAGGGGCAGATCCACGGCGGCCTGACCATGGGCCTCGCCCCGTCGCTCTACGAGGAGATCCCCTACGACGAGAACGGGAACAACCTTGCCGGCACGTTCCTGGATTACCTGGTGCCGACGGCCGTGGAGGTCCCGTCCTGGGAGACGGGCAAGACGATCACCCCCTCGCCGCACCATCCGATCGGGGCCAAGGGCGTCGGCGAGTCGGCGACGGTCGGCGCCCCACCGGCGATCGCGAACGCGGTCGTCGACGCGCTCTGGCACCTGGGCGTGCGCCATGTCGACATCCCGATCACACCCCAGAAGGTGTGGGCGATCCTCACCGAGAAGGGGGTCGCCACGTCGTGACCCCCACCCCGACGGCGATCCTTGCCCGGGCAGCCGAGCTGGAGGGTCAAGGTCATCCCTTCGTCCTGGCCACCGTCGTCGCCGTGAGCCGTCCGACGTCGGCGAAGCCGGGCGCCCGCGGGATCGTGCACCCGGACGGCACGATCGAAGGCTGGGTCGGCGGCAGCTGTGCCCAGCCGACGGTCGTCGCCGAGGCGTTGCGGGCGCTCGCCGATGGCGAGCCGCGGCTCCTGCGGATCTCGCCGGACCTTCCCTCGGAGAGCCGCCGCGCCGACGGGATCGTCGACGTGGTGATGACGTGCCACTCCGGGGGCACGTTGGAGATCTTCGTCGAGCCGCAGGTCGCAGCTCCCGAGCTGTGGGTCGCCGGCACGACCCCGATCGCCCGGGCGCTCGTCGAGCTCGGCGCCTCCATGGGTCTGCGGGTGACGGCGGTGGATCCAGGCGCCACCGCGGAGGCCTTCCCGGCGGCGTCCGCGGTGCTGGCCGGACGCTCGTTCGACGAGCTCGCGCCCCGCACGCCGCCCTACGTGGTGGTGGCGAGCCAGGGCCAGTGGGACGAGGAGGCCGTGGAGGCCGTCCTGCGCCGGGACGTCGCGTACGTCGGGCTCGTCGCGAGCGCCCGCCGGGCCGCCGCGGTGCGCGAGTACCTCGACCTTGCAGGGGTGCCGGCGGAGCGCGCCGCCGCGCTGCGGGCGCCCTGCGGCGTGGACCTCGGGGCGGCGGCCGCCGGCGAGGTGGCCGTCAGCATCCTTGCCGAGATCGTGCAGGTCCGGCGGGGCCGGGCATCCTTCGTCGCGGCGCCGGGTCCGGCCACGCTGGTGGGGTCGGCGCCGGCGCTCGCCTCCGTGCCGCCCGACACGGACCTCGTCGGCGACATCGTCCTCGTCGACCCGGTCTGCGGCATGACCGTGGACCGCGACGACGTGCGCCACGTCGCCGAGCACGAAGGGATCACGTACGCCTTCTGCGCGATCGGCTGCCGCACGCGATTCGTGAAGAACCCGGCGCGGTACCTCGCCCTCGCCGAGACCTGATCGCCGGATCGCGCGGCGCGCGGGTGCTGCGCCCTGGATCCAGGCGCCCCAACCGCCCCAGGAGTGCCACATGAGATTCGAAGGCAGCGTCGACATCAAGGCCCCCCGCGAGAAGGTCTGGGCCTTCGTGATCGACCCGGAGCAGGTCGGGAGCTGCGGCCCCGGGGTGCAGTCGATCGAGAAGCTCGACGACGGCCGTTTCAAGGCTCACGCGAAAGTCGGGGTTGGCTTCATCTCGGCCAGGTTCGTCGTGACGGCCGAGTTCAAGGAGATGGATCCGCCGAGCGAGGCCACGATCCTGGCCCGGGGAAACGCGCCCGGGAGCGCGGTCGATGCGACCGCGCGGATGTCGCTCCGCGACGGCGAGGCCGGAGGGACCGTGATGGACTGGACCGCCGACGTGACCATCTCCGGGACCATCGCCAGCGTCGGGGCGCGCCTGATCGAGGGCACGGCCAACAAGATGATCGGCCAGACCTTCGACTGCATCCGGAGCAAGCTCGAAGCCTGACGGCCAGGGTCGGCGCGGCGGGGCCGGCTCTCCCCGCTCCCGGGCCGGCCTTCGCCGCTCCCGGGCCGGCTCTCCGCCGCTCCCGGGCCGGCCTTCGCCGCTCTCGTGAGCCCGGCTCGTCGCCGCGTGCCACACTCCGCCCCATGGAGCTCGTCACCGGGGTCATCGGCCCGCTGCAGACGAACGTGTACCTCGTGGCCGACGCGCGGACGCGCCAGGCGATCGCCATCGACGCGGCGATTCCGGGCCTGCCCTGGATCACCGGACAGCTGGAGGAGCGGGGCTGGCGCCTTGCGCTGATCGTCTCCACGCATGGGCACTGGGACCATGCCGGCGAGAATGCCGCGCTCCAGGCCTGGTCGCGGGGGGTCTCAGGTGACGAAGCGCTGGCGCCGCTGATCCCGACCGCGGCCGTCCGACCCGGCCAGGCGACCGCGGACGCTCCTCCCGACCCGCTCGCGGCCCATGCCGTCGAGCACGGCCTGATCGTCCAGGCGCCCGACGGGCGCGAGCGTCGGCCCGACCCGTCGCACGGCGCCGAGATCGCGGCTCACCGCGCCGACTGGCACCGCCTGACGGACCCTCAGCCGCTCTTCGCGCCATTCCCGATCCCGGCGTGCGTGCCTGCCATCGAGCTCGCCGAGGGCGGCATGATCCGCTTCGGCGACGTCCGGCTGGACGTCCTCCACACCCCTGGCCACACCGAGGGGTCCGTCTGCCTCGTCGCGGCCGAGGCGGGGGTGACCTTCTCGGGCGACACGCTCTTCCCGGGCGGGTGGGGGAGGGTGGACCTGCCGGGAGGCGACCCCGACGCCATGGTCGAGTCGCTCCGGCGGCTCATCTCGCTGCCGGACTCGCTGCGCGTCCTGCCCGGCCATGGCCCGGCTACCACGATCGCCCGCGAGAGGCCGTGGCTGGAGCTCGTCGCCCGCGAGGGCCGCCTCCCCGGCTAGCGCGCGATCGGCCCCGGCTGGGTCACATGACCGGCTCGGAGGGGGCGGCAAGCCGCCGGTCGGGTCGATGCGCTGCCCGCGCTCGGGGATGGTCGAGAAGGCACGGCCCTTCGGCAGGGGATCTCCGCGTCTCAGCTCATCGGCCCCATTCGCCCCGCTTGACCTTCGCCCGGGCGGCGCCCGCCTTGCCGATCGCCGCCCAGCGGCGCTGCTCGGCGCGGCGAGCGACGGCGTCCATCTCGAGCGACCGGTGGCGTTCCTCGCGCTCCAGCTTGCGCCAGCCCTCGAAACGGTCGGCGTGCAGCGTGCCGTCGGCCACGGCAGCCCGGACCGCGCAGCCCGGTTCCGACGCGTGCCGGCAGTCCGAGAAGCGACAGGATCCGGCGGTCGCGGCGACGTCCGCGAAGGCGAGATCGAGGCCCGTCCCGTCATCCCAGAGCCCCAGCTCGCGAAGCCCGGGCGTGTCGAGGAGGAGCCCCTCGCCGCCCGGCAGGGCCACGAGATCCCGCCCCACCGTGGTGTGCCGGCCGCGCGCGTCGTCCTCGCGGATCGCCCGCACCAGGAGCCGCTCCTCGCCCAGCAGCGCGTTGGCGAGGGTGCTCTTGCCGACGCCCGACGAGCCGACGAGGGCGACGGTCAGGCCCGGCCCCAGGAACGCGCGGACAGCCTCGAGGCCGGCCCCGCTGAGGGCGCTGGTGGCGACGACCGGGACACCGGCCGAGACCTCCTCGAGCTGGGCCTCGGCAACGGCCAGCTCGACGGGGTCCCGGGCGAGGTCGACCTTGGTCAGGACGACGACGGGCCGGGCACCCGACTCCCAGGCGGTCGCCAGGAAGCGCTCCACGCGGCGGGGATTCAGGTCGCGGTTGAGCGAGGTCGCGACGAGGACCACGTCGACGTTCGCCGCCAGCACCTGGAACGGGGCGCCGTAGTCCGCGGGCGCCTTGCGCCGGAGCTGGGTGCGGCGGGGGAGGACGACGTGGATCGACGCCGTCCCCTCGTCGCGTCGGGCGTCGATGGCGACCCAGTCGCCCACCACGGGCAGCTCCGCCGGTCCGGCCTGGTGGCGCAGGCGCCCCGTCGCGCGGGCCTCGAGCGGCCCGTCCGGACCGCCCAGGGCCACGTCCCAGGTGCCCCGGTGGGCGCCCACGACCCGGGCCGGGACGAGCCCCTGTTCCAGCGGCGCGAACGCGGCCTGCCAGCCGGGGTCCCAGCCGAGGCCCGGGAGGCCGCTCCCGGCGTCGCGGACGAGCGCCGTCATCGCGCCAACCCCGGATCGTCGGCGAGCGGGCGGCGCCACTCGACCTCGCGGAAGACCGCCCGGAAGCCCATCGACTCGTAGAGCCGCAGGGCGCCCGTCTCGTTCTGGGCGTCGACGCCCAGGGCTGCCTCGGCCATCCCGCGGTCGCGAAGGGCCCGAAGCGCCCGGCAGATCAGCGCGGAGGCGACGCCCTTCCCGCGCCACGCGGCCCGCGTCGAGATGTTCTCGCACCAGCCGCGCCGGACCCCGTGCCGCGCGTTCTCCTCGTCGTTGATGAACGGCCGGACCATCCCGACGACCTCGTCGCCGGCCCACGCGATCTGCCACAGGTCGGTGTCACGGTTGAAGGGGTGCCCCTGGAACTCCCGCCAGCGGTCGTCGGAGCCGTCCTGGAGGCCGGCACCCCAATGGCCGGCGAACGCGTCGACCTCGGCCTCGAAGATCGCCCGCAGGTGGGCGGGATCGACCCGCCGAACCTGGACGCCCGAGGGGAGCTCCCGGTGGGGGATGTCGGCCAGCGTCGGCCGCAACATCTCGTAGCCGAAGCGGACGTCGGCGAAGCCGCGAGCCTCCAGCTCGGCCACGCCCTCGAGGTCCTGGCCCCAGGTCGTTGCCGTGACGAGCGCTTGCCGCCCGTCCGGCGGCAGGCTCGCAGCGTTGGCCCGGTGACGCACGATCGCCCAGTCGAGGAGCGCGCCGAACGTGCCGGGCGGTGCGTCGGGCGTCGCGAAGATCGCCGTCCCGAAGGCGCGGTCGCCTCGATGCTCGTCGCGCCATTCGACGCGGACGTAGGCCACAGGCCTGCCGTCGACCTCGCCGATCCGCAGGTCGTCGGACAGGTCGGAGTTCTCCAGATGGGCGTAGTAGGAGAGCATCCCCTCGACCGTCATCACGGCCAGGCTGCCGGCCGCGAGGCGCGACGAGTTGTTGACCTCGATGAGGGTCGCGGCCTCCTCCGGCCAGCGGGCCGGCCGGAGGAGGAGCCCTGGAACGGAGGCCGGGATGATCCCGACCGGAGAGGCTGCCGGGCTCGCCCCGGCGGGCGCCTTCGTCGTCATCACCCGACTCGCTTGAGCTTGCCGGTGCGCTTGGCGTAACGCTCGGCGCGCCCGAAGAGCCACAGGCCGGCCGGGATGAAGACGACGCCCATGATCGCGAGCGGCCAGACGTCGTACCAGACGTCCGCCAGGGTGGCCCCGTCGAGGAGCCCCGCCCGGACGCCGTCCAGGATGTAGGTCGCGGGCGAGAGCTTCGCCAGGACCTGCATCCAGCCCGGCAGGACGTCCACCGAGTAGTAGACGCCGCTGACCACCAGAAGGCAGGACTGGATGACGAAGGTCATCTGGGCCCCACGCTCCACGTAGAGGAGCGGGAGGATCGCCGCCATGACGCCGATCCCCACGATGGAGAACGAGCCGACGACCATGATCCCGGCGGCCGTGACGAAGTTGGCCTGCGAAAGGTCGAGCTCGAAGAAGAGCGTCAGGACGACGAGGACGACCGTCGTGTGGATCAGCCCGTAGATGATCGCGTAGGCCGTCGAGCCCAGCAGCTGCGAGGCACGCCGCACCGGCGCCATCATCGTGTACTCGAGGGTGCCCTCCCAGCGCTCCCAGCTGATCGTCTCCGCGATGAAGCTGAAGACGGTCGACAGGTAGTTCCAGAAGATCGCCCCGATGACGAGGCTGAAGGTGAGCCGCTTGTCGGCCTGCTCCGCCCCGATGAACGAGATCGCGAGGGCTCCCGCGATCGCGTACACCAGGAACGCGAGCTCCCAGCCCCAGTAGCGGCGGCTGAGGTTGAAGTTCCGCTCGATGAACGCGAGCGACGCGCCGAGCTCGCGCGACGCCGTGCCCATCGAGCGGTCGAGGGTGGTCATTGCGGGTGTACTCCATCAAGAGTTGTCGCCGGGCGCCCGCCGCTCCCACGGCTTGCAGCCAGGACGCAGCGCTCGACAGCCGGATCGGCGGCGATGCGCGCGCCGAGGCGGACGATCGCCCGGCCCACGGCCCGGCGGAGCCGCCGCTCGTCGGCCGAGGCGGCACGGCGATCGATGCGGATCTCGTCGGCGATGCGATCACGCTGGGCCTCGGCCTGGAACCGGGCGGCGCGGTCGGCATGGATGGCATTGATGGCGCGAGTCGTGTTGTTCACGGCGGACACCTCCCTTCTGGGGGTGCGGGGTTGTCCTGGCGGGGCCGGGCGTGGCCGGCCTGAGGGTGCGGGTCGTGCCGGGTCATTCGTCGTCCTCCGGGGCAGCCTCCTCGACGTCCTCGTCGAGGGAGCGGCCGGTATAGGTCAGGAACACGTTGTCGAGCGTCGGCGGGAGGCCCGTCTCGCGGGCCACGCGGGCCTTGAGGCCGTTCGGGGTGTCCTCGGCGACGAGGCGCCCCGCGTCGAGGATCGCGATCCGGTCGCAGAGCCTGTCGGCCTCGGCCATGTCGTGGGTGGTCAGGAGGATCGTCGCGTCGTGGGCGGCCCGGAGGTCTTCCACGAAGGTCTGGACGTCGAGCTTCGAACGGGGGTCGAGCCCCGTCGTCGGCTCGTCGAGCAGCAGGAGCGTCGGCGATGTCAGCAGGGCTCGCGCGATGGCGACCTTCTGCTGCATGCCGCGGCTCATCTGCTCGATCGGGCTGCCCATCCGCTTCTCGGAGATGCCGAGCCGGGCGAGGATCCGGACCGCCTCGGCGCGGGCCTCGCCGGCATGGAGGCCGTAGAGGCGGGCCGCGAAGGCCAGGTTCTCGTACGGCGAGAGCTTCTTGAAGAAGGCGGCGTCGACGCTCACCCGGTTGATGAGGCGCTTGACCGCCATCTCGTCCCGCTCCACGTCGTGGCCGAAGACCTCCGCGCGACCCTGGTCCAGGGTCAGCAGGGTGGACACGAGACGGATCAGGGTGCTCTTGCCGCTCCCGTTTGCGCCGAGGACCCCGTAGATCTCGCCCCGCTGAACGCTCAGCGAGACGTCGTCCACGGCCGCCACCGGCTTCTTCTTCCGGCCGACCACGAAGGTCTTGGAGACGTGCTCCAGGTGGAGGGCGGGAGGCCCGACGGGCCGCACGGGTGCGGGCGCTGCGATCTCGACCGGGACCGAGGCGATCATCTCGTCGCGTGCCGAGACGGGCCGCCGGAGCGCGATCTTCGGTTCGGTGAGAGTGCTCACGGTTGTCTCCTTCGTCTCGGTGGCCGGCGATCCCGGTGGCGCAGGGCCCGGTCGCGGCCTTCGCTCGTCCGGAGACGAGAAGAGCCGCGGGCCCGACGTCTGTTCTGCGTCGTGGGCCCGCGGCTCCGGGTCGCCGCCCCGCCGTGCGCGGGGCAATGAAAAAGCCGCTGGGCCCTGATCTGGCCCGCGGCTCCGGTTCCTTGCCTGGCGGCGCTACCGCCGCGTGACTAGGCCGAGCTGGGCACAGATCGCCCGCAGAGCGCGCCGCTGAAGGGCGCGGTCAGCCGCACCCGGGCGCTCATGGGGAGGATCCGATCGCTCATTCGGTGACTGACGCTCCGCCTGTCGTGGACGCGGGACTGCCGCGCCGGGCAGGACGGTACTCCCGGCCAAGAGGCCCTGTCAAGCCCCGAGTTTACGCGGCGTCCACGTGCCCGGGCGTGCTGGAGGACGGCCACGGGCGGACGTCCGGCCGAGCCAGGGCGGGCCGGGTGAGCGTCGTCGGCGGGAGGGGCGTCGGCGCGAGGGGCGCCGCCGGGTCAGCCGAGCTCCCGGCGCATCACGACGCGAGGGGCGCCGCCGCTGACCGACGCCGTCGGCGCGGCCTCCCGGAATCCGGCCCGCTCGAACATCGAGCGCGTGCCGACATAGGCGCCCGTGTCGGGGACGCGGCCGCCTGGGACGCCCGCAGGATCGATGGGATACCCCTCGAGGGCCGGCGCCCCGGCGGCTCTCGCATGCTCGACGGCTGCCCCGAGAAGGGCGCTCGCGACGCCGGCTCGACGGGCGTCACGGGCGACCACGAAGCAGGGGATCGACCAGGCCGCCGGCCCCTCGACTCTCGGGATCACCCTCGAGAGCTCGATGCGGACGAACTCCGGGCGCGGCGCCAGGGCCACCCAGCCGACCGCGCGACCGTCCCTGAAGGCGACCAGGCCGGGCGGCGGCCCGGCCTCGATCAGGCCGTGCAGCCGATCGCGATTCGCGGCGGGCGTCGACTGCGAGAAGTCCCTGGCACGGACGCGCCAGAAGATGCACCAGCAGAACCGCGCGTCGGGTCCACCGGCACGTACGAACAGGTGGGCGAGGGCATCCCAGACAGCGGGCGACGCGGGGACGATCTCCATCGCGGCAGGCTGGTCGGGCGCTCGCCCGAAGCCGCCGGCGCCGGGACGCACCGGGTGGCCGGGGATCGCTCCTGTCAGCCCTTTTGCTGCTCCGCGAGCTGGCGGTCGACTTCCTTCTGGATCTGCTCGTCGCGCTTGCTCCTGCGGCGCCGAGCGAACCAGAACCCGATCACGACGGGCCAGAAGAAGCTGGCGATCGCGCCGATGACGGCCGCCGCCCAGTACCACGGCGTGAGGTCTGCCGGCTTGACCACCCCGCTCAACCAGAGGATCAGCAAGGTGATGAGCGCCCCGATCGAGACGCCGATGAACCGCTGGACCATGTGCCTCTCCCTTCAGTGTCGTCCCCGCTCCGCCCAGTATCGCGCACGAGACACCCGGCAGAAGGATGGCAGCCCGCGGTTGCAGGCTGCGTTTGACCGGCCTTCGACGCGCCACGTACAGTCGGCCCCGCTCATCTCGCCACGCGGAGCCACCGTGCCAGCCCCTGCTCCCCGCCCGACCCTCGCGAGCCTCGTGGCAGCGCACCTCCTGGATGCCCGCCTCGCGGCGCTCGCCTGGATCCTCGTTGAACGGGGCGTCCCCGTCCTGGTCGCGGGCCGTGACTCGGCGACGACGACGGCCCTTCTCGCCGCACTGGCGGGCGCCCTCCCGCCGGCGCGGCGGCCGGACCCCGCCGAGCCCGGGCAGGCGGGCCGCCTGGTGGTCCTGGGGGGACTCCTGGCCGGCGACTCCCCGCCGGGCGTCCTCCGGGCTGCCGTCGCGTCCACGACGGGGAGCAGCGGGCTCGTGGCCGCGATCGACGCGGACGACCTCGCGGCTGTCCTCGCCCTGCTCGTGCGCCAGGGGCTGACGGACCAGGAGGCCGCGTACCTCGGGGTCGTGCTCATCGTGGCGCGACCGCCCCAGGCGGGCGGCGCCCCCCGGGTGGTCGCCGCGCACTACCTCCGGCCGGTCGTGCTCGACGCAGGCGGGCACCCGCGTCGGCTGGGCCCGGCGGTGCTCGCAACCTGGGACGCCGAGTCCGACGCCTGGGAGGACTTCGCCTGGGGCATCCTGCCCGACCTCGCCGACCGGGCGCGGATGCGGGCGGGGGACCTCGAGGCCGAGCGCGATCTGCGGGCGGCCGAGCTTGGCGCGGCCGGCGGGCCGGGCGCCCGCGGGGACCCCGGGGTGGGCTAGGCTCGACCGACGGCGTCCGCCGCTCCCCGGCCCGTGCCGCGCTCTCTGATCGACCGCCTTCACCCGACCGCTCGGAGGCATCCGATGCCCGACTCCGCCTCGCCCGTCCGGGCGCTCCCGCTGGGGAGGCCATCCTTTCGCCCGCTCTCGCCCGACGGCGTTGCGCGCATGCATGCCGCGAGCCTGCGCATCCTCGAAGAGACGGGGGTGGCGGTGGGCTCTGCATCCGTCCGGCTTCGCCTGGCTGCGGCCGGCGCCCGCGTGGACGGCGATCGGGTCCGCCTCCCGGCTGCGCTCGTGGAGGCGGCCCTCATCGTCGCGCCCCGCGGGTACACGCTCGCGGCGCGCGAGCGGGCCTGGGACCTGCCCCTCGACGGCGCCCACGGCTACCTCTCGGTCGACGGCAGCGCGGCCGAGATCCTCGATCTCGAGAGCGGGCTCCGGCGTGCCTCGACGGAGGCCGACCTCGCGCAGGTGACCCGGCTGGCCGACGCGCTGCCCGAGATCTCGTTCCTGTGGCAGGGCGTCGAGGCCGGCGACCGGCCGATCCCGGTCAGGCCGCTGCACGAGCTGCGAACGCAGCTGGTGAACAGCGGCAAGCACGTTCAGCTGATGACCGCGGTCACCCCGCTGGCGGCCCGGGGGGCCGTCGAGATGGCGCGGGCCGTCGCGGGCGGCGCCGCCGCCCTTCGCAACCGGCCGATCCTCTCCTCGTTCCAGGTGAGCCTGAGCCCGCTGACGTTCGAAGGGGAGGCCCTGGAGGCGGCCCTGGTCTACGCCGACGCGGGCGTGCCGGCCGGCTTCGTGGTGATGGCGATCGGCTGCGCCACGGCGCCCGCCACGCCGGCAGGGGTGCTGGCCCAGAGCAACGCCGAGGTTCTCGCCGGCGTCACGATCGTGGAGACCCTGGCGCCCGGAGCGCCGACGTTCTACGGTGCCTGCTCGACGACGATGGACCTCCGGAGCGGCCTCGTGGCCTGCGGGGGGCCGGAGGACCTGCTCTACCAGGCGGCCTTCGCCCAGCTGGCCCGGCATTACCGCATCCCGTGCAGCGTCGGCACGTTCGCTCCAGGGGCCAAGTCGTGGGACTGGCAGGCAGGGCTGGAGAACGGCCTCTCGGGGCTCGTGAGCCTGCTCGCGGGCGCCGACATGCTGTCGGGTGCCGGGCTCCTGTATGCCGCCCGCGTCTTTGCCCTCGAAGAGCTCGTCCTGGATTCGGAGATCTTCGGCCTCGTCCGGCACCTGGCCAATGGAATCGCGGTCGACGACTCGACGCTCGCGGTCGACGTGATCGGCGAGGTGGGTCCCGGCGGGAACTTCCTGGCGGAGGACCACACGCTCGACAACATGCGTGACCTCTGGCAGCCGCGCCTGTTCGACCGCAACACGTGGGAGGACTGGGAGGCCGGTGGCCGCCGGACCCCCGGCGATCGCGCCCGCGAACGAGCGCGATCGCTGCTCGAGACGCACGTCCCGCCGCCGCTTCCGGACGGCATGGCGGGGGAGCTCGACGAAATCGTGGCGGCCTTCTCGCGGGAGGCGGGGGTGGCCTGACGTGTCGACCGGCAGCGGGCCGCGGCAGCGGGGTGCCCACGAGGCCACGCGGGAGGTCGAGCTCTACGCGCCGGTCAAGGCCTTCCTCGAGGCCCGTGGGTACGACGTGAAGGGCGAGATCGCCGGGTGCGATCTCGTGGCCGTCCAGGCCGGCGAGCCACCGGTCATCGTCGAGCTCAAGCTCGCGTTCACGCTCGGCCTCGTGCTCCAGGGCGTGGACCGGCTCGCGATCGCCGACACGGTGTACCTCGCGATTCCGGCCGGAGCAGCCCGGCGGAAGGGAATTCGTCCCCTGTGCCGGCGGCTCGGTCTCGGGCTTCTCGCGGTGCACGCGCCACCCTCCCGCGTCGAGGTCCTGGTCGACCCGGGGCCGTACCGTCCGCCCCACGATCGGCGGCGCTCCGCTCGAGTGCTCGGGGAGCATCGCCGGCGACGTGGCGACCCGACGCCCGGCGGGGGCGTCGGGTCGCCCATCATGACCGCCTACCGGCAGGAGGCACTCCGCCTCGCGGGTGTTCTCCGCGATGGTCCCGCGACCGTTGCCGTGCTTCGCGTCGCTGCCGAGGCCCCGAACGCCCAGCAGATCCTCGCGCGCGACGTCTACGGCTGGTTCGAGCGCGTGCGACGAGGGTCATACCGCCTTCGCGACGAAGGGCTGGCGGCGCTGAGCGCACTCGCCAGCGAGGACTCGTAGCCCGTTCCTTCGGCCCGCCCAGGCAGGGCCGCACGGACGAGTCCCGGGGTCCCGGCGGCGTCGTACCATGGGCCCGCCTCGCTCCCGGCGACGTGGCGCCTGCCGGGCGCGGCACGATTCCGTTGTCCCAGCCGCGCGACCCGGGCCGCGCCCCGCCGCTCGCCATCGACAGGAGACCGACGCCCATGGCCACCGTCGCCGCATCCATCCCTGAGCTGATCGCCCTGCTGGACGGCACCGCCCGCATCAGCGGCGATCGCGTCGTCGTCATCGACGAGGTGGCGTTCCGCTCGCGCACCATCGAGGACCTCGCCTGGACCCAGACGTTCTCCGAGGACGCCGCGACGGTCGAGGCAGCCCGCTGGATCATCTGGGAAGCGAGCCAGGCACTGGGCGCCCGGTCGGCGAGCATCCAGGAGCTGTACGCCGCCCGCGCCCGGGGCGAGCTCGGCGGCTTCACCGTTCCCGCGATCAACATCCGGATGGACACCTTCGACACGGCCCGCAAGATCTTCGAGACCGCCAAGGTGAAGGAGGTCGGGCCGGTCATCCTCGAGCTTGCCCGCTCGGAGCAGACGTACACCTGGCAGCGGGTCTTCGAGTACGCCCCGAACTGCCTTGCCGGGGCGATCGCGGCGGGCTGGGTCGGCCCGGTCTTCATCCAGGGCGACCACTACCAGTTCAACGCTAGGAAGTACGCGGCCGACCCGCAGGCGATGACCGAGGAGATCCGCAAGGCCTGTCGCGATGCCGTGGCTGCCGGCTACCTCAACATCGACATCGACAGCTCGACGCTCGTGGACCTCTCGCAGCCGACCGTCGACCTCGAGCAACGCGTCAACTTCACCGTGGCGGCCGAGATCGCGGCGCTGATCCGCGAGCTCGAGCCGGACGGGGTCACGATCTCCATCGGGGGCGAGATCGGCGAGGTCGGCAAGGAGAACTCCAACGTGGAGGACCTGCGGGCCTACCTCGACGGCTTCCGCCGCGAGCTGGATGCCCGCGCACCGGGCGCGATCGGCGTGAGCAAGGTCAGCGTTCAGACGGGCACGAGCCACGGCGGCGTGCCTTTGCCGGATGGCGGCGTTGCCGAGGTCAAGCTCGACTTCAACGTCCTCAAGGATCTCGGCGAGCTGGGTCGCGCCGAGTATTCGATCGCCGGCGCCGTCCAGCACGGCGCCAGCACCCTGCCCGACACCCTGTTCCACCTCTTCCCGACGGTCGAGGCCGCCGAGATCCACCTTGCCACCGGGTTCCAGAACGCCGTCTACGACCATCCCGCCTTCCCCGCCGCGCTGCGCGCGGAGATCGAGGAGTGGCTTTACGCCAACGCCGCGGACGAGCGCAAGGACGGCCAGACCGACAGCCAGTTCCTCTACACGTCCCGCAAGAAGGCCATCGGGCCGTTCAAGCGCCAGACGTGGGGCCTGGCCACCAAGGGCGAGATCCTGGCCAGCCAGGCGACGAAGCTGGCATTCCTCTTCGACCAGCTCAGGGTCACCGGCACCGCCGGGCTCCTGGCACGCTACGTCCCGAACGGGCCCGAATGGCATCGTCCCGCCCCCTCGGCGCTGAAGGCGGCAGGCGAGGCGTCCTGAGCGTGACGGACGGCACCCCGTTCGGCGCGGCCTGGAGCGCCGGGCTGCGCCGTGCGAGCGAGGCGGACCTTGCCGCCTGGCTCTCGCTCGCGCTCGAGATGTGCGATGAAGCGGACCGTCTCGCGATGCGCTGGTATCGCCGCGAGGTGCCGACGTCGCGCAAGCCGGACCGGACCTTCGTCACCGAGGCCGACCAGGCGATCGAGCGCCTGGTGCGCGACCGGATCCGGTCGGTCCATCCGGATCACGGGTTCGTCGGCGAGGAGTACGGCGACGAAGCGGGCGCCGCCGGGGTCCGCTGGTTCATCGACCCGATCGACGGCACGCACAACTTCATCCGCGGCATCCCGCTCTTCGGGACCCTGCTGGGCGTCGAGGTCGAGGGCGAGATGCAGGTGGGGGCCATGTCCGCGGCGGCCATGGGCGAACGCTGGTACGCGGCCCGCGGGATGGGTTCGTGGGCCGTGGCCCGGGATGGGTCGCGCCGCCGCCTGCGGGTGAGCGAGGTGGGCTCGCTCGAGGACGCGCAGCTGATCTACAGCAGCCGCCGGGAGAACGTCGGGTCCGGCCTCATGCCGGGCTTCGACGCGCTCCTCGACGCCTGCTGGCGTGAGCGGGGCTTCGGGGACTTCTGGGGCTATGCCCTCGTCGCGGAGGGTGCCGCCGAGGCCATGGTCGAGACCGGCATGCACAGCTGGGATGTCGCGGCACCCCTGGTCATCATCGAGGAGGCAGGCGGCCGGGTGACCGACATCGGCGGGGTCCGCGACGTGTGGGCCCCGAGCTTCGTCGGCAGCAACGGCCATCTCCACGACGAGATCCTGTCTCGGTTGCGCGGCTGACCGAAAGGTTCGTGGTCGGGTGGCGAGCGCGGGCAACGTCTCGCCGGGCGCTCAGCCGGCGTCCCCGGGCCCGAATCGCTCCAGGAGTGCCCGGACCGCCGCGGACGGCAGGACGCCCTCCACGAGGTCGGCGGCCGGCTCGGGACGGCCGGCAGCCAGGTGAAGCGGGACGACGCCCGCCCAGGCCGGCGAGCCGAGATCGTCCTCGTCGTCGGCAGGGCCGCCCGCCCGCAGCTTCACCGAGGCCTCGGCGAGGTCGAGGCGCAGGACCGCGGTCAGCTCGAGCTCGCGCTCGTCGGGGGGTCGCACCTCTTCCCAGCGGCCGGGCGTGACGCGCTCCATGAACGCCCGCAGGGCGCGGAGCTTCTCGTCGGCCCCGATCACCTGGATCGCGCGGCCCAGGACGACGACCGACCGGTAGTTGACCGAATGGTGGAAGGCAGACCTGGCGAGCACGAGACCGTCGATGTGCGTGACCGTCAGGCATGCTGCGGCGCCGGCCCCGAGCGCCCGAAGCGTCCGACTGGCGCGCGAGCCATGCACGTACACGAGGTCGCCGACTCGGGCGTGCAGCGTGGGGATCACGAACGGCTGCCCATCGATGACCAGCCCGAGGTGGGCCACCACCCCCGCGTCGAGGACGGCCGCGATGGTCTCGGCGTCGTAGGCGGCCCGCGCCGGGAGGCGCCGGACCCTGGCTCGCGGGCTGGGCGCCTTCGCCGCCGTCACCCGGCGGCCGCCGTGACCGCGTCCTCGAGCACGCCCAGGGCGAGGTCCACCTCCTCGGCGGTGGTCACGAGCGGCGGGATGATCCGGGCGACGTTGGCGTAGGCGCCGGCCGACAGGACGATCAGCCGCCGCTCCAGGGCCTCGGCGAGCACGCGCTTCGCGAGGTCGGGGTCGGGGACCCGGCCGTCGCCCTGCGCCGGCTTCACGAACTCCATGGCGGCCATGCAGCCCAGGCCGCGGATGTCGCCGACCGCAGGGTGCCCGGCCTGGATCTCGCGGAGCCCGGCCAGGAGCTGGGCGCCGCGATCGCGGGCGTTGGCCACGAGCCCCTCCTCCTCGATCACGTCCAGGGTCGCGTTCGCGGCGGCGCAGGCAACGACATTGCCGCCGTAGGTCCCGCCGTGAGCGCCGGGTCGCCACGCGGCGAGCAGGTCCGGCCGGGCGATGATCCCGGACAGCGGCAGACCGGAGGCAATCCCCTTGGCGAAGACGAGGATGTCGGGCTCGACGTCCCAGTGGCGGACCGCGAAGATCTCGCCGGTGCGGCCGACACCGGTCTGGACCTCGTCCGCGACCAGGAGGATCCCATTGGCGCGGGTGATCTCGCGGAGGCGCGGCAGGAAGCTCGGCGGCGGGACGACGTAGCCCCCCTCGCCCAGCACGGGCTCGACCACCACGGCCGCGACGTGCTCCGGGTAGGTCAGGGTGTGTAGGGTCAGCTCCAGCTGCTCCTCCCAGTCGCAGGTGCAGTCCGCGTCGGGGGCGTGCGCGCGGCCGGGGGCTCGATAGCAGGACGGGTACGCGGTGCTGTAGACGGAGCCCGGGAGCGGCTCGAAGTCTCCCCGGTAGACATTCTTCGCCGTCGTCATGGCCATCGTCTGCGCCGTCCGGCCGTGATAGCCGCCCCTGAAGACGAGGATGACCGGGCGCCCGGTGGCAGCCCGGGCGAGCTTCACCGCGGCCTCGACGGCCTCCGCGCCCGAGTTCGCCAGGAACGCCTGCCACGGGCCGCCGGGAAGCAGGGTGCGGAGGCGGTCGTAGAGGCGCAGGCCGGCCTCGTGGTACACGATGTTCTGCTGCCCGTGGAGCAGCTTGGCCGCCTGGGCCTGGACGGCGGCCACGACGCGCGGGTGGGCGTGGCCCGTGTTCGTGACGCCGATGCCCGAGCTGTAGTCGAGGTACCGCTCGCCCTCGACGGTCACGAGCCAGCTCCCGTCGCCGTGGTCGACGATGGCGTTCGTGACGCGGCTCCAGACAGCCGGGACCACGGAACGGTCCGGGAGCAGGCTGGCGCCGCCGGGCGGCGTGGCGGCCGTGTCGACCATGGGGGGCTCCTTCAGAACGTCGGCGGCGTGTTGACCCAGAGGATCCGCGTCTCGTCGGCGCCGAGGGCGACGAAACGATGGGGCAGGGACGACGGGAACGTCAGCGCGTCGCCCGGCCCGAGCTCGTGGTGCTCGCGCTCGTCGAGCCAGACGGCGACCCGGCCCTGGAGGACGTACATGAACTCCTCGCCGGCGTGCGCATAGGACCCTTCGGAGGTGGCGCCCGGGGCGAGCACGAAGAGCTGGGGCTGGAGGCGCGTCGGCAGGGCGGCGAGCTCCTCGATGCGCACCCCGCGCCCGGCCGTCACGGCCAGGCGCTCGCCGCCGCGGACGACGCGGTCGCCCCAGCGACGAGCGGGACCGAGCTCGGTCTGACCGAGAAGGTCGGCGACCGTGGTGTCGAAGGCCGAGGCGAGGCGCACCAGGGCGGCGACGCTGGCGCCGGTCGTGCCGCGCTCGAGACCGGACATGAACGACGCCGACAGGCCCGATCGCGCGGCGACCTCCCGGAGCGACCATCCCGAGGCGCGGCGCAGCGAGCGCAGACGCCCACCGATCGCGGGCGCGCCAGCCTCCGGCCCCGCCGGCTCCGTGGTCGGCGCTGGACGCGGGTCGGGTCGATCCGCGCCGTCACCCAGCACGCGCCGGATGCCGGCGGCGTTGATGCCCTCGACGGCGCGCAGCCGTCGGATCCGGCGGAGCTGCTCGAGGTCCGACGGCCCGTAGCGGCGCTCGCGCCCCGCGTGGCGCCGCGGCGTGATCAGTCCCTGCCGCTCCCAGAGCCGGAGTGCGCTGGGGGAGACCCCGACCTGCCGGGCCGCATCCGCGATTCGCAGCAGCCCCGCCGCGCTGGGCGCGCGGGTCCTGGCCTCCATGCCGGCGATCAGGCGCCGCGGTCGCGGCGTTGCAGGAGGGTGCTGATGACGACCGCGCCGACCGCTGTCAGGAAGATGATGGTGCCAATCACGTTCACCTGGACGGGCACGCCGATCCGGTACGAGCCGTAGATGTACATCGGGAACGTCACGGTCTGGCCCGCGGTGAAGTTGGTGATCACGAAGTCGTCGATCGAGAGGCTGAAGGCGAGCAGCGCCGCGGCCATGATCCCCGGGAAGATCAGGGGGAAGGTGACCTTCCAGAAGGTGACCCACTCGTTGGCGCCCAGGTCCATGGCGGCCTCCTCGAGGTGGCGCGGGAAGCCGGTGATGCGGGCGCGGACGGTCACGACGACGAAGCTGATGTTGAACATGATGTGGGCGATAAGGATCGTCGCCTCGTTGCGGGGCTGGCCGATCGAGACGAACATCGTGAGCAGCGAGGCGCCCAGGACGATCTCGGGGGTCGCCATGGGCAGGAAGATGAACAGGTTCGTGGCCCCCCGTCCGCGGAACTCGTAGCGGGTGAGGGCGAGGCCGATGAGCGTGCCGAGGATCGTCGCGACGAGCGTCGACAGGAAGGCGATCTGCAGGCTGACGAAGACCGCGTCCTGGAGGCCCAGCGCGCCGAACGGGTTGAGCCACGCGTCCAGGCTGAACTTGACCCAGGTGAAGTTCGATTTGCCGATCGGGTCGTTGAAGCTGAAGATGATCATGATCGCGATCGGCAGCATCAGGTAGACGATCGCCCCCGCCGTATAGACGTAGAGCAGGTTCCGGCTGAGCCACCGCGTGGCGCGCTGGCGGGCCGTTCCCTTCGTCCTGCCGAGGGCGGGGCTGAGAGCCGTCTCGCTCATCGCTCAGACCGCTCCACTCGTGAGCTCCTCGGTGCCGAGGACCCTCGCATAGACGGCCACCATGACCAGGATCCCGGCCATCAGCACGAACGACAGCGCCGATGCCGTGGGGTAGTCGTTCGCCGTCAGGAAGCGGCTCTGGATGACGTTGCCGATCATCCGCGTGGAGGGCGTCTGGCCGAGCAGCTCGGCGTTCACGTAGTCGCCCATGGCGGGGATGAACGTGAGCAGGGTCCCGGCGAAGATCCCCGGCAGCGCGAGGGGCAGCGTGACCCTGCGGAAGGTGGCGAACGGCGTCGCGTAGAGGTCCTGGCCCGCCTCGAGGAGCCGGCGGTCGATCTTCTCCAGGCTGACATAGACCGGCAGTGTCATGAACGGCAGGAAGTTGTAGGCGATGCCGGTGATGACCGCGAGCGGTGTCGCCAGGAGCCGGAAGTCCTCGGGGACGACCCCGAGCGCCTTCAGCGGGCCGAGGAGCAGGCCGTCGTCGCCCAGGATCGTGCGCCAGCTGATGACCCGCAGCAGGAAGCTGGTGAAGAACGGGGCGATGACCAGGAAGAGGAGCAGGTTCTTGTAGCGCCCGCCGCGGAACGCGATGGTGTAGGCCAGGGGAAAGCTGATGGCGAACGTGAGGAGGGTCGCCAGGCTGGCATAGACGATGGAGCGGACGAACTGCTCCGAGTACCGCGAGATGGCGTCCGTGTAGTTGGTCCAGTTCGAGAACGAGAAGGTGTACCCGGTCGAGAGCGAGCCGGTCCAGAACGAGGCGATGAACATCTGGACCGCGGGGTAGAGGTAGTACACCGCCAGCCACAGCAGGCCCGGTGCCAGCAGCAGGTAGGGAACGGCGAACCGATAGCGGCGAAGCGCTCCCACGTCCTCCCTCTCTCGCGCGTTGCCTGACCTTCAGCTGCCCGGCCGGACGGCGGCCGGGCCCATGGGACCGGGGCCGGGGCTACTGCCCCTCGACCTTCGTGAAGTCGTCGTTGAGGGTCTTCTCCTCGGCCTCGGTGACGGCCCGGAAGATGTGCAGGTTCGCCAGCGTCGCCGCGTCGGGGAACATCAGCGGGTCCTTCGAGAGGGCGGCTGTGTCCGGGCTGGCCGCCAGGACCTCCTTGGTCCCCTTGACCGGCGAGACGTACTGCACGTACGCCGCGATCTCGGCCGCGATCTTCGGGTCGTAGACCCAGTCGATCATCAGCTCGGCGGTGTACTTGTTCTGGGCGCCCTTGGGGATCAGCATGTTGTCGGTCCAGAGCATGCCGCCCTCGGTCGGCACGTTGAACACGAGGCTGTCCTTCTCGAGCTTGGCCTGGATGATGTCGCCCGACCAGGCGGTCCCAAGGACGAGGTCGCCCTTGATCAGGCTCTCCTTGTAGTCGTTGCCCAGGAAGCTGCGCACGATCCCGGCATCCACGGTCTTCTTGATCTCGGCGAAGGCCTGGCTGGCCTGGTCCATCGTGAAGTCCTCGGGCTTGATCCCGAGCTTGAGCAGGGTCAGGCCGACCGTGTCCCGCATCTCCGTGAGGAGCCAGACGCGGCCCTTCCACTTCGGGTCGGGCTCCCAGAGCGCGGCCATCGAGGTGACGTCGCCGGTCACCTTCTGGTCGAAGCCGAGGCCCGTCATCCCGGACTGCCAGGGCGCGCGAAGGTTGTTGCCCGGGTCCCAGGATTGGCCCTTGTAGATGTCGTTCTCGTTCGCCACGAAGTTCGGGGTGTTGGCAGTGTCGATCGTCTCGACCCAGTTGAGCCGAATGACCCGGGAGGCCATCCAGTCCGTCAGGACGATGAGGTCCCAGCCGGTGTCCTGGCCGGCCTGCAGCGGCGGCTGGATCGTGCCGAAGAACGACTCGTTGTCGTTGATGACCTCGGAGTACTTGACCTTCGTCCCGTACTTCTTGGTGAATGCCTCGAGGGTGGGGCTCTTGGGCGGCTTGCTGGTGTCCTGGTCGATGTAGAGCGGCCAGTTGGCGAAGTTCAGGACGGCGCTGGGCGTCTGCGGCGCTGCCGGGGTGGCGCTGGGCGCCTCACTCGGAGCGATCGAGGCACCGACCGAGGGTGCCGCGGACGGTGCGCTGGAGGCGGCCGGCGGGGTGCCGCAGGCCGCCAGGAAGGCACCGACTCCGGCAAGGGCCGTGCCCTGGAGCATGCTGCGCCGGGTGATCATCCGGCCGAGGATCGGTTCGTGCTCGGGCATTGTTTCCTCCGTGACCCCCGGGGCTGGCGGTGGCCGGATCAGTCGTCGCTGGCCGCGTCGGCGGCGGACGAGACGACCGCGAATGAATGGTCGGGGGACCAGGCGAGTCGGACCTCCTCGCCCGGCCGGTACAGGTTGCCGTGGATCGTGCGTTCGACGTTCTGCTCGTAGACGGTGATTCGCCCGCCGCTGCGGGTCTCGACCACGTACTGGGTGCTGACGCCGACGTAGGACGCGTCGCGGACGGTGCCGGTCAGGACGTTCAGCCCCTCGGGCGCGGCTACGTCGATGGCGTACATCCGGATCTTCTCGGGTCGCACGCCGACCTCGATGCCCGTGGCGCCGTTGACCGCGCCGACCGGGATCCTGACCACCGTGTCGTCGAGAAGGCGGACCGCCGCGTGGCGCTCGGCCTTCTCGATCACGGTTCCGCGGAGGAGGTTGGAGATGCCGAGGAACCCCGCGACGAAGCGCGTCGTGGGCCGCTCGTACAGGGTCTCCGGGTCGGCCAGCTGCTCGTAGTGGCCGCGGTTCATCACGGCGATGCGATCGGACATCGTCATCGCCTCTTCCTGGTCGTGGGTCACGTAGATGAACGTGATCCCCACCTCCTGCTGGATCCGCTTCAGCTCGAGCTGCATCTGCTTGCGCAGCTTCAGGTCGAGGGCGCCGAGGGGCTCGTCGAGCAGCAGCACGCCCGGCCGGTTGATGAGCGCTCGGGCCAGCGCCACGCGCTGGGCCTGGCCGCCGGAGATCTGGGTCGGCTTGCGCTTCTCGAAGCCGGCCAGCTCGACCAGGGCCAGCATCTCGCTCACGCGCGCCTTGATCTCGCTGTCCTTGGCCTTCCTGCGCCGCAGGCCGAAGGCCACGTTCTCGAAGATCGTCAGGTGCGGGAACAGGGCGTAGTTCTGGAAGACGGTGTTGACGTTGCGGCGGTAGGGCGGCAGCCAGGTGACGTCCTGCCCGTCGAGCTCGATCAGCCCCGACGTCGGCTCCTCGAAGCCGCCGATCATCCGCAGCGTCGTCGTCTTGCCGCAGCCCGATGGGCCCAGGAGCGAGAAGAACTCGCCGTCGTGGACCTCGAGGTTGATATGGTCGACGGCCGCCACGTCACCGAACTTCTTGACGACATCCACGAGCCGGACTTCGATGTCGTTGGGCACCTGCGCCTCGCTGCTCCTGTTGGCCGAGGAGGGACGCGTCGAGAAGCCGCAAGGGGACGGTTGCGGCCCGCTCTGGTGCCGGTGGCGCGCCTCCTCGCGCGTGTGCACCGACTCTACCGCGCTGCAGTAATGCGCGAGATCCTACGTGCGCACGGAAAGCCCTGTCAACTGGGTTTCGATTCTGCGGGTTTCGTGGCGCCGCGACCTGCCGCGTGCGAATTCCGCACGGCCAGCGCGATCAGTGACCGAACCGGGGGTGGCCTGCGAGGCGCTCGAGTCCGAAGGCTTCCGGCCGGCCGCGACGGGAGCTCCGCCCCTGGCCGTCCGCCCCGGCTCATCCGGGCACGCCCGTCCCGGGGCGTGCGCGAGCCGACCGGGTTACGATGCTGGTCCCCGGGCGCGATGCCCGGGACCGACGCGTCCCGCACCGGAAGGACCAGCCGCGCATGAGCACGCTCACAGAGGGCGCCGTCTTCGACGCCCTGCGCACCGTCCAGGAGCCTGAGCTGGGCCGTGACATCGTGACCCTCAACATGGTCAAGGGGATCGCGATCGACGGTCCGAAGGTCGCCTTCACGATCGAGCTCACGACGCCGGCCTGCCCCCTCAAGGACGAGATCGAGCACAACGCCCGGGCCGCCCTCGCGGAGATCGGCGCGGCCGAGATCGAGATCACCTGGGGCGCGATGGTCCGTCGCGCAGCGTCGTCGTCCGGCCCGCAGCTTCTCGAGGGCGTGAAGAACATCGTCGCGGTGGCATCCGGAAAAGGCGGGGTGGGGAAGACCACCGTCAGCACGAACCTCGCGGTCGCGCTGGCGCAGGCGGGCGCGGCGGTGGGGCTCCTGGACGCCGACATCACGGGCCCGAACATCCCCCTGATGATGGGGCTCGAGGGCGCCCCCAGGGCAACCCCCGAGAACAAGATCCTGCCCCTGGAGCGCTACGGGGTGAAGGTGATCTCCATCGCCTTCTTCGTGCCCGACGGCCAGCCCATCGTCTGGCGCGGCCCGCTCGTCGGCGGCGCCATCCAGCAGTTCCTGCGGGACGTGGCCTGGGGCGAGCTGGACTACCTGGTCGTCGACCTGCCGCCCGGCACGTCCGACGCCCAGCTCACGCTCGCCCAGGCCGTGCCGATCTCCGGCTCCGTCCTCGTGACGACGCCGCAGCAGGTGGCGATCGCCGACGTCGAGAAGGCCCTCGCGATGTTCAGGCGGATGAGCGTCCCGGTGATCGGCGTCGTCGAGAACATGAGCGCCTTCGTCTGCCCGCACTGCGGCGAGGCCACGGAGATCTTCGGGCGCGGCGGCGCCGAGCGCTTCGCCCAGGAGCACGACATCGAGTACCTGGGCGGGATTCCCCTGGACGTGACGGTCCGCCAGGGGGGCGACGCGGGGATCCCCGCCGTCGCCCAGCGGGAGCCCGGCGCCGCGGCCCAGGCCATGACGGCGCTCGCAAAGACGGTCGCGGCGCGCATGAGCGTGCGTGCCGCACGCCAGCAGCCGGTCCTGACGATCAGCTGAGGCAGCCCGACCTCCGGGCGCTGCCGTCGCCGGCGCTCCGTTGAAGCCGCCTACGCCGCGACGACCGATCCGCGCCCGGGTCGGCCATCGGGCGCGCTATGATCGTGCCGCACGATCCCCGGCTCCCGGAGGTGGCACCTGAGTCCGATCGATCCCGGCGGAGACACGCACGCCGCGCCCGCCGGCCCCGACCAGCCCTTCGACCGTCCGCCCGTCGCCGCGGACGCCACGTCGGTCTCCACGTCCTCGACCGGTGCGCCACCGCCCGAGCCCGAACCGGGCACGGGCGCCGTTCCCGTGGGCGCTGCGGCCGGGATCGACGCAGAGGCGGCCGGCCCCGGGTCCGGGGACCCGCCGCCGACCACGCCGGCCGGACCGCCCGCGGCCGGGGACCCGCAGCCGGCGCCGCCCTCAGGGCCGCCTCCGGCCGGGGACCCGCCGCCGGCGCCGCCGTCGGGGCCGCCTCCGCCTCCCGGATCGACGCTCGGGTCTCCGCCGCCGAAGCCGCCCCGGCCGCCGAAGCCGCCCAAGCCGCCCGGCCTGCGGGAGCAGGTGCGGCGGACCGTCAAGGCCGGTCGCAGCCTCGTCGATGCGCACATCGTCCTCGCGAAGGCGGAGCTGGCGGTCATCGCCGCCGACGCCAAGCAGGTCGCGATCAAGGTCGGAATCGCCCTCGCCTTCGTCCTGTACATCGGCCTCCTCGTCCCCGTCGGCACGGCGCTCTTCCTGGGTGAGTGGATCTTCGGCTCGATGGGCTGGGGGATCCTGCACGGGACGCTCTTCTCCATCGCGACCGCAGTCATCCTCGTCCTCGCGGCGCTCCGGATCTCGCGGACCTACCTCGCCGGGACGCTCCTGGCAGCACTCCTCATCGGCATCGCCGTCTCGGTCGTGTTCGGCCTGGCCTGGCCGCACGCCATCTACGCGGCGATCGGGGAGTCGGCGGCCCCGGGCGTCGATCCTGCGGTACGGCCGCTGCTCGTCGGCCTGACCCTGTGGGGCACGATCTTCGCTTTCGTCGGCCTGCTCGTCGGTGCCCGCGCCGGCGGCGTCGGGGGCGCGCTCGGCGGCTTCATCGGGGGTGCCGTCGTCGGCGCGCTCCTCGGGGCGTTCACCGCCATCAGCTTCAGCCTCCAGGTTGGCGTGGCCATGGGGGTGACTGTCACGCTGGTGGCATGGCCGGCGTTCGCCGCGCTGGCCCTCCGCAGCTACGACTGGGAGGACCTGAAGCGCCGCTTCGTGCCGAGCGCCTCGATCGCCGCCGCCGAGGCGACCCGGGACTGGGCGCAGGCTCGCCTGCCCGGCCGGCGGGAGGAGGGCTCATGACGGACGAACACGTCGACATCCCCGCCCTGGACCCCGCCACGGCTGCCGCGATCGCCGACGTCGCGGCCGCCCGCGTGGCTCTCGCCGACGAGCTCGTCCGGCTCGAGGCCACGGCACGGGCCGCGGTGGACGTGCGGGCGAAGGTGCGGCGGAACCCCGGCAAGACGGCCGCGGCCGTCGGCGGGACCGCCTTCGTCGTCGCCGGCGGGCCCCGGAGAGCCTTCCGGGCCGTGAAGCGCCGGATCGTCGGCCAGCCGGACCCTCTGCCGGCCAGCCTCCTCCCCGACCAGGTGGAGAAGGCGGTGCGGGCGCTGGGCGACGACGGTGCCAGGGTTCGCGGGGCGCTCGAGCGCGAGTTCGCGGCGTTCGTCGACTCGAATCGGAAGAGCGAGTCGCGGTTCGTCCGCCGGCTGCTGCTGACGGCCGGCGTCCCCCTGGCCGCGGAGATCAGCCGCACCCTCCTCAGGCGGTTGTTCGAAGGATCCTCAGAGGACGTGGCCCGGCGCGAGGACGAGATCCGGTCCCGGACCGAAGGCAAGGGACCGCCTCCCACCGGCTAGACTGGCCCCTTGGGCGAGTGGCGGAATGGCAGACGCGCCGGCCTTAGGAGCCGGTGCCGCGCGAGCGGCGTGTCGGTTCGACCCCGACCTCGCCCACCAGGGTGGGCATCTCCGGACCTGTCCCGGCCGCCTCCCGGCGGCGCCGGGGGGCGGCCCCTATACTTCTTCGGCCATGCATGTGACCACGACACCCTCCGAGAAGAGCACCCTCGTCGTCGAGGTCGAGCTCCCCGTCGAACAGGTCGCGCGTGCCGTCTCGGACGCCACGCGCCGCCTCAGCCAGCGCACGCGCGTCGCGGGATTCCGTCCCGGCAAGGCCCCCCGCGGCATGCTGGAGCGCGTCCTTGGCGCGGGGGCGGTCTGGGACGAGGCCGTCGAGACGCTCGTCGACACGAGCTACCGAGAGTGGGCGAAGAGCACCGCCGACGACCCGGCAATCGTGATCATCGGCCGGCCCGAGGTCGAGATGATCGAGTCGGAGGAGGGCAAGCCGCTGCGCTACAAGGCGACCGTCCCGCTGCGGCCCGAGGTGAAGCTCGGCGACTACGCGAACTTCCCGTTCAAGCCCGAGATCGAGCCCGTGGACGACGCCAAGGTCGAGCGCGTCGTGGACGACCTTCGCGACCAGCAGGCGACCCTGGGTCCGGTCGAGGAGCGCCCCGCCGCGAAGGGCGACTGGGCCGTGGTCGGCTTCGC
Organism: uncultured Chloroflexia bacterium; assembly: GCA_963776285.1. GTDB lineage: Bacteria > Chloroflexota > Limnocylindria > Limnocylindrales > CSP1-4 > CTSoil-043. The sequence goes on from CAVZLW010000003.1 coordinate 280,679, forward strand.
GGGCACCCGCGACGGCGTCCCGTTCGATGGCGGGACGTCCGAGAGGATGCCGCTCGTCATCGGCGAGGAGCGCCTCGTCCCGGGCTTCGAGGAGCACCTGGTCGGCCTTCGGCCGGGCGAGACGTCCGAGTTCGACATCACGTTCCCCGACGACTACCAGGAGGAGTCGCTCCGTGGGGCCGCGGTCCACTTCAGCGTGGACCTCAAGGAGCTCCGCGAGAAGGTCATGCCGGACGTGGACGACGACTTCGCGCAGTCGGTCGGAGACTTCGCCGACATGGCGGAGCTGCGATCCGAGATCCGCGTCCGCCTCGAGCGCAACGCGCTCGACCGGGCGCGCCACGGATTCGCCGACCGGATCATCGACTACGCGGTCAAGAACGCGACCGTCGAGATCCCCGACCTCCTCGTGGACGAGGAGGTCGAGGTCATGCACGACGAGCTGCGCGGGGCGCTCGGCCGTCAGGGGATCACCGAGGAGGCCTACCTGTCCGCCTCGGGAAAGGCCGCCGAGGAGCTCCACGCCGAGTTCCGGCCGGGCGCGGAGGAGCGCGCCAAGACCCTGCTCGTGCTCGGCGAGATCGCGACGCGAGAGGGGATCGACGTCCCCGACCGCGACATCATCGCCGAGATCCTCCGGGCAAAGGCGCGGTATCCGGACCAGCCCAAGCTCGCGGCCTACTTCGACACCCCGCGGGCGCAGGCCGCCATCCGCAGCTCGCTGAGGCGCTCACGGGTCGTGGAGCTTCTCGTCGACCGCTGGCTGGCGGCACATCCGGAACACCCGGCACTCCCCCACGTCGAGGACGCCGCGCCATCGCCGGTCGCCGGTGCAGCGGCCGAGGCCGACGCCGGGAAGGCGCTCGACGCGGAGATCCTCGACGCCGAGGCCTCGCCAGCGTGACCGCCCGCAATCCCGATCGCCCTCGCCCGACGCGCGTCCGCGGCGGCGGGGAGGGCTCCGCACCAGGAGGTCCCCGGATGCTCGTCCCGATGGTCATCGAGTCGTCGAGCCGCGGCGAGCGCGCCTACGACATCTACTCCCGGCTGCTCCGGGAGCGGATCATCTTTCTGGGCGACGCGATCGAGGACAACCTGGCCAACCTCGTCATCGCCCAGCTCCTGTTCCTGGATTCCGAGGATCCGGACAAGGACATCAACCTCTACATCAACTCGCCCGGCGGCGTGATCACCTCCGGCCTCGCCATCTACGACACGATGCAGCTGGTCCGCGCGCCGGTCAGCACGATCTGCGTCGGCATGGCCGCCAGCATGGCCGCCGTGCTCCTCGCGGCCGGCCATCCGGGCAAGCGCTACGCCCTCCCGCACAGCCGGATCATGATCCACCAGGGCTCCGGCGGGTTCCGCGGCAACACGCCCGACGTCTTCATCCAGGTGAAGGAGATGGAGACTCTGGTCAACGCAAATCACGAGCTGCTGGCTCGCCACACCGGCCAGCCGATCGAGAGGATCGTCAAGGACACCGAGCGGGACTACTTCATGAGCCCCGACGCGGCCAAGGGGTATGGCATCATCGACGCGATCTATACGCCACCGGAGAAGGTCGGGGCGGCGGCGCCGGGTCTCCCGGCGGCGAGCAACCCGGCGAAGGAGGCACCGTCGACCGCCGACGGCGGTCCGGCTCCGGCCGACGGGTAGGTCCATGATGGTGCGGCGGCAGGCCCAGAGGGGGTGAGGAGATCGTGACCACAGGCAAGACGCCCAAGGTCCCGTATCGCTGCTCGTTCTGCGGCAAGAGCCAGGAGCAGGTCCGAAAGCTGATCGCCGGGCAGGGTGTCTACATCTGCGACGAGTGCATCAACCTCTGCCAGGAGATCATCGAGGAGGAGATGCTGGAGCAGCCCCGCCAGAAGCAGGCTGCGACGAAGCTCCCGGTCCCGCGCCAGATCAAGGGCTCGCTCGACGACTACGTGATCAGCCAGGAGAAGCCGAAGAAGGTTCTTTCCGTGGCGGTCTACAACCATTACAAGCGGGTCAACGCCGGCACGGCCACGACCGACGACGTGGAGCTCCAGAAGTCGAACGTCCTGCTCGTCGGTCCGACCGGCTCCGGCAAGACGCTCCTCGCGCAGACGCTTGCCCGCGTGCTCGACGTGCCCTTCTGCATCGCCGACGCGACGTCGCTCACCGAAGCCGGCTACGTCGGCGAGGACGTGGAGAACATCCTGCTGCGTCTCATCCAGGCCGCCGACTTCGACGTCGCGCGGGCCCAGCGCGGGATCATCTACATCGACGAGATCGACAAGATCGCCCGCAAGGCGGACAACCCGTCGATCACCCGCGACGTCTCGGGCGAAGGCGTTCAGCAGGCGCTCCTCAAGATCCTCGAGGGCACGGTCGCCAACGTGCCGCCGCAGGGCGGGCGGAAGCACCCGCACCAGGACTTCATCCAGATCGACACGACGAACATCCTGTTCATCTGCGGCGGGGCCTTCGACGGGCTCGAGAAGATCATCGAGGAGCGGGTCGGGAAACGCTCGCTGGGATTCGGCCACGACGAGGCGGAGACGAGGACCGAGCGCCAGCGGATCTTCGACCGCCTGATGCCGGAGGACCTCCTGAAGTTCGGGTTGATCCCGGAGTTCGTCGGGCGCCTCCCTGTCGTGGTGTCCCTGTCCGCCCTCACCGCCGACGACCTCGTCCGGGTCCTGACCGAGCCCAAGAACGCCATCACGCGCCAGTTCCAGCGGTTCCTGGGGCTGGACCGGGTCGACCTCGTGTTCACCGAGGGGGCCCTCCGCGCGACCGCCGACGCCGCGATCGCCCGCAAGACCGGCGCCCGGGCTCTCCGCACGATCGTCGAGGAGGCGCTCCTCGAGGTGATGTACGACATCCCCGAGCGGACCGAGGTCCGTAAGTGCATCATCACCGAGGAGACGATCCGCGACGGCCGCCCGCCGCTCCTCCTGACCGAGGCAGAGGTCGAGAACGGCCTCGAAGAGACGAACCCCGCCGAGATCGCGGCAGCCCGCGGGGAGTCCGCCTAGATCCCTGCCCGTCGGGGCGCCCGACGCGGCCCCGGACCGGCGCCATGCCCGGCTGCGGCCGTCGGCGCCGCGGGCACCTTCGCGGCCTTCCGGGGAGGGCTCCAGCCGCCGGGGGAGGGGACAGCCATCACGGGAGGCGTCGCGGTCGCGTGCTACACTCCCGCCCTCACGGCGGTGACCGAGAGGAGTAGCGCCGGCGGGGGCCGAAGCGAGCGCGGGACGGTGTGAGCCGCGCGGCGAAACCCCGGCGTGAACGTCGCTCGCGAGCCGTGCGGCCGGCGCCCGATAGAGTGCCGCGAGGGGAGCCGGACCCAGCGCCCGTGATGAGCGGGCCGCGCCGGCGCCCGAACCAGCAGGTGGCACCACGACCCCGTTCGTCCGCTGGACGAGCGGGGCGTCTTCGATTCAGGCGGGAGTTGCGAGGATGACGGACGAGACGATCCAGGCCGGGGCGCGGGGCGGCAACGAGCTCCCGGGCGCGCGCAGGGCGGCTCCGGAAGGCCTTTCCAGGGCCTACCGGCCGAGCGAGTTCGAGGGGCCGATCTACGAGCGCTGGCTGGCCGCGGACGTCTTCGCCCCCGATGGAGCCGGATCGCGCGCCGACGCCTCGAAGCTGCCCTTCGTGATCATCCAGCCGCCTCCCAACGTCACGGGCAGCCTCCACCTGGGGCACGCCCAGCGAAGCGCGGTGGAGGACCTGATGATCCGCCACGCGCGGATGCGGGGGCGGCCGGCGCTCTTCCTGCCCGGCCTGGACCACGCCAGCATCGCCGCTCAGGTCGTGCTCGACCGGATCATCGCCGCGGAGGGCGCGACCCGGGCCAGCCTGGGCCGCGAGCGCTACCTCGAGCGCATGTGGCAGTTCGTCGACAAGACGAGGCAGGTGATCCTGGCCCAACAGCGCCGTGTCGGCGCCAGCATCGACTGGAGCCGGCTCCGCTTCACGATGGACGACGTCTCCGCCCGGGCCGTGCGCGAGGCGTTCCTGCGCCTGTACCGCGAGGGCCTCGCGTACCGCCACGAGACGCTGATCAACTGGTGCCCGGGCTGCCGCACGAGCCTCTCGGACCTCGAGGTCATCGCGACCCCCGAGACCGGCACGCTCTGGACGGTCCGCTACCACGTGGTCGACGCCGACGGCGCCGGCGGCCCGGACGGGGCGTCGATCAGCGTCGCCACGACCCGACCGGAGACGATCCTCGGCGACACGGGCGTGGCCGTGCACCCCGACGACGCCCGCTACCGCGACCTCGTCGGGCGCTTCGTCCGGATCCCCTTCGTGGACCGTGTGGTCCCCATCATCGCCGACCCCGTCGTCGATCCGGCGTTCGGCACGGGCGCCGTCAAGATCACGCCGGCCCACGACAACGACGACTACCAGACCGGCCAGCGCCATGATCTCCCGTTCGTGGACGTGATGCGCGACGACGGCCACATCTCCGACGCCGGTGGCACCTACGCAGGCCTCGATCGGTACGCCGCCCGCCAGCGGATCCTGGCCGACCTCGAGGCGGCCGGCGACCTCGTCGGCAACAAGCCCCACGACATGATCATCGGGCGGTGCCAGCGCAGCCACGACGTCGTGGAGCCGCGACTCAAGACCCAGTGGTTCATCCGGACCGCGCCGCTCGCCGAGGCGGCACTCCATGCCACCCGCACGAAGCAAACGGTCATCCTTCCCGAACGCTTCGAGAAGGTCTGGGAGCACTGGCTTACCGAGATCCGGGACTGGAACGTGAGCCGCCAGCTGTGGTGGGGTCATCGCATCCCGGCGTGGTACTGCCCGGACGGCCACGTGACGGTGACCGCCGCCGAGGACGGCCCGGACGCCTGCGGGACCTGCGGTCGGCCGGCGACGGAGCTCACGCAGGACCCCGACATCTTCGATACCTGGTTCAGCTCCGGGCTCTGGCCCTTCTCCACCCTCGGGTGGCCGGAGCAGACGCCGGATCTTGCGCGGTTCTACCCGGGGACGGTCATGGAGACCGCCTACGACATCATCTTCTTCTGGGTCGCCCGGATGATGATGCTGGGGATCCACCTCGCGGGCGACGCTCCGTTCGAGGTCGTGTACCTCTCCGGGCTCGTCCGCGACCCGTACGGCCAGAAGATGTCGAAGACCAAGGGCAACGTCGTCGATCCGCTCGAGGCGATCGACGAGTCGGGGGCGGACGCGCTCCGGTTCGCATTGATCCACGGCGCCGCCCCCGGCAACGACCAGAAGTTCAGCGCCGAGAAGCTCGAGAACGCCCGCAACTTTGCCAACAAGCTCTGGAACGCAACCCGGTTCGTGCTGGGCTCGCGACCGCCGACAATCCCCGCCGATGCCCCGCGGATCGCTCCCGACCCCGCCCTCCTTGGCCCGGCAGAGCGGTGGCTTCGCAGCCGGGTCGCGGCAACCGTGACGGCTGCGGACCGCGCGATCGCCGACTTCGCGTTCGGCCAGCTGACGGCGACGCTCTACGACGCGATCTGGGGCGACTACTGCGACTGGGGCCTGGAGCTGTCGAAGGTCCGCCTCTCGGACGAGTCGCTGCCCGCCGGCGAGCGCGAGGCGACCTGGTGGACGCTCGTGGAGGCGCTCGACACGTACCTGCGCCTGCTCCACCCGGTGATGCCGTTCCTGACCGAGGCTGTCTGGGGCCAGCTCCCTCGCGCCCCCGGCGACCCGGATCTCCTCGTCGTCGCCGACTGGCCCACGGCGGGGGTCATCGACCGAGCCGCCGAGGCGGACGTCGCGGCGCTGCTGGACCTCGTCCGCTCGATCCGGAATGCGCGCAGCGAAGCCAGGGTCGACCCGAAGGCATGGCTGCCGGTGGACGTGGCGGTGCCGCCTGCCGTCGCCGCGGCATTCGAGGCATTGCGTCCGGCGCTCGAACGACTGGCGCGCGCCCGCCCGCTGGAGTCGGTCGACGATCCCGCGGAGCTCCACCCGACGCCTGCCGGAGGGCTCGCCGTTGTCGCAGGCGACCTCGAGGCGATGGTCCACCCGTCGGCTGCCGCCGACGCTGGAACTGCCGGTCGCGAGCGGGCCCGGCTGGAGAAGGAGCTCGCCGACACCGATGCGCTCCTCGCGTCCGCGCGTGCCCGGCTCGCCGACACGCGGTTCACGACGAAGGCCCCGCCGACGGTCGTGGAGGGCGCCAGGGCGCGCGAGGCCGAGCTGGCGGAGCGGGCCGGCAAGCTCCGTGCTCGCCTCGAGGGATAGCGAGGCGCCGCTGCCCGCGCCGGGGGGTGCCCGGCGACGACGTCGGCATCGTGGGAGTCACGGGCGGGCACCGACCGCTGGTAGCATTACAGGCGTTCGATCCGAGGGAGGTTCCGTGCCGCTCGAGTTCCTGAAGCGCAAGAGCCGCGACGAGGCGCCGCCGGCAGCCGCGCCCATCGTCCCCGAGGATGCGTCGGCGCAGGAGTACATCCTCAAGCTCTACTACGCCGGAAAGAGCAGCGAGGGGGTCCGCCTGCAGGCTGGGCCGCAGGCCATGGCCGAGCTCCCCTCGATGCTGGTGGGCCTGGCTCGCAGCGAGATCGAGATCGTGGAACCTCTCCCGATCGAGTTCAGCGAGGCGTCGCCGACGATCATCCGGTCGTCCGAGGCAATGCAGTGGGTCAACGCCCACCACGGTCACGGCGCGATCACCCGGCACGGGATCTACGTCCTCGAGTCGATCGACGCGATCGACTTTGCGTTCGACACGATGGCGATTGCCCTGCTCGACGGCGAGATCGACACTTCCGGATACCCGGAGTACAGCGCGATCGTCGGAGGCGTCGCCTCTCACTGGGACGAGGGGACTGGCGACATGCTCGTTCGTGCCGTCCTGGGCTGGGGCGGCCGCGGGGTCCGGGGCGATACGGACCGGATCGCGGCCCGAATCCTCGGGAGTCTCTTCCAGAACATCCTCGCCAGCCAGTACTCGCTCGGGATCGCGCCGCCCGACCGCCCGGTGCCTGCTGCGGGCCGGGGTGGCCTCGTGTGCGCCCATTGCGGGTTCGCCTCGGCGCACGAACGAGCCTTCTATTGCCCGAAATGCGGCATGCGTCTGCTGCGCGGCTGAACCAGGGACGACGAGCGACCAACGTGCCGATCTACGACTACGTCTGCGGATCGTGCGGCCACCGTTTCGAGGCCTTTCACGGCCTCAACGAGGCAGGCCCGCACCAATGTCCGGAGTGCGGAGGCGCGGTCACGCGGGCCTACGCCCCGCCGACGATCCACTTCAAGGGGAGCGGCTGGGCCAAGGTCGACCGCCGGTATTCCGGGGCGCCCACGAAGAAGGCCAACACCGGCGCGGCATCGGACGGCGGTGCCGCCGGCTCGGGATCCGGCACCGGCTCGGGATCCGGTGGCGGCTCCGGGTCGGGGGAAGGCTCCGGATCGGGGGAAGGCTCCGGATCAGGGGAAGGCTCCGGATCGAGGCGGAGGCTCCGGGTCGGGCGGCACGCGCGAGGGCGGATCCGATTCGCGAGGCTCGGGGTCGGGCGGCACGCGTGAAGGCGGATCGGATTCCACGACCCGCGCGGATCGCTGAGCCTGGTCCGATGAGCCGCTCGACCGCCGACTGGATCACGCTCGCCGAGGCCGTGAAGATCCTGGCCGGGGCGAACATCCACCTGCGACCCGAGACGCTCGGGCGGTGGGCCCGCGAGGGCCGGCTCCAGACGCTCAAGCTGGGGGGACGGCGCTACGTCCGGAGGGCCGAGATCCGGGCGCTGCTGCGACCCCGCCGGCGCGTGGCCGCCGAGGCGCTTCAGCCGGGCCTCTTCGAGGAACTCTGAGCGTGGTCGAGCCGGCTCCATCGGGCGACGACGTCCGACGCCCGGTGATGGCAGAACGCCCTGGCTTCATCGATCGGGCGGCTGGCCGCCTCCTCGGCGTCGTCGAGCCGCTCGTGGCGAGGGTCCTCGGGGTCCCGAGGATCGGGATGGCCCACGCCGTTTACATGCGGTTCTCGGCGTCCGGCGGCCCGGTGCTTGCCCGTGGGCTGGCGTTCGTGGCTTTGTTCGCGCTCGTCCCGGGGCTGCTCGTCGTCCTCTCCGTGGCGGGCTTCTTCGTCAGCGACCCGGCCGTCCGGGACAAGATCGTGGCGATCGTGGCGCAGCAGATCCCGCCACTCGGTCCCGTGATCGGCGAGGCCCTCAATGGCTTCTCGGATCTCGCAGCGACGTCCGGGGTCGTCAGCGTCCTGCTCCTCGTCTGGTCGGCGAGCTCGCTCGTGCGTGCCCTTGATGGATCGTTCCGCATGGTCTTCGAGGACTCGGGCGAAGGCCGGACGCCGGTCCGCGACGTCGTCGCCGTCGCCTCGGTCGCGATCGGGACCTTCGCCGCCGCGGTGATCCTCGTGCTCGTCACCCTTCCGGGCCCGCTCGCGGACATCGTCGGGGCGCCCAGTCCGCAGGCTCGATCCGCAACCTCGTTCCTCGTGGTGACGGGGCTGGTCGCCCTTGCCTACCGCTTCGTCCCGCGGCCACGGCCCGCGTTGCGGATGCTCTGGCTTCCCGCCCTGGCTGCCGGCGTCGCGATCTTCCTCCTGACCTCGCTCTTCGCGCTCATCGGGCCTCTGCTCTTTGGCTCTGCGCAGCTCTACGGCGCATTCGGGACCCTCTTCCTTGGCCTTGTCTGGCTGGGGAACGTCACGCAGGTCCTCCTGCTGGGAGCGGCGTGGGTGGCCGAGCGTGACGAGCGAGCACGGGCGCGATCGGCTGCCGAGCTCCCGGGAGACGCGCCCGGCATCTAGCGTCGCAGGTCTCCCGAAGGTGGTCCGGCCCGCGATCAGCAAGGTTCGGGTTTTCCGCGAGATCCCGGACGGTCAGGCCTGGCGCGTACCACACCGACGGCAGAAGCGCGCGTTCGCGGAAAGAGACAGTCCGCAACTCACGCACGACTGGACTCCCGGTGCCCCACGGGTCGCGACGGAGCCGGCCGGTCCTTCGAGCACCGCCTGGCTGGAAGCCGCCCACACGCTGGTGGGCTCCGGTCGAGCGGTGGCCAGGCGGGATGCCCACGGGGCCGATCCAGGTCCCGGGGTGTGGGTTGTGGGTGCCTGGGGAGCGGTGGGCCAGGCGGGTGCCTCCGGCCATCGCGGCGGCGGAGGAGACTCCGGCGCGATGATCCGCCATGTAGGCTGCTCGACGGTGTCGGCGGGAGGGGCCGGAATGGGCGCGGGCGCGGCCGGCGTGGGCTGCGCCTCGGGCGCTGCTGCCACTGGCGCCGGCTCCGGCTCTGGTTCGGCTGCGATCGGCGCGACTGCCACGGGCTCAGGCTCGGGCGCTGCCGCCACGGGCTCCGGCTCCGGCTCCGGCAAAGCAACCACGGGCTCGGGCTTCACCGCTGCCGCGACCGGCTCGGGCTCGGGCTCCGGCGCGACTGCCACGGGCTCGGGCTCCGGCGCCACGGGCTCCGGCTCCGGCGCTGGTTCGGCTGCGATCGGCGCGACTGCCACCGGCTCAGGCTCGGGCGCTGCCGCCACGGGCTCCGGCTCCGGCTCCGGCAAAGCAACCACGGGCTCGGGCTCCGGCGCGGCCGCCACCGGCTCGGGCGGCTCCGGCTCCGGCGCGGAGGCCACGGGCTCGGGCGCTGGTGCGGCTGCGATCGGCGCGACTGCCACCGGCTCAGGCTCGGGCGCTGCCGCCACGGGCTCCGGCTCCGGCTCCGGCGCTGCCGCCACCGGCTCGGGCTCGGGCTCCACCGCTGCCGCAACCGGCTCGGGCTCGGGCTCCACCGCTGCCGCAACCGGCTCGGGCTCGGGCTCCGGCTCGGGCTCCGGCGCCACGGGCTCCGGCTCGGGCTCCGGCGCTGCCGCGACCGGCTCCGATTCCGGCGCGGGTTCTGTTGCGATCGCCGCGGCTGCCACCGGCTCGAACCGCGGCGCCGACTCCGGCTCCTGCGCGGCTACCACCGGCTCGGGCTGCGGGGCTGGTTCGGCTGCGATCGGCGCGGCTGCCACCGGCTCCGGCTCGGGCTCCGGCGCTGCCGCGACCGGCTCCGATTCCGGCGCGGGTTCTGTTGCGATCGCCGCGGCTGCCACCGGCTCGAACCGCGGCGCCGACTCCGGCTCCTGCGCGGCTGCCACCGGCTCGGGCTGCGGGGCTGGCGTCTCGGCCACCCGACGCGATGGGCGGAATCGAGCAAGCAGCCGTCTCGTGCGCCCACGGGCGGCCTCGGTGGTATCGGTGGTGGCCTCGGCGCCGGTGAGGGCCGCTTCCGCGGGGACAGCGGGCGCCTCGACGGCGGTCGGGACTTGGCCGCCAACCTCCACGGCCGGCTCGGCTGCCACGGCGGAAGGCTCACCAGTCGCAATCGGCTCCTGAACCGTCACCTCCGGCGGCTTCGCGGTTCCCGTGATAGCCGGCTCGGCGGCGGTCATCCCGGTCGGTTCCGCGGCGACCTCGCGCGCCGGCTCGCCGGCGAGCGCCAGCGCCGGCTCGACGGGGACCGGCAGCGCCGGCTCGACGGGGACCGGGAGCGCCTGCTCGACCGTGGCGCCCAGCGGCCCCTGAGGGGCGGCGGCCGCAACGCCGGTGTCGGCCATGCCTGCGGGCTCGGACGGAATGGCCGGCTGCGTCGCGGCGAGGGCAGTCTCGATCTCCGCGAGCTCGTCCGCCGTCAGCTCGTCGGCGACCGCCCGCCGCGGTGCTGCAACGAAGGCCTCCAGGCGGGCAAGGACCTGGGGTTCCTCGACGACGAGCTCGGGTTCGGGCGCCAGGTCGGCGCCAGGCTCGGCCTCCGGGGCCGCCGCCACGACGAGCTCGGGTTCGGGCGCCAGGTCGGCGCCAGGCTCGGCCTCCGGGGCCGCCGCCACGACGAACTCAGGTTCGGGCGCGAGGTCGGCGCCAGGCTCGGCCTCCGGAGCCGCCGCCACGACGAACTCAGGTTCGGGCGCGAGGTCGGCGCCAGGCTCGGCCTCCGGAGCGGCCTCGACGACCGTCCCGCGGTCGAGATCGACGCGCGGCCAGGCCATGGCTTCGACAGGCGCGCCTGTGTTGGTCGCAACGGCGGGCTCGAGGCCGGGGAGATAGGCGAAAGTGTCGGGCAGCACCTCCGGCTGGATCTGCGGGGCGCACGAGAGGCACTCGTTGGCCTCCGCGTTCCAGCAGCTGGAGCAGGTGTACTGCCGGCACGACATGCAGAAGTTGAACGCCTTGTGGAAGGCCTCGAGCTGGCGCGAGACTCCTGCGCGCTCCTGGTCGTCGCGCGCGGCCGCCATCGCCTCGGACATGGGCATGCCGTCGTTGGTGACGTACGTCTTCAGGCCGCGGGAGAGCACCCCGACACGACCGAGCCCGGGGCGACGACGCCTGGCGGTCCCCCCGAGCGAGTACCGCGTGCCGCAGCGTTCGCAGAACGATTCGGTGATGGTGTCCGTCATCAGGTCCCCGGTGCAGCCATCGCGAGTGGGTCGCGTGGACCCATGCGCGAGCACGAGAGTATACCGTAGGGGTTCGAGCGCCCCGGGGGACCGAGGTACCCCCGCACGCGCCCGATCGTCCCTTTGCCCACCCATCCTCGGCGTCCTCACGGAGGCAGGCACCCGCCCATGCGCCCGCTCGCCGCCCTCGAACGCTTCCTGGAGCGGCTGTTCGAGCGACCGACGGCCCGCCTGCTGGGGGCGCGTCTCGAGCCCGTGACCGTGGTGCGCCGGCTCGAACGGGCGATCGACGAGGAGCGTCGCGCGGGTCCGGACGGCATGCTGGCGCCGACCCGCTTCACGATCGAGGTGAGCCTCCGGGACGCGGCGGCGCTGGCCCGGCTCGGAACGCTCGAGGACGACCTCGGGACCGCCGCGCTCGACCACGCGCGACGGCGCGGCTACCGGATCCCGGAACGTCCAACGGTTGCCCTCCTTGGCGTCGCGACGCTTGATCCGGGCGACGTCCACATCACCTCCGGCTTCGCGGACGGGCGACGGCCCGTGGCGCCGCCAGGTGACCAGCCGGAACGGACCCTCGTGCACCCCCTTCCGTCCACCATCCCTCCCGGCGCGGCCCTGCGGGTCGTGTCGCCGGGGCGCCCGCCGCGGGACATTCCGCTGGATGGGCGACCGGTCACGATCGGGCGCGCAGCCGACGCTGAGGTGGTCATCAGCGATGCCCTCGTCTCGCGTCACCACGCTCGCCTCGCCCCCCGCGGCGGACACCTGGTCCTCGCCGACCTGGGCAGCACGAACGGGACCCGGGTGAACGGCGAGGTGGTGCGGGAAGCCGTGGTCGGCCCCGGCGACCGGATCGAGATGGGTTCGACGCGCCTCGAGCTCGTTCTGCCCGCGGCCGGGAGCGGCGCCTGATGGACGCCGGACTGAACCTCGCGCTGTGGGCCCTCCGCCTCGCCTTCCTCGCCATGCTGTGGCTCGCGCTGGCCTTGATGGCCCGAGCGCTGCTGCGCGACGTGCGGGCCGCGACCCGCGATCCGGCCGCCGCCCTGGGCCGGCTCGTCGTCGTCGCGTCGGGTGGTCAACCACCCCGCGGGGGCGTCTTCGCGCTGGATGCCGTCACCACGCTGGGGCGGGATCTCGGCAGCAGCGTGGTCCTCGACGACCCGTATGCATCGGCGCAGCACGCGGTCCTCACCTTTCGAGGCTCGGCCTGGTACGTGGAGGACCTGGGGAGCACCAACGGAACCTACGTCGACGGGGCGGCGGTCTCGGGCGTCTCGAGGCTGGGATACGGCGACGAGGTCCAGATCGGCGAGGTTCGCCTGCGTCTCGAGCGAGGGCGCCCGTGAGCGGGACGGCCGCGGGCGCCGGCGCGCCGGCCCTCCCCGGGTTTCCGCGACCGCGCGCGCGACGCCGCGAGCTGCTCCTGCTGGCCGCTGTCGTGGCCGCCCTTGGAGTTGGCAGCCTGTCGCTCGGCCTCCTGCGCACCGGCCGCCTCGAGCCGGCCGACTCGACGGGCCTCCTGCTGTACGCGCTCGGCCTGCTGGTGGCCCACCTGGTGCTGGTCGTGTCGGGCCGACGGCTCGACGAGGTGCTCCTGCCGGCCGCGGCGTTCCTGGGCGGCGTCGGGCTGCTGCTGATGGAGCGCCTGCCGCAGGATCTCGTGGTTCAGCAGATCGGGTCATGGACCCTCGGCCTTGGTGAGCTCCAGCTGCTGTGGCTGGGGGTCGCGCTGGCGGTGGCGACGACCGTCGCCGTCACGCTGCGATCGGACCGCTGGCTGCGCCTGTACAAGTACACGTGGGCGGCCGCGGGTCTCGTCCTCCTGCTGCTGACGTTCGTCTTCGGCGCCGACGTCAACGGCTCGCGGCTCACGCTTGCGATCGGCCCGTTCAGCGGCCAGCCATCGGAGCTCCTCAAGGTGATCCTGGTGGTCTTCTTCGCGGCCTACCTTGCCGAGAACAGGGTCCTCCTGGCCGACGCCCGGGTACGCGTGCTCGGCCCCATCACGGTGCCCCCCCTGCCGTACCTCGCCCCGATCGGGGCGATGCTGGCCCTGGCTCTCGGGATCGTCGTCGTCCAGAAGGACCTCGGCGCGGCGCTCCTGTTCTACGTGGTCTTCCTGGCGCTGCTGTTCCTGGCCACGGGCAGGCTCGTCGACGTGGTGCTGGGGCTGCTCCTCTTCCTTGCCGGGTTTGCCCTGCTGGCGTTCCTCCTGCCGACCGTCCAGCAGCGGATCGCGATCTGGCTCGACCCGTGGTCCGACCCGCTGGGGGACGGCTTCCAGGTGATCCAGGCGCTCCACGCCTTCGCGCGCGGAGGCCTGCTGGGAACCGGTCTCGGCGCCGGCCTGCCCGACATCGCGGGGCGACCCCCGATCCCTGCCGTGCAGACCGACTTTCCCCTGGCCGCCATCGGGGAGGAGCTGGGGATGACGGGCGTCGTCGCGGTGCTCGCCGCCTACCTCGTCATCATGGCGCGGGGCCTCCACATCGCCGCCTCATCGCGTGACGATTTCCGGGCGCTCCTGGCGGCGGGCCTCGCGCTCGTCGTCGGGTTCCAGGCGGCGATCATCGCCGGGGGAATCTGAAGCTGATCCCCCTGACGGGCATCACCCTCCCGTTCATCAGCTACGGCGGCTCCTCGTTGCTCGCGAACGCCCTCGTCGTCGGGATGCTGCTCGCTCTCTCGGACCGCGGACCGGCTCCTCAGGCACCGCCTCGGCCGCCGCGCCTGTGGCGGTTCCGGCGGCCCCCGCCCAACGCGAGAGGGGGTCGCTGATGCCCCGGGAGCGGCCGCTGGCAGGCCGGATGGTCGGCCTCATGATCGCGGTCATCCTGACGTTCGGCTTCGTGACGGCCGGCGCGACGTACTGGCAGGTGCTGCGGGCGGACGAGCTCGCCTCCTCACCGACCGACGCGGCCGTCCTCGCAGCGGCGCGCACGGTGGCGCGCGGGAAGATCTTCGACCGGGACGGGCGCACGCTCGCGAGCAACCTGCGGGCCAAGGACGGAACCCCGTACCGGGTCTACGCGGATGCATCGGTCAGCCACCCCATCGGCTATGCGTCGCCGCTGTTCGGCTCCGCCGGCCTGGAGCGTGCCTACGCTGCCGAGCTGACCGGCACCGGAGGAGGCGATCCCCTGTCCCGGGCGCTCGCCAAGTTCCTGCCCCCGGAGGACCGCCGGCAGGATCTCCGCACGTCGCTCTCGCTCTCATACCAGCGGCTTGCCGTGCGCCTCCTCGGCGCGGATCGCGGTGCCGTCGTGATGCTGGACCCGCGGACCGGGGAGATCCTGGCCATGGCCTCCACGCCGACGTTCGACGCCTCGGCAATCGCGGATCCCGCGACCGCCCAGAAGACCTTCGGGGCGTTGCGCACGGCCGGTGACTCGCCGTTGCTCGAACAGGGCGACGCTCGGACGGTATGTCCCGGGCTCCGTCTTCAAGATCGTCACCGCGATCGCCGGTCTCGGCAGCGGCTCCGTGACACCGGCGACCACGTACCCCCAGCAGCCCGGGGCGGAGGCGAACGGCCTGGTCGTGGACGGCTTCACGATCCGCGACGGCCACCATCCCTTCACCGGGAGCGAGGCCCTGGACCTCTCGGGCGCCACCGAAGTCTCGTGCAACATCTGGTACGCGCTCACCGGTCTCGCGACCGGCGGCGCGAATCTCGACGCGTTCGCGCGACGCCTGGGCTTCGGCGAGCCCCTCCCCTTCGACCTGCCGACGGCGCCCTCCCAGCTCACGAACGGCGGCGGGCCGCTGCCGGGCGGCTTCCAGGACGACGTCGAGCTCGCGAACGCCGCCTACGGGCAGGGCGAGGTGCTCGCCACGCCACTCCAGATGGCGCTGGTCGCGGCGGCCGTGGCGAACGGCGGCGAGCTGATGGAGCCGCGGCTCGTCACGTCCCTGGTCGACGCACAGGGCCGCGTGACGACGATCGGGCCCCGGTCGATGGGCCGCGTCCTCGACGCTTCCGCGAACGCGGCGATCGTGCAGGCGATGACCCAGGCCGTCGAAGGCCAGTATGGCCGGCTCTTCACGGCCGGCGCGAAGGTGCCGGGCGTCCTGACGGCCGGCAAGTCGGGCACGGCCCAGCTCGGCGGCAGCGGTGAGCCCAACTCGTGGTTCATCGGATTCGCGCCGGCCACCGCGCCCACGGTGGCCATCGCCGTCCTCGTGGAGAAGGGCGGCACGGGGCACCAGCGCGCGGCTCCGCTCGCCGGCCAGATGCTCCGCGCCTACTTCGCCGCACAGCCATGACCCACGTCCCGCAGCCCGGCGCATCCCCCGAGCAGAATGCCGAACCTGTCGAGCCCGAGCGGGCCGGTTCCGCCGGGCCGGACATCTCGGCCCCGCCACGCCCGGTCATCGAGCGCATCGGGATGGCAGCCATCGCCCTGGTCCTGGGGACGCTGTTCGCCGGCGCGGCGGCCGTCAGCTTCTCGTCGGGCGATCCGTTCCTAGGGATCATGGCGACGATCGGCACGCTGATGACCGCCTGGGTCGGTCTCAGGACGCTGGTCCGCGGCTGACCGCCACCTGGCCTCCGCGAAGCCCCCGCCGTGCCGTCGGATCTGCGCCGGATCCCCTTCGGAACCAATTCTGTCGATCGGTCGTACTATCAGCGGACCCCGAGTCCGCCACCACCGCACGCCGAGCGGGGTGCCCCGACCGCCGATCTCGCGGTCGGTCGGCCCGCCGCCGCAGCGCGAGGAGCCTGATGACCAAGATCCAGGAATCCGGCGACCGGGTCGTCGCAAACGTCGAGCGCGTGATCGTGGGCAAGCACCACGAGGTCCAGCTGGCGCTCGTCGCGCTCCTGTGCCGCGGCCACCTCCTCATCGAGGACGTGCCCGGCACCGGCAAGACGGTCCTCGCGAAGGCGATCGCCCGCAGCCTCGGCTGCACCTTCCGGCGCATCCAGTTCACGCCGGACCTCCTGCCGTCCGACGTCACGGGCCTCTCGATCTACAACCAGAAGTCCCAGGAGTTCGAGTTCCGGCCTGGCCCGATCATGGCCCAGGTGGTCCTCTCGGACGAGATCAACCGGGCGACGCCGAAGACGCAGTCGGCGCTCCTCGAGTGCATGGAGGAGCGGCAGGCCACGATCGACGGCATCAGCCATGCCATGCCGGACCCGTTCCTCGTCATCGCGACCCAGAACCCGATCGAGTACGAGGGGACGTTCGCCCTGCCGGAGGCGCAGCTGGACCGCTTCATGCTCCGGTTGCGGATGGGCTACCCGACGCCGACCGAGGAGATCGTCATCCTCGACGAGCAGAAGCGGATCCATCCGCTCGAGGCGCTCACCGAGGTCTGCCCGGTGAACGAGCTCCGCGAGATGCAGGCCGCCGTGCGCGAGATCTACGTCGACGCCAGCGTCTCCGAGTACATCGTCCGCCTGGTCAACGCGACGCGCACGCATCCCGACGTCTACCTCGGTGCGTCGCCGCGCGGCAGCATCGCCCTCTACCGGGCCGGCCAGGCTCGCGCCGCCCTGCTCGGGCGCGACTACGCGATCCCCGACGACGTGAAGGTTCTCGCCGGGCCCGCGCTGGCCCACCGGCTCATCATCAAGACAAGCTCGTCGATCCGGGAGGTGGACGCCGAGACCGTCGTGCGGGAGCTGCTGGAGACCGTGCCGGTCGACGCGCCGCCGCGGCCGGGCGGACCACGGCGGATTGAGCCCGAGGAGACGCGGGCCCGCTAGGCCCGCTGGATCCGCAAGGGAGGGGACCGGTTCTGCACTTCCTGCGCCGCCTGCCGTTCATCGTCGTCGCGACGGTCCTGGTCGTGGCGGCGTTCACGACGGGCGCCCCGTTCCTCTTCTTCCTGGTCTACCTCGGCCTGGCCGTGCTGGGCGGCAGCTACGTGGTCACGCGCTTCGGCCTGACCGACCTCGAGGCCGGGTACGCCGTCAACCAGCTCCAGGCCCATGTCGGGGAGGTGCTCCGGGCCACCTACACCCTGCGCAGCACGAGCCGGCTCCCGAAGCTCTGGCTGGAGGTTCACAATCCGTCCACCCTGCCGGTGCCGCTTCCCGGGCGGGTCATCTCGCTGGGGCCGTCGGGCGAGCGGTCGTGGATCGCGAAGGTCCCGCTCGGCCGGCGTGGCCACTTCCGCGTGGACCCGCTCCAGATCCGGACCGGCGACCCGTTCGGCTTCTTCGAGGCCAGCGCGACGGTGGGCCACGGCCTGACCCTGGTGGTCTACCCTCGCCTGGAGCGGATCCCGCGCTGGCGGCTCCAGGCGGTCAGCCTCGAAGGCAGCCGGTCCACCCCCGTGCGAACGCAGCAGACGACGCCGCTCGCGACCTCGGTCCGACCCTACGCACCCGGAGACAGCTTCAACAGGATCCACTGGCCTTCGACGGCCCGGACCGGCGAGATCCAGGTCAAGGAGTTCGACCTGGAGCAGACGGCGGACGTGTGGGTCATCCTGGACCTCAACCGCGCGACGCAGGTGGGGAGCGGTGACGAGAGCACGGTGGAGGTCGGGGTGCGCGCCGCGGCCGCGATCGCCGAGCGCGCGATCGCGGAGAATCGCGCGGTCGCCCTGACGACCACCGGGAGCCGGGTCACCGTGCTCCAGCCGGACCGCGGACCCCGCCAGCGCCAGAAGGTGCTGCAGCTCCTCGCGGCCGTCGACGGCGACGGAAGCACGCCGCTCGCCGAGGCGCTCGTGGCGGGCCTTCCACTCCTTCGGCGCGGCATGTCCGCGATCGTGATCACCGGGTCCACCGAGCCCGGATGGGTCAGGCCCCTGGCGACCCTGCGGCCCCGTGGGATCGGCTGCCAGGTGATCTGGCTCGACCCGGCCGTCTTCGCGCGGCACGCCGCGCAGGTCGACGGAAGCCTCGATCTCTCCGCGACCGCCGCGGCGCTCGTCGAGCGCGAGACGGCGTCTCGCAACACGCGCCACCAGGTCGCCGAGTTCGACATCCGCATCCACGCGGTGCCGCCCGGCGTGCCGCTGGGGGAGGTCCTCGTCGGATGACTGCGGCCCCGACCCCGTTCGACCTGGGTGCCAGCTACACGGCCTCGCTGACGCCGGAGCGACGCCTGTCGATCGCGCCGCCCGAGGGCTGGTCGAGCCTCGTGCTCCTGGTCCTGATGTGCGCCCTCGTCGGATGGGCGATCGACGACGCGCACTGGGTCCTGGGCAGCCAATCCAACACCGACTTCCTGCCGTGGGCGGGAGCCCTGGCCGTGCTGTGGGGATTCGTGGGCGCCCGGCTCGGGCGCGGCCGCCTCGTGGCGCATGGCCTCGGGGCGATCATCGCGACCGCGTTCCTCCTGGTCGCCATCGGGAGCCAGCTCGCGCCGGGCCAGGACGTTCCGACGATGATCCGGGTCACGGCAGAGGGCGCCTGGGGCGCCGTCGACGACCTGCTGATCGTCGGCCGGGCCACGACGACCCAGATCTCGCACTACCTCCTGGTGCTTGGCGGCATCATGTGGGCCACCGGCCAGTTCGCCGGGTACACGTCATTCGCCCATCACCGTCCGCTTCCGGCAGTCGTCCTGCCCGGCACGATCCTGGTCGTCAACGTCTCGATCACGATCCTCGATCAGTTTGCCATCCTCGTCCTGTACAGCCTGGCGGCGCTCCTGTTCCTCGTCCGCTTCCACGTCGCCGACGAGCAGCGCACCTGGGCCCGCCACCGGATCGCCGACGCGGGCAACGCCGTCGGGCTGTCATTGCGCGCCGGACTCGCCTTCGTCGGCGTGACGCTCGTCGCGAGCCTCCTTCTCACGTCGTTCGCCAGCTCGGCGCCGCTCGCCGGGTGGTGGCAGGGAGTGGATCAGCGCCTCGTCGACTTCGGGACGCAGCTGGCGCGCTTCTTCCCGTCGGGCGGGCCCGGGACGAGCTTCGGGTCGGCGACCTTCGGGCCCACGGTCACGATCGAGGGGGAGTGGACCTCGGACAACACGCCGGTCCTCTCGATCAGGAGCGACCCGGCGGCGCCGCAGCTCAAATGGCGCGCGGCCGTGTACGACCGGCTGGTCGGCAACCGGTGGAGCCGCAGCGAGTCCGTCGACGTCGACGTCCCGGCGAACCAGGCGCTCCTCGCCGGCACCGGAGAGATCCCGACCGAGAAGGTGGCCATGCAGACCGTCAGCTACGTGGTCACGGGGGTGACCGGCGAGCCGGGGCTCCTCGTCGCGCCGGGCATCCCCACGCAGGTCGACCGCACCTCGCGGGTGACCCTCGTCGCCGAGCAATGGTTCGGCGGCGCTCGCGTCGACGGGGCGCGATCGTACGGCGCCAGCGCCGAGATCCCGATCGTGACGGATGGGGTGGACGGTGCCCTGACGGAGAACCGGCTGCGTGCCGCCGGCACCGAGTACCCGGCCGAGATCCGCTCGGTCTATCTCGACCTGCAGCCGGGGACGGCCGGGCCCGACGTCAGGGCGCTCCTCGGGACGATCCTCGAGGGGGCCCGGCCCACGAACCCCTATGACACCGCCCGCGCCATCGAGCGCTACCTGGGCGACCCGTCGAAGTTCCAGTACCAGACGAACGTCCTCAACGTCGATTGCGGTGGCCGCGGCGTGGCCGACTGCTTCGCGGTCACCCGGAAGGGCTACTGCCAGCACTTCGCCACGACGATGGTCGTGATGCTCCGGGTCCAGGGAATCCCGGCACGTCTGGTCCAGGGATACCTGCCGGCCGTGCGCGACGCGTCGGGCGTCGAGACGATCCGCAAGGCGCAGGCCCACGCATGGGTCGAGGCCTACTTCCCCGGCTACGGGTGGATCGACTTCGATCCGACCGCGGCGGTCGGCGCGCCGCAGGCGATCGCCGCCGGGCCGGTGATCGCCACGCCGACCCCGGGGCCGAGCGGTTCCGGCAAGGCCTCGCCCGGCCCGTCGGGCCGGGACCCTCGCGGGGAGCCGAACGGCCCCACCGGCGGGAGCACGACGCCGCCGCGGACGCCGGGGATCGGCCCCATCATCGTGATCCTCATCCCGCTGGCCGGCATCCTCCTCGTCCTCGGGGCCCTGTGGCTCCGGCGGCGACTCTCGCGCCCCGTCCAGCCCGAGATCGTGTATCGGACCGTGTCCCGGCTGGCCGGCCGCCTGGGCCACCCACGCCGCCCGACGCAGACGGTCTACGAGTACCTGGGGACGCTGTCGGACGCGGTGCCGTCGGTGCGGCCCGAGCTGCAGCTCGTGGCGCGCTCCACGGTCGAGACCACCTACGGGCGGCAGACGCTCCCGCCGGACCGCCTGGCGGCCCTCGGCGAGGCGCAGCGCCGGCTCCGCCTGGCGCTCTTCCGCCTGATCTTCCGCCGGGCAGGCCGCAAGCGCTAGCCGGCGGCTGACCCGAACGATCTACAGCGCTCCGGTGCGGGCGCGCTCCGCGGCGGCATCCTCATCGGCCCGCGCGGCATCCCCCGCCTCGACCTCGAGCGGCGCCAGGTGGTCGGTCCGGTTCCAGGCCCGCACGATCGTCCGGCCGTTGCGGATGTCGAGGACCGCGATCCCGGTCGTGGTCTGGGTGAAGGTCCAGAAACGGTCCAGCGGGAGGCCCAGGAGCGCCAGCAAGGCGACCTTGAAGGCGCCGTCGTGGCCGACCAGGATCGCCCACGGTCCAGCCTGCGGGTCGTAGTAGGACGGCGTGCCGCCGGGTCCCGGGCCGCCGGCCGTGGCCAGCTCGGTGATCACGCGTCCCACGGCAGCGCGGACGCGAACATCGACGTCCGCGAGGGACTCGCCGCCGGGGGCGTGGACGCCCACCGGGTCGCGCCGCCAGCCGGCGATCTCGGCCGGGTAGCGCTCCTCGACCTCGCGCTGGAAGAGCCCCTCCCACGCTCCCTGGGCGATCTCCGCGATCCCCGGCTCCGGCTGAAGCGGCGGCCGCGGGCGCCCCGCGGCATCGAACGCGGCGGCCACCGCCTCTGCCGTCTGGCGCGTCCGGGCGAGAGGCGAGTGGACGATCGCGACCGGTTCGCCCGCGGGCACGGGCAGCCGGGGCGGCGCGTCGGGGGCGGCGAGGCGCGCGCCGGCGAGCGCCGCCTGGCGCTGCCCCAGTGGCGACAAGGGCGTGTCGGCGCGCCCCTGGAAGCGGCCCTCTGCCAGCCACACCGACTGGCCGTGGCGCAGGAAGACGAGCGTGGCGGCGAGGTCGGCCGGGACCGCCAGCGGGGGAGGCGCCGCCGGCGCGCCGCGGTCGTCGGTCATCCGGCCGGCTCGAGGTCGATCACCCACTGGTCGATGACGCCGTCGATCGCCCGGATCGCCGCCTCCGTCTCGGCCGGGACCGGGTCGTCGAGGGCCAGGAACATCACCGCGTCGCTGCGCGGCGCCGAGCGGCCCAGGTGCATCGCGCTGATGTTCACGTCGACCGCCCCGAGGAGGCTGCCGACGCGCCCGATCATCCCCGGCCGGTCCTTGTGGGTGGAGATCAGCATCCACGGCGCGGGGGCGACGTCGAGCCAGTAGTCGTCGAGGCGGACGAAGCGCGGCTCGCCGTTGGCGAGCGTGCCGGCGACCGTTCGGACCGTGCCGTCCGCCGTCGCCCCGGAGATGGTCACGAGCGTGGCGTAGGGGCCCGCGTCGGGCGTCCGGCGCTCGACGATGGTGATCCCGCGGATCTTCGCCAGCATGCCGGCGTTGACCAGGTTGACCCGCTCGTTCGTGGCGTCCTGCAGGAGCCCGCGCAGAACGGCCGCCTGCAGCGGGGTCACGTCGTGGCCTGCCAGCTCGCCGGCGACCTCCAGGGTCACGGTGCGCCCGCCGCCGCGGGAGAACTGGGCAAAGAAGCATCCCAGCATCTCGGCCAGCGGCAGGTACGGGGCGATCGCCCGGGCCGTCTCCGGCGTGAGGAGGGGGGCGTTGACGGCATAGCGGGCCGGGCGGCCGTCGAGGACCTCCAGGACCTGCTGCGCCGCCTCCTCGGCGACTGCCACCTGGGCCTCCGCGGTTGATGCGCCGAGGTGCGGGGTGAGGACCGTGTTGGGGGCCCCCAGGAGCGGATTGTCGGCGGCCGGGGGTTCGCTCGCGTAGACGTCGATCCCGGCACCCGCGATCGTGCCCGTCGCCAGCGCGTCGGCGAGGGCCGACTCGTCGACGACGCCGCCGCGTGCGACGTTGAGCAGGAACGCCGTCGGCTTCATCCGCGCCAGCTGGGCCGCGCCGACCATGCCGGCGGTGGCCTTGGTCCTGGGCACGTGGAGGGTCACGACGTCGCTCCGCTCCAGGAGCGCCTCGAGGGGGACCAGCTCGATGCCGTGGTTGGCCGCCGCCTCGACGGTGACGTACGGGTCGCTGCCGAGGACGGTCATCTCCAGCGCTCGGGCACGGTCCGCCAGCGCGCCGCCGATCTTCCCGAGGCCGACGATGCCGAGGACCTTGCCGCGCAGCTCGACGCCGGTGAAGGCGCTGCGCTTCCACTCGCCCCGTCGGACGGACGCGTCGGCGGCCGCGACCTTGCGGGCGAGAGCGAACATGAGGGCCAGCGTGTGCTCGGCCGCAGCGATCGTGTTGCCGGTGGGGGCGTTCACCACGGTGATGCCCGCGTGGGTCGCCGCGTCGAGGTCGACGTTGTCGACGCCGACGCCGGCCCGCCCGATGACCGAGAGCCGGGTTCCCGCTGCGATCATCGCGGCGTCCACCCTGACCTGGCTGCGGACGAGCAGCGCGTCGTATTCGGGGAGGATGGCCCGGTACTCGTCGGGGCTCAGGCCGATCCGCTCGTCGACCTCGTGGTGCTGGCGCAGGAGCTCGATCCCCGACGGGGCAAGCGGCTCGGCGACGAGGATCTTCATGCCGGTGTCCCCGCCGTGGCGACGGCCGGTCCGACGGCCGCGACGCCGGGCGTCCCGAGGACCGCGAGGGCGGCGCGCTGGGCCGCCGCGACCGCAGCCCCGGGCTCCACCGGCCGGCCGACGCGCAGGGACGCCTCCTCGAGAACGGCGATCGCGCCGAGGATGTCCTCGATCTCGACCGCGCCGAGGTGGCCCACGCGGAAGATCCTGCCCTTCAGCCGTCCCTGGCCGCCGGCAAGGACGAGGCCCCGCCTCCTGCACTCGCCGTTGAACGCCTTCCAGTCGAGGCCGTCGGGAACCCAGGCTGCGGTGACCGTCTGCGAGGCGGCCGCCGGGTCGGCGAGAAGGTCGAACCCGAGGGCAGCCAGCCCGGCGCGAGTGGCCGCCGCACAGGCGGCGTGGCGGTCGAAGACGCCGGCGAGCGTCTCCTCCTCCATGAGTCGGAGGCCTTCGTCGACCTGGTACATGACGGCGACGGCGGGCGTCCAGGGGGTCTGCCCGGTGCCGGCGCTCTCGCGGGCGCGCCGCAGGTCGAAGTAGAAGCGCGGCATCCGCGCGGTTTCCATCGCGGCCCAGGCGCGCTCGGAGACGGCCGCGAAGGCCATCCCCGGAGCGCTCATCCACGCCTTCTGGGAGCCGGTGACCACGAGGTCGAGGCCCCAGGCGTCCATGTCGAACGGCACCGCGCCAAGGGCGCTGATCGCGTCGACGAGGACCAGCGCGTCGGGCGCAAGCTCGCGCACGGTGGAGGCGAGCTCCGGGATCGGGTTGGTGATCCCCGTGGAGGTCTCGTTGTGGGTGAGCAGCACGGCCTTGACGTTCGGCTCTGCCAGGAGGGCCACGCGGACGGCAGCCGGCGTCGCGGCCTGCCCCCATTCGAACTCGAGGCGGCGGACGTCGGCGCCGTAGACCTCGGCGACCTTGGCGAAGCGGTCACCGAACGCACCGACCGTCACGGCCAGCACCCTGTCGCCGGGGGAGAGGACGTTGACGACGGCGGCCTCCAGGGCGCCGGACCCGGCGGCTGTGAGCAGGAGGATGTCGGCCTCGGTGCGGAAGAACGGGCGCATCCGGCCCACGATCCGCTCCATCAGCGCCGCGAACTCGGGACCGCGGTGGTTGATCATCTGGCGCCCGCCGGCAACCATGACGCTGGGCGGCAGGGCGGTGGGCCCGGGGATCCGGAGGTTCTGCTCGAAACGGGGCACGGGATCGGCCTCCTCGGCTGGCGGTCGGCTTGCGTCGCGCGATGGCTTGCGGCGGAGGTGCCGTCTCCCCGGGATCGGCACGACGGGACGGCAGCGTACGGGAGGGGCGCCTGGCCGTCCAGCGTGGTATATATGACCGCATATGGCAGCCACCAGGCGCACCACGATCCTGGCCGATCCCGACCTCCTGGACCGCGTCGACCGCTACGCCCGCAGGACGCGCACGACGAAGACGGCGATCATCGCCGCCGCGCTGGAGGCGTACCTCGAGTCGCATGCCGCGACGCAGGAGCTGCCCTTCGTGGCGATCGGGCGCAGCTCGCACGGGCGGCTGTCACTCGATGCCCGCCGCATCGCGGGTCGGGAGATGGGCGCGCGACGGCGCGCCGACGAGGCGTAGCGCAGCTTGGCCGTGCTCCTCGACGCATCGGCGATCCTGGCCGCTGCCGACACGGCCGACCTCAACCACGCGGCCGCGCGCGCCTGGTTCGCCCGCGTGGACGAGCCGCTGCTCATCGGGGCGCTGACGCTTGCGGAGGCCGACCATGTCCTGCAGCGCGAGCTGGGTCTCCCGGCGTCCCTTGCCCTGCTCTCCGCGATCACGTCCGGGGCCATCCGGGTGGTCGCGCCGACCGATGCGGACATCCAGGGCGCCGCGATCCTCCTCGAGGGGGCCAGGGAGCATCGATCGCGACTTGCCGATGCCCTCCTCATGGTCACCGCGCGGAGGCTCGGGGTCCGGCGTGTCGCCACCTTCGACCGCCGGCCCCTGGCGGTCCTGGTGCCGCGGGGGCCGCGCGGTGAGCGCCTGGTCGATCTTGAGCCCTAGCGCGACGCCCGGCGCGGCAACAGCGCCGAGAACCGGGTCGTGCGCCGTGCCGGGGGCCTCGCCGCGTACCATGCGGAGGTGCCCGCGCGACGTCCGGCCAGCCGTGCCTCCGACCCCCTCTTCGCGCCGCCTCCCGAGCTGACGCCCCTCGCCGCCCGGATGCGCCCGCACTCCATCGACGAGGTGGTCGGCCAGGCGCACCTCCTGGGTCCGGGCGCGCCGCTGCGCCGCCTGGTGGAGTCCGGCCGTCTGCCCTCGATGCTCCTGTGGGGGCCGCCGGGGTCCGGCAAGACGACGATCGGGCGCCTCCTGGCGGAAGCTGTCGGCGCCCGGTTCGAGGCCCTCAACACGACGATGGACGGCGTCGCCGCCCTGCGTGACGTCGTCGCGGAGGCGCGCAGCGAGGCGGCATTCCGGGGTGCCACGACGGTGGTCCTGCTCGACGAGATGCACCGCTACTCGAAGGCCCAGCAGGACGCCCTGCTGCCGCACGTGGAGGCAGGCACGATCGTCCTCGTGGGCGCAACGACCGAGGCGCCGTTCGGCGGCGGGATCACCCGACCCCTCCTCTCGCGGCTGCGCGTCTTCCGACTGGAAGCCCTGGGTGAAGCCGAGCTGCGCGAGATCGCGGGCCGGGCCCTCGCGGATGGGGAGCACGGGCTCGGCGGGCGCATCGCGCTCGACGAGGTGGCCCTCCGCCAGCTCATCGGGTATGCGTCGGGTGATGCGCGGCGCCTGCTGGGCATCCTCGAGACGGCGGTGTCGCTTGCCTCCGCGGACGGCCGCACGGCCCTCGACCCGACCGACGTGGCCCGGGCGGCACAGTCGGCCACCCTCGACTACGACCGGTCGGGGGTGATCAGTGCCTTCATCAAGAGCATCCGTGGCAGTGACGCGGACGCGGCGCTCTACTGGCTGGCGACGGCCCTGGAGGCCGGTGAAGACCCGCGCTATCTTGCTCGCCGGCTCGTCGTGAGCGCGTCGGAGGACATCGGCAATGCCGAGCCCGCGGGACTGCCCCTCGCGCTCGCCGCTCTCGATGCGGTGGAGAAGATCGGAGCCGAGACGAACGACGAGGGGCTCTATGCCCTGGCCCAGGCGACGACGATGCTGGCGGCGGCTCCGAAGTCGTCCGCGGCAGGCCGGGCCTTCTTCGCGGCCCGCGAGGTCGTCCGCGGCGAGGGCACGCGGCCGGTGCCGCCGCACCTCCGGCCCGTGGCGAGGACCTATCGGAACCCCCATGACGACCCGGAAGGGGCGCTGACCCAGGACTACCTGCCCCGCGGCGTGGCCGGGGGTTGGTATCTGCCGTCCGACCGGGGCGACGAGCGAAGGATCGGCGAGTGGATCGCGGAGCGCAGGGATCGACGCGCCGCGGCGGCGGCCGCGGCAGCCAGGGGCCCCGACGCCAGGCGCTCGTGAGGGGCTGGCGGCGGCTCTCGGCTAGACGTCCTGGTCGGTGCTCGGCTTCTCCCAGAGGTTGACGCCGCCCTCGACCGCGTACCGGTCGATCTCGGCCAGCTCCTCGACCGAGAACGCCAGGTTGGCGAGCGCCCCGACGTTCTCGCGGACCTGTTCGGGGGAGCTGGCGCCGATGAGGGTCGTTGTCACCCGGGGGTCGCGGAGCACCCACGCGTATGCCATCTGGGCCAGCGTCTGACCGCGCCGGCGCGCGATCGCATCGAGCTCCTTCACCCGGGCCAGGTTGTCCGCGGACAGGGCCTCCCGCGGGAAGGAGTCGCCTCCCGGGCGGTTGACTCGCGCGTCGGATGGGATCCCGTCGAGGTACTTGTCGGTCAGGAGCCCCTGCGCCAGGGCCGTGAACGCGATCATCCCGGCCCCGACCTCGGCGAGGGCGTCGAGGAGGTCGGCCTCCACCCACCGGTTGAACAGGTTGTACGCCGGCTGATGGATCAGCAGCGGGACCCCTTCTGCGCGCAGGATCGTCGCCGCCTCGCGGGTCTTTGCCGCCGAGTAGGACGAGATCCCGACGTACAGCGCCTTGCCCTGCCGGACCGCCGTCGCGAGCGCCCCCATCGTCTCCTCCAGCGGCGTTAGGGCGTCGAAGCGATGGGAGTAGAAGATGTCGAAGTAGTCGATGCCGACCCGGTGAAGGCTCTGGTCCAGGCTTGCCAGCATGTACTTGCGCGAGCCGCCGCCCTGGCCGTACGGGCCCGGCCACATGTCCCAGCCGGCCTTGCTGGAGATGACCAGCTCGTCGCGGTGGGCCGCCAGGTCCTCGCGCAGGATCCGGCCGAAGTTGACCTCCGCACTGCCGTAGGGAGGGCCGTAGTTGTTGGCAAGGTCGAAATGGGTGATCCCGAGGTCGAACGCCGTCCAGACCATCGCGCGCTGGGTCGTTGTGGGCGTGGCGTCGCCGAAGTTGTGCCACAGCCCGAGCGAGAGGATCGGCAGGCGCAGGCCACTCGTGCCCGTGGAGCGGTAGGTCATGAGGTCGTAGCGTCCCGGCGCGGCGAGGTAGCTCACGGTCGATCCTCCGGCGGCTGAGATGGTTGGCTCCCATGGGCGCGGCGATGGTGGCCCGGGTCGGCGCGCAGGGTTGGAGAGGTGGCGCGCGTCACTCGCCGGGGGGACGACCCGGGCGGCGCGTCGCCCGCCGGGCCGGGCTAGACCTTCACGACCGCCACGACGACGATCAGAAGCCAGCTCAGGAGCAGCACGCTGAAGATGCCCGTGAACACGACCGCGATCCGCCGCAGGTCACGCTTGACGTAGATGATCTCGTCGTCTGCGACGGCGGTGAGGGTGCCGGCGGTGCGACTCCGCGAGGCGGCCGACGCGTCGCCGGCCGCGCGTCGGCGGTCCCGGCCACGGGTGACCGAGGAGGTCGCCTCGCGCTCCTCGGCGACGATCGCCGCCTCGAGCTCCGCGGCCCGGGCGAGCTCGTCGTCGCTCAGGCTGCCCGTCGGGCGAGGGGGAGCCGCAGGCTTCGCGGTCGGCTGGCTGCCGCGCTGGATGGGGGCGCGCTGGCCCGGTCGTGCGCCGCCGCGCTGCCGCTTCGCCATCGGTCGGGTGGTCTCCTGGTCTCGGGGCGGGGGGTGGTCCCGCGGGCGGGTCGGTGATGCGCCGCCGCGCGGAAGGATACGCCATCGGCGGCGGCCGGGCGCCGTGACCTCATCCCTCCCGCCGCGCCGCCCGGAGCGGGAGGTCGACCGGCGGGGCGTCGAGCGCCCCGTGACGCCCCGCTCGATCCGCCCCGGGTGATCGGGCCCTGCTAGACTCGGAGATCCCCAGCGGAGGTCCCGTGAGCCATCTCAACGCGCTCGTCACCGAGAACGCAGGCCTCGTCGTCGGCGGCCTGGCGCTCATCGTCGGCGCGCTGGCGGTGGCGCTCGCGGTCGTGGCTCGACGCGCACGACGCCTGGAGGCTCGCCTCGAGGCGCTGACCCGGGGCGAGGATGGTCGCGACCTGGCGGGCGTGCTCGACGCCCACCTCGCCAAGGTCCTCGCCGTCGCGCGCCGGCAGGACGAGCTCGATGCCCGCGGGGTGCTGCTCGAGTCACAGGCGGGACGCTCCGTCCAGGGGGTCAGCCTCGTCCGCTTCAACATGTTCGAGGACACGGGCGGCAACCAGAGCTTCGCCGTCGCGCTCGTGGACCCGGGTGGCGACGGCGTCATCCTCAACAGCCTGCATGCACGCAACCAGACCCGCCTGTACGGAAGGGCCGTGCGAGCCGGCGCCACGGAGGGCGTGCTGTCCGCCGAGGAGGCCGAGGCGCTCCGCCTCGCCGTCGCTCGCTCCCGCGGTCACTGATCGGGGAACGGCGCCATGCCGCGAGCCGGGGCCGGACGCCCGACGCAGGTCGGGGCGGGCGCCCGGCGTGCCACGAGCGGCGGACGCCGGCGCGCCGGCGAGCCCGTCGAGCTCGAGCAGATCCCGGTCTGGCGCGAGCATGTCGCGACGCCGGGAGAGCCCGAGGGCCTCGCGACACCCGTCGGCGTCGAGGCGCTGCTGGCCGGCCTCAACGCGGACCAGCGGCGGGCCGTGACGCACGGTGACGGCCCGCTGCTCGTGGTCGCCGGCGCCGGGACGGGAAAGACGCAGGTCGTCACCCGCCGGATCGCCTGGCTGATCGCGACGAAGCGGGCGAAGCCCAGCGAGATCCTCGCCCTGACCTTCACCGACAAGGCCGCAGAGGAGATGCAGGTCCGGGTGGACCAGCTCGTGCCGTATGGCTACACGGACACGGTCATCTCGACCTTCCACGCCTTCGGCGACCGGATCATCCGCGAGCACGCCCTGGAGCTGGGCCTCCCGTCCGAGCCCCGGGTGCTCTCGCGGCCGGAGACCGTGATCTTCCTCCAGGAGCGGCTGTTCCGGTTCGACCTCGACGAATACCGGCCGCTCGGGAACCCAACCCGCTTCCTGGACGCGCTGGCCACGCTCTTCTCGCGCCTCAAGGACGAGGACATCTCCCCGGCCGCCTTCGTCGCCCACGCCGAGCGCCTCGCGGGGGAGGCCGAGCGCCAGGTTCACGACGAGGGCGCGCGCGCGGCGCTTCGCGAGACGGCCCGCCGGCAGGCGGAGCTTGCCGCCGCCTGCGTGGCGTACCAGCAGCTCCTGGGTGAGGCCGGGGCCATCGACTTCGGCGACCAGGTCGCGCTCGCCCTGCGCCTGCTGCGCGAGCACCCGGCGGCCCGGAGCGAGCTGCAGGCGCGCTTCCGGTACATCCTCGTGGACGAGTTCCAGGACGTGAACCGGGGGCAGGCGGAGCTCGTGGCACTGCTCGCCGAGCCCCGTCGGAACGTGGCCGTGGTGGGGGACGACGATCAGTCGATCTACCGGTTCCGCGGCGCGGCGACCGGCGCCATCGTGGACTTCCTGGATCGCTTCCGCGGGTCTCGCATGATCGTGCTGCGCCGCAACTACCGGTCACGGGCGCCGATCCTCGATTCGAGCTACCGCTTGATCCGCTTCAACGACCCGGATCGCCTGGAGGTCCAGCAGGGGATCGCGAAGAGGCTCATCGCCCAGCGGCGGCCCGGCCGTGCGGCGGCCGCCGGGTGGTCGGGTCGGGCGGCTGCGGCGGGGTCATCGGGTGGGGCGGCGGCCGCCTGGTCTCCGACGGTGCCCCGGCCGCCGACGGTTCCCGCAACCGGCGACTCGACGCCGGTGCGGCACCTCGCCTTCGGGACCGGCTCCGAGGAGGCTGACTGGGTTGCCTCCGAGATCGCGGCGCGGGTCGCTGCCGGAGCCGCGCCGCGCGACTTCGCGGTCCTGGTGCGGGCCAACGCCGACGCCGACCCGGTCCTGCGGAGCCTGAACCTCGCCGGGGTTCCGTGGCGCTTCTCCGGCGCGTCGGGGCTCTACGCACGCCCGGAGATCCGGCTGCTGCTGGCATTCCTGAGGGCCGTCGGGGACCCGGGCAGCTCCGTCGACGTCTACGGCCTCGCGGCGTCGGACGTCTACGGCATGGGCGGCGAGGACCTGGCCGCACTTGCCAACCGGGCGCGCCGGACGCACCGTTCCCTGTGGGAGACGCTCGTCGAGGTGGAGGGCCAGCCGGGCCTCCTCCGCATTCGTCCCGACACCCGGACGTCGCTGGCACGGCTCGTCGCCGACCTGCGTCGCTACAGCGAGCTGGGCCATCAGCGCCCGGCTGGCGAAGTCCTATACGACTTCCTGCGGTCGTCAGGTTCACTCGCCAGGTTCATGCGGGCGGGGACGACGGCCGCCGACGAGGCGCTGTCGAACATCGCCCGCTTCTTCGAGATCGTCCGGGCGCAGTCCGACGTCCTGGCGGACGACCGCGCCGTCTTCCTGGCGCCCCACCTGCAGACGCTCATCGAGGCTGGCGACGACCCGGCCACGGCCGACCTCGATCCCGAGGCCGACGCCGTCGCAGTCGTGACCGTCCACAAGGCCAAGGGCCTGGAGTGGCCTGTCGTCTTCCTGGTCGGCCTGGTCGACGGTCGGTTCCCGGCTCGCGGCCGGCGCGAGCAGCTCGCGGTGCCCGACGAGCTGCTGCGCGGGGTCTTCCCCGCGGGGGACGCCCACGTGCAGGAGGAGCGGCGGCTCTTCTACGTCGGCATGACGCGGGCTCGCGACGAGCTGGTCCTGACCCACGCCCTCGACTACGGGGGAAAGCGGACCCGGCGCGTGTCGCCTTTCGTCCTCGAGGCCCTGGACCTCCCGGCCGGGTCGACGACGCCGGCGCGCGCGACGAGCCCGGCAGAGCGCCTGGCGACCTTCGAGCCGCTGCCCGCGGCGGCCCCGGCGGCGCGGCCATCGGACGAGCCGTCGTGGGAGCCGCTGGTCCTGTCCTTCTACCAGGTCGACGACTACCTGACGTGTCCCCTCAAGTACAAGTACGTGCACGTCATGCGCGTCCCCATCGCTCCGCACCACGCCATCGTCTACGGCGCTGCCCTCCACCTGGCCGTGCAGGAGTTCCACCGCCGGCACGCCCGGGGCGACGTGATGAGCGAGGAGGCGCTCGTCGCCGCCTTCGAGGCGGCGTGGTCCAACGAGGGGTTCGTCTCGCGAGAGCACGAGGAGGCGCGGCTCGATGCCGGCCGGCGGGCGCTGCGCCGATTCCGCGACGAGCAGCTCGCGCCCGGCGCGGTGGTTCCCGCCTACGTGGAGCGCGAGTTCGTGTTCACGCTCGACGGCGACCGGGTCCGCGGGCGGATGGACCGCGTCGACGTGGTCCCCGTGGAACCCGGCCCCGGTGCGCCGGTCGGCGGCGCCCGGAGCCTTCCCGACGGCCCCGGCGGCCAGGAGGGCCCGGCGGCCCGGGCGGCCACGACGGCCCCGGCGGCCGCGACCCGGCTATCCCGGTGGGCACAGAGATCCGTGGCGCCGACTTCGTGGAGGACGTGCTCCCACTGCTCCGGGAGCACGTCGTGATCACCGACTACAAGAGCTCCGACGTGCGTGACCCGGCCCGCGCCCGCGAGCGTGCGAAGGAGTCGCTCCAGCTGACGATCTACGCCATGGCCTGGCAGGCCCAGACGGGCCGGCTCCCCGACGCGGTCGCCCTCCATTTCCTGGAATCGGGGCTCGTGGGCGCGGCGGAGGTGGACGCGGAACGGGTCGAGAAGGGTGTCGCCGACATCCGATCGGCTGCGGCCGGGATCCGCGCGCGCCGGTTCGATCCCACGCCCTCCTACATGGCCTGCTCGTGGTGCGCCCTGCGCGAGGTCTGCCCGGCGAGCGTCGCCCGGTGAGCGTGCACCTGTGAGCCACGCTCCGCCGCGCCCGGATCGCCATGTCACGGCGGGGCCGACGCCTCACCCGGCGTCGCGTGCCGCGCCGAGCCGTGGGCCGCGCCCGCCGCTCTCCGCGATCACCTTCGACTTCGGCAACACGCTGGTCCCGGTGCACCGGGCGGGGCTGGAGGCCGTGGTGTCTGCCCTCGCCGACGCGGCGGCGGCCCGCTTCGGCGTCGCGCGCACCCCGTTCCTCGAGGCATGGATGGAGGAACGGGCGCGCCAGCTCCGCGAGGAGATCCCGCGCTTCCGGGAGGTCGACCTGACCGACCGACTCCGGCGTGTGCTGGCGCGCCTGCGGGGGATGCCGGAACCGTCGCCCGACGCGGCCTGGGACGACGAGGTGGCGGCCGGACGATCCACGCCGGACGAGATCGCCTTCGGGATGGACGTGTACAGCCGCGCCTTCGTGACCATGATCCCCCCGGACCCCAGGGTCGCCGCCCTGCTGGCGCGGCTCGCCCGGCGATACCGCCTGGGGATCCTGTCGAACTGGCCCCTGGCCGTGACGATCGACCGGTACGCGGAGGCCGCCGGCTGGACCGCGCACCTGGCCGCGATCGTCGTCTCCGAGCGAGTCGGGACGATCAAGCCGCACCCCGCGATGTTCCGCGCCGCGGAGCTGGCCCTGGGCCGGGCCGTGGCCCGGCCGCCCGTCCCGGGCGCGATCCTCCACGTCGGCGACGACTGGGCGGCAGACGTCGTGGGCGCCCTTGGCGCAGGATGGAGGGCGGGCTACCTGCGGGCCCGGCCCGTCGACTCGCCGCTGCCGGGCAGCGAGCCCGGCGCCGACGCGATGCCGGACCTCGTCCTCGACCGACTTGAGGATCTGGAAGCGGCTCTCGACACCCTGGCGGACTGAGCCCGCGCGGCGGCAGGCGGCCGGGTCGCCCGGTGCAGCCGGCCGGCGGTCCGGCGCGCGGTCCCGGCCGGCGTGCCGGTGTGCCGCCGGCGTCCGGCCCGCGGCTATCCTGCTCGCGATGGAGACGCGCGACCGGCTCGCCAACCTCGCGATCCTCGGTGCCGCCATCGCCGCGTGGGCCGTCGTGGCGCTCGTCGTCCTCAATCGGGACCCGCGGCAGGATCCGATCGCCGGCGTCCTGGGCGCCGTCGCCATGGGGACTGCCGTGGGCCTGACGTCCGTGCCCCTCTTCTGGCTGGCTGTCTTCGCCCGCCACGGCCGGATCGCATATCGCGGCGACTGGCTTCGCGCCGGACGGCGCGGCATGTGGGTCGGGCTCGTCGTGGGCCTCTTCGTCGAGCTCCGCCTCCTCGGCGTCTTCCTGCTGCCCATCGCCATCTTCATCGTCGTCCTGGTCCTGTTCGCCGAGCTCATGCTCTCCATCGAGCGCTGATCCGGCCATCGCCACCGGAGGTCGTCCATGCCCGCCAACCCGGACCTGAAGGCTCGCGCCGCCGCAGCCGTCGAGGCTGCCCGCCCCGAGATCCTGGCGCTGTCGGCCCGCATCCACGCCACCCCGGAGCCGGCCTTCGAGGAGTTCAAGGCAGCGGCGTGGTGCGCCGAGGCGATCGCCCGCGCCGGGTACGCGGTCGAGCATCCAGCCGGACGCCTGGCGACCGCGGTGCGGGGGCGCCTGGTTGGCGGGAAGGGGGCCGCCGGCCCGAAGATCGCCGTCCTGGCCGAGTACGACGCGCTGCCCGGGCTGGGACACGGCTGCGGCCACAACACGATGGCTGGCTCGGGGGTCGGCGCGGCGCTCGCGCTGGCGGCGTGTCGGGATTCGTTCGCGGGGGAGATCATCTTCCTGGGCACGCCCGCCGAGGAGCGGGGGAGCGGCAAGCAGTTCATGCTCGACGACGGGCTGCTGGACGGCCTGGACGCGGCGCTCCTCTTCCACCCCGCGGACCGCGACATGGTGGGGTGCATGCTGCTGGCCAGCGAGGACGTCGACGTCACGTTCACGGGCAAGGCGGCGCACGCCGCGGGCGAGCCGTGGGAGGGCAAGAACGCCCTGGACGCGGTCGTCCTGCTGTTCCAGGCGATCGGGCTGTGGCGCCAGCAGCTCCCGCAGCACGCCCGGGTCCACGGGATCGTGGTGGAAGGTGGCACGGCCGCCAACATCATCCCGGACCGGGCGACCGCCAGGTTCATGATCCGGAGCACCAACCAGGCCTTCTTCGGCCAGATGCGGGAGCGTTTCCGGGCGCTCGTCGCGGGCGCCGCGATGATGGCCGACGTGGCGGGCGAGGCCGTCTTCTCGGGCGGGTCGACGACCATGAAGGACAACGAGGTGCTGGGCAGGCTGTGGCGGGCGAACCTCGAGGCCGCCGGCCGCGTCGACGAGGGGGTCGAGCCGGAGCACATCGGCAGCTCCGACATGGGCAACGTCTCGCGAGCCCTCCCCACGATCCACCCGTCGCTCGCGATCTGCG
Source organism: uncultured Chloroflexia bacterium (assembly GCA_963776285.1). Lineage (GTDB taxonomy): Bacteria > Chloroflexota > Limnocylindria > Limnocylindrales > CSP1-4 > CTSoil-043. Next base: position 315,505 of record CAVZLW010000003.1, read on the forward strand.
ACCACGGGGTCCCGTGGCACTCCATCGAGTCGCGGGAGGCCGCGGCCACCCCCCGCGCGGACGAGACGACGCTCCTCGCGGCCACCCTCGTCGCGCAGACGGCGCTGGACCTGCTGGCCGACCCGACGCTCGTCGAGGCCGCGTGGCGGGAGTTCCGCGCGGAGGGCTAGGGGCGCGGGAGGCCGCGATCTCACGCCGCCCAGCCGGCCGGCCGGCGGCCGCGCGCCGCCGGCCGTTGTGATGTTCGGCACTCCGCGCCGCCGTCGTTCGGCGCGATCGTGCGGCCGACGGACCGCGCGGGTTGGCGGTCGCGAGCACGAAGGGGGAGGTCATGGTCGGGGCGATCATCCTGAAGCTTGGCGCCCGACGCGGCTGGGCGGCGGTCAATCGGCGGGACCTCGAACCCCTGCTCAAGTACGTGACCGACGAATCGGAGCTGGTGGTGCCCGGCCGGCCGCCCTGGGGCGGCACGTTCGTCGGGAGGGATGCATGGCGGGCCTGGTTCGAGGCCTGGTTCGCGGGGCTGGCGTCGTTCCGGTTCCGCGTGCTGAACGAGGCGCTGACGCGGCCGTTCGCGATCGGCTTCACGAACGTCGTCCTCACGGAGTTCGAGCTCGAGGCGACGACCCGCGCCGGGCTGACCTTCCGCGGCCGTGGCGTCGACGTCTCCGAGATGCGCGGCGGGAAGTACGTGTCCGACCGGACCTACGCCTTCGATCTCACGGACGAGGAACATGCGCGTGCATCGATGGTGCCGCCCGTCGTGTAGCGGGCGCCCCCGGGGTCCGGTTCGTCCTGCGCGCTATCATCCGCGGGCGCCCCGCCGGACGGCCGTACGAACCGGCGGCGCCGGCACCGGCGACCGACGCACGGCGCGACATTCGGGCCCCGCCCGCACCGTCGCGCGATCGCGAGGAGGTTTCGCGTGACCGACCGGCACGGCCCCGATCCCGCCGGAGGGGAGTTCGGGCGGCTCGACGCGTCCGGAGCCCAGGGCGCGATCGGCGCGTCGGGCAGGTCCGGCGGCCCGGACTACGGCCACCTCAACGGGTGGGACCGCGACTTCGAGGCCTTCGCCGACCTGGACCTGCCGACCTACGTCGGCCCCTCGACCTTCAGCAACCTCCCCTGGGTCACGGACCCGGCGGAGATCCGCCGTCGTGGCGTGGACGTGGCCATCGTCGGGGCGCCGTTCGACGACTCCGTCAGCCACCGGCCGGGCGCGCGGTTCGGTCCCCGGGCGATCCGCGAGGCGAACTACTCGAGCGGCTCGCTCAACTCGCTCCAGCTTGGCCACGTCGAGCCGTTCGAGGTGCTCGCGGTCGTCGATGCCGGCGACGCGAACGTCATCCCGGCCTGGATCGAGCGGGCCCACGCCTTCATCTACCGCAAGGTCCGCGACGTCGCCTGGGCGGGGGCGATCCCGATCGTCCTCGGGGGCGATCACTCGATCACCTGGCCGTCGGCGACGGCGATCGCCGAGGTACGCCGGCCGGGAACCATCGGGATCGTCCATTTCGACGCGCACGCCGATACGGCCCCGGAGGACTGGGGCGTCCTGGCGGGCCATGGCACGCCCATGCGGCGGCTGATCGAGAGCGGCGCCGTGGCCGGCAGGAACTTCGTGCAGGTCGGCCTGCGCGGGTACTGGCCGCCGGTCGATGTCTTCGAGTGGATGAAGGACCAGGGGATGCGCTGGCACTTCATGCGCGAGATCGAGGAGCGGGGTGCGGAGGCCGTCATCGACGACGCGATCGCCGAGGCGCTCGATGGGCCCGACGCCGTCTACCTCTCGATCGACATCGACGTGATCGACCCGGGCATGGCGCCAGGCACCGGGACGCCGGAGCCCGGGGGCATGCTGACGCGCGAGGTCCTGCGTGCCATCCGGCGGATCGTCGGCGCCGTCGAGCTCGCCGGGATGGACATCGTGGAGGTGTCGCCGCCGTACGACCACGCGGAGATCACCGCCGCCGCGGCCAACCGGTGCGCGCTGGAGGCCATCTCTGCTCTCGCGGTGAAGAAGGCGGCCGGCCGCGAGGTGCGGTTCGCGCCGAGGTAGCCCTGTCCGCGGCGGCCGGCCGACCCCGGCCGGCCGGCCCCCCTCCCACGTCGTACGATCAGCGCATGACCGCTTCGACGGACCGCCTGGACCGGGAGACCTCCGCCGACGCCCTCGCCCGTCTCTACGACCTCGACCTGCAGGACGACCCCGGCGACCTCGACCTGTGGACGGCCCTCGCGGCCGAGGCCGGCGGTCCGATCCTGGAGCTGATGGCCGGCAGCGGGCGGATCGCGGTCCCGCTCGCCGAGGAGGGGCACGTCGTCACGGCCGTCGACCTCGACCCCTCCATGCTCGCCCGCGCCCGCCGGCGGGCCGAGGCCGCCGGAGTCGAGGACCGCCTGGAGCTCGTGCTCGCGGATGTCGTGGGGCTCGCGCTCGGCACGCTTGACACGAGCGGCACGACCCGTGCCGGTGGAGTGGGGCAGGCGGACGCCGACGGGATGCCGGAACGGCGCTTCCGACTCGCGTTCATCGGCCTCAACTCCATCCTGCTCCTGCCGGGTCGCGCCGCCCAGCGGGCGGCGTGGGAGGCGCTGGCCGCGCATGTCGAGCCGGGCGGCATGGCGGTCGTGGACGCCTGGCTCCCCGACGCTCACGACCTGGCGCGCTACGACGGCCGCCTTCACCTGGAGTATCACCGCCCCGACCCGGAGACCGGCCACTGGGTGACGAAGACCGCGGCCGCCCAGCACGATTCGGCAACCCAGACAGTTGCCCTCACGACGATCTACGAGGAGGGCGATCCGGGCGAGCCGGCCAGGCGCTGGGTGCGCCGGGATGTCGTCCGCCTGGTGACGGTCGAGGAGCTGCGGGCAATGGCAGAGTCGGCCGGCCTCACGGTGGAGCTCGTCGCCGGGGGCTACGACCTGGAGCCCCTGGGGCCCCATGACGATCGGGCAATCGTGATCGCCCGAATGCCGGGCTCCGGGGCGGCGCATTGAGCGTGGTATCGTCGGAGCCCATGTCCGCTTCAGCCTCCGGCCCGATCCGGCTCCTCCTCGTCGAGGACGTGCCCCAGGTCGCCCAGTACGTTCGCGGCCTGCTCAACGCCCAGAGCCAGATCAAGCTGGTGGATGTCGTCAATGACGGCGGGCGGGCCGTCGCCCAGGCGCGCCAGCTGCGGCCCGACGTCGTCATCGTCGACTGGCTGCTGCAGGGGCGGACGAAGGGCGAGAAGGTGGTCGGCCAGCTCCGCGAGGCGGGCCTCGGGATCCCGGTGGTCGTCCTCACCGTGCCCCAGAGCCCGGTGGCCAAGAACTCGGCGACCGGCATCGATGCGGTCCTGGGGATGCCATTCTCCGGCTTCGAGCTGGTCAACGTGGTGGCGTCCATCCACCAGGCCGCCCAGACTGCGAACGAGTCGATCCGCTCGAAGCTGATCGTGGTGTACGCCCCGAAGGGTGGCGTCGGCAAGACGACCGTCGCCTTCAATCTCGCCGTCGCCCTGGGCCAGGCCGGCACGCGGACGGCACTCGTCGACGGCAGCCTGCAGTTCGGCGACCTCCGGTCGCTGCTCCGGGTCCCGGCAGACGCACCCTCGATCCTGGACCTCCCGACCGATCGCATCGGCGAGTCGGACCTGCAGGACGTCCTGTGGCGTGACCCGTCGGGGATCGACATCCTTCTCGCTCCGCCCAGGGTGGAGATGGCCGAGATGGTCAGCGTGCGGGACGTCGAGAAGGCGCTCTCGCTCCTGCGCCGCCTCTACGGCGCCGTCGTCGTGGACATGCCGTCAGCGCTCGGCGACGTCCCGCTCGCGCTCCTCGACGCGGCCGACACGATCCTGGAGATCGTCACCTACGACTCGACGACGATCCGGAACACGCTGGCGATCGCCGAGGCCTTCCGGGCGATCGGGTATCCCGCGACGAAGGTCCGCTACGTCGTGAACCGTGCCGACTCGATGGGCGGCATCACGGCGGAGGAGCTGGCGCGTGCCCTGGGCCGCGTGCCGGAGCACTCGATCGTGTCCGACGGGATGCTCGTCGTCCAGGCGAACAACGAGGGCCTCCCGTTCGTCCTCGCGAACCCCGACGCGCAGATCAGCCGCGACATCGCGAGGCTGGCCGCGGAGGTCGTCGGCGCGAGCCCCGCCGTCGCCGGACGGCGCTGACGCGGTGGCCGACCCGCGCGCGATCGGCGTCTTCGACTCCGGGGTCGGCGGCCTCACTGTCCTCCGCGAGATCCTGCGCCGCCTGCCCGCCGAGTCGACCCTCTACCTCGGCGACAACGCCCGCGCGCCCTACGGCGTCCGCACCGACGACGAGGTGCGGCGATTCAGCACGGAGTGCCTCGACCGGCTCGTGGGCGAGGACGTCAAGGCGCTGGTCGTCGCCTGCAACACGTCGACCGCGGTGGCCCTCGGCGAGTACCGGCGGCGCTACGACACCCCGGTCCTGGGCGTGATCCGGCCCGGCGCCCAGGCGGCGGCGCTGGCGACCCGCACGCGGCGCGTCGGCGTGGTTGCCACGCCCGCCACGATCCGATCCCACGCCTACTTCGACGCCATCAAGGAGGAGAACCCGGCGGTCGAGGTCTACGAGCACGCGACCCCGGCCCTCGTGCCGCTCGTCGAGGCGGGCGTGCTGGCCGGGCCCGACGCCGAGGCGGCGATCGCGGAGGCCCTGGCGCCGCTGGTCGGCCGGCGTGACGAGAACGGGGAGTTCATCCACCCGCTGCCGCCCTCCGCGAAGATCGACACGCTGCTCCTCGGCTGCACGCACTATCCGCTCCTCCGGGGCGTCCTGCAGGCGGCCGTGGGGGAGGGCGTCGCCATCGTCGACTCCGCGACGGCCACCGCGGGCGCGCTCGCCGAGCTCCTCTCCGTGAACGGCCTGGAGGCTCCCGGCTCGACGCGGGGCACGGCGGCCGACGCCGCCGGAGAGGGTCATCGCCCGTCCGGGGCCCGGGCCGCGCCGCCCGTGCACCGGCTCATGACGACGGGCGATGTCGCGGCATTCGCAGGGATCGCAGTCCGGATGTTCGGGGACGCCTTCCCGAGGGTGGAGGCGATCGAGCTGGAGGTCGTCGCCCGATGATCCCGGGCGCGAGGCGATGAGCGGCCCCGGGCGCACGAACCGCCCGTCCTCCGGCGCCGTCTGGCAGGCGGGCTTCCTGGTCGGCGCCGCGCTCGGCGCGGCCGTCACCGTCCTGGGCCGCCGGGCCGAAGCCCGGGCGCGCGCCGGGCTCGTCGACTGGGACGCCGTGGAGCGCCTGGCCGACGCGCGACTCCGAAGCGCCCCGGGGCGCCTGGATCGGTCAGAGGTCGAGGCAAGCAGCCCGCTCTACGTGGAGGCCATGCACCGCGTCGTGCCGGCCCTGGAGCGGGCGCTGGAGACGCCGCTCCCCGGGATCGTCGAGCGGGTCGCCGTCGTCGACCGGGCCGGCTGGGTCCGCGCGAACCTTGCCACGTTCTCGGGTCTCTTCGGACGGCTCGAAGGGGACCTGCTCGACCAGATCGTCCCCCAGGGGGCCGGCCTGGGAAAGGCCTCGCTCGCGCTGGCGAACCGCTGGATCACGACGCGGCAGTTCGGGCTCCTCCTCGGCTTCATGGGCCAGCGCGTCCTCGGGCAGTACGATCTCGCCCTCCTCTCGGCCGAAGCCGAGCCCGGCCAGCTCCTCTTCGTGGAGGAGAACATCCGCCACACGGCCGCGGCCCTCGGCGTGCCGCTGGAGCCATTCCGGACGTGGATCGCGCTGCACGAGACGACCCATGCGTTCGAGTTCGAGGCCCACCCCTGGCTGCGACCGTATCTCGCGGAGCGCCTGGAGAAGCAGCTGGGCGGCCTGTCCCACAGCGCCGCCGACCTGGGCCGGGACGCCTCGCGGGCCCTGGGGCGAGCCCTCCGGGGTGGAGACGGGCACTGGCTGGAACGGCTCATGTCGGACGAGCAGCGCCGCCTGTTCCGGGAGACCCAGACCGTGATGAGCCTGCTGGAAGGCTTCTCCGACCACGTCATGGACCAGGTGGGACGGGACCTGGTGCCCGGCGTCGAGACGATCAGCGCCCGCTTCCACGCCCGGCGCGCGACGCGGACGCCCATGGAGAAGGCGATCCTCCGGATCACCGGCCTCGACCTCAAGATGGAGCAGTATGCCCGCGGCGAGCGCTTCGTGGCCGGCGTCGAGCGCCTGGCCGGCCCCGCCGGGCTGCGGCGGCTGTGGGAGTCGCCGGAGACGCTGCCGCGGGAAGGCGAGCTGGCGCGCCCCGAACGCTGGGTCCGCCGGGTCATGGGAGCGCCCTCGTGACCGGGCCGGGCCATGGCCCCGGCGGCGTCCCGCGGGCGATCGGGCTCACGCCCGTGCTCTCGGCGCGCTACCGCGCCGAGGACCTTGCGGCGATCCGCGCGGCCGCGCCGGGCTCCCGCATCGTGACGATCTCGCGGGAAGGGCTGGCGGACGGGCCGATCGACGACCTCGAGGTCCTGCTCCACGGCTGGCTCGCCGCCGACGCGTTCGAGCGGCTCCTCGCGCGCGCCCCCGGCCTGCGCTGGGTCCACTCGGCCGCGGCCGGCGTCGAGCGGCTCATCACGCCCGGGGGACACGCGCGCGGCCTGACGATCACGAACGCGCGCGGCGTCTTCAGCCGCCCGATCGCCGAGTACGTCGTGATGATGGTCCTGGCGGTCAACCGGCGGCTGCCCCAGCTGCTGGAGCTTGCCGCAGAGCGGACCTGGCAGCCGCTGGAGGGTCGCGAGCTGCGCGACACGACGCTCGGCATCGTCGGCTTCGGCAGCATCGGCCGGACGATCGCCGAGCTGGCCGCGCCGTTCGGGCCGCGGATCCTCGCGACGCGACGGTCGGGAGTGCTGCGTCCGGACGAGCCTCCGCTGCCCGCCGGCGTGGTCCTCGCCGGACCGGAGGCCTTTGGCGACGTGGTCGCCGCGGCAGACTTCGTGATCCTCGCCGTGCCGCTCACGCCCGCCACGGAGGACCTCGTCGACGACCGCGTGCTGGCTCTCATGCAGCGGACGGCATGGCTGGTGAACGTCGCGCGGGGCCGCCTCATCGTCGAGCGCGCCCTGCTCCGGGCGCTTCGGGAAGGCACGATCGGGGGCGCCGTCCTGGACGCCTTCCGCGAGGAGCCGCTGCAGCCCGACTCGGCGTTCTACGGACTCCCCAACGTCATCGTGACGCCGCACACGTCGTGGTCGAGCGGACGGGTCCTCGATCGCACCGTCGAGCTGTTCGCGGACAACCTGCGCCGCTACGCGGCGGGCGAGCCGCTCCTGAACGCCGTGGACCCCGGCGCCGGATACTGACGCCATGCAGACCGCGATCGTGGGGCTTGCCGGCTGCGGCAAGACCACCGTCTTCAACACGCTCACGCGCGGCGACGCCCAGACCGGCGGCTTCGGCGGGATGGAGCTCCACGTCGGGGTGGTCAAGGTGCCGGACCCGCGCCTGGACCGGCTCGCCGAGATCTTCCACCCGAGGAAGACCATCCACGCCGACGTCACGTACATCGACCTCCCGGCGCCGCCCGCCTCGTCGGAAGGGCGCGTGGGAACCGAGGAGCTGCCGGCCGAGCACCTGGCCCGGCTCCGCGACGCCGACGCCCTGCTCCACGTGGCCCGGGCCTGGGACGACCCGCACCATCCACACCCCGCCGGCTCGGTCGACCCGTGGCGCGACATGGAGCAGCTCGACCTCGAGCTCACCCTGGCGGACCTCGCGGTCGTGGACCGGCGCCTCGAGCGCCTTCACGGCTCCGGGCGGCACGGGACGCCGGCGGAGCGCGAGTCCAACGAGAGGGAGGGCGTCATCCTGGAGCGGATCCGGGTCGGCCTCGCGGACGGCCGCCCGATCCGGGACGCGGGCCTCGAGCCCGACGAGGAGAAGGCGCTTCGTGGCTTCCGGTTCCTGACCCAGAAGCCGGTCCTGGTGCTCCTCAACGTCGGCGAGGGTGAGCTGTCACGGGCGCGGGACCTGGTCGCCGAGATCGCCGCCCGGTACGACCATCGTCACGTGCTGGTCGACGCGCTCTCGGCCCGCATCGAGATGGAGCTCGGCCAGCTCGACCCGGATGAGGCGGCCGTCTTCGCCGACGAGCTCGGGATCCGCGAGAGCAGCCTGGACCGCGTCATCGCCCTGTCGTACCGGCTCCTGGGGCTCATCAGCTTCCTCACCGCCGGGCCCGACGAGGTTCGAGCCTGGCCGATCCCCGACGGTGCGACCGCGGTCGACGCCGCCGGCGCCATCCATACCGACCTGGCCAGGGGGTTCATCCGCGCCGAGACCGTGCCCTACGAGGATCTCCTCGCGCTGGGCACCATGGCCGAGGCGCGCAAGCACGGCAAGCTGCGCTCCGAGGGCAAGACCTATCGCGTCCGCGACGGGGACGTGATCGAGATCCTCTTCTCCAAGTAGCCGCGCCCCGGGCGCCCGGCGACCCCGCGCGGCGATCTCGCCCCGGGCGCCCGGCGCCTCCGTCCCGGCGCCTGCGGCGCATCCCGTCCGATTGAGCGCGCCGCCCGGTGGGGTCAGTCGTTGCGGACGTCGTCGTCGTCGCCCGCGTACTCCACGAACACGCCGCGATAATCGGCGCCGGCACCCAGCGAGTCCAGCTCGTCCTCGCTCGTGGCGATCAGGAAGTTGTCATCCTCGTCGGCGGAGACATTGACGGCGGCCGTGAGCCGCTCGTCCGAGAGGTGGACGAAGCCGTAGCTGCGCTCGAGCTCGACGGCAATCGCCTCGATCAGGGTATCTTCCTCGAAATCGTCGGCGACCCGGCCACGGATCGCCTGGACGAGATCGAAGAAGTCCTCCGGCGCGATCTCCTCGTCGCGTGCCAGCAGCACGTCCGAGTAGATCTCGTCGTCGCCCTCGTGGAGCTCGTAGTAGTACACGTGGTTTCCTCGTCTGTGGAGCCGACCCGGCCAGTATACGGACGCCTCGGCGCGCTTCCGGCCGCGAGCGCCCCGGGCGTGGTCGCGCGAGGTGCCGGGCCCGGTCGCTCCGCGGCACCCGTCGCCGACCCGGCCGAGGCGCGCCCGGAGCGGGCCTCGCCGGACGGTTCGGCGCCCGCGATCGTCGTGGTGGGGGCCGCCTCGCGGGACGTCGACATGGCGGATCCGCGGGGCTGGCGCCTCGGCGGCGGCGCCCCCTACGGTGCCCTGGTGCTGGCCCGCCTCGGCCTTCGCGTCGGCATCGTGCTCGGTGTCGACGCGGAAGCCGCAACGGCCCACGAGCTGGACCTCCTCCGCGATGCCGGGGCCGAGCTCCGCCTGGTGCGGCTTCCCCGCGGTCCGGTCTTCCACCTCGAGGAGACGCCGGCCGGCCGCGTCATCGAGTGCGTCGATCCCGGCGGACCGCTCCCTGTCGCCTCCCTGCCGCCCGGCTGGCGAGCGGCGCCAGCGTGGTACCTGGCGCCCGTCGCGGACGAGCTTCCGGATGGGTGGGCGGCGATCCCGCCCGGAGCGGTCGTCGCGCTCGGCTGGCAGGGGCTGCTCCGCCAGCTGGAGCGCGGCACTCCGGTCCGGCCGCGCCCGGCCGGACCGAGGGCCCTCCTGCGGCGGGCGGACCTGGTCTCGGTCAGCGCCGAGGATCTCGACCCTGCCGCCGACCTGCGGGGCCTCCTCCGGCTCCTCAGGACGGGCACGCTCTGCACCGTCACCCGGGGGCGCCGTGGCGGCCTGGCGATCACCGTGCGTCCGGGGACGCCGAGGATCCGCCGCTGGCCGGCCCTGCCGGCCGAACGCGTGGTCGATGCGACGGGAGCCGGCGACGCCTTCCTGGCGGCGCTCCTGGCGGCACGCGTCGCCCCGGCGCTCGCGGGGCAGCGGGCGCATCTCGGGGCGGCGCTGCACTTCGCATCCGCGGTGTCGTCGGCGCACGTCGCGGCGCCCGGCCTCCTTGGCGTGCCGACCCTCCGCGAGGTGCGCGACGCGCTCAGGCGACACCCGCCCGGCTGAGCGCGATCCGGGCGCGCCGGCGCAGGCGGTGCAGGCGCGCCGCGAGGGCGGCGTCGAAGTCCGGGTCGCCTCCCCAGCGAAGGCGTGCCCGCTCCGCGGCGCGTGCCGCCGACTCGGCGGCGTCGAGCGCCCCGGCCGCGTCCCGCAGGACATGCTCCCGCACCTTGGCGGCCTCGACCCAGGCCCGGGGCGCGATCGACCCGCCTTCCGTCGCGAGGGCCTCCCAGCCGGCCAGCGCCTCGTCGGTGCGCCCGAGCCGGCGAAGGGTCCGGGCCCGCTCGGCGCGGATGCGCTCGCGGCTCACCGTCGACGGCACCGGCGCCGGCGCGCCGTACGGCCAGGCCGCCGAGCCGAAGGTCGCCGGACGCCAGGCCGCGTCCGCGTCGTCGAGGCAGGCCAGGGCGTCTGCGTGGCGGCGCTCCCGGGTGTAGGCCCGCGCGAGGGCGATGAGATCGCCGGCCGGGGCCAGCGACCGTCGGTCCGGGTCGGCGTACCGGGCGTCGAGGTAAGCCAGGAGTCGGGCGAGCGAGGCCACGTCCTCCGCGTTGTGGGTGAGGACCCCGGCGAGCGGCGTGGCGGCCCCTCCCCGCACGAAGTCGAGGTAGCGCCCGGGGATCTCCCAGCCACCGACGTCGTCGTGCCGCTGGATGCCGAGGAGCTCGCGTTCGACGGTGGCGAGGCGGGCGTCGCCGAGGCGGTGCCGGAAGAGCCGGCGCACGCCGGGCAGGAGGTCGAGCATCCCCGCGTGCACGGGAGCGGAGCGGCCGTGGAGCCGGTAGCGGGTCACGAGGAGGGGCCAGTCGAACCCGCGCCCGTTGTAGGTGACCAGCCATGCGTCTGTCGGGATCGCCGCCTCCACGGCTGCCAGGAGCGCCGGCTCCTCGGCGTGGTCCGGGCAGACGAGCTGGAGTCGTCGGAACCCGTCGCCCTCCCACCAGCCGAGCCCGACGAGGAATGCGAGCGTCCCGGCGGCGGTGCCGAGGCCGGTGGTCTCCGTGTCCAGGCAGATGAGGCGGGCGTCTGGCGGCGGCTGCCCGGGGAGCGACGCGAGGCGCTCCCGGACCAGGTGCATGCTGAGCGGTGGCGGCTCGACCCGAACCACGAGCCCGCCGGGGCCCTCCACCACCTCGCCGCCCAGGGCGCGCCCCAGGTGGCCCGCGAGGTCCGCGCCGCGCCGCCCGCGGCCGGCGGCACCCGCCTGGCGGTCGGCCGCGTGCGTCCGCGTCGCCCGGAACCGGGCGAGCCGACGCTGGAGCGTTGCGGCGTCGCTCACGGGCCGACCCGTGCGCCGTGCGCACCGCCGGTGGAGGCCCGCCGAGCGCCGAGCGCGTCGAGGAGCCGCAGGGCGAGCGCCCGCGCGTCGAGGTCGACCTCGCCGCCGGCCGGCCGAGGTCCGGTGCAGGACGGGCAGCCGCCGTCGCACTCGCACGACGCGACGAGGTCGGCCGCGCCGTCGACGAGCTCGGCGTGGCGTTGCCACAGGCGTTCGGCGAGGCCGACGCCACCGGGGACTGCCTCGTAGAGGTAGACGGTGGGAGCGCCGTCGTGCGGGGAGCGCACCTGGGTGACGAGCCCGAGGTCTCGCGGATCCACCATCAGGAGGACACTGGCGATCGCCTGGAGGGCGCGGCCGGCGCCGGCGAGCGCGACGTCCATCTCCGCACGCCGCCAGCCGGCGGATGCGTCCTCGGCCGTCAGCCAGTAGGCGGTCGTCTGGAGCTCGATCTCCGGCAGGTGGATCGGTCCCCAGCCGAGGTTCTCGTTCGTGACGAGCTTGAGCTTCTTGAACAGCGTCGCCCGGCTGGCGACCATGACCTCGCCGTGACGACGGGCCCCGCCCGGCGCGACCGAGGCAGCGAAGACGTCGAGAGGCTTGAGCGTCACGGCGCGGTCGGCCATCGTGTAGTGGTCGACGTCGACGCGCCGGACGTAGGCTTTGCGCTCGGCCCAGTCGAGGCGGTCGACGTGGAACTGGGCGGCCTCGTGCAGGTAGATCGCGTCTTCGTGCACGAGCGTCTGGGCCGAGAAGAGGTCCAGCTCGCCGATCACCTTGGGGCGGTCCGGAGTCGTGTCGATGATCACCACGTTCTCCTCGGCGGCGGTGCGCAGCGAGATCGCCGAGGCCGGGAAGTTCTCGGAGGACCAGTACCAGCGCCGGTCGTCGCCCTGGTGGACGTGGCCATCCTCGGCGAGGAAGGCGAGGAGGTCGTCCGCGGCGCCCGGCCCGAAGACCTCCCCCGGTGCGAACGGCAGCTCGAAGGTCGCCGCCTTCAGGTGGGCCAGGAGGACGTGGAGGTTGTCGGGATCGATCCGCGCCTCCTCCGGCGCCTGGTCGAGGATGAACTCGGGATGGTGGACGACGTACTGGTCGACGGGTGCCGCCGACGCGACCAGGACGGCGACACTGACCCCGCCGCGCCGCCCGGCGCGCCCGACCTGCTGGCGGGTGGCTGCGACCGATCCGGGGTACCCGGCCAGGACCGCCGCATCGAGCCGCCCGATGTCGACCCCCAGCTCGAGCGCATTCGTCGAGACGACGCCCAGCACGTCGCCGTCACGCAGCCCTTCCTCGATGGCGCGCCGCTCCGTGGGCAGGTAGCCGCCGCGGTAGCCGCGGACACGGGAGCGCGGCCCGGCATGCTCGCGGAGCGTCTCGCGTAGGCCCGTGAGGATCAGCTCCACGGCAGTCCGCGATCGGCCGAAGACGATCGTCTGGCGACCCGCGCGGAGGAACGGCAGGGCCCAGCGCTGGGCGAGGGTCACGGCCGACCCGCGGGCTCCCGAGGCGGCATCGACCACGGGCGGGTCCACGAACAGGAGATGGCGCTCGCCGGCGGGGGCGCCGCTTCGATCCACCACGAGCGGCGCCCGCCCGGTGAGGAGCGTCGCCAGCTCGCCCGGGTTCGCGATGGTCGCCGAGCAGGTGACGACGATCGGGCTCGACCCGTAGTGCGCACACAGCCGGAGGAGCCGCCGGAGCACGTTCGCGACGTGGCTGCCGAAGAGCCCCCGGTACGTGTGGAGCTCGTCGATGACGATGACCCGGAGCTGCTCGAACAGCTGGAACCACTTCGTGTGGTGGGGCAGGATGGCGGCGTGGAGCATGTCCGGGTTCGTGACCACGACCTGGCCGGCGGCCCGGATCGTCGAGCGGATCGGCGCCGGCGTGTCGCCGTCGTAGGTGGAGGCCGAGACGGGGAGCCCGGCCCCTTCCGCGAGGCCGCGGAAGGCCACGACCTGGTCCTGGCCGAGCGCCTTGGTCGGGAAGAGCCAGAGGGCCCGCGCCGACGGATCCTCGGCCAGGGCCTGGAGGACCGGCAGCTCGTAGCACAGGCTCTTGCCCGACGCGGTGGGCGTCACGACGCAGACGTCCCGCCCGGCGTGGACCGCCTCGATGGCCTCGGCCTGGTGCGTGTAGAGGGCGGCGATGCCGCGGTCCGCGAGCGCCCCGCGGATTCGCGGATCGAGCCACCCCGGGAACGGCGCGGTGAGCGGCGCGCGGGCGGGCTCGACGGCGTGGTGCAGGACGCCGCGGGCCAGCGACGGTTCCTCGAGCGCCCGCGCGAGGACGCTCTCGACGGCGGCCGGGGCATACGTGCGCATCGCTGGACCTCCGTCACGAAGAGAACAGGTGTTCTGAACCGGCCCCGAGTCTAGCACCCTGCGGCGACCGGGATGGCCGCACGTTTGCCCTTCGGCGTGCCACCTCGTGTGGCACGCGAGCGCGGTTGACACTCCGTGCGTGCGCAGCTACGCTTCGCCCATGCGGCGGCACCCCAGCCCTGCCCCCGGCGATCTCGACGCGTCGACGGACGGCGCGCCGTCCGGCACGCCGGCCTCCGATGCTCCGGCGGCCGGCGGCGCGGCGGCGTCCCCTTCGCTGGCGGGCTTCGGCGTGGCCGGGATCTCGCGCAGGCGAATCGCCTGGGCCGGGGTCATCATCCTCGCCGCCTGGATCGTCATCGCCTTCGCGGGCCAGGCCGCGTCGGCTGCCCAGGCCACGGCGGACCTCGCGGTTGCCCGCGCTCGCAATGCGGCGGCGTCCGCCCAGACCGAAGCGCTGCGCCAGGAGCTCCAGCTCGTCACCCAGGAGCGCTGGGTCCTGCAGCAGGCGCGGGCGTACCAGCTCGGCGCGCGCAACGAGCGCCCGTTCGCGCTTGCCCCCGGCGCTCCGTCGTTGCCGCCGGACGCGCCCGGGTCGCCGACCCGCCGGCTTGGCGCCGGGGTGGACCGCCAGACCCCGCTCGAAGCGTGGCTCGAGGTGCTGTTCGGGCCGGCTCCCGACCGCTGAACGCGGACCGGCTCACGTTCGCCGACCCGTGCGGCCCGGAAGGCCACGACAACGCCATCGCGATCGTGCGTCACGACCGGCGGCTGGCGGGACGAGGCCGGAGAGCCTAACGCGATACAATCCGGGTCCTGGCTGGGTAGCTCAGCGGCAGAGCAGGCGACTCATAACCGCCCGGTCGGCAGTTCGATTCTGCCCCCAGCCACCACCTCCCAGCCCGGGATCATCGGCCGCGCCGGGCAACCCATCCGGCGCCACCCCTCAGCGTGGCTCCTCCCAGATCCACCAATCCACGGCAACCCGCTCGCTCGTACGGAGAGTGAGCATCCGGTTCGCCGCCGGAACGTCGCCCGGCAGCCTGCCGGGCGACCCGCTCTATACTCGTCCACGAAGCCGGCCCCCGGGTGCCGGCTCCGCTGACCCGGAGGCCAGGTTGAACGGCAAGTTCATGCGCAACGGCATCGTGATGCTCGTCCTCGTGGTGGGCACGGTGCTGCTGCTCTACACGTTCCTCATGTCATCGCCCAGCGACAAGTCGGTGGCGTATTCGACGTTCCTCACCAGCGTGGGTGAGGGCAAGGTGGCCAAGGTCGACCAGCAGGACCTGCGCCTCACCGTGACCCCCACGACGGGCAGCCAGTACACGGTGATCGTCCCCGGCATCGGCTTCACGGACGTCTTCTCGGACGTGCGGAAGGCGGCGGTGGCCGGCAACCAGGACGTCAATGCGATCACGTTCTCGGGCATCGAGGCGTCCCAGACCGGGCAGTGGGTCAGCCTGCTCGTGGGAGCGCTCCTGCCGGTCCTGTTGATCGGCGGGTTCCTCTTCTTCATGATGCGCCAGGCCCAGGGCACCAACAACCAGGCCATGAGCTTCGGCAAGAGCCGCGCCCGCATGTTCCTCGGCAACAAGACCGTCGTCACGTTCAACGACGTGGCCGGCGTGGACGAGGCGAAGACCGAGCTCCAGGAAGTCGTGGAGTTCCTGAAGTACCCCGAGAAGTTCAACTCGCTGGGGGCGCGGATCCCGCGCGGAGTCCTCCTCGTCGGCCCTCCGGGCACGGGCAAGACGCTGATGGCCCGCGCCGTCGCCGGCGAGGCGGGCGTGCCGTTCTTCAG
Source organism: uncultured Chloroflexia bacterium (assembly GCA_963776285.1). GTDB lineage: Bacteria > Chloroflexota > Limnocylindria > Limnocylindrales > CSP1-4 > CTSoil-043. Next base: position 330,890 of record CAVZLW010000003.1, read on the forward strand.
CATCTCGGGCTCCGAGTTCGTGGAGATGTTCGTCGGCGTCGGCGCCAGCCGCGTCCGCGACCTCTTCGACCAGGCCAAGCGCAACTCGCCCTGCATCGTCTTCGTCGACGAGATCGACGCCGTCGGCAGGCAGCGCGGAGCGGGCCTCGGGGGCAGCCACGACGAGCGCGAGCAGACGCTGAACCAGATCCTCGTCGAGATGGATGGCTTCGACACGAACACCAACGTGATCGTGGTCGCCGCCACCAACCGTCCCGACGTCCTGGACCCGGCACTCCTCCGTCCCGGCCGTTTCGACCGCCAGGTGATTCTCGATCGCCCGGACATGAAGGGTCGCGTCGAGATCCTGCGCGTCCACACGAAGGGCAAGCCGCTCGACAAGTCGATCGCGATCGAGGAGATCGCGAAGCAGTCGCCCGGCTTCTCGGGCGCGGACCTGGCCAACCTGGTGAACGAATCCGCGATCCTTGCTGCGCGGCGCAACAAGAAGGTCATCACGATGCCGGAGTTCCAGGAGGCCCTGGAGCGCATCGTCGCCGGTCCCGAGCGCAAGTCGCGCGTGATCTCGGACGCCGAGAAGCTGATCATCGCCTACCACGAGGGCGGGCACGCGGTGGTGCAGCGGATCCTTCCGAAGTGCGACGCGGTCAGCAAGGTGACGATCATCAGCCGCGGCATGGCTCTGGGCTACACGATGGCCCTGCCGTCGGAGGACCGCTACCTCCAGAGCAAGACCGAGTTCGAGGACAAGATTGCCGGGATGCTCGGCGGCAACGCCTCCGAGCGGCTCGTCTTCGGCGACACGACGACCGGGGCCAGCAACGACATCGAGAAGGCCACCGACCTCGCGCGCCGGATGGTCACCGAGTTCGGCATGAGCGACAAGATGGGCCCCCGCTCGTACGGCAAGCGCGAGGAGATGATCTTCCTGGGCCGGGAGATCGGCGAGCAGCGCAACTACTCCGACGACGTCGCCCGCCAGATCGACGAGGAAGTCCGGAGCATCATCGAGACCGCCTATGCCCGGGCCCAGGACGTCCTGGTCCGCCACCGCGACAAGCTCGACCTTCTCGCCGAGACGCTCGTCGAGAAGGAGACGCTCGACGGCGCGGAGTTCGAGGCACTCTTCGCGGACCTGCCGCCGAAGGAGCCGCTCCACGGCGTCGTCCCCAAGCTGACCGAGGGAACGGCAGCGGAGCCGACGGCCCAGCCGGCCTGACCGGGCTCCACAAGCAGCGTGGTCGCCGAGGGCGGCGGGCCTCGGCCCGCCGCCCTCGGCGCATGTGCGGCGACCTCCTGACAGGTCAGGCAGGCGGAGACGCGGAGGGCCCCGCGGGCGCCGTGATGGGCGCTCCACCCGGGTCGGCCCGGAACGTCGTCCGGGAGGTGGCGTTTCCGGCGCTCGTCGACGCCGTGTAGGTGGCGCTGACGGTCCCGTCGGGGGCGATCAGCAGGGTGACCTGCAGGGGGCCGCTTCCCGGCACGCCGAGCGCCGCCGCAGGGTACGCCGCGACGACCCGCAGGCCGGCATCGCCGTCGGCCTGGACGTCGATGGACGCGGGCGACCGGAGCGCGTCGAGGGGGTTGGCGGCGGGCACCGCCGTGTCGAGCTCCTGCCACGTGCCGCCCTTCTTGCGGGCCCACGCCCTGGGCGGCACGGCGAGATAGTCGACGGTCGTTCCGGCTGCCGTCACCCGCAGCTCGCTCGACCCGTGGTGGACGCGCCCGGTGACGGTGGTGGCGACCGCGTCGCCGATGCTGACGGTCGTATCGAAGCGGTAGCCGGGCTCGAGCATCCCGAACGCCGCGGCGAGCCGGGCCGCTGCGGTGGAGGCGTCGCTCGTCGCACCGCGGGATGGCGTGGGGGGTGCTTGCCCGCTGGTCGACGGCGAGCCGGTCGGCGTTGGAGCGCCGCATGCGGCAAGGAACCCGACCACGGCCAGGGTGCCGGCGAGGCCGGCCCGGGATGCCCCGACGGCCCACCGTCTGCGGGCGGGCCGTCGGGTGCGCGAGATCAGCACCGCGCCGCCGCCGGCGGCGGCGGTGCGGTGCGACGGCGACGGGTCAACCTCGGTGCGAGGCGCGGCGGCCAGCGCCGTTCCAGGCGGTCTGAGGGCGCCCGTTGTGGCGATCGCCCCAGGCTGAGCCGGACGACGAACCCGCGCCGGAGTGGCGATGGTGGTGGTTCGTGTCGGTGCTCTTCTCGCCGCACGAGCCGGAGCGGCCCCTGGCCACGAGGGCATAGGTGCCGTCCGCGTTCTTGACCAGGATCGCGGCAAACCCGACCTGCGTCGTGTCGAAGCGCACGACGAAGCCGTCGACGACCGTTCCGCGGGACTGCCCGACGCTGCCGCCGGCGCCCATCGACCAGCCGTGATGCCAGCCCTTGCCGCCCTGGGCCAGCCCGGCCTTGCCGGCGGGCCAGTCCCTGCTGGTTGCAGGCGCCCCGGTGGCCCCGTCGAACACGAGGTCGCCGGTCGCGGTCAGGTGATACCTGACCGAGACGGGGGTCCCGTCGCAGAGGTGGGCCGACCAGGTCCGAGCTCCGGCGAGGTCGGCGAGGGATCCCTGGAGCCGCTGGCGGTCCGCTCCGCTCAACGTGATCTTGAGGGATGCCGCCGAGTCCTTCGAATTGACGCTGACCGCGATGCGGAGGTGCTTGACGAACCCGGCGTGGGAGAAGGTGACGCCAGCCCGGGCCGACGCCGGCTGCTTGCCGCTCTTCGCCTTCGGCGCGTCGACGGCGGCGCTGACGCCCGGCGCCGCGTTCACGGCGCCGATCACGAGCGTCGGCTTGCCGGTGCCGTCGTCGCCGACGGTGTAGGCGACGGTCGAGGCCGTGCCGGTGCCGAAGACGTCGGCCTTCCAGGTCCCGCTTCCGACCAGGCCGGCGAGCGTCCTGGTCCGGGCGGCGATCGCGAGCTTCGAGCCGCCGGCCCTCACCTTGAGGGTCGCGCTTCCGTCGGCGTTGGAGAACTTCACGAGACCCGCGGAGGCCGAGGTCTGCGCGAGCGCGCCGGTCGGATTGAGGGTGACACCCGAGATGCCACCGGACGCGTCGAGCGTGACGCCGACGGTGAGCGAGGTGCCGAGCAGCGGCAGCGTCGCCTCCATGCCGCCCGTCTGGGCGATCGGTGCGTTGGTGGTGGCGGCCGCGGTGGCCGGTAGGACGATCATTCCCAGGGCCAGGATCCCGGCCGCGAGAACCGCGTGTCGTCGCTTCATCTGCCTCCTTCCGGGAGCGTCGTCCGCCGCGCGAGGGGCAGGCTCGACTCCGCGTGGTGCTGGCCCGGGCCCTCGGTGTGCGAGGCCCGGCTTCGGCGCGGTCGCCAGAGGGTACCCCACATCCGCGACCTCGGCCCCGCAGCCGCCTGCCGCGCGGCCGCCTGCCGGCAGGCCTCCTTCCCCGCGAGTGCCGGGCGCCGTCCCGCCGCCCGGCTCGTCGCCGGGCTGTCCCGAGCCGCATAATCGGCCGCGACCATCCGCTCATCCGCAGCCGAGGATCCCGTGACGACCCCCAGCGCCGACCTCGAGGCCTTCCTGGCACGCACCGCCCAGCGTCGTCTGGACCGCTACCTGAACCTGCTGCGGATCCCCAGCATCAGCGGGATCCCCGGGCACGCCGCCGACTGCCGCCGGGCGGCCGAGCAGCTTGCCCGCGATCTTGCGTCAGTCGGCATGCAGAACGTCGAGGTCTGCGAGACCGGCGGACACCCGATCGTGTACGCCGACTGGCTCCACGCCGAGGGTTCGCCGACCGTCCTGCTGTACGGGCACTACGACGTGCAGCCCGTCGATCCCCTCGACGAGTGGGAGGCCGCGCCGTTCGAGCCGATCGTGCGCGACGGGCGCGTGCTGGCGCGCGGGGCTTCCGACGACAAGTCGAACATCGCCATCGCCGTCGCGGCCGCGGAGGCCGTCCTTGCGACGAGCGGGCGCCTGCCCGTCAACCTCAAGCTTGTCTTCGAGGGCGAGGAGGAGTCCAGCTCGGTCCACCTGGACCCGTGGCTCGCGACGAACGCGGGACGCCTCGGCGCCGACGTCGCGCTGGTGGCGGACTCGGGCTTCTTCGAGGGAAACGTCCCCGCCATCACGGTCGGGCTGCGGGGAATCTGCGCCGCCGAGATCCACGTCCGCGGGCCATTCCAGGACGTCCACTCCGGCGTCCACGGCGGGATGATCGACAACCCGATCAACGCGCTCGCGACGATCATCGCGGCGCTCAAGGGCCCCGACGGCCGGATCCGCATTCCGGGCTTTTACGACGACGTCGTCAGCCTGTCCGATGCCGACCGCGAGGAGCTCGCGGCTCTGCCTTTCGACGAGGAGGCGTACCGCGCCGGCCTCGACGTTCCGGCCCTGGCCGGAGAGACGGGCTGGACGACCCTGGAGCGCCGCGGGGCCCGCCCCACCTTCGACGTGAACGGGATCTGGGGCGGATTCCAGGGCGAGGGAAGCAAGACGATCATCCCCGGGCGAGCGTCCGCCAAGGTGACCTGCCGGCTCGTCGCGGACCAGGACCCCGATCGGATCTTCGGCCTCCTCAGGGACCACGTCCTCGCGATCGCCCCGCCCGGCGTCCGCGTCGATGTCGTCTCCCTGGGCGGAGGGCGTCCGATGCTGACGCCCACGGACAGCCCGGCCTCGCGCGCCTTCGCGCGGGCGCTCGAGGCGACCTTCGGCCGGGCCCCGGTGTATGTCCGCGAGGGAGGCTCGATCCCCGTGGCGGCCAGCTTCGCCTCCATCGTGGGCCTCCCCGTGACGGTCGTGGGGTTCATGCCGCCGAACGGCAGCTTCCATGCCCCGAACGAGTGGATGGACCTCGCCAACTTCGAGGGCGGCATCCGCACGCTGGTGCTCTTCTTCGAGGAGTTCGCGGCCAGCGCCGCCTGAGGGCCCGGCCCCTCCGAGCGGGCGGCCGGGTGGGCGCGGATGGTACTCCGGTAGGGTGTTCGGCGCCCGCCCGGGTGCTAGGATCCCGGTGCGGGGGCCTGCCCCGTCGTCCGCCACGCCAGGGAGCGAGTGCACCCGTGAGCACCGACATCGAGAAGCCCGCCGCCCGCGGGCCGAAGACCCAGTGGCGTCTCGACGCCGACACCGGGAGCCTGGTGCCCCGTTCGGCGCTCGACGTCCTGGTCAACCTCAACGACCGGATCACGTCCGGCGACCTTGCCGACTACCAGGCGATCCCGCTCGGCTTCACGCCGCTCGACAAGACGATCGGCACGGGCCTCCGACCCGGCGAGCTACTGCTCATCGGCGGTGCGCAGGGAACGGGCAAGACGACGATGGCCCTCCAGATGGCGCGCAACGTCGCCTCGGGCGGCCAGGCCAACGTCCTCTACATCTGCTTCGAGCACGAGGAGCACTACCTCCTCAATCGGCTGATCGCCATGGAGTCGGCGCTGGCCCACCTGCCGCACAAGACGGGTGCGATCAAGATCCAGGACGTGCGCCGCGAGATCCTCGGCTCCTGGGTCGCCGAGGGGCAGGGGGGCGTCGGCCCGCAGCTGGCGGCGAACCCACGGCTGCGCCCCAGCCTCGACCGGATCGGACGCTACGGCCAGAACCTGTTCCTCATGCGCGGGACCCAGACGGCGAGCACGGTGGACAACATCCGGAAGCTCGTCCAGCTGCACAAGGACCTCTCGGGCGGGCGCCAGCTGATGGTCTTCGTGGACTACCTCCAGAAGGTGCCGATGATCCCGGAGCCGAGCACGGAGACGGAGAAGGTCACCATCGTGGTCAACGGCCTCAAGGACATCGCGCTCGCCGAGCAGGTCGGCATGGTCGCGATCGTGGCCGCCGACAAGGAGGGGCTGAAGGCGTCGCGCCTGCGCAACCACCACCTGCGCGGCTCGTCGGCCATCAACTACGAAGCCGACATCATCCTGATCATGAACGAGAAGTACCACATCGTCGCCAAGGTCAACATCGAGTTCAACCCGTACCAGGCGCAGCGCTTCCGCGACTGGGTGGTGGTGTCCGTCGAGAAGAACCGCGGGGGCCAGGACAACGTGGACCTGGAGTTCGAGAAGCACTTCGAGTTCTCGTGCTTCGATCCGAGCGGCCGGACCGTGCAGGAGAAGCTCATCGAGGAGCGGCTCTACAACGACTGAGGGCCTGTATATGAAATGGCCACCCCAGGCCAAGTGCGATCCAACCATCGAAGGGTTGGTACGCGAAGGCCGAGGACTACGTGCGGAGGCGGCGGAGTATCACCTCGAAACCAACGAGGTCGTAGCCGATGGCGCGACCTAGCCGAAGGTGGAGAACGGGCAAGATCTTCTGGCGGACTACGGAGTCTCGTTCCGCAAGCCGACCAAGCGAGGATCCCAAGTCAACGGCTCGAAAGCGGTCTCGCTCCTGTTCGAGCATTTCGATCAGGCGGTCCAAGGAGGCACCATCACCGAGGTCAGCGAGCGAGCATGCAGCCTTTGTTCGGACGCTCGGATCGGGATCGCTCAGGCGCTCGCGCAGCGCCTCGAGGATGGGGGCGGTCGGCTTCGAGCCACCGAGCAAGGACGCGGCCTCGGCTCGGCGATCCGGTCGCGCGTCGTTGAGGCGGGCCAGGTTGGCTTCGGTCCGCTTCGGTCCCTGTGCCGGCCGGACTTCCTCGTCGCGCCCGTGCATCCACTCCCGCGCCTTCTCCACGCGAGCCGTGAACTCCTGCTGCTGCTCGATGGTGCCGTCAACCGCGTTCATCAGGACGCCGACCTCGTCGAGTTCGACCCACGTCCATCCGCGCTGCTGCAAGAACTTGGCGTCCAGCATCACCCGCTCCGTCGCATGGTGCTCGATCGCAGGAAGCCCCACGGTCAGAAGTGCCGTTCGGACTTCCTCCGCTAGGGGGATGAGGCTGGCATCCGTGGCGTCACTCCTGATCTCCCACCAGAGGTCGCGACCGGCAACCAACTCGCCCAGCCGTGTGCGCCACTGGCACTCAACCTCGTGCGGGGGCCGGTTCGGGTCCTTCCCGCGGGACTCCAGGACGATCGCCGATGCCGACCCCAGGTTGATCGTGAAGGTGGCGCGCTCCGCGGAGTCCCACTGGCTCCGCTGCATGTTCACCACGCCCCAGTTTCGGTCGAGAAGGCGGTGAAACGTCTGACCCGAACCCTTGTAGCCCGCTTCACGGAGGGCTGGGGCGATGTGCTCCCGCAACCACACGGCCAGGATCTGCTGCGCGGTGTCCACGGATCCGATGCTACGGCACGGCGATCAGACCGGCGCGGCAACCTAGCCTCGCCGAGAACGAAAGGCGATGCCGCCTCGGCTACACCCGCCCGAGCATGTAGCCGACACAGGCGACTTCAAGCCAGGCACGAGCGCTCTCCGCGGATCCCTCGAAGCAGCGAGACAGCCTGCGCCAGCGACCAAGTTGCGCGAAGGTCGTTTCGACCCGCCAGACCAGCGGGAGCGGCTTGAACCCGACCGTCCCGGGAGCGCGCGACCTGACCTGGAAGGACGCCGCGTTGTGGCGGCGGGCGGCGGTGTCGAGGCCCTTGTACCCGCCATCCGCGAGCACGAGCGAGACGCGGGACATGCCCGGCAGGACCTGGCGGAGGAGCGTCCGCCCGGCCGTGATGTCGGCCGGCCGGGCCGAGTCCACGCGCGCCGCGATCGGCAATCCGAGCCGCTCAACGAGGATCGTTCGTTTCGATCCGTTTGTCCGGCCGCCGCGACCGCCTGCCTCGTGGAACGTTGGTCCGGCTCGACCACCTCGCACGGTCTGCGCGTCGATCACCACCATCGAAGGCAACGCCTCGCGTGAGTGCTTGACCCGGATGTGTCCGGCCAAGAGGGTCATCGCCCGCGCCCAGACGCCGTTGTCGCGCCACCGACACCACTGCTGCCAGACAGCACCCCAGGGCCCGAATCGTTCAGGCAGGTAGCGCCACTGACACCCGGTCCGCGCGAGGAAGAGCATGGCATCGACCATCTGCCGCCGGTCGGTCGTTGCCGGCGCACCTCGTCGGCCGGGTGGATCGAACAGGTGCGAGACGAGATTCCAGCCCTCGTTGGTGATCGCAATGGAGTAGGCCATGGATCGAGCGTGCGGTCCGGAGCCCCCTCGCGCAAGGCCCCATCGTGACCAATCGAGCACGAACTTTCATACACAGGGCCTGAGCGGCGGGTCCGCCCGGCGGCCGGATGGCGCTCCCGGCAGCGAGGGTTCCCGGCCCGCGCCGGGTGCCGTATCGTTGGCGCATGAGCATCGAGCTTCGGGCCGCCTTTCCCGACATCGTCGAGATCGTGGTCGAGATCCCCCGCGGCAGCCGCAACAAGTACGAGTTCGATGAGGAAGCCGGCGTCTTCCGGCTCAACCGGGTCCTCTCCTCGGCCGTCTTCTACAACTTCGACTACGGCTTCATCGAGGGAACGCGGGCCGACGACGGCGACCACACCGATGCCCTGCTGGTGATCGACGAGCCGACATTCACGGGCTGCCACGTGTGGGGCCGCCCGATCGGTGGCCTCGAGATGCGCGACGAGATGGGCTTCGACTTCAAGGTCCTGTGCGTCGCCCTCGGGGACCCGCACCAGTCCCACATCGAGCGCCTCGAGCAGGCGCGGCCGCACCGCCTCGTCGAGATCGAGCACTTCTTCGAAACGTACAAGATGCTGGAGAACAAGGCCACCGAGGTCGTCGGCTGGCGCGAGCGGGAGCGCGCCCACGAGGTCCTTCGCGCCGACCGCGCGGCGTGGCACCGGGAGCGGGCCGACGGCCGCTGAGCAGCGGGGCGGGGGGCGCTGGCGCCACCCCCCCGGCGACCCCGGCGACCTGCGGGTCTTCGTGGCGCTGCCGCTCGGCGACGACGCCCGCCTGGCCGTCCGCGCCCTTGTCGACACCCTCGCCTCCCAGCCGAGCGTGCCAGCAGCCGGACGGCTCCGCTGGGCCGTGACGGACAACCTCCACCTGACGCTCCGCTTCCTGGGCCCCACCGCCCCGACCCGGGTCGCCGACGTCGCGGCAGCCGCCGGGGCTGCGGCCCGGCGCACGGCCCCTTTCGAGGTTCGGCTCGGCGGGGCCGGGGCCTTCCCGGAGGCGGCGCGGCCGCGGGTCGTCTGGCTGGGCATCGCGACCGGGGTCCCGGAGCTGACGGCGCTCGCGGCGGAGCTCGGCGACGAGCTGGCCGAGCGCGGCTGGGCCCGCGACGAGCGTCCCTTCCGGGTCCACCTCACGCTGGCCCGGGCCGACGGGATCGCGGGCGCCGGACGCGCCGTCGCAGCGCTCCAGGAGGCCTCGGTCGGGCTCGACGCGGCGTGGACCGCAGATCGGCTCGTGGTCTACCAGAGCGGGCTGGGCAGCGGCCCGGCCCGCTACCGCCCCCTGTGGACGGCGCCGTTCGGGACCGACGCCTTGCCGGCACGCGACGGGCTGGGGTAGCCTCCACACCCGGCCATGATTCAGCGGCCCGCTGCACCACGCTCCCGACCTGCCCCAGGAGGCGACCTGTGACGACCGACCGGACGAAGTTCGTGCTCGACGAGGACCGCATCCCGCGGTCCTGGTACAACATCGTCGCGGACCTACCGGTCCCGCCGGCGCCGGTGCTCCACCCGGCCACCGGTCAGCCGATCGGTCCGGCCGACCTGGCCCCGCTCTTCCCGATGGCCCTCATCCTGCAGGAGGTCAGCGCGGAGCGGGCGATCGAGATCCCGGATCCCGTGCGGGAGGCGTATCGACTCTACCGGCCGAGCCCTCTCTACCGCGCCCGTCGCCTGGAGAGGGCCCTCGATACGCCGGCCCACATCTACTACAAGTACGAGGGCGTCAGCCCCGGCGGAAGCCACAAGCCGAACACGGCGATCGCCCAGGCCTTCTACAACAAGCAGGAAGGTGTCACCCGCCTCGCGACGGAGACGGGCGCCGGCCAGTGGGGCACGAGCCTCGCCCTGGCGGGGGCACTCTTCGGCCTCGACGTCAAGGTCTACATGGTCCGGGCCAGCTACGACCAGAAGCCGTACCGGCGGATGCTCATGGAGACCTACGGAGCCGAGGTGGTGGCCAGCCCATCGCCCACGACGCACTACGGGCGTGCCGTCCTCGAGGCCACGCCAGACAACCCCGGTTCGCTGGGGATCGCGATCAGCGAGGCGGTCGAGGACGCCGCGACGCGCGACGACACCAAGTACTCGCTGGGCTCGGTCCTGAATCACGTCCTTCTCCACCAGACGGTCGTCGGGCAGGAGGCGATCCTGCAGATGGAGATGGCGGGCGAGAAGCCGGACATCCTCATCGGCTGCACCGGCGGCGGTTCCAACTTCGCGGGCCTGACGTTCCCGTTCCTGGGCCAGAAGCTGCGCGGCGAGGCCGACTACCGGGTCATCGCCGTCGAGCCGGAGGCGGCCCCTTCGCTGACGCGTGGGGTCTACGCCTACGACTTCGGGGACACGGCACGGCTCACGCCGATGGTCAAGATGCACACGCTGGGCCATGACTTCATCCCGGAGCCGATCCATGCCGGCGGCCTCCGCTATCACGGCATGGCGCCCCTGGTCAGCCTGCTCAAGGACCAGGGGCTCATCGAGGCGCGAGCCGTCCACCAGAACCCCAGCTTCGCCGCCGGCGTCCAGTTCGCCCGCACGGAGGGGATCCTGCCGGCGCCGGAGGCGAACCATGCGATCCGCGCCGCGATCGACGAGGCGCTTCTCGCGCGCGAGGCGGGCACGCCCCGCGTGATCCTGTTCAACCTCTCCGGTCACGGGCATTTCGACCTGGCGGCGTACGAGCGGTACCTTGCCGCGGACCTCGAGGACTTCGAATACCCGGCGGACGAGGTGGCGGCCGCCCTGGCGGCGCTGCCGGTCGTCGTCTGAGCCGGGTCGGAGGTCACCTGCGACGGCGTAGGATGGGGTCATGCCCCGCCTTGCGTGCTGGAGCTGTGGCCGCCAGGTCTACGCGACCTCACCGGTCGAATCCCTGTTCGTCGACGAGCGCCGCTGCCCGAGGTGCGGCGCCCGGATGAACCTCGATCGCCGGGCCGAGGAGCGACGCGAGATGGTGCGGCGCAAGAACCCGCCCGACAACCCTGGTCCGCCGGGCGGCATCGGCGAGCGGCGGGTCGCGGAGCGCCGGCGCGGCCCGCGTCGTCGGTCGTCCTGACGCCCGTGCGCGTCGCGATCCTGGGTCTCGGCCTGATCGGTGGCTCGCTCGCCCGCGCGCTCCACGGCGCCGGCTGGCACGTCGCCGCCTGGACCCCGACCGGGACGGCGCCGCGCGCCGCCCTGGCGGCCGGGGTGATCGACGCCGCCGCCCCGTCGCTCGACGGCGCCGTCGACGGCGCTCACCTCGTCGTCCTCGCCGCCTCGCCGGGAGCCTGCCTGCAGCTGCTCGACGAGCTCGCGGGCACCGGGCACCCGGTCCTCGCCCCCGAGGTCGTGGTCACCGACGTGGCGAGCACCAAGGTCGTCCTTGCGGAGCGCGCGTCGGCCCGTGGGGTGCGTTTCGTCGGCGGCCATCCGATGGCCGGGCGCGAGACGAGTGGTTTCGGGGCGTCGGACGCCGACCTCTTCCGGGGCCGGCCGTGGGTCGTCGTGCCGCCCGCGGCCGCGGACGCCGCGGGCGTGGCCGCCGTCGAGACGCTGGCTCGCGCCTGCGGGGCCCTGCCGATCCTGATGACGGCACGCGCGCACGACGCCGCGGTGGCCGCGATCAGCCACGCCCCGCTGGTCCTCGCGGCAGCGCTCGTCGAGGCGATGGCCGGCGGGCCGGGCGAGCCGGTCCCTCGAGACTGGGCGGCCGTCGCCGGCCTCGCGGCGAGCGGCTGGGCCGGCGCGACGCGCCTGGCCCGCGGCGACCCGCGGATGGGGGCGGGGATCGCGCGGACGAACGCCGGTCCGCTGGCGGCCCGCCTGCGCGATGTCCGCGGCCGCCTCGACGAGTGGCTCGCCATCCTCGAGGCGACGGGGCCGGACGGACTCCCGGACGAGGCTGCCCTGCACGCCCGCTTCGCGGCCGCCCGGTCCCGCCTCGGCGACGCAGGATGAGCGGCGAGCAGGTTCTCGTCGTCCCGCGCGAGAGGATCATGGGGCTGGCCGGCTGGCACGGAATGCTGGCCGCCGGCGCGGGTCCGCACCTCGAGGCGATCGCCGCCGCTGGGCGCTTCGAGCCTCGCGCCGCGATGGAGCGCGACCCGCGCTTCAAGCAGGTGATCCCATACCTCGTCCTGCGCGACGGGACCCGCTACTTCCTGATGCGTCGCACCCGCGCCGGCGGCGACGAGCGGCTCCACGACCGCTACTCCATCGGCGTGGGCGGGCACCTCAACCCGGGTGACGTCGACCTGGCCGGCGGGCTCGCCCGCGAGTGGTCCGAGGAGCTCAGCGCGGACTTCGTCCCGGAGTTCCGGATCCTGGGGCTGCTCAACGACGACCGGACCGCAGTCGGCCGGGTCCACCTCGGGGTGGTCTACGTTGCCGATGCCGCCGGCCGCCCTGTCGCCGTGCGCGAGACCGACAAGCTCGAGGGCCGCTTCGAAGCTCCCGACGCGCTGGTCGCGGTCTACGACCAGATGGAATCCTGGAGCCAGCTCGTCTTCGACTTCGTGAGCGGGCGCGTCGCCGGCGCGCCGGCGAGCCTGCCCCCGGTATGGCCGAAGGCGCCGGACCGGTCCTGACTCCCGGCACTGGCCGGACGGGACGGGCCTGGTGCGATACTTGGGCCGGAGCAAAGAATGCTGCGCCGTCTCGCGACTCTCGCCCGCCTCCTGCCGCTCGTGCCTCTCGGGCTCGGATCCATCGGCCTCGTGCTCGGCGCGGTCGCCCCGGCGCGGGCGGCCGACGGCGCAGCGGAGGCGTGGATCCTGCCCACCACCGGCGTCGTGGACGGCGTGATGGCAGGCTACCTCTCCGACGCCATCGCCAAGGCAGCCCGCGACGGCGCGGAGGTCGTCGTCGTCAAGCTCAACACCCCCGGGGGCAGCCTCGATGCCACCCAGACGATCACGGGCGCGTTCCTCGAGGCGCAGGTGCCGATCATCGTGTGGGTCGCTCCGGCCGGGGGCCGCGCCGCCAGCGCGGGGACCTTCATCACCCTGTCGGCCAACCTCTCCTGGATGGCGCCCGGCACCAACATCGGCGCCGCCAGCCCGATCTCCTCCAGCGGCGCGGATATCGGCGGCACCCTGGGGCTGAAGGTCAAGAACGACGCGATCGCGAACATCACGGCCATCGCCCAGGCCCGCGGGCGCCCCGTCCCCTGGGCGGTCTCCACGGTCAGCGATGCGAAGAGCTACTCGGCCACGGAGGCGGTGGCGGCGGGTGCCGTCGACGGCATCGCCGCCACGATCGAGGAGGTCCTCGCAGCGGCCGACGGCCGCACCGTCACCGTGGCCGGTGGCCGGAGCGTCACGCTCGCGACGGCGAACGCCGTTCCCGTCGAGATGCCGATGAACCCGATGCAGGGGTTTCTCCACCTGCTGTCGGATCCGAACATCGCCTTCATCCTCTTCACGATCGGCTTCTACGCGCTCATCTTCGAGGTCCAGAACCCGAACCTGGCGACCGGGATCATCGGGGCCATCTGCATCCTTCTCGCCTTCGTCGGCTTCGGGAGCCTGCCGCTCAACGTCGCGGGTCTCCTGCTCATCGCCCTCGGCGCCGTCCTCCTCCTGCTGGAGACGCAGGTCACCAGCCACGGCCTCCTCGCGATCGGGGCCGTCGTGTGCGTTGCGCTGGGGGCGGCCGCGCTGTACCGCGAGCCCGGGACGCCGACGGCGCCCGACGTCGGCGTCGCCCTGCCGGTGATCCTCACCGTGGTGACCCTGACGGGCGCCTTCGCCGCCCTCATCACCGTCGTCGCGTATCGGATCCGCCACGCCCCGCAGAGCCCGGTCCTCGTCGGCTCGCTGCGGATCGTCGGGCAGGGCGGCAAGGTCGCCAGGCCGATCGATCCCGTCGGCTCGGTCCTGACGGTGGGCGAGGAGTGGACCGCCCGCAGCGCCGACGGACGCGCGATCCCGCGCGGCGTCCGCGTGCGGGTCGTCCGCAGCGATGGCCTCACACTCTATGTCGAGCCGGCCGACGCGGCGCCGGCCCCCTGACCCCGCCCGCACATCGCAGGACTCGAAAGGAGCCCGCCCGTGGAGCTCGGCATCACGATCGCCGTCATCGCGGCGATCCTCGTGGTTGTGCTTGGGATCCTGTACCTCTCGGTACGGGTCGTGCAGCAGTACGAGAAGATGGTCGTCTTCCGCCTGGGACGGACGAACGAGCGCCTCGTGCGGGATCCGGGCCTGCGCTTCCTGATCCCGGTGATCGACCGGCCGGTGAAGGTGGACGTGCGCGAGCAGTTCATCGAGGTCCCCAGCCAGACGACCATCACCAAGGACAACGCCCCGATCAACGTGGACTTCCTGATCTACTGGCGGATCGTCGACCCGCTCAAGAGCATCGTGAACGTGGCCTACTTCGCGGGGGCCCTGCAGGGGGTCGCCACGACGACGCTGCGCGCGGTCATCGGCGACATCCTGCTCGACGAGGTGCTCTCCCGCCGCGAGCAGATCAACGAGGTCCTCCGCACCAAGCTCGACGAGGTGACCGAACGCTGGGGCGGCAAGGTGACCACCGTCGAGATCCGCGAGATCACCCCTCCCCGCGACGTCCAGGACGCGATGAACCGACAGCTGTCGGCCGAGCGGACGCGGCGTGCGGTCATCACGGAGTCCGAGGGCCGGCGCCAGTCCGAGATCAACATCGCCGAGGGCGCAAAGCAGGCCGCGATCCTCACCGCGGAGGGCGAGCGCCAGTCCAACATCCTGCGGGCGGAGGGCACCCGCCAGGCGCAGATCCTCAATGCCGAGGGCTTCGGCCAGGCCCTCGAGCGCATCTACGCGGCCGCCAGGACGATCGACCAGAAGACGATGCTGCTGCAGTACCTGGATGCCCTCAAGGTCATCGGTGCCAGCCCGTCGACGAAGTACATCATCCCGGCCGAGTTCACCCAGATGGTCGGTCCCCTGACGGCCGGCCTGGGCGCCGCGATCGCGGCGGGCTCAGGCTCCGGCGGGGAGTCCGAACCGGCCGCCTGATCCGTACTCGCTGGTACCACCGGGCGGGGGTCGCGCGGGACCCCCGTCGGCTACTATTCCACGCGTCCCGGGGGCGCGATGCGTCGTCCCGGTCAAGTCTGAGAGGTCCGGATGGCCGCCAAGATCCTCGTCGTCGACGACGACCCGAACGTGCAGCGCCTGCTGAGCTACACGCTCAAGCAGGAAGGCTACGACGTGGTCGTTGCCGGGGACGGTGCCGAAGGCTTCAAGCTGTGGGGCCAGGAGGACCCCGCGCTGGTCCTCCTCGACGTCATGCTCCCCAAGCTCGACGGCTACCAGGTGGCCGGCAAGATCCGGGCGGAGGAGGGAACCGCCTCGCACGTTCCGATCATCATGCTCACGGCCGAGGCGGCGGTCGAGCAGAAGATCCGCGGACTGCGGGCCGGCGCCGACGACTACCTCGTCAAGCCGTTCCATCCCGCGGAGCTCCTGGCCCGGATCAAGAGCCTGCTCGCCCGGTTCGCCCCGAAGGATCTGCTCGTCGGCCGGCCGCCGCTTGGCCGCGTCCTCGCCTTCTACGGCGCGAAGGGCGGTGTCGGCACGACGACGATCGCGATCAACGTGGCGATCGCGCTCCAGCGCGAGCTGGGGCGGCGGGTCTGCCTGGTCGACGGCAACCTCCAGTTCGGCGACCACCGGGTCTTCATGGACCTCGGCCTCGACCGCAAGAGCATCGTCGACGTCATCAGCGCAACCTCGATCGACGCCGACCTGCTGCGCGGCGTCCTCGTCGAGCACGACTCCAAGATCGACCTGCTCCTCGCCCCGCCCTCGCCGGAGACGGCCGAGCTCGTGACCAAGGAGCACATGGCCAGCATTCTCGACGTGCTGCGCGGGATGTACGACTACGTCGTGATCGACGTCGACAAGCGTCTCGACGATCTCAACCTGGGCGTGTTCGACGCGGCGGAGAACCTCTACGTGGTCCTGACGGCGGACCTCTCGTGCCTCAAGAACGTGCGCCTGGTGCTCGAGACGCTCGGTCACATCGGCTACGAGGGCGACCGGATCAAGCTCGTCCTCAATCGCTCGAACGCCTTCACGGGGATCAACGCGAGGACCGCCGAGGGGGCCCTCAAGCGGCCGATCGACCTGCAGGTGCTCAACGAGTATCGAGGGGCCATCAGCGCGCTCAACTCGGGCGCCCCCGTGATGCTCACGAAGGCGGACTCCCCGCTGGGGCGATCGTTCCACGACGTCGCACGCGCGATCGACAAGACGGCGCCCACGGCGCCGCTCGCCGCTCCAGCAACGGCGCGCTGACCCGGTCGTCACCGGCCGCCGTCGCGCGGCCGTCCGGCGTTCGCGCGGGCTGCGTCCGTCCACCAGCGGTCAGCGTCGACCTCACCTCCACGGGACGTGCCAGGGCCTGGCTCCGCCCCGGGACCGGCCATCCGGGTGGCGTGCCTGCGCGCACCACATTTCGGGGCCGGATGCCCTCGCAGGCGTGGCAAATCGGGCGGCCCGATGTACCGTCAACGGACAACCGAAGATCGATCGTCGCCGCAGGCGCGGACGACAGGCCACCCGCACTCATCGATCGTTCATTGCTCATTCGTTTCGCTCCGCGCCGGCCGGCCCTTCCCGGGCGCGCCCGCGCCGTGGCGCGATCCCTTCGGCTCGTGCGTGAGCGGGCCGTGCGCGCCCGTTCGCGTGTCGTTGGTCATCCGACATGCACGGGCGTGAACCATGAACCGACACGGCAACCGGGGATCCGTCGGCGGCGCCCACCGCCGTCGGCGCATCCGGCCGACGCGGGCCGCCGGCCCGCTCAATTGCACGGGCCGCCATCGGGCGGCGACCGCATCCGCGGATGGGGCGGCTCTCGCCCTCCTCTCGGAGATCCTGATCGGCGACAGCGCCTGGACCGTGGCCGAGGTCCAGACGGCTGATCTCGATGCGGGAGGCCGCGGAGCTCGGCCGGTGGCGCGTCGCGGGGCTCGACGACGGAGAGGCTGACGCCAGGTAGGCGACGGGCGTGCCCGGCGACCGGTCCAGGGTGCAGGCACCCGGTGCCGATCGGCGCCGGGCGTGCCCGCCCCGGCCGGGCGAGGTGCGGCAGGGGTCAGTTCCGCCGCGGCGGCGGTTCGTCCGAGATGCTGATCCAGCTCTTCTTGAGCGCGTACAGGACGGCCTGGGTGCGGCCGTTGACCGCGAGCTTGCGCAGGATGCTGGTCACGTGGTTCTTGACGGTTCGCTCGCTGATCGAGAGCGCCTCGCCGACGCTCTTGTTCGTCATGCCCTGGGCGATCGCCTCCAGGACCTGCGCCTCGCGCGGCGACAGCGGGGCGAAGGCGGTTGCGGCGAGGTCGCCGGTCGCGACCTCGCCGAGGAGCGAGGCGTCCCGGAAGGCCTCCAGGACGCGGCGCGCAACGGCCGGTCGGGCCGCGACTGCCTCGTCGATCAGGTACTCGCCCTGGGCGACCGCGCGGATCGTCCGGACCAGCTCGCTCGTCCGGGCGTCATCGAGCACGTGGGCCGAGACTCCCGCCTGAAGGGCCGCGAAGAGCTCATCGTCGTTGCGCCGATGGCCCAGAAGCACGACCGGCGAGCCAGGGCATTCACGCTTCAGTCGCTGGATCGCCGGGACCATGAGCGCGATCGGGAGCTCTGTATCGACGAGGACGACGTCGGGCGTCTCGTCCCGGATGATCGCGATCGCGTCGTCGACGTCCGCGGCTTCGGCGACGATGTCGATGTCGGGCTGGCCCCCGAGGATCTCCCGCAGCACGGCTCGCACGAGGGCGTGCTGCTCCACGACGACCATCCGGATGACGTGTGGTCGCGTTGCCGTCCGCGTGGGACGCTGATTCGGCACTCTCGGCCCCCCGCTTGACTGGGCGTGGTCGGGACCACCGTACCCCGCCGGGGTGGAGGTGCACAGATGACCACGGAGCCGTGTGACGGGACCAACAAGTACTGCCCGGCAGCGGCACGAGCTGCGACAGCGCGGCCTGGCCCTGCTCGCCGCGCGGCCGGCAGCGGGCGGATCCCTGGAACGGCGCGCGGAGCGTCGAGGCCGCGGACCGTCCGCCGGTAAGCGCCAGGTGAGCCGGCGCGACTACCGTGCCGCGCATGCTCGCCAGCGTTCTCGCCGCCACGCTCCACGGGCTCGACGGCCGGCCCGTCCGGGTGGAGGTCGACGTCGCCCCGGGGCTCCCCGGGTTCACGATCGTCGGGCTCGCGGACGCCGCGCTGCGCGAGGCTCGCGAACGGGTTCGTGGCGCGCTCCGCAACAGCGGCTTCGTCCATCCACCCCGCCGGATCACCGTCAACCTCGCCCCCGCGGACGTGCCGAAGGCCGGTTCCGCGCTGGACCTCGGCATCGCGATCGCGATCCTGGTGGGGTCCGAGCAGGTTCGGCCGCGCGGGCACTGGGCCCTCCTCGGCGAGCTCGGCCTCGGCGGCGAGGTCCAGCCCGTTCCTGGGCTTCTTCCGATGGTCGCCGCCCTGGCGCGGCGCGGCGCCGGCCGGGTGGTGGTCCCCGCGGCCTCGGTCGCCGAGGCGCGCCTGGTCGAGGGCATCGAGATCGTGGGCGTGGCCACCCTGGCCGAGGCCGCAGACGTCCTGCGCGGCCGGCGGGTCGCGGGTCACCGGCCGGGGCTGCGCACGGAGATGGTCCCCGCGGAAGTGGCGTCCGGGCCTCCGCCGGTCGCGTCGGACGAGCGACCGGACCTTGCCGACGTGCGCGGCCTCCTCGAGGCGCGGCGTGCCCTGGAGATCGCCCTTGCCGGCGGCCACGCCCTCGTGCTCGTCGGTCCGCCGGGTTCCGGGAAGACGATGCTCGCCTCGACGATCCCCGGGGGATCCTGCCGCCGCTGGACGACGAGGAGGCTCGCGAGGCGACCGTCGTGGCCTCGGTCGCGGGCGCCGGACCTGTCCAGGGCCTGGTCCGGGCGCGCCCGTTCCGGGCGCCGCACCACACGGCATCCTACGCCGCGCTCGTCGGTGGCGGCCCGCGGATGACACCGGGTGAGGTCACGCTCGCGCATCACGGGGTGCTCTTTCTCGACGAGCTGCCGGAGTTCGACCGATCCTCCCTGGAGGCCCTGCGCCAGCCCCTCGAGGAGGGTCGGGTGAGCGTCGCCCGCGTCGGGCGCGCGGTGACCTTCCCGGCGCGCTTCCAGCTGGTGGCCGCGATGAACCCCTGCCCGTGCGGATGGGAGGGCGATCCGGCCGGGCGCTGCCGCTGTCCCACCGGCCTGCCCGAGCGCTACCGGGGGCGGATCTCCGGCCCCCTCCGCGATCGCATCGATCTCTGGGTCGGCGTTCCGCGGCTGGCACCGCGCGAGCTGATCCGGGCCGCGGATCCGGAGTCCTCCGCGACCGTCGGGGAGCGTGTCGCGACGGCCCGGGCACGCCAGCTGGCGAAGCGGGGGCGACTCAACGGGCGCCTGCGCGGGCGAGCGCTGCGCGAGGCGGCGGGCCTCGACCCGCGAGCGGAGCGGCGGGCCATCGCCCTTGCGAGCGCCGCCGGCATGACCGCGCGAGCGACGGAGCGCCTGGTCCGGGTGGCCAGGACGATCGCCGACCTGGCGGCGGCGGACAGGGTCTGCCCCGAGCACCTCGAGGAGGCGGTTCGCTATCGCCCGCCTGCGACGGACCGGGCCGGCGTGGCTCGCGGGGCGGCCTGACGTGCTGGGGGTCGGGCGGGGAGGCCCGCTCGGTGCACCCGGCGCCGTCACCGGTCACGCGACGAGCGGCCCGTCGGCCGGGACGGCGCAGGCCGACGCTGCGGGCCGCGGCTCGGAGGCGGGGTCTCCGGGGCACGCGACGCGGCCGCCCTCTCCGCGGTCCGGGCGCACCGCCGGGCCGCCGGGCGTGCTCTCGGAGCGCGACGCCTGGGTCGCCCTGGCAGCCGTCGACGGCCTCGGCCCCGTGACTTTCGGCGCCCTCCTGCGCTCTCTGGGGAGCGGCCGCCGGATCCTGGACGTCGCGTCGGGCCGCTCGGGCGCCAGGCGGATCGTGGCGGCAGCCGCCGGCGAGGGCCTGAGGATGCCGCCCGACGTCGCGGATGCCATCGTCGCCGCGCGAGACGGCGCCCCGTTGCTGCTGGCGCGTCTTGCGGCGCTCGGCGTGACCGCGGTCGCCGCGGAGGACGAGGCGTACCCGGCGCGGCTGCGGGCGATCGAGCTGCCGCCGCCGGTGCTGTTCGTGCGGGGTGATCCGGGGGTCCTCGGTGCCGATCGACCGGTGGCCATCGTCGGAACCCGCCGGCCGACGGAGGACGGGCGCCGCACGGCTTCGCGGATCGCCGGGGTCCTGTCGGCCACCGGGGCCCTGGTGATCTCCGGGCTCGCCGTCGGCATCGACGGGTCGGCACACGCAGGGGCACTCCTCGCGGGAGGCACCACCGTGGCGGTCCTGGGGAGCGGCCACGCACGGCTCTACCCGGCGGCCCATGCCGACCTCGCGCGCGAGATCGTGCGCTCGGGCGGTGCGGTGGTGGCAGAGCTGCCGCCCGACGCGGAGCCCCGGCCCGCCGGGTTCCCGCGCCGGAACCGGATCATCGCCGGCCTGGCGGACGCGACCATCGTCGTCGAGGCAGGGGAGCGCAGCGGTGCGCTGATCACCGCCAGCTGGGCCCTGGAGCAGGGTCGCCCTGTCTTCGCCTGCCCCGGCCCGATCGACCGCCCCCAGGCCGTCGGCTGCAACCGGCTGCTCCGGGACCACCCGGGGGAAGTCCGGATCGTCGCTGGCGTCGACGAGCTGATCGCCGACCTCGGCTTCGGGATCCCGCTCGACGTCCGGCCCCGGCATCGCGATCGCGCAGCAGCGCAGGGCCCCGATCCCGGTGCCATCGTCGCGCGCCTTGGCGCCGCCGAGGCCCTGGTGGTCCGGCATCTCTTTCGGGGGCCCGCGACGGCGGACAGCCTGGCGCAGGCCGCGGACCTTCCCGGCGCCACCGTGCTGGTCGTGCTGACCCGCCTCGAGGAGGAGGGCCTTGTGCTGGCGACGTACGGACGCTACGCGGTGACGGGCCCGCTGGCAGGCGTGCGGGCAGGGCGCCAGCGGGCAGCTCCGCCATCGGGAGCCGGACGGGCGACGGGGTCGGACCCGTGACCATCGTCGGGTGGCGGCGTGGGAGCGCCGCTGCTAGCGTCGCACATCGTGATCAGGGACGCCGTCATCCACATCATGAACGAGCAGCCTCTTCTGGCGGACCTGGCGGAGATCCCGTCGCCGGGCGACATCGCCCTGGTGTGCACGAACCTCCGCACCAGGAACGGGAAGCGCCCGATCTTCGTGGACGCGGTCGGGTCGACCTTCGTCTTCCCCTACGCCCAGATCCGCTTCGTCGAGATCCCCCAGGGGACGTCGGCTCGACGGGACGAGCCCCTCGCCCTTCCCGTCCTCGCCGACGAGCCCGACGAGATCGAGCTCGACGAGGAGCTGCTGCGGCGCGTCCGCGAGCTCTGACTCGAGCATCCGGGCGCCTGGCCCCACGGCCGGCGGGGCGGCGCTGCATGCGCTCGCGCGGGCGCGGCGGCGAAGCCGCGAAGCGCTGGGGAGCCGGATCCCGGTGCTAGACTCGGGCGCCATGAGTCGAAATCTCGTGATCGTCGAGTCGCCGGCCAAGGCGAAGACGATCGAGCGCTACCTGGGGCCGGGCTATGCCGTGCTCGCTTCGTACGGCCACGTGCGCGACCTCCCGGAGAACCCGGGGAAGGGAAAGTTCGGGGTCGACGTCGACCACGACTTCACGCCCGAGTACGTCATCCCGGACGAGCGGACGCGGCGGCATGTCGGTGCCATCGAGAAGGCCGCGCGCTCGGCCGACCGGATCTACCTGGCGACCGACCTGGACCGGGAAGGCGAGGCGATTGCCTGGCACGTCGCCGAAGCTGCCTCCCTCCCGGCCGGCAAGCTGGCCCGGGTCACGTTCAGCGAGATCACCAGGCCGGCCATCCAGGAAGCATTCGCCCACCCGCGCGACATCAACCGCGACCTCGTCGACGCGCAGCAGGCGCGCCGGATCGTCGACCGCCTCGTCGGATACACGTTGAGCCCGCTCATCTCCAGGAAGGTCCGCGCCGGGTTGTCGGCCGGGCGCGTCCAGTCCGTGGCCGTGCGCCTCGTGGTCGAGCGGGAGCGCGAGATCGGGGCGTTCGTGGCACGCGAGTACTGGACGATCGTGGCGCGACTGCTGGCTCCGGACGGAACGCCGTTCGATGCCGATCTGCTGCGGATCGACGGTGAGAAGCCCGAGATCGGCGACGGCGCGACGGCCGACGCCCACGTGCGCGCCCTGGCGGAGAGCCGGCCGGTCGTCGGCGAGGTCGGCACGCGGAGGAGCAAGCGGAGCCCGGCCCCGCCGTTCACGACGTCGACCCTCCAGCAGGAGGCGAGCCGGAAGCTCGGGTTCAGCCCGAAACGCACGATGGGCGTGGCCCAGCGGCTCTACGAGGGCGTGGAGACGCCCGACGGGCAGGTCGGGCTCATCACCTACATGCGGACGGACTCGGTTGCCATGGCCGGCCAGGCGCTCGGCGAGGCGCGCGAGGTGATCGCCGCCCGGTTCGGGGCCGCCTACACGATGCCCAAGGGTCGGGTCTACCGAACCAAGTCGCGCAGCGCCCAGGAGGCGCACGAGGCGATCCGGCCCACCTCCTTTGCCCGGGACCCGGAGGCCCTCGCGGCCCACCTCGGTCGCGACGAGGCGCGGCTCTACCGCCTCATCTGGCAGCGGGCCCTGGCCAGCCAGATGAAGGAGAAGGCCCTCGAGACGACGACCGTCGATCTCACGGCCGGCTCGTATGGTCTGCGCGCGACGGCGACGCGGACGCTCTTCGACGGGTTCGCGGCCGTCTACACGGAGGGCCGCGACGACAGCGAGGACGAGGCCGAGCGCACGCTCCCGACCCTGCGCGTCGGCGACGTCACGAGCGTCGCGGAGGTCGTGCCGACGCAGCACTTCACCGAGCCGCCGCCGCGCTACACGGAAGCCAGCCTGGTGAAGGCACTCGAGGAGAACGGCGTCGGCCGGCCCTCGACCTACGCGGCGACGATCTCCACGATCGTGGACCGCGGCTACGTCGCGATCCGGGAACGGCGCCTGTATCCGGAGCCCGTCGCCGAGATCGTGACGGACCTGCTGGTGACTCACTTCGGCGCCTATGTCGACCTCGAGTTCACGGCGCGGATGGAGGAGGAGCTCGACGAGGTCGCCCGCGGCGAGCGCGCCTGGGTGCCGCTGCTGCAGGCGTTCTACGACCCGTTGCGGCTCCTTGTCGAGACGAAGCGCCGCGAGCTAAGGCGCGCCGACTTCACGACCGAGCCGACGGACGAGGTCTGCTCCCTTGGCCACCCGATGGTGATCCGCCTGGGGAGGAACGGCCGCTTTCTCGCCTGCAGCCTGTTCCCCGAGCACAAGGAGTCGCGGCCCATCCCCGGCGAGGAGCCCGAGGCCCCGGCGCTGCCCGGGGTGGGGGAGCCGTGTCCCGCCTGTGGCGCCACGGACGGCGGGGAGCTCGTCGGCAAGCGCGGTCGCTTCGGGGCGTTCGTCGGCTGCAATCGCTACCCGGCCTGCGATTACATCAAGAAGGACGGCCCGCCACCGCCGGAGCAGCTCCCGTTCACGGCGGCGTGCCCGACCTGTCACGCCGGCCACCTGGTGGCGCGGCGGGCGCGCCGCAGCGGATCGGTCTTCTGGGGCTGCTCGCGGTACCCGACCTGCCGCTTCACGACCTCGCGAGAGCCGCTGGGACCGGTCCACGAGCCGGATGGCGCGCCGCTGGCGCGGGTGGACGCGGACTCCGCACTGTGCCTCGGGTGCGGCGCCACGGTGCCGCTGGCCGGGGAGTCCCTGGAGCCCGGGAGCCGAATCACCGGCGGGACCCCGGATCCCGCGGCCCTTGCCCGGCCGGCACGGCCTCGCGCCGCCGGCCGCGGGAGAACCACGGCCGGCTCGGGCCGGCCCCGCGGCGCCGGGACCTCGCGGGTCCGGGCGGCGCGCCCCGCGTGAACGGCGAGGAGGCCCTCGAGCGTTACCTGGCGAGCCTCGCCGCCCGCGACGCCTCCCCGCACACGCGTCGCGCCTACGCCACGGCCATCGCCGCCTACCTCGCCTGGCTCGACGGCGCCGGGATCGAGTGGCGGGCACCGGATCGGGCCGGGCTTCGTCGGTACCTCGCCGACCTGTCCGAGGGGCACGCCCGCACGACGGTGGCGCAGCGGCTCGCGGCGATCCGCTCCTTCCACCGCTGGGCGCGCCGGTCGGGCCTCACCGCCAGCGACCCCTGGGCTGCCCTCGCGACGCCACGCCGGGCTCGGCGGCTGCCCGCCGTGCTCTCTAGCGACGAGGTCGAGCGCCTGCTCGCCGCGGCCGCGGTCGAGCCGGCCGGCGCGGCGCCCACGGGGGTCGGCCACGCTGCCGCCGACCCGACGGCCGTGCGGCACGCCCTGGCCCTGCGCGACGTCGCCCTCGTGGAGATGGCGTATGCGGCGGGCCTCCGGATCTCCGAGCTGGCGGCCGTGCGACTGGGCTCCCTGGACCTCGCCCGGGGCGAGGTGCGCGTCTCGGGAAAGGGTCGCAAGGAGCGCCTGAGCCTCCTCGGGCGCCCGGCCTGCGCGGCCCTCGCCCGGTACCTGGACGACGGGCGTCCCGTGCTCCTGGCGCGTGGCGTTGCCGACCCACGCCGGGCCGACGCCCTGTTCCTCAACCAGCGGGGGGCGCCCCTGGGAGCCCGTGGGATCCGGTACCGGATGCACCGGGCAGGCGTCCGGGCCGGGCTGCCCGACGACGCGTCGCCGCACACGTTGCGCCACTCCTTCGCCACGCACCTGCTCGACGGCGGCGCCGACCTGCGCGTCGTCCAGGAGCTGCTGGGTCACGCCGACCTCGCCACGACGCAGGTCTACACCCACGTCGCGCCGGCACGTCTGCGGAGCGTCTACCGCCGCGCGCACCCGCGCGCGGGCGGCACGGAGCCCGGGTGACGGGCACCACCCGCGACCTGGCACGGGCAGGCATGCTCGTCACGGGAGGCTTGTTCGTCTCGCGCGTCCTTGGCTGGGTGCGCGTGGCCGCCATCGCGGCCAGCCTGGGGATCACGCGCGAGCTCGACATCTACACGGCCGCTTTCCGGATCCCGGACTTCCTGTTCCAGCTCGTCGCGGCCGGCGCGCTGGCGTCGGCCGTCATCCCCACGATCGCCGCCCTCGTCGCGGCCGGCCAGACCGACCGGGCGTGGCGGGTCGTCTCGACGATCGCCAACCTGCTCCTGGTCCTGCTGGCGGTGCTGGCGCTCGTGACGTTCATCGCCGCTCCTCTCATCGCTCCTCTCATCGCGCCGGGGTTCAATGCGGCAGACACCGAGCAGCTCGTCGTGCTCACCCGCATCCTCCTCCTCAGCCCGATCTTCCTGGCCCTCGCTGCCGTGGCCACGAGCATCCTCAACGCGACCGGGCGCTTCGCCGCCTCCGTCGCGGCGCCCATGGCCTACAACCTGGTGGTCATCGGCGCGGCAATCTTCCTCGTGCCGACGTTCGGCCTGCCGGGCCTTGCCTGGGGCACGGTCGCTGCGGCCGCGGTCACCTTCCTGGTCCAGCTCGGGCCAGTCTTCCGCCAGGTCGGGTTCACGTTCACGCCGCAGATCGACCTCCGCGACGCCGAGGCGCGGCGGACGCTGATCCTCCTGGTGCCGCGGGCCATCGGGATGGCGGGCAGCCAGCTCACGCTGCTCATGCTCACGATCCTCGGCTCGACGCTGGCCGCCGGGTCGATCGGCGCCTTCGGGCTCGCGTTCGTCATCTTCCAGATCCCGCTCGGGACGATCGCGTACCCTCTCGGCATCGTGGCCCTGCCGGCGCTTTCCCAGCGTGTCGCCGCCGGCGCGATCGCCGAGTACGTGGACATGGTGACCCGTGCCCTGCGGCTCCTGGGGTTCGCGATGCTGCCGCTGGCCTGCATCGCGGCCGGCGTGGCCCTGCAGGTCGTGGACCTGGTCGTCGACTTCGGACGCGTCGAGCAGTCCGGGCTCGACCTCATCGGATCCGCCTTCCTGGGGCTCCTCCCCGCGCTCCCGCCGGAGGCCATGATCATCGTGCTCTCCCGGGCGTTCTTCGCCGACCGCAACACGGCGATCCCCGTGGGCGCCGCGCTCGTCTCGGTCGTGGTTGCCGTCCTCACGGCGGCACTGCTCATCGGCCCGCTGGGGATCTTCGGGCTCGCGCTCGGCCTGTCGGTCGCGTCGTGGGTGGAGGCGATCCTCCTGCTCGTCGCTTTCCGGGTCCGCCACAGCGGCTTCGGCCTCCTGCGCCTCGGGCGGGCCCACCTCTGGTATCTCGCCGCTGCGGTCGTGGCGGGACTCGTCGCGGATCGCGCGTACGACGTCCTGGCCGCCATGCTCCCGGCACATCCGGGTGCCGGCCTGGCGGCCCTGGCACTGGTCGGAGTCGGGGTGATCGGCCTTGCCGTCTACGTGGCCCTGGCCGCCCTGTTCCGGGTCCCGGAGCTGGGCTTCACCGCGCGCCTCGTGCGAGCGGGCCTCCGGCGGGGGCCCGCGTGAGCGGGCCCGGCGGCGCGCCCGACCTGCGGCGGGACGCCGCCGCATGGGACGCCTTCGTCGAGGGCACCGAGCAGGGGTCGTACCTCCAGCTCGACGGCTGGGCACGGGTCAAGGCGCCGAACGGCTGGGTCGCTCGGCGTGTCGTGGCGGGCGCAGCGGGGGAGCGGATCGGGCTCCAGGTGCTGCTCCGCAGGCCTCGGCCCCTGCCGTGGTCCTTTGCCTACGCGCCTCGCGGACCCGTCGCCGAGGCCTGGACCGCGGCGTCGATCTCCGCGCTCACGGCGGCCCTGCGAGCCGCGAGCGCGGAGCTCGGGCGGGTCTCACATGTCCGGGTGGATCCGGAGGTGGAGGCCGACGGGCCGGACGATCCGGGCGGAGCGCTCCGCTCCGCGTTCGAGAGTGCCGGCTGGCAACCCGCCGCCTCGGTCCAGCCCCCGACGAGCCGGGTCGTCGACCTCGCTCCCGACGAGGACGTGCTCTGGTCGGGCCTGCGCAAGAAGTGGCGCCAGTACGTGAACAAGGCGCGGGCCAACGCAGTGACGGTCCTGGAGCTGCCCGGGGATCCGATCCGGCCCTTCTACGAGATCTACCGGGAGACCGCGCAGCGGGCGGGGTTCCTGATCCGCGTCGAGCAGGCCTATCGCGACGTCTACGAGGCCTTCGCTCCCGCAGGCAGGGCCCGGATCCTCTTCGCGGTGGGACCCGACGGCGCCCCTCTGGCCAGCCTCTTCCTCGTCCGCTGCGGGCGGCGCGTCGTCGAGCCGTACGGAGGCATGACCGAGGTCGGCGCCGAGCTGCGGGCCAACTACCTGCTCAAGTGGGAGGCGATCCGGCGTGCCCGCGAGGAGGGGGCGGTGGCGTACGACCTTTGGGGCCTGGCGCACCCGGGGATCGCGCACTTCAAGGCCGGCTTCGGGGGACGCGAGATCCGCTACGTCGGCGGCTGGGACCTGGTCCTGGATCCGCTCGGCCGGCGCATCTACGACACCGCCCAGCGGGGGCGCGTCCGGTGGGCCCGGGCCCGGGCGGGGCTCGGGCCCGGCTCGACCGGCGCCACCTCCGGGCCGGCCGCAAGCGACGGCGGGGACGTGGGATGAGCAGCGTCGCCGGTTCGTCCGGGGTCTCGATCCCGTCCCTGCGCGTGCTGCGCGAGGCGGCCCCCACGGAGCTCGCGGGCTGGGACGCCCGGACCGTGGACACGCCGGGAGGCGACGTGCAGCAGTCCCTCGCCTGGGCCGCCCACCGCGAGCGGACGGGCTGGGAAGCGCACCGGCTCCTGCTCGACGACGGTTCGGCTGCCCTGGTGCTCGGCCGCAGATGGGGTCCGCTCGGAGGTGGCCGGGCCTACGTCCCGAAGGGACCCGTCGCCGCAGGAGCCGCGCCAACTGTCGTCGCGGCACGCCTCGACGCGATCGCGGCATGGGCGAGGGGCGCCGGCTTCGACGTCGTGACGGCCGACCCGGAGATCCCGGCCGCGAGCGGGTTTCCCGGCCTCCTCGCCGGGCTCGGCTTCCGGCTGGTGGAGGAGGTCGGGCCGTCGCGCCACCGGGTCGGCGTCCCGATCCCGGCCGATGCAGACGATCGGACCCTGCTCGACGGGATCACCCCGAAGACTCGCCAGCAGCTCCTCGCCGCAGACCGCCGCGGCGTGCGGGTCGTCCGCTACGACGCCCGGGCCGGCGCGAGCGCGGTGCCGGGCCTGGAGGATCATGGCACCGGTGGCGTCGACGATGCGACCGGCGAGGCGTTCGCGCGATTCCACGGCATCCTCGTCGCCACCAGCGAGCGGCGCGGCTTTCGCGTGGGCAGCCAGCCCGTGGCTCTCGCCTGGTGGCGTGCCGCCCTCGAGGCCGGCCACCTGCTGCTCCTCGAAGCACGGGGGACGGAGAACGAGATCATCGGGGCAGCGATCTTCTACCGGCACGGCGACCGTCTCACGTACAGCCACTCTGGCGACGTGGCTGCCATGCGCTCCGTCTACCCGGGCAGCATGGGACTCATCCTGTGGCGGGCGCTGCAGTTGGCCGTCCGGGAGGGTCGCGGCGAGCTCGACCTGGGCGGCGTCGACGTGCGCGGGGCGCGGCGCGAGCCGCAGCCCGGCGAGCCAACCTACGGGCTGCTGAAGTTCAAGCAGTCGTTCGGCGGCCGCTGGATCGAGCAATCCGGGACGCACGAGCGAGTCCTGCGGCGCGCTCGCCACGCGGTTGCCACCGGCGCCCAGCGCGCGTCGAGGGCGGTCAGGACCGCGACGGGCGCCGTGCGTCGCCCGGGTCGAACGTCGTGAGCGAGCCGCGAGATGACATGGACCGGAGTGCGGTAGGCGACCGTGGGCGCCCCGAGGGGCGTGCGGTGAGCGACGGTGAGGACGCGGCCCTGCGAGCGGCACTCGTGGCGGCGGAGCCTGGCGGCAGCCGTCCGCTCGGAGAGCTGGCAGGGCGGCTCGCGGCCGCCGGGCGCCTGCGCGGGCCCATGTCGCCAGGTGCCGTGGACCGCCCGGTCCACGGCATCGCCTACGACTCGCGGCGCGTCGTGCCCGGCGGGCTCTTCGTCGCCGTTCCCGGTGCCCACGTCGACGGGCACGCGTTCGTCGGACGGGCCGTCGCGCGCGGCGCCGTGGCGGTCGTCGTGGAACGGCCGCAGCGGGACGCCGGGACTGCCGTCCAGCTCGTCGTCGACCGCAGCCAGCACGCCCTGGCCGTCGTCGCGGCGTGGTGGTACGGCGACCCCGGGCGCGCGCTGGGCGTCGTCGGGATCACGGGCACCGACGGGAAGACGACGACGGCCGGCATGGCCGTCGCGGCCCTCGAGGCAGCCGGGGTCCGGACCGGGCTCGTCAGCACTGCCGAGCACAAGATCGGGCCCCTCCGGGCGGCGACGCCCGCCCATGTCACGACACCCGAGGCGCCGGAGCTGCAGCTCGCGCTGCGGGCGATGGTCGAGGCCGGGGACGCCGCTGCCGTCGTGGAGTCCACGTCCCACGGGCTGGCCCTGGAGCGGGTCGGCGAGATCCCCTTCGACGTGGCCATCTTCACCAACCTCAGCCATGAGCACCTCGAGTTCCACGGGACCTACGCGGCCTATCGGGCAGCGAAGCGGTCGCTCTTCGAGCGCCTGGCAGAAGCGCCGGGCCGCCCCGCAACCCGGCCGTCCCTCCCGGGCCGGCGGGCGTGGCCCCGCGGAGGCATCGTCAACGCCGACGACGTCGAGGCGCCGGTCTTCGCGGCGGCAACCCGCGATGCCGGAGCGCGACTCGTCACGTACGGCGCCGCCGACCACGCCGACGTGCGTCTCCACCACGTGGCGGAATCGGCCGCGGGCCTCCGGGTCGAGGCGGCCACGCCGCGCGGATCGCTGCACGTCACGCTTCCCCTCGTGGGTCGCTTCAACGTCCCCAACGCGCTGGCCGCCGTCGCACTTGGGGAGCTGCTCGAGCTCGACGCCGCGGCCGTGAGCAGCGGGCTGGCCGGGTTCCGGGGCGTCCGCGGGCGCATGGAGCGCGTCGACCGGGGACAGCCGTTCGGGGTGGTCGTCGACTACGCCCACACGCCGGCGTCGCTCGCGACCGCCCTCGACGTCCTCGCCCCGCTGGTCTCGGGCCGCGGCGGGCTGATCGCCGTCTTCGGGTCGGCTGGCGAGCGGGACGTCGCGAAGCGGGCCATCCAGGGGCGCGTCGCCGGGGAGCGCTGCCGGCTCGTCGTCGTCACCGACGAGGACCCGCGGGGCGAGGACCCGGAGCTGATCCTGGCCCAGATCGCCGGCGGCGCGGAGGAGGCGGGCCTGCGGCGCGGCGACAGCCTCCTCCTGATCCCGGACCGGGAGGAAGCCATCCGGGCCGCATTCTCCCGGGCTCACGAGGGCGACGTCGTCCTGCTGGCCGGCAAGGGCCACGAGCGGAGCATCCTGTACGCGGACCACGAACGGCCGTGGGACGAGCGGACCGTCGCCGAGCGACTCCTGGCCGAGCTCGCCCGCTAGGTTCGGGAGCCCCGCGGGCGGAATCGGCACGCCGATCGCACACCCGGCCGGGCCGGCGCCCTGCGGGGCCTCCGGTCGGGGCAGCGCCGCGGCCCTGCTATCCTCGCCGGACCGATGTCGATCGAGCAGCTCCCCGCCGCGGCTCAGCCGCCGGCCGAACCGCCGGCCGCGAAGCCGCGCCGTCCGTCGTCGGGGCGCCGCGAGCGCACCGACCAGCGACCGTTGCCGGTCCTGCGCCGGGACCTGCTCGCCGCGGTCGCCGCCGCGACGCCCGGCGCCGACACGGCATCCGTCGGCCGTGCCTTCGACTTCGCGGTCATCGCCCACGAGGGCCAGGTGCGCGCCACCGGCGACGCCTACGTCACGCACCCGATCGCGGCCGCCTTCACCCTGGCGGAGCTCGGCCTCGACACGACGGCCATCGAGGCGGCGCTCCTCCACGACGTGCCGGAGGACACGGAGTACAGCCTGGCCGACATCGAGGACCGCTTCGGGGCTGAGGTCGTCCAGCTCGTCGACGGCGTGACGAAGCTCTCGAAGTTCTCGACCCACTCTCACGAGGAGCAGCAGGCCGAGAACATTCGAAAGATGCTGCTGGCGATGGCCCAGGACATCCGGGTCGTCCTGATCAAGCTCGCGGATCGACTGCACAACATGCGGACGCTGGGGGGCCTCCCGCCGGACAAGCAGCAGCGGATCGCCCGCCAGACGATGGAGATCTACGCGCCGCTCGCGGAGCGGCTCGGCATCTGGCAGGTGAAGTGGGAGCTGGAGGACCTCTCCTTCAAGGCGCTCGACCCGGAGCGCTACCGGGAGCTCGCCACGAACCTCGACGGGCGCCGCAACCACCGCGAGACGTACATCGACCGGGCCATGGCGGCCCTTTTGCCCGAGCTCGCAAAGGCCGGCATCGAGGCCGACCTGAACGGCCGGCCGAAGCACCTCTACAGCATCTGGAAGAAGATGCAGCGCAAGGCGGCTGCCTTCGGCGAGATCTACGACGTCTACGCCATCCGGCTGCTGGTCGACGAGGTGCGCGACTGCTACGCGGCCCTCGGCGTGGTCCACAGCATCTGGAAGCCGATCCCCGGACAGTTCGACGACTACATCGCAGTCCCCAAGCCGAACGGCTACCAGAGCCTCCACACGGCGGTCATCGCGCTCGACGGCAAGCCGCTGGAGATCCAGATCCGGACGCACGCGATGCATGCCGTGAGCGAGGTGGGGATCGCCGCGCACTGGCGCTACAAGGAAGGCTCCCGGGCCGAGCGCGACTACGACGCGAAGCTCGCCTGGCTGCGCCAGCTGATGGACTGGCAGCGCGAGGTCTCCGACGCTCGCGAGTTCGTCGAGGGCATCAAGCTCGACATCTTCCAGGACCAGGTCTTCGTCTTCACGCCGAAGGGCGACATCAAGGATCTGCCGGCCGGCGCGACGCCACTCGACTTCGCCTACCGGATCCACACCGACGTCGGCCACCGGACGATCGGGTCGAAGGTGAACAACCGCCTCGTCCCGCTCGACTACCGGCTCCGCAACGGCGACATCGTGGAGATCGTGACGACGAAGGCCGAGCACGGACCCTCCCGCGACTGGCTGTCGATCGTCCGCACGTCGCATGCCCGCGAAAAGATCCGCCAGTGGTTCAAGAAGAAGGACCGCGACGAGAACATCGTCCACGGCAAGGATGCCCTCGAGCGCGAGCTCAAGCGTCTCGCCCGGACGACCATCGCCGCGATCGGGCACGACCGGCTTCTCGAGGTGGCCAGGCACCACAACCAGGAGTCCCTGGACGACTTCTACGCCTCGATCGGCTACGGCGCGATCTCGGCCCAGTCGGTGGTCATGAAACTGGGCGTCGTCGACGACAGCCAGCTCGCCCTGCCCGCGACGGCCCCGACGCCGCCGCGCACGGGCGGCGTCCGGGTCAAGGGCGTGGGCGACCTGCTCGTGCGCTTCGGCAAGTGCTGCCACCCGATCCCCGGCGACCCGATCGTCGGGTTCATCACCCGTGGCAAGGGCGTGACGGTCCACCTCAACCGCTGCCCGACGGTCGTCAACGAGCGCGAGGTCGCGCGGCTCATCGACGTCGAGTGGGAGGCGGCACCCGCGCAGACGTACCCGATCGCGATCCGCGTCGAGGCGCACGACCGGACGGGCCTCCTGAACGACATCGCCGGCGCGGTTGCCGAGAGCAAGGTCAACATCGTGGCCGCGAACGTGTCGGTGACCCAGGACCACACCGCGATCGTGGTTGCGACGCTCCAGGTGGCCTCGGTCACGCAGCTGGCCCGGGTCATGGGGCGGATCGAGCAGGTGAAGGACGTGCTCTCGGTCCAGCGCGACCTCGGCTGACGGGCACGCCGGGAGCCTGGCCCCCGGGTGCCTTCGAACCGCCGCGCCGGCGCCGGAAGGCCACGGGCCCCGGCCGCTAGACTCTCCATCGATGCCCGCCTTCCGCGCTCCCAGGGGCACCCGCGACCTCCTCCCGCCGGACCGCGGGGCGTTCGCGCGCCTCGAGCGGATCGCCCGCGACCTCGCCGCGCGCTA
Source organism: uncultured Chloroflexia bacterium (assembly GCA_963776285.1). Taxonomy (GTDB): domain Bacteria; phylum Chloroflexota; class Limnocylindria; order Limnocylindrales; family CSP1-4; genus CTSoil-043. Next base: position 363,981 of record CAVZLW010000003.1, read on the forward strand.
CGGCTACCGCGAGATCGAGACGCCGCTCTTCGAGCAGGGCGCCGTCTTCGAACGCGGCATCGGCGCGGCGACAGACGTCGTGGAGAAGGAGCTGTTCCGCGTCGCGCCGACCCGCGGCGAGGAGCGCGAGCGCTGGGCGCTCCGGCCCGAGGCGACGGCTGGCATCTGCCGCGCCTACGTCGAGCACGGGATGCAGACCTGGCCGCAGCCGGTGAAGCTCACGCTCACGGGCCCGATGTTCCGCTACGACCGGCCGCAGGCCGGCCGCTACCGCCAGTTCTGGCAGTGGGACGTGGAGGCGATCGGGGACGCGGGGCCGGCCGTCGACGCGGAGCTCATCGAGCTCGGTGCCCGCTTCTACCGGGAGGTCGGCCTCGACGACGTCGAGATCCTGCTCAACTCGATCGGCGACCCCGTCTGCCGGCCGGCCTACGTCGCCGAGCTCGCGTCGTACTTCGGGCGCCACGAGGCGGAGCTGCCCGGGCTGGAGCGGCGACGGCTGGCGACGAACCCGCTGCGCCTCCTCGACTCCAAGGAGCCCGCGATGGCGGCGCTCCAGGCGGCCGCGCCGCGGATCACGGACCGGCTGTGCGACGCGTGCTCGGCGCATCTCGCGGCCGTGCGGGCGCACCTCGACGGCATGGGCATCGCCTACCGGATCGAGCCCGGGCTGGTCCGGGGCCTCGACTACTACACGCGCACCGCCTTCGAGTACTACCGCCGCGGATCGACGGGCCAGCAGCAGGCCCTCGGCGGCGGCGGCCGCTACGACGGCCTCGTCCAGCTGCTCGGCGGCAGGCCGACGCCCGGGATCGGCTTCGCGCTCGGCCTGGACCGGGTGGTCCTGGCCCTCGAGGCCGCCGGCGCCGCGGTGGTGCCGCACGTCGCGCCGATCGCGGTCGTCGTCGGCGTCGACGCGGCCGACACGGCGGGGCGGCTGGCCGTCGCGACGCGCCTGCGGGATGCGGGGCTCGCGGTCCACGCCGACCTGTCGAGGCGGAAGCTCGGACGCCAGCTCGAGGGGGCCGTGCGTGACGGCGCGCACTACGCGGTGATCCTCGGGGACGAGCTGGCCGCGGGCGACGTTCAGTTGCGGGACCTCGACGCCGCCTCGCAGAAGCCGGTGCCGCTGGCGGACCTGGCGGCTCTCCTGCGCCGCAAGACGCCGCCGGGCTGATCCGGCGCAGCGGCCGCCGGCGACACCGCGCAGGGTGTGGCGCAGGGTGTGGGCGACACGCAGGTCCGGGCGGTTGACGGAAGGGGCACAATCGAGCCATCACGGGCCGCGTCCCACTCGGTCCTGACCGGCACGAGGAAGCGCCATGCAGGTCCCCAGCCCGTTCCCCGCCAGCGTCCTTCGCGCGCCCTCGCCCACGGCCACGTGCACGTGCGAGCACTGGATCCACTGCGACCACGCCTGCCACGGGAGGAACTGCGACCCGTCGGAGAATGCCTGCGACGTGGCGTTCATACCCGACGAGGGGGGCCTCGCGCCATGGGGCTGTCCCGACTGCACGCCCGGCGAAGGAGCGCCCCACTACCTGGGCTGCGAGCTGATCGGATGGAACGTTCCCGTCCGCCCTGACGCCTGGTAGCCCGGACGCTCGATCGCTTCGGTCGAGCCGCTACCATGACGCGGCCATGACCGAATCCACCCGGAGCCTCGCAACCCCGTATCGCAGCCACACCTGCGGCGCCCTTCGCGCCCTCGACCAGGGCACCCAGGTCCACCTGGCCGGCTGGGTCCACCGCCGCCGCGACCACGGCCAGCTCGTCTTTCTCGACCTCCGCGACCGCCACGGGATCACCCAGGTGGTCGTGGACGCCGCGGACGAGCCGGAGGCCCACGCGGCCGCCGCCCGCTGCCGCAACGAGTTCGTCGTCTCCGTGGCCGGGACGGTCGCCCGCCGCCTGTCCGGGATGGAGAACGCCCGGCTGCCGACCGGGGAGATCGAGGTGCGGGCGCGCCAGCTCGCCATCCTGTCCGAGGCGAAGACGCCGCCGTTCTACATCAACGAGCCCGACGCGCCCGTCGACGAGGCGGTACGGCTCACGTATCGCTACCTCGACATCCGCCGCGAGCCGATGCTGCGGCGCCTCCTGCTGCGCTCGAGGCTGGTCTCCGAGATCCGGCGGGTCCACGAAGCGCACGGCTTCGTGGACATCGAGACGCCGATCCTGATCAAGAGCACGCCCGAGGGCGCCCGCGACTTCATCGTCCCGTCGCGGCTCCAGCCTGGAACGGTTTTCGCCCTGCCGCAGAGCCCGCAGCAGCTCAAGCAGCTGCTCATGGTCGCGGGGATGGACCGCTACTACCAGATCGCCCGCTGCTTTCGCGACGAGGATCTCCGCGGCGACCGCCAGCCGGAGTTCACGCAGCTCGATCTCGAGATGAGCTTCGTGACCGAGGACACCGTCATGGACTTCGTGGAAGCGATGGCGATCGCGGTCACGCGGGCCGTCACGCCGGATCGTCAGATCCAGCAGGTGCCGTTCCCGCGCTTCACGTACGAAGAGGCGCTCGAGCGGTTCGGATCCGACAAGCCGGACGTGCGCTTCGGCATGGAGCTGGTCGATCTCGCCCCCGTCCTTCTCGATCCCGACGGAAGGCCGGCCTCCGGCTTCCGGGTCTTCGACGAGACGCTCGGATCGGGCGGGCGGGTGAAGGCGATCGTCGTGCCGGGGATGGCATCCGCGAGCCGGAGCCAGGTCGACGAGCTGACCGAGACGGCGCGGCGCTTCGGCGCGCGCGGCCTCGTCCACCTCGCCGTGGCGGCAGACGGGATCCATGGGCCGACAGTCAAGTTCCTCGGCGCCGACCGGGTCCGGGCGATGGCCGACAGGGCAGGGGCGGGCGAGGGCGACCTCCTCCTGGTCATCGCGGACACGCCGGCGGTCGTGGCCGACGTCCTGGGGCGGCTGCGGGCGGAGCTCGGGACCCGCCTCGGCCTCGCGGACCCGGATGTGCTCGCGTATTGCTGGGTCCACCAGTTCCCGATGTACGAGTGGGACGAGGAGCGCCTTGGCTGGCACGCCACCCACAATCCGTTCTCCGGCGTCGTGCCGGAGGATGAGCCGCTCCTGGTCACCGCCTCGGGCGACCCGTACCGGCCCTCGCCCGAGGACCCGGCGGGGCGCGCGCGCGCCATGCAGTACGACATCGCGCTCAACGGCTGGGAGCTGGGCGGCGGCTCCGTGAGGATCCACCGCCGGGACCTCCTCGAGAGGAGCTTCGCGCTGCAGGGCCACGACCGCGCGGCGATGCACGACAAGTTCGGGGGGATGCTCGAGGCGTTCGACTACGGTGCGCCACCGCATGGGGGCATCGCGCTGGGCATCGATCGCTGGGCCATGATCCTCGGCTATCAGGCGAACATCCGCGAGGTGATGGCCTTCCCCAAGACGTCCTCGGGAACGGACCTGATGCTGGACGCGCCGTCGGCCCCGGATCCGGGCCAGTACGCCGAGCTCGGCCTCCGTTTCGTGGGCGTGCCGGAGAAGGCCTGAACGAGCGCGGGCTCCGCGCCCGGGTGGACGCCACGGGCGGGACAGCCGGTCGCGGAAGGCGCGCCGGCGGCCGGCGGGAGGATTCCCGGCTCGGTCCAACGCCGCGCGGGCATGCTTGCCGGGCGCCGCCACAATGGTTCGGGGACGCCCCCGTTGGTGCTCCCGGGCCCGGACAGGAGGACCGCGCGATGAGCAGCCAGTTCGTCGTCCAGCTCGAGAACCAGCCCGGCGCGTTCGCCGGGCTGGCCCGCGCCCTTGCCGCCCGGGGGATCGACATCCGCGAGATCTCCGGTGGCGGGACCGGTGAGCAGGCGTACGTGATCCTGACCACCTCCGACGACGCGGCCACGCGGAACACCCTGCGCTCGGGTGGCTACCCCTTCGTGGAGGGCGAGACGCTCGTCGTCGCGGTGGAGGATCGGCCCGGCGGCCTTGCGGCCGTCGCGGAGAAGCTGGCAGCGGCGGGCGTCGACATCCGTGGCGTCCTCTTCGTCGGCCGGGCCGATGGCCAGGTCGAGACGGCGTTCTCCGTCGACGACGTGGCGCGCGCCCGGAGGGCCCTCGGCCTCGAATGACGAGCCGGCTCGCCCGGAGGGCGGGGTCGCGTGTGGGCGGGCCGCCCCACGCGCCTGGGCGCCGAGCATAGGTTCAGGGTGCCGGCCGTCCAAGCGTGCCCGCGGCTCAGGCTCAGGGGGCCGCGGCGACCTTCTCGAGCATGGCCAGCCAGGCCGCGACCATGCGCACCTGCTGGTCGCTCCGCGACACTGTCGCTGGCGGGTCGTTGGGCTGGCCGGTGTACCAGCCGCACTGCTCGTGGTTCCCACCCTCGATCCGGTCGTAGGCGGTGGCGGCAGGCAGCCGCGCCTGCGTCGCCGGGTCCTCGATCTTGGGTGCAGCCGCGTCGAGCGAGCCGTACACGGAGGAGACGACGAGGCCGCTCCTGGAGAGGTCGGCGTCACTGTAGGCGCCGCACAGCGCGAGGCCGGCGACCTTCGTCGTGTGGTCCGCGGCGTACTGGGCCGCCATCGCCCCGCCGAGCGAGTGCCCGCCGATGGCCCAGTGCCGGATCTCCGGGTGCGCCGCGATCACGCCGTCGGCTGCCGCGACGTCGAGGATCGCCAGGTTGAGCGGCATCGGCACGACCACGACGAGGTAGCCCTGCTCCGCGATCGCCCGCGCGCCGGGAGCGTAGCCCGCGGCAGGCACGTTGGCTCCCGGATAGAGGATCAGCCCGGTGGTGGGCGGCGTCCCCGTCCCGGTGAAGGTGAGACCCGTCGGCTCGTCGGCGAACGTGGCGGCCGCGGTCGAGGCGAGCGCCGCCGTCGCCTCGGGAAGGAGGGGCTGCGGGCGAAGGAACCAGGCCATGCCACCGACGAGCGCGACGACGAGCACGGCCACGACGCCCAGGACGACGGTTCGCCGGCGTGGCCGGCCGCGTCGCCCAGGGGCGGCCGGTGCTGCGACCGGCTCGGATGGGGTGGCGGCGACGACGGCCGTCGCGGGCGGGGCCGGTGCTGCCGGGGGCCCGGCGGCCGGCGCGTCGCCGGCTGCTGAGGTGCCGGGCCGCCGGCGGCAGGACGTCGGGCTCGGCCGCCCCCGGATCGGGTGATCCGGGTTCGATCGGGTCGGGCGGCTCCATGGGTCCGGTCATCGAGTGCTCTCCGGCCACGCAAGGCGGATGCCGTTGGGGCGCCGCACGTCTCTAGTCGATCGTCCGCACGGGCGCGGGTGGCTCGTCGGGTCCGGCGGCCGCCGGGGAGCCCCAGTCGTGGTGGTGTGCCGCGGCGGGCTCGGGAGGCGCCTCGAACGGGGGCAGGTCGTCCCGCGGCGTGTCGAGGTCGTGGGTCGCGCCCGGGTCACCGACCTCCACGAGCCGGCCCCCGACCGTGGTCATGAGCGCATCCACCAGGGGGCCGGGCATGAGCGCCGGGTCCAGGCCGCGGAGGGTCTCGAGGTGCGCGGTCGGGACGAGCGCGGGCCAGCCAGCCTCGCCGCGGAACGCCGGCCGCAGGACCGTCGCCCGGTCCACGCCGTGCGCCTCGATGAGCGAAGTCACCGTCTCGGCGTCGAGCCAGCCCATGCGGGAGGGCAGGACGAGCGCGGCGTCGGTGCCGTCAACCTCCGATGTGGCGACGTCGATGCCGCGGCAGATCTGCCCCACCGGACCGCTCTCCGGCCGCGCCGGCGCCGCGAGGACGGCCGGCGAGCCCGCCACGGCGGTCGCGACGGCGCCATCCGGGTCGAAGGAGACCAGGACGATCGGGAAGGCCCCGCCGGCCCACGCGGTGGCCACGAGCCGACGGGCGTTGGGGACGCCGCCCACCTCGCGCAGGGCGGACTCGGGGCTGGCGGCGAGGACGACGGCGGCGACGGTCATGTCGCGATGCTAGCAGGGCGCCCGGGCGCGCCGCGCCCCCGGAGTCCAGGTCCGCCGAGCGTGCGGATCGCGCCTCTGCCCACGATGTGCGACGATCAACCGCCCATGACCGACCAGGAGCCCCGCCCCGCCGTGCCCATCGCCCCCCCGGGCCCCGTCCCCGTCGCGCCGAGCGACGCCCTCGGTGGCGGGGCGTCCGCTGCCCGGGCGGACCTCCGCAACGTCGCGATCGTGGCCCACGTCGACCACGGCAAGACGACCCTCGTCGACGGGATCCTCCGCCAGACGGGCGCCTTCCGGGCGAACCAGGCCGTCGTGGACCGGGTCATGGACTCCGGCGACCTGGAGCGCGAGAAGGGCATCACGATCCTGGCCAAGCAGACGACGGTCGACTACGCCGGGATCCGCATCAACATCGTGGACACGCCGGGCCACGCCGACTTCGGGGGCGAGGTCGAGCGCAGCCTGAACCTCGTCGACGCCGTGCTGCTCCTCGTGGACGCCGCCGAAGGCCCGCTGCCCCAGACCCGCTACGTGCTGCAGAAGGCGATGGCCCGGCGCCTCCCCGTGGTCGTGGCCCTCAACAAGATCGATCGGGGAGACGCCCGCCCGGCAGAGGTGCTCGACGACGTCTACGAGCTGTTCATGGACCTCGGCGCCGACGCGCACCAGATCGAGTTCCCGATCGTCTACACGAACGCCAAGGCGGCGACGGCCACGCGCGACCTTGCCGTCCCCGGGGCCGACCTGCGGCCGCTCCTCGACCTGCTCGTGGAGATCACCCCGCCGCCGGCGTACATGCCCGACCACCCGCTCCAGCTGCTGGTCACCAACCTCTCGGCCAACGACTACGTGGGGCGGATGGCGATCGGGCGGGTGGTCAACGGGAGCATCCGGGTCGGCCAGCGGATCGTGGTCGTCCGCGAGGAGCCGGAAGACCCGTCGGGCGCCGTGGAGCCGGGCCGGACCATCACGCTCTCGGGCACGGTCACCAGCCTCCAGACCGCCCATGGGATCGAGCGCGTCGACATCGAGGCGGCGGGCCCGGGCGACATCGTGTCGGTCGCCGGGCTCCCCGAGGTCACGATCGGCGACACCCTGACCGACCCGGCCGACCCCAGGCCGCTGCCCCGGATCGAGGTCGACGAGCCCACCCTGCGGATGACGTTCGGCGTCAACACCTCGCCCCTGTCGGGGCGCGAGGGGAAGTACGTGACGACCCGGCACCTGCGCTCCCGGCTGGAGCGCGAGGTCCTCGGCAACGTCGCGATCCAGTTCTTCCCGACCGAGACCGGCGACACCTACGAGGTGCGGGGGAGGGGAGAGCTGCAGCTGGCCGTCCTCGTCGAGCAGATGCGCCGCGAGGGCTACGAGCTGCAGGTGAGCCGCCCCGAGGTGATCCTGCACACGGCGGGCGGCCGGGTCCAGGAGCCGTACGAGCGGATCACCATCGACATCCCGCCCGACTACATCGGCGAGATCCAGACCGCCCTTGCCGGCCGCAAGGGCCGCCTCGAGCAGATGTCGACCGACGCCGACGGACGCGTCAGGATGGAGTTCGTCCTCCCCGTCCGCGGCCTCATCGGCTACCGCGGCCAGCTTCTCACGGAGACGCGGGGGACCGCGCTCCTGCACCAGATCGGCGAGGGCTACGGGCCCTGGGCGGGCGAGGTGACGCACCGCACGAACGGCGTGCTCGTGGCCGACCGCGCGGGGACGTCGAACGCGTACGGGCTCTTCGGCCTGCAGGATCGCTCCGAGCTCCTGATCGGCGCCGGCGTGGAGGTCTACGAGGGCATGGTCGTCGGCGAGAACGCCCGCTCCGGCGACATGGACGTCAACGTCACCAAGGAGAAGAAGCTGACGAACATCCGGACGCACGCCCACGACGAGGCGCTGCGCCTGACGCCGCCCCGGCCGATGACCCTCGAGACCGCCATCGAGTTCATCGGCGAGGACGAGCTGGTGGAGGTCACCCCGAGCTCGATCCGGCTCCGGAAGCGGCTGCTGTCCATGCACGACCGGCGTCGCCAGGCCGGCCAGCGCGAGGACGCGCGCCGCGCCGACGACCGCTAGCACCGGAGCGGCAGGGCTACCATCCGACCATGGAGCGGTTCGGATCGACGGTCCGGCGCCGGGTCGCGATGGCGGCCGCCGCGATCGTCATCTCGCTTGCCGCGACGACGCTCGTCGTCGGCGTCCTCGAGGACCGGCTCGGCGTCGTCAACGCGTCCGCCACCTACCTGCTGGCGGTCGTGGCGATGGCGGTCGCCTTCGGCATCCCGGCTGCCGTGGCGACGGCCATCGGGTCGTTCCTGGTCTACGACGTCGTGTTCGTCCAGCCCACGGGCGCCCTCGTCGTCGCGGATCCCGAGGAGTGGCTCAACCTTCTCCTCCTGCTCGCCCTGGGGGTGATCGTGGGCCAGCTCGCGGGGATGCAGCGCGCCCGGGCGGAGGCCGCGCTGCTCCGCGAGCGCCAGGCGCGGGCGCAGTACCGGATCGGTCGCGCCCTGGCGACGAGCCGCGCGGCAACGGCGGCGCTGCCCGAGGTGGTGGAGGTCCTCCGGTCGGAGACGGGCGCGTCCCGCGCCTGGATCTCACTGGAGTCGGGCACGGCACCGGAGCGCGTCGTCGCCGACAGCGGCGTCGACGGGCACCCCGCGGTCGGGCCGTCGCACCACCAGCTTCGGCGCGACCCGGGCGACCAGTCGGCGGAATGGATCCGGGTCCACGACCCGCGCCTGGCGACGCCGAGCGCCCCGGACCCGGAATGGGAGGCCTATCGCGTGCCTGTCGTCGCCGGCGGCGCGGCGCGTGGCTCCGTCTGGGTCGTCCGGCCGCGGAGCGCGGGCCGGCCCGGACGCGGCGACACGCGCGTCCTCGCGGCTGCCGCCGACCAGGTCGGCCAGGCGCTCGTGCGGGACCGCCTGGCGGACGAGGCAACCAGCGCCGAGATCGCGCGGCGCAGCGAGGCGGCCAAGAGCGCCCTGCTCGACTCCGTGTCGCACGACCTGCGGACGCCCCTCGCCTCGATCCGCGCGGCGGCCGGGAGCCTGATGGACCCGGCGCTGGAGCCCGACCCGGCGACGCGCCGCGAGCGAGCCGCCGTGATCGATCGGGAGGCGCATCGCCTCAACCGGCTCGTCTCCAACCTCCTTGACATGAGCCGCATCGAGGCAGGCGACCTTCGGGCGCACCTCGAAGCGTTCCCGCTGGAGGATCTGGTCGACGCGACGGTCGAGCGGATGGCCGGTCTTCTCGAGGCCCATCCCCTGACCGTCGCCATGCGCGCAGACCTGCCACCGGTCGAGGTCGATCCGGTCTTCATCGACCAGGTCCTGACCAACCTCCTGGAGAACGCGGCGCGGCACGCCACGTCCGGCGCGCCGATCCGCGTCCACGCCGAGGCAATCGCGGGGGACATGGTCCGTCTCACCGTCGAGGACGGCGGGCCGGGAGTCCCGCAGGCCGCCCTCGAGCACCTCTTCGAGAAGTTCTCGCGGCTGCCTCGCGCCGGCGGGGGATCGCGACCGGGCAGCGGGATCGGCCTCGCCGTCGTGCGCGGCCTGGTCCAGGCGATGGGTGGACGCGCAACCGCCCGCCCGAGTGAGCTCGGCGGCCTCGCCGTGGACGTCGACCTCAGGGCCGCGCGCCTCCCGATGCCTTCGGCCGACCGCGCTTCCGAGCCACCCGGAGCGTCGCGACCGTGACCCCGGAGGCGCCTCGCGGTGCCCTGATCCTCCTCGTCGAGGACGATGCCGCGACGCGCCACGAGGTGGCGGCCTTCCTGGGCCTCCACGGGTTCCGGATCGTCGAGGCCGCGGACGCGGCGACGGCGCTGGAGCGATGGGGCGCCCAGCGCCCCGACCTCGTGCTCCTCGACCTTGGCCTGCCGGACGCGGACGGCACGGTGGTGATCCGTCGCGTGCGGCGCGACGCGGTCACGCCGATCGTCGTCCTCTCCGCGCGCGACCGGGAGGAGGCCAAGGTGGCAGCGCTCGAACAGGGCGCCGACGATTTCGTCACGAAGCCGTTCGGTGCGGCGGAGCTCCTGGCTCGCCTCCGGGCGGTTCTCCGACGGGCGGCCGGCCCGGCCGCGGAGCCGACCGGGGAGCTGCGCCTCGGCCCGCTGGAGATCCACGTGGCCCACCACGAGGTGACGGTCGACGGGCTCCCGGTCCACCTCACGCCCCGCGAGTACGAGGTCCTCAAGGTGCTCGTCGCCCACGCAGGCCGGCTGGTGACGCATGCCCGGCTCCTCCGGGCGGTCTGGGGCACTGCCTACGCCGACGAGGCGCACTACGTGCACGTGTACGTCAGCCAGATCCGCCGCAAGCTTGCCGCCGCCGATCGCGACGGCAGCCTGCACGGCCTCATCGTGGCCGAGCCGGGGGTCGGCTATCGGGTTCGCATGCCCGACTCGGATCGATCCTGAGCGATCCTTGAGCGCCCGGGGCGCCCCCCTGGGTCGCGGCCTCTTGGTGCCCTGCGGGATGCTGGCCTCATGGAAACGCCCCGCCCCTGGCATGCCGGTCACCAGCCCGGCGCCGACCAAGGCATCGCAGCCGCCGACGCTCGCTCGCGCGAGCTCGCCGAGGCCGAGCTGCGAGCGGCGATCGCCATCGTGTCGCGCAACGCGGCCTACCGGGTGATCGTCTGCGGCATGGCCACCGACGCGCGCCTGGTGGCCGGCCTGGACCGGCTGGCGGCCGCTGCCGGCGTGGTCCTCGAGCGCAGGATCCGGCCCGGCGGAGGTCTGGACGTCGTTGTCCGGTCCACATGACGCCGATCCCGAGCTGACCGTGGACCAGAAGCTTCTCCAGGGCCGCAAGCCCGGCGACCGGCGCGTGCGTGTCGACCGCCCGGAGGCCCGCTACTTCCGCTATTCGCGTCCGGGCGTCGTCGTCGCCCGGACGACCGCCCTGGTGCCGCGGACCCGCGTCGGTCGCGTCGGCCTCACCGCCCGCAGAACGCTCTTCGGGCAACCCCTCGCCACCGACCAGGAGATCGACCAGCGCCTGCCCAAGTGGAAGGCGCTTGCCGTCTTCTCCAGCGACGTCATGTCCTCGGTGGCGTACGCGACCGAAGCCAGCATGTTCACCCTGCTCGCCGCCGGCACCGTCGCCTTCGCCTACCTGATGCCGATCTCGCTGCTGATCGTCGGCCTGCTGGTGCTCGTGACGTTCTCCTATCGCCAGACCATCCGAGCCTACCCGTCAGGCGGCGGCAGCTACATCGTGGCCCACGCGAACCTGGGCACCCTGCCCGGGCTGGTTGCCGCTGCGGCGCTCCTCACCGACTACGTCCTGACCGTGGCCGTGAGCGTCTCGAGCGGCGTCTTCAATCTCGCCTCGGCATTTCCCGCTCTCCACGCCATCACGGTGCCGCTCATCGTGGTGGCGATCCTTCTGGTGATGGGCGTGAACCTGCGTGGAATCCGGGAGAGCGGGACGGTCTTCGCCCTGCCCACGTACGTCTTCGTCGTCAGCGTCATCCTCCTGGTCGTGGTCGGCGTCGTGCGTACCGCCCTGGGCCAGGCGCCCCAGGTGACGGATGTCGTCCCGATCCAGGTGCCCGTCGAGTCGATCAGCCTGCTCCTGCTCATGCGCGCCTTCGCCGACGGCTGCAGCGCGATGACCGGGACCGAGGCGATCTCGAACGGGACGCCGGCGTTCAAGCCGCCGGAGTGGAAGAACGCCCAGAAGACGATGGTGGCGATGGCCGCGATCCTCGGCTTCGTGTTCCTGGGGATCTCGTTCCTGGCGGGCGTGTCGGGAGCCGTCCCATCGCAGACGGAATCGGTGCTCTCGCAGGTCGGCCGGGCGACCTTCGGCCAGGGCCCCATCTGGTACATCCTGCTGATCTCGACGATGGGGATCCTGGTGCTGGCCGCCCAGACCAGCTTCGCCGACTTCCCGCGGCTCGCCTCGATCCTCGCCCGCGACGGATTCATGCCCCGCGGCTTCGCGTACCGTGGCGAGCGCCTCGCCTTCAACGCCGGAATCGTCGCCCTCGCGGCGCTCGCCATCGGCGTGGCCGTCGCCTTCGGCGGGCGCGTCGAGGCGCTGATCCCGCTGTACGCGATCGGCGTCTTCACTGCCTTCACCCTGTCGCAGGCCGGCATGGTCCGCCACTGGTTCTCGGAGAAGGGTCCGGGCTGGCGGCGGAGCGCGATCATCAACGGGGTGGGGGCGGTCGCCACCGGCATCGTCGCGGTCGTGTTCGCGATCGCCAAGTTCGGCCTGGGAGCGTGGGTGATCCTGGTGATCGTCCCGACGCTCGTGGTGATCATGCTTCTCATCCGCCGCACCTACGCTCACGGAGCGTCCGAGCTGGCGGTCGCGCCCGACCTCGTGTGGGGTCCGCCGGTTCACGAGCGGCGCGTGGTGATCCCGGTCGGCGACGTCTCGTGGGACGTCATCCAGGCCGTGCGATTCGCGCGGTCCATGACCGACGACATCACCGCGGTCCACGTCACCGACGACGTGGGCGCGGGCGAGCACCTGCGGGCGCGATTCGAGCGCCAGCTCCCGGGCCTCGGGTTCGTCATCGTCGAGTCGCCCTACCGCAACCTCGTCGACCCGCTCATCCGCTTCCTCGAGGTGACCGCGGACAAGGAGGCGGGCAGCGTCACGGTCGTGCTCCTCCCGGAGCGCATGACGCGCCACTGGTGGGAGCGGCTCCTGTTCAACCAGAATGCCCACCGTCTGCGCGACGCGCTCGCCGGCCACCCCGGCGTGCTGGTCGCGGACGTGCCGTACCGGGCCCAGGACGCCCGGCGCGACCCCGCGCGGGCCGACCGGCTCCCCTAGATCGGGAGGTCGCCCTCGTCGGGGCCCGCGAACGGGTCGATCGTCTCGGTGGAGAAGCGGCCGTAGAAGTTGGTGAAGTGGGCGCCGCGCCCACGGAGGATCGCCCGGATCGTCTTCCGCCGCGCGGCGTCGGGCTCCTTCACGGCAATCACGGGATGGCCCCGGCGGGCCTCCAGCTCGTAGCGCCGGAAGTCGGGCGCCTGGTCCATCTGGGTGAACTGGATCAGGCGGTACAGGCGGGCCACGAGCCCGTGGTGTGTCCCGCGGCCGTCGATGCGCGCCGCGGCATCCTCGCCGACGAGGACGCGGATCGCGCCCGGGTCGAACCCGGCGGCCTCCAGCTCGGCGGTCGCGGCGCTGGCGGCGGCGGGGGAGGGCAGGACGCTCATGAGGTGGTCCGTCGGGTAGCCCAGCAGCCAGCCCGTGGGGCGGGCGGGAGCGACCGGCGGCGCAGGGGAGGGCATGCCGTCCCGGGGCGCGGCGTCGGCTCCGGTGGCGGTCTCGTGGGTCACGCGACGCAGGATACCGGCGAGCGGCCGTCCGGGTCGGCAGCGACACGCGGGTCGGCGTCGACGCCGGTCAGGGGCCGTCTCGGTCGCCGGCCGTACAATCGGCGCCTGATGCAAGCGACGCCGATCTACCTGGACCACGCTGCGACGACCCCGCTCCGACCCGAGGCGCTCGAGGCCATGTTGCCGTACCTGGGCGGCGCCTTCGGGAACCCGTCGTCCGCCCACGCCCTCGGCCGCGCGGCCCGCAACGCCCTCGACGAAGCCCGCGAGCGCCTGGCGGCGGACCTCCGCGTGAGCGCACGCGAGGTCGTCCTCACGTCCGGCGGCACGGAGGCCAACAACCTGGCCGTCAAAGGCGCCGCGTGGGCGGGCAAGGCGCACGGCAACCGCCTCGTCGTGAGCGCGGTGGAACACCACGCCGTGGGGCACACGGCCGAGCACCTCTCGAAGTGGGGCTTCGACGTCGCCTGGGCCCCGGTCGACGGGATGGGCCGGGTCGACCCCGACGCGCTCGAGGAGCTGCTCGACGACCGGACGATCCTGGTCGCCGTCATGCTCGCCAACAACGAGGTCGGCACGATCCAGCCGGTTCGCGAGATCGCGGAGCGAGCCCGAGCGCGGCGCGGGATCCACGTCCACGTCGACGCCGTCCAGGCGGCTCCGTACCTCGACCTCGACCCGGGCGGGCTGGGCGCCGACACGGTCGCGATCTCGGCCCACAAGTTCGAGGGACCGAAGGGCGTGGGCGCGCTGTGGGTGCGCCGCGGGACGCCGCTCCTGGCGCAGCTCCACGGGGGCAGCCAGGAGCGCCATCGCCGGGCCGGGACGGAGAACGTGGCCGGCGCCGTCGGGATGGCGTCCGCCTACGGCCTGGCCTGCGCGGCGAAGCCGGCCACCCGCGCCCGCCTGGCGGGCCTCCGTGCCCGCCTCCAGGCCGCCTGCATGGCGGTCGACGGCGTGGAGCTGACTGGCGACCCGGCTGACCGCCTTCCCGGCCTGCTCTCGCTCCTCGTGCGCGGGGCCGACGGCGTGGCCGCCTCGGTCGCGCTCGACCTCGAGGGGATCGCCTGCTCCACCGGGTCGGCCTGTGCCACGGGCTCCCCGGAGCCGTCGCACGTGCTGACGGCGATGGGGATCGCCGACGCTGACGCGATGGGCGCTCTGCGGCTCTCGCTCGGTCGCGCCACCACCGAGGCCGAGGTCGAGGTCGCCATCGCCGCGGTCCCGCGGGTGCTGGCCGAGGTCCGCGCCGGCTCCGCGGCCCTTGCGGCGGACCCGCTCGGCAGCCGGATCGCCTGAGGCCTGGGCCGTGCGCGTGCTCGTGGCCATGTCCGGGGGCGTCGACTCGTCGGTTGCCGCGGCCCTCCTGGCGGACGCCGGCCACGACGTCGTCGGCGTGTGGATGCGCGTCCACGACGGCGCCGATGCCTACTCCGAGGTCAGGAAGAGCTGCTGCTCCGCCGACGCCGCCGAGGATGCCCGGCGGGTGGCCGCCCAGCTGGGGATCCCGTTCTACGTCCTGAACCTGGAGCGCGAGTTCGACGCCGGCGTGATCCGTCCGTTCCTCGCGGCCTACCTTGGCGGGGAGACCCCCAGTCCGTGCGTCGACTGCAACAGCTACGTGAAGTTCGGGGCGCTCCTCGGTCGAGCGCGCCTCCTGTACGACTGCGATGCGGTGGCGACCGGTCACTACGCACGCACGGATGTGGTCGAGGACCGTGGCGGTCCCGTGCACCGCCTCCTGCGCGGGGTGGACCGGGCCAAGGACCAGGCGTACTTCCTGTACGGCCTGCGCCAGGACCAGCTGGCGCGAGCCCTCTTCCCCCTCGGCGACCTGGTGAAGGACGAGGTGCGGGCCATCGCCCGGCGCAGGGGCCTCGCGACGGCCGACAAGGCCGAGAGCATGGAGATCTGCTTCGTGCCCGAGGGCGACGTCCGGGCCGCCCTCCGGGTGCGTGCAGGGTGGGCGCCCGGACCCGGGCCCGCGATCGATGCCGCCGACGGGAGTGTCATCGGGGAGCACACCGGCGCGGCCGCGTTCACCGTGGGCCAGCGGCGAGGGATCGGTGTGGCGCTGGGCGAGCCCCGCTACGTGAGCCGCGTCGACGCCGCGACCAACACGATCGTGCTGGCTCGCCGGGCCGACCTCGAGACGCGCCGGTTCGCGATCGACGATCCGACGTTCGTCGCCGGCCTGGCACCGGGCGGATCCTTCCGGGCCCTGGCCCAGGTCCGCCACCGCGCGACGGCCGTTCCGGCCAGCGTCGTCCGCGACACGGCGACCCGGCACGCCCGCTGGACCGTGCAGACGGACGAGGCGGTCTGGGCCGCCGCACCCGGCCAGGCGTGCGTGCTGTACAGCCCCGCCGAGCCCGACGTCGTGCTCGGCGGGGGACGGATCGCCCGACCCGCGGGAGAGGAGTGAGGTGCCGGGGAATCCCGGCCCGGGGCGCGGCGCCGGCCGCCCGCCCAGCGCGGGCGCGGAGCCCGGACCGATCGCCTCGGCTCGAGGCCGGGCGGCGTGCTGATCGGGCCCTCCCTCCCCCTGGCGCTCCTCGTGGGCATCTTCTGGACGGCCTTCGCGGTCCTGGTGACCGGCGTGGCCGGCGCGCGGCTCCCGTTCGTGCTCATCCTCGCGGTCCTGGGCGCCTGGGCCGGCGACGCGCTCGGGGGGCGCCTCGGCATCGACCTCCTCCGGATCGGCGACTTCCGGCTGGTCGCCGCATCCGTGGGGGCATGGGCCGGCATCGGCCTGATCGTGCTGGTCTCGATCCTGGGTCCGACCCGCCCGGTCGGCCCCGGCAACCCCAGGGGAGGTGGACGTTGACCCGGATGCCGCGCCGCGCCGCCGAGGATCGCCTCGCGATCTTCCTGCGCGGACTCGTGGTCGGTGCCTTCGTCGGAGCGATCCTGGCCGGCTCTGCCGCCCTTCGCAGGACGCTGTCGCCGCTGAGCGGCGCCGCGGACGAGGCGCGTCCCGGCGCGGCGGCCACCATCGGCGCGGCGGCCGAGGACACCTGCGGCTCGGCATCCCGCCGCTCTGTCTCGTGCGGGGCGTTCCGTTCGGTACCATTAGCCGGATGTCGACCAACCAGCCGCCTCCGACGCCGGTGAACCCAATTCCGGCCGCCGAGATCCGGCGTCGCTTCCTGGCGTTCTTCGCCGAGCGCGGCCACACGGTCGTGCCGAGCGCCAGCCTGATCCCGGCCGGCGACCAGACCCTGCTCTTCACGAACTCGGGCATGGTCCAGTTCAAGGAGGTCTTCACCGGCGCCGAGAAGCGAAGCTACACCCGCGCCGTGGACGTCCAGCGCTGCCTGCGCGTGGCCGGGAAGCACAATGACTTCGAGGAGGTGGGGCGCTCGCCACGGCATCACACCCTGTTCGAGATGATGGGGAACTGGAGCTTCGGCGACTACTTCAAGCGCGAGGCGATCCACTGGGCCTGGGAGTTTCTCACGCAGGACCTGGGCGTCCCGGCCGAGCGGCTGGCGGCAACGACGTACTCCGACGACGAGGTCTCGTGGGCGATCTGGCGCGACGAGATCGGCCTGCCTCCGGAGCGGATGGCACGCTGGGGCGACGTCGCCCGGGGCGACGACAAGAACTTCTGGCGGATGGCCGACACCGGCCCGTGCGGCCCCTGCAGCGAGCTTCACTACGACCGCGGCGCCCACCTCTCGGAGGGGCCGGAGTGCGTGCCGGACCACTCGGAGACGTGCCCGCGCTGGGCGGAGATCTGGAACCTGGTCTTCATGGAGTTCGACCAGCTCCCCGACGGGCGGCGCCTGGCGCTGCCGTTTCCCAGCGTGGACACCGGGCTCGGGCTGGAGCGCCTGGCGTCCGTCCTGCAGGGCGTCCTCTCGAACTACGACACCGACCTCTTCACCCCCATCCACGCGACGCTGCGGCGGCTGCTGGGCCACGATCCCGAGGCCTTCGAGGCGGA
Source organism: uncultured Chloroflexia bacterium (assembly GCA_963776285.1). Classification (GTDB taxonomy): domain Bacteria; phylum Chloroflexota; class Limnocylindria; order Limnocylindrales; family CSP1-4; genus CTSoil-043. Next base: position 381,138 of record CAVZLW010000003.1, read on the forward strand.
GCGCTTCAGCTACCAGGTGATCGCCGACCACAGCCGGGCGGTCACGTTCCTGATCGCCGACGGGGTCCTCCCGTCGAACGAAGGACGGGGCTACGTCCTGCGCCGGATCGTTCGCCGGGCGGTGCGCCACGGGCGGCTCCTTGGCCGCCGTGAGCCGTTCCTGGCCGAGACGGTCGCCAGCGTGATCGACGTGATGGGCGACGCCTACCCGCTGCTCCGCGACGAACGTGACCGCATCCTCGCGACGGTGGCCCGGGAGGAAGCCCAGTTCGCCCGCACGCTCGACGCCGGCACGACCCAGCTGGAGGACGCGCTGATCCCACTGACCGACGCCGAGCTGGTCGTGGGCCGGCGCCCGGAGGATGTCCCGGCGGACGCCCCCGTCCTGGCCGGAGCGTTCGCCTTCAAGCTCCATGACACCTACGGCTTCCCGATCGACCTGACGATCGAGCTTGCCGCCGAGCACGGCGTCCGCGTCGACCGGGCGGGCTTCGAGGTGGCTCTCGCCGAGCAGCGCGAGCGCAGCCGCGGCGGGCGCAAGGCCGAGCTGGCCCGCCACGCCGAGCTGACCGCCCTGTACGAGTCGATCGGGCGGCGCGCCGGCGACACGACGTTCCTCGGCTACGAGACGACGGAGGCCGAGGGCACGGTCGTCGGCATCGTTCGCGACGGCGTCGCCTACGACGAGCTGACCGGCCACGGCGAGGCCGAGGTGATCCTGGACCGCACCCCGTTCTACGCGGAGAGCGGGGGCCAGGTCGGCGACCGGGGCGAGCTCCGCGAGCCGGGCGGCGGTTCGCCGCTCTTCAGGGTGACGGATACGCAGAAGCCCTCGCGTGGCCTCGTCGTCCACCGCGGGACGCTCCACGGGCGACTGCGCGTCGGCTCGACGGTCGCCGCGGCGGTCGACGCCGAGCGCCGGGCCCGGACCGTGCGCAACCACACGGCGACGCACCTGCTCCACCGCGCCCTGCGCAATGTCGCCGGGTCGTCGGCGCGGCAGGCCGGCTCGCTCGTCTCGCCCGACTACCTCCGCTTCGACTATCCGTTCGACCGCCCCCTCGCGGACGACGAACGGCGGCGCATCGAGGACGAGGTCCGGCGGGTGATCCGGGAAGACCGCCCGGTGAGCGTCGCCTACCTCTCGATGGCGGACGCGATCGATGCCGGCGCCGACGCCTTCTTCGACGAGAAGTACGGCGAGACCGTCCGCACGGTCCGGGTCAGGGACTACAGCTTCGAGCTGTGCGGCGGCACGCACTGCAGCGCGTCCGGCCAGGTCGGGAGCTTCGTGATCACGGCCGAGCGCAGCATCGGGTCCGGGATGCGCCGCATCGAGGCGCTGACCGGCGACGGCGCCGACACCTACCTGCGCGAGCGCTCCCTTCGCCTGGACGCGGTCGTCGACCGGCTGGGTGCGCAATCCGCGGATGGCGTGCTCGACCGGATCGCGGCGCTCGAGACGGAGATCCGGGAGGCGCGGCGCCGGCTCCGGGAGGGCGACGGCGTGCCGAAGCCCGCGGACCTCGCCGCGCGTGCCGAGCAGGTGGCGCCGGGCGTCCGCCTGGTGGCCCACGCCGGCTCGTGGGAGTCGGTCGACGCCATGAAGGCGGCCGCGAAGGAGGTCCGGGCGCTCCTTGGGTCGGGCGTGATCGCGCTGGCCCTCGACGCGGAGGAGCCGCAGCTGTTCGTCAGCGTGTCCGACGATCTCGTGGCCCGGGGGATCTCCGCCGGCGACCTCGTCCGCGCCGGAATCGCGAGCCTCGACGGCAGGGGCGGCGGACGGCCGGAGATGGCGCAGGGCAAGGGGAGCCGGCGCGAGGGCATCCCCGGCGCGCTCGCGGCCGTTCGGTCGGCCGTCGCGACGACGTCCGGCGTCGAGTAGCGCGGCGGAGCCGGCATGGCCTTCCTCCGTCGCTTCTGGCAGCGCGAAGGCGACGAGCAGCTTGCCGCCTGCACGGCCCTCGACATCGGGACGGAGTTCGCCAAGGCGCTCGTCTTCGACATCGACGAGCACGGGCACGGGACGGTCCGTGGCGTCGGACGCAAGCGCCAGGGCCTGGCCCACATGCAGTCGGGGACCGTGGCCGACATCGGTGCCGTCGTCGACAACTGCGGCGTGGCGCTCCAGGAAGCCGAGGAGATGGCCGGCTTCCGACCGAGCGAAGTGGTCATCGGGATCGCCGGCGAGCTCGTGAAGGGGTTCACCACGGCCCATACGCAGGAGCGCCGGAAGCCCGACGCCCCGATCACGGACGCCGAGCTCCAGAAGCTCATCGACGGCGTCCAGCGCGAGGCGCTGGAGGAGGCCGAGCGGGCCATCACCTGGGAGACCGGCCTGCCCAACGTCGACGTGCGCCTCGTCCACGCGGCGGTCACGTCCGCCAGCATCGATGGCTACGCGGTCACGAACCCGGTCGGCTTCCAGGGACGCCACGTGAAGATCGGGATCTTCAACGCGTTCGCGCCGCTGGTCCACCTGGGAGCCCTCGAGAGCGTGGCGGCGGAGCTGGACCTGGAGCTCCTCGAGATCGTCGCCGAGCCCTACGCGGTGGCCCGGGTCATCGGGAGCGAGCAGGTGCGCCAGGCTGGCGCTCTCTTCGTGGACATCGGCGGCGGGACCACCGACGTGGCCCTGGTGCGTTCCGGCGGAATCGAGGGAACCCGGATGTTCGCCCTGGCCGGGCGCGCCTTCACGAAGTCCCTGGCAGATCGCCTGGACCTGCCGTTCCCGCGCGCGGAGGCCCTCAAGGTCGACTACGCTCGCGGCCTCGCCGTCGAGAACCGCGAGGAGATCGCCGGCATCATCGGCGACGACGTCGCAGTCTGGGCGGCGGGCATGGAGCTCGTTCTCGACGAGCTCGGCGGCGGTGACATGCTCCCGTCGAGGATCTACCTGTGCGGGGGCGGGTCGCGCCTCCAGGAGACAGCGGACGCATTGCGGGCGGAGGCCTTCTGGCGGCGCCTGCCGTTCAGCCGCCCGCCCGAGGTGACCGTGATGAGCCCGGACATGGTGGAGGCGCTCGACGACGCGACGCACCTGCTCGTCGACCAGCAGGACGTGACGCCCCTGGGCCTCGCACGCCAGGCGATCGAGCACCAGGCCGAGCACGATCCCCTGGACGCCGCCCTTCGGCGGGTCCTGCGCTCGATGAAGCTGTAGGGCGCGGTCATGGCGACCTACTACCTCGACGTGGACGACGAGATCACCTCGGCCGCGGCGCGCATCCGGTCCACGCCCGACGTCGACGTGGCGCTCGTCCTGCCCGCCGGGTCCCGGATCGCCACGAGCCGGATCAACTTCCGGCTTCTGGCCCGGGAGGCATCGGGCAGGAGCCGGCGCCTCGCGATCGTCGCGCCGGAGGCGTCGTCCCGGGCCCTGGCGGCTTCGGCCGGGCTCCCGGCCTTCGCCTCGGTGATGGAGTACGAGGATGCGCGGGGCCGCGACGCGGCCGCCGGGGAAGGGCTCACACCAGCGCCGGCGACGACGTCCGGCGCCGAGGCTGACCGGGGCGTCGCAGGTGCGGCCGGAGCGGCCGTCGCCGGAGCCGCGGTGATCGGTGCGACCGGCGCGACTGCCGCGGGCCCCGGGGGATCGGCCGGCGCCGGGGGTGCCGCCGCCGGGAGCCCGGCCGCCGACGCGACGGCGCCCGGCGACGGCACCCGGGCGACGACGCCCGACATGGCGCGTCCGCGGGGCGCCATCGGGCCGTCCACCGGGCTCGCGGGGGGTCCCGCCACGCCCGTCGCGCGGCGGCGCCGCTGGCCGCTCGCCGTTGCGGCGCTCCTGGCCGTCGCCCTCCTGGCAGGTGCCGGCGGCGCCGTGGCGTACGTCCTCCTGCCGACGGCGACGGTCACGCTGCAGCTCGCGGCGGTGCCCGTGGGCCCGGTCGTCTTCACCGGCACCGCCGATCCGGATGCCGTCGCAGTGCAGGCGGACACGGCCACGATCCCGGCCGTCCGGGTCCCGGTCGCGCTCTCCGCGACCGGGACCTTCAAGGCCACGGGCAAGCGGGTCCAGTCGTCGTTCGCCACGGGCCAGGTGCGCTGGACCAACTGCGACCCGACGCGGGCCTACACCATCCCCCAGGGAACGCTGGCGCGGACGCCGAGCGGGATCGCCTTCCGGACCCAGGAGCCGGTCTTCCTCCCGGTCGCCATCCTGAACCCGCCGCGGATCAGCTGCCAGAACCGCACGATCGCCGCGCAGGCCGTCCGCGACGGGACGGCGGGCAACGTGCCAGCCGGCAGCATCACCGTCGTCCCGGGCGAGTACAACAGCGTCGTCATCAAGGTGACCAACCCGGCGGCGACGGCCGGTGGATCCCGCGAGGAGTTCCCCCAGGTGACCGAGAAGGACGTCGCCTCGGCCACCGCGCGGCTGACGAAGCAGCTGGACCAGCAGCTCGCGGCGGTCGCCGGCGATCCGCCCGGCACGCCCGCCGGCACGATCGCGTACCCGACCACGGCGCGGCGCGGCGAGCCCGTGCCCTCCGTGCCCCTGGCCGACCTGGTCGGGCAGGAGGTGCAGACATTCGACCTCACCCTCACCGCCGACGGCACGGTCGTGGCCGCGGACCCGACGCCCCTGGAGGCGATCGCGGCCGCGCGGGTCGCCGCCCAGGTGCCGGCGGGCATGGAGCTTCGCGAGGGCTCGATGCGCGTCACGGTGGGGCAGGGGATCGCCGAAGGACAGCTGATCCGCTACCCGGTCGAGGGCCGGGCCGAGGCCGTCCGCGGCGTCTCGGAGCGCGAGGTCCGCAGCATGGTCAAGGGCAAGACCCCGGCCGAGGCGCAGGAGGTCCTCGCGCCGTACGGGACCGCCGCGGTGACCCTCTGGCCCGACTGGGCCTCGACGATCACGACCATCGACCCTCGGCTGACGGTCACGGTCCAGGGAGTCCCCCCGGCCCAGGCAAGCCCCAACCCGACGCCGGCCCCCGCACCCCGACGCCGGCCCCCGCACTCCTGCCGTCGGCCTCCGCCGAGCCCTCGAACTCCCCGCCGCCGGCGACCGCCGCGCCGTGACGCGGCTCCTCGGGATCGACCTGGGCACGCGCCGCGTCGGGCTGGCCATTGCCGACGACGGCGACGTCCGCGCTCGGCCGCTCGCGACGGTGTCGCGTCGGCGGAGCGTGGCGGCCGATGTCGAGGCCCTCGCCCGCATCGTCGAGGCGAATGGCATCGACGAGCTCGTCGTGGGGATGCCCCTCGACATGTCCGGCGCGGAAGGCGCAAAGGCGACCGAGGCGCGAGAATGGGCGCGTGCGGTTGCGCAACAGACGGGGCTGCCCGTGCGTCTGCGCGACGAACGACTCTCGAGCCACGTGGCGGAGTCCCGTGTCGGCAGGCCGGGTCGCGGCCGAGCCGGGGGGCCGCCAGGGCCCGTCCGGCGAGCCGCTCATCGGGCGCGGATCGATCGCGAGGCGGCTGCGGTCATCCTGGAGGATGAGCTGGAGGCGCGGCGAGTCGGCACGCCGGGCGAGCGTGTGCGACCGCCGCACGAGACGACGACACAGGAGGATGGATGACGATCCGTGGTGGGGCGGGGCCCCGGGACGGCACCGAGCCGGAGCGCGGACGGCCGCCCATGGCCCGCCGCGTCGATCCCGCCGGCCCGGCCGGCGAGCGCGCGCCGGCGCCCCGCGCAGGGACGGTGTCCGGATACGACATGGCCCGCCGACGTCCCAGCACCGGCATCGGCGGCCTCGTCCGGTTCCTCGTCTTCATGGTGATCGCCGCCGGGATCGTGCTCGTCGCCCTCGGCACGATCCTGCGGCCGGTGACCCGGAGCCTCGTCGTCGGGTGGGCCGACAGCAACCCCGGCGCGCTCGGCCTGCCATTCGTCGCCGACTTCGTCCGCGAGGACCTCGGCGACGCGCTGACAGCTCGTGCGAGCAGCGACGCAACCGAGGTCGATTTCACCGTCGCGACGGGCGAGACCGCCGCGGGGATCGCCGGTCGCCTCGCCGATGAGGGACTGCTCCGCGATGGACGGGCATTCCTCCTCATCGCCACCGAGAAGGGGCTCACCGACCAGCTCGCCGCCGGGACCTACCTGCTGCGGCGCAACCTCACGCCCGACCAGCTGGTCGCGACCCTCCTCGAGGCAAAGGATCCGTCGATCCTGATCCAGTTCCGGACCGGGCTCCGCCTGGAGCAGATGACGGCGTACCTGCAGGCCCGTCCCGACGAGATCGGCAGCCTCCAGATGAACGCCGCGGACTTCCTGGCGCTGGTTCGCACGCCGCCCGCGGCGCTGCTCGCCGACTACCCCTGGCTCGACCTGCCGAAGGGCGCCTCTCTGGAGGGATATCTGCCGGCCGGCGCGTACCGCGTCCTTCCCGACACCACGCCCGAGGAGCTCGTCCGCAAGATGCTCGACCGGTTCGCCGAGGAGGTTGGCCCCGGGCGGCTGCAGGCGGCAAAGGAACGAGGCGTCCCGTTCCAGGAGGTCCTGACCCTGGCCTCGCTCGTGGAGCGGGAGACATCCGACGACACCGAGCGCGCCGCGATCGCCGGCGTGTTCATGAACCGCATGGCGACGCCAAACGAGACCGCCGGCTTCCTCGGGGCGGACCCGACGGTCTTCTACCTCAACGACAGCCTGCAGCTGGCCCGGCTGGCCCTGGCCAAGTGGCCGACGTACGCGTTCTGGTCACCCCCTGCGAGCCAGCTGCCGGCCACCCTGCCGGCCGGCCTGGCGGGCTACAACACGTATACCTCGAAGGGCCTGCCGCCCGGCCCGATCTGCACCCCGACGGTGGCGTCGATCGACGGCGCGCTGAACCCGATCACGAAGGGTGGCTACCTCTACTTCTTCGCGACCAAGGACGGCCGCACCGTCTTCGCCAGGACGTACGCCGAGCACGTCCGGAACATCAAGAAGTACGGCGGCTGAATCGTGCGCGTCCCCGGGCCCGGCGACTTCGCCGGGCCGCCCAGCGGCCGCCGGCTCCGCGCGTGGGACGAGGCCGATCGGGCGGCGCGCCCGGCTCGCCTGGGCCGGCTGCGAGCGCGGTTCGCCGAGGCGGGCGTCGACGCCTACTTCGGGCTGCGGCGCGAGGAGACGAGGTACCTGGCGGGCATCGTCCTGGGCGAGGGCGAGGAGAAGGTCGCGGGGCACTCGGGTCGCTTCCTGGTGTCGGTCGACGAGGTCGTCGTGCTGGCCGACTCCCGCTACACGCTCCAGGTTCGTGGAGAGGCGCCGGGGGCGCGGATCGAGGACGTCACCGACGACCTGGCCGCGCGCTGGGGCGGCCTGCTCGCCTCCATCGGCGCCCGGCGGGTTGCCGTTTCCGCCGGCGACCTCTCGCACGCGCTGTGGCAGGCGCTCGCCGCCGCGGCCCCGGAGGTGGAGCTGATCCCCGCCGGCCCGTGGATCGACGAGGACCGCGCCGTCAAGGAGCCGTCGGAGATCGAGCGGATCGCTGCCGCCGCGGCCGTCGCGGATCGGGCGCTCGCGGCACTCCTTCCGGAGATCCGGCCCGGCGTCACGGAGGCGGCCCTGGCCTGGCGCCTCGAGGTGCTCCTGCGCGAGGGCGGGGCCGAGGCCCTCGCCTTCGACGTGGCGGCGCTGGCAGGGCCCGGGGCGGCCCTGCCCCACGGGTCGCCCGGCCGACGGCGCGTGCGGGCCGGCCAGGTCCTGCTCTTCGACTTCGGGGCCCAGGTGGCGGGCTACCGCAGCGACATGACGCGCACGCTGTTCGTGGGCGAGCCACGCGGCCGGGACCTCGCCGTGTACGACCTCGTGGCACGCGCCCAGGCCGCCGCGATCTCGTTCCTCGAGGCCGGGATGAGGGCCGGCCGCGGCCTGCCCAGCGGCCGCGCCGTGGACGCCGCCGCCCGTGACGTGATCGAGGCGGCCGGGCACGGCGGGCACTTCGGGCACGGGACGGGCCACGGGATCGGCCTCGCGACGCACGAGCGCCCAGGCCTCGCGCGAGCGGCGTCCGACGCGCCGCTCCCGAGCCCGACGGTCTTCTCGGTGGAGCCAGGGGTCTACCTCGGCGGCCGCACGGGAGTCCGGATCGAGGATCTCCTGTTCGTCGATGCGGGCTCGCGTCGCGTGGACCGCCTCACGCGATTCCCGCGCGAGGTGCTCGTCCTGCCGGGCTGAGCGACCCGCCGCGAACCCCGGCGGATTTGCCCCGGGTTGCGGGCCGGTGGTAGGGTAGGCGAGATCGGTCCCAGCCGATCGACCCGGTGCGGTCCCGAGCGCCCGGGATTCGACGAGGAGCCTGTTGCCGGTCCGCCGCGCGCTCGCCGCCCTGCTCGCCCTGCCCGTTCTCGTTGCGATCTACCTGCCGCTGGCGTTGCGCCGCGGCCCGGCGACGCGGATGGTGCTCGCGCTCGCGATCGGCGGCCTGGTGCTCGCGGCGGCGGTCGGCATCCCGGGCGGGGCCGTCGGCGTGCCGACGGCAACCCAGACCGCGCTGGCGGCCAGCGCTCTCGGGCCCGCGGTCTCCACGGCGCGCTCGCTGACATCGGCCCTGCTCGTCGACTTCGACGCTCCCATGGATGCCGCGTCGGTCGCAGGGGCGATTCGCGTCGAGCCGGCGGCTGACGTCACCCTCGGCTGGTCCGCGGACGGTCGACGGCTCTCCATCGTGCCCGTGGGCACCTGGCGCCCGGCCACCCTCTACACCGTCACGGTCGGTGCCGCCGCCCGCGATCGCCAGGGCCGCGCGCTCGCCTCGCCGCTGCGGGCCGGCTTCCTGACCCGGGCCCTGACCGGGGCGCGCCTGGCGGCGACCGACCAGCGTCGGGCGGGTGTCGCACTCGACAGCGCGGTCGTGATCTCGTTCGATCGTCCGGTCGCGATCGCCGCGGTGCTGCGGGCGTTCCGGATCAGCCCCCCGGTTCCGGGCCAGCTCCTGGTCGCGACGGACGGCCCCGACGGTGGCGATCCGACGATGGCGGACAGCTACGTCTGGCAGCCCCTGGAGTCATTCGCCGGCAACACCCGGTATACCGTGGAGCTGGGTCCCGGCGTCGTGGACGAGGAAGGGGCGCCGATCGCCGCCCCCCAGCGGCTTGCCTTCAGGACGGGAACGGCGCCCTCCGTGGTCCGCTTCCGGCCGCTGGCCGGCACGCAGGGCGTGAGTCGCGGCGTCCCGGTCTCGGTGCGCTTCACGATGCCGATGGATCGAGCGTCCACCGCGGCGGCATTCAGCGTGGTGGTGAACGGCAAGCAGGTCCCCGGCACGGTCGAGTTCGCCGAGAACGACAAGGTCCTCGTCTTCGCGCCGAAGGCCGCCTTCCCCTTCGGGGCCGCGGTGACCCTGCGGGTCACCCCCGCGGCGCTCTCGGCAGGCGGAGCGGCGCTCGATCGCGGACGCGCCGCGCGGTTCACCGTCGTCGCCAAGGCGAAGCCCGCGCCGAAGCCCGCGCCGGCGGCGAAGGCCACCGCGGCCGCATCGCGTCCGGCACCGAAGCCGACACCGAAACCGGCAGCGAAGCCAGTGCCGGTGTCGCGTCCCGCCTCGAGCTCGTGGCTCGCGGCCGAGAAGTACCTGCTGGCCCTCACCAACTGCACGCGGGGCGGCGGCTGGGTCCTCTACGACGGCACTTGCTCCAGCCCCGGCGGCAGCGGGATCGCCCCGCTCAAGCTGGACGCCGGGATCAGTGCCCGCGTCTCCCGGCCGTACGCCAAGCGGCTGGTCATGGCGAATTCCTGCACGCACTTCCTGGGTGGGACGCCGGGCGACCGCCTGCGCGCGGCCGGCTACACGAGCTACCACTGGGCCGAGAACATCGGCTGCCACTACCAGTCGAACGTGTTCCAGGAAGCCATCGACCTGGTCCGGTTCTACCAGAACGAGCGGCCCTACAACGGCGGGCACTGGGTCAACATGATGAACCGCGACTACGACCGGGCCGGTGTCGGCCTCTGGGTCTCCGGCGGCAGGCTCTTCTACGTCATCGACTTCTATCGACCGTGAGCCCGCACGGTCCGAAGCCACGAACGGTCGTCGTCGACGGCCGGACGTTCGAGCGCATCCCCGTCAGGACGCGCGTCCTCATGCCCGGCGACGACGTCGCCGGGGCGATCCGCGAGCATGCCGGCGACGAGCTGCACCCGGGCGACACCGTGCTGCTCTCCGAGTCGGCGGTCGCGATCATGCAGGGCCGGGCGCGCGACTGGCGGACGATCCACCCGGGGCGCCTGGCCCGCTGGATGTCGTCGCGGGTCGTCAGCACGTCGTGGGGGACCGGCCTCCGCAGCCCGTACGCGATGCAGTACGCGATCGAGCTGACCGGGACCCCGCGGATCCTGCTCGCCAGCGGGGCCCACGTGGCCGGCAGGGTGCTGGGCAGGAAGGGCTGGTTCTACCTGGTCGCCGGGCTGAATGCCCGGATGATGGACGCCGAGCACACGATGGGCGTCGCCGAGTACTACGAGTGCTGCATCCCCGCCCCCGCGGACCCGCCCGGGACGGTGCGCGCCGTGAAGGACGCCCTGGGGGGCGAGATCGACGTCGCGATCGCCGACATCAACGACATCGCCCCGGCCTGGGTGGTCGCCTCCACGCTGGGCAAGGACCGCGAGCGGCTCCTGGCCCGCAGCTTCGACGACAACCCGCTGGGCCAGACCGACGAGAAGACCCCGATCGGGATCTGGCGCGAGGTCGTCCCGCCGGCCGCGCCCGAGCTGATGCGCGCGGCTGAGGGAGTCGCGGCGTCCTGAGGCAGCGCCCGAGCGGGCCGAGCCGGGGTTCGGGTGGGCCATCCGTGAGCCATCCCTGCCCGGTCCGGGTCCTCCCGTCTGCTACGATCCGGCGGACATCCCGACCCGGGCCGGCCCACCCGTGACCGCCGGCCCCGCACGGAGCACCCGACCGCATGATCTCCACCGGTGAGCTGCGCAAGGGCGTCGTCATCGAGCTCGACGGCGACCTCTGGCAGGTCCTCGACTACCACCACATCAAGATGGGCCGCGGCTCGGCCCAGGTGCGCATCAAGCTCCGCAACGTCAAGAAGGGGAGCACGGTCGAGAAGAGCTTCCAGGCCGGGGAGAAGTGGCCGCGGGCTCAGCTCGACCGCCGGGTCATCCAGTTCCTGTACCGCGACGGCGACGACCTCCACTTCATGGAGATGGAGTCGTACGAGCAGTTCCACCTGAATGCGTCGCAGATCGACGACATCGTGCCGTACCTCAAGGACGGGATGACGCTGGACCGGATCACCTACGAGGGCGAGACGCTGGGCGTGGAGCTCCCGATCACGGTCGACCTCGTCGTCACCGAGACCGATCCCGGGTTCGCCGGCGACACGGCGACGGGCGCCCGCAAGGCAGCGACCATGGAGACGGGCCTCGTCGTCTCGGTGCCGCTCTTCGTGACCGAGGGCGACACGCTGCGCATCGACACCCGCACGGGCGAATACCAGACCCGGCTCTGACCGGGTCTGAGCGCCTGCCGCCCGACCCGCTCCCAGGGCGACCGATGGGCGATCGCGAGCCGCCGGACTGGGCCCTGCCGGCCTGGGACGCGATCGACCCGCTGCCTCGACGCGGAGCTGCGGCGCAGGAAGCGACGCCCGGGCCCGGCCGGGACTCCGTTCCCGGGGCCGCTTTCGGGCTCCGCGTGGTCGGCGTGTCGGAGGTCACCCGGGCCGTCCGGGAAGCGCTCCGCGGCGACCCACGGCTGGCCGACGTCTGGGTGGAGGGCGAGGTCGGACGGGTCACCGTGAGCTCGGCCGGCCACGCCTACTTCACCCTGAAGGACGAGCGCAGCCAGCTCGCCTGCGTCTGGTTCCGGGACGACCGGCTGGCCAGCGCGTTCGAGGCGCGAACCGGGCTGCGGGTCGTCGTCCACGGCCGGATCGACGTCTTCGACACGCAGGGCGTCTACCAGTGCTACGTGGCTGCCGTCCAGCCCGCAGGTCTCGGCGATCTCGCGCTGCGCTTCGAAGCCACGAAGGCGAAGCTGGCGGCCGAGGGCCTCTTCGACGCGACGCGCAGGCGACCCCTCCCGGCTCGGCCGGGGACGATCGGGGTCGTCACGAGCCTGTCCGGAGCGGTCCTCCAGGACGTGCGCCGGGTCCTCGAGCGCCGGTGGCCGATGGCCCGGCTCCTCGTCAGCGCGTGCCGGGTCCAGGGCGACGGCTCCGCGGAGACGATCGTCGCGGCCCTCGAGCGGCTCGCCAGGCACGCCGCGGCCTGTCGCGCCGAAGGCCGGCCCGACGACGGGGCGGCGGTGGTGATCCTGGCGCGGGGCGGTGGGTCGCTGGAGGACCTGTGGTCGTTCAACGACGAGCGCGTCGTGCGCGCCGTGGCCGGGCACCCGGTCCCCGTCGTCTCGGGCGTGGGCCACGAGATGGACGTCACCCTCGTCGACTTCGCGGCCGACCTGCGCGCCCCGACGCCCTCCGCGGCGGCCGAGCTCGTCGTTCCGGACTGCCGGGAGGCCGCCGCCACGGTTCAGGGGCGACGCGCGCGGCTGGACGCGGCCCTGGCCGGCCAGCTCGACGGGCTCGCCCGGCGTGTCGTGGCCGAGCGTCGAGCCCTCGACGGGCTGCGGCCCGAGGCGCGGCTCGCAGCGGTGCGCGAACGGGCGGGCTACCTCCTCGACCGTGCGACCGCCATCGCGACCTCCCGCCTGGCCGCGCACCGGCGCGCAGTCGAGCGGTCGAGCGCCCTGCTGGCGCCGTCGGTGACCCGGCGGCTGGTCGCAGGCCGGGCCCGCCTGGATGCCGCGGCCGGGTCGCTGGCGGCGATGGGGCCCCAGGCAACCCTCGCGCGTGGATATGCCATCGTGCGCCGGGCGGGTGACGGCGCGATCGTCCGCACCCCGGCGGACGCTCCCGTCGGCTCGCTCCTGCGGGTGCGCGTCAGCGGCGGCGACCTGGAAGCCCGCGTGGAGGACGGCGCCTGACCGTGGAATGGCTCGCGTTCGCCGTGGCCGTCGCGGTCGTTGCGCTCGCCGGCGTGGCGATCGGGCTGACGGTCGCGGGCCGGCTCACGCGTTGGACCGATCGCGCCGACGCCGACCCGGGCGGTGGCGACGACGCTTCGCCAGTGGCGCCGGCCGGGACGCCGGCCCCGCCCGGCGACGCTGGCTGGCGTGGCGACGCCCTCGACACCGAGGAAGGTCGCGCAGATGAAGGAGGACGGTGATGGAGGATCAGGCGGCGGGCACGATCGAGGAGATGAGCTTCGACGTGGCCCTCGGGGAGCTGGAGCGGACGGTCGCCGAGCTCGAGGCGGGCGGCCAGCCCCTCGAGCGGACGATCGCCCTGTACGAGCGCGGCGTGGCCCTCCAGCAGCGCTGCGAGCAGCTCCTGGCAGCCGCGGAGCTCAGGGTCCGCCGCCTGGTGGATGGAGCGCGAGGGGCAGTCGCGGAGGCAGAGCTTCGCGAGGAGGAGCCGGGCTGACCGGCCTCGGCCCGGCTCAGCCGCCGGAGGGGTAGACTCGCCGGATCCGCGAGCCAGCGGCGGGCCGCCGGCGGCATCGCCATCCGAGCGCCCCGCGGGCGCGAACCGCATCACGAACGACGGACTCGAGCCGTCTCACGGCACGCGGCCTCCAGGGCGGGCGTGCCACCCGGAGGAGCGTACCGAGGAGCCAGCGTGGCGATCCTTCCCGGCATCAAGGGGCCCGGCGACCTCCGCGGCCTTCGCGAGCGCGACCTGTTCGAGCTGGCGGAGGAGATTCGCGGGACGATCATCGCCACCGTCGCGAAGACGGGCGGCCACCTCGGTTCGTCCCTCGGCGTCGTCGAGATCACCCTGGCCCTCCACCGCGTTCTGGAATCCCCGCGGGAACCGATCGTCTGGGACACGGGCCACCAGGCCTACGCCCACAAGCTGATCACGGGGCGCTACGACCGCTTCGGCACCCTCCGCCAGCTGGGCGGAATCGGCGGCTTCCCGCGCCGCTCGGAGAGCGCGCACGACGTCTTCGACGGCGGGCACGCGGGCACCGGGCTCTCGATCGCGGCCGGCCTCGCGACCGCGCGCGACGTGCGCCACGGCCTGGAGCGGATCGCGATCGTGGTGGGCGACGCCGCCCTCATGAGCGGCCTCTCCCTGGAGGCGCTCAACGACATCGGCCACCGCCAGACCCAGGTGCTCATCGTCCTCAACGACAACGAGATGTCGATCAGCCAGTCGGTCGGGGCGCTCTCGAAGTACCTGTCGGAGATCAAGCTCTCCAGCGCCTGGAAGCAGGGGCGCAGCGCCTACGACCGGACCGTGGAGCGCGTGCCCGTCGTCGGACCGACGGCCCTCGAGCTGTCGCGCCGGTTCCGGAAGTCCGTCGTGAGCTTCGCCCAGCCGGGGCAGCTGTTCGAGGACCTGGGGATCACCTATGTCGGCGTCGTCCCCGGCCACGACCTGCGGGCGCTCGAGCACACCTTCATCGGCGCGCTGGACCTGGGCGGCCCGGTCATCGTGCACGTCCGGACGCAGAAGGGTCGCGGCTATCACCCGGCGGAGAGGGACCAGGTCGGCTTCCACGGCGCGGCGCTTCCACCGATGACGGACGCCTACCGGTCGCGCCGGGGCACGGCCGCCAGCCCGCTCGGCGCGGGCGAGATCTCCGCGACCAAGGCCGCCCCGGCCGGGGGGAACGGCAGCGCCGTGCCACCGGCCGGGGTCCCGCCGGCGAAGGTGCCGAACTACACGCACTTCTTCGCCCAGGAGGTGATCGCCGCGGCCCGCGCCGACCGGCGCGTTGTGGCAATCACGGCCGGGATGCCCACGGGCACCGGGCTCAACCGGTTCGAGGCAGAGTTCCCCGATCGCTTCGTCGACGTCGGCATCGCCGAGCAGCACGCGGTGGCCCTGGCGACCGGGATCGCGATGGGCGGGGGAAGGCCGGTCGTCGCGATCTATGCGACCTTCCTGCAGCGCGCCTTCGACCAGATCGTCCACGACGTGTGCCAGAACGACATGCCGGTCCTGCTGGGCGTCGACCGGGCAGGGCTCGTCGGCGAGGACGGGACCAGCCACCAGGGGATGTTCTCGTACCCCGCCCACCGCCAGATCCCGAACCTGGTGATCGCCGCGCCGAAGGACGAGCAGGAGCTGCGCTCCATGGTCCGGACGGCCCTCGCCCAGGATCACCCGTTCGCCCTCAACTATCCTCGCGACTCCGGGTTCGGCGTCCCCGATCGCGATCCGGGCCTCCTGCCGGTTGGCCGCGGCGAGGTCCTCCGCGAGGGCTCGGACCTCCTCCTCGTGGGGTTCGGGCCCATCGTGCGGCGGGCCGAGGAGGCTGCCGAGGCGCTGGCCGCCGACGGGTGGACGGTCGGCGTCATCAACGCGCGGTTCGCCAAGCCGCTCGACCGCCAGCTGATCCTGGACCAGGCCCGGGGCAAGCGCCTGGTCGTGACGCTCGAGGAGAGCACGACGATCGGCGGCTTCGGCTCGGGAGTGCTGGAGGCGCTCGAGGAGGCTCGGCTGGCCGACCCCGCGTTCCGCGAGGTTTCCCTGCGGATCATCGGGATCCCGGCGGACAGGTTCGTCGATCACGGCTCGGTCTCGGACCTGCGGTCCCTGGTCCGGCTCGACACGGCGGGGATCGTGGAGCAGATCCGGGAGACGCTGGCGAAGCTCCGCGTCGCGCCTCGGCGCCGCAGCCGCCCGTCGCCCAGGGCCGCCGCCAGCTCCTGACCCGGCCGGCTCCGCAGGAGGCGCTCGAGACGCCGCCCGCTCGCTGCCGCCCGCCGGGCTGTTGCCGCCCACGGTGCGCCGGGGTTGGTGGGAATGCAGCGGCGCGTGGCATGATCGCGGGGTGACCCGCACCAGCTCCGTTATCCGCGCGCCTCGCATCCGCCTCGACCAGCTGCTCGTCGACCGCGGCCTCGCGGAGTCGCGCGCACGCGCCCAGGCGCTTCTCCTGGCCGGCCACGTGCGCGTCGGCCCCGGCGACGCTGCCCGCAGGGACCGCAAGCCCGGGGACCTCGTCAACGCCGACATCGCGGTCGACGTCGTCGCCCCGCTCCCGTACGTCTCGCGCGGCGGTGACAAGCTGGCGGCCGCTCTGGCCGCCTTCGCAGTCGACCCGAACGGCCTCGTCTGCCTCGACGTGGGGGCCTCGACAGGGGGCTTCACCGACGCGCTCCTGCAGCGCGGCGCCGTCCGGGTGCACGCGATCGACGTCGGCCGCGGCCAGCTGGCCGCGGCCCTGCGCCGCGACCCCCGGGTCGTGTCGCGGGAGAGGACCAACGCCCGGGACCTCGTCCCGGAGATGCTCGGCGAGATGGTCGACCTGGCCGTGGTCGATGTCAGCTTCATCTCGCTCGGGCTCGTCCTGCCACCGATCGCCGCCTGCGTTGCGCCGCCCGGAGCCGTCGTCGCGCTCGTGAAGCCCCAGTTCGAAGCCGGCCGCGGGCGGGCGCCCGGAGGCGTCGTGAGGGATCCTGCCGTTCACCGGGACGTCCTGCTGGCTGCGCTGGGGCACGTGCGGGCCGCGGGGCTCGTTCCCGTGGGTTTGATCGACTCGCCACTCATGGGCCCCGCCGGCAACCGCGAGTTCTTCGTCCATGCCGTTGCCGACCCCGACCGCGTGGAACCCGCCGAGTGGGCCTCCCGCATCGCCGCGCTGGTGCCGGCATGAGCGCGGCCATGGGCGCCGTGCTGCGGATCGGCCTGGCCTACAACCCGACCAAGACGGACGCGGTCGCGCTGTGCGCGCGGGCGAAGGCCTGGTGCGCGGTCCGCGGTGTCGAGTGCTGGGCGCTTGCCTCGGGCGACACCGACGCGCTCCTGGCGGCACTTCCCGGCGTGGACGTGCTGGTCGTCCTCGGCGGGGACGGGACGTTCCTGCGGGCGGCCCGGGCGATTGCCGAGGGCGACGTGCCCGTCGTCGGCGTCAACCTCGGAAAGGTCGGCTTCCTCTCGAAGGCCGAGGCCCACGAGCTGGACGACCTGCTCGAGAAGATCGCGGCCGGCCGGTTCCACCTCGAGGACCGGATGGCGCTCCGGGGCGCCATCCACGGCGGCCCGGGCGGCGCGCCCCGCCACACCTTCGTGGCCCTCAACGACGTCGTGATCGCCCGCGGATCGCTCGCCCGCGTCGTGCGGCTCGACGTGGAGATCGGGCCGTCGCATCTCGCCACGTTCATCGCGGACGGGCTCGTCGTTGCCAGCCCGACGGGATCCACCGGGTACAGCTTCTCCGCCGGCGGCCCGATCCTGGATCCGCTCAGCCGCAACCTCATCGTGACGCCGATCGCGGCATACCTGTCGGCTCTCGGGTCGGTCGTCGTGAGTCCCGACCAGGTGGTTCGCTGCCGGGTCATGGAGGCCCACGAGGCCCTCGTCTCCATCGACGGGCGCGAGGACTTCCAGCTGGCCGTCGGCGACACGGTCACGATCGAGGCGCTCGAGCGGCCCATTCGCTTCCTCGAGCCGGAGGGAGCCGTGCCCTTCTGGGATCTCCTTCGTCAGAAGGCGCAGCTGCTGCCGTCGTGACCGCGCCATGACCGACGATCGCGCCACAGGGCCCGCGGCGGGACGGCTGCTGGAGCTGGCGGTCGCCGACCTGGCGCTCCTCGAGCGGGTCCGGATCGCCTTCGCCGCCGGCCTGAACGTGATCACGGGGGAGACGGGCGCCGGCAAGAGTCTCCTCATCGACGCGCTCGGCCTCGCGGTCGGCGCGCGTGCCGACCCGGGACTCGTCCGGCACGGCGCCGAGACGGCGCGCGTGGAGGCACTCTTCGACCGCGTTCCTGAACCGCTCGTCTGCGTGCGAGAGGTCGCCGCGAGCGGCCGGTCGCTGGCCCGCATCGATGACGAGACCGTCACGGCGGGCCGGCTTGCCGCGACGGCGGCGTCGCTCGTGGAGATCCACGGCCAGCACGAGCAGGCGCGCCTGCTCGACGAGCGCTGGCAGCGCGACCTGCTCGACGCGTTCGGGGGCCATGGGGCCGAGCGCAGCGCCATGGCGGCCGCCGTCGCCGAATGGCGGGAGAACGAGACCGCCCTGGCGGCGCTGACCCTCGATCCGCGCGAGCTCGAGCGCCGGATCGCCCTGGTGGAGCACGAGGCGGCGGAGATCGCCGGCGCGCGGATCCGGCCTGGCGAGGCTGCCGAGATACGGGTGCGGCTGGAGGCGTCGCGCCACGGCGAGGCCCTGGCGCGCGGGGCGAGCGTCATCGCGTCGCTGCTCACCGGTGACGAATCCGGTGCGGGGGTCGCGGGTGCTCGCGAGCAGGCTGCGCGGGCGGCCGCGGAGGCCGCGGCGCTGGGGCGCCTGGATCCCCGCTACGCGCCGCTCGGCGAGCGTCTCGGAGGGCTGGCGGCCGAGCTCGAGGACGCCGCGTTCGAGGCACGCACGCTGGCCGATGGGGTGGATCACGATTCCGGGTCCATCGCGGCGCTCGAGGAGCGCCTGTCGCTGCTCTACACGCTCGAGCGCAAGTACGGCGTCGACGCCGACGGGCTCGTCGCTCGCGTGGAGGTCGCCGCGGCGGAGGTGGAGCGGCTCCGCGGCCTCGAGGCTGAGCGCGCCCGCCGGACGAGGCACGGGGCGCGCCTCCTGGAAGCGGTCGCGGCAGCGGCATCCTCCCTCTCGGCCCGCCGCGGGGATGCCGCAACGGCGCTCGCGGCGCGGGTCGAGCAGGCGGTCGCTGAGCTGGGGCTCGGCGGGACGCTCGTCGAGATCGCGGTCGGGCGCCGCACGGCGGGCCGGGACGAGCCGGCAGTCGAGATCGCGGGCGATGCCGTCGCGTTCGACGCGACCGGCGTCGACGTCGTGGTCTTCCGGATCGCGCCCAACCCGGGGGAGCCGTCGCGGGCCCTCGCCAGGATCGCCTCGGGTGGCGAGCTGTCGCGGCTGTCGCTCGCCATCGAGGAGGTCCTCGCGGACGCCGACGCGACGCCCACGCTCGTCTTCGACGAGATCGACGCCGGCATCGGGGGCCGGAGCGCGGATCCGGTGGGGCGGACGCTGTGGACGCTGGCCCGGCGTCACCAGGTGCTCTGCGTGACACACCTGCCGCAGATCGCGGTCCACGCCGACGCGCACTTCGCGATCCACAAGGTGCAGCGCGGCGGCCGCACCGTGACAGAGGTCCGGCGCCTCGACGAGGAGGAACGAATCGCGGAGCTCGCGGCGATGATCGGCGGGCCGGCAGGAGGACCGGCGGCCGAGGCGTCGGCACGGGAGCTGCTGGAGCGGGCCGCGCGC
Organism: uncultured Chloroflexia bacterium; assembly: GCA_963776285.1. GTDB lineage: Bacteria > Chloroflexota > Limnocylindria > Limnocylindrales > CSP1-4 > CTSoil-043. The sequence goes on from CAVZLW010000003.1 coordinate 400,276, forward strand.
TTCCGGCTGACCCGCGGCCACGCGCCGGCCGCCGGGTGAGCACGCCGGGCGCCCCGGGGATGCGGCGCCGGCGACGACGCCGGGGCCCGGAGCGGCCCATCCCTCCGGGCCTCGTCGCCGCCATCGACGCGTTCCTGCTCCACCTGCGCGTCGAGCGCGGGCTCTCCCCGGCCACGGTCACAGGGTACGGCGCCGATCTCGCCGACTTCGGGCGCTCGCCCGAGGCGGCGTCGGGGTGGGCGAGCTCGCCCGACGCGGCGCTCGACTATCTCGGCCGGCTGGCCGGGGGAGTCGGGCCAGCGGGAAGGATCCTTCGGCCCACGAGCATGCGGCGACGGACGGCAGCTCTCCGCACGTTCTATCGCTTCTGCATGGCGGAGGATCTCGTCGGCATGGACGTCGCGAGCCACCTGGACCTGCCGCGGGAGCCGCGCATCCTGCCCGACCCGCTCACGGTCGAGCAGGTGGACCGGCTCCTCGCGGCCGTCGATCCGGAGGCCGCCGCTGCGGCAGCGGCCGTGGCGTCTCCGGGAAGCCCTGCCAGGGCCGGCCGAGCCCGCTCCCGGGGCATCGTCATGGTCGGCGCCCTCCGCGACCGGGCATTGCTGGAGCTCCTGTACGCGGCCGGCCTGCGGATCTCCGAGGCGCTCGGCCTCGACGGCGACGACCTGGACCTGGCCGGCGGAAGCGTCCGCGTCATCGGGAAGGGCGACCGCCAGCGGAGCGTGCCGGTCGGCGACGTGGCCGTCGCGTGGCTGACCCGGTATCTCGACGTGGGCCGGCCGGCGCTCGCGGCGGCCGACCGGACGCGGGCCGTGCGCGGCGGCCCGGTCTTCCTCTCGGATGGCGGCCGGCGCCTCGGGCGAAACCACGCCTGGACGGTGGTCAAGCGCGCGGCGGCGAGCGCCGGCCTGGGTGTCCGGGTCTCCCCGCACACGCTGCGCCACTCCTTCGCCACGCACCTCCTGGAGGGCGGGGCCGACCTGCGCGTCGTACAGGAGCTGCTCGGGCATGCCAGTATCTCGACGACGCAGATCTACACGCACCTGACGGGCGAACGGATCCGCGAGGTCTACGCGCGGGCGCACCCGCGGGCCTGACGGAGAAGGATCGGAAGGACGGGATGGGCTACACCGAATCGCTCCTCGCGACGAACGAGAGGATCGTCTACCGGACCAAGCAGCACTGGATGGCGCCGATCTTCGGGACCGTCGCCGGAGTGCTCGTCCTCGTGGGCGGGGTGGTGCTCTTCATCCTGCAGTTCGCGATGGGTACCGACGGGATCGTCGGGTTCCTCCGCACCCTCGTCGCCTGGGCCTCCGTGATCATGGTCCTCGTGGGCCTCGGCATGGTCGGCTACTCGTACATCCAGTGGTGGGTCGAGGATTACGTCGTCACGAACCAGAAGGTCGTGAAGGTTGCCGGCCTGCTGCGCAAGCGGACGAGCGGCGCCGCGCTCGAGAAGATCAACGATGTGATCATGGAACAGGGGCCGCTCGGGCGGATGCTGGGCTACGGGACGCTGCAGGTGAGCACCGCGTCCGACAGCTCGGACCTGACCTACCGCACGATGCGCGCACCGGCAGACTTCCGGCGCGCCATGCTCGACGAGAAGATCGAGCTGGAGGCGACCGACGCCCGCCAGATCTCGGCGGCGGTCCGCGAGTCGGCGCGCCCGACGCCGGTCGCCGCGGCAGCCGAGGTGACGGTGGCCGCCCCGCTTGCCCCGGCTCCGGCCGGACCGACCGCGGAGGAGAAGCTGCGCAGCCTGGCGAAGCTGCGCGACGACGGGATCATCTCGCCCGCGGACTTCGAGGCGAAGAAGGCAGAGCTGCTCTCGGACCTGTAGCGCAGAGGATCGCGCAGCCAGGCCGGCGACCGCCCGGGACCTACGATCGCCGGCTGAACCATCGCCCGAGGCCGCCGGGTCGACGGCGCGATACCATACCCGGGTCCCACCCCCAGCCGGAGTCTCGCGACAGCGTGTCCCTCGACCAGCAGACCCTGTCCGCCCTGGTGGCGGTGGCGATCTTCCTCGTCATCGGCTTTCCCGTCCACGAATGCGCCCACGCGTTTGCTGCCTACCGCCTGGGTGACGGCACCGCGAAGCTGTTCGGCCGCCTGACCCTGAACCCGCTCGTGCACCTCGACCCGCTGGGATCGGGCATCCTCGCCCTCTCGGCACTCGTCGGCAACTTCTTCATCGGCTGGGCCAAGCCGACCCCGGTCAACCCCTCGATGCTCCGCTGGGGCCACCGTGGCGAGGCGATCGTGGCCGCCGCGGGTCCACTCTCCAACATGGCGCTGGCGATCGTGGCCGCGGCGATCTTTCGCCTCCTCGTGGCCATGGACCTCCCCCCGTCGGCAGCGCTGGATTTCCTTGGTCTCGTGATCCAGTGGTTCCTCTTCATCAACATCTCGCTCTTCATCTTCAACCTCCTGCCCCTGCCGCCCCTCGATGGCTCCAAGGTCCTCTTCGCGTTCCTTCCGCCCCGGACGGTCTGGCAGGTGCGCCCATTCCTGGAGCAGTGGGGGTTCGTGATCCTCCTGGCGATCATGTTCCTGCCGCCCGGGCCCCAGTCCCTCGGCGCCCGGATCCTCGGCCCGATCTTCAGGGGTATCTATGGCTTCCTGGTGGGCCAGTAAGGCGCGCCAGCTCGGCCGGCACGTCGTGGCCCGCGTCCGACCCGACGAGCGAGCGGCGCTGGCCGAGTGGCTCACGCCGGTCCAGCTGGCGCTCTTCGACGGGATGCCGGTCGCCGATCGACGCCACGGGCTCGACGTCGTGACCGCCCTGCGCGGCGCGGGGGTCGGCGACCCGGAGGTGTTGCAGGCTGGGCTCCTCCACGACTGCGGCAAGGGACCGACGATCCGGCTCTGGCACCGGGTGGCGTGGTCGCTAGGAGAGCTCCTCGGGACCTGGGTCCACGGCCTCGCGGCACGGCTGCCGGGCGGCGGCGACGCGATGGCCCGACTGCGCGATCATGCGGAGCGCTCCGCGGAGCTGGCCCGGGCGGCGGGCTGCACGCCGCGGACGGCGGCCCTGATCCTGGGGGCTGCCGAGCCCGACGATCGAGCGGCGCTTGCCGCGCTCCATGCCGCCGACGAGGCAAGCTGATGACCCAGGACGCCATCGCGCCGCCATCCCCCGGGGCCCCCGGCATCGCCTTCGCCGAGCACCGGCGCCCGGAGGATGCGACCCGCGTCCGCTTCGCGGACTGGGAAGGTCCGCTGGGACTCCTGCTGGCCCTCGTCGAGGCGCGCCGCCTGGACGTCATGACGGTGCCCCTCGGCGCGCTCGCCGAGGCGTACCTCGACGCCATCGCGGGCCTCGAGGACGACCGCCTCGGCAACCTGTCCGCGTTCGTCGCCGTCGCCAGCCAGCTGATCCTCATCAAGAGCCGGGCGCTCCTCCCGCGACCGCCGGACCCGGCCATCCCGCTCGACGACGAGGACGACCCGGAGGCGGCCCTGCGTGCACGCCTCCTGGCCTACAAGGCGTACCGGGATGTCGCCGACCTGCTGCAGGAGCGTGCCCTCGCGGGCTGGCTGGTCGCCCGCCGCGAGCCGTCCCTCGCGCTGGCCGCAGCGCGCGCCGGGGCCATCGCGCCGCTCCCCCCGCGGCTGGACCCGGCGCTCCTCGTGGGCGCGCTGGACTTGCTGGTGATGGTCGCCCCGCCGGTGGCCGCGCCGCCGGAGTCGATCCCCCGCATGATCACGCTGGCGGAGCGTGCCGCCCTTATCCGTGGGGCACTTTCCACGGCGGGCCCGGTCGTGCTCCAGGAGATCCTGGCCGGCGTGCACGACCGGGTGGTGATCGCAGTCACCTTCCTGGCGATGCTCGAGCTGGTCAAGAGACGGGAGGTCTCGATCGAGCAGCGCGAACCGTGGGGCCCCATCATCGTGCGTGCAGTGGCGCAGGGCGACGTCGACACTCGTGACCGGCGGCCGGCCGCCGGCGACAAGGAGGGCGCGTGACGAACGAGGGCCTCGCGGCCGACGGGGCCGCCGAGCCGCGCGACGGCGACGCCCCGGCCGTCGTCGAGGGCCTGCCCGGCGACGACCTCACGGAGGCCCAGCTGGAGGCCCTCCTGTTCGTCGCCGAGCGCCCCCTCGGCCGGCGGGAGCTCGCGACGCTCACCGGCGCCTCCTCCGCGACGGTGGACGCGCGCCTCGGCGACCTGGAGGTCTCCCTCGCCGACCGCGGCGTCCGCCTTGTCGTCGACGGCGACCGGGTCGCCCTTGCCACGGCCCCGGAAACCGGGCTCCTCATCGGCCGCTATGTCGGGCGCGAGCCGACGCGCCTCTCGCCCGCGACCCTCGAGACGCTCGCGATCGTCGCCTATCGGCAGCCGGTCACGAAGGCCGGCATCGAGCGGATCCGCGGTGTGGACGCCGAGTACGCGATCCGCAGCCTGATCCACCGGCGCCTGGTCGTCGAGCTCGGGCGCGCCGACGCCCCGGGCCGTCCCAACCTGTACGGGACGTCGGTCGACTTCCTGGAGAGGTTCGGCCTCCTGAGCCTCGACGAGCTCCCGGTCCTCGACGCCTCGGTCGCGGAGCGCCTGGCGGCTCCGGACTCGGCCGCCGACGGCGACGAGCGCGGCGGGGAGGCGGGGCCGGAGCAGCCCGACGGGGATGGCCAGCGGAGCGACGGCGGATGGCCGTGATGCTCGTCGCCGGGGTGCCCTGATGCCTGCCGAGCGACTCGGCAAGGTCCTCGCGGCCGCGGGCGTCGCCAGCCGGCGCGGGGCGGACGCGCTGGTGGAGGCCGGGCGCGTCACGGTCGACGGGCGCCCGGCGATCCTGGGCGAGAAGGTCGACCCCGCGCGACAGGCCGTGGCGGTCGACGGCCGGCCCGTCGGCGCGACGGCGGCGACGGCGGTCCATCTCGCCGTGAACAAGCCCGCGGGCGTCACCTCGACCGTCGCGGACCGGCACGCCGCCCGCACCGTCCTCGACCTCGTCCCGTCGGGGCTCGTGCCAGGCGGGACGCGTCTCTACCCGGTGGGCCGCCTTGACCAGGACTCGGAGGGGCTGCTCCTGCTCACGAACGACGGAGCCTGGACCGAGCGCGTGCTCCACCCGCGCCACGGAGTGGAGCGCGAGTACGCCGTCGCGGTCGCCGTTCCGCTCGACGGTCGCCAGCGGGCGTCGCTCGCCGCCGGGATCCCGATGGCGGAGGGGATCGCCCGACTCGTGTCGCTGCGACCCGCGACGCGCACGGAGACGGCGCTCCTGGCCGCCCTCGTCGATCTCCCTCGGTCCGGCCTGACCTGGTACCGGGTCGTCCTGGCTCACGGGTGGAAGCGCCAGATCCGGCGCATGCTGTCCGCCGTCGGTGCGCCCGTGGTGCGGCTCGTGCGGGTGCGCGTCGGGACGTTGCGGCTTGACCTGCCGGCGGGCGGGGCGCGGCTCCTGACTCCCTCCGAGGTCCGGCGGCTGGCCGCCCCGCGTCCGGCCGAGCGGCCGCCCGGAGCCGTGGCGCGAGCCGGCCTCCACGATGGGGAGACGCGATGACGCCCGGCACCCCCCGGACGGGTCCCGCCGATCTCCTCTTCGTCAACGGGTCGGTGCGCACCCTGGACCCGGCGCGACGCGTCGCCTCGGCGCTCGCGGTGCGTAGCGGGAGGATCGCGGCGGTCGGGCCGGACGCCGACCTGCGAAGGACGGCCGGCCCCGCAACCCGCGTCGTCGACCTCGAAGGGCGCACGCTGCTGCCGGGCTTTCAGGATGCCCACGTGCACCCGCCGATCGGCGGCTGGGCGATGCTGACCTGCGACCTCCACGAGCTTCCCTGGGACCGCGAGGAGTACCTCGCCCGGGTCGGCACCTACGCGGCCGCGCACCCGGACGAGCCCTGGATCGTCGGCGGCGGCTGGGGCATGCCGGCCTTTCCCGGCGGCACCCCGTCGCGGCGGGACCTCGACGCGATCGTTCCCGATCGCCCCGTCTTCCTGGAGAACCGCGACGCCCATGGCGCCTGGGTGAACACGGTCGCCCTGCTGCGGGCGGGGCTGACGGCGGCAACTCCCGATCCGCCGGACGGCCGCATCGAGCGCGAAGCCGATGGCTCGCCGCAGGGGACGCTCCACGAGGGCGCCGCGAACCTGGTGCGGCGGTGGATGCCCGGGTTCACGGCGTCCCGTTGGGAGGAGGCGCTCCTCGCCGCGCAGGCCCACCTTCACGCCTTCGGGATCACGGCGATCACCGACGCCTGGGTCGAGCCGCATCACGTCCCGGCGTATCGGGCCCTCGCCGGCCGGGGCGCCCTGACCCTGCGCACGAGCCTGTCACTCTGGTGGGAGCGTGAGGGCGGGCTCGACCAGCTGGGCTGGTTCGAAGAGGCGCGGCGGTCAGCGAGCAGCCGCCGCCTGCGGGCCTCCACGGTCAAGCTGATGCTCGACGGCGTGCTGGAGAACTTCAGCGGAGCCCTGCTCGCGCCGTACTTCGGCCGGGACGGCCAGGTCACGGAGAGGACCGGGATCGACTTCATCGAGCCGCGGCGGCTTGCGGCCGAGATCGCGCCGGCACTCGACGCGGCAGGCTTCCAGCTCCACTTCCATGCCATCGGCGACCGCGCGGTCCGCTCCGGGCTGGACGCCGTGGAGTCCGTGCGGCGGGTGAACGGGCCGTCCGACCGGCGGCCGCACATCTCCCATCTCCAGGTCGTGCACCCGGCCGACGTGGCCCGCTTCGGGGCGCTCGAGGTGGGCGCGAACATGCAGCCCCTCTGGGCCGCCAACGAGGCCCAGATGCGCGACCTGACGATCCCGTTCCTGGGCCCGGATCGGAGCGCCTGGCAGTACCCCTTTCGGAGCCTGCAGCGGACGGGCGCCCGGCTCGTCGGCGGCAGCGACTGGCCGATCTCGCCCTCCAACGTGCTCCACGAGGTCGAGGTCGCAGTCAACCGCGTCGCCCCCGAGAGCCGGGGGACCGAGCCGCCGTTCCTGCCCGCGGAGCGCCTGGACCTGGAGTCGGCCCTCGCGGCGTACACGATCGGCTCGGCCTGGGCCAACCGCCTCGACCGGGAGACCGGGACGCTGGAGCCCGGCAAGCTCGCCGACCTGGTCGTCCTGGACCGGGATGTCTTCGACCGCGGCGCCGGCGCGATCGGCGACGCACGCGTCCTGCTGACCCTGTCGGAAGGCGTGGCCGTGCATGTCGATCCCGCGCTGGGATGGTAGGAGGGAGCATCGTGGGCACGTCACGCCGTCCGGTCGTCGCCCTCGACGGGCCGGCCTCGTCGGGCAAGAGCAGCGTGGGCGCGACGGTGGCCGCCACGCTCGGCCTGCGCTTCCTCGACACCGGCCTGCTCTACCGGGCGTTGACCTGGCTGGCGCTGGAGCGCGGCGTCGGCCCGGCCGACGGACCGGCGATCGCGCCACTGGCGGGGGAGATCGATCTCGACGCGGACGCGACGGGACGCCTCACGCGTGTGATGGTCGACGGTCGCGACGTGACCGGGGAGATCCGCGCCCCGCGCGTCGATCGCGCCGTCTCCGCCGTGTCCAGCCAGCCCGAAGTCCGCGCGGCGCTCCTGGGACGGCAGCGCGCCATCGCGGCCCGCGGAGGGATCGTGGCGGCCGGCCGCGACGTCGGCAGCGTGGTCCTGCCCGATGCGGACGTGAAGGTCTGGCTGGACGCCTCGGCCGAGGAGCGGGCGGCCCGCCGCGCCCGCGAGCGGGGGATCGACCCCGCCTCGCCGGAAGGCAGCGCGATCCTCGACGACCTGCGCCACCGCGACGCCGCCGACGGCTCGCGCACGATCTCGCCGGCCCGCGCAGCCGACGACGCGGTGCACGTCCGGACGGACGGCAACACGTTCGAGGAGACGGTGGCCGCCGTCCTGCAGGTGGTGCGCGCCGCCATCGCGGGATCGGAGGTCCGCCGATGACCGGATCCCAGGACCGTCGCTCGGGCCAGGAGGCGGCCGCGTTCGCCCTGCCCACCGATCGCGTGCCGCCGGTGATCCGGGCGACCGACGCGTTCGGCCGGATCGTCATCCAGTGCTTCACCCACGTCCACGTGGAGGGCCTGGAGCACGTGCCGACCGCCGGCCCGCTCATCCTGGCCGCCAACCACATCAGCAACGCCGACCCGCCCCTGATGGCGAGCTGGCTCACGCCGGCGCTGGGCCGACCGATCCACTGGATGGCCAAGGCCGAGGCGCTGGAGTGGCCGGTCGCCGGCTGGTTCATGCGCCAGAACGGCGCCTTCGGGATCCGTCGCGGCGCGGCCGACACGGAGGCCTTCCGGCTCGCCCGGAGCGTCCTCGACGACGGGCGCGTCCTGGGGGCGTTCCCGGAAGGGACGCGCAGCCCGGCCGGCACCCTGCAGCGGGCCAAGGACGGCGTGACCCTGCTGGCGCTGCGAACCGGCGCCCCGATCCTTCCGATCGGCGTGGCCGGCACCGACCGCTTCTGGCCGCGAGGGCGGAGGCTGTGGCGGTTCGGGGGCCGGATCGCCCTGCGCGTGGGGGAGCCCTTCGTGCTCGACCGTCGTGTCCGGGCGGACGGCCGGAAGGAGTCGCTCGACGACGTCACGACACGCCTGATGCTCCGGATCGCCGAGCTCCTGCCGGATCGCCATCGCGGGGCCTACGGGCCGCTCCTCGCGCCGGCCTCCTCCCGCGGGGGCGCCCCGGACGCGGACGGCCACCGGGCCAACGCCTTCGCCGAGGCGGACGAGGACGAGCCGCCCGAGGCGTAGCTGGGCGCCGCCCCTGCGCGGATGACCGCCGTCCGCCGGGGTTTCGTCAGCATGCGTGCGATAATCGACCCATGAGCATGGTCCAGGACGTTCGCATCGCCAGGCGAACCGGCTTCTGCTACGGCGTCCGCGAGGCGGTCGACAAGGCGAAGGAAGCCGCCGATGCCGGCAAGCTGACCCACACCCTGGGCCAGGTGGTTCACAACGAAGGCGTGATCGCGGGGCTCCACGCGCGCGGCGTCGTCTCGATCTCCGGGCTGGACGAGGCGGAGGGGGGCTCGACGGTCGTGATCCGCGCCCATGGCGTCACGCCCGGCGTGCGGGAGGCGGCCGCGGCCCGCGGCCTGGACGTCATCGACGGGACATGCTCGTGGGTGATCTCCGAGCAGAAGGAGCTCCAGAAGCTGGTCGAGGACGGCTACACGATCGTCCTCCTCGGGACTCCCAACCACCCGGAGGTCGTGGGCCTGCTCGGCTTCGCTCCGGATGCGATCGTGGTCGACGATGAGGCTGACTGGGACCGGATCCCGCGCAAGAAGCGGATGGCCCTGATCACGCAGTCGACCCAGCCGCCCTGGAAGTTCGAGCGGCTGGCGGCGCGGATGGTCCACCTCGCCCACGAGCTGAAGATCGTCAACTCGGTCTGCCCGGTGACAATTCGTCGCCAGGAGGACACCGTGGAGACCGCCCGGGAGGTCGACTGCATGGTGGTCGTCGGCGGCAGGAGCAGCGCCAACACGAAGGAGCTGACCCGTCTCTGCGAGATCGTCGGCACGCCGGTGATCCAGATCGAGCACGCCCGCGACCTGGCCGACGCGTCGGTCTTCGGCGAGGCGAGGACCGTGGGCGTGACGGGCGGGACCTCCACCCCGATCGAGGACCTGGAGCTCGTGGCGCAGCGGATCCTCGAGATGGCCGGCACGGCCGACGCCAGGTCCCGGGCCCGCGAGCTGGCCTTCCAGGCGCTGGAGGCAGCGGCGACGCCGGCCGGGCGCACGAGCTCGCTGCCGACGAACCCGCGCCTCTCCGCCCACGCGGCGCACGCCAGGCGCCACCGTCGAGCCAAGGGCTCGTCGACCACGGCTGCCGTGGTCGAGCCGGCTGCCTCGCCCGCGACGGCCACCCGTTGAGCGAGGCAGGCTCGCTCCCGGTCGTCGCGATCGTCGGTCGCCCCAACGTCGGCAAGAGCACCCTCTTCAACCGGGTCGTCGGCGACAGCCGCGCCGCGATCGTCGAGGATCGCGCTCGCACCACGCGCGACCGGATCTACGGCGAGTGCGTCTGGAACGGGCGACGCTTCCTCGTCGTCGACACCGGCGGCCTGGAGACCTCCCCCGGCGACGCGATCGAGGAGAAGGTGCAGGAGCAGGCGCGCCTTGCGATCGTCGAGGCCGACCTGATCGTCCTGGTGGTGGAGGCGACGGCGGGCCTGACGCCGTCGGACCAGGAGGCCGCCGAGACCCTGCGCCGGGCCACCGCGCCGGTGCTGGTGGCCGTCAACAAGGCCGACAATGCGAAACGGGAGCTCGACGCCGTCGAGTTCTGGGCGCTCGGCTGGGACCAGACGTGGCCGATCAGCGCCGCCCACGGGCGTGGCGTCGCGGACCTCCTCGACGAGATCGTCCTCGCCCTCCCGCCGGAGAGCGAGGAGGAGCTCGCCCGAAAGGCGCGCGAGGTGGAGACGGACCGCGAGGCAGACCTGATCGCCGACGAGCTGGCCGAGGGACTCGAGCCCGGCGACCTCGCGTTCGCGGACGACACGCTTCCCGGACCGGTCACGATCGCGTTCGTCGGCCGGCCCAACGTCGGCAAGTCCAGCCTCCTCAACTCGCTCCTCGGCGAGGAGCGCGCCATCGTGTCCGACATCCCGGGGACGACCCGCGACGCCTTCGACACCCGGCTCACGTTCGGGCAGGGCGAGGTGGTGCTGGTCGACACGGCCGGGATCCGTCGACGCGGCAAGGTCGCCTCGGGACCCGCCGCCGAGCGCTACTCGACGCTGCGGGCGCTCAAGGCGATCGACCGGGCTGACGTCACGGTCCTGGTCATCGACGCCGTCGAGGGCCTGACGGCGCAGGACGCGCACGTCGCCGGCTACACGGTCGACGCGGGCAAGGGTCTCGTGATCGCCGTGAACAAGTGGGATCTCGTCGAGAGCAAGACCGATCGCACCTTCGACCAGTACGTCGCCTGGATCCGACGGGAGGCGCCATTCCTGGCCTATGCGCCGGTCGTCTCGATCAGCGCGAAGACGGGCCAGCGGGTCGACCGGGTGCTCGAGATGGCGGTCGACGTCTGGGGCGAGCGCCGCAAGCGGATCGGCACCGGAGAGCTGAACCGCCTGCTTGCGGAGGCGACGGCGCGGCAGGTCCCGCCGGTCGTCAAGAACCGCCGGCCGAAGCTCTTCTATGCCACCCAGGCAGCCATCGAGCCCCCGACCTTCATCTTCTTCGCCAACGACGCGGAGCTGATCCACTTCAGCTACCGACGCTACCTGGAGAACCGGATCCGCGACGTGCTGGGCTTCAACGGGGCCCCGATCCGCCTCGTCTTCCGAAACCGCGGCGCCGACGGCCCGCGGCGAGGCCGGGCGCGAAGCCACGCCGGGGGATCACGGGCGGCAGCGGCGCGCCGCCGCTGAGGCTGTTCGTCGGGTGGGGCGATTGCCCCGACCTCGTTGCCCAGGCCGGACGAGGGAGCCGGCCGGGCCCTGTTCCATGCCTCTGGTATTCTTCGCCCGTCGGGGTGTGGCGCAGCTTGGTAGCGCACCTGAATGGGGTTCAGGAGGTCCCGCGTTCGAATCGCGGCACCCCGACCACTTCTTGAGCACGAGAAGGCCCCCGGGAGGGTTCCCGGGGGCCCCGTGATTCGGGCGCAATCCCTGACCGATCACTTGCCGCCCTCCGGTGCCACCGGCCAGGAACCCCTCCGCGCCGTCGGCGACGCTTGGGCGCGGCCATCGCGGCGGGACCGCGAGACGACGCCACGTTGCGGGGCGCGTTGCCGGCCACGGCGGAGGACGATGGTCGCGGCTGGGTTCGTGTTCGCGCCGTCGGCGGAATCCGAGGTGCGTCCACGTTCCGGACGGATCCTGCCTCCGTGTCCTGGCTCGTACACGGAGGCACAGTTCAGTGGCGCCCTCCGTGGGAACCCGGATGGAGGGCGGCAGGGACCTCACTACGGTTCGCTCACGTGTGGCTGCGGGCCTGCCTTCGGACTGGGTCCTGCCATCCGGGGCGAGTGACGCGAGACGGCAACCTCGCCGGGGAACGTCGCCGGTGCGTCGACGGCGAGCGTCAAGGAGCAGGGAGCACGTGGCAGGGATGCCGGACGTGCGACCCGACAATCGAGAGAGAGGTCCCCGGTGAAGCTCTCCCGGCGCACCCTGTTGAAGGCCGGCGCGCTCGCCGGCGCCGGCCTATCGGTACCGTGGGGGTGGCTGGGCGACGCCCCACCCGCCCGGGCGTTCTCCCAGAGCGACAAGCTCCGGAAGTTCATCCGGCCGCTCCGGACAGTGGGCACGGACATTCCGATCGCCCAGCCGGACACGGTGGTCCAGCCCTGGTGGCAGCCGGGCGTCACCCACTACACGATCGGGATCCGCCAGTTCGCCGATCAGCTGCATCCCGACTTGCCGAATCCGACGCGGCTGTGGGGCTTCGGCCAGGGCGCCGCGAGCGACTTCCGGCACCTCGGCGGGATCATCGCCGTGAAGCGGGGCACGCCCGTCCAGATCACGTTCCGCAACCACCTGCCTGCCCGTCACATCCTGCCCGTCGATCGCTCGATCATGGGCACCGAGAACCAGGACAACCGGGCCGACGTCCACCTGCACGGCGGTTACGTCCCGTGGACGAGCGACGGCGGACCCCATGCCTGGTGGGACCCCGACGGCCACAAGGGGCCGAGCTTCATCAACAACAAGGTCCTTCGCAAGGGCCAGGCCGTGCCCGCCAACGAGGCCGAGTACTACTACCCCAACGCCCAAGGCGCACGCCTCGTCTGGTACCACGATCACTCGATCGGCACGACGCGCCTGAACGCCTATGCCGGCATTGCCTCCGGCTACGTCATCTACGACGACTACGAGCTCGGGCTCGTTTCCGTGAACCATCTGCCCGGCCCGCTCGACCCGCGGACGGTCTACCTCGTCTTCCAGGACAAGGTCTTCGTCTCCGACCATATCGAGCGCCGCGACCCGACCTGGCCGGCGATCATGCCGAGCTCGCGGCCGGGCGACCTCTGGTATGCCCACGAGTACGACCCCGACCGCTGGGACCTCGTGCCTGATGCACCGGCCGGCCCGCCGCCGAACCCCTCGGTCGTGCCCGAGTTCTTCGGCGACACCATCCTCGTCAACGGCACGGCCTACCCGTACCTGGAGGTCGAGCGCCGGCAGTACCGCCTGCGGATGCTCAACGCCTGCCAGGCCCGGTTCCTCAACCCGCGGCTCGTCTACGCCAAGCAGTTCGAGGACACCGAGCCGAGCAAGGTCGCCGGGCCGGCGTTCGTCCAGCTCGGGACGGAGGGCGGCTTCCTGCCGGCCCCGGTCTACCTCAGCGGCGCCTCCCCGGACGAGCCCGGCGGGCCAACGCCGTCGCAGCTCCTCCTCGCCCCGGCCGAGCGGGCCGACCTGATCGTGGACTTCCGCGATGTCCCCGCCGGGTCGACCCTGATCCTCCTCGCCGACGCTCCCGCCCCGTACCCGCATGGGCGACAGCATCAACGACTTCTTCCCGGGCAACCCGGACACGCCGGCGTCGAACCGGGGCCTGGGCCCCAACACCCGGACCCTCCTCCAGATCCGGGTCAAGGCCCGCAAGGGTCCGGCCGACCCACCGATCAGCCTGCCCGCCCGACTCACCCCCACCGACCCGTTCGTGCTCCAGCAGGTGCCCGGCGTCCCGACGTCGAATCCGAAGCACGTCAACGTTCGCCGCCTGACCCTCAACGAGAGCTCGGACGAGCACGGCCGCCTGATCCAGTTCCTTGGCACTGACCGGGCCGTCAATGCGACGCCCGAGTTCGGGCGCGAGTACGTGGACCGCCCGACGGAGATCGTGAGGGCCGGGAGCGAGGAGGTCTGGGAGATCGCCAACCTCACCGGCGACACGCACCCGATCCATTTCCACCTCGTCAACGTCCAGGTCCTGTCCCGGCAGGACTTCGACGACGTCGGCTACACCGGCGGAGCACCCACGCTCACCGGCGGACCCGGTCGCGCCGGATGCCAACGAGCTCGGCTGGAAGGAGACCGTGCGCATGAACCCGGGCCAGGTGACCCGGGTCTGGATGCGCTTCACCCTGCCGGTGGTGCCCTTCACGGTGCCGGTCAGCCCGCGGCTCGCCGGCGACTACGGCATCAAGGGTGCCGAGTACGTCTGGCACTGCCACATCCTGGACCACGAGGAGCACGACATGATGCGTCCCCTCGTCGTCGTGTAGGTGACCCAGGGCTGGCCGGCCAGGCCGGGAGGCCCGACGAGGTCATCCGACTCCGGCCCGGCGCTCGGTGCGCATTGGAGACTGGTCGCGCACCGGGCGTCCGGGGGCCGAATGCCTCTCGTCAGCCTCTGCACGTGGGGGCACGGTGTCGTGTGATGCGTGGGGCTCCGACGCGCGGCCACCACGCTGGCCGCCGCGACCGCCCCCAGCCACTGGCGGGACGGACCCGCGGGAAAGCGCCCAGACGGAGCGGACATGTCCGCTCCACGGATAGAGAAGCGGCGGGGCCACGCCCTCATCGGCTCCACCGTCCGCGGGACGCCCGGAGGCGAGGCGCATGAGCGGCGCTGGAGAGTCCGAACACCCGGCGAGCGGTGCCCGGCACGAGCGCGGCCGGGAGCCGGCCCACCCAGGCATCGACACCTCGGGTCGCCTGATCAAGGCCGGGGTCGCACTGTTCGCCATCGGCTTCATCGGCTACGGGCTCTGGCTCCTGTGGCTCATCGCACTGGCGTGCGTGGGGGCGTGCGGCCCGTTCTACCTCATTCCGATCGTCCCCATCATCCCCGGCTTGTTCGCGATCTGGGCGGGACGAGGTGCCCTTCGCGGCACCCGGTCCGGGCTGATCGGCGTCGCGCTGTGTGGCGGCGTGACGGTCGCCGTCGCGCTCCTCGGCGGGATCGGGCCAGGGGCTCTGGGTGTCCGTGCCGTCTGGGCCATCGCCTGCGGATTGATCGGCTTCATGCTCCTCGCGGGAGTCGCCGGCCGGCTGGCGAGCGTCGCCGGATGAGGAGGTCGCGCCGCTGACAGGCTGGTTCGCGATCGGATCGGGCTCAGGCCCGCCAGTGACAGCGGCGGGTCCATTCTCGTGCCATGGCGACCTTCCAGCCGCTCCGGGGCGTTGGCCGCGAGTCAGATCTCCAGGCAGACCCGGCTGACGCGGTCGCCGTCGAGGATCTCGACGAGGCGACCCGCCCGCCCCGAGTCCGTCCGGCAGGCTGCCCCGAACTCGCCGTTCGACGCTGGGTCCGCGCGACCTGCGGCCACCCAGGCGGCCCAGGCCCCGGGCCGGATGTCTGCGAGCGGTCCATCCGACGCGGCGGCCTGTCGCCTCACGTTGCGGGCGACAATCCCAAGGCGAACCGCCCCGAAGAGACTCATGCCGACTCCCCGCCGCCACCGCGGCCTCGGCTCGGGGCCACCCTAGGGACACCCGATCCCCTGACGATCGCACGAAACGGGCGCCAATGGAAGTAGCCTGGGCGACAGCATGGGGTGTCGCCCAGGCGACAATCGACCCGCTTCATGGAGGCGGGCGGCCGCTGCCGATGGCGGTCGCTACCAGGGGCCTCCCCGCTCGACGACGTACCAGGCGCAGTAGACCATCATTGTGGCCACACCGCCGATCATGAGGATCACGCCTTCGGGTCCGGGTGCGTCGGCCAGCACGAGACCGAGCGCGCCGAGCCCGGCCATCGCCCCGACGATCAGCGCGGTGAGGGTTCGACCGCGATGTGCGCCCATCTGAACGCCTCCACAGGGTCCGAGTGTGCGCCGCAGCTCGAGAGGGCGCCAGAGCCGTTCGCACCGGGCCCCTGCGACGGTCGGGCCGCGCCCGTCCCGTGGTCGGTGCGGAACGCGGCCCGGGGCGCGCCGCCCCGGGCCGTCTGTCACGTGCAGCCCACCGGGAGGACCTGGTCATCTCGGCGTCTTCCCGCCGAACGCCCATACTCGGGGTGGCCGACGCCACTCCATCGGGGGGTGGGTGCCCCGTCGGCCTCGACCCCGAAGGCTCGCCGCGCCGGCGCGGGCAGGTGGGCGCCACCCTCGCTTCCCAGCCCGAGCTCCACTCCGGGGCGCCAACGGTATGGGGTAGGACCCTGACGGCTTGGGGAGTGACATGCCCGTTGGCAGGGCGTAGGTTCTCTCCAGGCGGTGAGAGCCGCCCCAGCCACCAAGGCTGGTCCGACAAAGGCAAACCCGGGGCGACCCGGGGACGCAAAGCCACGGGACTCGCAATGCAGCGAGTTAGCCGGGTTGCCGAAGATCAGGAGGTTCGTGTGCCTCGTGGCCACCCGCGCCTGGACGCGCTCGTGCGCGTCCTTGCTGTCGCGGCGATCGCCTTCGCAGGGATCGCCTCGGTCCGTCCCATCTAGGTGAGTGCCGGGTAGGACACCCGCGCCCGGATGCAGCCGGCCCCCGGCAACGGGACGCCCGGGACGCCCGGCCCGCGCGTTGGCGGGATGGGGACCGGCGCTTCGACCGGGGGCCGCTTGCGGCACGGGGACCGTGGCGAGCCGCACTGCCACCGCAAGGTCATGAACCGCGGCCTGGCGGGCGACCCACGGCGATCGCGCCACGTCTCGTCGTCGATCCTGGTCCGACCCTCCCGGATCGCTGCCTTTGAACGGTCAGCTGCGCGGCACCGACCGAGCGCACGTCGACGTAGACCGGGTCTCGATGGAGCGCTCGATGCCCGCCTTGCCCTCGAGCTGCGGAGTCGCTGGGCAGTTCACCGTGCGTGATTCCCGGAGACCGGCCATACTTCGGCGGTCGCCCGAAGGCACGGGGTCTCCCCCAGGACGTCCGTGTGACTGGCCCGGCGACTGGACCATCGCGGTGCGCACGTCGCCCGCCACCGGCCACGGACGAGGGACCAACCGAAGACCGCCCGTCCCGGCAGGCCCTCCAGAAGACCGGCCTGACCCGCGCGGCGCCCGATCGTGCATGGCTCCTCCTAAGGGTTGCCCGTCTCTCGCGTGCGATCGGTCGCCCGTCGCCGTGGGGCCACGCCCTTCGTGGGCATGCCAAGTCCCTCGCAAATCTGCCGGTACGGCACGTGATTCCGGCGCCGCGTGGCTGCGCGGCGGTCTGGCAGTGAGGAGGCACGCCTGTTGTCCATCTCGAGCGGCGCCCTACGGGCGTCTCGTCGATCACGCTCGCGTCAACTCGTCGTCACGATCGCTCTCGTCGCGCTCCTCGGCGTCGGAAACGCCCTGGCCACCACTCCGGGCGCCCTGGCCGGTTCGGCGACGCCCACGTTAAAGCTCGTGGAGGTCGTCACGGGCGGCACCGCCGCCGCGAGCGCCTGGACCCTGAACGCCGGGACGAACACCGACTCCTTCAGCGGGCCCGGGCCGATCGTCGGCCCGAGTCCCATTGCAGCTGGCGTTGCCTACACTCTCTTCGAAAGCAGCGGACCTGCCAGCGGCTACACAACGAGCGGATGGGTCTGCACCGATCCGACGGGCGCGCCTGTATCACTCACCGGCAACAAGATCACGCTCGCTGCCGGTCAGAACGCCACGTGCACGATCACCAACAGGTACGCGCCCGCTCCCGCGCCGACGCCCACGCCGGTCCCGACACCCAGGCCGACTCCGGTCCCCACGCCGGCACCGACTCCGGTCCCCACGCCGACGCCCACGCCGCCCGTCTCGGGCATCCCCGTCCCGGCGTCGGTCGACGCCACCGGGGGGAGCGACGCGAGCGCCGCCCTGATCGCCTTCATCGGGAGCGTCCCCGACGGCTCGACGATCGTCTTTCGGGCCGGCGCGACGTACCGCCTCGACGCGGCGATCAAGTTCGCCCACCGGCGCAACCTGACCTTGGCCGGCAACGGGGCGACCCTGCGCGGCCACGGGGGCACCACCGAGGCGAGCTCGCTCTTCTGGCTCGGCAGCTACGGGGGCGTCAACAGCGGGATCGTCATCCGCGACTTCAGCCTGGTCGGCAACAGCACGACCCCCGGCGTCTACCAGGGCGGCAAGGAGGGGGCCCACGCCATCCTCGTCGACGGCGGCAGCGGGATCGACCTCTCCCGGGTCACGGTCAGCGGCGTCTGGGGCGACTGCCTCTACGTCGGCGGCTCGGCCGACGGCGTCACGTTCCACGACGCGACCTGCCGCTCGAACGGCCGCAACGGGGTGACGATCACCTCGGGCAGCAACGTCACGGTCCAGCGGGTCGCCTTCGACGCCGCCGGCTACTGCACCTTCGACATCGAGCCCAACCAGGCCAGCGAGGCGGCCCGCAGCATCCGCTTCCTCGACAACACGGCCGGCACGTGGAGCAACTCGTTCCTCTCGGCCGAGGGGGCCGCGGGCTCCGTCGTCAGCGGGGTCACCGTCAGCGGCAACACGGTGACCGGGCGCTCGCTCCTCACGGTCATCGGCCTCGCCCGCCGGCAGAACGTCGTCTTCACCAACAACCGCTCGAGCGTGGCCGCGGCCGGACCCGTCCTGCGCTTCGCCCACGTCGACGGCCTGACCATCAGCGGCAACGTCCAGCCGCTCTCCTCGGGCTCCCTCGCCAGCATCTCCGACAGCACCGGGGTCACCTACACCCCCTGAGGCCCGGGCGGTCGGCGGGGCCGGGAGCCGGGGCCGGCGGCTTCTCTCGTAGGTGATCGCGTGCCCCACGGCCCGGTACGCCGACGAGGCGCGAATCCGTCGGGTCGGGATCCGCGCGCTGAACATTCCGCACGTCTCACTCCGGGGTGGATACAGCGGAGGCCACGGGCGAGAGCCTCCCGCTCTTCCGGCGGCTCGATGACGCCGCGCGACCGGGCAGGCCCCGTCATCCTGGCGGACCGGCTGGTGGACCGGCCACCGCGGTGCTCATCGCGGAGATGCGCCATGCGGGCGAACGGCCCAGGGCCACGCCCGACCTCGCCACCCGGACAGGACGCTCTGACTGTTGGCGCAGGTGCCAGCCTGTCGGGCGCCAGGGGGGATACGAGGGGGGAGCTCGAGGCAGCCGCCCGTCCTGTCGCTGAGGAACCTCATGTCTCGAGAGGGTGCGCGTGAGGGCCGCGTCGGTGCTTGGGGCTGAACGGTTAGCCTGGGCGCACGGCCCTATGGTGGATGGGTGCCCCGGAGAGGCCGCCGGGCGGGGCGGCGGACGACGAGACGGGCGACCGCCACGAGCAGCAGGGGGCGCACCGGGCGACCGGGGGGATGTTCCGCCGCGACGGGATCGCAAACATGGCGCCGAATCTTGCCTCTTGCATCGAGCTGGTCGGATCGGGCACAGTCGGCGTAACGGGCAGGGGCGGCCCACATGCGACCCACGCCGACACGGCCGGAGACGTCATCCGCCGAACCGCGGCACGTGGGCAGTGATGGTGGGCAGGCCGTCCCTGCTCGAGGGGAAGGGGAACGTCATGATCCAGTCGATCGAGCCCAAGGACTGCCGCTGCTCGGTCTGCCTGTGCCCGCGCGGTACGCGGCATCCGAACCGCATCTGCCGCGACTGTGAGCGCGCCGACCACCCGGGAGATCGCCGGGCCTGATCCACCCGGGCGGGCGCGGCGCCCGGGCACGATCGCGGCGCGACGCGCGCGCAGTCGCGGAGACGACCCCGGCAGTGTGCGCTCGCAGGCTGACCGGCGGGCGCGCGTGGCTCATGCTCCGTCGACCGGAAGGGAGGCACGGGTGCCATCAGGCGCCCTCCAGCGCGACGTCCAACCCGGTCGCCTCGATCGTCGCGCAGGGCCAATGGCGAGTCCGACCCGTCCGGTGCCGGGCATCGGAGGTGCCCGGAGGGGCAAGCAGCCCGGGGGGATCGACATGCCGTACACCGACCTGGAGCTGGCCGCCACGCGTGATGCGGATCGGGCGCGCGGGATGGACCGTCGGCACGAGCTGGCGCGGGCTCTCCGAGAGAGCCCGGTCGAGCCGCGCCCGTGGCTGCGGCTCGCGACGCGCCTTCTCGCGCACATCCGGCCAGTGGACATCCTCACGCCAGATTCGTGCCAGCTCCCGAGTGGCGAGAGGGGGCGCTCCGTCCTCAAGCTCCTCGACGGCGAGTGGACACCTGTCTGCGTGCCCGATCCTCTCGGCCGCATCAGCGCCTGAGGCGTCGCCGCCCGTGGAGGCGCGGGCCCCGGCCACCGAGAAGGTTTTCGATTCATAACTAGGCATTCCGCCGAGATGGGTTCATGCTGAGCTGAACCGAAGGGTCTCGCGCCGAGGTTCCCGCGGTACGCTCGCGCAGGGTGGCGGTGGGGGTTCACACATGACACAGGCTGGGGCCGCGCCATGAGCGGCAGGCGATCACGTGGTGGAGGCGGGGTGCGCCGCCTGACGTATCCGGCTCTCATCATCGCCACGCAGCTGCTCGACGCTCTCGCCCTCCTCCTCGCGTGGGGCCGAGGCGTCGAGGCGAACCCACTCATGGCATCCGCAATCGGGGCAGTCGGGCTGGGTGGGATCGTCGTCTTCAAGGCAGCCGCCGGCACCGGCGTCGGCGCCGTCGTCTGGCGCCTCGACCTCCGGCTTCGCGGTGGGCTTGCCCTCGTCTGCCTCGTCGGCTGCACGGGCGCCCTCTCCGCCCTGGTGGCGGTTCACTGATCGTAGGGCCGTGTCCGACCCCTGGGCGCGGAGTGCGGATCTGGCGCCTGCGCCGCCGCCCGCGGACTACACCGGGATGTCGCCCGTCTGACCCCACTGCTTGACCCGCGCCACGCCCGTGGACGAGTCGATGACGTACCAGTTGCCCTCGCTGGGACGCCAGACTGCAAAGTCGGCCTTGCCGTCGCCGGTCGTAGTCCCCAGGCACCGGGATGTCGCCGGCCTGGCCCCACTGCTGGACGCGCTGCCCCCCGGTGGACGAGTCGATCACGTACCAGTTGCCGTCACTCGGGCGCCACACTGCGAAGTCGGCCTTGCCGTCGCCGTCGTAGTCGCCAGGCACCGGGATGTCGCCGGCCTGGCCCCACTGCTGGACGCGCTGCGCGCCGGTGGACGAGTCGATGACGTACCAGTTTCCCTCGCTTGGGCGCCAGACGGCGAAGTCCGTCGTGCCGTCACCGTCGTAGTCGGCTGGGACGGGGATGTCGCCGGCCTGGCCCCACTGCCGGACGCGCTGCGCCCCGGTGGACGAGTCGATGACGTACCAGTTTCCCTCGCTCGGGCGCCACACCGCGAAGTCGGCCTTGTCGTCGTGGTCGTAGTCGCCGGGCACGGGGATGTCGCCGGCCTGGCCCCACTGCTGGACGCGCGTGGCCCCGGTGGACGAGTCGGTGACGTACCAGTTGCCCTCGGTCGGGCGCCAGACGGCGAAGTCGGTCTTGCCGTCGCCGACGTAGTCGCCCGGCACGGGGATGTCGCCGGCCTGCCCCCACTGTCGAACGCGGGTCGTGAGCGTGGAGGAATCGATGACATACCAGTTCCCGTTGGCAGGGCGCCAGACTGCCATGTCGGACGTGCCGTCGCCGTCATAGTCGCGAGCCACCGCCCGCGTTCCCGCCGGGACCGGAACCGGGGGCGCTGGCACGGGCCCGGGCGAGATCCCGGCGGGCGGGGTGACCAGCCCGTAGAACTGGTGCTTGAAGAACGCCCGGAAGGTCACGTTGCCCTGGATGTGGCTCGTGATCCTGGGCGTCGAGATCGGTGTCGTGTGGGTCGGGTTGCCGATGTTCATCTCGATCGTCGAGTCGTCCGCCAGGGGGTCGTTCGGGTCGTAGACCAGCAGCTTCAGGTTCGCTGCGTCGTCCAGGTCGTAGCCGTACGCCAGGACGGTGTGGCAGTGTCCCAGCATCGTGATCTTGGCGGCGATGTTCGTGGGCCAGACCCAGACGCCGCCGACCAGCCCGATCGGGGACGGCCGCCCCGCCTCGATGTCCGCCTTGATCTGGGGCCACTCGTTGCCCGCGATGAGCGAGGGGACGCCGCGACTGAACCACGTGTCATGGTCGAGCGTGGACATGAAGTCGACGTACCGGACCACGTTCGAAAGCGGCCCCGCCTGGAGCGCGAAGCCGTCGACCAGGCGGGCCAGGATGTAGTTCATCAGCGACGAGCCGCCCGCGGGCGTCGAGGTCGTCGTGGGCGGCAGGAGGCGAGGATTCGACAGGAAGAGGTCCATGACGGTGTACACCATGCCGCCGCAGACGCCGTTCGAGGCGTCGCCGATGGGAACGCTGCCGAGTCCGGGGATGGCGATCGTCACCACCGGGATCCCGGGTGGAAACGAGTTCGCGAACCTGAACCCGGAGGCGCTTGGAAGGAAGCCGGGAACGCGGGCGCTTTCCATCACATCATCTCCATCGGTGTCGCGCGGCTGGTTGCCGGGCTTCCCCCACGCGCCGGCATGCTCCGGCTTGCCGGCCATGGCAGAGGTTCAGGGCAGCCTCTCCGCCGGCGCGCAGCCCGCCGCGCGCCGAAGGCGGTAGTTATGGCGTGTCCCGGGCGGCGATGTCAATCCGGGTGTCCCGAAGCCGGATGGCGAGCGCGCGGCGCAGCACGGTCGCCCACGGCCGGGGCCAGGCGCCAGGCACAGAGACGCCCCGCCGGTCGGGGAGGGCCGGCAGGGCGTCTCGCGATAGGAAACGAGGCAACCGCAACGAGGCGTCTTGCCCTGTCTGAGTCACGTCGGCCCGAGAAGGTTTCACTCGCCGGCGCGAATCGATGCGGAGGGCGCCGGTCCGGGCGGCGCCGGGGGCATGCCAGGCGATCCGACCCGAGCCTGGGCTACCCGGTCAGGAGCTCGTCCATCAGGTGCGGCGTGGGTGGGTGGACGGCGCAGGCTTCGTCCTCGGCGGCCTGCTCGGCCGCCTCGCGATCCGGGGCGCACCCCTGGGCCAGGACGTGGCCGGCCGGCGAGATGACCCGCCAGTGCCAGACGTGCGTTCCCTCGTCCACGGTCGCCTCGGCGTCCCGGCCGTGGACATGCGTGGCGAAGGCCATCCGCGTGCCGTCGGGGCAGGAGATCGGGTGCCAGCTGGCGATGAGCATCGAGTGCCTCCGACCGGAGGATTCGCCGGTCGAATGGATGATCGACCTCGGGTTCGTCGGGGACAAGGGCCAGATCGCCCGCGGGCGAGGTTCCGGCAACCATGCCGGATGGAGGCCGCGCAGGGCGCCTAGAATCGGCGGCATGACGGACGAAGCACCCGAGGGCCAGGTCGACGGACGCTACCCCGAGGTCTTCGACGACCTCGATCAGGCCCAGGTGGAGGGTCTGGCGGACATGGACCCGGAGCGGTTCCGCCGGGCCGCCCATTCGGTCGTCGATGCGATGGCGGACTACCTCGCCACGATCGAAGCGCGCGCCGTCCTGCCGGCAGTCCAGCCGGGCTCCATTCGCCCCGCCTTCCCCGAGGCGCCACCGGAGGCGCCCGGAGCCCCTGGGCGCAATCCTCGGAGACCTCGATCGCATGGTGGTGCCCAACGCCACCCACTGGCAGCACCCCGGCTTCCTGGCCTACTTCGCGACCAGCGCGTCCTCCCCCGGGATCCTCGGCGAGATGTGGACCGCCACCCTTGGCCAGAACCCGATGCTCTGGCGCACGTCGCCCATCGGCACCGAGCTGGAGCAGGTCGTCGTCGGCTGGCTGCGCCAGGCCGTGGGGCTGCCGGCCGGCTTCGACGGGCTCCTCACCGACACCGCCTCGACCTCGACGCTCATCGCCCTCGCCGCGGCGCGCGAGGCCGCCGGGTTGCGGGCAGCCGCGGACGGGCTCGCTGCCCGGGTGCGCGGTGGAATGCCCGTCGCCTACACGTCGACCGAGGGCCACAGCAGCATCGAGAAGGCATGCATGACCCTCGGCCTCGGGCGGGCCGCGCTGCGGCGGATACCGGTCGACGATGAGTACCGGATCCGCCTCGACCTCCTCGATGCGGCGATCACGGAGGACCGGGAGGCAGGCAACGTCCCGGTCGCGATCGTGGCGACGGTCGGGACGACGTCGTCGACGTCGGTCGACCCGGTGGCCCCGGTCGCGGACCTGGCGGCTCGGGAGGGCGCCTGGCTCCACGTCGATGCCGCGTACGCCGGGGCAGTCGCGATCGTCCCGGGGCGCCGCGTCCCGTTCGCCGGCTGGGAGCAGGCGGACTCCATCGTGATCAACCCCCACAAGTGGCTGTTCACGCCGCTCGACGCCTCGTTGCTCCTGTCGCGCCGGATGGACTCCGTTCGCGCCGCCTTCAGCCTTGTGCCGGAGTACCTGCGCACGCTGGACCAGGAGCGGCCGGTCCACGACTTCACGGAATACCAGCCACAGCTGGGCCGCCGGATGCGGGCGCTCAAGATCTGGATGCAGCTCCGCTATTTCGGCCTCGACGGGCTCCGGCGACGCATCGACACGCACTGCCGGCTCGCGGCGGATCTCGCCGCTTCCGTCGACGCCGACCCCGATTTCCAGCGGCTCGCGCCGGTGCCGTTCTCGACCGTCTGCCTGCGCTGGCGACCGCGCGATCTTGTCGGGCGGGAGGACGAGTCGGAGGTCCGGACGCGCCTGGATGCCGCGAACGAGCGCCTGATGGCCGCCGTCAACGCCAGCGGCGACGTCTTCCTGTCGCATACCAGGCTGCACGACCGGTTCGCCATCCGCGTGGCGATCGGGAACCTGCGGACGGAGGCGCGCCACGTGGACCGCGCCTGGGAGCTGCTGCGGGGCGAGGCGCGCCGGCTCGAGGCCTGACGGCGTCCGCGTCGCGCCGGCGTCAATGCGGGACGGCGATCGACGGGAACGGGGCGCCGTAGTGGAACGTGTAGCGGGTCGCGCCGGTCGGGTCCGCGCGGCGCGCGGACGTGATCCGCCCGGACGCCCTGTCAAGCGTGACCGACGCGGTCACGGCGCCGCCGAGGTAGGCCGACATGGCCCGGTACTCCCAGGTCCAGGTCGCGCCCCGAACGACAACCGTCTCACGGCGTGCTGTATCGGACGGGACGGTCGCGTTCCAGGCATCGATCGGCTGGCCGATGTGGCGGAACCCGGCGACGAGGGCATCCGCCCCGCACGTCCATCGGCCCGGGAGGGCGGTGAACCCCGACTGACCGTCGTAGGCGCGACCGGCGAGGCAGACGGACCCGATGACGCCGTCGATCACCGTGGCCGAGGCGTCGGCCTGAAAGCGCATCGTCCCGAGGGTGGGGCCGACGATGCCGACCTCCAGCCTCCGCGCCGCGCGAATCCCGGCAGCGACCTGGCTCCAGAAGGTGTCGGCCAGCGACGTGTCAGCGCCGGGGCTGGGCGCGAGCGTGCGCCTGGGTGACGGGATCGGCGATGGGCCGGCGGTGGGTGCCGTGGACGGGCCCGGCGTGGGACTCGCAGCGAGGGTCGGCGTGCCGGACGGCGGGGCCGGCTGTGGCGACAGCGACGCGCCGGTCGTCGCGGGCCCCGGCGCGGATGATGGGCTCGCCGGGCCCGGCGTGACCTCCGTCGACCCGCACGCGGCGACGGCAGCGGCGATGAGCACCAGCAACGTGGCGTGGAAGATCCCAAGGGTCTGACGGGCGCGCATCACGTTGATCGTAGTCGCGCGGGCCGGCCTCCGCCCCGCATCGTGGCACGCCGGTCCGGAAGAAGGTGGGGCCGCGCTAGACTCGCCGCAACGTCAACGGTCGGCGGTGCCGAGGTCGCGCCGCTGCGAGGAGGGCTCCATCGATGGTCGTCGAGGCGGTCCGCGATTTCCCGATGTTCATCGACGGTGCGCCGGCGGAGGGCTCGTCGGGCGCCTGGCTCGACGTTCGAAGCCCGGCCACCGGGGCGCTCGTGGGCCGCGTCCCGGCGGGCACGGAGGTCGATGTCGATCGGGCCGTGGCGGCAGCACGGTCGGCCTTCGACGAGGGCCGGTGGAGCCGCAGATACCTGCCCGAGCGGGTGGCGATCCTCAACCGCCTGGCGGACCTGCTCGAGGAGCACGCCGACGAGCTGGCCCGTCTCGAGACGGCCCAGACCGGCTCGGCATACAAGCTGCGTCGCGACTCGGACCTCCCGTTCGCGGTGGACAACCTCCGCTTCTTCGCGGGGGCGGTGCGGCACCTGGAGGGCAAGGCGGCGTACGAATACTCGGGCAGCCACACGAGCTTCGTCCGGCGAGAGCCGCTGGGGGTGGTCGGGCAGGTGAGCCCGTGGAACTACCCGCTCTGGATGGCGATCTGGAAGATCGGCCCTGCGCTGGCGGCAGGCAACTCGGTCGTCCTCAAGCCGGCGTCGGCAACGCCCCTGACGACGATCCGCCTGGCGGAGCTGGCGGCGGGGGCCGGGATCCCGGCCGGCGTCCTCAACGTGGTGACGGGCCGCGGCGACGTGGTCGGGGCCGCGCTCGCGGCACACCGCGACGTCGACCTCGTCTCCCTCACCGGCGACTCCGAGACGGGCCGCCGGATCATGGCCCTCGCCTCCGGGAACGTGAAACGGGTCCACCTCGAGCTCGGTGGCAAGGCCCCGTTCATCGTCCACGCCGACGCGGACCTGGAGGCCGCCGCGCGCGGCGCCACTGCGGGTGCGCTCATCAATGGCGGCCAGGACTGCACCGCGGCGACGCGGATCTACGTCCAGCGTTCCGTCGCGGAGGCTTTCACGACCCGTCTCGTCGAGCTCTTCGGCGCGGTCCGGGTCGGCGATCCGATGGCCGCGGATACCGACCTCGGGACGCTCATCAGCTCGGCGCACGTCGGCCGCGTGGCCGGCTTCGTCGAGCGCGCGGTGGCCGCCGGCGCACGAGTCCTCGTGGGGGGCGCCCGACCCGACGTGCCGGGGTTCCCGGAGGGTGCCTTCTACCTGCCGACGGTGGTCGTCGATGCTGCCCAGGACAGCGAGATCGTCCAGAAGGAGGTCTTCGGGCCGGTCCTCGTCGTCCTGCCGTTCGACACGGAGCAGGAGTCGCTCGCCATGGCCAACGACACGCCGTACGGCCTCGCGAGCTCCGTCTGGACGAACGACCTGCGCGTGGCCATGCGCGCGACCCAGGCGCTCAACTTCGGGCATGTCCTGGTCAACGACCACCTGATGGTCACCAGCGAGATGCCGCACGGTGGCTTCAAGCAGTCGGGCTTCGGAAAGGACATGTCCATGTACTCGTTCGAGGAGTACACCCGGGTCAAGCACGTGATGATCGAGCTGACCGGCGAGGCCGAGAAGCCCTGGCACTACACGATCTTCGGGGACCAGAAAGCCGAGTAGGTCGAGTCTGAGCACGAAGCCGCTGGCGGACCCCGACGGCGGACGCCGCCCGGGGGTCCACGTCGAGCCGCCGGCGCCGAGGAGCTGACCCTGCCTCGCCCCGTCGCGATCGCGAGGATGAAGCCCCGCGGCTCCGCACCGGGCGGGCCGCGCTCTCCACGAGAGAGCGGGACCGCACGCAGGGCGCCCGGGGGCCGTTCTGCGGCTACCCGGTCGGCGGCGCCCGCCTGCCGGCGCGGACGACCCGCCCAAGCCACGAGCCGAGGGGCCAGCCGATCGCGAATGCGATCAATGGTCCGACGACGGTCACCGACAGGGAACGGTAGAAGGTCAACGGCTGGTCGAGGGCCGCGCTGTGCGGGAGCCCGAGGACGAGGAGCCCTCCGCAGGCGAGGGCGGCCATCGCCCGGGACGCCGGCCGCCAGCCGGCGGACCGTCGACCTCCGGCGAGCGTCCCGAGGACGAAGCCGAACAGGGACGGGCCCAGGACCGCGAGCGCGAAGCCCGGGAGGCAGTTGATCCCCGGGAGCTCTCCCCCCACCGGTTCACAGGTGGCGACGGGCAGCCCGACCAGGACCGGCAGCGCGGCGATGAAGAGGAAGATCGCCGCGTTCCTCGCGATCGTGCTGCGCATCTCACCCCTCACTCCCGAGCGACCGGGACGAGGGTAGCCACGGCGGGGCCGCTGATGGAAGTGCCGCCGAGCCCGTTCTGCCGCCTCCGGCTCCGCACCGGGCAGCCCAGCTCGCGGGGATGGGACGCGGACCGGGCGCCTGGGCCGGCGACTTCTCATTGGGTCGGGGCCGACACGGGCATTGCGGCGTCGCTCGCGGCGCGGGCTGCATGAATCGGCGGCGCCACGGTGTTGTAGGGGCGAACGCGGCCGTTGAGCCGATCGACCACAATCTTGAGCGAAGGAGCCGCGATGAGCCCCGACGACATGGACAGCCGGCTGGCCGCCCTCGAGGCGCGGGCGCCGGTTCGCGACGACCCTCCCGCGCTCCCGCGATCGGGCTGGCGCGCCCGGCTTGCCACCCCGATCGTCCTTGCTCCGGTCCTCGTCCTGGCGCTGGTGGCGTCGGCGGCAGCCGGCGGGGCGGTGGTGGCATCCCTCGCCCAGGCGTATCCGGGCGTCCAGAACCCGGGTCAGCCGCTGGAAGGCGCCAACCTCGAGTGCATGAGCCCGCCGGCGGCCGCCGCCTACCTTGCCAAGCACGGCTTCGCCGACGTCGTCTGGCAGGTCGAGTCGGGCCTCGCCGGCGCGAAGTCCGGGAAGACCGTCCAGGTCGCCACCCCACCCGACCACGGGTACGTCGTCCCCGGCGCGATCCTCAGCGACGGGCGGCTGATCATGCTCGTGGACCAGCGTCTCGACGCGACCGGCGTCGGGGCCTGCCCCGACCTCCCGATGCCCTGAAGTGGAGACGATCGGACGCCTCGCGCCCGCCCCGGACGGCGCTGTCACCGACGGGTCCGCTGATTCGCTGCGTCCCGCGGCCGACTCGCGAGCCGAACCGACCACCGGGCGAGCGGCCTCCGGAGCGCGCGACGACCGCGACGCCTTCGAGGCTGCGGTCCGCCCCCATTACGCGCCGCTCGTGCGCCGGCTGACCGTCGTCCTCGGCGACGAGCGCGACGCGGAGGACATCGCCCAGGACGCCTACCTGCAGGCCTTCCGGGCGTGGGATCGCTTCGACGGCGTCGACGTGCGGGCCTGGCTCTATACGATCGGACTCCGGCTCGCCTTCAACGAGCGGCGCCGCCGCCGGCGCTGGCTCGACGCGATTCGTCGGGTCGAGCCGCGTCCCTGGCGCGATGCGCGGGACCCCGACCTCGCGGCCGCGCTCGCCCGGCTCGACATCCGGACGCGGAGCGCCATCCTGCTGGGCGCGGTCGACGGCTACACCCAGCGGGAGATCTCTGGGATGCTCGGCGTGCCGGAGGGGACGGTCGCCAGCTGGGTCTCGCGCGGGCGGGCCGCGCTCCGGGCGGATCTCGGCGAGCGCTAGGCGTTCATCCCTGCAGGTACAATCGCGCCATCGTCGACCGGTGCGTTAGGAGCGTTCGAAGCGTGCGCGTCGTCCACATCCCGAAGAACTACCTGGTGCTCATCGCCGGCCTCGTCTGGTGCGGGGCGGGCGCGATGGTGTCCATGGTCGGGCTGCCGCTGGAGCTCGGGCTGGCGCCCTCGCACCTGATCCTCCTCCCGCTCGCCGTGGTGATCTTCCTCGCCTTCTACTTCTTCGTCTTCTCCCGGCTCGTCCGCATGCACACCGGTCGGATCCGGGCGCGGGCGGAGGATCGGCTGCCCTTCTGGCACTTCTTCAACGCCTCGTCCTGGGCCGTGATGGCGGTGATGATGGGTGGCGGCATGGCACTCCGCCTGTCGCACCTGGTGCCGGACGAGATGATCGCCTTCTTCTACAGCGGGCTCGGCGTGGCGCTCTTCCTGTGTGGCGTTCGCTTCCTGGGCGTCTTCGCCCGCAAGGACGTGCTGGCCCTCGCACCCGAGCGGCTCCGCTCCGACACCTGACCCACGCGCACGGCGGGCGACGTGTCGCATCGCCGACACTTCCCCTTTCCGCCCTGGCGGACGACTGTGCGCAACCTCGTCGATCGTCTGCGAACCCGCAGATGAGGCGGGCCCGTTTCGGTGGTTGGTCCCATGCGTCCCCCGATCATGCTCCTGCAGATTCAGGGCGCCAACGTCGAGGAGGAGCGCCACCGCGGCGAAGAGCAGCGGCACGCCCGCCATCGCTCTGTCCTCGAGGCGCGGGACGAGCGCCCCTCGCTGCTGTCGAGGACGGGGGCTGCGTTCCTGCGCGTCGTGCGGCGGGATCGCCACGCGCTGGCGGCCTATGCCTGCCGCCTTCCCGACGGGAGGATCGGCCGGACCGCCGCCGTCCGGCGCGACGGGGAGTGGACGCTCGTCTGCTGGGTGGCGTAGCAGTCCGGGGCGTGCCCTTGGCCCGTCAGGGGTCAGCTGTGCGGCAGCGCCTCCTCCAGCTGCGCGACCTCGTCGAGAAGCGCGTTCAGGGCGTCGTCCTGCGCCTTGAGGTGCGCCTGGATCTGGATCGCCTCGTGGAGGATCGCGTCGGCATCCTGGTAGGTCATCTCGGAGCGCCTGTCGGCCGCCTTCCCCAGGATGTTCTGGCCGACCATGATCACCGACAGCATGACGAGCTGGATGAACGTCTGGCTCACCCACTGGATGAGCGGGAGCGTGCCGCCCTGCTCGATCGCGCCGGGCAGGGCGACGAGGGCGAGGAGCGCGAAGGCGTAGGCACACCACATCGTGCCGACGATGGTCGTGAGGGCCAGGGCCACCTTGCCGTTGACGCCGACCTGCTCATCCTGGGTCTTCGGCGGCCCGCTCTTCCTGCGCTCCTCGATCCTCGGGTGGGGCAGGTGATCGAACGTGATCCCCATGTCTCGAGACCTCCGCACGCTTGAAGTGCCGCCGCAGGTGGTCGTCTGCACCGCGATGTCGGCAGCCTACCCTCGCCGAGGACGCCCGGCTGTTCCCGGCACCGCAGCGGAGGAGGCGCCCGGGTCGCCCGGTCGCGCCGGACCGTACAATGGCGGCCGCCAGCATCCCTTCGAGGAGCCCGCGACGTGCCGCCGATCACCGAGCTCACCAGGATCGAGCCGATCCACCTGGAGCGCCTGGCGCGCCAGGGAGTCTTCACGACGGGCCTGCTCCTCGAGGTCTCCGAGACGACCACCCGCCGCCAGACGCTGGCTGACCAGGTGGTCGCGACGACGAACGACGTGCTCGCGTGGCGCGACGAGGCGCTTTTGCTGAACCTCGCCGGCTTCACCTCGCTGGAGCACGACACCTTTCGATTTGCGGGGTTCGATGGCCTGCGCTCGATCCTGGCGATCGAGCTCGACCCGTTCCGGACCCGCGTTGCGCGCGCGGCAGCGCAGCTCCAGGTCGAGCCACCGACCGACCTGATGATCGAGACGTGGTGGGAGCAGGCGCGAACGCTCGAGGATGAGTGAGCGGCGCGGGCGGCCATGAGCGGATGACGCCCGGCCGGCGCCTCGCGGGCATCGCAGCCGCCGTCGCGACCGCGGTCGTCATCACGGGCATCGCCATCGCCCTCTTCTTCAACCCGGTCTGGGTCTCGTTCGCCCAGGGGCGCGCGAACGCCGCCGCGTCCACGGGCTGGACGCCGGAGCAGGTGGACGCGGTCACCCGCGACATCGTCCGCGAGGTGTACCTGGGTCCCGGGACGTTCGAGCAGGAGGTGGCGGGCACGCCCGTCTTCGACCAGCGAGAGCGGGTTCACATGGCGGACGTGCGCCGCGTCGTCCTCGAGTTCTACGGCGTCGTCCTGCTTGGCGCGGTGGTCCTGCTGGTCGTCGGGTTCGGGTCGCGCGGCTCGCCGTGGTTCTGGCGGGCCGTCGCGACGGGCGCCAGGCTCCTGGCGGTCGGGACGATCGCCGTCGGGACGGCGTTCATCCTCTTCTTCGACACCGCGTTCACGCTCTTCCACGAGATCTTCTTCGCGGCGGGATCATGGACCTTCGACCCGGCCACCGACCGGCTCGTCCAGCTGTTCCCGTACCAGTTCTGGACGGAGACGTCAGGGGCGATCGCCGTCGTGGGACTGCTGCTGGCGCTCGCGACCTGGTTCCTCGCCGGCCGGCGTGCGCGGCCACCCGGCGGATCGGGCGTGCCCGCCGGGCTGCTCGCCGGCGGGGGCGACGAAAGCTGATGGACGCGGGCCGGCGCCGGTTCGGCGTCGCGGCGCGGCGCCTTCGACGCCTGGGCGCCGGGCTCCTGGCACCCGCGCTCCTGGCCGGGGGCCTGGGGCTCATCGTGCTGGGCAACGCGATCGCCGGGCTGGCCCTCGTGATCGCCGGGTGGTTCGCCCGCGCAGCCGCGCGTGCGCGGCGCCGCCGCGACCAGCTCGAGCGCCTCGTCGACGGCACGACCGTCGGGGAGGTGATGGAGACCGAGCCGCTCGTCGTGGCTCCGCAGGCGACCCTCGACACCTTCGCGGACTGGCTCGACGTCCGCGGCGGGGCCACGGTCGCGCGGGTGATGCACGACGACCACCTGCTGGGCCTCGTGGGACTCCGGGAGCTCGAACGCGTGCCGCGTTCGAGCTGGTCCACGGTCCACGCGTCCGAGGCCATGGCCGGCGCCGCCTCGCTGCCGATCCTTGCCCCGGGAGACCCGCTGCAGCCCGCCGCCGATCGCCTCGGAGCGTCATCCGCACCCGGCTTCCCGGTGCTCGAGGAAGGACGCCTCGCCGGGATTCTGACCCGGCTCGCGGTCGGTCGAACGCTCCACGAGCGGGCCACGGCGTCCGCGGCGAGCGGCGCCGGCCCGGGCACCTCGCTGGGGGCGGGATCGTGACCGACCTGCTGTCGCTGGAGGCGGCCCGCGACCGCGTGCTCGGCGCGGTGCCCCGGGCGTGCCCAACGGAGGAGGTCCCCGTGGTTGCGGCGCGCGGCCGGGTGCTGGCGGCCCCGGTGGTGGCCGCGACCGATCTGCCGCCCTGGGACAACAGCGCCATGGACGGCTACGCCGTGCGCGCCGACGACATCGCCGGCGCCGGCGAAGAGACGCCCGCCCGCCTCAGGCTCGTCGGAGAGGTCGCGGCGGGCGGGGTGCCAGGCGTCGACGTCGGGCCGGGGTGCGCCGCGCGCATCGCCACCGGTGCGCCGCTGCCGCCAGGCGCCGACGCGGTCGTCCAGGTCGAGCTGACGACGCCGCTCGACGCCGCCGGCGTGGCGGGGCCGCGCGGTCGCGACGCGGTGGGGCTAGCGCCTGCCGCGGTCCTGGTCCACGCGGCCCTCCCGGCGGGATCGAACGTCCGCCTCCGTGGTGGCGACCTCCGCGGCGGAGCCACCGTCCTGGGTCCCGGCCGCGCCGTCGGACCGGCTGAGGTGGCCCTGATCGCAGGCGCCGGCGTGGCGGTCGTCTCGGTGCACCGCAGGCCCCGGGTCGCGGTGATCTCCACCGGGGACGAGCTCCGGCCCGCCGGCATGGACCTCGGCCCGGCCGGCATCCCCGACGCGAATGGCCCGGCGCTCCTGGCGCTCTGCGCGGCGGCGGGCGCGGACGCGCGGCACGTCGGGATCGCGCCGGACGACCTCGCGACGGTGACCCGGATGCTGCGCCTCGCGATCGCCACTGCCGACCTGGTCGTGGTCAGCGGCGGTGTCTCGGTGGGCCCGTACGACGTGGTCAGGCCCGCGTTCGAGGCCGTGGGCAGGGTGGACCTGTGGCGGGTGGCCGTGCAGCCGGGCAAGCCATTCGCCTTCGGGACGGCGATCCGCCCCGCAGGCGCGGACAGCGACAGCCCCGTGCTGCTGCTCGGCCTTCCGGGCAACCCCGTCTCGACCTTCGTGACCTTCGAGCTCTTCGTCCGTCCAATCCTCCGGCGACTCGCCGGACGCCCGTCCTGGGATCTCCTCCGGCCGACGGACGCCGGCATCCTGGAGGACCCGGTCGCGAAGGCGGCCGGTCGTCGGGCGTTCATCCGCGTCGCGGCGCGGCGCGATCATCCCGGAGGACCCGCCCTGCGCGACGCGGCCGGTCGCGCGCGGGTTCGACTGGCGGGTTCCCAGGGCAGCCACGTGCTCTCCGCCCTCGCGGCTGCCGACGCGCTGGCGGTCGTGCCAGAATCGGTCGACGCGCTCCCGGCCGGGGCGCCCGTCGAGCTGTGGTGGCTCGACCGCCCCTGATCGGTCCCGCGGACGCGCCGGGACACCCGGAGGAGCCATGGACGACCGCCCGCACCCGCGCAACGAGCGCCGCCGACTCAGCCACGTGGATCGCGGTGGCCGCCCGCGGATGGTCGACGTCTCGGACAAGCTGCCCACCCCGCGGCGAGCCGTGGCGGAGGCCGAGGTGGTCTGCTCCCAGGAGACCCTGACGCTCGTGATCGACGGGGGGGGCGCGAAGGGCGACGTCTTGACCGTCGCCGAGCTTGCCGGAGTCATGGCCGCCAAGCGGACATCCGACCTGATCCCGCTGTGCCACCCGCTGGCCCTGACCGACGTGGTCGTGCGGATCACGCCCGATCGCGGCGCATCGGCGTTCCGCATCCACACGGAGGCGGCGACCACGGGGCCGACGGGCGTCGAGATGGAGGCGCTGACCGCGGCGAGCGTGGCCGCACTGACCTTGTATGACATGGTCAAGGGCGTGGAGCGCGGCGTGGAGATCCGCTCGATCCGCTTGCTGACCAAGAGCGGCGGGAAGTCCGGGGAGTGGCATCGCCCGGCCGAGCCTGCCGAGACGGTGGCTCCACGCTCGCGCCCACGCGCTGTCCGCGGCCCCGCGCGCGCCGGCGGGATCCGTCGCGGCACCGGGAAGGCAGGGAGCTGAAGGCATGACCGGGGCTCGCACCGCGTACGTCCTGACAGTCTCCGACCGCGGCGCGGCGGGCGATCGCGAGGACAGCGCGGGCGCTGCCGTCGCGGAGCGGCTCGCCAACCTGGGGTTCGGGGTGGAGCGGGGGATCGTCCCGGACGAGCAGGGGCTCGTGGAGGCGACACTCGTCGCGGCCTGCGAGCGCCACCTGCTCGTCGTCACCAGCGGTGGCACCGGCCTGACCCCCCGCGATGTCACACCCCAGGCGACCCTGGCCGTCGTCGACTACGAGGTCCCCGGGTTCTCCGAGGCCATGCGCGCCGACGGACGGACGAAGACACCGATGGCGATCCTCTCGCGCGCCGTGGTCGGCGTGCGCGGGCGGACGCTGATCGTGAACCTGCCCGGCAGCCCCCGGGGGGCCGTCGATTCTCTCGCCTCGATCGAGCCGGTCCTGGAGCACGCCCTCGCGACGCTGTCGGGACCGTTCGACCATGCCGACTGGCCCGCGCCAGGCGGCTGATCCATGACCGCGTCCCCGGCCGAGCGATGACCGCGTCCCTGGCCCACGTCCCGTACTACCCGCTCGCCTTCCCGCTCTTCTACGGGGCGCTGGCGGTCTTCGGGCTGCTCATGGCGCGGCACCTGCGCGTGTTCGCGGCCGCGCGGCCGATGCGTCCCTTCGCCGACGCTCCGCGCCGGACCGCCGCGCTCGTCCGGTACGCGCTCGTCCAGACGCGGATGTTCCGGGACCCCCGCGCCGGCGTCATGCACTACCTGATCTTCGCCGCGTTCGTCACCCTCTCCCTCGGGACCGCCAACGCGATCACCGGGGGCCTGCTGGAGGCGCTCGTCGGCGCGCCCCTCGATGGGACGCTCTGGGCGATCGTGCTCCTGCTGCGCAACGTCGCGGGGGTCCTCGCCCTCGGCGCCCTCGGCTACGCGCTCCTGCGGCGCCTCGTCTTGCGTCCCACGCGCCTGACCTTGAGCCGCTCCGGCATCACGATCCTCCTGCTGATCCTGGGGATCGTTGCCGCCGAGCTCGGCACCCTGGCCTACGAGGCTGCCCTGTACGGGCCGCTTCCGGGGGCCGTGATCACGAATGCCGCCGGGGCGGCGCTGGCAGGCCTCGAGCCCGCCGCCCTGCAGGCGCTCTTCGCCTTCCACTGGTGGGCCCACCTCGCGTTCGTCGCCGTGTTCCTCGTCTGGCTGCCGACGACGAAGCACCTCCACGTCGTCACCAGCTTCTTCAACGTCTACCTTCGCAAGCTCGAGCCGCGCGGGGCGCTCCCGGCCATGGACCTGGAGGCCGAGGACGCGACCTACGGCCTGCGGACCCTGGGCGACCTCGCCTGGAAGGACGTCCTCGACGGGTTCACCTGCACCGAGTGCGGCCTCTGCCGGGACGCCTGTCCAGCCAGCTTCACGGGAAAGCCGCTGGATCCGAAGGCCCTCGTCATGGGCATCCGGCGTCTCGCCGACACGGCGGAGCACGGGCTCCACGTGATCCCGAACTCGCCCGACGTGCGTGCCCGCGGCGGCGCCCTCGACGACACGCTGGCGCCGACCTCGATGGCCATCGCGCTCGTCCCCGGCGCCATCGCCGAGGATGCGGTCTGGGACTGCGTCACCTGCGGTGCCTGCGTGGAGGCCTGCCCCGTCCTGATCGAGCACGTCGACAAGATCGTGGGGATTCGCCGCAATCTCGTCCTCGAGGAGAGCCGCTTCCCCCCCGAGCTGACCGCGACCTTCCGGGCCATGGAGTCGGCGCAGAACCCATGGGGCCAGCCGCGCAGCGCGCGACTCGACTGGACGAGGGGGTTGCCGTTCGCGGTGCCGGTCGCCGCGGACGTGGCCCGCGAGGGCCGGCTGGGCGAGCTCGAGGTGCTGTACTGGGTCGGCTGCGCCGCCGCCTTCGACGAGCGCAACCGGCGCGTCGCCCGCGCGTTCGCGACCTGCCTGCACAGCGCCGGCGTGCGCTTCGCGATCCTGGGCCAGGAGGAGGCCTGCACGGGCGATCCGGCCCGCCGGATGGGGAACGAGTACGTCTTCCAGATGCTCGCGGCCCAGAACGTCGAGACGCTCGGCAAGTACGGGCCGCCGCGGATCGTGACGGCGTGCCCGCACTGCTTCAACACGCTTGCCAACGAGTATCCCCAGCTGGGCGGCACGTTCGAGGTGATCCACCACTCCGCGTTCCTGGCAGGGCTGCTGGCGGACGGCCGCCTCGCCACGCTGCTGGGATCCGACGCCGCGGCCAGGCGCGTCACCTTCCACGACGCCTGCTACCTCGCCCGGTACAACGGGGTGGTGGCCGCGCCGCGCGACGTGCTGGGCGCGGTCCCGGGCATCGAGCTCACCGAGATGCCCCGACGCGGGCGCCAGAGCTTCTGCTGCGGCGCAGGCGGCGGACGGATGTGGATGGAGGAGAGCCGTGGGACGAGGATCAACGCGGAGCGCGCGCGGGAGGCGCTCGCGACGGGCGCCGAGGTGGTGGCCGTGGGCTGCCCGTTCTGCATGACCATGCTCGGCGACGGGCTGGCGGCCGACCCGGCAAACGCGGCCGGCGTGACGTCGCTGGACCTCGCCGAGATCCTGGCGCCGGTCGCGGTCGCGGGACCCGCGCCCCGGCCGGCCGGGCGCGAGCTGCCCGTCCTCCAGTAGCGCGCCGCCGAGCGCCAGCCGCGGGACCTACCACGCCTGGGTCTGGGCGTCCGGCAGGGGCTTGCCGCAGCGGACGCAGCGCCTGGCGGTCCAGATGTTCTCCGTGGCGCACGAGGGACAGAGCTTGACCCCCTCCGAGGACATCGCGATCGGCCTGTCGCGGGTCACGTCGTCGTGCTCGCCGCGCTCTCGGCGGATCCGCAGCAGGAGGGCGAGCATCGCCGCCGCGGAGGCGCCGAGCAGGCCGAGCAGGAGCAGCTGCTGGTCCATCGAACCGCCCATAGCCTGACCGGCCACCGGCCCTCAGCGGATCCCGTGGGCCAGCCAGCGAGAGACTACACCCGCCCCACGCCCGCGGAACGGGTCGAGCGCCTGCCGGCCCCATCTGGTGTGTACACTCGGCACCGCCGAGCGGGCGAGGCCCGCCGGCGCCAGCAGGGAGGCGCCTCGCCCGTGCGGATCGTCGTGCTCGTCAAGCCGGTCCCCGACGCGACGGGCCAGGAGCGCCTGCTCCCCGACGGCCGTCTCGATCGCTCCGCCGCCCCGCCGGTGCTCAACGGCAACGACGAATACACGCTGGAGGCTGCGCTCCGGCTCGTCGACGCCGGCGGTGGCGACGTGACGCTGGTGGCGATGGGACCTCAAGGATCGCAGGAGGCGTTGCGCAAGGGGTTGGCCATGGGAGCAGCCAGGGCTGTCCTCGTCACCGACGACGCGCTGGCGGGCTCGTGTGCCCTCGCCACGATGCGCGTGCTGGCAGCCGCGGTGCGCCCGCTCGAGTTCGACCTCGTCCTCGCGGGTGCCGACAGCGCAGACGGCGGGGGTGGGGTCGTCGGCGCGGGCGTGGCCACGATCCTCGGCCTCGCCCTCGTGTCGGGGGCGGCCGCCATCACGGAGGCCGGCGCGGGGCTGGTCCACGTCCGGCGTCTCGTCGGCGCTGGCGAGGAGACGGTCGAGACGCAGCTCCCGGCGCTCGTCGTGGGCACGCAGCTGCTGGGCGAGCCGCGCTACCCCTCGCTCAAGGGGATCATGGGCGCCCGGGCCAAGGAGATCGCGGTCCGTTCCCTCGACGACCTCGGCCTCGACAGGTCCACGATCGGCGGCGGGGCCGCCTCCACGATCGTCGTCTCCCAGCGACCGCCGCTCGATCGGGCCGCGACGCGGGTGATCCGGGAGGCGCCGGCCGTCGCTGCCCGCGAGATCGTGGACCTGCTCGTCGAGCGGAGGGCCATCTGATGCCCGGCGCGATCTGCTCCGTCGCGGAGCTGGGCGCCGACGGGCAGCCGACGCGCCTGTCGTTCGAGACGGCCACGGCCGCTCGGCTGCTGGCCGAGGCTGCCGGCCGGCAGGCCGTCGCCGTCGTCGTCGCGCCGGAGCCCGGACCTGCGGCGGCCGCCCTCGCCGCTTTCGTCCCGCGAGTCTTCGCGATCAGTCTCGCTGGCGACGCCGCCGGCGCCGCTGTCGGGACGGCGGCCGCGGTGGCCTCCCTCGTCGCCCGGGAGGATGCAGGCGTCGTCCTGCTCGGGGCGACCCCCGAGGGGCGCGAGGTGGCCGGCATCCTCGCGGCGCGCCTGGGACGTGGCGTGCTGGGGAACGCCACCGGGATCGCCTGGGGCCCGGGCGACGACGGTGCCAGCCTTGGACCGCGCGTGGAGATGAGCATCCTGGGGGGGCGCGCCGTCACCGTCTCGGCCTTCACCGATGGACGTGGCATCGTGACGCTCCGGCCCGGCGTCGTCACCGCCGAAGCGGCGGCGGAGCCGGGCTCCGTGGAGACGGCCGCCGAGGCGCCGGCAGCCATTGCGGGCGTCCGGGTCATCGCCCGCGCCGACGCCGCCATGCGCAACGCAAGCATCGAGGAGGCCCCGATCGTGGTGGCCGGGGGTCGCGGCCTTGGCGGCCCGGATGGGGTGGCGCTCCTGCGGGACCTTGCCGACGCGCTCGGCGGGGCGGTCGCGGCGACGCGGGCCGCCGTCGACGCCGGGTGGCTCCCGTACGACGTCCAGGTGGGCCAGACGGGCAAGACGATCCGGCCGTCGGTCTATCTCGCGATCGGCGTCTCGGGCGCGATTCAGCACCGCGT
The DNA here is from genome assembly GCA_963776285.1 of uncultured Chloroflexia bacterium. Lineage (GTDB taxonomy): Bacteria > Chloroflexota > Limnocylindria > Limnocylindrales > CSP1-4 > CTSoil-043. Next base: position 439,429 of record CAVZLW010000003.1, read on the forward strand.
CGGGATGCAGGATGCCGAGACGATCATCGCCGTGAACCGCGACCCCGACGCACCCCTCGCCGAGCACGCCGACCTGTACGTCGTGGGCGACCTGTTCGACGTCGTGCCGGCGCTCACGGCCGCGCTGCGCGCGCGGGCGACCTGACGGTCAGACCATGCCCGAAGTCCTCGCCGTCGCGTCGCTCGCCCTCTTCGTCGCCCTCGTCGGGGCGTTCATCTACGTCCTCCGCCGGACGGCGCGCGTGGTGGCCCAGACCCGGGAGGACGAGACGTTCCGCCGGGACGCGGCGTCGCTGACGGACCGCGCGGCGTCCGCCATCGCGAGCGGCGCCGAGAGGGTGGACCGGGTGCGCCGCCGCCAGGATGCCCCCACCTCGCTGGATGACATCCTTCCGGCGATCCTGGAGTCGTTCGCGGGGTTTCGCGCCGAGGCCGATGCGCTGGTGCCGCCCGTCGAGCTCGCGCCGCTCCGGGTGCGCCTCGTGGAGGAGCTCGACCGTGCCGCGCGTGCGGTCGAGACCGTGGAGCACGGCTGCGCCCTCCTGGCCGTGACATCCGGCAGGCCGCGGGAGATGGAAGGCGAGACGTCGGTCAAGCGCGGGTACCTCAACTTCCTGCATGCGCGGGAGGCGCTCGTCGCGCTCGGGGTGGACCTCCGGTCCGGCCGCGTCGACGCCCGCCGCTGGTTCAGCGACCGCGCCCGGTCGGACTGACCGGCGGCGAGAGCCGGGGCTCGGCGCGCCTGGACCAGCCCGGGCGCCCCGAGGCGTCGCGGCCACCGTATGTCGTGGTATGGTCGCGGCCTGCCACTAGATGTTGTGGTGGAGGGCGCAGGAGGGCCGGATGCGCTGTCCGACGTGCGAGGAGCGCGACACCCGGGTGATCGATTCCCGGGACCTCGACGAGGCCGCGACGATCCGCCGGCGTCGCGAGTGCCTCACCTGTGGGGCGCGCTTCACGACCTACGAGCGCATGGAGGCGGCGCGGCTCGTGGTCGTCAAGCGCGACGGCCAGCGCCAGGAGTTCGACCGAGACAAGCTCGCCGCCGGGATCCGCAAGTCCTTGACCCGGCGGCCGGTGCCGGAAGGTGCGGCCGAGCGGGCGGCGGACGAGATCGAGGCGACCCTGCGCTCGGCAGGCGCCACGGAGGTCGACTCCTCGCGAATCGGGGAGCTCGCGATGGAGCGGCTCAGGGCGCTGGATCAGATCGCCTACATCCGCTTCGCGAGCGTCTACCAGTCCTTCGAGGACCTCGAGACGCTCAAGCGCGAGGTCGATTCGCTGTATGCCGAGCGCGAGCCGGAAGCCGACGGCGTGCGGCCGTGAGCGTGCTCTCCGACCGAGACATCCGGACGGCCCTCGAGGCCGGCCAGATCCGCATCGAGCCGTACGATCCGGGCGACCTCCAGCCGTCGTCGGTCGACCTGCACCTCGACCGGAGCTTCCGGGTCTTTCGCAACAATCGCTACGCGTTCATCGACCCGCGCGAGGCGCAGCCCGACCTGACCGAGCTGCTCGAGGTCCGCGACGACGAGCCGTTCATCCTTCACCCGGGCGAGTTCGTCCTCGGGCAGACCCTCGAATGGGTCGAGCTGCCCCCCGACCTCGTGGCGCGCCTCGAGGGAAAGAGCAGCCTGGGCCGGCTCGGGCTCCTCATCCACTCCACCGCGGGCTACGTGGACCCCGGCTGGAAGGGGACGCTGACCCTGGAGCTCAGCAACGTCGCCAACCTCCCCATCGCCCTCTATCCGGGGATGCGAATCGGCCAGGTCAGCTTCTTCCGGATGTCGAGCCCGGTGGAGCGGCCGTACGGCAGCTCGGGACTCGGGTCGAAGTACCAGGGTCAGAGCCAGCCGACGGCATCCGCGTTCCACCGCGACTTCGACGCGCGTCGCAAGCTGCCCGGCGGGCGCTGACGCCGATGGCGCTCAACGACGCGGTCCACTGGTCCGCCGACCTCGGCGGCGGCACCCGGGTCGCCCTGGTCCAGGCCGGGACGTTCCGTTCCGACGCGGGCGCCATCTTCGGGCCGGCGCCGCGCGTGCTCTGGGAGCGGCTCGTGGCCGAGGAGCTCGACGAGCAGCACCGCCTGCTGCAGGCGCTCAACTGCCTGCTCGTGGAGACTCCGGCGGGACGCGTCCTCGTGGAGACCGGGATCGGGGAGCGCCTCGACGAGCGCGGCCGGACCTGGCGCGGCCTCGCGGGAGCCCCGATCGTGCCGACGCTCGAACGGGCCGGCTTCGACCCGGCGAGCGTCGACGTCGTAGCGCTGAGCCACCTCCACTACGACCATGCCGGCGGCCTGCTGCGTGCGGACGGGTCGCGCGCCTTCCCGCGCGCCCGCATCGTGGCCCAACGCGCCGAGTGGGAGATCGCCCTCACGGACAACCCGCGGATCGTCGCCTCCTACGACCAGCCGGAGCTGCGCCTGGTGCGGGAGTGGGGCGCCGCGGGCGCCTGCGACGGCGAGACCGAGCTCCTCCCCGGCGTGTCCGCGGTGCCGACCGGCGGACACACGGCGGGCCACCAGGCGATCGTCGTGCGGTCGCCCGCATTGACCCTCGCGTTCTTCGGCGACATCGCGATGCGGCCATGGTCGGCGAACCCGCGCTGGATCCCGTCGTTCGACGACTTCCCCCTCGACGCGGTGGCCCGCAAGGCGACGCTCTTCGCCCGGGCGGCCGAGGAGCGCTGGACCGTCGTCCTGTCCCACGAGCTGCACCATCCCGTGGGACGCCTGGTCGCCGATCGCGATCGCTTCGGGTGGGATCCGCTCACGTAGCGTGGCGCGATGCCGATTCTGGTTTGACCCGGCACGCGGCGCTGGTGTAGGTTCATCGCAGGCTCACGTTCGAACCGCCGCCTGGGTCCAGCGATCTGCCGTGAAGAGCGCCCCCCATCCCCGGCGCGTCGTTCGGTTCGGCGTCCACCAGCCCGACGGGAGGGTCCGAGTGTCACGGAGATACGCCGGCATCGTCATGGCCGGTGCTCTTGTCGTCGCCCTGCTACCAGGCAGCGCGACGGCTGTCGATCCGGTGAAGCGGCCCGCGACGCCGCTCCCGGACAGCGTTCGCCAGCTGAAGCTCTCGCGGCCCGTCAACCTCACCGGCGACGCCGCCGCGGCCAAGGTCGACCGCGCCCTGCGCGGCGCCTCCGGGAAGCAGCCCGTGATCGTGCGCCTCTCCGCTCGACCCTCGATCGAGCTGGTGAGCTCCAGCGCGGCAGCGCAGAAGAGCGCCCTGAATGCCGCCCGGGCCCAGCAGAGCGGCGTCATCGCCAAGGCCAGGAGCCTCGACCCGAGCATGACCGTGCTCGGACGCACCGGCAGGGCCTCCAACCTCGTCATGCTCCAGGTCGACGCGGCCAAGCTGGCCACGCTGGCGAGAGATCCCAGGATCCTCGCGATCGTGCCGGTCAAGGACTACACCCTCGACCTCTCCGCCACCGTGCCCTACGTGGGCGGCAGGTACGTCCAGGGCAAGGGCTTCAAGGGCCAGGGGGTCAAGGTCGCGATCCTCGACAGCGGCATCGACTACACCCACGTCGCCTTCGGCGGCGCCGGGACCGAGGCCGCCTTCAAGGCCGCCTACGGCGCGTCCACCGCGGACACGAAGAACACGACGCTCGACGGGATCTTCCCCACGGCGCGGATCAAGGGCGGCTACGACTTCGTCGGCGAAGCGTGGCCCACGGGGGCGTTGGCCCCGGATCCCGACCCGATCGACTCGCCCGACGGTCGGCACGCCCCTCGGCACTGCGATGGGCACCAGCGGCGGGCACGGCACGCACGTGGCCGACATCATCGGCGGCGCGAAGGGCATGGCCCCACGGGCCAGCCTGTACGCCGTGAAGGTGTGCTCCTCGATCTCCACGGCGTGCAGCGGCGTCGCCCTCATCCAGGCCATGGACTGGGCGATGGACCCGAACGGGGACGGCTACCTGTCCGACCACGTCGACATCGTGAACATGTCGCTCGGCAGCGATTACGGCACCGTCTACGACGACGACCTGTCGCTCGCCGTGGAGCGCGCCTCCCACTACGCCGGCATCCTCACCGTTGCCTCCGCCGGCAACGGCGCCAACAAGCCCTACATCACCGGCACGCCGGCGGCGGCACCCAGCGCGCTCTCCGTGGCGCAGACGCAGGTCCCCAGCGCCAGGGCCTACCCGCTCGTCATCAGCGCGCCCGCGGCGATCAAGGGGACGTACCCCAACACCGAGACCGTGGAGTGGGCGCCGCTCGGCGCCGGGTTCAACGGTGACGTCAGGTACGTCGGCGGCAATGGCTGCCCCGGCGATCCCACGTATCCGGCGCCCGGCTCGCTGACCGGCAAGGTCGCCCTCATCGACCGCGGCGTCTGCGCCATCAGCCTGAAGGTCGACGGAGCCACCAAGGCCGGCGCCGCGGCCGTCCTGATCGGGCTGGTCGCACCCGGCGACGCCGTCAGCTTCTCGTTCGGCGGCGGCGACCTGCCGATGGTCCCGACGATGGTCATCCAGCAGTCGCTGGCGGCCGCGATCAAGGCCCAGCTCGCGCTCCCGGCAGCGGTGACCGCGAGCGCCTCCACCGCCACGTACATCAAGCTGGTCGGCAGCCTGGCCGGCACGTCGTCGCGCGGGCCCTCGTCCGCCAACACGATCAAGCCCGAGATCGGCGCCCCGGGCGCCTCCGTCTCCGCCGTGAGCGGCAGCGGCACGGGCACCCAGGCGTTCGGCGGCACGTCCGGCGCGACCCCGATGGTCACCGGAGCCGCGGCGCTCATCAAGGGCGCCTTCCCGACGCGCAGCGCCCTCGAGATCAAGGCCGTCCTGATGAACACGGCCGACACCCACGTCTACACCAACCCGGCACTTCAGCCGGGCGTGCTCGCCCCGATCACCCGCATCGGCGGCGGTGAGCTGCGCGTCGACCGGGCGCTCAACTCGCCGGTCGCGATCTGGGACGCCGCAGGCCAGAGCGGGTCGCTCTCGTTCGGCTTCGTCGACGGCACGAAGACCGTCAAGGTCTCGCGCAGGCTCACGATCCGCAACTACTCGACCAAGGACCTCACGTTCCGCGTCAGTCCCCAGTTCCGCTACTGGAACGACAAGGCGAACGGCGCCGTCAAGATCGAGGCGCCGACGAAGCTGCGCCTGCTTCCGAAGCAGACGCGGACCTTCACGGTGTCCGCGATCATCACCTCCAGCAAGCTTCGCCCCTGGACGCTCAATGGCGGGGCGGACGGCGTGAACCCCGCCCCGCTCGATCGCGCCGAGTACGACGGGTACATCATCTTCGACCGCGTCGACACAACCGCCGACAACCTGGACCCCGTGCACGTCGCATGGCAGGTCCTGCCGCGCAAGTCCGGCGACCTCCGGGTTCCGGGCGGCACGACGGTCCCGCTCTCGGGCGGAGCGGCCGACGTGGCGCTCCAGAACGTCGGCGCCGGCACCGCGGCCGTGGACGTCTACTCGCTCGTCGGCACCAGCCCGGACAAGCCGGCCTCGCGGCCGGGCATGAACGCACCGGTGATCGACCTCAAGTCCGTCGGCGTCCAGACGTACCCCGTCGACGCGAACACCGCGTGCGACACCAAGGACTCCTTCGTCTATCGCGTCGCCGTGTCCACCTGGGAGCGCCAGACCACCGCGATCGTGCCGGGCGAGATCGACCTGGACCTCGACATCAACGGCGACGGCAAGCCCGACTACAACATCTTCTCCGGACCGGCCTCGCTCGGCGGCACGACCGACGGGCGCGCCCTGACGTACGTTGCCAACCTCACCACGCATGCCATGAGCGCCTGGTTCTACACGGACCACGGCACGAACGACTCCAACACGATCCTCACCTTCTGCGGCGACCAGCTCGGCCTGAACGCCACGGCGTTCGGCACGCCGTGGGAGATGAGCGTGACCGCGTACGACTGGTTCTACCGCGACTACGCGGTCACGGACCAGATCACCGGCATCCACGTGGCGCCGCTGGCCGAGCACTACTGGGCGTCGGTCGGGACGCTCGACGGCGACATCGCCGCAGGGACGACCGCGACGCTCTCCGTCTCGGACCTCAGCTCCACCTACGCCTACCCCGCCAACCCATCGGAGACCGGGCTGCTCCTGGTCACCAACGCCGATCGCGGCGACTGGCGCGGCGGCGCCCCGGCGGGGCGCGAGACCATCCCGCTGACCGTCACGGGGCCCTGACCCCGGAAACGAAGCGCAGCACGAAGGCCGGGGCTCGCGCCCCGGCCTTCGTGATTCCACCCGGGCTCGCCCGCGGTGACAGAGCCCGCAAGACCCGTGCCATGGGCCTCGAGACCGGGCGATGGCCCGACGACGGCGCGGTGCATCACTCCGGCCCGGCGCCGCGGGGCGTCCGCGGTGCTATCGCGCGGGGGCGTCCGCGGTGCTATCGCGCGGCGGCCTGCCTGCGCTATCGCGCGGCGGCCGGTGATGCCGAAGGAGGCGGCTGCAGCCCCAGGAGCGCGAGGTTCGCGGCGACGCTCGCGGGCGTGACCGGGCCCTGGACGATCGATCGGATGACGCCATCAGCGTCGAGGAAGTACTGCGTCGGCAGGCCGAAGACGCGGTAGCGGCGGAAGACGTCGCCGGTCAGGTCGGCGGCGACGGTGTACCCGAGGCCGTACGTCTTCGCGTAGGCGCGGACGTCATCCACGGTCGCTTCCTGGACGCTGATGCCGACCACCGCCAGGCCCTGGGGAGCGTAGGCCTGCGCGGCGTCCCGGATGGTCGGCGTCTCGGCCTGGCAGGGCGGGCACCAGCTGGCCCAGAAGTTGATCCACACCGGATGGCCGCGAAGAGCGGCGAGCCGGATCGGCCTGCCGTCGAGGTCCAGCAGGGGTGTCGGGCTGCCGTCGGCGCCGGTGATCTCGAGATCGGGAGCGCGGTCGCCGACGCGGAGACCCTCGCCGGCGGAGCCGATCAGGTACTGCGTCGCGCGCGGGTCCGCGGGAGCGGGACCGGGGCCCGCCATGGCCAGCGGCTGCGTCGCCACCAGCAGGACCAGGGCGGCCGCGATCACGACCACGAGCGCCGTCGCCAGCTGGCGGCCCGTGAATGGGCCCACGACGCCTCGCCGCGTGTCGGGAGGCTCGGACGGCGGGGTCGTCACGCGCTTCTAGACCCCCGGGGCCAGGCGCGAGAACCAGCTGAGCCAGTCCATGAGCATGAAGACGCCGATCGTCGCGACGAGGATCCCGCCCACGAAGCTGACGGCCTGCCCATGGCGGACCAGGGGCCGCACCAGCCTCGGTGCCCGGTCGTAGACGACGCCGAGGAGGATGAATGGGACTCCGAGGCCCAGCGTGTACGCGACGAGGAGGAGGCCTCCCTGCAGCGTGGTGCCGGTCGACGCGGCCAGCGTCAGGATGCTGCCCAGGATGATCCCGATGCACGGGGTCCACCCGATCGCGAAGACGACGCCGAGGCCGAACGAGGCGAGGATCCCACCCCGGCCGCCCACCAGGCGCCCACCGAGCCGATCGCCCACGCGCGGCCCGCTCGCCGCCCCGGGCGTCGCGAAGGCGACCGTCCCGCTCTGCTGCGCGAGCGCCCCTGCCGCGCCCGCCTCCAGCGGCCGCCACGTCCGATCGAGCGCCGGGATGCGCAGGATCCCGGCCAGGTTCAGGCCCATGACGATGAGCAGGATCCCGCCGATCGTCCGGAGGGCGGGAAGGTACTCGCCCAGCGGCCCGCCGACGAACGTCGCCGTGACGCCCAGGATCGTGAAGACGGCGCCGAAGCCGAGGACGTAGGCGACGGCATGACGAACCGCCAGCCAGCGCGACGGGAGCGCGTTGGCACGGCCCACGACCGACACGACGGTGAGCTGCCCGATGTAGGCGGGCACGAGCGGCAGCACGCACGGCGAGAGGAAGCTGAGCAGCCCCGCGCCGAAGGCGACGAGGAGGGTGATGTTGGACGCGTCCATCAGAGCGGCGCGGCGGCGGGATTGGCTCGGGGTTCGTTCGACGGGCCGGGGCCGGTCCCGTACGCCTCGTCCAGGAAAGCCCGGATTGGTTCCAGGCGGAGGGCCAGGAGGAGGCGCCGCCCGTCGACCTCCAGGACCGGAACCTGCTCGCGGAGCGCGTGCTCCACCGCGGGGTCCTCCGCGATCCGGCGAACCGCCAGCCGGGGAGCGGGGAGGCCGCCGGCGCTCCGCCGCTGCAGCAGGAGCTCCACGAGCGCGGTCGTCTCCTCGCACAGGTGGCAGCGATCGGAGCGCCAGAGGACGAGATCGGGGAGGGGAGCGGCGGTCGGGTCCATCGGCGGCGATTGTACGGCGGCATGGAGGATGGCTCCCAAGGCCGTGTCGATGGCCCTGGGCCGCCGGCAAGCGGCGTGGAGTACGATCGAGGCCTGCGCCCCCGTAGCTCAGTGGATAGAGCGAGGCCGTCCTAAGGCCTGCGTCGGCGGTTCGAGTCCGTCCGGGGGCGCCAGGTTGCCCAATCCGAGAGCATGTGCGGCCTGGCCAGGTCGTCAAGATCCGAGCGCAACTCAGGTCGCCGCAACGCCGAATCGCACCAGCCAAGTGGGCCCAAGGCTGGGCCCGCCGTGACGACCCTCGCCCCAGCCTCCGGTCCTGTTCTACGGGCGCCGCCGCCCCCGACGCCTGGCGGCAGGTCGCCTCGAGGCGCCCGCTCGAGGCGACCTGCCCACTTCACCTTCCCGAGAGCAGATCATGCGAGCGATGCAGCGGCCGTATCGTCGTCTTCCAACACAGCCGCATACCAGGCCAACGGATCGAGCGCCCGCGGAGCCTATGGCCCCTCGGCAATCGGCACCCAGTCGTCCGGGATGGTCCTCAGGTCGTCCAGGTCCGCTCCACGCTCCAGCGCAAGGGCTCGGCGTGCGCCCGAGGGCAGGATCGCGAGAGCGGCGGCGCGACGCACGTAGCCGGCCAGGATGGTCTCGTCGATCTCGATCGACGGTTCGAACGTGAAGTAGCGGAACCTCCTCAGCCGCTCCTCGGCGCCGTGCAGGAGCCGCTCGGGGTCGGCGAGGAGCGTCCCGTGCTCGAATCCGAGATGGATGTGCCTCCGCTCCGGGCCGATCCAGGCGAAGTTGCGGACGCGCTTGCCCTCGGGGAGGGAGTAGGCAATCCACCGCCAGCCGGGGCGGACCGTCTCGACCGCTCCGGGAACCGTGCGGAAGATCAACGATCGAAGCGCCATCCCAGTCGCACGGATCGCATCGGGGCAGTCGTCCAGGAGGAACTCGACGGGCTGGGTCTCATCCATGGTGTCAATCTGCCACCGGTTGTCGCCAAGTCGTGTCAGGAAGCTTGACCCGGAACCACCGCTCAGCGGTCGACGTCGGCCGTTGCGAGGCGCTCCCGGGTTGATGCCCACCGTGCAGACGACAGCCTGCGGCCGTTCGTCGCCATCCGGGCGCTCCGGGCTGGTGACGACCCCTTACGTGCGTTCGGCGCACCCACGGAACCGCGTTCACGACTTGTTGTCGAGGGGTGTGAGCTTGATCTGCTTCGCGAGCGCATAGGCGACGTGCCAGTCTTCGCTGTCGGCGGCGAATACCCGACCAATGACGAGGGCGGAACGATGCGGTACCTCGATCCGGGTCATCGCTCCTGACACGCTCTCGGTCCACTTCCGGTCGTAGAGGAGGAAGTCGCCGGCGTCGGTCCCGGTGGTCCGCTTGCCGACATAGGCAATGTTGGCGCCACTGGTCGGGTCGGTGAACTGCACGCTGTAGTACCGTCCCGCCATCTCGGGCACATGCAACACTCGCGGCCCCGCCTCCAGGTCGAGCCAGCCGCCGATGTAGACGAGATCGTCGGTGCCGACCGCCATGAGGCTGCCGGTTGAAGCGGTCTGGGAGGAGCGGTCGGCCACGGCGTACAGGGTGTTGAGCGGGATCGGGCCGCCGCCGAACCCGCGTTTGACAATCGCGCGCTTGAACCCGCCGACCGTGATCTGCGGCCAGTAGTAGATGAAGACGAACGTCCCGACCAGCCACACGACCACGGCCGCCACCGCGAGCGGAATGATCGCCTCCACCCCGCGAGCGAGGCGCTGGGCCACGACCCAAGCGAAGATCAGCAGGATGACCGCGGTAATGGGGTAGCCGTATTGCAGGATCAGGCGATTCACGTCACGAGACCCTGACGACCGGCGGCACGTCGTAGCTGCCGTTCAAGATGGCCGCGCCAGGCAGATAGGCGCGGAGTATCAGGTTGAATCTGCCTGTCGGTGTCGGCAGCCAGTTGTGTGCCTGCCCGCTCGGCGCCTGCGGCTGGAGGAGGACGTCGACCGAACCATCCGGATCTGGTCACGAGACCCGAATGGTCATCCACGCTTGACCGACCCATCGGACTGCTCACCATGTACCCGACGGTGTCCGTCGCTGTGAGCGACCAGAACGCGTCATTCGGCGGGAGATGCCCTGACGGGAAGTGCAGGCGGTACGCGTGCTCGCCGCTGAGCTTCTTCCCTGCGCGGTCCACGCTCGTCGTCCAGTACGCGGCCTCTTCGAACACGTTGACAAGCGGCAGGGCCTTCTGCAATGCGGCACGGACCAACAGGCCGTTTCCGGGCTGACCGGCCTTGCGGATCGAACTCCAACCGTTGACGGTCGTCGTCTCCGCCTTCGCCACCGAATCCAGGACCAGGATCGTCGTCAGGAACGCAAAGGCGGCGCCGATGATCACACCCTGAACGACACCGGAGCTCGCCACCCAGGCGACAACGCCGCTCATGCGAATCGAGCCGCCACAGTGGGGCAAGCGGCTCGGGCGGCAGGGTTCGAACCGAAGGACCAAGCACATGAGGTCGCCCGCTCGACCACTGCGCTGCGCGGGAGCGATGAATCGGCGGCTCGAGACGCGGCCCAAGGGAAGGGGCGCTGCTCGTGAGCCCGTGACGGCTCATGCATGTGGATCATCGTAGCGGTCGGTCGTCCGGCGCGGGCTGAGCCGGCCCCTTCGGCGCGTCGCCGCCAGTGCGAGGACTCGGGGTCGAGCTCCAGGGGCGCTCTTCGCGAAGTACGACCGCTGCGGCCCGGCGATCGTCGGGGTGGCCCCGCTTGGGAGCCGAGGCGCCGGCCGCGACAGGTGGCCGCGATCCACCCGCCTGCGTACCACGCCAGCGTGTCGACCGCTTTGGCTTCCGAGCCCCGGCGTCCGTCCGGGGGCGCCAGTCCTGCCGAACCCACGAGCATGTGTGGGGCGGCTAGCGTGTCAAGTCGGTTCGCCCACAGTGTCCGGCCTGTGCCACGAGCCTCGGGACCAGCAGGCGGTACTCCTTCTGGGGCAGACGGCCGACCTCACCCCCCAAGGACCCGACGACCCAGCTCGGGGTGACGCGCCCCGGTGCCTGAGCCTCCGCTGAGCCACCGCAGCCCCCCTCGACCCGTGCGATGCTAGCGGGCGTGGCCGATCCCACGGAGAAGGACGAGACCCGCATCGATCGCTGGCTGTGCGCGGTGCGCCTCGTGAAGACGCGCCCGACGGCGACGCAGCTGTGTGACGCCGGCCACGTCCTCGTGAACGGGAACACCGCGAAGCCGTCGACGAAGGTCCGGGCTGGCGACCGGGTCGACGCGCTGATCGCCGACCGCGAGCGCATCGTCGAGGTCGTGCGGCCGATCGAGTCGCGGGTCGGTGCCCCGGTCGCCGTGACGTGCTACGTGGATGACAGCCCGCCGCCGGTGGTGACGGAAGTCCGGCCGGGGATCATGGCTGTCCGCGGCGAGGGCCGGCCGAGCAAGCGCCTCCGCCGGGAGCTGGAGCGCCTCCGCCGGGCTGCTGACGCCTGACCGCGAACCCGCCGTCAACCGCGCTTGGCGTGCTCTCCCGCGGATCCACCACGTGCTTCGCAAGCCCCGTTCTGCGGCACCCGCAAGATCGATGGTGGAAGCTATGACGAGCGCCGGGCGATCAAGAGCCTCGTCCGCGTCTCGGCGACCGCATGAGCGGTCGGGAGAACGCCTCTGGCGACCCCACCTCCCTGAAAGGATCGACCATGCCTGCGACCCAGCCATCCATCGCCCTCAACAACGGCGTCGAGCTGCCGGCCCTCGGGTTCGGCGTCTACCAGACGCCGCCCGACCAGACGCAGGCCGCCGTCGAGGAGGCCTTCCGCATCGGCTACCGCATGGTCGACACGGCGGCCGCGTACGGCAATGAGCGCGAGGTCGGCGCGGCGATCGCCGCGTACGGCAATGAGCGCGAGGTCGGCGCGGCGATCGCCGCGTACGGCAATGAGCGCGAGGTCGGCGCGGCGATCGCCGCGAGCGGCCTGTCGCGCGCCGAGGTCTTCGTCCAGACCAAGCTCTGGGTCAGCGACTACGGCTACGACGACGCCCTGCGCGCCTTCGACGTCAGCACCCGCAAGCTCGGGCTCGACACCATCGACCTGTACATGCTCCACCAGCCGCTGCCCCAGGACTTCGAGGCGACCGCCGCCGCGTATCGCGCACTCGAGCGCCTGCTCGCCGAGGGCCGTGCCCGAGCGATCGGCGTGTCCAACCTCAGCACCGAGCACCTCGCGACGTTCCTACGCATGGTCGAGGTCGTGCCCGCCATCAACCAGGTGGAGGTGCACCCGTACTACAGCCAGCCGGAGCTGCCCGTCGCGCACGCTCGACACGGCATCGCCACCCAGGTCTGGTCGCCCCTCGGTGGCGTGTACGTCTATGCCGCGGAACGGAAGGAGCGCGATGGCGGACCCGGTCATCACCGGGATCGCCGAGCGGCATGGCAGGACGCCGGCCCAGGTGATCCTGCGCAGGCACATCGACAGCGGGCGGTCCGCCATCCCCAAGTCCGTCCGGCCCGAGCGGATCGCCGAGAACCTCGACGTCTTCGACTTCTCCCTCACCGCCGACGAGATCGCCGCCATCGACGCGATGGACACCGGTGTCCGGGGCGGCCCGAACCAGGACGCGATGGACTTCCGCACCTTTGGCGTGACGATCCCGGAATGAGCAGCCGGCCTGGCGGGCGGACGACCATGGCCCCAAACGCCACCGCGCGACGCAACGACGAGCGGCTGTTCCCGGGCCGCGTGTCGACGCCGGCCGTCACCGATCCGAGGAGGCACCCGTGCACCACCTGCCCAAGCAGCCGAGCGTCAAGGCCCCGGCCGCGACCTTCACCGGCGACGCCTGGTACGAGGTCATCGCCCGGGGCGAGGCGCCGTCCCGCGTCCGCGTCAACGTCGTCCGGTTCGCGCCGGGAGCTCGCCATGCATGGCACGCCCACGCCGTCGGCCGGACGGTGCACGTCACCGAGGGTGTCGGGCGGATCCAGGTCCGCGGCGGCGAGGTCGTCGAGATCCAGGCCGGCGACACGATCCATACGCCGCCGGGCGAGTGGCACTGGCACGGTGCCGCACCGGACCACTTCATGACCCACCTCGCCATCTGGGAGGCGCCCGCCGAGGGCCCCGAGAGCGAGTGGGGCGAGCAGGTGAGCGACGCCGACTACCTGGCGGGGCCGACGGAGCCGACCCGGTGACCGCCTGGACCGCCGACGAGCTCGCGAGGATCGGCCGGCCCGACGAGCTCCAGGTCAGCTCGCGACGTCCCGACGGGAGCCTCCGGCCCTACATCACGATCTGGGTGGTCCGCCTCGGAGACGACCTCTACGTGCGTTCCGCGTACGGGCCCGACAACCGGGTGGTTCCGGCGCGTTAAGGCATCTGGCGAAGGCCGGGTCCGCGCGGCCGGGGTGGAACGCGACGTGGCGTTCGAGGAAGTCGGTCCCTCCCTCGACGCGGACCTGCACCGCGCCTACCACGCCAAGTACGACGGCTACGGGCCGGCCATGGTCGGGACCGTGGTGTCGCCGGAAGCGGTCAGGGCAACGCTCCGTCTCGCGCCTCGGTAGGTCCTGTCACGACCGGTTGGCGGTGGTTCGGCCTGCTGCGGATCGAATTGAGGGACCCCGGTCAGCCGACCTCCAGATACCAGTCCAGGACGTTGCGCTGCTATCGGGGGTCGAGTCCGTCCGGGGGGCGCCATGACGACCCCGACCGCCGCATCGCGGCTCTTCCGATCCGGTGCGCTGCGGCCCTTGATCCCCAGGCGGGGAAGAGGGGCCTCCGGATGCTGACCTGCCCGTCGTGTGGCCGAGCGAACCATGCGGATGCTTCGTTCTGCATGGGCTGCGCGGCCCCGCTCGGTGCTACTGCCACCGTGCACGAGACTCGCAAGACCGTGACGGCGCTCTTCTGTGATCTCGTCGGGTCCACGACGCTCGGCGAGCCGCACGACCCCGAGGTGCTCCGCCCGCTGCTCGACCATTACTTTGCCGCGATGCGAGAGGCGGTCGAGCACCACGGTGGACGCGTCGAGAAGTTCATCGGCGATGCCGTGTCCGCGGTGTTCGGTCTGCCGGTCGCCCACGAGGATGACGCCCTGCGGGCAGTCCGGGCCGGGATGGAGATGCAGGAGCGACTGGCCGGGCTCAACGCAGGCTCCGTAATCCCGCTCGCCGCCCGCATCGGGATCACGACCGGCGAGGTGCTCTTCCGGGGTAGTGGGGCGCCGCCCATCGGCGACGTGATGAACACCGCCTCGCGCCTCCAGTCGAGCGCTGCTCCCGGGAGCGTCGTCATCGGCGAGCCGACGTTCCGCCTCGTCCGCGAAGCCGTCGTGGTCGAGTCCCTCCCGGCGCTCACCCTCAAGGGCAAGTCGAAGCCCGTCGCCGCCTACCGGGTCGTCCAGGCGGCGCAGGGGACCTTCACGCGAACGCGGCGCCTGGAGGTCCCGATGGTCGGGAGGGCTCGGGAGGCGGCCCTATTGAGGACCAGCTTTGAGAGGACCTGCGGGGACGGCGCCTGCCAGCTGTTCACGGTCCTCGGAGTGGCGGGAGCGGGCAAGAGCCGTCTCGTGGAGGAGTTTCTGGGCTCGCTCGCTCCCGACGACGCCACCGTCTTGCGCGGCCGCTGCCTTCCGTATGGGGAGGGCATCACCTACTGGCCGGTGGCGGAGCTTGTCAGGAGCGCGACAGGCATCGCGGACGGGGACACGGCTGACGAAGCTCGCGACAAGGTCGACGTGTTCTCCTCGGGGCTGTCGGAGCCGGCCGCGGTCGCGCGAGGGCTGGCCGGGATCGTGGGTCTCGACACGCCAGTTACCCACGACGAGCTGCTTTGGGCCTTTCGCCGGACGCTCGAGCACCTTTCGGAGGGACGAGCGCTCGTTGTGGTGATCGATGACATTCATTGGGCGGAGCCGGCCCTGATTGACCTGATCGAGTCCGTGGCCGACCTCGCGCGCCACTCGCCGATCCTCTTCCTGTGCGAGGCCCGACCGGACTTCCTTGAGAACCGCCCGACCTGGGGTAGCGGCAAGCTCAACGCTACGACGATCCTGGTCGAGTCCCTCGGCGAGGAGTCTGCTCTCACCTTGATCGACGCCCTTGTTCCCGGACGCCCGCTTCCTGCGGCCGTGCGGGCGAGGATCGCCGAAGCGGCGGAGGGCAATCCACTCTACGTTGAGGAGTTCGTCGGCATGCTGATCGACGATGGCTCCGTCGATCGCGGAGGGTGGACTGCCGCCGTGGACGAGGCTGCGATCATCGTACCCCCCACCATTCAAGCGCTCCTGTCGGCGCGCCTCGACCGTCTACCTGGCCCTGAACGGAACGTCGCCGAGCGCGCCGCCATCGTTGGCCGAACCTTCGACGCTCCGGCCGTGCTTGCGATGTTCCCGAAAGCGGACCGAGCTGCTGTGCCCGCCGCGCTACGAGCACTGGAGCGCACCGAGCTCATCGGCTTCGACCGCACAGCGCGGGGCCCGAGCCAGACCTTCCGGTTCCGGCACCTGCTCATCCGAGACGCCGTGTACGAGGGGATCCCGAAGTCAGAGCGAGCCGAGCTCCACGAACGGCTCGCGGACTGGTTCGCCAAGACCTCCGGCGATCGTCAGGGCGAGCTCGATGAGATCCTCGGCTACCACTTCGAGCGAGCGTATCGATACCGAGCGGAGTTGGGTCCCGACGACGCCCACGCCCGCTCGATCGCCCGCCGAGCCGCCGACCGATTGACAGCGGCCGGCCTGCGCGCCCACGAGCGATCCGACATCACGGCGACGGTTGGTATGCTGGGTCGCGCCTCACAGCTGCTCGAAGCGGACGATTCTTCGCGGCTCGCCTTGCTGCCCGACCTCGCCCGCGCGCTCGACTCGAACGGACGTCTCGACGAGGCTCGGGCCTGCTACGACGAGGCGATCCGGCGTTCAGAGGCGGCCGGTGACGAGCGCGCTTGGGCAACGGCCCGCGTCCTACGGTGCCTCTCCTCGAGTGTCGAGGTCGATGCCGACGAGCGAACCCGAGCTGCCGACGAATGCCAGTCTCTGTTCGAGCGGCATGGAGACGAGCGTGGGCTGGCGCTCTGCTGGAGGCTGCGAGGCGAGGCGTCGTGGCGAGAAGGCCGAGGGGTTGGCGACGAGCCGGCCCTTGCACTCGCGCTGGCGCATGCGCGACGAGCCGGTGCCCATCGCGAGGAGGTGCTGATCGCCGATGGCTTAAGCGCCAGCCTCGCGCTTGGGCCGACCTCGGTCGAGGATGGCATCAGGCGTTGCCTCGAAGTGCAGGGCGAAGCTCCGGACGACCGAGGGATCGAGATGGCGATGTCGCATGCCTTGGCGCATCTATATGCTCGACGTGGCGATTTCGACGCGGCCCGGCCGCTTGCCGCGAGGTGTCGGGAGATTGCGATCGAAAGCGGGCAGCGCGCCGAGGCGGCGCATCTCACAGAGGTCGCCTGGGACGTGGAGTACCTGGCGGGCGAGTACGCAGCGGCGGAGCGTGCCGTCGCTGAAGGGTGTTCCGCCTTTGAGACGCTCGGCAAGCCGCACGCAATGCTCGAGGCGTTCCGTGCTCTGGCGCAGGTGGCCCAGGGACGGGTGCCGGATACCGACCGCCTCAGGAGCGATGGCCTCCGGAACGCAGCAGGCGACGAGGGCCCTGCTCGAGGTCGCCATCGGCAACGCCGAGCTGCTTCGTGGGGACCTCGAGGCTGCCGAGGCAGAGCTGCTTCGAGCTGTCCTCTACTTCGAGACGACGGACCTCGTGACCATGCATGCTCATGCGTGCATGGTGCTGGGGGATGTCCGCCGCGCTGCGGGCAGGGCGGACGAGGCCGAGTCGCAATATCAGCGTGCGCTCGACATGCACGAGCGGAAGGGGAGTCTCGTCGAGATGGCCGTCGTCGAATTCCGGCTCACCGGCCGACGTGCTTCCTGATCCGGATCGGGTGCTGGGCATCGCGCTCCGGGACGTGCAGATACCAGCTCAAGGACGCTGCGCTGGTATTGGCGGTTCGAGTCCGTCCGGGGGGCGCCAGGCTCCACGCACGTCCAGCGTGCGGCGGCTTGGGCGACGGCTTCGTTCAGCGGGGGCCCGATCCGCCACCTCGTCCAACGGGCCGTTCTCCTCTGGCCGTCGGTACGACACCGGCCTACCGTGGTTCGCCCGACGGGAGGCTCAGGAGCGCGGCTAGCACCCCGGCCGCCGGGACCGCGCCGAGCCACTGGCGAGACGGACCCGCCGCTGCAGTGAATCGCCGGGCCACCCGGTTGCGGATCCGCCCCCGGATGCATCTGTCAGGTATGAACGGACAGGCGATGGGCAGTCAGACGGTCGCCTCCACGGTGGCGCTCGCGGGGGCGGGCGACGAGGCGGCCTTCGCCCAGCTCGTCGGGACGTACCACGCCGACATGGCCCGGGTCGCCTTCGCGGCGTGCGGCGACCGGGAGCTGGCCGAGGACGCGGTACAGTCGGCCTGGCTCGTCGCCTGGCGCAAGCTCCACTCGCTGCGCAACCCAGAGCGCGTCCGGCCATGGCTGCTCGCGGTCACCGCGAACGAGGCCCGCCAGATCCTGCGCCGGCGCCACGGGCCGGTCGTCGAGATCGAGGTGGAGGCTCCCGGCGACCCCGGGGCGACCCGGCGACCGGCATCGAGCGCGTCGACCTCCGCCGCGCGTTCGCGCACCTCTCGCCCGACGACCGCGCCCTCCTCGCCATGCACTACGCCGTCGAGCTCGGCTCGGACGAGCTCGCGGCGGCCGTCGGCACCTCGCCGTCGGCCGTCCGCATGCGTCTCTCGCGGATCGTCGACCGCCTCAGGAAGGAGCTCCGCGATGGCGGAACGCGATCGCTTCGAGCTCGACCTCGCCGCCGCCGTCCGCGCGTACCTGGAGGACGCGCCGACGCAGGTCCGGCCATCGGAGCTCGCCCGGCAGTTCGCCATGGCCTATCCCCACCGGCGAACCGCGCTCGGCCGGTGGGGCTTCGGGCTGACGCCGGCGACGGCCTGGGTCCTGCTGCTCGCCGGCTTGCTCCTGGCGCTCGTCGTCGGGGGTCTCGTGGCGGGGTCCTGGCGCCCGTACCAGGCGGTCGTGATCGCGCCGTCGCCGGCCCAGGCCACCCCGACGCCGGGAGCAAGCGCGACCAGCCTGATGACGACGCCTCGCGCCTTCCACGCCGCCACCCTGCTCGCCGACGGTCGGGTCCTGATCACCGGCGGCGACGTAGCCTTCTGGAAGGCGCTCGCCTCCGCCGAGCTGTATGACCCGAGTACCGGGACGTTCAGCAGCACCGGATCGATGGAGATGCCTTATTCGTACCATGACGCGACGACGCTCGCCGACGGCCGCGTCCTCATCGTCGGCGGCGGGGATGGCTCGAAGGCCGAGATCTACGACCCGGAGAAGGGCACGTTCAGCCCAACCGGCTCGCTGAAGTTGGCTCGCTCCGACCCCACCGCCACACTCCTCGCCGATGGCCGGGTCCTCGTCGCCGGGGGCGCGTCGGGAGCCCTCGCGTTGGCCGAGCTGTACGACCCGAAGGAGGGCACGTTCAGCCTGACCGGCTCGCTGACGACCGCTCGTCGGGGCCAGACCGCCACCCTGCTCGCCGACGGCCGTGTCCTCGTTGCCGGGGGCGAGGGCGCGTCGGGAGCCCTCGCGTCGGCCGAGCTGTATGACCCGAAGACCGGGACGTTCCACGTGACCGGCTCGATGACGACCGCGGGTGGAGTCACGGCCACCCGGCTGCTGGACGGCCGCGTCCTCATCACTGGGGGCGGCGATGGCTCGAAGGCCGAGGCCTACGATCCAACGACCGGCACCTTCACGCCGACCGGCTCGCTGAAAGCGCCTCGTTGGCAGCAGACCGCGACGCTGCTGCCCGACGGTCGTGTCCTCGTCGCCGGGGGGGCAGATCCTGGGGAGTGTTTACCCCTCTCACCTCGGCCGAGTTGTACGACCCGGAGAAGGGCACGTTCAGCCCGACGGGCTCCCTGACGACCGCTCGTCGGGCTCAGACCGCCACCCGGCTCGCCGACGGGCGCGTCCTCATCGCCGGGGGCCTGGGGGAGGATCCCACCGCTACGGCGGAGTCCGGCTCTCTCGCCTCGGCCGAGCTGTATGACCCCACAACCGGCACGTTCGGCCCGACGGGGCCGTGATCACCACAGTGGGCCGGATCATCCCAGGGTGCTAGAGGACGGCCAGGCGATGGGCAGTCAGACGGTCGCCTCCACGGTGGCGCTCGCGGGGGCGGGCGACGAGGCGGCCTTCGCCCAGCTCGTCGGGACGTACCACGCCGACATGGCCCGGGTCGCCTTCGCGGCGTGCGGCGACCGGGAGCTGGCCGAGGACGCGGTACAGTCGGCCTGGCTCGTCGCCTGGCGCAAGCTCCACTCGCTGCGCAACCCAGAGCGCGTCCGGCCATGGCTGCTCGCGGTCACCGCGAACGAGGCCCGCCAGATCCTGCGCCGGCGCCACGGGCCGGTCGTCGAGATCGAGGTGGAGGCTCCCGGCGACCCCCGGGGCGACCCGGCGACCGGCATCGAGCGCGTCGACCTCCGCCGCGCGTTCGCGCACCTCTCGCCCGACGACCGCGCCCTCCTCGCCATGCACTACGCCGTCGAGCTCGGCTCGGACGAGCTCGCGGCGGCCGTCGGCACCTCGCCGTCGGCCGTCCGCATGCGTCTCTCGCGGATCGTCGACCGCCTCAGGAAGGAGCTCCGCGATGGCTGAACGCGATCGCTTCGAGCTCGACCTCGCCGCCGCCGTCCGCGCGTACCTGGAGGACGCGCCGACGCAGGTCCGGCCATCGGAGCTCGCCCGGCAGTTCGCCATGGCCTATCCCCACCGGCGAACCGCGCTCGGCCGGTGGGGCTTCGGGCTGACGCCGGCGACGGCCTGGGTCCTGCTGCTCGCCGGCTTGCTCCTGGCGCTCGTCGTCGGGGGTCTCGTGGCGGGGTCCTGGCGCCGTACCAGGCGGTCGTGATCGCGCCGTCGCCGGCCCAGGCCACCCCGACGCCGGGAGCAAGCGCGACCGGCCTGATGACGAGCGCCTCGCGCCTTCCACGCCGCCACCCTGCTCGCCGACGGTCGGGTCCTCGTCGCCGGGGGCGAGGGCAACTCGAATGCCCTCCTCGCCTCGGCGGAGATCTTCGACCCCACCACGAGAATGTTTCGCCCGACGGGCTCGATGTCTGGCCTTCGCTGGCGCCCCACCGCTACCTCGCGCCCCACCGCTACCTGGCACCCCACCGCCACCCTGCTTCGCGACGGCCGCGTCCTCGTCGTCGGGTCTCTCCATTACCTCGCCGAGTTGTACGACCCGAAGACGGGCACCTTCAGCGAGGCCGGCACCAACACGGGCATTCGCTACGCGGCCACCGCCACCCTGCTCCCCGACGGCCGTGTCCTCGTCGCCGGGGGCGTGGACAACTCGAATTCCTCCCTCGCCTCGGCCGATATCTACGACCCCACAACCGGCTCGTTCAGCCCGACGGGCTCGATGGCGGCGGCCCGATCCAGCCACACGGCCACCCTGCTCCCCGACGGCCGCGTCCTCGTCGCCGGGGGCGCGGGCGACGACGGGGGGTTCGGTTTCCTACCCGGTCGGCCGAGATCTACGACCGAGGACCGGCACCTTCAGCGCGACGGGGCGGCCGACGGTCGGTCGCATCAGCCACACGGCAACGCTCCTCCCAGACGGCCGCGTCCTCGTCGCCGGCGGTCTCAATGCACTCTCGGATTCCGTCGCCGAGGCCGAGATCTACGACCCGAAGAGTGGCTCGTTCAGCCCGACCGGCTCGATGACGACCGCTCGCATGCAGCACACGGCCACGCTGCTCCCCGACGGCCGCGTCCTCATCGTCGGGGGCGACATCGGGGGCGACAACAGCTACGACGGTAACCCCAATCCGCCGCTACTCGCCACGGCCGAGCTCTACGAGCCCACAACCGGCTCGTTCAGCCCGACCGGCTCGATGACGGCGGCCCGATCCAGCCACACGGCCACCCTGCTCGCCGACGGCCGCGTCCTCGTCGCCGGAGGCCAGGGGAACGAGGAGATCCTCGCCTCGGCCGAGGTGTTCGGCCCGGTGACCGGGACCTTCGCGCCGGCGGGGCCGTAGGCATCGAGGGCCCTGCGCTGCTCAAGGATCAGGTGGACGAAGCGAGGTGGAGACCATGATGCAGTTGTCGCGTCACTCGGGCATCTTCCCGGCTCTGCTGCTGGCGGCAAGCACGGCGCTCGGCGGCTGTTCGGGCGGGTCACCGCCGGGAACCGCGAGCCCCGCGGCATCCGCGAGCAGCCCCCCTCCGCCCGCGGCGACGGCAACCCCCGCCGCCACGCCCGCCGCGTCGCCGTCGTCCCCGTCGGCATGGGAGAAGCCGAACAACGCGGCCCTGCCCGGCGCGACGGCCTCGAAGCTGCAGGCTCAGCTCGTTGCGCTGGTGTCCGGCCACGAGGTGATCGGGCTGTCCGCGGCCGTGGTCTCCCCGCAGGGATCGTGGGCCGGCGCCGCCGGCGTGGATGCCGCGGGCACGGCCATCAAGCCATCGTCGGCATTCGCGATCGCGAGCACGACCAAGACGTTCGTCGCAGCCGAAGTCCTGCTCCTGGCCTCGCAGGGGAAGATCGACCTCGATGCTCCGGTGACCACGTATGTCAGCCTGCCGTTCGAGACGAATGGCGCCACGATCCGCCAACTGGCCACGATGACGAGCGGGTTCCCCGGTGTGCCGGACGATGCCCTGAACGCGCAGGTCCCCAAGGACCTGACCCGCGTGTGGACCGCCGAGGAGGTCGTCGCCCTCGCCAAGGACCAGCCGCGGTGGGGGACCCTCGGCGGTCCCGGCAGGTACAACGGGATCAACTACTACGTGCTGGGGATGGTCATCGAGAAGGTGACCGGCGAGCCGCTGGCCACCGTGCTGCGCCGCGACCTCCTCGCACCCAGCGGGCTCGACCGGATCTGGATGCAGCCCGGCGAAAAGCCGCAGCCGCCGCTGACCGTGGCCGTGGACCGCACCGACGCCAAGGTCGTCGACCCGGCCAGCGGCTACCTGCCGTCGCTTGCCTCGGCCTCCACCGGCCAAGGCGGGGCCGGCATGGCCGCCGACGCACCGAGCCTGGCGCGCTGGGGCTACCTCCTCTACGGCGGCCGCATCATCGACGGCACCCTGGTCACGACGATGACAACCAAGGTCACCGACACCGACGCGGGCGGCTACGGCTTCGGGACCATGGTCGCCGACTGGCAGGGCGCGACGATCGTCGGACACCTGGGCGACTACATCCAGTACTCGTCCGTCCTCCTGGTCTGGCCGAGCACGAGGACGGCGGTGGCTCTCCTGGCGCCCGTGCCCGGGTTGGGCAGCGTCGACAGCCCCACGCTTCCCGGCTGGGCGATCTCGCTGTACGAGCAGCTTCCGCGCGGGTGACCTGGACGTCGGCGACCGACCCGAGACCGGCCCGCCGGGGCTGCGACGAGAAGGACGGCGATGCTCTGCGGGCCTGGGCAGCCATCGATGGGCTCGGCCCGCGCTCATCGACAATCCGAGGGATCGGGTGCCTCTCCTCTCGGTGGCGTTCCTGGGGATCTTGGACGCGCCGCCCGTCCTCGTGATCCTCGAGACCTTCGGCCTGAGTTCGGGCGGCTGCGCGTCCCACCAACCGCGCCAGAGAACGGCCACACCTGGTCGGGTTGGGCTAACGGGCCGTCGAGGGCCGAGGTGGACGCCAGGATGTGCCTCACCCGACCTCGAGATACCAGTCCAGCACGCTGCGTTGGTATTGGGGGCCCGAGTCCGTCCGGGGGCGCCAGGTCCCACCCGCTCTTGTGATGATGTGCGGGCTGCCGCACGCGTCAAGGGATGGCCACGCAGCTCGACGCCCTGTCTGGTTCATCCCGATCGCGCCACGTACGCCTGCAACCCAGCGAGCGGGAGGCGGGGCTCGCCGGTTCGCCCCGCGATCCGCGACCGTGCTGTCCGAAGTCTCACGACGCGCGCGGGCGGCCACGGCGGGCACCGTCCAATTCCGCCCTCGCGCTCACGGCGACGCCGGGCAGCCCGCGGTCCCCGTCGGGACGAGGTCGAACTTGTAGCGGACCGGAATGTTGCCGTCGAAGCCCTTGAACACCACGTGGTCCGAGACCGTCAGCGACAGGTGGAGCGTACCGTCGTGCTCCGGAGCGCTGATCCGGTACGACCCTGTCGCCCGGTGTGACTCACCGGCGGACGGGATCGAGTAGGCGTAGGAGACCGAGCCGGCAGTGGCGCCATCGGGCGTGAAGACGAAGGTCCAGGCGACCTTGGGGGTTTGCGCTGCCACCGTGAACGGCCGGGATGGGCTGCAGACGATGCCCGAGATGGCCTCTCCGCCGAGCGTCTCGACCTGCCTCACGACGTATGGAGCACCCGGTGGCCCGCCCGGCGTGGGGGTCGGACTGGGCGTTGGTTCGGTCGGCGCCGGCGACGCCGGCCCGCTACCGCCGCCGTTGGACCCGCCCGAGCCGCCGCCCGAGCCGCCTCCGGTCGAGACTCCACCGACGGATCCACCTCGGCCCGCGGCGGTGCCTGCGCCGTTCGGCGTCGGCGACGACGTCGGGCCCGGTCCGCTCGGCCCCGGCGAACCGGCGATCGCCGCGGCGATGGTGGGTGCCGGAGACGCGGAAGGCGCCGGCGGCGACGCCGTGGCGAGGACGAGCACCGCGACGGCGGCGACGATCACGGCCGGGATCAGCAGCCACACGAGCCGTGCGGACGACTTGGGCGCCATGGGATTCGCACTCCGTCAGCGGCCCGGCGATCGGTCGGGACGCCGGATCGACTCGAGTCCGCCAGGTCGAGGGGAGTATACGAACCCCGCCCGAATCCGCGCCGTCCTTCGCGGGGACTCGCTCGTAGGAGGTGCGTCGTGCCACGACGCGTGCGCCAACGTGGAAGCGAGGGTGTGCCGGCCGGGAGACGACCGAGCTCACGCTAGCTGGAACTTGACGTCACCCTGGCAGGGCGCCCGACAGGTCCTTGTCCTCCATCTCCCAGGCGTGGTCCATCGTGTGGTACGCCGAATGGCGGAGCAGGAACTGCAGCGTCCACGAACGCATCGGACGCTTCATCTCGGCGCGCTGGTACGCCCGGATCGCGTCGAGGTACGACGCCCGATGCTCCCGGAGGCCGTCCGGGGTGAGCGCGGCGCGCTCGGGAATGCGCAGGCCCAGCTGCTTCGCGAATTCCTCGCTCTCGACCCGGATCGTGTGGCGGATGATCGTGTCGCGGTCGCGCCCTCCACCGCGGGGGCCTTTGCGCATCTCCGGCGAGACCCGGGCGGCGACGTCGTCGAAGAACGCCCAGCAGGCCCGGAGCAGCGCGATCTTGCGCTCGAGCTCCTGCTCGTCCATGGGTCCTCGCTCGAACGAGCTCGGAGCGTAGGAGATGCCCCAGAAGTCGGTGGACCCGGTTCCGGTCCGCTCCTCGAGGATCTCGAGGGCGCCGGCGCCGTCGAACTCGACGCCCATGCCCGCCCGCGTTGCCACCGGCCGGTAGCGGCCGCGATACGCCTCGAGCGTCGCCTCCGCCTCGCCGCCGGTCTTCGCCCCGCGGCTCCAGCCGGGCCAGTCGACGGCGAACGCAACCGCCTTCCTGGCCTTGGGTCCCCGCTCGATCACCGTCCGAACCGGCATGGGCGACCTCCTGCAGCCGAGCCTAGCGCACCGGCCGGATTCGGGCAGCGATGACCGCTGAGCGGCTGGCACGAGCCGGCTCTCCGCATCGAGGCGGTGGTCCGCAGCAGGCGCGGGCAGTATCGTGACGAGGGCCGAGTCAGCAGCCCCCGCGGTCAAGGGCGAGTGGCGAGCCTTCCCGCCTCAGCAACGGTGGCGAATGAACGGGCTACGAAGACCCTCGGCGTCTGCCGACGACGCTGGCGTCGTGATGGTTGACGGCGCCTTCGTCAGCACGGCCATCAGCCCGCGGCCTTCATGACGAGGTCTGCGATCCGCTTCTCGCCCGCCGCCGTCAGGCTCGTCAGGGCAAAGGCAACCGGGCCACATCTCCTCCTCGTCGAGCCGCGCGTCGGGCTGGAAGCCCAGGGTCGAGTAGCGCACCTTGAACTTCGACTTCGCCTGGAAGAAGCAGATCCCCTTGCCGTCCTTGGCGTAGGCCGGCATCCCGGAGAACGTCCGGGGCACGAGGTCCGGCGCGGTCGCGCGGACGAGCTCGTGGATGCGCGCCGCGATCGCTCGATCGTCTTCGGCCATCTCGGCGATCTTGGCCTGAACGTCGTCCTCGCCCTGGGCGCGCGCCTCCTCCGGGCTGAGCTTCGCCGCCTTCTTGCGCTCTCGGACAGTCGCCCGCATCGCGGGCCGCTCTTCCTCGCTCGAGACGTTGCCGGACGTGTTCGCCGAGCTTCGACGCCTTGTGGATGTCTGCGTGTCCGCCATGTCCGGTGCCTCCCATCACTCAACGTGCTGGCGGAGCGGTGTGATCGTGCTCGCCGCCTCGACAGATTGCCTCGGACCGTACCGCGATGACCCGCGTTCCGCTTCTTCGAACCTGCTCGACTGCTCCTGAACGGAGCCGAGGGGCGCGGGCAGTCGCAGGGCCAGGATCCACACGAGCTGCGCCAACGTCCACGCGCCCACCTTGGACCGCGCGTTCGCCAGGTGGTGCTTCACAGTCGAGTGCGACAGGCCGAGTCGGTGGGCGGCAGCCTTCTCCGACCCGGTGACGAGGACCGCGGCGACCACGACGACCTCTCGGTCCGTGGCGCGTTCGGCGGGGCGGTAGGGCCGGCGCGTCATGCACTGCGAACCAGCACCTGCGACGTCGCCGGCTCGGATAGGCGCATGGTGATCGGAAGGTCGTTGGTGGCGGGGCTATGCCTCTCGCCCCGACCAGATCATCCTGCGAGCAGGGTAGGAGTGTCCTCGCCTCAGCCGACCTCGAGGCAGTCGTCGAGGACGCTGCGTCGCTGATGGCGGTTCGAGTCCGTCCGGGGGCGCCACACCCATGCGGCTTCCCCGTAGAACGCTCGGGCAGGCGGGGTCCACTCGGTGGACTCCGGATCGACCGTCCGGCCCCTTGCCGGGACCCGCTCGACGTGGAGCTGCACCATCTCGGCGAGTTGCCGGAGGGACACCTTCACGACCTTCTTCAGCTGTTGCGGTCATCGAGGACGAGGCGGCCATGCGCCGAACGAGCCGGACGACCTCGGCCCCTCTGGCAGATCGAAGCGCCCGCGACGAACGCCCGACGCGTGCAACTGGGGCGGGGCGCCCGCGCCCCGCCCCAGTCCCCAGCTGGCGTGCCGCCGAGGGGTGGAGACACCCCACGGCGCCGCGTGACTACGGGTTGTCGGGCCAGGTGCCGGTGAAGTCGCTGGCCTGGTAGAAGCCGGTGTCGATCAACGCCGCCTGGATGTTGGCAACGGTGACCGTGACGATCGCGGACGCCTTGGATGGGACATCCTTCGCCCCGTTGTTGAAGGTGGTTGTCGCCGCAGGCGTTCTGACCCGCAAGAACGCCGCCGCTGCGGCGACGGTGTTGCTCGCGAGCGTGCGAGGATCCTTGAAGACGGTCATCCCCTGCGTGCCGTCGATAAGGCGCTGGACCCATACCTGGTCGGCGTCCTGGCCCGTCACATACGACGTCGCTGCGAGCGAGGCGGGCGGTTCGATCGCATCCGCGATCGCGCGAGCCGTCTCGTCGTTCGGGGCCAGGATGAAGGCCGTGCCGACGGCGGGGTGTGCGGGCCCCAGGTCGCGGTTCGCCAGGTCGTACGCGACGCCGTAGCTCCAGTTGGTGGTGACCTGGCCGATGACCGCCTCCTGCTGCTGGTGCGTCAGAGTGGCAATCGCCTGCAGCGCCACAGCCTCGTCCGAGTTCATGATGACGAACGTCCCGTCCGCGATCTTGGGCTGGAGCGTCTCCCAGGCGCCCTCGAAGAACAGGAACGAGTTGTTGTCCGCGGGATCGCCGGCATACAGGTACAGGCTGTTGCCTTTCGTGTCGCCCGCCTTGGCGATCAGGTACTGGGCCTGGGCCGCGCCCACTCCCTTGAGGTCGAAGGTCACGTAGTAGTCGACCGACCTGGTGTTGAGGACGAGCCGGTCATAGGCGATGACCTTCACGTGGGCGGCCCGGGCTTCCCGGGCGGCAGCCGCGGCTGCCGTGCCGTCCTGCGGCGTGAGGATCAGCACCTGGATTCCCCGCCTGATCAGCGTTTCGACAGCTGCCTTCTCCGTGGCGGAGTCCTGGCTGAACAGGATTGAGGCGCCGTATCTCGCCGCCTTGAGCGAATTGTCGAGCCAGCCCTTGTGCGCCACCCAGGCCGACGGGAGCACGATGCCGATCGGCACTCGGAGCGATCGACCCATGGCCGCGTAGCGCACGCAGGCGCCCTGCGTTGCGAAGGGGCCGACTGCGCCGATGAACGTGCGATACCCGCCCTTCTGGCAGAGCTTGGCGTTGGCGCTGTTGCCACCACCAGCCATCGCGGCGCCCGCGACAAGCGAGATGGCGAGGAGTGCTGTGGTCATCGCAGCAAGCACACGCTTCACGCGGAACCTCCTGGGACGCGATCTGTGGGGGATCGCTCGTGGTCCTGGCTCGTCGCGCCCGGGCGACCGAGCCTGGATCCCGGGTCACAGCTCCCCGTCACCAGACAGAGATGCGGGCGAGGGCCGAAATGTCCCGCCCGCCTGCCAGCCCGAGCAGACCTGTTGTCGCAGCGGGCCGGTGGGCGGCTGCCAGCGGGCCCTCTGCCTCGGTGGTCCTGGACTACGGCTTGCCCGGCCAGGATCCGGTGAAGTCGGTCGCTCGAAAGTTGCCCGTGTCGATCAGGGCCGCCTGGACATTGTCCCGGGTGACCGACACGATCGCGGACATCGTCGAAGCGACATCGAGCGCGCCGTTGTTGAAGGTCGTGGTCGCGGGGGGCGTGGCGCCCGCCAGGAATGCCCCAGCCGCAGAGACGGCGTCGGCCGCCCGCGCACGCGGGTCCTTGAAGACGGTCATCCCCTGCCTGCCGTCGATGATGGCCTGGACCGCCGCCGGGTCCGCGTCCTGGCCCGTCACGTGGGCCTTCGTGACGTCCTTGTCGGCAGCAAACGCGTCCCCGATGGCGAGAGCGGTGGTGTCGTTGGGGGCCAGGACGAAGACGGTGCCCTTGGCGTCCGCGGTCGCGGCCGCCAGGTTGCCCGCCGCCAGGGTCCGCGCAGCGTTGCCGTCCCAGTTCGTGGTGATGTCGCGGATGATCGCGGCTTCCTGGCTGCGCGTCAGTGTCGGACTGTCCTGTAGCGCAACTGCCGCGCTCGAGTTCCGGATCACGAAGGTGCCGTCGGCGATCTTGGGCTGGAGCTTCTTCCAGGCGCCCTGCAGAAGCAGAAAGGAGTTGTTGTCGGCGGCATTGCCAGCGTACAGGTAGAGATTGTTGCCCTCCGTCGGGCCGGCTTTGTCGACCAGGTACTGGGCCATGGCCGCGCCCACCCCGACGTTGTCGAAGTCCGTGTAGTAGTCGACCGACGCCGTGTCGAGGATCAGGCGGCCGAAGGAGATCACCGCCATGCCGGCAGCTCGTGCCTCATCGGCCGCCGGGGCCGCCGCCGCGCCGTCCTGCGGGCAGAGGATCAGCACCTTGATGCCCTGGCGAATCAGCGCCTCGACATCTGCCTTCTCGGTGGCGGAGTCCTGGCTCGCCAGGATTCGAGCACCGAATCCCGCCGCGTCGAGGGCGTCCTGGAAGCGGGCCTGTTCTCCGGCGACCCAGCCCACCGGGAGCACGATGCCGATCGGCGTCGATGGTGTCCGGGAGGGAGCCAACGATGGTGTCGGCGACGCTGCGGCCGGGGGGCCCGGGGAGGCGCCCACCGAGGGAGCCGGGGTCGCGGCGACCGGGGATGCGATGACGGCGGGCGGAGTCGCGAGCGGCTGGCTCGGTGCGGGCGGGACCGGCGGCAGGCGCACGTCCCGCAGCGCGCCCGAGGCGATGAGGCCTATCCCCATCACCGCGAGAAGGCCGAGCACGATGAGGATCCAGGCGAACCCGAGGTTCGGCAGCCTCCATACGGGCCGGGGAACGAGCCGCCGAACCCGCGGCACGTCCGTCGCCAGCGAGTCGGTCAGGCGCGCCGCGTTGATCTGGGTGGGCGCGCGGTCCACGAATTCGTGCACGGCAGCCTCAAGGCGGCGCTCGAAGACGTCCCGCTCACTCATGCTCGAGCTCCACTCGTAGGCGATCGAGGAGCCGATCGAGG
The DNA here is from genome assembly GCA_963776285.1 of uncultured Chloroflexia bacterium. Lineage (GTDB taxonomy): Bacteria > Chloroflexota > Limnocylindria > Limnocylindrales > CSP1-4 > CTSoil-043. The sequence goes on from CAVZLW010000003.1 coordinate 468,960, forward strand.
CGGCTTCGGACGCCGGACGCCGACATGCCGAGCACGGCGCCGATCTCGGCGGAGTCGAGGCCCGCGGCATACCGTAGTCCCAGAAGCGTCCGTTCCTCTGGCTTGAGCCGCTCGAGCATCCGGGACATGTCGAGGGCAGCCGCCGACGCGAAGGGGTCGGGACCGCTCAGGCGTTCCTCGGCGAACTCAAGGCGGACCGCGATCCCCTGGCGCTGCTGCCGCAGAAGCTGGCGCGCCTCGTTGGCGGTGACTGAGAGCAGCCAAGCCCGGATGCGTTCCGGATCGCGCAGGGTACTGAGGCGGCTCCAGGCGATCGCCCAGGCGGACTGCACCGCATCTTCGGTGAGCTCGCGGTTCCCGCCGCAGACGAAGTAGGCGAGGCGCGCGGTATCGGAGTACAACGCCTCGACGAGGCGGGTGAAGGCCGATTTGTCGCCGGCGGCAGCGAGCGGGACGAGGGCGACGATCGCGGGGTCGACGGGCGCCCGCGGCTCGGCTCTTGTGGCGACCACGTCCGTTACGGTCATGGGCCTGCCCGCAGGAGCGAAGGTACGAGGCACGCCACACGAGGCCTTGCGCGCCGGGACCACGACGGGACCGCTGCGGATCGCGGCGGCAGCGCGGGAGCTTTCGAGGACCCACGCAAGGCAGGGCTCAGACGCACGGGTGCTCTCCCTTGGAGCCGATCGTCCCGAGATTGTCGCCACGGCGACAGAGCCTTTCGGCCCGTTGGCAACGACTGCGGGAGCGCCGAACATCCAGCCCTTTGCCGAGGAGATCGTGCCCGCGAGGTCACACCGGAACGCGCCGCGAGAGGAGAACCCGCGCGCGACGTCGGATCGCACTGAGTGACGTGCCTCCACCATGCGCCCCTCGGCAGGAGGCTTCGCACATCAGATGCGGGCGCACCTCGATCTGTCCCGGGTGCAGCGGGCCCGCGGGCCGATGCGCGGACGACGCGAGCGCGTTCGCCATCGCCGTCGCTCCCGCTGCGTGACGCACGCGGTCAAGGGCGTCTGCGGGCGCCCCTTCGCCCACGGGGCTCACCCTGCATCGGGCGCGCAGATCCGGTTGCGAAGACACCACGGGCCACGAGTTGGTGTTGACGCGTCCTGGTCGGAGGGCGCCCGCCATGAGACCTGGGTGGGCGATGATGGCGTCTCCCGGGATGAGCTGCCGGGCGGTGAGAGGTCCCAGTTCGAATTCGGCCCCGGTCTCGTGGCGGCCGGACCTGGGGGCGTCATCGGCATCAGCGGGTCGAGGACAGAGGGCAATTCGATGTTGTGGGAGCTGGCGCTGACCGGCGTGGCCGAGGAATCGATCATTCCCCTGACGGGACTCCGGCAGTGTACGGCCTCCCTTCAGCCCACCTCGAGGTACCAGTCCAGGACGCTGCGTGCGTATTGGGGGCCCGAGTCCGTCCGGGGGCGCCAACTTCAAGGCTTCTCCTGTGACCTCGACGGCCTAGACTCGCGCGATGACCGGGTCGACCAGGGCCATGAGCCGGCGGATGTTCTTGCGCGACCTCGGACACGGGGCCTTCGCGCTGACAGTCATCGGGTTGGCGGGCTGCACAGCCGGGCCGACGTCGGCGAGCGAGGCGCCTGGCAGCTTCGACCCGCTCACGTACGTGGGCAATCTCGACGAGATCGAGTCGTTCTGGTGTCGACAAGCTTCGTGCCCTCCACGCCACCGGTCCAGGGGTCCGACCGAGATCAGCGATCTCCGGGCGCTGGGCACACTTCGGGAACGCGGGAGTCTCCGGCTACGTCCTTGTCCGGGGCGGCGAGGCGACGGTCGTCGACACAGGACCCTGGTGCGTGCCGGACGCGATCGAGGGTGGGCTGACGGCAGTCGGCCTCGACTGGTCGGCTGTCGGGTCCGTGATCGTGACGCATAAGCACCCTGATCACTGGATCGGGTTGTCCCCTGCCCTCGAGCACGCTGCCGACGCCGTGGCCTTCGCCGGGGCCGCGGACATCCCGCACATCGCCTCTCCGCGCCCAATCGTTCCTGTTGGTGCCGGTGACCGAGTCATGGGCCTCGCAATCATCCCGACGCCCGGTCACACGCCGGGCCACATTGCCGTTCACGACGAGGCTGCCGGCGTCTCGTCGTCGGTGACGCCATCGGGATTCACGATGGCAAGCTCGCGCTGCTTGGGACAAGCGAGGATCTTCCGCAGACGCAGGCATCGGTCAGCATCCTGGCCGGCCTGTCCTTCGACACGTTGCTACCGGGGCATGGGGACCCCATCATTGGCGGCGCCTGGGAGGAGTTGACGAAGTACCTCGCCGGCACCTGAGGCCCGTTCCGTCCGCCCACCGACCTGGGCTGGGCCATCACGCGACGCGCGAGTACCACGCGAGCGGGTCCGCCTGTGACCGCCCTTCCCCGAGCGCGTCCGGGGGCGCCAGCACAGCGCACGCATCGGCGTTCAGGAGTGAGAGAGACCGGGCGTGCGAGCCGCGGGCTTCTGCTCGGGCCGAGAGGGACCGATCCTAAGCCAGTCCGAGGAGCTCGTAGACGTCGGTCGGGACCGATTTGCCCTTCAAGGCGGGCGTCCCGAGCGAGCGGACCTCGGCGACGTCACGGACCAGTTCGTACGTCCGTCGCCCGATGACGACCGATCCCGGGTTCGCGTATGCCTGGAGTCGAGCAGCGACATTCGTCGTGTCGCCGAGTGCTCGAAGTTCCGGAGCTCGGCGCTGCCGATGTTCCCGACGAGCGCAGGGCCGGTGTTTATGCCGACGCGGAACCTGGGTCCGGCGCCGGTCGTCGGCGGAAGCGCTAGCTGGAGGGCGAGGCCTGCTCGACATGCGCGGATCGCGTGATCGGGCTGGCGGAGCGGGGCGTTGAAGATCGCCATCAGCGCATCGCCGACGAACTGGACGATCGTCCCGCCCTCGGCGAACACGGCGGGCACGGCCGCGCCGAACGAGCTGTTGAGCAGCGCCACGACCTCCTCGGGTGACGCCCGCTCGGAGAACGCCGTATACCCGCGGAGGTCGGCGAAGAGCACGCTCACAACGACGACCTCGCCGCCTAGCTCTGCCCGGGCCGGGTCCGCCAGGAGTGCCTGGGCGACGTCGAGCAACGCGTACCTGGCGGAACAGCCGGTCGATCCCGAGATGGAGATCGGCGACCAGGTGCCCCTGGGCGAACGCGACCCGCTCCGCCGACTCAAGGTAGCGGGCCCCGGCCGTCGCGAAGACCAACAATCCGATGAGCAGGAAAGTCTGGTATGCCCCGACACCGCCCGTGCCGATGGCGACCACCCCGCTGACGAAGATGGCGACCTCGAGGGCGCCGAGCAGCACCGCCAGCCACGCGGCGATGCGGACAAGGCTGATCGCGACCATCGCGTTGACCATCATGCCCGTCGCGGCGATCTCGTCGAACCGCCCGCCGAGTCCGAACGCGACGACGATCGAGATCGCCGAGATCGTGGTCGACAGGAATGCCACCAGCCAGATCCTGGCGAGCGGCAGCGGGCGCATGGCGACAAGCACTGGCGGGCAATTCCCAGCTCATATTGACGAGCGCCGCGGCGTAGATGGGCCCCGGAGGCATGCCCAGCCAGGGCGGCGCAAGAAGGCCGACGGACGCCGAGACCGCTACCCCGACGATGTGGGCGGCCCGCAGACGCTGACGAGCGGGATCAGCCGCGACCGAGTCATAGGCGCGCTCGAGTGACGGTTCCACAAACCGCGAGCAGGATCGGGTCGCGACGATCCCACCCACGGCTCAGGCCCCAGCGGACGCCTCGACGTCGCTGCCTGCCATCGACACCTGGCACCATACCGCGGCCCTCAAGCAGCTTCGCCGGCGCGGTACGAGCCCGTCGTGACCTTCAAGGGCGCCTGGCAATCGAGTCCGTTCGGGGGCGCCACGGCGACACCAGCGCCAGGTTGATGGACGGCGTGGTCCTGCCACGGCTCCTCCCAGGACGGCACCGGCACCGGCACCGGCACCGCCAACTCGGCCTTCCGCTCCTCGCGGGTCCGCGTGGTCGCGGTCGGCAATGACCTCCGGTGCGCAGACGCACAGGGCCGGAAGGCACTTGTGTCACGACTCGAGACTCCTAGCGTCTCCGGATCGCGGGAGGCGATGACGCGCGGTCCCATGTTCCGGCCGCCCGGACCGCGGTGAGCTACTGGGCGATACCCGGACCCGCTGCGAGCGTCCCGGGGAGTGTTCGATGCGCGGGGTCCTCGCACTCGTGGCCGCACTGGCTCTCGTCGTCTCCGTCGCCGGATCGAGCCTCGCAACGGGATCGATGGAGGGTCCCGAGCCGGTTCGTGGGGGTTTCGACGTCTACGTCGACGGCCAGCTCGTCGGCCACATCAACGCCGTGCTCGGGCCGACGACCGCGAGCCAGCCGGTCGGCGGGGCCTACGGCACGTCGGGACCGCTCGGCAGCTCGGTCGCCATCCCGACCGAGGTCGTCTTCTACACGCCGCGTCGTACAACGACGTCTGGTTCAACGGCCTCGAGGTCGGCACCGGCTACACCGAGTCGGCCTTCACCGGCCACTTCGTCGATTACCTCGACCCCTCCAGGCGGACACCGTCGAGTTCGGGCGCGACCCATGGGTCCTGTCTCCACGCCTGGTGGGTTCGCCTTCACCGACGTCTCCACAACCCCGATCACTACTACCTCTCCGTCGGGAAGAGAATATTCGTTCTCGTCGTGCAGTAGGCGTCGCACGGTAGGTGCCGGGTACTTCCCCGCGCCCTCCCTCGACGATGGCCCCGGCTCCCGCACCGGGCGCCCGCCCTCCCGAGGACGAGGCGCTCACCCGGGTTCGCCCAGGGGCGCAGCCCGCTGGCCAGATGGCCCGCCTAGGACCGGCGTTCCCCGTCAGCGACCGGGATGGCCTCGACGGTCGCACCCTCGACCTCCAGCGCATAGCGGAGCGCAGGTCTGCCCCCGATGGGGGCCCCAAGTGCGGCCGACAGGATGCCCAGCCCCACGACGGCGGCGACCTCGCTGGCATCGGTCCCCACGCTGAGCGTCCCGCTGAAGGTGCCGCCATCCAGGGCCGCACGTGCCGTCGAGACGCCGGTCGCCGTCCATGCCAGGGGGATCTCCTCGCACCGTCGACCCATGCATGGTCCGGCGAGGAGATCCGCCGACGCGGGCAGCGACGAACGTGGCCCTCACCGTCGAGGCGGACGTCCCATGAGGCGACGATCGGCTTCGCTGGGTAGGCTCTGCGACCGGCGTAGTCGACGACCACGGCAAGGATGAGCACCAGGAAGCAGCCGAGCAGGAACGCCGCATGCCGACCAGCGTGCCGACCACATACCCCGGCTCCCTCGGCGTCGCTGCCGATCCATGAGGCGACGAACGCCACGGCGAACGACAGGCCGATCGCCCCGAGCACGGTCCCTATCGCAACAGATCTTCACCGCCGCGATCGACACGGCCGAGCGCCGACCCCGGGGCCAGGTCCCGTTGCAGTGCGGGCAGTGCCTGGTGGCCGGGGAGACGCTGCCGCCGCACCGTCGGCAGCAGGATGCGGATCGCGGCGCGCTCGTCACATTCGTCGCACTCCTTTCGGCATCGGCGAGGGCGGTCCGTCCCGGGACCGCATCCTCGAGCAAGATGCGAACCAGGCGCTCCGGCTCCTCGTGGATGGGGCTGTGGGCGGACTGCTCGAACGTGTAGAACCCGACCCTCGGCGCCCCCAGGCGCTGCGTACGCCTTGGCCATCCAGTAGGAGACCGTGCAGTCGTGGACGCCGTGGAGGAAGTAGGCAGGGATCACGGAGCTCGGGCACGAGCGCCGTGACGTCGGTGGCCTGCATCCGGTCCCAGAGCCCCGACTTCGTCGAGGCGATCTTGCCGCGCCACAGGTTCACCTTCTCGAGCGGCGTGTACTCAGGGAACACCCACGACCGCAGGAAGATTCCCGGACGACCGACCGCATGGTGCTGCGTCGTGCCCACGCCGAGCGGGTGCATCGCCTTGTCGCGCACGGCATCGTAGGCGGCGGCAGCGGTTCACGTGAGCGAGACGATCGGCGCCGCCTCCAGCGCCGGACCATGCGCGGGTTGCCCGGTCCGGAACCGCTCGAGCATGAACGCGCAGGACGCCTGCTCCGATCGGACCTGGTGGGTGATCTGGCTGACGGCGACGTAGGCGTGGAACCGCGACGGGTCCAGGGCCACGGCCTGGAGCCCGACGTAGGTGCCCCAGGAGTGCGCCAGGAGGTAGACCCTCTCGACGCCGAAGCGGCCCCGAAGGTAGTCGGCGACGGCCTGCGTGTCGGCCACGAACTGGTCGAGGGTCATCGTGTCGGGAGGGATGCCCGGACTGTAGGAGAGGCCAGCGCCGCGCTGCTCCCACCAGGCCACCGTGAAGTGGTCCTCGAGATGCGAGGGATACCAGTGGGTCAGCCAGTAGGCCGGCATCCCAGGCCCGCCGTGCAGCACGAGCAGGACCGGGTTGCGGACGTCGCGGCTCCTGAGGAACACTCCCTGGTCCATCCCGTTGATCCTGATGCGAAGCTTCTCCGACAGGCTGCTCGGGACCGGCTCGCCGCGCTCGTCCGTGATGGGGCGGGCCTTGCCCGGGCTCCAGGCCAGCAGGAGGCCGAGCAGACCCAGCACGGCGCCCAGCGGGAGCAGCGGCGTCGCGATGACGACCCTCGTCGTAGAGCTGGCAGCCTCGCCAGGGGATCCGGCCTCCCGACGCGCTGCGCTTGACCCGCACAGCCCTGGCCGCCGGGTCCCTCCGGGCCGGTCGCAGACGATGCAGGGGATAGTACCGGCATCCGGATCGGGTGGTCGAGTGCCGATCGGAAGGTGTCGGACGCGCCCGGAATGCCTCCCGCCGCGGCGGGCGTCAGCCCCGCGGCCCGTCGTCCGACTCGCCGACCGCGGGTCCGTCCGGTGGGCGCTCGATGAGCCGCCGCGCCTGAGGGCCGTTCGACTCTCCCCAGACCCGCGAGCGTCACCGACGCTGACCGTCAGCGGGGGCTTCAACGCGCGGCCCAAAGCACCAGGCGCCGGGACCGCGCCGAGCCACTGGTGAGACCGACCCGCGCTGGGGCAGGAGGGTTTGGCGATGCGCCGGTGGGTGTTCGCGGCGGCAGGGCGGCAGCCCTGGCGGGCATCGGCGTCGCCGGGGCCCGGGCGAAGGGAGGGACGGACGTGGGTCTGCGCAGTTCGTTCGAGCGCGCGCTGCTGGGTGTGCCGCATGGCCCGCTCGGATGGATCGGTGTCCGGTTGATGGCGAGGAGCAAGGGGTCGTTCTATCGGGCGATGGCCGCCGAGCTGGACCTCCAGCCCGAGGACGTCCTCCTCGACGTCGGCTGCGGGTCCGCGGGGCTGCTGGTCGAGCAGGCCTCGCACGTCGCCTATGTCGCCGGCCTGGACGCCTCCGAGATGCAGGTGCGCGATGGCCCGGCGACGGCTCGCCGACCGCATTGCGGCGGGGACGGCCGAGATCGTCCTGGGCGACGCGACGGCGCTGCCGTGGGAGGACGGCCGGTTCAGCGTTGTCGCCTCGCTCGACACCATGAAGTTCATCCCGGATCCAGGGGGAGCACTGCGGGAGATGGCCCGGGTCCTCCGCCCCGGCGGGCGGGCCGTGGTCGCCGTGAGCGATGCGGCGAGGTCCCCGCGAGGAGCACCGATCGGTCGGGCACGCTCGACGCGTGGGGAATGTGGTACTGGAGCGATGCCGACGCGCGGCGGATGGCGGAGGAAGCCGGCCTCGTCGACGTCACCGTCTCCGTGCTCCCCGTGTTCTCCAAGCCCCTGGTCGTTCGGGGCGTCAAGCCCGCATCGTCCGCGCTCGAGAAACCCCCCGAGACGGCTCCTCCAGCGGAGGCGGTCATCCCTGCGCCCGGCCGACGCAGGAGGCGGCGAGCCGAGCCTGGAGCACCCGGGACGGGCCGAACGCGAGGGCCTGCGCCGGCTGGCCGCCTGATCGCCGCCCCCGGCCCTATCGCCGCCCTCGGCCCTTCCCCGGCTGGGTCCCCGGCCGTATGCTCCCGGGCGTGGCACGATGCCCCGCCTGCGGCATTGCGAACCCCGCCGAGGCCCGCTTCTGCATGGCGTGCGCCACCCCGCTCGTGGCGGCCGCAGCCACCCGCGAGGAGCGCCGGGTCGTCAGCGTCCTGTTCGCCGACCTTGCCGGCTTCACGGCCCGGGCCGAGGCGCTCGACCCGGAGGACGTGCGGGCGCTCCTCGTCCCCTATTACGCCGCCATCACGTCCGAGGTGACGACCCACGGCGGGCGGGTCGACCGCTTCCTCGGCGACGGGGTCATGGCCCTCTTCGGGGCTCCCGTGGCTTACGGCGACGACCCCGAGCGGGCCGTCCGCGCCGGGCTGCGGATCGTCGAGCGGGTCGGCGCGCTCGGGCTCGACCTCCACGTCCGGGTCGGGGTCAACACCGGGTCGGTCCTGTTCGCCGCAGGGGCCGGCGACCGCGAGGACGCGGTGACCGGCGACGCGGTGACCGGCGACGCGGTGAACACCGCAGCCCGGATCCAGGCGGCAGCCCCCCTCGACGGGGTCGTGGTCGGGGAGGCGACGTACCGCGCGACGACCCACGCCCTCAGCTACGCGGCGCTGCCTGCGATCACCGCGAAGGGAAAGGCGCGCCCCGTCCCGCTCTGGCGGGCGCTCGGCCCGATCGCCCGGGCGGCAGGGGCGCTCCCGGTCGAGGCGACCCCGTTCGTGGGCCGCGACCCCGAGCTCGCCCTGCTCGTGGCCCTCTTCGATCGGGCGCGGACGACACCGTCGGTCGAGGTCGCCACGATCGTCGGCGACGCCGGGCTCGGCAAGAGTCGCCTCGTCCGCGAGCTCGCCCGCCACGTCGCGCGCCTCCCGGACCCCGTCACCTGGCGCGCCGGGCGCTGTCTCCCGTACGGCGACGGCCTCGGCCTGTGGGCCCTCGGCGAGATCATCGGGGCCCAGGCGGGCATCGCCGACGGCGACGACCAGGCGGCCCGCGCGGCGAAGCTCGACGCGGTCCTCGAGGAGCCCGACCCGGCCCTCCGGGCGTGGCTGACCGACCGCCTCGCGCCGCTCGTCGGCCTCACCGTCGCGACCGCGCCGCCGATGCAGGAGGAGGCCTTCACCGCCTGGCGGCGGTTCCTCGAGACGATCGCCCGCCGACGCCCGACGGTCCTCATCGTCGAGGACCTCCACTGGGCCGGCGCGGCGATGCTCGCCTTCCTCGAGCACCTCGCCGACCGCGCCGCCGGCCTCCCGCTGCTGCTCGTGACGACGGCCCGGCCGGAGCTCGCCGAGCGACACCCGGGCTGGCTCACCCGCTCCCGTCACGCCACCGTCGTCTCCCTCGACGCGCTGCCCGAGCCGGCCATGGCCGCCCTCGTCGGCGGCACGCTGCGTGGGTCGCCGCCCGACCTTGTCGCCGCCGTCGTCGCGCGGGCCGAGGGGTCCCCCCTCTACGCCGAGCAGCTCGCAGCGGTCGTCCGCGACCGCCACGCCCCGCTCGACGGCGGGGCGCTCGACGAGGCGCTCGTCCCGCCCGGCCTCGAGGGCCTTCTCGCCGCCCGCCTCGACGCCCTCCCGGCCGAGGCGCGGAGTGCCGCCCTGGACGCCGCCGTCGTCGGCCGGGTCTTCTGGGCCGGTGCGGTCGCCGCCCTCGGTGGGCGGAACGCGGACGCGCTGGCGCCCGCGTTCGATGTGCTCGTCCGCCGCGAGCTCGTCCGGCCGGTCGTCCCGTCCTCGCTGGCCGGCGAGGTCGAGTACGCGTTCTGGCACGCCCTCGTCCGCGACGCCGCCTACGGGGAGCTGACCCGGGCTGCCCGCCTCGATCGCCACCGGGCGTTCGCCGCCTGGCTCGTCGAGCGGGCCGCAGCGACCCCTGGCGAGACGGCCGAGATCGTCGTCGCCCACCTCGAGCGCGCCCTCGAGCTCGCCACCGCCCTGCGCCGGGCGGCCGACGCCGCCGCCATCTCGGCGAGCCTCGCGCCGGCCCTGCTCGCCGCCGCCGACCACGCCATGCGGACCCAGGCGTCGCGGGCGCCGGACATCTTCCGCCGCGCCCTTGACCTCATGGCGCCCGACGACCCCGCCCTGCCCGAGGTGCTCGCGCGACTCGGGCGGGCGTGGATGTCGGCAGCCGACTACCCGGCAGCTGTCGCGGCGCTCGACTCGGCGGCGGCGACCTTCGAGGCTCGCGGCGACGTGGTGGCGGCGGCGGAGCTCGGGGTGTCGCGATCCGTGGCCCTGAACAACGCGGGCATGTTCGAGCGTGGTCAGGCCGTGCTCAACGAGGCCATTGCCGTCCTCGAGGCGCACCCTGGCCCGGCGTATGCCGCCGCGCTCGCCGAACGCGCCCTCCAGGATGCCCTCAACGGCGTTCCCGCCGCGCTGGAGGAGGCCGAGCGGGCCATCGAGGTCGCATCGCGCTTCGGCCTGCCCGCGCCGCACCGGGCCCTCGAGGCACGCGGAATGGTCCGCTGGGGAATGGATCCGATCGCGAGTCGCCGTGACATGCAGGCCGCCATCGAAGGCGCTGACCGGGAGGGCGACCTGCGGGCAGCCATGATGGCCCACGTCAACCGTGCGCACCCCCTGGCAGCCCACGACGGCGCCGGCGCCGCCGTCCGTGCCGTGGACGAGGCGATCGCCTTCGCGGCGTCGCATGGCCTGACGGATGGTGAGGCCCGGAGCGTTCGCCTGGGGCTGCTGGTGACCTCCGGCGAGTGGAGCGAGGCGCTCCGGGAGGCCGACCGCCTGGCCGCCTGGGCGAGGGGACGCAACCTGTACACGGAAGTGGAGGTTCGTCTCGACGGCGCTTACGTCCGGCTCGAACGCGGCGAGGCGATCGGCGCGACGGACGACCTCGAGAGGATGGCCGGGGAGGCTGGCTGGATCCCGCTCGAGACCGCACCGGTGTGGGCGGGCGCAGCCCTCGCGGATCACGACATGGCAGCCGCGCGCCGGGCGCTGGACAGCGCCCTGAACAGACCCACCGATCGGTATCTCACGCACATGGCACGCTTCGTCCGGGCCTGCCTTCGCGTGGACGCCCCCGATCTGGCACGACGCGGCCTCGGGATCGGCGCGGGCCGCATCCCGTCGCTCCAGCTGGCGACCGCAGAGGCGATGATCGCGGAAGGATCGGGCGACCTCGCAGCGGCACGCCGCGGATACGAGAAGGTCGCCGCCGACTGGGACCACGTCGGCGACGTCGCCGAGCACGCCTACGCGATCACCGGCCTCGGCCGCTGCCTCCTGGGTCTGGGGGATGCCGAGGAGGCCGCCAGGACTCTCCGCGAGGTGCGGGCGACGTGGGCACGGCTGGGCGCGGCGCCGCGGATCGCGGAGATCGACGGCCTCCTTGCTGCCGGCAGCGGTTCCTCGGGGTCATCCCCCGCGCGCTCGGGCGGCGCAGGAACGTCATCGACGGCCACTCGGCGGAAACGCGCCGACTCCGGGTAGCGGCGCTGCCAGCGCCGCGTCCACCCGCACGGGGCTCGACCCGGCCGCGACTACCTGGTCGGACAGAGCAGGGCCTCGGCGAGGCCGACCACGTCGGGATCGTCGCCTTTGCGCAGGTTGAAGGCGATGACCACGCCATCCTGGCCGTCCCGCGAGGCAACGGCGATCGACGCCGTGCCGTTCACGCCGCCCTGGTGGCCGAAGAAGGTGCCGCAGCTGAAGGAGTAGCCGCCGATCCCCAGCCCGTAGGAGCCCATGTTCGGGGTCAGCATCGCTTTCGTCAGCTCCTCCGGGAGGTACGTCCCTCCGACGACTGCCCGCATGGCCGTGAGCAGGTCGTCGGCCGTGGAGATGATCCCGCCGTTGCCGCCGTTGCCGAACCACGACAGATCATCGGTGAGGTCCACGAGCGAGCCGTCGGTCGAGGACGTGTCCGGCGGCGTCATCGTCATCCGCTGGAGCGCCGAGGACGTGCCGTATCCGCGGAACTCGGGGGAGGCCGTGTCCGGCGGCGTCATCGTCATCCGCTGGAGCGCCAACGGCACGGCGAGCCTCGCTTGGAGCAGGTCTGCGAGCGACGTCCGCGTGACCCGCGCCAGGACCATCGCCGCGACCTGGTAGTTGGTGTTGCTGTAGGAGAATTGCGTCCCCGGCGCGAAGAGACGGTCGTGGGTCTCGGAAAGCGCGACCAGCAGCCTGTCCGAGGCGATCACGCGCTTCCCGGCGAGCGCCTGTTGCAGGACGGTGGTCGCCTCCGTGCGCAGCGCCGGGTCGGCCAGCTTCGCGATGTCGGCCTCCAGCGCTGCCTGCGTGGCGACGCCGTTGCTCTCGTCGAAGATGCCGCTCGTGTGGTCCAGCAGCTGGCGGACCCTGACGGGCTGCTCGGGCTGCAGGACGCCCGGCAGGAGGTCCCCGACAACGTCGTCGAGGCCGACCTCGCCGCGGGCGACGGCGTCGAGGACCAGCGCAGCCACGATCGGCTTCGTGATGCTGGCGATGCGGAACCTCGTCGCCTCGGAGATCTGCGTCCCGTTGGTGTCGGCAGCGCCGGACGCAAGGAAGGTGCGCTCGCCGCCATGCCGGACGACCGCGAGCGCGCCCGGTGCCCCATACGCCCGGCGAGCCGCGTCCAGGATGGCCTGCGCGGTGGCGGGCGTGACGGCCGGAGACGGGACGGGCGATGTCGGGGCGGCCGACGCGGGCGCCGCGAGGCTCGTCGCCGGCGAGGACCCGGACGGGCCGACGCCGCCACATGCCTCGACCGCGAGCGCGACGATCCCGACCGTGACAGCAAGGCCGACGGCGAGAAGTCCACGGCGTGCCGGCCGACGACCAACCTGGACCATCGGCCGATGGTGGTCCACGGACGGGCCCAACGACAAGGGAAGGAGGGCGCGTCCCTGTCGGGCCATTGAGCCTGTCACGCGATCGGCGGTCGCCGCGGTCGGGGCGGGCGCGAGGCCGCCCGGGGGTGCCCCGGACGTATCATGCGCCGGTGTTCGAGCTGCCGGAAGTCGTGACGCTGGCGTCCCAGATCAATGCGTCGCTGCAGGGCCGGACGATCCGCGCCGGTTCGCTCGGCAACAAGCCCCACAAGTTCGTCTGGTACAACCGCAGCCACGAGGAGTTCGCCCGGCTGACCGCAGGCCGGCGGATCGGGCGGGCGCACGCCCGTGGGCGCTGGCTCTTCGTCCCTCTCGAGCCCGGGTACGTGCTGCTTCTCGGTGAGTGCGGCGGCAAGATCCTGTTCCATCTGCCGGGTGCCCGCCTGCCGGACACCTTCCACCTGGAGCTCGACTTCGATGACGGCGCAGCTCTGACCGTGACGACGGCGATGTGGGGAGCGATGGAGCTCCATGAGGCCGGCATGGAACAGGAGCGGGAGTACGTGCGGGAGATGCGCCCGACCCCGGTGGACCCCGAGTTCTCGCTCGCCTACTTCTGCGGGCTGCTCGATGACCTGGCCACCGAGAAGAAGCGCAGCGTGAAGGGCCTCCTGACCCAGGACCAGCTCATCCCCGGCCTCGGAAATGCCATCGCGCAGGACATCATGTACCGCGCCCGCCTCGATCCCCGGCACTCGCTGATCGATGTCGATGCCATACAGCGGCGAGCGCTCCACGACGCGATCGTCACGACGGTCGGGGAGGCGATCGACCTTGGCGGGCGATACGACGAGACCGACCTGTACGGCAAGCCCGGAGGCTTCGTCCGCCGGATGGACAAGGCTGCGGCGGGGCGCCCCTGTTCGGAGTGCGGCGCGACGATCCAGAAGATCCAATACCTCGGAGGAGCCTGCTACTTCTGCCCTTCCTGCCAGGTCTAGGTCGCCGGAGCGCCGCGCTGCATGATCAGGCGTCCCTGGCGTCCCAGGTGCGGACCCCGTCGCGACGCGCGCGGCGACGCCGGACCTGCACGCAACATGGCGACCGCCTGTGCGTCATAGCGTTGCGTCTCGGGTCTCGTGGCGAATTCGGGAGGGCAGTCCATGGGCGGGCCCGTTGCCTGGAAGTCGGCCGGCATGATCGCCGCGCGGGTGGCACCGGCGCTGTTGGCGGGCGTCATCGTCCTCGCGCCTGCGGCCTCGGTCGCGAGCGCCTACACGGTCGCGGGAGCGAGCTTCCTGCCCGACCATGGCGCACCGGGGGCCGCCATCGTCGTGGAGGGCCTGCCGCTGGCCGTCGACTGCCCCGTCGTCGACGTCTGGCTGGCCCCGGGCACAGCCCCGTCGCCCGCCATCGCGTCGAGCAGCGACCCTCGGCTCATCAAGCTGGCCGGGTCCGTCCGCGTGCGATCGATCGGAGCAGGCGGCGCCAACGACACGCGCCCGGGCACGACGTTCGAATTCCGGGTGCCGGCGATCCAGGCCGGGACCTACGCCACGTACGCCCAGTGTCGGGGAGGCGATCCCGCCTTCCGTGGGTTCGGACCGGGGGCCACGTCGTTCACCGTCGAGGCGGGGTCCCCCCGAACGGAGACGACCGCTGGGGTGGCCGATGCACCCGGCCCGTGGCCCGTGCTGCCGGCTGTCGCCGGCGTCTTCGGAGTCGCGGGCCTCGTCCTATGGTGGTCCCGACGCCAGCGCCGCACCTGACGGCGGCGCGGGCGGCCGGCGACGCGCCCGACGTCGAACCGCCCGGAACATCACGCCACCACGGCCCGCCCGCGAAGGCGGGCGCCCTTCGGGACGTGCGCGCGTCTCATCCTCCCGCGACCATCGCCCGGCGGCCGCCCGTGTCGGCCGGGACTCCTACACGCCGACCGGCTCGCGCACCAGGAGGACGGTCGTTCGACCTGGGCGAGGCTCGAGGAACGTGACGAGGAGCTTGGCCAGGCGCGTGCCGACCCCCAGCTGCTCTCGGAGCCGGGCGTCCTCGTACGGCTGCACGTGCTCGCGGGCCCGCCGCATCGCGGTGTCGAGATCGGGGACGATCTTCTGACTGCCGACGATGAGGATCACGCGGCCGGCACCGGACGCGTACGGTCCGATCTGGCTGCCGGAGTAGCTCGTGGTGACGAGCGCCCCGTCCAGGGTGACGGCCTGCACGCTCCCGAGCATCACGTCCGGCGCCGCCATCAGCTTGCGGATCTCGCGACCCTGCGTCGCGCGGTCCATCGCCGTGTACCGGGGACGGACCGGGTCGTACGATCCGGTGTCTGCGAAGACGTCGCCGAGCCCGAGATCGTCCATCGTCTTCGACTTCGCCCAGTGGACCTCTGCGCCCTTCGGGACCAGCGCGAGCACTCGCTCCCGGGCATCCTCTCCGGTGTCGACGACGATGGCCTCGATGTTGTTGGCCACCAGGGCCGCCGCGACCGCCCCGATGGCGTCCTCGGAGGCCCGATTCGTGAACCTGGTGCCGTTGCTCGTCTGGCTTGTCACGCGATCACCCGTCGAGAAGTAGTTGACCGCGCAACAATACGCGATCCGGGGGCCGTGCGCTGATGGGGGGAGACGCATCTTGCCGTGCGCATATGCACCGTGCCGAATGGCACTGTCGGACCGGGACCAATGGCCTAGACTCTCCCGATCCGTGGGCGGCGTCGAACGCGCCCAATCAGCTGATCGTCCTGATCCTGCTGGACAATTCGCCAGTCCGACCCCACGGGATGGGAGGTCGCCATGGTGCGTCCTGCTCAGCGGGGTGTGTCGATCGACAGGCGCTCTGGTCGCAGGCTGCTGGGGGTCGCCGCCGCGGTCTTCGCCCTGATCGCCCTCGCCGTCCCATCGGTGTCGGCGACGTCCTCGCACGCCAGGGACCTCCACATCACGAAGGAGTGCTCCCAGTACACGCACCTCGCCGGGGGCTTCTGCACGATCACGTCCTCGAATCTCGCGGCGATCCCGGTCGGCACGAAGGTCATCTACGAGCATGCCCTGGTGGGACTGGTGCTGGATACCGACATCACCCTCGATCCGCCGGGCCATGGCAAGAGCGTGGCGTTCGGCCACGTCCGCCTCGACCTCGTGGCCAAGGTCGGCGTCGCCACGTTCACGGGCGGGAGCGGGAAGCTCACCGGGTTCACCGCCAGCGTCGCGGTGACGCCCAACCCGGGCGTGCCATTCGGATGGAAGTGGGACGGGACGTACAGCTTCAGCCGCGACAACTTCTACCTCGACAAGACCTGCGCGGCGGATTCATCCGAGCCCCTCGGGTACGTCTGCACCGTCCAGCACTCCAGCTTCAAGCTGTTCCCGCCCGGCACCAAGGTCCACTACACCAGCCGGACCGGGGACGTGGTGCAGGCCACGATCAGGATCCGGAACGGGAGCACGAGCGGCGCCTGTGTCTGGAGCAGCGACGTCAACGCCGTCTGCACGTTCAAGCATGGGACGGGACGCCTGAGCGGGTTCCACCTGAGGGTTGTCGTCACGGCGAACGCCGACGCCTCGGTCTGGTACTGGAACGGGACGTACAAGCTCACCCATGACGACCGGGGCCACGACCGCGACTGAATCGGGTCGCGCAACGGCGCGCTGAACACCACCGGGTCCCACGGCGGCCTACCCCGCGGACTGACCTGGATCGACCGCATCCCGGCGGCAATCACGGGGCCCGGCTCGAGGGCCGGGCCCCGTGATTCGCACCTGGCCATCTGCCCGGGGAGACCAGGCCGGCAGTCCCTACGGCTGGCCGCATGCCGGCCCCGCCGGCCGGCTCGTGTTCACGACGGACGCGACCGGTGGGTTGTCGGACCGCCTCGATGCCGGGTCGCCCGGTCTCGGGTGTGAGGTGGGAGGCTCAGCCCCAGTGGGCGGGACGACTGACGGTCGGGGGCAGGCTGGTCGCAGCGTTGCCGCGGGCGGACTCGAGCTGGGACTGGACGAGGAAGAGTGCGCCGCCCAGGTCGGCGCCGGTGAGATCGGCGCCCCGCAGATCGGCGCCAGTCAGGTCGGCCAGGGCGAGATCGGCGCCGCGCAGGTCGGCGCCGACCAGGAGGGCACCCCGCAGGTCGGCGCCACGCAGGTCGACGGCCGCGAGGTCCGCCCCCACCAGGTCTGCGCCGCGCCGGTCGAGCGCAGGGCCAGGCGTCGCTGCGCGCGCGAGGACGCTGGCGCTCTGCAGGAGACGGTTCACGCGCTCCCGATGGCGCGCTTCGTCCAGCTTGCCCAGTGCCTCCACCTCGCCACTCGCGAGACTCTCGGTCTCGTCGCGCGCTGCCTGCAGCTCGGGATGAAGCGGGCGCGCGGCGGGAAGCTCGAGCGCCAGCGCCAGATACCACAGCAGCTCGTGGAGCTGACGCACGATCGTGTAGGCCGCGAACATCCGGGGCGCGAGGTCCCGATCGGCCCGCCAGTCGGCCCCGCCGAAGGTCTCCTGCGTGACCCGCTGTCCCGCCCCGAAGCAGTCGTACGCGGCGCACCCCGGAAACCCGAGGTGCCGCAGGCGTGCATGGATCTGGCAGCGGAAGTCGGCCCGCAGGTGGGGACACGGATGCCCGGCGGCCTTGTCGATCGCGAAGTCCGCGGACGCCGAGAAGGCGGGCGCGACGCAGCACAGCCCGGCGCACCGCCCGCAGTCGGGCCTCAGCCGCGAACGACGATCGCTCGCGGACGACAGATCGCTGGCCTGCCCGTCTGGCACGGAGCGATCGTAGCGAGCTCGCCTCGCACTCGCCGCGGGGGAATTTGGAGCCTGCAGGCTGCAACGCGCCGTCGGCGGCGGCGGTCGGGCGGCTCGGTCAGACGTGCCGGTGGAGGTCGCCGTCCGGTCCCGACTCGAGCGCGTCGATGTCGCGGGGCGCCTGCTCCCAGCCCATCTGCTCGGCGTCGCGCTTCGGGAGGTTGAGGTGCAGGGTCTCGTCGCGCACGTTCGCGATCGCGGACGCCGGGACGTAGAGATCGCCCGAGGCGCCGCCCCGGGAGGTCAGCACGTAGTTCTGGCCCACGTGCTTCACGATGCCAAGCCGCCGACCGTCGTTCCCGACGACGGCCCATCCGGGCTTCAGGTCCGTCATGCGCATCTCTCGAGCCACCTCACGCCGCGAGATGTGACCCCGATGGGAAACACCGGGGCCACCCCGAGTCTATGCCCTGCGGCGGGCCGATGCCCAGCGCCCTCGGCCCCGGCCGGGCGTTACCCTTGCGCGATGGCAACGCCGTCTCGCGCCGGCCTGCGGGCATTCGTTCGGCGGACCACGCGACTCCAACCGGTGCCGGACCTTCCGGGTGTCCGCCTCCAGCTCGCCGACGACGTGACCACGGTCTGCCGGCTGGCAGGGAGCGAGCTGGGTCAGGCGGACCCGGCGCTGCCGTACTGGGCCTTCGCCTGGTCGGGCGGGCTGGCCATCTCGCGGTACCTCGTGGACCATCCCCGCGAGGTCGTCGGCCTGCGAGTGCTCGACATCGCCTCCGGATCCGGCCTGTGCGCCATCGTCGCCCTGCGGTGTGGCGCGGCTTCGGTGCACGCCGCCGACATTGACCCACTCTCGGAGGCCGCGGTCGCCGTGAACGCTCGGGCGAACCGCGTTCGCATCGGCTTCAGCGCGGAGGATCTCCTGGGCGCCCTTCCGCCACCCTGCGACGTGATCCTCGCCGGTGACGTCTGCTACGAGGAGACGATGGCGAGCCGCATGCTCGGCTGGCTCCGGCTGGCCGCGGACCGCGGGACGCGCGTCCTGATCGGCGATCCGGGCCGGACGTACCTGCCGCCCGACCTTCAGCGCCTGGCCACGTACAACGTGCGAACGAGCCGCGAGATCGAGAACGCCGAGGTCAAGGGCTCCGCGGTGTTCACGATCCCGGCCGGGACCTGACCGGCCGGCCGGCGCGCCGTCCGCGCCGGGCTGGCACCACGCCGCGTCGCGGACGCGGGGCCGTCGGGCCAGGGCCGCTCAGACCGCCGGGACGTTGCGCTCGGGGGCCCAGCGCCGCGCGAGGAGGCGGTCCGCCCGGGTGAGATCGATGTCGGCCGCCACGACGCCGACCCGGCCGTAGGCGAGGCTCGCGACGAGCGTGCCGTCCGGGGCGATGACGCAGGTCAGCGAGCCCTGGTCCCGTCCGGCGACGTTGGCGGCGGCAACGTAGACCGTGTTCTCGAGCGCCCGGCACAGGAGTGCCTTCTCGTTGTACGGATTGGAGGCATCGCACCAGCGGACCGGCAGGGAGCCGTCCTCGGTCGTCACGAAGTGCGGGACGAAGACGACCTGGGCCCCTGCGAGGACGAGCGAACGGGTGATCTCCGGGTAGCGGAACGCCTCGTGGCAGATCGCGATCCCGAATGTCACGCCGGCGGCAGTGAACACGCGGCGGCCGGATCCCGGGATGTAGTGCTGCTCCTCGGTCGGGTCGATCTGCGTCTTCGCCTGCTCGCCGATCCGTGTGCCGTCCGCGTCGAGAACCAGCGACAGGATCTCGCGTCCGGCACGTGTCGGGCGCTCGGCCCCGACCACGGTCACCACTCCCGCCCTGCGCGCCGCGTCGGAGACCTCGTGCACGGCACGCTCGAGCGCCTCCTGCGGCAGGTCCGGCACGGATCGTGCCTGGTCGCGGTGCCCGGGCAGGCTCGTCTCCGGCAGGCAGACGATGCGGGCGCCCAGCCGGCCCGCCTCTTCCACCGCCGCGACGGCCGCCGGGACCGCCTCGTCGAGCGAGGCCGTCAGAGGGGTCGAGGCGACCGCGATCCGGATCATCGACATCCCCAGAGTCTAGCCCGCGTTCCCTGCCGCGCCACGGGATGGGCTCGGCGGGTGCGCCGCGTGCGCTCGGAGCGTTGACGGGCCAGCGACGGCGCCGCTACGATCGCCGGCGAGGGAGAGGGGACCCGTCGAAGGCCCGCAGGGCTGCGAACGGAGGCGGCGGATGGAGGCCATGCTGCGCGCCGCGGTGCCGACCGACACGCCGGAGTGCGGTCGGATCCTGTACCAGGCATTCGCGACCCTGGCGGACCGCCACGGCTTCCCGCACGACTTCCCGTCGATCCCGGTCGCGACCGAGAGCATCGGAGCCCTCATTCGCCATCCCCGGTTCTACGGCGTCGTCGCCGAGCGTGACGGCCGGATCCTGGGCAGCAACTTCCTCGACGAACGTTCGACCATCTCGGCGATCGGCCCGATCAGCATCGACCCGGCAGCGCAGGACGCCAAGGTTGGGCGCGCCCTGATGAACGCCCTGTTCGAGCGGGCCGCGGAACAGCGCGCCCCAGGTGTCCGGCTGCTCCAGATCGCGTACCACAATCGCTCGCTGGCCCTCTACGCGAAGCTCGGCATGGACGTCCGAGGATCGTTCGCCGCGATGCACGGGAACGCGCTCGGGCTCTCGATCCCGGGCTATCGGGTGCGGGCCGCGACGCAGGCCGACGAGGACGCCTGCAACGCGCTGTGCATCCGGGTGCACGGCCACGATCGGGCGGGCGAGCTGCGCGAGGCGATCGCAGACGGCAGCGCGAAGGTCGTCGAGCGCCTCGAGCGGATCACCGGCTACACGACCGGGGTCATGTACTTCGCCCACTCGGTCGCGGAGACGAACGACGACCTCGAGGCGCTCATCGGCGCCGCCGACGACTTCGGGACCCCGGGACTCATCGTCCCGCTGGCCAACACCGAGCTCTTTCGCTGGTGCCTGGCCCACGGCCTGCGCGTCTTCTTCGTCCTGAACATGATGACCATCGGCCTGTACCAGGACCCGGTCGGCGCGTACCTCCCCTCGGTGGGCTACTGACCCACGAGGAGCGCTTGCCGCGACGTCGTGGCCAGGTCAGGGCTTCGGGCGGCCGGCCGTCGCGCCCGGGTCCAGCCCCTCCTGTCGGTAGACCTCCTGGGTGAACGCGTCGAGGAGGGCGCGGCCGCGGTCGAGCGCCTGCTCGGCGACGGCTCGTCCGGGCGCGCCGAAGAAGTCGCGCTCGGTGAGGCGGGCGAACCATCGCCGTAGCTTCTCCCAGTCCTCCTCGCTCTCCTCGAGCTCGGCGAACCGGAAGCGCTTCTTCCGCGTCTCGCGCCGGATCTCGTCCTCGAAGCGCTCGACGCTCTCGCTGATCTCGTCGTACTCGGCGTCGCGACCCGCGTTGAAGCGGCCGACGAGCTCCGCCTCCCAGTCGGGTCCGGGTGACCTGGTCTCCAGGAGCGACGCCTCCCCGCCGGAGCTGCGGATCCGCTGCCCGAGCCTGTCGAGCGGGGTCCTCAGCTCCGGACGGTCGGGCACGATGGCTGCCGCCTGCTGGAGATAGACGGCGCCCAGCTGGCGCAGCTGCCGCCAGGCATAGGTTCGCTGACCCGAGGACTCGGCCTTGATCCGGTAGATCAGGAGGAGCCACCTGCGGGCCGGCTCCCCCTGCTCCTCGAGGACGTCCATCCGCGTCACCGGCCCACGTCCCGTCGGGACATCCCCCGGGCGCCCATGGCCAGCCCGCCGAGCGCGAGGGCCAGGCAGGCGAGCATGCCGACGGGCTCCCAGGAGCCGATCACCGGCTCGCCCAGGTGGGTCGTCAGCGCGAGCTGCGCCACCCACTCCGGCAGCCGCAGGGCAGGTGCGAGGAGGTCCAGCAGGAACGTCCCGATCGCCATGACCAGCACAGCCGGTGCCGCGAGAGCGGGGCCGAAGAGCCCTCCGACGGCCACGCCGATGCCGGCCAGCGCGGCGCCGTACAGCGCGAGCACCAGCATCCCTGCGGCCGGGGTGACGGGGTCCTGTCCGAGAGACGCGACGCCGGCCGCGATCGCGGCGCCCAGCAGGACCGTGACGAGGGCCACGGCCAGCCACACCGCCGCCCCGCTCGCAAGGGCCCAGCGGGCGCGCGTCAGCGGGGTGGCCAGCTGGAGCTCCAGCCGACCCGCGCTTTCGTCCGACGAGCGGCCTGCCACGAAGGTGGCCGCGGCGAGGCCGATGAGGACGAAGCCCAGGTCCGCGAAGGCCAGCTGCAGGAACCCGGCGGCGGTCGTCATGTCGATTCCCGGGATGAGGCCCCGGAAGATCTCGGCCATGCCAGGTGAGGATGCGAGCGCGTCGAGAAGCGGCCGCGAGGCGGCGGCCATGAGCAGGCCGTAGGTCCCGAGGCCGACGCCCCATGCCAGCGCCGCCGGCAGGAGATCGCCGAACGAGCGGCCGAGCGGCCCGCGAACGCCCAGGAGCCACCCGGGAAGCCTGGGCGTCGGCACCCTCACGGTCACCCCGATGTCACGCCGAGCGAAGAGCTCGACGCCGACCGCGAGGAGGATCGCGCAGGCGCCCGCGGTGAGCCCAACTCCGGCCCAGTCCGTCTGTCCCGCCAGGGGGGCGTGACCGGCGTTCCAGGAGAACCAGGTGGCATGGCTCACGGCGTCGAACGCCGGCACGACGGTTCGGTAGCTGTAGGCGACATAGCCGGCGAGCATGAGCGCGCCGGCGATGCCGGCTGCTGCCCCACGGCCGAGGAGGGGAGCTAGGGCGAAGGCGACGGACCCGGCGATCAGCGCCTTCAGCCCCAGGCCGACTGCGAACGAGATGGAAGCGGCGACCGGGATCGCGTCACCGGCCCTGGTGGAGAAGACGGCACCCGTCACCCACGCTGCGACGGCGACGATGGCCATCGCGACGCCGATCGCCGCGACGTGCGCCGCCAGCTTCTGGAGGGCGATCGAGCGCTTCGAGTGGGGCGTCGCGGCGGCAAAGTCCAGGCTGCCCCGGCGCGCCTCGGCGGCGAGGATGGACGAGAGCGAGAGGATCGACCAGAGACCGGCGAGGAGCGCGAAGTAGGCGCCGTAGTGCCAGGAGATGAAGCCACCGAGCGTGTCGACGTTGACCGGGTTGCCGTAGAGGCCGCGCAGCATCGGCGGCATGTCGCCGGACATCGCCCCCAGCTCGAGCCTCGCCTCCGGCGTGCCGTAGGTGGTCGACATGGTGATCCCGCCGGCCACGATCAGCACGCCCAGGAGCGCAGCGACGGCGAAGACGGCAGAACGCGCGTCGCGAAAGGTCTTTCCGAAGACGGTTCCCAGGCCGTAGATGCGGCTGAGGTACGGCACGCGGGGGGCGGTGGTCGTGAGCGGGGTGCGGCGTGCGTCAACGGCCATGGCTGTTCACCTCGACGGCCTCGCGGCCGTACTGGGCCAGGAACGTCTGCTCGAGGCTCGGCTCGCGACTCGCCAGGTCGACCAGCTCGTGGCGGGCCGCGACCTGGACGACCGGGGCGATCGAGCCGGTCACCCGCATGCGCACGTCGCACCCGGCAACGACCACGTCGCTCACACCCGGAAGCCCCGAGAACTCAGCGGCGCCGACCGGTGCCGCGAACCGGATCTCCACCTGGTGGTGGGCCAGGTCGCGGAGCGCCTCGACCGTGTCGACCTTCACCAGCCGACCTTCGCGGATGATCGCGACCCGGTCGCACGACTTCTCGACCTCGCCCAGGATGTGGGAGGAGAGGAAGGCCGTCCGGCCCTCGGCGACGGTGTCGCGAAGCAGCTCGAAGAAAGTCTGCTGGACGAGCGGGTCGAGCCCGGACGTCGGCTCGTCGAGGATCAGCAGGTCGGGACGGTGCTGCAGGGCGATGACGAGCCCGACCTTCTGCTTGTTCCCCTTCGAGTACTCCTTGAAGCGCCGCGAAGGGTCGAGGTCGAAGCGGGCGACGAGCTCGGCCTGGTAGCGCCGGTCGACCCCGCCCCGGAGGTTCGCGAAGTACTCCACCGTCTGGCCGCCGGTGAGCCTGTCGAACAGGGCGAACTCGCCTGGCAGGTATCCCACACGGCGATGGATCGCCACGGGATCCACCGTCGTCTCGACACCGAACACGATTGCGCGCCCCGAGGTGGGGCGGATGAGGTCGAGGAGAAGGCGGATCGTCGTCGTCTTCCCAGCGCCGTTGGGCCCGAGGAAGCCGTAGACCTCGCCCGGCTCGACGGTCAGGTCGAGGTCGACCACGCCGCGATGCGGCCCGTAGAACTTCGTGAGCTTCTGCGTCTCGATCACGGACATCGCCGGGCCCTCCATGCGGGGCTGCGATCCATCGGACGAGCCACCTCGCAGGCGCAGGGCGTCCCTGGCTCGATCTCTGCGGACTGCCCAAGGCTGAACGTCAGGCCGTTCCCGGGCAAGAGTCGTAAGGACTGTTGCATGTGACGGTTGTCACACCGCCTCCGGCATGGCCACGTCGCTGCCAAGCCACGCGGCGCAGGCCAGCGCCGGGCTCCGGCTGGCAGCCCGCGCCGGTTCGTGACGGATGCCCCTAGTCAAGTCCGCGTGGCCCATCGGATCGTACGTCTGCCACGGGGGGCCCTGACGCGCGGCCCACATGCGAGTCGCCGGGACCGCGCCGAGCCACTCGGGGCACGCCGCGCTGTGCGGCCGGGACCTCGCCGGCGCCCAGGCATGTCTCGACGCCGTGCAATCGATCGGGAGGCGTGGGCGCTGGCTGGCGGCCGGCAGGACGACGATCCGGGCCGGTATCGCCGCCCTCGAAGATCGCCCGGACGAGGCCCGCTCCTTGTACAGCGAGTCACTTCGCGGGTGGCACGAGCTCGGCATGCCGTGGGAGGAAGCACTTACCGCGATCGACATGGCGACGCTGCTCGACCCGGCCGATCCTGCGGTCCGGGCCGCGGCGCAGGCGGCCCACGAGATCCTTGCCGGCCTGGGTGCCCGGCCGTTCGTTGAGCGGCTCGCCGAGGCCATGGCGCGGACGGGCGCGGCTCCGCTGGCGACCGGAAGCCCCTGACATGCCCATTCGGCGCGCCTCGCCTGACGAGCGCACCTCGGAGTCTGGCAACGCGGGGCGGGAGAGCATTCGGCGCCGCCAGGGCGCCGCTCATCCGGTCATCATCGATCTCGCCGCTGGCGCTAGGATCGACGGGTGGACCATGCGAGCGACGCGTATGCGCTGCTCGACGCCGGCGGCGGTCGCCGGCTCGAGCGCTTCGGCGACGTCATCCTCGACCGCCCCGCCCCGGGGACCGTCTGGGCACCCGCGAGAGATCCCGCGGCATGGCGCGGCGCGACCGCGCGGTTCGAGCGCGCGCCGTCGGCGACGCACGGCCGGTGGGAGCCCCCCGGGATCCTTCCCGACCGCTGGATCGTGGATGTCGACGGCCTCCCGATGGAGCTCCACCCCACGCCGTCCGGGCAGATCGGCCTCTTCCCCGAGCACCTCGCCGTGGCCCGCTGGGCGGCGGCGCGGGCCGCGGCCGTTGCGGAGGTCGCCGGGCGGCCGGCCGAGGTCCTGAACCTCTTCGCGCATACGGGCCTTGCCACCCTGCTCCTCGCACGGGCCGGCGCGGCGGTCGCCCACGTGGACGCCTCGCGGCCCGCCGTGGCGTGGGCACGACGCAACGCCGCGCTCGCCGGGCTGGGGGACCGGAGGATTCGCTGGCTCGTCGACGACGCGCCCCGGTTCGTCGCCCGCGAGGCGCGCCGGGGGCGCTCGTACGACGGCGTCGTGCTCGACCCGCCGTCCTACGGCCACGGGCCGGACGGGGCGTCGTGGCGGCTCGAGGATGGGCTGGCGCCGCTCCTGGCAGGCCTGCGACCCCTGCTCGACGCAGACCGGCGTTTCGTGGCCTGCACGGCGCACGCCGCGGGCCTGGGCGCGCAGGGGCTGGAGCGACTGGTTCGCGACGGCCTCGACCTCGGGGATCGAGCCCTGGAGGTTCGCGAGCTGGCGCTCCCCGCCGCGAGCGGCGCGCGCCTCGCCACAGGCTGGGCAGTCCTCCTGGGTCCCGATGGGGCAGGGGAGGGCCGATGACCGGGCCGGATCGGGCGGGTGGCCCCATCACGAGCGCCTCAAACCCCAGGCTGCGGGCGGCGCTGGAGCTTCGCGACCGTAGAGGACGGGAGCGAGCCCGCAGGCTGCTCGTCGACGGCCCGCGGGAGGTGCGTCGAGCGCTCGAGGCAGGCAGCCAGATCGTCGAGGCGTTCGTGCCCTCGCCGCCGCGGAGCGACGAGGCGGCGGTCGTGATCGCGCAGCTGGCGGCGGCCGGGGTCCAGCTCGTGGAGGTCGCCGGGGCGGCGGAATCGCGCCTTGCCTACGGGGACCGGCGCAGCGAGGTGGTTGCCGTCGTGACGATGCCGGCGGCCGACCTGTCGCACCTGGCGCGGGCGGTGGAGGCGGCGTCGGACCCGCTCCTCGTGGTCGTGGAGGACGCCGAGAAGCCGGGGAACCTTGGGGCCATCGCGCGGAGCGCCGACGGTGCGGGAGCGGTCGCGCTGATCGGCGCAACGGATCGCGGGCCGGCCGCCGATCCCTGGAACCCGAACGCGGTCCGCGCCAGCGTCGGGACGGTGCTGAGCCTGCCCCTGGCCGTCGCGCCCAGCGTGGAGGTGATCGCCTGGCTGCGGGAGCGCCGCGTCCGCGTCGTCGCGGCACGCGTCGAGGCTGCCGGCGACTACCGCGCGGCCGACCTTCGCGGCCCCCTCGCGATCGCGGTGGGGTCGGAGGCCCACGGCCTGGGACCGGCCTGGATGGGCGACGACGTCGTCGCCGTCAGCCTGCCCATGCTGGGGCGTGCCGACTCGCTGAACGTCGCGGCCGCGGCGGCCGTGCTCCTGTACGAAGCTCGCCGCCAGCGCGACGTCGGCGGCGGCGATGGCTGACGGCCGGTCCACGCATCGCCGCGAGACTCACCGCCGCGCCGCCTCCCGGCCCCGCAGGGGCCCGAGGTCACCTCGACCTATACTCCGGCCATGACCCCGTTCCTCCCGACGCGGCTCCGGCCGCGTCGATGGCGTCGCCTCGCCGTGCTCACCGTTGCCGTGGCCGCCGTCATGGCGACGACGCTCCTGGCCGGCGGCCCGGGCGCACGCGCGGCGCGGCCTGCCCGGATCTTCCTCGGCGAGCCGGCCACGCTGGACCCCGCCGCCGCCGGCGACGCGGCGAGCGCGGCCGTCATCGCCCAGCTCTTCGAGGGCCTCACCGCGATCGACCCGTCGCTGACCCCGCGGCCCGCCCTCGCCCAGAGCTGGGAGCTCCGCGACGGGGGCCGGACGGTGGTCTTCACGTTGCGCGACGGGTTGACCTTCTCCGACGGCACGCCCCTCGCTGCGGCGGACGTCCGACGCAGCTGGCTCCGGGTCATCGACCCGGCGGCCCCGTCGCCCCTTGCCTCGCTGCTCTACGACGTCGTCGGCGCCCGGGAGTACGCAACGGGAAGCGGGACCGCGGACGCGGTCGGGCTGCACGCCGACGGGCGGACCCTGGAAGTGCGCCTGACGCGCCCGGCCGACGACTTCCCGGCCGTCGCCGCCAGCCCAACCCTGGCCGTGGTCCCGCCGCGGGTTGGCGGCGACGCCGCGGCCCTGCGCCCGGGCCCTGACTTCGTGGGGTCGGGCGGCTACCTGCTGGCGGGCACCGCGTCGAACGGGCTGACCCTCAGGGCCAACTCGCACTACTGGGCCGGGACACCCGCGATCAGCGACATCACGCTCGTGTCCGACATCGCCGGCCGCAGCCCGGTGGATGTCTTTGCCGCCGGCGAGCTCGACTGGACGCCGGTGGCCGACTTCGACGCGTCGTGGCTCGCCTATGACCCGGACCTCGGCGCCAGCCTGCGCCGGTGGGCCGACCTCTCGGTGACCTACTACGGCTTCGAGACCCGACGCCCGCCCTTCGACGACGCCCGCGTGCGGCGCGCCTTCGCCAGCGCGATCGACTGGACCCGCATCGTCGCCCTCGCCGACGGAGCCTCATCCCTGCCGGCCACGTCGATGGTGCCGCCGGGCATCCCGGGCCGCTCCCAGGAGCGCTTCCTTCCGGCGTTCGACCCGGCGGAGGCTCGGCGGCTGCTCGCCGAGGCCGGCTATCCGAACCCGGCGACGTTCCCGCAGGTGACGCTGGTGACGGCAGGAACGAGCTACGACAAGGCCGTCGTGGAACAGCTCCGGCAGAACCTCGGGGTCACCATCCACTACGAGTCTCTCGACTTCGCGACGCTGACGAAGCGCCTGGGAAGCCAGGACTCGCCCGCCATGTGGGCCCTCTCGTGGGTCGCCGACTACCCCTCCCCCAACGACTTCCTGGGCATCCTGCTGGGATCGGGCCAGCCGAGCAACTTCGGAGGCTGGTCGAACCCGGCCTTCGACGCGGCGATCGCGAGGGCCGTGGGGACGACCGATCCGGCAACCGCCCGGGACGGCTATGACGCCGCCGAGAGGATCCTCGCCAGCGACGTGCCGGTCGCCCCGGTGAGCTACGGGTCGTCGGCCGCGCTGGCGCGCGAGGGCCTCCTGGGCGCCACCACCAACGGCCTCGGGATCATGCGCCTGGCGGGCCTCTCGTGGGCCGGGCAGTGAGGCGTCTGCTGCGGGCGGCGGCGGCCGCGCTCGTCGTCGTGGGGCTGCTTCCGACCGGCGTCGCCGCCGCGCCGGCAACCTTCGAGACGCCGTCGGCCACGGCGGCGTTCGGGACGGGGATCACGTTCACGCAGCGGTTCGCCAGCCCGGATCCCCTCGCACGCGTGGAGGTCCTGCTGACGTTCCCCGACAGTCTTGGGCCCTTCGTGGCCCAGGCCGCCGGTCCGACCCCCGCGGGCAGCCACGAGCTCACGTTCAGCTGGTCTCTGGCCAAGGACGGGCACCTCGTTCCCAACACCGCGATCACGGCCCGCTGGCGTCTCGTGCCCGAGGATCGATCGCTGGCCCCGGTGGTGGGGCCGACCGTCACTCTCGTGTACGCCGACACGCGCTTCACCTGGCAGACGCTCGAGGGCAAGCTGATCCGGCTCCACTGGTACCAGGGCTCGCAGGACTTCGGCCGGCGAGCGCTCGCGATCGGCGAGAAGGCCGTGGCGGACGCATCCTCGTTCCTGGGCGTCACGGAGTCGACGCCGATCGACTTCTACGTGTACGCGGATCAGCAGCCGTTCTACGACGCCCTTGGCCCCGGCACCCGCGAGAACGTCGGCGGCGAGGCGCACGCGGACATTCGGACCATGTTCGCCCTGATCGGGCCGAACGACGTCGCCGACCCGTGGGTCGGGGTCGTCATCCCCCACGAGCTGACCCATCTCGTCTTCGACACGGCCGTCCGAAACCCGTATCACTTCCCGCCCCGCTGGCTGAACGAGGGCGTCGCCGTCTATCTCTCCGAGGGATACAAGGCCTCCGACCGGAGCGCGGTGGAGGCGGCAGGGGCGGCCGGGCGGCTCATGCCGCTGGGCGCCCTGGGCGGCCAATTCCCGACCTCCGCCGAGCGCTTCTACCTGGCCTATGCGGAGAGCGTCTCCGCGGTCGACTTCCTCGTGCGGCAGAAGGGCAAGGGGGCGCTCGTGGCCCTCATCCGCAGCTACGCCGGCGGCGTCACGGACGACGAAGCCTTCAGGGCGGCGGTCGGCATGGATCTTGCCGGCTTCGAGACGGCGTGGCTGAAAGACCTGGGGGCAGTGGCCCCGGTCGAGCATGGCCCGCAGCCGGCACCCGCGGGACCGCTGCCGCAGGGATGGGGCGCCGGGGCCGCGCCCGCTCCACCGGCGGCGACCGCCGGACCGGGCGCGGCGGCAAGCCCGGGGGCCGGCCCGGGAGCCGGCGACGCGGCGGCCGGCTCGCCGCTCGGCGGGGGATGGCTCCTCGTCGCCGCGGCCGTGGCGGGCCTGGTCGTCGGCCTGTCGATCGCCTACCTGCGACGGCGCGGGACGGGATCTGATCCCCGTGCGCCGGGCGGGCCGGACCCGACCCTCTCGTGAGCACGCTGGCGGCCCGGGTTCGGGCGATCCCCGGCTGGCAGCTGACCCTCTTCGTGGCCCTGGTGGCCCTCGGCTTCCTCATCGCTGCCCAGGCGCGCAGCGAGGCGCCGCGTGTGCGCTACACGACCCAGGAGCGCGCCCCGCTGGTGGAGACCGTGGGCGCGCTCCAGGCCCAGCAGGACGCCCTCAAGCAGCAGATCCTGGACCTGCGTGCCCGCATCACCGCGGCCGAGCAGGGGACCGCGGGAAGCACGCAGCAGGAGCGCGACCTCACCACCGCGCTCCTCGCGGCGCGCGTGGCGGCGGGGATCGTCGCCCTCGAGGGGCCGGGCCTGGTCCTGCAGCTGGAGGACTCGCAGGCGCCCGTGCCGCAGGGCGCCTCGGCCGCGGACTACCGGGTCAGCGCGCGGGATCTGCGAAGCGTCGTCGACGAGCTGTGGCTCGCGGGCGCGGAGGCGATCTCGATCAACGGCGAGCGGATCGTGCCGACCGCGGCGATCATCGACATCGGCGGCTCCGTCCTCGTCAACTCCGCCTACCTGGCGCCGCCCTACCAGGTCGCGGCGATCGGTCCCCAGGATCTCTACGACACCCTGGCGGCATCGCCGGGATTCATCGACCTGGTCCGAGCGCGCGTCGATCCGTTCGGCATCCGGATCTCCTTCGCCCAGCCCAAGACAGTCACCGTGCCGGCGTATGCCGGCTCCGTGACGCTGCGCTACGCTCGCGCGCCCGCGCCGAGCCCCACGCCGGTTCCATGACGATGCGCCAGCCCCGTAGCCAGATCGCGCTCGCCGCCGTCGCCCTCCTGCTGGGCTTCCTGCTGGTCGTCCAGCTGCGAGCCCAGCAGGCCGGGACCGCGCTCGATACGCAGTCTTCACAGGACCTGACCCTCCTCATCGCCAACGTGTCGACGCGCAACGACCAGCTGCGGGGCGATGCCGCCGACCTACAGCGCCAGCTGGACGCCATCGCCGCGTCCCGGGCCCGCGGCGAGACATCGCTCGACACGCTGCGCGCGGACCTGGAGCGGGTTCGGCTGTGGTCGGGCATCGACGCCGCCTCCGGCCCCGGGATCCGCGTGGTGGTGCTCGGCGGCGTCCCCGCGACCGCGATCTCTGACCTCGTCAACGAGCTGCGCAATGCCGGGGCCGAGGCGATGAGCGTCGGAGGGGTGCGCGTCGTGGCGGCAACGGTGGTGGCCGGTCCTGCCGGCAGCCTGTCGATCGAGAACACGGCCCTGGGACCGCGGATCGAGATCGCGGCGATCGGCAACCCGCCGGCGCTCACTGGCGCTCTCACGCGCGCCGGCGGGATCGTGGCCCAGCTCCAGGCAACCTACGAGGACGCCCAGGTGGAGGTCACGCCGCTCGACACCGTGGTCGTGCCGGCGACCGAGCTGACCCTCGTCCCGACGCTCGGCAAGCCGCGTCCCTAGGTCGGGGGATCGCCCCGGCTCGCCCGCGGGGTGCTACCCTCGCCGCCGATGGACGTGCGACGACGACCATGACCCCTCCCATCGCCTTCCGGGTGGGCGATCGTCTCCAGCTGCGCCGCCGGCATCCCTGCGGCGGGCGGACGTGGGACATCGACCGGCTCGGTGCCGACCTTGGGCTGCGCTGCACCACCTGCGGCCGGCGCGTGCTGCTCGACCGCCGGACGGTCGAACGGCGACTCGTCGCCTTCGACCAGCGCGGCCCCGAGGTCCTGCCCACGTGACGGGCGCCTCCGTGGCGGCCCCGGCCCCGCAGGCCAGCGCAGCCGCCGTCTTCCGCAACCGCCCTTTCCTGCTGCTGTGGCTGTCCCAGGTCGCCACGCAGGTCGGCGGGAACATGGTCCTGTACGGGCTCACCGTCCTGGTGTTCGACGAGACGGGCTCGAAGAGCGCGGTCTCCCTCCTCATCCTGACCTTCCTGGTCCCGGCGGTGGTGTTCAGCGCCCTGGCCGGCGTCTACGTCGACCGCTTCGACCGCCGAAAGGTGCTGGTCGTCACGAACCTGGTCCGGGCCAGCCTGTTCCTGCTCCTCGCGCTGTTCGACACGAACATGCTCGTGGTCTACGGCCTGAACATCACGATCTCGATCGCCACGACCTTCTTCGCCCCGGCCGAGCTGTCGATGATCCCGAGGGTGGTGCCGCGGTCCCAGCTGACCGCCGCGAACGGCATCTTCCTGCTCTCCCTCAACGCGGCCTTCGCCCTCGGCTTCGCGCTGCTCGGGCCGCTGCTCGTGATCCTGGCGAGCCCGACGATCCTGATCGTCGTGGTGGCGGCGCTCTACCTGGTCGCGGCGGGCTTCTGCTGGACCCTCCCGGCCGCGCCTGCGGGGACGCTGGTGCGCGGGGCGCCGGTGGACGAGGCGGAGGCGGAGGCGCCGGCGGGCTCGTTCGTGGCACAGCTCCGGGAGGGGATCGCGTACGTCCGGGCCAACCCGGTGGTCAGCTGGGCCCTCCTCTACCTGGGCGTCGCCGCCTCGATCGTCGGCGTCCTGGGCGTGCTCGGGCCGGCCTTCGCCCAGGAGGTCCTCGGCCTGCGAACCAAGGACTTCGTGGTCATCGTGATGCCCCTGGGCGTCGGCGTCGTGATCGGGGCGCTGGGCGTCAATGCCCTCCACGAGCAGGTCTCGCGGCGGCGGCTCATCGAGACGGGCCTGATCGTCCTGGGTGTCTGCCTGGCCCTTATCTCCATCGCGGGTCCGATCGCGCAGTTCCTCCGCGACGTCAACGATCGGGTGTCGGGGCCCGACATCTCCGCGTTCGTGAGCGTCCTCTCCGTCGTCGTCGCGATCGCGCTCGTGGCGGGGATCGCCTACGCGGCGACCGCGATCCCGGCCCAGACCGAGCTCCAGGAGGAGATCGCCCCCGAGGTCCGCGGCCGTGTCTTCGGGATCCTCAACATGCTCGTCTCCGTCGGCAGCTTCCTGCCCATCATCCTGGTCGGGCCGATCTCCGACGCGGTGGGGACGATGCCGGTGCTCCTGTTCGCCGCGGCCGTCATCGTCGTCGTCGGGATCACGTCGCTCCTGGCCCGCCAGAGTCCACCGGTTGGGGCGCTCTCCGACGAGAGGGCTGTCGAGCCGTCGGTCGCCACGCCGCTGCTGGGAGGCCTGGCGGGCGGCACGGCGTCCGGGCCCGCCGCTGCGTCCGCGTTCGTGCCCGGACCTTCGCCAGAAGAGCCGTGACCCCGCGCCCGCGGGTCGCCGTCGTGTTCACCGGCGGCACCATCAGCATGACGGTCGACCCGGCTGCCGGCGGAGCGGTCCCGACCCTGGCCGGGGCCGACCTGATCGCCGCGATCCCGGATCTCGGCGAGGTGGCGGACGTCGTCGCGATCGACCTTGGACGCATCCCGGCGAGCCATCTCTCCTTCGCCGATGTGCTGCGGATCCGCGGTGTGGTGGACGCGTCCCTCGCCGAGCCCGGCGTCTGCGGAGCAGTCGTCGTGCAGGGGACCGACACCCTCGAGGAGACGGCCTTCGCCTGGGATCTGTGCCATCGAGACCTCCGCCCCGTCGTCGTGACGGGCGCCATGCGCAATGCCAGCGAGGCCGGCTGGGACGGTCCGGCGAACCTTCGCGGCGCCGTTCGCGTCGCGGCGGCGCGCGCGTCACGGGGAGCAGGCGTGCTCGTGGCTCTCGGCGGACGGATCCACGCCGCAGATGCCGTCGCGAAGCGCCACGCGTCGGCGCTCGACGCCTTCGTCACCCGCGGAGGATCGCCGATCGGGCGAGTGGGGGAGCGGGCGGTCAGCCTGCGGGCTCGCGGGCCGCGCCGCATCCTCCCGACCATGCCGGCCGAAGCCACGCTGCCCGTGCCGATCATCGTGGCTGCCCTCGAGACGGACGGCGCCCCGCTCGATGCGGCAGTCCGCGACGGCGCGCGCGGCGTCGTCGTGGCCGCCACCGGGTCCGGGAACACGCATCCCGACCTGCTGCGTGCGGCGGTCGACGCCCAGCGAGCGGGGATCCCGGTTGTCCTGGCCTCGCGGACGGGCGCCGGGGCGGTCGGGCCGTTCTACGCGTTTCCGGGCGGTGGCGCGACCTGGGTCCGCGCGGGGATCCTCCTGGCAGGCGATCTCAGCCCCGTCCAGGCCCGCGTGGCACTGGCCCTCGGGATGGGGGCCGGACTCACCGGCGACGCCCTCCGGACGCTCGTTGCGGGGCCGCCCGGCGGCTGACCCTGGCTCGTCGAGACGCGGCTGGTCGCCCGCGGCATCCGGCCGGTATCCTTGGACCCGGGCGTCCCGCTCATCCCAGGAGGACCGAGTGACATGCGCGACGATCCCCGCAAGCGGGAGCTGAACCGCCGCCTGGAGACCATGAGCTGGGGGCTCTTCCTCATCATGATCGGCGGCTTCGCCCTGCTGAAGGATGTGCCCGAGGGCACGTGGCTGATCGGCGCCGGCGTCATCATGCTCGGCCTCAACGCGGTCCGGCTCCTCGTCGGGATCCGCGCCAGCGGTTTCACCCTGATCCTCGGCACGATCGCGCTCCTGTCCGGCATCGGAAGCGTCTACGGGATCGACATCCCGGTCGGCCCGCTCCTGATCATCCTCATCGGCCTGGCGATCATCGTGCGCGCCCTCCGACCGCGCTGGTAGGCCGGCAGGGCGGCCACGGGGCACGCCTGCACGTCGATGCTGCTGCAGCACATCCTGCCGCCGGACGCCCGGGCGGGTCCTGCTTCGGGTGCCGCGTCGGACACACCATCGGCGGCCGCCACTGGTCCCATTGGGGGGCTCCCTCCAAGGTCCCATTGCTGCTTACCTATCGCAGGAGCCGCACGCGCACCATCATTGAGGCACGGCGGCTCCTGGCCAAGCCGTCACCAAGGGGCGTCCCGGCCTCGCGTGCCACGAGGCTCCCGAGGTGGATAGCCCGTCGCTCTCCGGCCGAGGTCGCGGCCCGCCGAAGGCCAGAGCCCCACCGGAAGCGTTGTCGCAAGCCCGGGGAGCGCAGGTCATGTCCCTGCTCCAGCGGCTCGAGAATGCGCAGCAGGGGGCCGACACCCAGAATGCCGGCACCGCGCCACGCGTCCCGGCTCCGGCTGACCCGAACCTGGGCCCGGTCGCGGCTCGGGTGGATCGACTGCGCGACATCCGGCTTCGCCTCCGGGACGAGGTCTCTCGCGCCTCCTCCTCGCTGTTCGACGCCGCCGCGACGGACGTCCACGCCAAGATCGAGGCGCTCGTCGGGCGGGTCATCGACGCGAACGAGTTCGCCGTCACGCGCGACGAACGCCTGCGCCTGGTGGAGGAGCTGCTCGCGGAGATCGGGGGCCTCGGGCCGCTCGATCCGCTCCTCCGGGACGACACGATCACCGAGATCATGGTCAACGGCCCGAACCAGATCTACATCGAGCGGCGCGGGAAGATCCAGCGCGTGGAGCGCGCCTTCCTGAACGACGAGCACGTGCTCCGGATCATCGACCGGATCGTGACGCCCCTGGGACGGCGCATCGACCAGTCGAGCCCGCGGGTGGACGCCCGCCTGCCCGACGGCTCGCGGGTCAACGCCATCATCCCGCCCCTGTCGCTCGTCGGTCCCGTCATCACGATCCGCAAGTTCGCGGCCAGGCCGTTCAGCGTGGACGACCTCGTGCGCTTCGGCACGGCGACGGCCGAGATGTTCGACTTCCTGCGGGCCTGCGTCGAGTCACGCCTCAACGTCTTCGTGTCGGGGGGCACCGGCTCGGGCAAGACGACGACGCTCAACGTCCTGTCCTCGTTCATCCCCGAGGAGGAGCGGATCGTCACGATCGAGGACGCCGCCGAGCTGCAGCTCCGCCAGCAGCACGTGGTCACCCTCGAGGCCCGGCCGCCGAACCTCGAGGGCGAGGGCGAGATCACGATCCGGGACCTGCTGCGCAACGCCCTGCACATGCGGCCCGACCGGATCATCGTCGGCGAGTGCCGCTCGGGCGAGGCCCTCGACATGATCCAGGCGATGACCGTGGGCCAGGAGGGCTCGCTGTCGACCGGCCACGCCAACAGCCCGCCGGACATGCTCCGACGGCTCGAGACGATGGTCCTCATGTCGGGCGTGGACCTGCCGCTGCGGTCGATCCGCGAGCAGATCGCCTCGGCGGTCGACCTGATCGTCCACACGGCCCGCCTCAAGGACGGCTCCCGCAAGGTCGTCAACATCACCGAGGTCTACGGGATCGACGACGACGAGATCCTGCTCCAGGACGTCTTCGCGTTCGAGCAGACGGGCGTCATCGAGGGGAAGATCCAGGGGCAGCTCAAGGCGACCGGGATCCGGCCGACCTTCATGGGGCGGTTCGCGGCACGCGGGATCGGGCTGCCGCCCGGGGAGTTCGGCATCCCCCCCGAGGACCCCGCCCACCCGACCCGGCCGGGCAAGGGCAGGGGCGACCCGGGCCAGGGGGCGCAGCAGCCCGATGCGGCCGGCCCCCCCGCCGGCCTCGGCCGGGCGGTCGAAAGCCGGTGGCATCGTGTTCGTCTCGTCGCTGGGGCCCGTCGATCCCGAGACCGGCCGGGTCGTCGGCGGCGGGATCAAGGAGCAGGCCCGCCAGTGCCTGCGCAACATGCAGGCCAGCCTGGAGGCCGAGGGAAGCTCGCTGGCCAAGGTCGTCTGGGCCAACTGGTCGCTGCGCGACCCGGCGGAGTTCGACGCGTTCAACGAGGAGTGGCTGCGCTGGTTCCCGGGCGACGCGCCCGTCGGCCAGGGGACCCTGATGCCTCCGCTCCAACGTCGCGCCGGCTTCCGGATCTCCATCGGAGTCATCGCCGAAGCGTAGGGCTCCTGCGAAGCCGGGGTTCAGCCCTCGGCCGTCCCCGCGACGGTGTGCGTCCAGGTCACGATGAGCATGCCCGTGGACCGGTCCGGCAGGCCGCGCCGGAGGAGCACCCGGGCGATCGTAGCGACGGCCCTGCGGACCGCTGGACCGTCCTCCGGCGGCGACATCTCGGGAGGCGACCAGCGCGCCCCGCTGACCTCGTAGCCCTGCTGGGCCATGGCGTAGCCGTCCCGCGCTGCCAGGCGTATCGCGGCATCCCTGGAGGTGGCCTCGTAGATGCGCACGATCTGCGGCGAATCCGAAAGGCTCATACGCCGGTAGTGTGGCAGTTTGCGGCGCGCCCTCAGGGCGCTCCCCACGCGGAAGAGAGACCCTCGGATTGCGCCGCGGGCGCTCGTGTCTGCCCGGGCCTGCCGTCCGCGCGCACAGGCTGCCCCGGTACCCCGACCTCGCGTTTCCCCAGCAGCTCAGCCCGGACCTGGCGCCGCCCGGTTGGCGGCCGGAGTTCATCGACTATCTCTACGTCGCGCTCACGACCGCCAACGCCTTCAGCCCCACCGACACGATGCCGATGGTGCACTGGACCAAGGTGGCGATGGGCTCGCAGGCCCTCATCTCCTTCGTGGTCGTCGGCCTGGTCATCGCCCGGGCGGTCAACGCCTTCACCTGACCGGGCGCACGACCAACCGGGGTGGCCGCCGGACGACCTGCCCACACCGGCCCCCACGGCGCACCGCCGCGGGCTCGGAGAGCCCGATGCTCCGTCGCCCAGACCCTATTTCAGGGGCGCGAGAACCCTATTGACGACGCGCGCGCACGCCTTCGTGATCCTGCGCGGAGACCGTGCCGGGCGTCCCAACCGGCGCTAGACGCCGGCCGGCCGGTCAGGGGAGGGATCTCATGCACACCCGAAGGGGTCTCCTGCTGCTCGCTGTCCTGCTCGCGGCCGGCTGCACAAGCGCCTCACAGCCGAGCTGGACGTACGCGCCGGCATCCGCGGCGGCCGCAGCTGGGGCGACTCCCGCACCGTCAGCGGCATCGGTCGCTTCGGCGACACCGGGAGCTTCGGCGACACCGGGAGCTTCGGCGACACCGGCAGCTTCAGCGTCCGCCGCAACGCACCAGGACGCCGCGACTCTGACCGAGTTCAAGATCACTCTCACCTCGAGCTCCCTGGCAGCCGGGAACGACACCTTTGCCGTCACGAACAGCGGCACGATCGCCCACGAGTTCGTCATCAAGCGCGCCTCGCTCTCCGATACCGCGCTGCCGACGAAGGCCGACGGAACAGTCGACGAGGAGTCGCCCGAGCTGGGCGACGTGGGCGAGGTCGAGATCGCCAAGCCCGGCACAACGAAGGATCTGGCGGAGAACCTCGCCCCGGGCACGTACGTCTTCTTCTGCAACATCCCGGGCCACTACGCGGGCGGCATGCACGGGACGTTCACGGTCACCGATTGAGCGGCGTGACACCGGCCAGCGCGTCCGATCCGACGTCCAGGGAATGCGTCAGGGCTCCTCCCCCGCGACCGGGCCCGGCGCGGCGGCAGCTTCGGGAGCCCCGGCGCCCTCGCCACCGGGGCGGGGACGCACGGCCATCTCCGCGGCCTGGCGCGCCTGAGCGCTCGCGGCCCGCACGTCCGCGGCGGCCTCGGCCACGACGGTCTCGACGGGCGTCAGGTACGCGTCCACGCTGGCGATCACCCGGTCGAGATCGGCGACCGCGCCCCTGAGCTTCGCCTGCCCGGGTTCCTCGCCGCCGAGGGCACTCAGCCTGCCGCTCGCATTCCGCAGCGTCGCCAGCGCCTTGCGATAGTCGGGCGGCCGCCTGCCAAGCTCGGTCGCGCCGGCATCGGCAAGGTTGACCGCTTCGGCGATCACGGCCTGCTGACCCTCCTCGAAGCACGGCCGGGGCGCGTCCTCCTCCGATGCCGGCCGGGTCAGCATCGACTTCGCCGCGCTCGCGTCACCGCTCGCGGTGACGACGGCGACCGCTGCCTGCTCGAGCACGATGCTCACCGGCTCGACATGGACCGAGACGCGGTCCAGGGCTCGACCGATCGTGGCCATGGCTTCGGCCAGGGCAGCCTTCCCGGGTTCGGCACCGACCGTGGCGCCCCAGCTCTCGAGAGCGGCCCCGATCGTCGGGACCGCGGCCGCCAGGTCCGGTGGCATCGCCGCGAGGTCGGCCGCCGCGGAATCGGCCCAGGCAGCGCCGAGGCCGATCTTCGCCTGGACCTCGGGATCGAAGCAGGGCTCGTTGCGCTCGCCTTCCGTCTCCTCCGGCCAAGCCACCGGCCACACGCGCTCCTCCGGCGGCGGGCCGTCCGGCTCCCGCTGCAGGGGCAGCTCGAAGGGCGCCGCGCCACCGGCGCGACCCGCCCGGGCGGGATCGGCCAGCAGCGCCCCGACGGCACGGTTGCCGGCGCTGTGCTGGAGCGCCAGGATCACTCGCTCGTCGGCCGCCTGCCTGTCGGTCCCGTTGACCGGGGCGGTCGTTCGATCGATCTCGGGGGTTCTGGCGGTCTGGATCTCTTCCTTCTCCACGCCGGGCCTCGGTTCCGCTGAGGTGGTCCGTCTCGTTCGTGGCTCGCTGCGGTCCGGGCCGGGGACCCGGAGCCGCGCATCCAGACCCCTCGCTACGGACGAGACCCTCCGCGACCGTGGCCCGTCGCACCAGAGGCAAACGGCCCCCGGACGCCCGGTGCAGCGACCCATCGTGCCGGAGGGCGCGGAGCGTCCGGTCCGGGGCGGGGGTTGCCGGGACGCCTGATCCCCGGCGCCTCAGGGGAGGAAGGTCTTCAGCTGCTCCCACCACGCATACAGGGCGCCGTAGTCGGAGTCGTCGCGGGTCGCGAAGGCGAGGTACCGACCTCTTGCGAAGGTGAAGTAGATCCAGGGCCGCCCTTCGTACTGCCTCATGCAGGCGAGCAGTCCGGTTCCGCTTGGGCCGGTCCACCGCTCGTAGGCACGATCGTCGGTCGCGCAGGATCCGTCGGGGATGTTCGAGCGCGAGACGACCTCCAGCCGAGGAACTCATCGGCGGGGTGCCGCTGTACCGCCGCCTCCCCGAGGGGCGACATGACGTAGAGGCGCGAGGCACCGGTGACCGGGTGACACGTCACGCCGCCGCGTGATCCCGTCGGCGTCGACGGGACGCCGTCGCTGTCGTCGCCGACGAAGCCCGCCAGACGGGCGTCACGAGCGTCCCGCCGCGCTCGCAGGTCTTCGCTAGCGCGGACGGCAGGGTGGCCAGGATCGCCTTCTCGACTAGGCCTGGGAACGGCTCGAGCGTGGGCAAAGCCGCGGACGCTGCGGGAGGCTCCGATGAGCCATCGGTCGACGCGCCGGGCGACGTCGACGCGCCGGCCGGGCTCCCCGCTGCGGCGGCCGTTGAAGGGTTCGGCGACGGGCCCGCGGCCCGGCCGCCACCGAAGAGGACGACGGCGCCGGCGGCGACGAGGGCGACGACGGCGGCCGCCCCCAGACCGGCGGCGAGGAGCCGGGCCGACCGGCGCCCGACCGGGCGCGTCGCCGGATCGTGGATGCCCGCGCCGCCGCGCAGGACACGGTAGCAGGCGACCGGCTCCGCGACCCCCTTCAGGCGGCGGGTCCCGAGCGGCTCGAATCTGACATCGATCTGGGTCCGGGTGAGCGCCCGCACGGTGTCGGAGACGACCAGCTCGCCGGCCTTCGCCTCGGCGCACAGCCGGGCGGCGATGTTGACCGCCGAGCCGACCAAGCCCTCGGCAGTCGCGACCGTCTCGCCGGCGTGGACGCCCACCCCGACCCGGATTGGATCGGGGTCGCGCGCGGTCCTGCCGCGGCCTCGATGATGGCCAGGCCGCAGCGGACAGCAGCGCCGACGGAGCCGAAGACGACGTAGAAGCTGTCGCCCTCGGTCCTGATCTCGGCCCCGCGGGCCGCCGCCACGGCCCCCCGCACGAGCACCTGGTAGCGCTCGAGGAGGGCCGCTCCGGCGCGGTTCCCGTGGGTCTCGACGTAGCCCGTGTAGTCGCGCAGGTCGGCGAACAGGAAGCCGTGGGTCACCGCCGCGTCGTCGCCGGCCGGCGCCACGACGACGGCGCCCTCGGCGCTCGGCAGGTTGTCGGTGGACGCGGGCGGTGGCCGATCGCGCGGATCGGTGTCGGCCATGGGCGGGCAACCTCCGTGCGTACCGTGCGGCGACCGCCCCTCACGGGCCAGAGGCGTTCGTCACCTTGTGGGCGGATCGTTGACTGCGAGGCCGGCCGGCTGCCGCAGCGCGAAGTCGATAGGACGGACGCGTCGACTCCGGTCGGCAGACCGGGTGACGAGGGCGACACGTGCGCGTACGCTTGTGCCTGATGGACGCCTGCGGGTGCAGCGCCGACGGGTTCGCGTCGATCTTCGATCGCCGCCACGCCGAGCGCGACCGCGACCGGTACCGCCGGAACGGGCCGGATCGGACGACGCGGATGCTGCTCGAGCTCCTCGCGCCGTACCGCTCGGCGGGCTCGACCGTCCTCGACATCGGCGGTGGGATCGGCATCATCGACCACGAGCTGCTCCGGACCGGAGCAGGCCACGCCGTTCTCGTGGATGGGTCGACGGCGTCCCTCGAGGTCGCCCGGCAGGAGGCTCGCCGACTCAACCTGCTCGACCGGATCGAGTTCGTCGAGGGTGATTTCGTGCGGCGGGCCACCGCCATCGATCCCGCGGACATCGTGACGCTCGACCGGGTCGTCTGCTGCTACCGCGACGCCGAAGGGCTCGTGGGCCTG
Organism: uncultured Chloroflexia bacterium; assembly: GCA_963776285.1. GTDB lineage: Bacteria > Chloroflexota > Limnocylindria > Limnocylindrales > CSP1-4 > CTSoil-043. The sequence continues at coordinate 509,996 of CAVZLW010000003.1, forward strand.
TCGGCCGCCCGGGTCCGGACCGTCTACGGACTCGTCCTGCCACGCGACCGGCCCCTGGTCCGGATCGCGATCCGGCTCGAGAACCTCTGGTTCCGGCTGCGGCGAAAGGCATATCGCGCCTACGTCCACCCGACCGCGCGGGTCGACGCGATCGCGGCCTCGAACGGGCTCCACCCGGGCTCGGAGCGCCACACGACCTTCTGGCGGGTCGTGGTCTACGACCGCCATCCGGCGTCCTGATCAGATCGGCGCGACAGCACTTGATACGAGAAGAGCGGAGCGCGCGGCCGGAGACGGGGCCGTGGCCGGCGGGCACCGCCGCGAGGGACGACACCAGCCACGAGCGATGCGACGCGGTCGGCGGGGACGAAACGGAGCGGAGCACCCCGCGGGCCGGGCCAGGCCGTCAGGCCCTTGTCAACCCGGCCTTCCCACGCCAGCGTGCGGCGGGGATGGATGGAGCCACGGCGGATGACATGCCACCTGACGAGCCGGTGACCCGGACAGGGTCATCCCCCGACACGGACGTGCCACCTGCACCCGGGCGGGAAGCGGTCACACCACGACCCGACTGGCCTCCACCGCCCGTGTCCAAGGGGCACGGCTGCTTGACGGTCGTGGTCGTGTGCGTCGTCGGGCTCGTCGCCCTGTGGCTGTTCGGGGCGTTCGTCCTCTGGGTGTTCATGGGCGGCGGGATTCGCTGACGGCCACCGGACACCCGGTGCGCGTCGGCGTGCGAGTGGTGGGTGTCGGCGCTCGGTGCCCTGTTGCGGCGGATCGTGAAGGCGCGGGTCCTTGCAGCCTGCGCAGCCCGTCGCTGGGTCGACCGCCTACTGGACCGTGACCGTCAGGCGGTACGTCCACACCCCCTTGGTGCCACCCACCCACGGTTGGCCGTACTCGATCGTGAGGATCGTCGTGCCCGCGGCGACCGGCCGGATTGTCAGGACCTCACCGCCGGCCGAGCCGACGACCGGAAGCGACGCGCCGTCCGGCGCCCGGTACGCGTGATCGACCAGCTGAAGCACGGTGGGGTCGGCGATCTGCGGCTCGCCCCAGGAGTGACCGGTCGAGGGGTTCGAACAGAGGATGACCTTGGCGTCGCTGCCCGCCACGATCACGGCGGACTGCTCGACCGTCGGGGTGGACTGGAACGTGTCGCACGTCGCGCCCATGGGCGCGGCAGCCTGCGACGCGGAGCAGGCCGCGAGAACCGACCCACACATGAGCATGGCCAGGAACGATCGGATCGCCATGATGCCGCCTCCGAGGGTGACGGCCGGGACCGAATGAGCGGCCGGGACGCGCCGACCACCGGGGTGATGACTCCTCCTTATGGCAGACGGTCGAGTCGCGCCGGAAGTTCCCACCCCGCGTGGAGAGCGGGGCGCCTGGGGGCATGAACGACCCCCGACCATCCAAGATCGCCGTGATCCCCCCAAGTAGGAGACGGGCGACCGGGCACAGGACGTGTCGGGGGTCGGCGCATCGTGCATCGCGACCGATGGCGTGTCAATCCGCAGATTCGTCATGTGCTGATTCGTCCTGCAGACGCGCGAATCCAGGACGCGCGCTGCGCGTCCCATCCCGCGAAGAGAGCCGAGCGCCCGGTGCAGTCGCAGTCAACCTGGAGGAAGTAGAGTCCAAAGGAGCCGACCGCGCCGTCCGCCCAGAAGAGATGCGCAAGGAGGACAGCCCATGACAGACCCGTTTGCCCGGGTGAGGGTGATCGGTTCGGAGGTGGCCTGCTACCTGCGGCCCGGAACCGACTGCGATGTCGCGGCCCTAACGCGTGATATCAACAACGTGTGCGCCGAATGCAGCTCTCTCGAGGAGCTTCGGGCAAGGGTGAAGTCCGTCGCGGACAGCCACGCCCTTGACGTGGAGTACCAGACGACTCCGCCCTTGCCCAGCGATCCCGTCGAGCGCCTCGTTTCGATGGGGTTCTTCCCACGGCTCTAGTGGGCCTCCTTCGCCTATCCGCCAAAGTCGACCAACCGACCTGCCGCAGACAGGGCCGAGGGCGAGTCCTCGCGGTTGTCGTCGCGTCGGGGCGGCGCCAGGACGCGACCAGCGCGCCGGGAACGTCGGTTGCCGTAGAATGCGAGCCCATGGCGGGCCGGCGGCCCGACGAGTGTCGGGCTGCGATCCTGGCCACGTCCCCGCCATGAGGTCGACGAACCAGGTGCTCTCGCTGAGCACGAACATCGGGCGGTTAGCTCAGTTGGTTAGAGCGCATGCTTGACATGCATGAGGTCAGAGGTTCAAGTCCTCTACCGCCCACCAGATCGCGAACGCGTCGAGCGGGACGCGCCGCGCCGGCAGCGGAGCACCAGAGAGCGGCGGGCATCGGCTGAGACCCGCGGCGGCGACCGGCGGCATGGCACCACCGGTGAGCGGCCGGCGAACCGGCCCGGGATCCGCCCGTTAGCGCGGCCACGAGAGCGCCCTGCCGGGAGTGCCGGTCATGGGCGAATGCGGGTGGAACCGCGGGAGGCATCGGCCCCTCGTCCTGCACGGACGAGGGGTCTCGCGCTTCCGGAGGAGTGAGATGGGCGACGAGCCGGCAGTCGAGATCCAGGAGTCGCTGGAGGCGCCCGAGCGCGGGTCCGCAGACGAGCTGCTCGACGCGGGCGCGCATGCCCCCGTCGACGCGATGCGCCACTCCGCGGCCCACGTCATGGCCGAAGCCGTCCTGGCGCTCTTTCCCGGTGCGAAGCTCGGGATCGGCCCGGCGATCAAGGACGGCTTCTACTACGACTTCGACCTGGAGCGCCCCCTCACGCCCGACGACCTCGCGGCCATCGAGGAAGGCATGACCGCCAGCGTGGCGGCCGGGCATGCGTTCGTCCGTCGCGAGACACCCTTCGCCGAGGCGCGGGCCGCCGCCGAGACCTTGGCCCAGACGTACAAGGTGGAGATCCTCGACGACCTGGCCGCGCGCGCGGCCGCCGCCGGCGAGCCGCTCCCCGGCGTGACCTTCTACGAGCACGGATCCTTCAGCGACCTGTGCAAGGGACCGCACGTCCCGACGACGGCCGCGATCGGCCCCTTCAAGCTGCTGTCCGTCGCCGGCGCGTACTGGCGCGGCGACGAGAAGCGACCGATGCTGCAGCGGATCTACGGGACCGTCTGGGAGACTCGCGAGGACCTCGAGAGGTTTCTGTGGCGGCGCGAGGAAGCCAGGAAGCGCGACCATCGACGGCTGGGCGTCGCCCTCGACCTCTACAGCTTCCACGACGTGGCGCCGGGATCCGCGTTCTGGCACCCCAGGGGTCAGCGGATCTGGCGCACTCTCGAGGGGGCGATGCGCGAGCTCCAGGAACGGCGCGGATACCAGGAGATCAGCACGCCGATCCTGGTCCACGAGAAGCTCTGGCACCAGTCGGGCCACCTGCCGCTCTACGCCGACAACATGTTCCTCCTCGAGGCCGAGGGCCAGACGTTCTCGCTCAAGCCGATGAACTGCCCCGAGAGCACGTTCATCTATCGCAGCCGCGTCCGCTCCTATCGCGACCTTCCGCTGCGCTTCAACGAGTACGGGCGGCTCCATCGCAACGAGCGGTCGGGCAGCCTGTCGGGCCTGACCCGCGTCCGCCAGTTCGTCCAGGACGACGCTCACGTGTACGTCCGCCCGGACCAGCTGGCCGACGAGATCGAGGCGCTCCTCGGCGAGGTCAAGGAAGCCTACGGCTGGGTGGGCTTCGAGCCGCGGTTCGCCTTCGCCACGCGTCCCGACAAGGCGATCGGCGACCCGGCGCTCTGGGACCGTGCCGAGGGCCTGATCCGCGAGGCCCTCGATCGCTCCGGCGTGCCCTACGTCGTCAAGCCCGGCGACGGCACCTTCTACGCACCCAAGATCGACATCTACATCGACGATGCGCTGGGCCGCGAATGGCAGATGGCGACGATCCAGGCCGACCTGACGATGCTGCCGGAACGGTTCGACCTGTCCTACATCGACGAGCACGGCCAGCCACAGCGCCCGATCGCCATCCACCGGGCGATCTACGGCTCCCTGGAGCGGTTCATCGGGATCCTGGTCGAGCACTTCGCGGGAGCATTCCCGCTGTGGCTCGCACCCGTCCAGGCCGTCGTCATCCCGATCGCCGACCGGCACCTCGAGCCGGCGGGCGAGCTTGCGGGCGTCCTGCGGGCGCGCGGGATCCGGGTCGAGGTCGACGACTCGGACGGCCGCATGCAGAACAAGATCCGCGTGGCGCAGGAGCAGAAGGTCCCGTACATGCTGGTCCTCGGGGATCGCGAGGTCGAGGCCCGGACCGCGGCGCCCCGGACGCGGACAGGGGAGCAGCAGCCACCGGAGGCCTGGGACGCGCTGGCCGATCGGCTTGCGGCTGCGGCGGCGGCGCGACGACCCGACTGAGCGCCGGCGCCCCGGTCCCGATTCGTTCCGCGGCGGGCTGGACCCGGCGCATCCCCGCGAGAGCGGTTGTGCTATCCTCCGCCGGCGAACCGCGCCCGGTTCGCGCGTGCGCTTGCACGCCGTTCACGGGCGCTCCGTGATCTCGATAGCGCGAAGGGGCCGACCATAAGCCGAGAGCTGCGTGTCAACCAGATGATCCGGATCCCACAGGTCCGGGTGATCGACGAGGATGGGAACCAGATGGGCGTCATGCCCACGCTGGATGCCCTCCGCCTGGCACAGGAGCGCGGCTACGACCTCGTCGAGGTGGCTCCGACGGCCTCGCCGCCCGTGACCCGACTTCTCGATTACGGCCAGTACAAGTACGAACTGGCCAAGCGCGAGAAGGAGGCGAAGCGGAAGTCCCGGTCCGTGGAGTTCAAGGAGATCCGCCTGAAGCCGAAGATCGGCCAGGGCGACTTCGACACGAAGGTGCGCCGGGCGATCGAGTTCCTGGAGGACGGAGACCGGATAAAGGTGGCCGTCCAGTTTCGCGGTCGCGAGCTGACGCACCCGCACCTGGGTCGGGAGCTGCTCTTGAAGTTCGCCGACCTGGTGAAGGACCACGGGGTCCTCGAGCGAGCACCGCTCCTCGAGGGCAAGTCGATGCATGTCACGATCGCGTCGACCCACAAGCCGAAGCCGCGCGAGGCCACGGCGGGGGACAGGCCCCCCGTCGAGAAGGTGTTCGCGGGCGAGGTGGAGGGTGCCGCTCCGGCGGTCGCGGTCGACGCGGCGGGCCCTGCGCCCGCGAGCATGGGAGAGTGAGGCCGGCGTGCCGAAGCTGAAGTCGCACAAGGGCAGCCAGAAGCGGATCGGGGTCACCGGCAGCGGGAAGCCGATCCGCGTGAAGTCCTGGCGGGGCCACCACCTCGAGCTCAAGTCGTCGCGGCGTCGGCGGCGCTATGCCGGGAAGACGCTTATCGGACCCGAGCACGCCGACCAGGTCTCGCGGCTCCTGCCGTACCTCAAGAAGGGCTGATCCATGGCACGCGTCAAGAGGGGCGTTGCCGCCCACCGCCGCCACAAGCGTCTCCTGAACGCTTCCGAGGGTCGCAAGGGGACGCGCAGCAGGCTGGTCAAGCCCGCGCACGAGGCTCTCCTCCACGCCCTGGCGTACGCGACCCGCGACCGGAAGGTTCGCAAGCGCCAGATGCGCCAGCTCTGGATCATCCGCATCAACGCCGCGGCGCGAGCCCACGGCGTGACCTACCGCGACTTCGTCAGCGGCCTCAAGAAGGCCGAGATCTCCCTCGACCGGAAGGTCCTGGCCGACATCGCCGTTCGCGACGACGCGACGTTCGGACGCATCGTCGAGGTCGCCCGCGGCGCCTGACGGCGGGGCCGGGTCAGCGCCCGGTTCCACGAGCACCGCAGCGGGACCCTCGCGCGCCCGGGCGCCGCGAGGGTCCGCGATTCGCGGCCCAGCACTGGAGGCGCCGCTCCCGACGTGGACCTCGCGACCCTCACCGCCCAGCTCCGCGCCCTCCGCGACGAGGCGCTCCCGCGGATTGCCGCGGCCTCCGATCTCGCCACCCTCGAGGAGCTCGACCTCTACTACCTCGGACGCAAGAGCGGTGCCCTGTCCGGGCTGATGCGCGGCATCGGCTCCCTCCCGGTGGAGGATCGGCCGCGCGTGGGCGCGGTCGTCAACGACGTCCGCACGGCGGTGGAATCGGCGCTCGCGGAGGCCCGCGCTCGCACCGGCAGCCAGGCGCTCGCCGGACGGCTGGCCGCCGAGACGGTCGACGTGACCGCGCCCGCCCGGCTGGTCCCGCGCGGGACGCTGCACCCGATCGTGGAGACGATCGAGCGGATCACCCAGGTCTTCGGACAGTTCGGCTTCGTGACGTACGAGGGCCCCGAGGTCGAGACGGACGTCACGAACTTCCAGATGCTCAACATCCCGCCCGACCACCCGGCGCGGGACCTGTGGGACACGCTGTACGTGGACATCGACGGTGGGTTGCTGCGGACGCATACGTCGCCCGGCCAGATCCGCGTCATGCACGCCGAGGAGCCGCCGATCCGCGCCCTGCTCCCCGGTCGCTGCTACCGCTACGAGGCGACCGACGCCTCTCACGCCTCGGAGTTCTTCCAGGTCGAGGGCCTGATGGTGGACGAGGGGACCAACCTCGCGGACCTGAAGGGACAGCTCGTCGAGTTCGCCCATGCCCTGTTCGGCGCGTCGACGGCGACGCGGTTCCGACCCGGCTATTACCCGTTCACGGAGCCGTCGGTCGCGTTCGACATCGGCTGCCTGGTGTGCGGAGGTCCGGGCTGCCCGGCCTGCGGCCGGACGGGCTGGGTCACGATCCTCGGGGCCGGCATGGTCCATCCGGTCGTGCTCCAGTACGGTGGCATCGACCCCGAGCGCTACCAGGGGTTCGCCTTCGGCATGGGCGTCGAGCGGATCGCGATGCTGCGCCACGGGATCTCGGACCTCCGGGTCCTGCTGGAGAACGACCTGCGCTTCCTGGAGCAGTTCCGATGAGGGTCCCGATCTCCTGGCTGCGCGACTATGTCGACGTCCAGCTGACGCCCGAGCAGCTCGCGGAGCGGCTGACCCTCCTCGGCATGGAGGTAAAGGACCTGGACCGGTGGGGAGCCGACTGGCGCAACGTGGTGACCGGCGAGCTGCTGGAGGTCACCCGTCACCCGCGCGCCGACCGGCTCTCGCTCACCAGGGTGCGCGTGGGCACGGAGGTCCTGGAGATCGTCTGCGGGGCCACGAACATCGCGGCGGGGCAGCGCGTTCCGGTCGCGCTTCCGGGAGCCGTCCTGCCGGGCAACCGGGTGATCGAGCGGACCGAGAAGATGGGCGTGACCAGCAACGGCATGCTGTGTTCCGGCGACGAGCTGCGCCTGACCGGCGACGCCGACGGGATCCTGATCCTGGCCGCCGACACGCCGCTCGGGGTGCCCCTCGCCGATCTCTTCGGCGACGTGATCCTCGACGTCGACGTCAAGCCCAATCGGGGCGACGTGCTCTCCCTTGTCGGGCTCGCCCGCGAAGTCTCGGTGATGACGGGCGCGCCGGTCCGCTTCCCGGAGGTCGGGCTCGTCGAAGCTGCCGGACCCGGGACCGGGGATCGCCTCGCGGTGGCCGTCGACGAGCAGCGCCTCTGCCCGCGGTTCGTCGGGCGCTGGGTGAGCGGCGTGGCCGTCGGCCCGTCGCCCGACCGCGTCCAGATGCGCCTCCTTGCCGCCGGTATGCGGCCCGTGAGCAACGTGGTCGATGCCACCAACTACGTGATGCTCGAGCTCGGCAAGCCGACGCACGCGTTCGACGCGGCCGCCGTCGCGCGCGGCGACGCGGGCCGGGCCCTGCTGCGCGTCCGCCTCGCGAACCCGGGCGAGCGCCTGGAGACGCTCGACCACGTGGAGCGCGAGCTGATGCCCGACACCCTCCTGATCGCCGACTACCGCGGGCCGTTGGCGATCGCCGGCGTGATGGGCGGCGCGGCCTCGGAGGTCGGCGAGGTGACGAGCGACGTGATCATCGAGTCGGCCGTCTTCGATCCCGTAAGCATCCGCCGCACGGCGTTCCACTACGCGCTGCGCTCCGAGGCGAGCCTGCGGTTCGAGAAGGGCCAGGAGACGCGGCTCGCGCGGATCGGCGCCGACAGGGTGGCCGAGCTCGTCGCAGCGTGGAGCGGCGGGACCGTGGCGGCCGGCCGGGTGGACACGGCGCCGGATGAGCCGGAGCCGGCGCGCGTCGCGTTCCGGCCGGGCCGGGTCAACCGGCTCCTCGGCACCGGCTTCGACGCGTCGGAGCAGGCCGCGCTCCTCGCCCGCGTCGGCATCGACGTCGAGCTGCGGTTCGCGGGGACGGTCGACATCCCGGTCTCCGCGGGAGACAGGCCGCTCACCGTGCTGGCCGACGAGCCGGCGCTGGTGGCGGTCGTCCCCACGTGGCGCCGCGACCTCGAGATCGAGGCCGACGTCGCGGAGGAGATCGCGCGCGTCGGGGGATACGACGCGGTGCCCACCAAGACGCCCGACACGCAGATGCCGCACTTCCGGCCGGACCCGCTGGAGAGCCGCGACGCGCTGCGACGGGCGCTGGTCGGCGCCGGGCTCACGGAGGTCGTGACCCCGGCGCTCGTTGCCGAGGGCCATGCCGGCCGGCTCGGCTGGCCCGTCTCCACGGCCGACGGCGTGCCGGGAGCGGATGCGCTGCCGGGCGACCCGATCCGCGTTCGCAACCCGCTCTCGGAGCGACATGCCGTCCTGCGGTCCGGGCTCGTGGGCAGCCTCCTCGACGTGCTCGCCCTCAACGAGCGCCACGGCCGGCACGCCGTCGCCATCTTCGAGATCGGCAAGGGCTACGCGCGCCTGCCGGACGGTTCGCCGGCCGAGTGGTGGCGCCTCGGCTTCCTGCTCGCCGGGGACGCCGTCACGTCCACGTGGAGCCTCCCCGGACGACCCTGGGACGTCGAGGACGCCAAGGCCGTCGCGGCGCTCGCCGGGCGGGCCATCGGAGCGGGCGACCCGATCTTCCGGGCGCACACGCTCGGGGCGCCGCTCCACCCGGGCCGCGCGGCGCTCGTGACAGCGCCCGGCATGCTCGCCGGCCTCGTCGGCGAGATCCACCCCGACACCCTCTCGGCGTGGGACCTGCGCGCGGAGCGGGTCCTCGTCGGCGAGCTGGCGGTCGCCGGCCTCGGGGCCGGCCAGCTGGCATCGGTCCGCGTGGCGCCCGTGGCCCGCCATGCGGCGGTCGAGCGCGACGTGGCCGTCGTCGTGGCAGAGGACGTGCCGGCCGGCGAGGTGGCGACGACGCTTCGCGCAGCCGGCGGGGACCTCGTCGGCTCGCTCGCGCTCTTCGACGTCTACCGTGGCGCTCCGCTGGGCGGGTCCGAGAAGAGCCTGGCCTGGCGGCTCGAGGTGCGCAGCCTCGAGCGCTCCCTCGACGAGGGCGAGGTCGACGCCCTCGTGGCCCGGCTGGTCGATGCCGTTGCCGCAGCCCACGGCGGGCGCCTGCGCACCTGATCGGACGGCCGCGGTGCGTCCGCGCGCCAGTCGCGGTTGCGGCGACGGTAAGCGGGAGCGTACAGTGACCGTGGGTCGCCGGGTTGCTCGGCGATCCTGCTCAGAGGGCGGCTGGACGGGCGCCCGGAACCGGAGGCTGCGTGGACGTCGTCGGGTTCATCGAGGGACTCAACCTCTTCGACATCCTGGTGGCGTTCTTCGTCGCCGGCTTCTTCGTGGTCGGCTACATCCAGGGGACGCTGCGCCGTCTCCTGGGTCTCGCGATCACCCTGGTGTCCCTGCTCCTGGCCATGAACCTGCGCGACCCACTGGGCGCGTGGCTGGCGCAGTACTGGACCCAGCTCCCGACGTCGTACGTCTACATGCTGGCCTTCGGCGGCAGCTTCCTGGTGATCTACATCGCCGGGTCGATCACCGTCCAGACCTTCTACCGGCGGACGCCGCTGTTCGCCAAGGCGACGGTGCTCGACGAGCTGCTGGGTGGGATCCTGGGCGCGCTCCAGGCGCTGATCATGGTGGGGACCCTGATCCTCGTCCTCGACTCGTACTATGCGCTGCCGGCCACCACGGTGGACCCACACGAGATCGCGCTCCTGCGGGACATCTTCAACTTCTACAACACGTCGCAGATCGCGCAGCTGTTCCGTACCTCGTTGATCCCGCTCTTCTTCGCCCTCTTCGGCTGGATCGTGCCGGCTGATCTGCGCCAGAACTACCCCTGAACCGCGACGCCGACCTCCGGCACCTCCTGGAGGGATCGCCTGTCGACGCAGCCCGGGGGCTCCTGGGCGCCTGCCTGGTGCGAGCGGTTGGCGGGGTGCGCCGCGTGGGCCTGATCGTCGAGGTCGAGGCGTATGCCGGATCCGAGGATCGCGCGTCGCACGCGCGGTTCGGGCCCGGGTCCCGCGCCGCATCGATGTTCGGGGCGTCCGGGCGGGCCTACGTGTACGGTGTCTACGGCATGCACACCTGTCTCAACGTCGTCGTCGGCCCGGTGGGCGTCCCGGCCGCGGTCCTGCTCCGTGCGGCGGCGCCGATCGCCGGCGCCCCCGCGATGCGGGCGGCCCGCCTGGCCCGGGCCATCGCGACCCGGCGCGCGGACCGCCTCGATCCCGCGTCGGCGGCGGCTCGCCTCGCCCGCGTTCCCGACGCCCGGCTCGCCGTCGGGCCGGGCAACCTCGCGGCAGCCTTCGCGGTGGAGGCCGGCGACGACGGCGTCGACCTCCTGGATCCCGCGGGGAGCCTCCGCCTGGAGCCCCGCCCGGACGGCGGGGAGCCCGTCGGGATCGTGACGAGCGCCCGCGTGGGGGTCGCCTACGCCGGGCCCGGATGGGCGGATCGGCCCTGGCGGTTCCAGGTCGCCCGGTCTCACTCGGTCCGGGATCCCGGCTGATGGACCCGAAGTCGATCGCACTCCTCGAGTTCCCGCTCGTGCGCCAGCGCCTGGCGGCCGCGACCGGCTTCCCGCCGGGGCGCCGGCTGGCCGAGGCCCTGCTGCCGGCCGCCGATCCGATCCTCGTGGAGATCGGGCTGGACGAGACGAGCCAGGTGCGGGCCCTCCTCGCCGAGCATCCCAGCGCCGGGATCGGGGGTGCCCACGACATCGGCCCGGCGATCGAGCGGGCGGCCCGCGGCGGACGCCTGGACGCGGTCCAGTTCGCGGACATCAGCCAGACGCTCGAGGCCGCCGGGCGCCTCCGGGACGTCCTCGCGGCAGATCGCCGGCCGCTCCTGCACGACCTCTCGCGAACCCTCCATCCGCTCCCCGGGCTGCGCTCCACGCTCGAGCGCAGCTTCGACCCCACCGGGGAGCTGCTGGACACGGCGTCGCCTCGCCTGGGCGCCCTCCGGCGGGCCACGCGGATCGCCTACGAGCGCCTGCGCTCGCGCCTGGAGCAGCTCGTCCACTCGAGCGAGCTCGGCGCCGCGTTGCAGGACCCGATCGTCACCCTCCGCAACGGCCGCTACGTGGTGCCGGTGCGCGCCGACGCCCGCAGCCGCGTGAAGGGGATCGTCCACGATGCGTCGGGGAGCGGGCAGACGCTCTTCGTGGAGCCCCTCGTCGCCGTCGAGATGGGGAACGCCTGGCGCGAGGCGCAGCTGGCCGAAGCCGCCGAGGTCGAACGGATTCTGGACGAGCTCTCCGCGCTCGTCGGGAGCCAGGCCGGGCTCCTCCGCGAGATGCTGGAGGCGCTGGCGCGCTTCGACCTGTGGAGCGCCAAGGCCCACCTGGCCGAGGAGATGGACGCCACGCGCGCCGAGACGGGAACCCGCCCGGAGATCATCCTGAAGGGAGCCCGGCACCCGGGCCTCTCCGGCCGCGTGGTCCCGATCGACGTCGAGCTCGGGACCGAATTCCGGGCGCTCCTCGTGACCGGCCCCAACACGGGCGGCAAGACCGTCACGCTCCGCACGATCGGGCTGCTGGTCCTGATGCACCAGGCCGGCCTCCACGTGCCGGCAGACCCCGGCAGCCGGCTGCCGATCATGCAGGACGTGTTCGCCGACATCGGCGACGAGCAGTCCGTCGCCCAGAGCCTGTCGACCTTCTCCGGCCATCTTCGCTCCATCGTCCGCATCGCCGCAGCCGCCGGACCAGCGACGCTCGTGCTGCTCGACGAGCTCGGGGCCGGCACCGACCCGACGGAGGGCTCGGCCCTGGCCCAGGCGCTCCTCGACCACTTCCTGCGCGCCGGCGCGCTGGTCGCGGCCACGACCCACTACGCGGAGCTGAAGGTCTACGCGCACACGACGCCCGAGGTCCGGAACGCCTCCGTCGAGTTCGACCTCGAGACGCTCTCTCCGACGTACCGCCTGCGCATCGGGCTGCCCGGCGGAAGCCAGGCCTTCGCCATCGCCGAGCGGCTCGGTCTGCCGGCCGCCATCGTCGCCGACGCCAGGTCACGCCTCACCGAGGGCCAGCAGGCGTTCGAGGAGACGCTTGCCTCCATCCGGGCGGCCGACCTGGCGGCGCGCGAGGCGCTGGATCGCGCGCGGTCTGCCGAGCAGCGGGCTGCCGAAGCCCAGCGCTCGGCCGACGACGAGCGCCGCCGGGCCCGGCGGGAGCGAGACGAGGCGGTGACGGCAGCCCGGACCGACGCGGAGCGCCTGGTGGAGGATCTCCGGGCGGACATCCGCGGCGCGCGCCGGCGCCTGGAGCGCGAGACGGTGACCGCTCCGGCCCTCGACGAGCTGATGGAGCGTGCGGAGGACCGGCTGGGGCGGATGCCCGCCCCGACGCCGGCACCCGCGCCTGTCGCGCCGGCGGCTCGCGTCGACTGGCGGGTCGGGGCGCGGGCACGCAGCCGGAGCAGCGGCTGGGAGGGTCGCGTCGTGGCCCTGGAGCGCGGAGGGAGGCGGGCGACGCTCGAGGTCGGCGGCATGCGCGTCTCCGCGGCCACGGCCGATCTCGAGCCAGCGGTCGCTCCGGCCGCCGACGCGCGGCCACCCGGGCGGCCACGGCCCGAGCAGGAGGAGGCATCCGGGATCACCCGTCTGCGCCTGGATCGCGCGCGCAGCATCGCCTCGTCCCTCGACGTGCGGGGCGCCCGCGTGGAGGAGGCGCTGGACGTTGTCGGCCGCTACTTCGAGGATGCGTCGCTGGCCGGCCTGGAGCGGGCGACGGTCATCCACGGCCTGGGCACCGGAGCCCTCCGCGACGCCGTTCGCAGCGCGGCTGCGGCGCACCCGCTGGTCCGCGCGGTCCGCCCGGGCGAGCGGGGAGAAGGTGGCGACGGGGCCACGATCGTCAGCTTCTAGGGCGGACCGCCAACGCCGCTGCCGGCGGCCGCGCCGCGAACGATGCTCCCGGCGCTTGCGGGGACCTACGGCGTCGGAGCCGGCGGCGGGGGAAGCGAGGCCGGCGGACCGCTCGGGAACGGGTTGCCGGACGGTGGCGGGGTGGGCGTCGCCACGGGGATCGCGCAGAGCTTCGTCGGCCTGAAGCCTGCACCCCACGTCCTCCCGAACGGGGTCCACACGCCCGTCTCGTAGAAGTAGCTCGTGCGCGTCCGCATCGGGCCGCCGGGCACGCCGGCGCCGCGCGCCGCGCGTGCAACCCAGCCCCGGTTGAACTTGCCCCAGGCCGGGAACTCGGTCTCCACGTTCGAGAGGTCGAGGACGCCCCGGATGACCTTGGGCCCGGCGCAGCCCGCCTGCCAGAGGTCGCCCGTCGCCGCGTCGATCGCGACGCCCACCTTCGTGTTGTCGACCTGGCGCGGGACCGTGTCCTCGATGAACCACTCCTTGACCGTCTTCGTCGTGAAGGGACCCGGCTTCATGCCGCTGAAGGCGTCGACGGTGACCTGGACGACGCCGGGCGGCCTCCGGAAGTTGGCGATCGGCGTGCCCCGGCTCGCCTGGGTCAGGAAGGACTGCCACAGCGAGGCGGCCGACTCGAGGGCCATGACCGGGCTCGCGGGCACCGAGTTGTCGCTGTTGCCCATCCAGGCGCCGACGACGAGAGCCGGCGCCTTGGGGTCGCTCGGCGGGGCCAGGAAGCCGACGGCCGTGAGGTCCTGCGTCTGGTCCGTGGTCCCGGTCTTGAGGGCCGCCGGCCGGCGACGGCCGCCATCGCTGATGGCCCTGGCGCTCCAGAACGGGTTCTGGGCGGGATCGGTGTTCGACGCGAGGATGTCGGTCATGATGAAGGCGGTCTGGGCGCTGATCACGCGCTTGTTCGCCGGCTTCGAGCCGGCGACGGGCCAGATGACCTTGCCCTCCGGGTTTCGCACCTGGAGGATCGTCGTCCTCTGGGCGAGCACGCCGCTGTTGGCGATCGCCCCGAACGCGCTGATCAGGTCGATCATGTGGACCTCGACGGTGCCGATGGCGATCGAGGCTCCGCCCGGGTTGGAGGCGGCCTGCCAGCGGATCCCGAAGTCCTTGGCGCGCTCGAACACGCGGTCCGGCCCGATCCGGATCGCGGCCTTGATGGCGGGGATGTTGAGGGACACCTGGATCGCCTGGCGCAGGCGGAGGGGACCTCGCTCCATGCGGTCCGCGTCGGCGGGGGTCCAGCCGCCGTAGAAGTTGGTGACGACATCCATGAACAGGGTGGCGGCGGTGAGCGTCCGGTCCTCGATCCCGATGGAGTAGTCGATCGGCTTGAAGGCCGAGCCCGGCTGTCGCCAGCCGTCCTCGAGGACGTCGAACTGGGGCTGGAACTTGCGGTTTCCCTTCAGGTAGAAGCCTGCGCTGCCCACGTAGGCATAGACCTGGCCCGTGCGGTAGTCGATGGCGGCGAGGGCGGCGTTGTTGACCGCGCGACCCTTCATGTGCTGGATCCATGCCTGGTAGGGGATGCCGAGCGTCTTGAGGTAGGCGGCCGTGTCCTTGGAGTTGGGCGCCCGTGCGCCGGCTTCCGTCCACTTCTCGGCCATCCGCTGGAGCCGCCAGTCGAGGGTCGTCGTGACCGTGTAGCCGCCGGTGTCCACCGCCGGGCAGCTGTCTGCCGCCGCGACGCCGCAGATGATCGTGCCGAGCTCGTGGCGGACCTGCAGGACGAAGTGCGGTGCGAGCATCTGCTTGTTCGGGGGAGGCGTCAGGACCACCGGCTCGGTCATCGCCTTGTCGTAGTCCTCGGTCGTGTACTTGCCGGCCGTCAGGACCGAGCGGGTCTTCATCAGCTCGAGGATCCGGTTGCGCCGCTGCACGATCGGCGAGTCCAGCGGCACCGCGAGGCGCGTCTTCTTGCAGCTGTCGTCGACGGGCGCGCCGGCGGGGCTGGTGCACTCGGTGACCGCATTGCGCATCAGGTCGTAGCTCGTCGGCGACTGGGGGATGCCGGCGAGGATCGCCGCCTGTGCGAGCGTCAGCTTGGAGAGGTCCGTGATGCCCCAGTAGCTCCGGGCCGCGGCCGCGATCCCGTAGCTGTTGTTGCCGTAGAAGTTGTCGTTGAGGTAGGCCGTGATGATCTTCTGCTTGCCGTCCTGGCCCGGGAACGCCTGGGTCAGGCGGATCGACTGGATGATCTCGCGGATCTTCCGCTCGTACGTGGTCGTGAAGGCGGAATCCGGCAGCAGCCGGTTGCGCACGAGCTGCTGGGTGATCGTCGAGGCGCCGCGGGACTTGCCCGACAGCGTGTCGATCGCGGCCGAGATGATGCCGGCGGGATCGAAGCCGGCGTTGTCCCAGAAGGTCTTGTCCTCGACGGACGTCGTCGCGTCGACCACGACCGGGGCGATCTCGTCGAACGTGACGACGTCGCGGCGCTCGCGCGCGAAGGTGGCGAGCTGGACCTTCCCGGCCCGGTCGAAGACCGCGGTCTCCTGGTCGAACTTGATGTTCGTCAGGTCCTTCGGATCCGGGAGGCCCTGGCTGTAGTACGAGAAGGCGCTCACGACCCCGGCAAAGGCGACGAGGCCGGCAACGAGGAAGGAGGCGAAGAGGAAGAGCGGGATGGCGATCGCGATGCCGGCGACGGCGCGTTTGCCGGTCGAAGGCTGCTGGCCACCATTGCGGCGGCGGCGCTGCCGCCGCGCGAGGCTGGTCTGCATTGCGTCGCTCACGATAGCATAGAGGTCATGGATCCCCGTTCGGTGCCCCCGGCTTGCTTCGACGCGTGCACCCTGCCGCGTGTGACGCGGTGAGCACGACACGCCTGTCCGAGCTCCTCGCCGACCTGCGCTGGCGGGGTCTCGTCCACGACACGACGGAGGGCCTGGAGGCTCGCCTGGCGACGGACGAGCGGATCCGGGCCTACAACGGGTTCGATCCCACCTTCCGCTCGCTCCACGTCGGGAACCTGGTGCCGATCTACGGGTTGATGCGCCTGCAGCGGGCCGGCGGCCAGCCGGTCGCCCTCGTCGGCGGCGCGACCGGGCTCATCGGCGACCCGTCCGGGCGATCCAGCGAGCGGCCGCTCCTGGACCGGTCCGCGGTCCAGGCCAACGTCCACTCGATCCGCGACCAGCTCGCGCGCTACCTCGACTTCGCCCCCGGGGCGACGCAGGCGCTGGTCGTGAACAACCTGGACTGGCTCGGCGACACGCGCCTGCTCGACTTCCTGCGGGACGTCGGGAAGCACTTCACGGTGCCGTACATGCTGGACAAGGACTCGGTGCAGACCCGGCTGAGCAAGGGCCTCTCCTTCACCGAGTTCAGCTACATGCTCCTGCAGGCGGCCGACTTCGCACACCTCCAGCGCTCCCACGGCGTCGAGCTGCAGTGCGGCGGCGCCGACCAGTGGGGCAACATCACGGCCGGCCTCGAGCTGATACGCCGCACCGCCCGGCACGCGCCCGGCGACCGCGAGCTGGCCCACGGGCTGGCCTACCCGCTCCTCCTGTCGCCCTCCGGCGCGAAGTTCGGGAAGAGCGAGAGCGGGGAGTCCATCTGGCTCGACGCAAGCCTGACGTCGCCCTACCGCTTCTACCAGTACTGGCTCGACGCGGACGACCGGGACGTCGGCGTCTACCTGCGCTGGTTCACGCTCTTCGACCGCGGCCGAATCGACGAGCTCGAGGCCGAGCAGGCGGCCTCACCGGAGCACCGGGTCGCCCAGCGCGCCCTCGCCCGGGACATCACCGAGATGACCCACGGACGAGGCGCCGCCGAACGGGTGACCCGCGTCAGCGCGCTCCTGTTCGGCGGGGATCCGGCAGGCGCCGACGCTCAGACCCTGGCCGACCTCGCGGCCGAGATCCCGTCGGCGGCATGGCCGGAGGGCGATGCGCCGACGGACGTCGTGGCGCTCCTGGTCGCGACGGGGGCCGCGTCGTCCCGGAGCGAGGGGCGGCGGCTCGTCGAGCAGGGCGGCATCCACGTGAACGGCGCCCTGGTGCGGGATCCGGCGGCGTCCTTCTCGGCAGAGGACCTCCTCGCCGGTCGCTACCTGCTGGTACGTCGCGGCCGACGCGATCAGCGGATCCTCGTGCGAGGGCTCGGGAGGGCATGACGGTGGCGGCGCGCGGGCACGTCCAGGTGATCACGGGCTGCATGTTCAGCGGCAAGACCGACGAGCTGCTGCGGCTCCTGCGGCGCGCCGAGATCGCTCGCCGCCGGATCCTCCTGGTGCGCCCCACGATCGATGATCGGACCGAGCTGGAGGTCGTCCGCAGCCGCTCCGGTGCGGCCTTCCAATCGACGGCCGTCCACGATCCGGCGGAGATCGAGACGCTCGCCAAGGACGCCTGGGCCGACGTGATCGCCATCGAGGAGGCGCAGTTCTTCCGGGATGGCCTCGTGGAGGTGGTGGAGCGCCTTGCAGGCGCCGGGCGGACCGTCGTCTGCTGCGGTCTGAACACGGACTTCCGGGGCCGCCCATTCGGGCCGATGCCGGAGCTGATGGCGATCGCCGATGGCGTCACGTCGCTGTCGGCGATCTGCACCGTCTGCGGCGAGGAGGCGACGCGCACTCAACGGCTGATCGACGGCCGGCCGGCCGGCGCCGACGAGCCCGTCGTCGTCGTCGGAGGCCTGGCGACCGACACCCCCACTCCTCAGCGCGAGACGTACGAGGCCCGCTGCCGGGCGCACCACGAGCTGCCCTGAGCTCTGGTCGGCTTTGCCCCGCCGGCCGGCTCCCCCGGCGCGCCCGGCTCTGCCCCGCCGGCCGGCTCCCCCGGCGCGCCCGGCTCTGCCCCGCCGGCCGGCTCCCCCGGCGCGCCCGGCCGTGGGAGGCCGACCCCCGCAGATCAGCCCGTGTGACGGGCGCGCAGTCGGGCGATGACCGCCGCGGGCGGCACGCGGCGTTCGGCGAGGACCACCAGGGCGTGATAGACGAGATCGGCCACCTCGCCCTCCAGCGCCTCGCGCGTGGGTCCGCGGTCGGCTCCGACGGCCTCGGCGCTGGCATCGTCCTTGGCGGCCATCAGGACCTCGGTCGCCTCCTCGACGACCTTGCGCGCCGGGCCGTCGACGCCCGAGGCGAGGAGCCGGGCCGTGTACGACCCCGCGGGCCGCGTGAGGGCCCGGCCTTCGATGGTCGCCCACAGGGTCTCGAGCCAGGCGAACCCCTCGCCGACCTCCGAAGAGGTCGAACTCCGGGGGCCCGGGGCCGCGGCGCCGTCGGGATCGAAGCAGCTCCGCTCGCCACGGTGGCAGGCGGGCCCGGCCGGCTCGACGCGAGCCAGCACGGCGTCCCCGTCGCAGTCGAGCGCCAGGTCGATCAGCCGCAGCGTGTTCCCGCTCGTCTCGCCCTTGCGCCAGAGCCTGCCGCGGGACCGCGAGTGGAAGTGGACCTCGCCGGTGGCGAGCGTCGCGGCGAGCGCCTCGGCGTCGGCCCAGGCGACCATCAGGACGCGCCCGTCGGCTGCGTCCTGGACCACGACCGGGACGAGCCCCGCGGCGTCGAAGCGGACGGCGCCGGCGTCGCCCAGCAGCCCGGCGGGGGAGGGGAGACCAGCATCGGGAGGCTCGCGACGGTCGCGCGGGGCGCTCACGCGGCCGCTCCCGGGACCGGCCGCACGGGCAGCCCGGCGGCGGCCATCGCGTCCTTCACCGCCGCGATCGAATGCCGGCGCCGGTGGAAGATGGAGGCGGCGAGCACCGCGGACGCTCCGCCGTCGCGCACGGCGGAGACGAAGTCGGCGGGTCCGGCAGCGCCACCGGATGCCACGAGCGGCACGGGCACGCGATCGGCGATGGCGCGGAGCAGCGCGGTGTCGAAGCCGGACTGGGTGCCGTCGCGGTCGATCGACGTGACCAGGAGCTCGCCCGCCCCCAGCGTCGCGACCCGCTCCGCCCAGGCCACGGCGTCGAGCTCCGTGCCCTCCCGGCCGCCCTTCACGACGACCTTCCAGGCGGGCTGCTCGCCTTCCGGCCGGTCGACGCGGCGCGTGTCGATGGCGACGACCACGGCCTGCGACCCGAACCGCCGCGCGCAGCGGCGGACGAGATCGGGCGTGGCGACGGCGGCCGTGTTCAGCGAGACCTTGTCCGCTCCCGCGCGCAGGACGTCGCGCATCTCGCCGACCGTGCGCACGCCGCCTCCGACGGTGAGCGGCACGAAGGCGCGCCGCGCCGTGCGCTCCACGATCTCGCGAAGCGTGCCGCGGCCTTCCGGGGCGGCGGTGATGTCCAGGAACACGATCTCGTCGGCGCCCTCGCGCGCGTAGCGCTCGGCCAGCTCCGGGGGGTCGCCTTCGTCGACGAGGTCGACGAACCGGGTCCCCTTGACGACGCGCCCGTGGGCCACGTCGAGGCACGGGATGACGCGAACGGCGAGCATCAGGCGGCACTCCCGGCGGTGGCGCGAGAGGCGGCGCCCGCGGTCCCCGGCCCGCCGGCCGGCTGGCCGTCGGAGGCGGCCAGGGCCACGAAACCGGCCAGGAGGCGCAGGCCGTCGGCGCCACTGCGCTCCGGGTGGAACTGGACGCCGGTCAGGCGTCCACGCGCGACCGCGCTCACGAAGTCGGGGCCGTGGTCGGTCACCGCGAGGGTGACGGCCCCGGCGTCGGGACCGGCTGGGCGCGGCGCGAACGAGTGAACGAAGTAGAAGGGTGCGTCGACGGGGATCCCGGCGAAGAGCGGGTGCTCCCGCGTGCGGCGCACGGTGTTCCAGCCGATGTGGGGAAGCCGCGGCGCGTGGACCAGGCGCGCGGTGCGGCCGCGCAGGATGCCGAGGGTCTCCGCCCCATCCTCGTCGCTCCCCTCGAAGAGGAGCTGCATGCCCAGGCAGATCCCGAGGAACGGCCGGTCGGCGGCGACCCAGTCCCTGATCGGCGGGACGAGGCCGCGACGAGACAGGCGTGACATCGCAGGCCCGGCCGCCCCGACACCCGGGACGATGAGGCCGGCCGCGCCCTCGAGGTCCGCGGCGCGCCGCGCGATCACGACCTCGGCGCCGGCGACCCGGAGCGCCTGGTCGATGCTCACAAGGTTGCCGGCGCCGTAGTCGGTGACGGCGATCCGGGTCACCCGAGGCTGCCCTTCGTGGACGCGACGCCGGCCCGCCGTGGATCGAGGGCCACGGCCGCGCGCAGCGCTCGTGCGAGGGCCTTGAACGTCGCCTCCGCGACGTGATGGTCGTTGCGGCCGCTCGCGCGCAGGTGCAGGGTCACGCCGGCGGTCCGCGCGAACGCCTCGAGCGCGTGCTCGACGAGCTGGGTCGGCAGGGCGCCGACGCGCTGTCCCCGGAACGGGACGTCGAGGACGGCGTACGGCCGGCCGCCGACGTCGACGACGGCGCTCGCGAGAGCCTCGTCCATGGGCACGGATGCCTCGCCGAAACGGGCGATGCCGGCGCGATCGCCGAGTGCCTGCGCCAGCGTCCCGCCCAGGACGAGGGCCACGTCCTCCACGGTGTGGTGCTCGTCGACGTCCAGGTCGCCCGAGACGCGGACCTCCAGGTCGAACAGGCCGTGGTGCGCGAAGGAGATGAGCAGGTGGTCGTAGAAGCCGATGCCGGTCCGGACGTCGGCCAGGCCGCTGCCGTCCAGGTCCAGGGTGAGGGCGATGTCGGTCTCGCGCGTCCGCCGGGTGACGCTGACGCGACGGCCGGCGCGGTCGGCGACGGCGAGGGTCCCGAGCGGCGTCGTCATGGCTGGGGCTCCTGGTTGCGGGGCGCCGGATGGTGGGCTGCGGGGACCCCGGCGCTGCCGGCAGCCTGACCCAGGTCGCTGGCCGCGCGGGAGTGGACTCCGCCCGTGCCGCGGGTGGCCTGCGGCTCGCGGGTCCGGACGCCCGCCTCGACCTCGGCGAGCGCCGCAAGGAGCAGGTCGTCCTGGGCCCGGTCCCGGACCGTGAAGCGAAGGTGCCCGGCCAGCGAGTGGTCCGCCCCGAACGTGCGGGGAACGAGGCCGCGTCGCAACAGGCCGTCTGCGATCGCGTGGGCTCGCTCTGCGCTCCCGAGGTCCACGAGCAGGAAGTTCGTGACGGACGGTGCCGGAGCCAGGCCCACGGCTGAGAGACCGTCGGCAAGTCGGGCGCGCTCGCCAGCGACCCGCGCCACGTTGGCGGCGAGAGCGGCGGGGTCGCCGAGCGCGGCCGTCACCACCGCCACCGACGGGATCGTCACCGACCCGGGGGGTCGATACGGCTCGACCTCCTCGAGCACCTCGTGCCGCGCGACCGCGAACCCGACGCGCATGCCGGCAAGGGCGTAGGCCTTGGAGGCCGTCCGGACGACAACGAGCCGCGGGTAGGCGTCCCGCAGCCCGACGAGCGACCGCCCGACGAACTCGGCGTAAGCCTCGTCGAGGACGACCACGGGTGGGTGGCGACCGTCGGCCGCGGCATCCGCCAGGAGCCCGGCGAGGAGCCGCTCGATGGCACCCTCGGGCTCCGGGAGCCCGGTCGGGTTGTTCGGGCTGCAGAGCCAGACGAGGGACGCGGCGCGCGACGCAGCCTGCAGGGCCGGCACGTCGGTCGCGTACCCCTCCGAGGCCGGACGGCGCGGCACGGTCACCGGACGCGCGCCGCGCTGCTCGGTCAGGACCCGGTACATGGCGTAGGTCGGCGCCGGGACGACCGCCGTGCCGCCGGGCGGGATGAAGGCCTTGGCGAGCAGGTCCAGGATCTCGTCCGCGCCTGCCCCGACCAGGAGCTCGTCCGTCCCGACGCCGTAGCGCGTCGCGGCGGCGGCCACGAGGCCGCGATAGTCGGAGGGTGGGTATTCGGAGATCGCGCGCCCGAACTCGCCGGCCCGCAGGAGCCGCAGGGCGAGGTCCGGCGGGGCAGGGGACGTGTTCAGGTCGAAGCGCACGATCCGGTCGGTCGGCACGCCGTAGCGCCGGGCCACCTGCTCGTCGGTCGCCTCCCAGGCGTAGGCGGTGGGCTGGGTGGGGATCGCCATGCTGACGGGCCTCGGGCTCACGCGACGAGCTTCTCGATGGGCAGGACGAGGATGCCGGAGGCTCCGGCAGCCTTCAGCCGGGGGAGGAGGGCCCAGACATCGTCCGCCCCCACGACCGCGTGGATGGCGATCATGCCGGCATGGGCCAGGGGGATCACCGACGGGCTCTCCAGGCCCGGCAGGAGCGCCTCGAGCTCGGCCAGGCGCTCGGCGGGAGCATTCATCATCACGTACTTGCGGCGGCGGCCCTCGAGGACGGCCCCGAGCATCGTCACGAGCCGGTCGACGTCGTCCGCCCGCGCCCTGAGCGCGTCGGGATTGCCGACCAGGATCGCCTCCGAGGCGAGGAGATCGCCGATCGGTCGCAGCCCGTTGGTGGAGAGTGTCGCCCCGGTCGAGACGAGGTCGACGATGGCCTCGGCCAGGCCCAGCCGGGGGGCGACCTCGACCGCCCCCGAGAGGGAGATCACTTCGACCTCGATCGCGTGCCCGGCGAACCAGCTGCGGGTCGCCCGCGGGTGGGAGGTGGCAACGCGGAGGCCCGCCAGGTCCTCGACGCGTCGCTGCGCGGCATCCTTTGGGACGGCAGCCGTCAGCCGGCAGCGACCGTAGCCCAGGCGCCGCACGACGGGAAGCTCCACCTCTGCCTCGGCCAGCAGGTCGCCGCCCGTGATGCCGAGGTCGGCCACGGCATCGCGGACGAACTCGACGACGTCGTTCGTGCGAACGAACAGGATGTCCAGGTCCACGTTGTCCACGCGGCTCACGAGGCTTCGATCCCGTTCCTCGAAGATGAGGCCGGCGTCGTGCAGGAGGTGGAGCGTGGGTTCGACCAGGCGTCCCTTGTTGGGGACGGCCAGGGTCATCCGCGAGCCGGTCACTGTCGGCCGGCGGGCTGCCGGACAGGCGCCCCGGTGTCGAGGGCGTCGCGGGCGCGGGCCTTCTCGAGGGCGATGGCATAGCCGCCCTCACCGTGGTGGAGCCACGATGCGATCCGGGTGATGGTGGCCGTGCTGGCGCCCGTGCGCCGCGAGATCTCGGAGTAGTGAAGTCCGTCGGACAGCAGGCGCACGACAGCCCAGCGCTGGGCCAGGTCGCGCAGCTCGCCGAGCGTGCACAGGTCGCGCAGGAAGGCGGCTGCCTCCTCGCGATCGGCGAGGCCGAGGAACGCATCGAGCAGCGCGTCCGTGTCCGGGCTGCGCCAGTCGTCGGGGCGGGGCTGCATGAGCGGGGCCTCGTTGCGTGTTGGGGTAGCGTATTAGCGTGCTACAACGCTATCATGCCTCCATGACACTGCGCAAGCCCGTGCCGCCGACGTTCGACCTGCTTCCGGCGATCGACATCCGCGGCGGGCGCGTCGTGCGCCTGCGGCAGGGCGATTTCGGCGCCGAGACGGTCTACGGCGACGACCCCGTCGCGCTCGCGGTCGGATTCGTCGGCCAGGGGGCGACCTGGCTCCACGTCGTGGACCTCGACGGCGCGCGCGACCCCGCGCGTCGCCAGGTCGACGTGGTGGCGGCGATCGTCGCCGGGGTGGGGGATCGAGCCCGGGTGGAGGTCGCCGGGGGCCTCCGCGACGAGGCGGCCGTGGGCCCTCTGCTGCGCACCGGCGCCGCTCGCGCGATCCTCGGGACGGCGGCCCTGGCCGACCCCGCGCTCGCGGGACGCCTGGTCCGGACGCACGGCGCCGACCGGGTCGCGGTCGCGCTCGACGTGCGGGATGGGCAGGCCGTCGGGCACGGCTGGGTCGACGCAGCGCGCGGCGTCCCAGTCGAGGAGGCCCTCGAGCGGCTGGCCGGCGTCGGGGTCGTGACGTTCGAGGTCACCGCCATCGACCGCGACGGGACGCTCGCCGGGCCGGACCTGCGGCTGCTGGCCGGACTGGTTGCAGTCGGACGCGGCGCGATCGTCGCGTCGGCCGGCATCTCGTCGCTGGACGACCTGCGGGCCGTCCGTGCGCTCGGCTGCTCGGGTGCGATCGTCGGGCGCGCGCTCTATGAGGGCCGACTCAGCCTGCGGGAGGCCCTCGACGGGCTCCGTCCTTCAGGCAGGGACGTTGGCTGAGGGCCTGGATCCGCGCTCCCCTTCTCACGAGAACCGGGCGTCGGTCAGTGGCCGGCTGCCTCGACCTCCTTCTTGTGGGCCTCGATCACCTTCTCCGCGATGTGGGACGGCACGTCCTCGTAGTGGTCGAGCGTCGCCGAGAAGGTGCCCCGCCCACCGGTCAGCGAGCGGAGCTCGGTCGCGTAGCTGAACAGCTCGGCCTGCGGCACCTGCGCCGAGATCACCTGCATGCCGTCGCCCGTGACGTCCATCCCCATGACGCGCCCGCGCCGGCCGTTGAGGTCGCGGTTGACGTCGCCCATGAACCGCTCCGGAACGCGGATCTCGACGTTCATGATCGGCTCCTGGAGGACCGGCCTGCAGTCCATGACCCCCTTGCGAAGGGCCATCGACGCCGCCAGCTGGAACGACAGGTCGTTGGAGTCGACGGTGTGGAAGGAGCCGTCGTAGAGCGTCGCCTTGAAGTCGATGAGCGGGTACCCGGCCAGGATCCCGTCGGCGGCCGCCGCCCGGACGCCCTTCTCGACGCCGGGGAAGAAGTTCTTGGGCACGGTGCCGCCGACGACGTGCTCGGCGAAGGCCACGCCACCCTCGGGGTTTGGCTCGATCTCCAGCCAGACGTGGCCGAACATCCCGTGGCCGCCGGTCTGCTTCTTGTACTTGCCCTCGACCTGGGTCCTCCCCCGGATCGTCTCCCGGTACGGGATGCGGGGCGTGTGCGTGGCGATCGCCGAGCCGAACTTGCGCTTGAGGCGCTCGGTGATCACGGCGATCTGGGTCTCCCCCAACGTCAGCAGCAGCTGCTCGCCGGTGGGGCTGCGCTCGACGCGAACGGACGGCTCCTCCTCCAGCATCCGCTGGAGGGCCGGGCCCATCTTGTCGAGGTCCGACTTCGTCTGCGGCTCGATGGCCACGACGAGCGTCGGGTTCGGATAGACGGGGCGGTCGAGCACGAGCGGCCGCTCCTTCGTCGAGAGCGTGTCCCCGGTCGCGGTCACGGTGAGCTTGGCGACCGCGCCGATCTCGCCGGCCTTCAGCTCGCCGGTCGCCTCCTGCTCCTTGCCGTGCAGCCGCAGGAGCTGGCCGATCCGCTCGTCCTCGCCCTTCTCGGCGTTCCAGGTGTGGGCCTGGCTGCGCAGCGTCCCGGACAGGACCCGGAGGTAGGTGAGCCGGCCGACGAAGGGGTCGGCGGTCGTCTTGAAGACGCGCACGAGGAGCGGACCGTCGGGATCGGGCGGCACCTCGACCGGATCGCCCGACTTCGGCTCGCGGGCGATCGTCGGCGGCTCCTCGGCCGGGGTGGGCAGGTAGCGCACGATCGCGTCGAGGAGGCCCCGGAGGCCGATCCCCCTGGTCGCGCTCGCGACGAGCACGGGCGCCAGGACCGAGTCGCGAACGCCCCGGTGGAGGCACGCGTCGAGCTCCGCGTCGCTGATCTCCTCACCTTCGAGATACTTGGTGAGGACGTCGTCGTCGGCCTCGACGGCCGCCTCCAGGAGCTGGTCCCGCCGCGCTGCGACCTCGGCCTGGAGCTCGGCCGGGATCGGAATCTCGACCTCCTGCTTGCCGTCCCAGCGGTAGGCCTTGCGGTGGACGAGGTCGACATAGCCGCTGAACGTGTCGGCCTTCCCGATCGCGAGCTGGAGCGGGGCGATCTTGTTGCCGAAGGCGGCGCGCAGCGCGTCCAGGATGGCCGCGGGGTCGGCGTTCTCGCGATCGCACTTGTTGACCACGAAGAGGGCGGCGGTCCGGTTCGCCCGCCCGAGAGCGACGGCATTCTCGGTGCCCGCCTCCACGCCGCCGGTGGCTTCCACGCAGATGACCGCGCTGTCGACCGCCTGGAATCCCGAGACGACCTCGGCGACGAAGTCCGGGTAGCCCGGCGTGTCGACGATCGAGACGAGGTTGCCCTCGTCGTCGAGGGAGCCGACGGCCAGGGAGAGCGACATGTGCCGCCGCTGCTCCTCGGGCTCGTAGTCCATCGTGGTCGTCGCGTCCTCGACCCGGCCCTGCCGCGAGATGGCGCCGGTCCGGTAGAGGAGTGCCTCGGCGAGCGTCGTCTTGCCGGCGCCGGCGTGGCCGGCCAGGACGACGCTGCGAAGGTGGGGGGTGTCGACGCTCTTCGTGGTCATCGGCGCGCATGGACCTCGTGGGGCGGGCTGGATGCCCGCGGCGGGATGACGCCATGCGGGACCCGGCGGCCCTTCGGACCAGGCCGGGCCCGGCGTTTGGAGCATGATAGTCCGCTATACTCCGGCCCGATGTCCGGTCACTCGAAATGGTCCCAGATCAAGCGCCAGAAAGGCGCCAACGACGTCAAGCGCGGCGCCATCTTCACCAAGATGGGACGTGAGATCGCGGTCGCGGCGCGCGCCGGCGGCGGCGATCCCGACGGCAACTTCCGGCTCCGCCTCGCGATTGAGAAGGCGCGCGCGGTCAACATGCCCGCGGACACCATCAAGCGCGCCATCGAGAAGGCGACCGGGGGCGGCGAGGGCGACCAGTACGAGGAGATCGTCTACGAGGGCTACGGCCCCGGCGGCGTCGCCGTCCTCGTCGAGGTTGCCACGGACAACCGAAATCGCACGGTCGCCGAGGTCCGCTCGATCTTCACGAAGGCCGGCGGCCAGCTGGCAGGCGCGGGGGCCGTCGCCTGGCAGTTCGAGCAGCGCGGCGTCGTGTCCGTGCCGCGCGCCGGGTCGGACCCCGACGAGGTCGCCCTCCTGGCCATCGACGCGGGCGCCAGCGATGTCGAGACGACGACCGACCCGCTCGAGATCTACACGGAGCCGTCCGACCTCGAGTCGGTGCAGGGGACGCTGGCAAAGGCGGGCGTGGCCATCGAGTCCGCCGAGACGACAATGATCGCCAGGCAGACGATGACCGTCGACGTCGGGAGGGCGCGCCAGAACCTGCGCCTCGTGGAGCACCTCGAGGACCTCGAGGACGTCCAGCGCGTGACGAGCAACCTCGAGCTGACGGACGAGATCCTGGCCGAGGTCGCCGGGTGATCGTCCTCGGGATCGACCCGGGGACCGCTTCGCTGGGCTATGGGCTCGTCGAGCGGACCGGGAGCCGGCTGCGCGGCGTGGACCACGGCGCCTTCCACACCGGCGCCGACCTGCCCCTGCCAGACCGGCTGCTGGCGATCCACGCCTTCCTGCAGGACCTGATCGAGCTCCACGGCCCGACCTACCTGGCCGTCGAACGGATCTTCCATTCGCGCAACGTCCAGACCGCGCTCGCCGTGGGTCACGCGCGGGGCGTGATCCTCCTTGTGGCGGCCACGCACCGGCTCGAGATCCGCGAGGCGACCCCCTCGGAGGTCAAGCTCGCGGTGACCGGCTACGGCTCCGCGGACAAGGGCCAGGTCGGCCGGATGGTGCAGGCGATCCTGGGCCTGCCCGAGCCTCCCCGTCCGGACGACGCCGCCGATGCGCTCGCGATCGCGATCTGGACCGCCAACCGGGAGCGGGCCGGCGAGCGGATCAACGCCGGCCTCCTCGATCGCGCGGCGGTCGCGCCCCGGCGAGCCGGCGAGACCCCCTACGAGCGAACGGTGCGCGAGGCCCTGGAGCGCGAGGACCGCATGCTCGAGGAGTGGGACGGGACGCCGTTCAGCACCGGCGCAACCCGCAACGCCCGGCCCGCGGCCCGCCGGCCCCGCGGGGCGCCGCGGGCCGAACGCGCCGGATGATCGCGTCCGTCGACGGCGTCGTCGCGGCCGTCGTCGCCGACAGCCTCGTCCTGGAGACCGGCGGGATCGGCTACCGGATCTACGCCGCCCCGTCGGTGCTGGCGGCCGCCGAGCCGGGCAAGCGCCTCAAGCTCCACACGCACCATCTCGTCCGCGAGGACCTGCAGGCGCTCTACGGCTTCAGGACGGTCGACGAGCTGGGATTCTTCGGGCTCCTCCTGACGGTGACCGGCGTGGGCCCGAAGGTCGCCCTCGCGATCCTCGGCAGCCGGCCGGTGGCCGAGGTGCAGCTCGCGATCCTGGCCGGCGACGAGGCGGCCCTCACCTCGATCAGCGGCGTCGGGAAGCGCCTGGCGGGGCGGATCATCCTGGAGCTGAAGGAGAAGGTTGCCGCGGCCGGCACGGCGGCGGCCACGGGAGGGAGCCCCCGCGGCACCGGCGCTCCCACCGAGACCGACGTCGTCGCGGCGCTCCAGGCCCTGGGCTACACATTGGCGGAGGCCCGCGAGGCCGCGCGCAATGTGGGGACCGCCGCGCCCGGCGCGACCCTGGAGGACCGCGTCAAGGCAGCCCTCCGCGCGATCTCGGGCGGCGCGGGCTGACGCGGCGCAAGCCCGCGTGACACGCCCGCTCGCGGTTCGAACATCCGTGCGAAAGTGACGCCCTGCGTGGTAGACTCCCGCCGATGAGCGACCCCTCCGGATTCCTGGCGGCCGGCCTCGTCGACGAGGCCGAGGTCGCCGTCGAGCGATCGCTCCGGCCCCGGAGCCTGGACGAGTACCTGGGGCAGCGCGAGGTGAAGGCCGGCCTCTCGGTGCTGCTGACGGCCGCCCGGCAGCGCGAGGAGGCCGCCGATCACGTCCTGCTCCACGGCCCGCCCGGCCTCGGCAAGACGACGCTCGCCACGATCATCGCCCGCGAGCTCGGCGCCAACATCCGGTACACGTCCGGACCGGCCATCGAGCGGGCGGGCGACCTCGCGGCCATCCTCACGTCGCTCGACGAGCGCGACGTCCTCTTCATCGACGAGATCCATCGCCTGAACCGCGCCGTGGAGGAGATCCTGTACCCGGCGATGGAGGACTACGCCCTCGACGTCATGATCGGGAAGGGCCCGTCCGCTCGGTCGCTCCGCCTGACCTTGCGCCCGTTCACCGTCGTCGGGGCGACGACGCGCGCCGGCCGCATCAGCGGACCGCTGCGTGACCGCTTCGGCGCCGTCTACCGGCTGGATTTCTACGACGACGAGGACCTCGTCGCCATCGTCCGGCGCTCGGCCCGGATCCTGGGGATCGAGATCACCGACGACGCGGCGGTCGCGATCGCCGGCCGCGGCCGCGCCACGCCGCGGATCGTCAACCGGCTCCTCAAGCGCGTCCGGGACCACGCGGAGGTCCACGGCGACGGGCGGGTCGACGGTGCCGCCGTCGAGGAGGCGATGGGCGTTCTGCAGATCGACGCGATCGGCCTCGACGCCACGGATCGCCGGCTGCTCGCGGCGATCGTGCAGAAGTTCGGCGGGGGTCCGGTCGGCGTGGCGGCCCTGGCAGCCGTGCTCGCCGAGGAGGTGGAGACCGTGGAGGACGTCTACGAGCCCTTCCTCCTGCGGGTCGGATTCCTGGACCGGACACCCCAGGGTCGCGTCGCGACGGACCGCGCCCGAGCCCACCTCGCGAGCCTGGGCTACGAGGTGCCGCCCAGGCGCGCCGACCGGGAGCCATCCCTGTGGGAGGCGACGCCCGGGCCCGGGACGGCGGACGTCGCGGACGGTCCCGGCGTGACGGATGACCTCGCGTCGGCGACGGACGACGCCGACGCCACCCGCGACTTTCCGGAGGCCTGAGCTCGCAAGTGCCGGGCGGCGCCCGCTTCCAGGTCCTCGTGCCGGCGCCGGCCGACGGCGGGACGCGCGCGCGCGTCGGCCGGCTCGAGCTGGCGCACGGGACGGTGGAGACCCCGATGTTCATGCCCGTGGGGACGAACGCCACCGTGAAGGCGCTCCACCCCGACGACCTGGACGAGGTCGGGGCGCAGATCATCCTGGCCAACACGTACCACCTGTACCTGCGGCCGGGGCACGAGCGCATCGAGCGCCTCGGCGGCCTGCATCGCTTCATGGGCTGGGACCGGCCGATCCTCACGGACTCGGGGGGCTTCCAGGTCGTCTCGCTCGGCGACCTCAACGTCATCGACGACGACGGAGTCACGTTCCGCAGCCACCACGACGGCTCGCGGCACCGGTTCACGCCGGAGGTCTCGATCGGCATCCAGGAGGCGCTCGGAGCGGACATCGCCGTCGCCTTCGACCAGCCGGTCCCGCCGGCGTCGAGCGACCCCCGCGACGTGGCGATCGCGACGGAGCGGACGCACCGCTGGGCCGAGCGGTCGCTGGCCGCCCACCGACGGCCGGACCAGGCGCTCTTCGGGGTGATCCAGGGGGGCCTGGACCCCGGCCTGCGGAAACGCTCGACGGACTTCGTCGCGGGCCTGCCGTTCGACGGGCTCAACATCGGGGGCCTCGCCGGGGACGAGACGGCCGCCGAACGGGCCGCGGTTCTCGACGTCGTCGTCCCGCTCCTCGCGGACGACGCACGGGTGCGCTACCTCATGGGACTCGGCTCACCCCTCGACCTCCTCGAGGCCGTCCACCAGGGGGTCGACCTCTTCGATTCGGTCCTGCCCGCGCGGGTCGCGCGGAACGGCCAGGTCTGGGTCCCGGGCGGCCGCCTGAACCTCCGCAACGAGCGCTTTCGCGACGATCCCCGGCCCATCCAGGAGGGCTGCGGCTGCCTGGCCTGCCGGCGCTTCTCGCGGGCCTACCTGGCCCACCTCTTCCGCGCCGGCGAGCTGCTCGCCTACCGGCTCGCGACTTGTCACAACCTGACCTTCACCCTAGACTTCATGGCCGAGGTCCGGGCCGCGCTGCGCGCCGGGACCTTTCTCCAGCGCCTTCCGGAGCTGCGCTTGCTGGCGAGCCGGCAAGGCCGTGACGAAGCGGCGGTGCAGTCCGCGTGAAGGCCCACGCGCTAACCTCGAATTCCGCGGAGGCGTTCGACGATGGGATCCCGGGACCGACCTCACCGCGAAGGAAAGAAGAAGGCGAAGGCGGCCGAACCGAAGCCGAACCTCTCGCCGTACCTGGAGCCTCCCCAGAGCGTGGAGGTCATCAAGCCGAAGCGCAAGCCGCGGACGGTCGTCGAGGACGACGGCGCGGGCTGACATCCGGGGGGCGCGAGATCGTCCGCTCCCCGGGGCGGTGGGCACGGACAGGAGCATGACGAGATGGCGGTGACCAGCGACCGGCGGGTCGAGCAGGCCAGCGAGAAGGCCGCGGGCAGCGAACGGACGAGGGCCGTCGAGGCCGCGATCCTCTCGATCGAGAAGCAGTTCGGGCGGGGCTCGATCATGCGCCTCGGGTCGGCCGAGCGGCAGCAGGTGGACTTCATCCCGTCGGGCTCGATCGCCCTGGACCTCGCCCTCGGCGTCGGCGGGATCCCGCGGGGCCGGATCACCGAGATCTTCGGGCCCGAGTCGTCGGGCAAGACCACCGTCTGCCAGCACATCATCGCCGAGGCCCAGCGTCGCGGCGGCGTCGCCGCGTTCATCGACGTGGAGCACGCCCTCGACCCCGGGTACGCCCGTGCCTGCGGCGTCAACGTCGACGAGCTCCTCGTCAGCCAGCCGGACACGGGCGAGCAGGCCCTGGAGATCACCGAGACGCTGATCCGCTCGGGAGGCATCGACCTGGTCGTCGTCGACTCGGTCGCCGCGCTCGTGCCGCGGGCCGAGATCGAGGGCGAGATGGGCGACTCGTTCGTCGGCATCCAGGCACGCCTCATGAGCCAGGCCCTGCGCAAGCTGACCGGTGCCGTCAGCCGCTCCAACACGTCGCTCGTCTTCACCAACCAGCTGCGCGAGAAGATCGGCGTCATGTTCGGCAACCCGGAGGTGACCCCGGGCGGGCGCGCCCTCAAGTTCTACGCCTCCGTGCGCCTGGAGATCCGCCGCGTCGAGACGATCAAGACCGGGACGGAGTCGGTCGGCAACCGCGTCCGGGTCAAGGTCGTGAAGAACAAGGTTGCGCCGCCGTTCCGCGTCGCCGAGTTCGACGTCATGTACGGCGAGGGGATCTCGCGGGAGGGAGGCCTCCTCGACGTCGGCGTGGCGATGAACGTGGTCACGAAGACCGGCGCCTGGTTCACCTACGGCGAGACCCGGCTCGGGCAGGGCCGCGAAGCCGCCAAGGTCTTCCTCCGGGAGAACCCCGCGGTCGCCACCGAGATCGAGGGCCGGATCCGGAGCGGCATGTCCAGCGCGGAGATCCCGGTCGAGGGCATCGAAGAGGCGGAGTAGCCTCGGGGAGCACCCCGATGACCCGTGCGCCGCGCGAGAGCCTCGCCGAGCGACGAGCACGGCGCGCCGCCGTCGAGGATCCCGCGGTCGTCCTGGAGGCCGCCGCCCGCTTCCTCGAGGTTCGCTCGCGCTCGGTCGTCGAGGTGCGACGGCGCCTCCGCGAGGCAGGCTACCGGGCCGACCTCGCCGAGGGAGCCATCGAGCGGCTCATCGAGCTCGGGATGCTCGACGACGCCGCGTTCGCCCGCGCCTGGGTCGAGTCGCGCGATCGCGCCCGGCCGCGCGGGGCACGCGCCCTCCGCGACGAGCTGCGCCGCAAGGGCGTCGCCTCGGAGGACATCGAGGGCGCCCTCCTGGCCCGCGAGGCGACGGCGAGCGGGACGGACGAGGGCGGCCCGGGACTGCGCCCCGGGGGCGGAAGCCGCACGACGTCGCGAGCCTCGGACGAGGAGGCCGCCGCCCGGCTCCTGGTGCGGCGCGGGGGTTCTGTGCTTCGCGAGCCGGACCCCCGGAAGCGGCGGGCGAAGGCGTACGCGTTGCTCGCGCGCAACGGGTTCGACCCGGACGTGTGCAGCGTGGTGGCCGTGGCATGGCTGTCGGGCGCCGACCCCGAGCCTCGGGCGTAGGAGCCGGCACCCGCCGATCGCCGGCACCCGTTGGAACCCGCCGGCACCCGCCGGCCGCGGATGGGGCTCGGCGCGGGCGGCGGGTGTCCGTGCCGCGTACCGCGCCCGGCGGTACGCGGCGACCCACTTGAGCGTCGACGCGCGGCGAAACTGCCGTTCCGCGTCACCCGGGAGCACGAAGGGAGGAGACGGTACCGCCGGCCGCGGTATAGGGCACGGCGGGGGGTCGGGGCCGGACCAGGGTCGAGGACGCGTCGCGGCGTCGCGGCAGCCGGACCGGGCGGCGGGCGCCGGCCGCGGTATAGGGCACGGCGGGGGGTCGGGGCCGGACCAGGGTCGAGGACACGTCGCGGCGTCGCGGCAGCCGGACCGGGCGGCGGGCGCCGGCCGCGGGATGGGGCTCGGCGCGGGGTCGGGGCCGGACCGGGTGGGCAGCGCACCGCCCAGATGCCGCCACGCCCCAGCGCGCGCCGGGCCACCACGCGGAGCCTGCGCCACCGGCCGTTCACACTGCCGACGCCGTGTTTGAGACCGCGTTTGACCCTCCCGCCCCCCGGCCGTACCCTGTGCGCAACTCGGTCGCGTCCACGACCGGTCGAAAGGCACCCTCCACCCGGCGAGCCCACGCCGGTTCCCGGTCCTCGCCGTCCGAGAGAGAGCGACGGGGCCGAACCCGGCGCTCGCCGATTCCGCGACAGACTCGACGGCCGCGTCCCGGCCGTACGGGAGGCGAGAGCACAGCATGGATAACCCCGTCGTCATGGCGGTGGCCCTGGTCGCGGCCATCGCCGGCGGCCTGGCCGCCGGATTCTTCGTCCGCAGCCGGTGGGCCAGCCAGTCGATGCGCACCGCCCAGGAGAAGGCGGCGCGAATCGTGGCCGAGGCCCGCACGCAGCAGAAGGAGCTGATCCTCGAGGCGAAGGACGAGAAGCTCCGGCTGCAGCGGGAGGCCGAGGACGAGGCGCGGGCGAAGCGCTCCGAGCTGTCGGCCCTTGAGCGCCGTCTGCTGACCCGCGACGAGCAGCTGGACCAGCGCACCGACATGCTCGAGCAGCGCGACCGCAAGCTCCTCGAGAAGGAGCGCGACATGGAGCGCGCCCGCGAAGAGCTGGCCCAGGGCCGCGCCGAGCAGGTGGTCGCCCTCGAGCGGATCTCCGAGATGACCGCCGCGGATGCGAAGGCCCAGCTCCTCGACGCGGTGCGGGCAGAGGCGGAGAACGACGCCGTCCGGCTGGCCCGCTCCATCGAGCGCAAGGCCCGCGAGGAGGCCCAGGAGAAGGCTCGCGAGGTGATCGTGACCGCGATCCAGCGCGTGGCCGCCGACCACACCGCCGAGCACACGGTGTCGGTCGTCCATCTCCCGTCCGACGAGATGAAGGGTCGGATCATCGGGCGCGAGGGCCGCAACATCCGGGCCCTCGAACAGGCAACGGGGATCGACCTGATCATCGACGACACGCCGGAGACGGTGATCCTCTCCGGTTTCGATCCGGTCCGCCGGGAAGTCGCCCGGATCGCGCTCACGAAGCTCATGGCCGACGGGCGGATCCACCCGGGGCGGATCGAGGAGGTGGTCGCCAAGGCGCGCGCCGAGGTGGACCTGGTGATCCGCCAGGCCGGCGAGACGGCGGCCTACGACGCGGGCGTGCCGGGCCTCCCGATGGAGATCCTGCGCCTCCTCGGGCGCCTCAAGTACCGCACGAGCTACGGCCAGAACGTCCTCAACCACGTGGTCGAGACGAGCCGGCTCGCGGCCGTCATCGCGGCGGAGCTCGGCGCCGACGTCCAGGCGGCGAAGACGGGCGGCCTGCTCCACGACGTGGGGAAGGCCGTCGATCACGAGGTCGAGGGCCCGCACGCCGCCATCGGGGCCCAGATCGCGCAGCGGCACAGCCTCTCCTTCAAGGTCATCAACTCGATCGCCGCCCACCACCAGGAAGTCGAGTACGCCTGCCTGGAGGCGCCCATCGTCCAGGTCGCCGACGCCATCAGCGCCTCGCGCCCCGGAGCCCGCGGCGAATCGGTGGAGATGTACGTCAAGCGTCTCGAGGACCTGCAGGCGATCGCGGGCAGCTTCCCTGGCGTCGACCGGACGTTCGCCGTCCAGGCCGGCCGGGAGGTGCGCATCCTCGTCCGCCCCGAGGAGATCGACGACCTCTCGGCGACGCGCCTGGCCCGCGACGTCGTGCGCAAGATCGAGGAGTCCCTCACCTATCCGGGCCAGATCAAGGTGACGGTCATCCGCGAGACGCGGTCCGTCGAATACGCGAAGTAGGGGAGGGGTGACCGCACCCCGCGCGCCGCGGGCGTGCCGGATCCTGATGATCGGTGACGTCATCGGGAAGCCCGGCCGCGAGACGATCGAGAGGATCCTGCCCGACCTGCGCGCCGGCGGCATCGACTTCGTCACGGCGAACGGCGAGAACGTCGCCGGCGGCATGGGCCTGACCAGCCAGACGGCGGCGAGCCTCTTCTCCGCCGGCGTGGACGTCATCACGTCGGGCAACCACATCTGGGACAAGCGGGAGATCTACCCCGCGCTCGAGTCGGACGAACGGATCCTGCGCCCGCACAACTACGGCTCCGACGGCGTGCCGGGACGCGGCTGGGGCGTCTTCGAGGCGGCCGACGGCACCGACGTGGCGGTCCTCAACTTCCAGGGCCGCACCTACATGATCCCGGTCGAGAATCCGTTCACGGACGCCGACCGCCTGCTCGACGAGGGCGCCGATGCCCTGCCGCCGGTTCGCCTCGTCGACTTCCACTGCGAGATCACGAGCGAGAAGAACGCCTTCGGGCTCCACCTGGACGGGCGCGTGAGCGCCGTGGTCGGGACGCACACGCACGTCCCGACGGCGGACGAGCGGGTCCTGCCGAAGGGGACCGCCTACCAGAGCGACCTCGGCATGACCGGTCCGCTCCACTCGGTGATCGGCTTCGAGCCCTCGACGGTCCTGCCGCGGTTCATGAACGGGCTGCCCACGCGCTTCGAGGTCGGGGGCTGGCCGGTGGTCTTCAACGCCCTGCGGATCGACGTCGATCCGGCGACGGGCCGGGCGCTGGCCGTCGAGAGGATCCGGCGGATCGTGGAGCACGCCTGATGCCACGCGGCCGCCGCGCACCCGGAGAGGACCGGCTGGTCCCGCCGACGGCGACCTGGGCCGATTTCCACGCGCACACGATGCGGTCCGATGGGCTGCTCCTCCCGGGCGAGCTCGCCGCGGCCGCCGCCGCGGCCGGAGTCCGCTCGCTGGCCGTGGCCGACCACGACACGCTGGTCGGCTACCGCGAGCTGGTGGCTCCGGGCGCGCCAGCTCTGCCGGCGGGCCTCCAGGTGATCCCCGCCGTGGAGATCAATGCCACCGCGCGGGACATCCCGGACCTTCCCGACGGCGAGCTCCACTTCGTCGGCCTTGGGGTGGACCCGGCCGATGACGCCCTCGAGGCGCTCCTGGACCGCCAGCGGGGCTCCCGGCGGCAGCGCTTCGAGCGCATGGTGACGCGGCTCCGGGAGATCGGCCTGCCTGTCGACGCCCAGCTCGAGGGCCTGGACCGGTCCGACGACGAGTCGCTCGGGCGCCCGACGATCGCGCGGGCCCTCGTCGCGGCGGGCTTCGTGGTCGACGTGCAGGAGGCCTTCGTGCGGTACGTCGGGCACGGCAGGCCGGGCTACGTGCGGCGCGAGGGGCTGGGGCCGCGCGAAGCGCTGGCGGCCATCCGCGCCGCGGGCGGACTCGCCGTCCTGGCCCACTTCTCCGCCGCGGCCCGCCTCCCCGGCGTCGTCGACGAGATGATCGAGGCCGGCCTGCGCGGGATCGAGGTCCACCACCGCAGCTTCTCGGCGGCCACGGTGGAGGTCATGCGGGGAGTCGCCACGCGACACCGTCTCGTCGCCTCGGGGGGCACCGACTTCCACGGCGACGAGGGCACCTACGCGGAGGCCGTCGCCGAGACCTGGGTTCCCGACGACGTGGCGGCGGGCATGCTGGCCCGGCTGGCCCGGGGCCGCAGCGTCGCCGGGACGCCCGCGGGCGGCGTCGAGCGGGCGACCTCCGGAGTGACCGCGTGACGGCCCGCGAGCTGCCCGTTCTCGAGATCCTCCCGCCGACCCCGGGATCCGCGGGACCTCGTGCGCCGGCCGAGGCCCGCGACGAGCGGACGACCCAGTTTCGGCCCGAGAGCCAGGCGCTGCCACGCTTCTGGGTCTGGACCCTGGGCTGCCAGATGAATCGGAGCGATTCCGAGGAGATGGCTGGCCGCCTGCTCGCCGCCGGCTGCGCCGAGGCGCCTTCCATGGAGGCGGCCGATCTCGTGGTCATCAACACCTGCGCGATCCGCGAGGCGGCCGAGGCGAAGGTCGTGGGGCGCCAGGGCGTCCTGGGCTCGCTCAAGGCGCGGAACGCCGGGATGCGGGTGGTGCTCACCGGCTGTGCCGTCCGCGAGCGCGACCGGGCGGGCCTCGCCCGCAAGTTCCCGGCCGTCGACCTGTTCCTGCGTCCCGACGAGGAGCCGGAGCTGGTGGAGCGCCTGGGCCTCGCCTCCGCCCAGGGCCCCGTCGGCCTGGGGCCGGCGACGAGCGCGACGACGCTCGTCAAGGGGATCCCCGTCTCGGCCGCCGACCACCTGGCCGGGT
Source organism: uncultured Chloroflexia bacterium (assembly GCA_963776285.1). Classification (GTDB taxonomy): domain Bacteria; phylum Chloroflexota; class Limnocylindria; order Limnocylindrales; family CSP1-4; genus CTSoil-043. The sequence goes on from CAVZLW010000003.1 coordinate 547,523, forward strand.
CCCGCGCGACGGCCCTCGACCACGGCGCGGTGCGCCGCGAATCCGGCGTCGCGGCATGGCTGCCGATCATCTACGGCTGCGACAAGACCTGCACCTACTGCATCGTGCCGTTCAGCCGCGGGCCCGAGCGAAGCCGGCCCTTCGACGACGTGGTGGCCGAGGCCGGCGCTCTCGCCGCCACCGGCTACCGGGAGGTCACGCTCCTGGGCCAGAACGTCAACAGCTACGGCCACGACCTGCCCGCGGAGGAACGCTTCGGCGGCGCCCGCGAAGAGCGCTGGGCCGGGCGCCGGCTCGACCGCTCCGGCCGGCCCGACCTGGCCGAGCTCGTCCGCGCCATCGACGCCATCCGCGACGCCGACGGGCGACCGGCGATCCCGCGCCTGCGCTTCGTCACCTCGCACCCGTGGGACCTCTCCGACCGGCTGATCGCGGCCATGGCCGCGTGCTCATCGATGTGCGAGGCGCTCCACCTGCCGGTCCAGAGCGGCGACGACGCGGTCCTGCGGCGAATGGGCCGCCAGTACTCGGTGGCCCACTATCGCGAGCGCCTGGAACGGATCCGCGAGGCCGTCCCGGGCATCGCCGTCAGCACGGACGTCATCGTGGGCTTCTGCGGGGAGACCGACGCCCAGCACGAGGCGACGCTCGACCTGCTCCGCGCCGTCCGCTACGACCAGGTCTTCGCGGCCGCGTACTCGCCGCGCCCCGGGACACCCGCGACGCGCCTCCCCGACGACGTGCCGGCGGCGGTGAAGCGCGAGCGCCTCAACCGCCTCCTCGCGGTCCAGGAGGCGATCGGCTTCGAGCGGAACCAGGAGCGCCTCGGGAGCACGGCGTCGGTGCTCGTCGACGCCGTCGCGCACGCGCGCGCCCACGATCACGACGACGAGGCGCCCGAAGGGAGGGCCGCCAGGGCGCCGACGCTGGTGGGGGAGGACCCGTTCGCCCGACCCATGCCGGCCGGCTCGGTGCGCCTGTCCGGCCGCTCGCGCGAGAACAAGCTGGTCCACCTCCCGGGACCGCCGGAGCTGGTGGGCCGGATCGTCGACGCGCGGATCGTCGGCGCCGGTCCGTACAGCCTGCGCGGCGTGCTCGCCTGACGACCCGGGGATCGAGGCCACGCACGCTTCCCGCGACTCCTCGGCCCGGCCTCCGCTCGTCGTCGTCGGAGGCCCGACCGCCACCGGGAAGACGGCCCTCGGCATCGAGCTGGCCCTCGCGATCACGGCGTCGGGCCGGCCCGCGGAGGTGATCTCGGCCGACTCGCGACAGGTCTACCGCGGCATGGACGTGGGGACCGCGAAGCCCACGCTCGCCGAGCGGAGGGCCGTGCCGCACCACGGCCTTGACCTCGTGGAGCCCGATGCCCCCTTCTCGGTCGCGGACTTCGTCGGGCACGCCGATGGCGTGCTGGCGGACCTCGCCGCCCGCGACGGCGTCGCGATCCTGGTTGGCGGGACGGGGTTCTGGATCCGCGCGATCGCCGGCGGGATCGCGCTCGACGCTCTTCCCTGGGACGCCCGCCTCCGCGCCTCGCTTGACGAGGACCTGGTCCGGGACGGCCTGGCGCCGCTCGTCGAGCGGCTCCGGAGCAGGGCGCCCGGGCTGGCGGCGGCCACGGACCTCCGGAATCCGCGGCGCGTCGTGCGGGCACTCGAGATCGCCATCCTCCGCGGCGACGGACCGCTCCCGGCGCCCCGGGGCTACCCGGGGACCCTCCTGCGGATCACCCTGGACGTGGCCGATCACGCCGTCCACCGGGCGTGGATCGCGCGGCGCGCACAGGCGCAGCTCGACGGGGGCATCCTCGACGAAGCCTCGGCCCTCCGCGCCCGCTTCGCCCTCACGCTGCCGGCCTTCTCCGCCATCGGCTACCGGGAGGCGTGGGGCCTCCTCGACGGTCGCCTCGACCGGACCGGCTACCTGGCCGTCAACGTCCAGCGCAACGTCGCCTTCGCTCGACGCCAGCGGACCTGGTTCCGGCGGGAGCCCGTCGAACTCAACCTGGATGCCGCGGATCCAGGCTCGATGCGGCGGGCGGTCGCCGCCGCCCTCCGCATCGACCCGCGCTGAGGCTCGCGACACCGGCACGCAGCCGGCACCCGGGCAGCCGGCCCGGCTGCTCCCGTGTCCCGTCGCGCGTGCTGCAGGATGCGACAATCGCCAGGCACCCCGCAGCCCGGATCCGCCGCCAGCGACGGCAGGCTGCCGGGTGGTGACGAGCGAGGAGGTCCGCAGCATGCCCGCGTTCGAGATCCAGGAGCGGGTGCCCCGGCCGGCGTTCGCGATCCGGCTCCACACGACGGTCGAGGAGATCCCGGCCACGATGGCGGTGGCCCTCCCCGAGGCGTGGGAGGCCGCCGAGGCCCTCGGCCTCGACCCCGACGGGCCGCCCTACGCGCGCTACCTCAGCGACCTCGGCGAGACGACCCGCGACCTGGACTACGAGGCCGGGATCCAGCTCCCCGAGCCCGCGCCGGCGGCCCATGGGCGAGCCGTGCCCGTCGAGCTCCCCGGCGGTCCGGTTGCCGTCGCCTGGCACATCGGCCCCTACGACACCCTGGGCCAGACGTACGCGGCGCTCATGCTCTGGATCGGCAACCAGGGGCGCACCGTCGCCGGCCCGATGTGGGAGGTCTACTGGACCGATCCCGAGTCCGAGCCCGATCCGGCCCGCTGGCGGACGGAGGTGATCGTCCCCGTCGCCTGAGGGTGACGAACCCACCCGGCCTCCAACCCACCGGCCTCCCGCCGTCCACGGCGCTCGCTCGTCGGCTCGCGGCGCCCGGGGTATCCTCCGGGCATGCCCCGAACCACGACGATCGATCTGGCGACCCCGATCGAGAAGGTCTTCCTGGTTGCCGTCGACACGGGCGAGGATCCCGGCTGGAGCGCGCAGGACAGCCTCGCCGAGCTCGCCTCGCTGGCCGAGACGGCCGGCGCCGACATCGTAGGAGCGGAGTGGCAGAACCGGCGCCACGTCGACCCGAACTGGTACGTCGGCAAGGGCAAGGCCGAGGAGCTCGTCTCGGCACGAACCGAGACCGGCTACGACGTGCTCATCGCAGACGACGAGCTTTCGCCGGGCCAGCAGCGAGCCCTCGAAGAGCTCCTGAAGGTCAAGGTGATCGACCGGAGCCGCCTCATCCTCGACATCTTCGCCCAGCACGCCCGCACCCACGAGGGTCGCCTGCAGGTCGAGCTGGCCCAGCTGGAGTACCAGCTGCCGCGCCTCACCCGGATGTGGACCCACCTGTCGCGCACGGGCGGCGGGATCGGCACGCGGGGCCCCGGCGAGACCCAGCTCGAGACCGACCGGCGGATCATCCGCGAGCGGATCAAGAAGATGAAGGAGCGGGTCGAGGACGTGCGCCAGCAGCGGGCCACCGCCGCGCGCGGCCGCGACCGCCGGCTGATGCCCACCGTCTCGATCGTGGGCTACACGAACGCCGGCAAGTCGACGCTGCTCAACGCGCTGGTCGGCAGCGAGGTGGCGCTCGCGGAGGACAGGCTCTTTGCCACGCTCGACCCCACCAGCCGCCAGGTGAAGCTGGGCGACGGGCAGACGGCGATCCTGACCGACACCGTCGGCTTCATCCACAAGCTGCCGCACCAGCTCGTGGACGCCTTCCGGGCGACCCTCGAGGAGGTGACCCGTGCCGACGTGCTCGTCGAGATCGTCGACGCGTCCGACCCGCATTTCGCCGAGCACCGGGCGACCGTCCAGACGGTGCTCGACGAGCTGGGCGCCGGCGACAAGCCCCGCCTGGTCGCCTTCAACAAGGCGGACCTCCTGGGCGCGGCCGGCGGCGAGGGCACGCATGCCCCGATCGTGGCCGGCAGTGTCCTCCTCTCGGCGCTGACCGGGTTCGGGCTCGACGCCCTGCGGACCGAGCTCGGGGCGCTCCTGGCCTCGCTGTGGGAGGACGTCGACGTCGCCGTGCCCTACGCCGCCGGCGAGCTGCTGGCCCGCGTCCGCGAACGAGGAGCGGTCGAGCTCGACTACGGCGAGCGCGACGTCCACGTCCGCGGCCGGGTTGCGCCGGCCCTCGCAGGAGAGCTGCGGGCCGCCGCCGCGCGCTGGGCCGACACTCTCCGCGAAGCCGCCTCGCCGTGACGTGTCGCCCGGAGACGCTCGACCTGCGCCTCCCGGGCCCCTTCGTGGCGCTCGCGGCTCCGCGACGCGTCACGGTCGTGAAGCGCAAGCACGGCGACCGCCGTGACCGCTGGCGCTGGGAAGGCGACCTCGTGGGCACGGCCGGCCGGGCGTGGCGGGTGGTCCGTCACGTGCGGGGCGTCGACCAGCGATGGCTCCTGGCCGCCGGCGACGCCGAGCCGCTCTCGACGGTCACCCTTCGATGGATGGGGACGCACGCCCCGGCCACGATCGTCGTCAAGCTCGACGAGGCTGCGCGGATCCTGGAGGTCAAGGTCGACGCCGCACTGCCGGTGCCCCTCCGGCGCGGGAGATTCCTGTTCACCGACCTGGACGTGGACGTCGTGCGGGATGCCGCGGGTCTGGTCGGCGTGCGCGACTGGGACGTCTTCGAGGCGCGCACCGAGACGCTGGGGTATACGGACGCCTCCCGTGCGGTGGCCGCGGCGGGGGAGGCGTTCGGCAGGCGGCTCCTGGCGGCCTGGGAGCCGACGCTGGAGGGCGACGTCGCGTCGATCCTGGCCGCGACCGGCACGCGTCCGGCCGGGCCGTGAGCAACCAGCAGGCCTGGCTCCGGCGGGCTGGACTCCTCGATGTCGGGGGAGGGGAGACCGTCCTCTGGTCGGTTGCAGAAGGCCGGCGGGGCCGGCGCTGGCGGTCGGTCCGGCGCGGCTCGGGCAACGAGCTCCTGTCGGACCTGCTCATCGAGGCGGACCCGGGCCGGCGGTGGACGCGCCTCGAGCTCGCGACGGCACGCGGAATCCTCACCCTCCACCCCGAGCCGGACGACGGGGTGGTGCACGGCAACCTCATCACCGCACGGGGTGTCGCGCCGCTGACCTTCGGCTGGTCGCCGCGACACCGCCTGGTCGTGGTCGGAGAACCCGTCGCGGCAGCCGCTGTCGGGGTCGCGGATGGGGTCTTCATCGCGCCGGGACCGGGCCTCGTGGTGGCCCGCGACCTCGCGCTCGCGATGGCCGATCAGGTCGGGCCGATGGTCGCCCCACGCGGCGTGCTCCCGGGTCCGTCCTGGCCGCTGGAGCCCTGACGCCGCCGGGAGCCGCCACGGGGAGGCGGACGACCGGCGAGGCGCGGGGGAGCGGCTCGCCGGTCGTCCCGGGACATACAGGGAGCTTGGGCCCTCGCCCGCGCCGACGCTGAACGGCGGCCACGACGCCGCCGACGAGGGTGATACGCCGCCGACTCGCGCCCGGATCCGGAGCCGGGTCCGGTCGATGCCGTAGAGTCCGGGGATGTCTCAGCAGCTGGCGCGCGTCCCCACCGAGGCCGGCGAGGTGGTCCGCCAGGTCAAGGGCCTCACGGGCGTTCCATGGCGGCGCCTGCTCGGCTACCTCCGACCCAACCTGCTCCTGTTCTCCCTGGCCATCGCCGGCCTCCTCGTGTCGGCCGGCCTGGGGCTGCTGTTCCCGCTCCTCATCGCCCGCATCGCGACCGAGGTCGTCACCAGCGGCGACTCTTCCGGCCTGGACCGCCTCGTCGTGATCCTCATGGTCCTGTTCGTCGTGATGGCGCTCGGGACGTTCGTCCAGACCTACCTCCTGGGCGTCGTCGGTGAGCGCATCGTGGCCCGGCTGCGATCGCAGCTCTTCGCGCGCCTCGTGACGCTCTCCCTCGACTTCTACGGCCAGCGGCGCCTGGGGGAGCTCGTCTCGCGCCTCTCGAGCGACGTGACCCAGGTCCGGGCCATGCTGACCCAGACCATCACGGACCTGCTGTCGGCGACCATCGGCCTCGTCGGCGCGGTCGTCATCCTCTTCATCCTGTCGCCGGCGCTCCTGGTCATCGTCCTGGTCCTGGCGCCGGCGCTCATCGTCGTCGCGGTGCTCTTCGGCCGGCCCCTGCAGCGGGTCAGCACCGAGGTGCAGGACGAGATCGCGCAGAGCACGACGACGGCCGAGGAAGCCCTCGCGGGGATCCGTATCGTCAAGAGCTTCGTTCGCGAGGACTGGGAGCTGCAGCGCTACGACACCGACCTCCGGCGGATCGTCGCCGCGGCGTCGCGGCTGGCCCTGTGGCGGGGGATCTTCGGGGGAGTCATGAGCTTCCTCGGGTTCGGCGCGGTCGCCGTCCTCCTCTGGTACACGGGCCGCCAGGTCATCGACGGCGCCCTGGCCATCGGGACGCTCATGAGCTTCCTCCTGTACGGCGTCGCGATCGCGGCGAACCTCGGGAAGCATCGCCGGCACGTACGGCCAGTTCCGCCAGGGGACAGGGGCCATCCAGCGCGTCTTCGAGATCCTCGACACCGTCCCGACCATCGTCGACCCGGTCCCCGCGCCGGCGCTTCCCCGGGCGGCGGGGCGGATCTCGTTCGCCGACGTCACCTTCGGATACGGTCCCGAGCGGAACGTCCTCAAGGGGATCGACCTCGATGTCGCACCGGGCGAGGTCCTCGCGCTGGTCGGCCCCTCCGGCTCGGGCAAGACGACCGTCTGCAACCTCATCCCGCGCCTCTGGGACGTGTCGACGGGCACGATCCGGATCGACGGCGTCGACATCCGGACCGTGAGCGTCCGCAGCCTCCGCGATCAGATCGGCCTCGTCCCGCAGGAGGCGACCCTGTTCGGGGGCACGATCCGCGAGAACATCCTCTACGGCCGGCTCGAGGCATCCGAGGCGGAGATGATCGAGGCGAGCCGGGCAGCCAATGCCCACGACTTCGTGGCCGCCCTCCCGCTGGGCTACGAGACGCCGCTGGGGGACCGCGGGTCGCGCCTCTCGGGCGGCCAGCGCCAGCGTGTCGCGATCGCCAGGGCCATCCTGAAGGACCCGAGGATCCTCCTCCTCGACGAGGCCACGAGCGCACTCGACAACGAATCAGAGCGCCTCGTCCAGGAGGCGCTCGAACGCCTCATGCGAGGACGCACGACGATCATCGTGGCCCACCGACTCTCGACCATCCGGGCGGCCCACCGGGTCGCGGTCCTCGACGACGGCTGGCTCGTCGAGCTCGGCACGCAGGACGAGCTCCTCGCCCGCGACGGCCTCTACGCGCGCCTGCACCGGATGCAGTTCCTCGACGACGGGCCGGAGCTGGAGGCGTCGGTGGCCCGGTAAGGTCGCCGGGGGACCAGGCTGGCCGTCCCGCTCGCGGGAACGTCTGCACCGGGCTGATACAACTTCCGATAATAGTAGTTATGTTTGTATCGACTGCGAGTGGTCTCACGAGCCGTGGGAGAAGTGCTTCCCGAGCACCCCGCCGCACTGCGTGGAGTCAGAAGTCCCGGCGCCCGGCCATGGAGTCGACAACGAAGGATCGGGTCGCCTCGTAGATGGCGAGGCGGAGGCCGCCTGGGGCGTGAAATGTCGTGGCAGGGCCCATCGGCAGCTCGATCGTGCGGTCGCTCGTCCAACCCCTCGTTGCCAGCATCTGAGACGCGACTTCGAGGCTTGCGACGCGGTAGACGAACACCGGTCGTTCGTCGGGAAGGTGATCGGCAAGCAGGACCGGCGGGCCGGCGGATCCGACGCGGAGCAGGGCGACACGCGTTCCCTCCGAGTCGATGGCCCAGACGAGATCGGCTCCGACGACCTCGGCGAACCACCGGGCGTCCGCGGCCACATCGGAGCTTGGTGCGTAGACGTAGTCGAGCGTCGTGAGGCCGAGCTCATCCACGCAACTGGAGTCCATCCAGCCACGCCCGGACGCTTGGGACGCGCTCGTCGTGGAGGTGGCCGCCGAAGTCGGTGTCGACGAGAGAGCCGCCGATCCAGGGAATGGCGTCTGCGTCAGTCAGCTGGTCGATGGGGATCGCGTCGATGGTGGCGACCAGGCGGGCGCACGAAGCCTCGTCGTCGCCCACCAGCTGCTCGGGCGTGAGGCCTGCGTGCTGCGCGTGGATCCAGGCATTGATCGCGTCGTCGTCGTCGAGCTCGGCCGGCCACGGATCGGGCGGGTCGGGCTCCCCGCGGGAGCAGGCCGCGAGGCGGGCGATCGTCCGGTTGCGCCAGCCGAGGAGATGGCCGGCCAGGTCGCCGAAGCTCCACTCCCCCATCGGGCCGGGCTCCGCGTAACGGTCGGGCCTGACCTCTGCGGCGAGGTCGTGCCAGAACCGCCGGTCCGCCGGGATGGCGGCGATCTGCTCGACCTTCGTCCGCATCACGGTCTCTCCTTGTGCCTGGAGCCGGTCCCGCCTGCCTCGACGGCGACCACATCCTAGACCCGTGTGCGCGAGGAGCGTGGGACTCGACAGCCCGCGCGCGCCCTTGTGTCACGCCCCGAGGATGCCCTCGAAATCGGCCATCAGTACGACGAGGGCGTTTCGGTGCCCACACTGCTGGGCCTCCCCACCGCTGATCGACGCCGTCCAAGCGACGTGCCGTCAGGTCACGGCCCTGTCGCGGCACGGGCGGATCTCGCGTCCTGGATCGTGACGACCGCGACCTGGTCGAGCTCGCCGTCGTAGACATGGACCAAGAGCATCCAGGGCCATGGTCCCAGGATGAAGCGGAAGCCTTGCCAGCGCCCGGCCAGCGCGGGACCGAGCAGCGGGAAGCTCGCCAACGGCCGGAGCGCGATCCGGACTCGATCCCGAGTTGACGGCGGGAGGCTGTGGGTGAGGATGAGGGCGGCCAGGTCAGCCTGAGCCGATGCCGTGACGACGACCCTCGCCATCGCTCACAACTCATCCAGGGACAGGACGCGGTCCGCTCGAACGTCGGCGAGGCCCTGCTGCGCTCGCTCGAACGCGCCCGGCATAGCATCGAGCAGCGCTGTCACGCTGGCCGAGTCCGGGTCGGCCTGGTCCAGGGCCGTCGAGAGCAGCGACCGGGCGAGCGTCCCCGCGTTGACGTAGGTCCGATCTGCAAGGCCATGCAGCTTCGCGGCGTGCTCGTCGTCGAGGAGGACGTTCACGCGATTGGACCGCCGCTCGGACATCTGCTTCACCTACACATAACTACACGACTCGTGCGACTCTCACGATATCGCCGGCGGACGGCTGGGTCAAGCGATCGCCGAACATGGACCCGTGGTAGCTGCTCAGGCGTGACCTATGCCCCGCTCAACGCGTCCAGGACCGGTATTCGGCTCAATCCGGGCGTTGACAGGCGGTTCGGCCCTCCGCGAACTGGCCTTGAGGTCAGCGCCACACCGTCTTCTCAGGCCTCTCCGTGGTCGTCACTCCGCGCCACTTGGCCGCGAAGGCGCCGGGTGCCAGCGTCGGCTGGGTCGTCACGCTAGCTCACATCATCGGCCCAGGGCCGTGTCGATCCCGGCAAGGACCAGTTCGAGCTTCGCCGACGGCAGCCTGCCAACCCGCTCGACGAGGGTCGACCTGTCCAGGGCCGCGAGCTGCGAGACGTTGACGACCGAGTCTCGCGGCAGGCCGGTGGCCCGCGCGGTCAGGCGGACATTCCCCGGAGCCGCCGCCCAGCGGAGGTTGCTCGTGAGTGGGACTGCGACCACCGTCCGAAGAGCGCTCCTGTTGAAGCCGTCGCCCTGGACGACGACGACGGGTCGCCGGACCCCTGACTCGGAGCCGGCGGGTTCGCCGAGGTCGGCCCACCACACGTCCCCCTGCGAGATCACCACTCCGTCGCCTCGAGGGTGTGCCGGCTGGCGGTCGTCAGGAACGGGTCAGTCCCCTCCCCCACCGCGGCGACGACACGGTCGAGCGCTTCGGCGACCTCGTCCGGGGAGTGGCGGGCGACGTACTCACGCAGGGCGGCACTGTAGACATCGCTGCGCGAGCGCTTCTCGCGGCGGGCCAGTCGCTCTGCCCGTTGGAACACGTCATCCGGCACGGACACCGCCGTCTTCATACCGAGAGTATAACCGTGGGACAAGCCGGGGTGTAGGCTTCCTGTTGTCGGTCGGTGATACGTATGTGCGTAGTCGGCCGACGAGGAGGGCCATGCAGATGCCACTGACGCTGAAAGACCTGCGCGGTGCGATCGAGGAGCAGAGGCTCGAGTGGCAGCCGTTCGAAGGACGATCGAACCGGCGCGTTGGTTCCAGGGCGCTCGGCGCCGATCCGACCGGGCTCCCGAAGTCGGAGGACACCCCACCGACGAAGTTCGCCGAGATCATGGATACGGGTGCCAATCCGCACCTGGCGATCCGCCGACTCGTGCGCGGATTCGTCACGCCCGAGGCCGTCACCGAGCGATTCCCCGAGCTGACGCTGATGAGGGTCGGATACGTTCCGCCCGCGGCCGGTCTGCAGCCGCCGGAGGGCGGGACCGCAGCCGCCGTCGATTGGCGCAGCCGGTTTGGCGGGAACTGGATCACGACCGTTCGCGACCAGAACCCGTGCAACGCCTGTTGGGCGTTCGCCGGCACCGCCCTCGTCGAGGCGATGACCAAGATCGAGGATGCGACCTGGGTACGCCTGTCGGAGGGCGACCTCCATCGCGGCGTCGGGTCCATGTGCGCCGACGCCAACAACCTCGGCTCGGTATCGACCTTCCTGGCAGCCAATGGCCTGGCGGATCCAGGCTGCTTCCCATGGGCCACGAACAACCCGCCGTACAACCCGACACCCGATCGCAATGGCCGATCGGTCCGGATGCCGGCACTCACGTGGGTCTCGAGCGGCCAGAGCTCGAAGGACTGGATCGACACCGTCGGACCGTTGATCACCTGGTTCGACGTCTACAACGACTTCTTCGGCTACTCCAGCGGCGTCTACCAACGCAGCACGGCCCCGTCGAATGGACATGCGGGCGGGCATTTCATGCTCGTCGTGGGCTACAGCGACGCGCTCCAGGCCTGGCTCGTCAAGAACTCCTGGGGCACGAGCTGGGGCATGGGCGGCTACGGCTGGATCCGCTACGGCGACTCGGGGATCGACCAGTATTCGAAGGCCGCACTGCGCAACGTCAATCCCGACCCGTGGACGAAGCGACGCCTGCACAACGGGGCGCTCTACGAGAGCGGCAACGGCGCCCTGAACCGGAACCTCGAGGTGATGGGATCCAACGGCAGCCGCGTCCAGCATCGCTGGCGCGACGGCGGCCCGCCCTGGGCGTGGCATGCTGCCGCGGCCTTCGCGAACGACGCCGCGGTCTGCCCGACGCTGACAGGAACGACCTTCAATCGGAATATGGAGCTCGTCTACCTGACGACGGGCAATCGCCTGCACCACTGGTGGGGTCCGGGCAATGGCGCCGGACCCTGGAACGACGGCGGAGTCTTTGGCCCGACGGATTGCGCCGGCGTTCCAGGCTTCGTCCAGGGCGACTACAACGCCCCGGGCAACTTCGAGGTCGTGGTCCGCGTGTCGAACGGCCAGCTGCAGCACGTCTGGCGCGATGGCAGCGGGTGGCACAACGGCCCGAAGTTCGGTAGCGGGATCGCGTACTCGGGCGCGTCCCTCGTTCAGGGTGACTATGGGTCTCCGCACGGCAACCTCGAGGTCGTCGCGACTCGGACGAACGGCACCATGCAGCATTTCTGGCGGAACGAGTCGAACTTCTCCTGGAACGCCGGGGCGATCTTCGGCTCGGGGATCGCCGGGCCGCCGTGCATGGTCCAGGGCCAGTACGGGATGGCGAACGAAGCGGGGCCGCACGGCAACTTCGAGCTGTGCGTCGCCGCCGGCGGCCAGGTCCAGCACTGGTGGCGGAACAATGCGGGCGACGGGCAGTGGCGCCCCAGCGCGACGTTCGGCCACGACGTGGCAGCCGTCGCAGGCCTGTGCGAGGGTCAGTGGGGCATGAACCTCGAGGTCATCGTCCTCCTTACGAACCAGCAGCTCCAGCACTACTGGCGCGATGGCAGCGGCTGGCACGAAGGACCGGTCATCGGTCCTGCATGAACGACATCGGCGGAGTGGTCGATCCGGACGACCCGTTCGGGTCGACCATCCCGGCTGAGCTCGAGATCGAGGAGGGTGGACGGGCCCGCCGGCCGCTCGCCTCGGCTGCGGGCAGTGGCTACCAGTGGGAGCTCGAAGAGATCGAGGGAGCCGGAACAGCCCGGCTGACCGTCGAGGCCGGCAAGCTCGCGCCCGTGGCACCCGATGAATTGCCGACGAATGCCCTGGCGCCGCTCGAGCTGGTCGTCGAGGGAATCCGCCAGGGCGCGGCACGTTGGCGCGTCCGCCTCGTTCGACCATGGATGCGCGAGGCGCCACTCGTCGACCGAGTCGTCGACGTCATCGTGTACGACCGCCCGACGGCCACGACGTCTGATTAGGTCTCGGTCACGGTGGCCTCATCGTGCGGGCCGGCAACCTCGTCGCGATGAGGGCACAATCCGCGTGTCCGGAGAGATGCGGGGCTCCCACAGGAGCCCCACGGCACGGCGTCCCGTCGTCCGGTCGCCCGACCCGTGCCGCGTGCCAGTGGCGAGACCGACTCCCCGGCGTGGGCGCGCACGCGCCCGGGGGGATGCGCCTATCGCCGACTGCCCGTGACCGCCGACCAGGCGCCCCCGGTTGCTTCCTGCCACCTGGGTCGCGCCGCCGGCCGCCTCTGTCCGGGGTCCCCGTCTCGCGACGTCAGCCGCCGGCCGGTGGACTCGTCTCGTGCTCCACATCCTGCATGGGGGGTAGATGTGAGAACTCCAGCGCTTTCCGGGCCGTGCGCACGCCCGGCTCCGCCCTTTGTCCACGGCCTCGCGCGGGCCGCGATGGCCTGCGCCGACGTCGAAGGCGGTCGAAGGTGAGGGCGGGCAGGAAGGCTCCCGGGCTCGCGGCGATCGCGCTGCTCGCCGGCCTGACCCTGGCGAGCCCCGTGGCGGCCGGCCCGGCCGGTGGTCAGGCCACCTCGGGCCCCGGCCCGACCGGCGCCGACGCCGCCGCGACGGGCTGCGCCCTGCAGTCGGCGAAGGGCCAGGTCAAGCATGTCATCTACATCCAGTTCGACAACACGCACTTCCGGCGCGACAACCCGAACGTCCCGTCCGACCTGGAGCAGATGCCGCACCTGCTCAGCTTCATGAAGCAGAACGGGGTCCTGCTGACAAACCACCACACGCCGCTGATCTCGCACACGGCGACCGACATCCTGACCTCGTTGACCGGCGTCTACGGCGACAGGATGGGCGTCCCGGTCTCGAACAGCTTCCGCTACTTCCTGCCGAACGGCACCTCGAACACCGGCGTCTCGTTCGCCTACTGGACCGACCCGCTGTTCGATCCGTCGCTGCCGACGTCGCCGACGGACAGCACCTTCAACATGCTGACGGCCGACGGGAAGAACGCGCCGGCCCCGTGGGTGCCCTACACGCGCGCCGGCTGCAGCGTCGGGGCGGTCGCCACGGCCAACACCGTGCTCGAGAACACCTCCTTCGACATCCCCAAGGTCTTCGGAAACCCGTCCCCCGAGTACGCTGAATTCCAGGCGAACCCGAATCTTGCCTTCACGGACTTCGTCGGGATCGCCGTTCACTGCGCCGCCGGCGCAGGGCTCTGCTCGAGCGCGAACAACGGCCGGGCGGACCTCCTGCCGGACGAGCCGGGAGGCTATGCCGGCTACAACGCCCTCTTCGGCTCGCGATACGTGAACCCGCAGATCGGGGGCAGCGGCGCCGGCAACGAAGTGCTGACCGATCTCGACGGCCAGCCGATCGTGAACCCGGTGTCGAGCACGCCGGGCTTCCCCGGCTTCGACGGGATGTCCGCGTCGGTGTCGCTCTCCTACGTGGCCGCCATGCAGGAGCACGGCGTCCCCATCACCTACGCCTACATCTCCGACGCGCACGACAAGCACCCCAGCGGCCCGGCCTACGGGCCCGGCGAGGCGGGCTACGTGGCGACGCTGCAAGTCCTACGATTCGGCCTTCGCGACGTTCTTCACGCGCCTGGCGCAGGACGGCATCAACAAGGGCAACACGCTGTTCGTCTTCACCGCCGACGAGGGCGACCACTTCGCAGGCGGCACGCCGACGAGCCCGTGCGACGGCGTCACCACGCCCTGCACCTACAGCCACGTCAACTGCCCCAGCGCCACCGTTCCCACGTGTCCCTCGGACAACGTGGGCGAGCTGAACGCGAACATGGCCGGCCTGCTCGCCACCGAGCAGGGCATCAGCACGCCATTCCGGGTCCACTCGGACAGCGCGCCGACCGTGTACATCACCGGCAACCCCGCGCGCGACGCGGCCGTCACGCGGGCCTTCGAGCGGGCCACCGGCCAGCTCACGGCCCAGAACCTCTACACGGGCGTCACGGAGAACCTGACGCTGGGCCTGGCCGACCCGGTCGAGATGCGGCTGCTCCACATGATCACGGCCGACCCGGCGAGGACGCCCACGTTCACCTGGTTCGCACGACCCGACTACTTCGTCTTCGCCGGTGCTCCGAACTGCAGCTCTCCGTGCGTGCAGGAGCAGTTCGGGTTCGCCTGGAACCATGGCGACGTGACGCCGGACATCACGAACACCTGGCTCGGGATGGTGGGCCCGGGCGTTCGCAAGGTGGGGATCGACAAGCGGACCTGGTCGGACCACACCGACATCCGGCCGACGATGATGCTGCTGCTGGGGCTCCGGGACGACTACGGCCACGATGGCCGCGCCCTCGTCGAGGACCTCAAGGGCTGGGCCCGGCCCGCGGCGGTGCGCAAGAGCGGCAGCTTCGTCCAGCTGGCCCGGGCCTACAAGCAGATCGATGCCACCGTCGGCCGGCTCGGCCTCGAGAGCCTCGCGGTCTCCACGCGAGCCCTCGCGAGCAACGATCCTAACGACGCGACGTATACCCAGCTCGAGGGCGAGCTGGCCTCGGTGAGCGCGCAGCGCGACGCGCTCGCCGCCCGGATGATCGCGCTGCTCGAAGGAGCCGAGTTCGGCGGCACGCCGATCAACGCCAAACAGGCACACAAGCTCATCGCACAGGCTCAGGCGCTGCTGCACGACGTCGGCAGCCTCTGACCGCTCCCGGGTGCTCCGGGCGGGGGCGCTCCTGCGGAGTCGCCCTCGTCCCGGACACCCGGGCCGGGGGGGTTGCGCGCGGGCGGTAAGGTGGGACCCGTGCCCATGGCCGGTTCGCCGGCCACGTCGGCCCTGTCGCGATGAGCTCCATCCGGCGGTCGACCGATCGACGAGGCCCAGCCCATGCGTCCCAGATCCCGGCTCTGGCCGGCCGACCTCAAGATCCTCCTCGTGGCGGCTGCGCTCGTCGCCGCCGGCTTCGTGCTGGATGCGGCCGGGCCGGGTGTCGCCCGGGCGGCCGATCCCGCGATCCACGCCCGCGCCCGCCGGCCCCCGGCGCCCTCGCACGAGATCTACGGCTACCTGCCGTACTGGCAGCTTGACGCCGGGACCGTCCGCCGGCTCGACTACGACCGGCTCTCCACGATCGCCTTCTTCGCCGTTCCGATCCGCGTGGACGGCGCCCTCGATCGCGGCGCGACCGGCTACCGGGCGTATGTCAGCCGAGCCGCCCGGACCGTCACGAACGCGGCCCACGCCCGCGGCGTCCGCGTCGTCCCGACCTTCCAGCTGTTCGACTCGGGAAGCCGGTCGACCCTCCGCCGCTTCCTTGCCCACCCGCGGTCCCAGGCGCGCTTCATCGGGCAGGCGCTGGCCCTGATGGCCCGCCGCGGAGCCGACGGTGCGAACCTGGATGTCGAACCCCTGCCCGAGGCCCTCGCGCCGCAGTTCGCGGCCTTCGTCACGCGATTCAGCCGCCAGATGCACCGTCGATTTCCGGGCTCACAGCTCACCGTCGCGACTCCGGCCATCGTGTCGGACCGGCTGCTCAAGGGCCTGCAGCCGGTCGTGGACCGCTTCTTCGTGATGACCTATGACTACCACCGGCCGGCGTCGCGCCTCCCCGGAGCCGTCGCGCCGCTGACCGGCGGTCCCCACAACGTGTCGAAGACGATCGCCAACTACCTGCGCCTGGTCCCGGCCCGGAAGCTGATCCTGGGGGTGCCGTTCTACGGCTACTCGTGGCCGGTCGTCCGAACGGGGGCGTCCTGGCGCGTTCGCCCCAATCCCGGACGCTGGGGCGGCGTTCGGGCAGTCACCTACGCGTCGGCCCTCGACTGGCTGTCCCGTCACCGGTTGGTCAAGGTGCATCACGAGGGTGCCACCGGATCCTGGTTCAGGTACGTGGACCGGGCGAATTGGACCGTGCGCGAGGTCCATTTCGAGGACGCCGCATCGGCGGCCGCGAAGTTCAACTACGCCATCGCCCTGGGCCTGTCCGGCGTCGGGGTCTGGTCGCTGGGCTACGACGCCGGCCAGGCGGGCATGGCGCGCGCGATCCAGGCCACCTTCGTCCACCCGGTCCGCCGGATCACCGCGCGAGCGACGGTCCGTCCGGTGCGCCTGGTCCGAGGCAGGGTCCGGCTCGAGGCGTCCGTCGTCGTCCACGACCTGGGGACGCGCGCCGAACGAGGAACGATCACCTGGCGGATCGTCGGTCCCCGCGGTCACACGATCGAGTCCGGGCGGCGGCTCGGCGTGGTGTACCCGGGCGGCCATCTCGACCAGCGGATCGCCGTGACCCTCGGGCGACCGTCGTCGCTGAGGTCGGGAACCTACCGGATCATCGTCCGCTTCGTCGCCGGACCGCGGACGTCCGCTCTCTCGGCGGTCCGGTTCCACCAGCCCTTCTGACGGGCGGCTCGGCACGCGTTCCGCGGCTGGTGACGATGGGGGGCGATCGACGATGCGGATCCTGATCGTTGGCGGCGGGATCGCCGGCCTTTCGCTGGCACGCGCACTCCGGCTCAGGGGGATGGACAGCGAGATCGTCGAACGCGCAGCCGTGTGGAGGATCGCGGGCGCAGGCGTCTACCTCCCCGGAAACGGCATGCTCGCGCTGGAACGCCTGGGCCTCGCCGACCAGGTGAGAGCGCGGGGCGAGGTCGTCGCTCGAAGGCTCCTCCTCGACGACGCCGGCAGGCTGCTGGTCGACTTCGACGAGGCGGGCTTCTGGCGGGACCTTGCGCCACCGGCGGCGCTGCACAGGCGCGAGCTGCACGACATCCTGGTCGAGGGTGCGGCCGGCGTCCCGATTCGCCTCGGGATCACGGTCCGGTCGATCTCGGACGACGGCGCTTCCGTCCGGGTCGTCCTCAGCGATGGGATAGAGGCGGAGTTCGATCTCGTTGTCGGGGCCGACGGGATCCACTCATCGATCCGGGAGAAGATCCTCGGCGCGCCTGCCGCCCGGCCCGTCGGCCAGGTCGGCTGGCGATTCGTGCTCGGCGGGCACCCCGAGATCTCCGGCTGGAATGGCTGGATCGGGCGGGATCGCGGGTTCCTGGCGCTCGGGATCGGCGCGGGGCGGATCTACTGCTACGCCGACGTTCGGTCGAACGATCCGGCCGACCCGACCAGGGGCGACCCGTCCAGGCTGGCCGAGATGTTCGCGTCGTTCAGGGACCCCGTGCCGGCCCTGCTCGCGGAGATGCAGCCGGCGTCCGACACCTGGTTCGCGCCCGTCGAGGAGGTCTCTCCGCCGATCTGGTCGAAGGGCCGCGTCGTGGTCATCGGCGATGCGGCCCATGCGAGCTCGCCGAACATGGCCGAGGGCGCGTCCATGGCGCTGGAGGATGCCCTGGTGCTGGCCGAGACGCTCTCCGCGAGCCCATCCGTCGAGCACGCGCTGGAGGCGTTCCGTGGGCGACGCGCCGCCCGGGTCGCCTGGGTCCAGGACACGACCCACCGGCGGGACCACCTGCGCTACCTGCAGCCCGCCCTTCGCCGGGCCGTGATGCGCGTGGCAGGTCGACGCACCTTCCGGGCCCACTACGGCCCGCTCCTCGCGCCACCGTAGATCTCTCGCACCGGGCGACTGCGGGCTGCATGGCACTGGACAGTCGGTCCGTGTCGTGCTTTCGTCCGCGGTGCCAGCCTGGGCCGAGCAGTCAAAGAGAAGCCCCGCTGGCAGGGGGTGGCGCCCGCTCCATCGGCCGGCGACCCAGGCAATCCCCACATGGTCCAGCGAGGAACGCGCGGCCCCGCCGCCTGGGAGAACGTGGGGACGGCCGGCGCGACGTCACCGCACCCATCTGAGCGCGGCGTGTGCCGTGCGGCCTGCCTCCGCGATCGCGGCCGACGGGAGCGCTCCTCGTCCGTTGCACCCGAAGGAGGTCCATGATGACCGACCAGCCGCAGCTGCCCGAGGCCCTGCACTTCCGGCCACGGTGGTGGTGGGACCCGGTGCCCGAATGGCTGTTCCGCTACCTCGACAAGGAAGTTGTCGTCGAGATCGCCAAGCTCCAGCTCGAGTTCCAGCAGGCGGTGCTGGCCAAGCAGCTCGAGATGACCGAGAAGGCCCTGAACCTCATCGGCGGGGGCAGGTAGCGATCGATCCCCGACCGGCGATCGCTCCCCCGGTTTGACGGCGAACACGGCTGGGTACGGCGGCGTGGCCCAGGCGCCGGCATCCGTCCTGCTCGTTGGGTTCCAGGACCAGGGCAACCTGGGCATCGGGTACCTGGCAGCGACGCTGATGGCCAGCGGGCACGACGTGGAGGTCGCCGACGTCACGGAGGGCCACGCCGCGATCGGCCGGCGTGCGCTCGCGCGGCGGCCCCACGTCGTCGGGTTCTCGATCATCTTCCAGTACTACCTGGGCCAGTTCGCCGACCTCGCCAGGCACCTGCGCGACCAGGGCGTCACCGCTCACTTCACCGCCGGAGGGCACTTTCCGACCCTGTGCCACCGCGAGACCTTCGAGACCATGCCCGAGCTGGACAGCATCGTCCGGTTCGAAGGGGAGGAGACACTCGTCGAGCTCGCCGGGCGCATCGCTGCCGGGCAGGAATGGCGTGAGGTCCGGGGCATCGCCTACGTCGACGCCGGCCGGATCGTGGCCACCCCGTCGCGGCCGCTGCCGGAGGACCTGGACGCCATCCCGCCGCCGTTCCGCCCATCTCCGCCCGAGCAGGTCCTGGGCGTCAAGGCCGTGCCGATCCTGGCCAGTCGCGGATGCCCGCTCGCGTGCTCGTTCTGCTCGATCCACGTCTTCTACGGGAGCGCTGCCGGCCGGCCCGTCCGCGTGCGCCGCCCGGCGGCGGTCGTCCAGGAGATGCGATCGCTGCACGACCGCCTGGGGGCCCGCATCTTCCTGTTCCAGGACGATGACTTTCCGCTTCGAGGCGCGCCCGGGCGAAGATGGGTCGACGAATTCGTCGCCGAGCTCGCGAGGCGGGACCTCGTGGGGCGAGTCATCTGGAAGATCAGCTGCCGCGCCGACGACGTCCAGCCGGCGATGTTCGCGGAGCTCCGCGACGCCGGCCTGTACCTCGTCTACCTGGGGCTCGAATCCGGCACCGGCCAGGGCCTCGAGATCCTCAACAAGCGCACGACGGTGGGCAGGAACCTTGCCGCCGTGGCGACCCTCAAGGAGGTCGGCCTGACCGGCGAGTACGGCTTCATGCTGTTCGATCCGTCGACCACCTTCGCCAGCATCCAGGACAACGTCGCGTTCCTGCGGGGCATCGTGGGCGACGGCAGCGGCGGTGCGACGTTCTGCCGGATGCTGCCCTACGGCGGCACGCCTATTCGGGACCGTCTGCTGGCCGCAGGTCGCCTGAGGGGCGGGATCGTGCGGCCCGACTACGACTTCCTGGATCGGCGCCTGAACGTCTTCCACGAGCGGCTCGACAGGATGACCGGGCCGTGGATCCATGGCGGCGGGGTGTCTCACCAGCTCAACTGGGCGTGGAACGAGGCGGCCGTGATCGAACGGCTCATGGGTCCCCTCCCGGGCATCGCCGCCTACCGGACCGCGCTCGCCATGCTGACGATGCGCAGCAACGACCGGCTCCTCTCGCTCGTCGAGCGCGGCGCGAGCCTGTCGGCCGATGACGACATCTCGTGGTTCGAACCCGAGCAGGCAGCGCGCGAGTGTCGCGGGATCGTCAGCGAGCTGCTCGACCTCCGCAACGCGTTCATCGCGGAGCGCCAGGTCGAGATCCTCGATTCCCTCGCTGCGATGGCGCTGCCGCGCGACGCTGCCGTCACCTCACCCGTTACCGGATGACGTCCCGTTTCGAACACCCGGAGCGATGCCTGCGCCTGGGGTCGCCGATCACGGAGCTTGCCGGCCAGCATGGGCTCGAGCCACGCGTCGTGGACGATCAGTCGCTGCAGCCGGGCCCGCCCGTCCGACCAGATGCTCATCGGGCCGCTCCGTGGCCGGTCTGCACCCCGTCATTGTCGGGGGGCCGACCCTAGACGCTGGCCAGGTACCGCATCAGCGGCGTGCCGACGTGGAACGCGTCGGCGATGACCGTCGGCAGCGCCGCGCTCAAAGCCTCGTCGTCCGAGAGCCGCCGTCCAAACGTGACGTTCTTCTTGCGCAGGAGGTCGGCGGCCGGATGGTCCGCCGGGTAGCCCGGCGGCACCCGCTTCAGCGACTCGCCGTCGTCGCTGATCGGGCCGAACGTTTCGACGAACGCCGGCGCCTCGACGATCGCCCGGAACTCGTCGGTGTGGTTGGCGACACGTTCGCGGAACGCCGCGAGCCACGACGGCTCCGGGTGCCAGACGCCGCCGCCGACGAAGATCTCGCCGGGCTGGAGGTGGAAGTAGCCGCCACTCGCGTGGACATTCTCGGTGTGCGATCGGCCCTCCGCGACGTCGCCGCCGGCGCCGGCCCACGCGAAGCTTGCCGCAACCGCCGTCTTGTACGGGCTCTTGTCCTTCGAGAAGCGAACGTCCCGGTAGATCCGGAACGGCGACCTCGCCGCGTCCGCCCTGAGCGGGATGCCGCGCGCCCGGAACCGCTCATCCAGCGCGATGCACAGCGCCTCGAGGGGCTCCTTCAGGAGGCGCTCGTACTCGGCCTTGCGCGGCTGGAACCAGGCGCGATCGTTGTTGCGGGCGAGATCGGCCAGGAACTGGATGGCGGCGGGGGTGAATCCCTCGAAGGGCGCCGGATTGTTGGCCATCGGACGGCGAGTATGGCGCGCGAGACGGCTCGCCGTCTACGGGCCCGCCCGATCGGGCCCGTCCGGCGAGGCCGCATCGGGCGGCGCCGGGCGCACCTCGGCCGCGGGACCCTCGTCGGCCTGAGGGCCTGGGCCGGGCGGCGCGCCCGGGTCGAGGGGAGGCCAGCGCTGGAAGTCCTCGACGGCGGAGCTCAGGGACCGGTAGATGCGATCCTCGCCGAGCACGGCGATCAGCCCGGTCCGGCGCATCCGGTCGCGAACCGAGCCCTTGACCTGGGCAAGCAGCACCTGGACCGACCGGCCATGGAGATCGCCCAGCAGCTCGAACAGCATGTCGGTGGTGGTCACGTCGAGGTCGGCGGTCGCGGCCATGTCGAGGAGCACGCCTCGCGGTTCCGGCCGGCGAGCGGCGACGAGGTCGAGGATCTGCGACTTCGCGACGTTGGCGTTGAAGAAGTAGAGCGGCGCGTCGAGCCGGACGATCACGAGCCCCTCGACCGGCTCCGCATCGGCGTGCCGCGCGAGGTCGCCATAGGTGGCTCCGTGGCCGCGCATGAGGCCCAGCACGGCGACATGCGGCCGGCTGGCCCGGTAGAGAAGGAACATCAGCGAGAGGCCTACCGCCACCAGCAGGCCGGTCAGCACCGCCGTCAGCACGACCCCGACGAGCGCCGCCATCGCGATCACGAAGTCAGTTCGTCGCCAGGCCCAGTAGCGCCGCATCTCGGCGACGTCCATCAGGCCGAGGACCGCGGCGATCACGATGGCGCCCAGCACGGCGTTCGGCAGGTTCTCGAAGAGCGGCGCCAGGAAGATCGCCGTGGCGAGCACGAGCGCGGCGGTGACCAGTGACGATAGCTGAGACTTCGTCCCGGCGGTCTCGCCGGTCGCCGTCTGCGAGAGACTCCCGTCGACGGTGAAGCCGCCGAAAAGCCCGGACGAGAGGTTGGCAGCCCCCAGCGCCACCATCTCCTGGTCGGCATCGATCTCGTAGCCGTGGCGGGCGCCGAACGCGCGACCCGCGCCGACGGACTCGCCGACCGCCAGGAAGACGATCCCGGCCGCCCCGATCGCGAGATACGGCAGGCTCGTCAGCGGCACCCGCGGGAGGCTGGGGAGCGCCACGCCCGTCTGGACCTCGCCGATCAGGCTGACGCCGTGGGCGGCGAGATCGAAAGCCGACGCGGCGACGATCCCGAGGACGAGCACGATGAGCGCTCCGGGGATCCGCTTCGACACCACGCGCAACCCAAGGATCAGGGCCAGCGAGCTCAGGCCCACGGCCAGGGTGTAGGGGTTCGTGTCGGGTATCTCCGTGGCGAGCTGCGCGACCTGGGCGGGGACCGACCCGCTCCCGCTGGGCACCCCCAGCAGCTTCGGCAGCTGACCCACGATGATCGTGATGGCAAGGCCGAAGATGAACCCGGTCACCACGGACTTCGTCAGGAAATCGGAGATGAAGCCGAGGCGGGCCGCGCCCGCGCCGACGAGGATGATACCGACGATCAGGGCCAGCGCCGACGTCAGCGCCAGGTAGTCGGCGGCATCCCCGGCAGCCAGGTCGCCGACGACCGAGGCCGACATGATCGCCATCGTGGAGCTCGTGGTCACCTTCAGGTGCCGGCTCGTCCCGAAGACGGCGTAGGCGGCGAGCGCCGTGAAGGCGGTCGTGAGTCCGACATTCGGCGGGACGCCGGCAAGGCCGGCGTAGGCCAGCGCCACCGGCACCATCACGCCCCACGAGGTGAGGCCGCCCAGGAGATCCGCACGCAGCCATCCGCGCGGATACGACGGCAGCCAGACTGCGATGGGCACGTACCGGAGCACCGCGCTTCGTGCGCGCTCGAGGGGGCGCTCCTGGGGCTGCGAGGTGACGTCCGGCACGAGAAATCCTCGCGGAGGGCTGCGCTGGTGGCGACGATCCGCTCGCCAGGGCGCATCGTACGGCCGCCCCGCGCGCCGGCGTGCAGCCCGCGCGTCGCGGCATCCGGAGGCGGCGCCTGCGGACCGGGACATGCGGCCGCCTGCCGCGGATCGTGACGCCGCGCGTCGCGTCGTTTGACCAGATGGCTCTCAGGCCCCACCGTGGTACCCGGCCGACGGCGCCGGGTCACGATCCCGTAGCTCGCAGCGCATGGCAGATCGGATGGCCCCTGTGGCCCGCAGACCCTTCCTTACCCCCGACGCTCTGATCGTCGTGAGCAGCGACGGCTACTTCGACGTCTTCGCGCCCGGGGATCGCCTGCCGAACGCCAGGCCGCCCTATCGCGGATCGCTGGCGGAGCTCGGGACGACCGTGCGAGGCCCGGACGGCGCGCTGTCGGTCCGTCCCGATTCGATCGTCCTCGAGGATGCCGTCTCGGCGTGGTCGGGGCGCCACGGCGCGGCCGCCGTTCGAGGCGACCTTGGCGCAGGGCGTGACGGCGCCGTGGCGCCCGTCCCGCTCTCGCCCTAGTCCGGAAGGGCGATCCAGCCTGCGCGGATGGCGTAGACCACCGCCTGCGTGCGGTCGTTCACCGACAGCTTGCGAAGGATCGAGCTCAAGTGGTTCTTGACCGTCTGCTCGCTGATGCCGAGCTCGGCCGCGACCAGCTTGTTGGTCAGGCCGTTGGCGATCAGGTCCACGATCTGCGTCTCGCGAGCCGAGAGCGGAGAAAAGACGACCTGCGCCTGCGCGCCGTAGACCGAGAGGTGGCGGAAGTCGGCCAGCACCCGGTTGGCAGCCGTCGGCGTCTGGAAGACCTGGTCGTTGATGAGGTACTCGCCCGCGGCCACGCAGCGAACCACGTCGAGCAGCCCGGCCGGCTCGACATCCTTGCTCACGAACGCCGCGGCGCCGGCCTTGAGGGCATCGTAGACGGTCGCCTCGTCGTCCCTGCCGGTCAGCAGGATGACGGCGCACTTCGGCTGCTCCCGCTTCAGGCGGATCGTCGCCTCGATGCCGCCCGGGTCCGGCAGCGCCACATCGACGAGGATGACGTCGGGCGTGGCGTCGTCCGCGAGCCTGAGGGCGGCGACCACGTCGTCCGCCTCGCCCACGATCACGATCCGGTCGCCCTCGAGGACACTGCGGAGGCCGGCCCGCAGCAGGGCGTGGCGGGCCACCAGGGCTGCGGTGATCACCTCGGAGGGGGACCCACGGCGCGGTGAGGCGGAGCCGGACATCGGAGCTCTCCTGGGAAGGATGAACCGCCGCACGCCTTGGGAGACACGTGGCGATCACATCATGCCGCGCGCGGCCGCCCACGGCGACGTCCGATCGGCCCGTTCCGACGGTCCGCTCTGCGGCTCCTGGGTCCGCGCCTGCGCCGCGCCGCGCCGGCGCCCGGCCTAATGCCGGAAGCCGCCGCTGCTCGCGAGGTCGCTGACCGGCACCTGCTGCCGCTCCAGCCGCGGCAGCTGGCGCTTGAGGTCGCCCACGAACAGGCTCGCGACGTCGTGCGTGAAGCCGCGCTTCACCACGATCCGCAGCGCCGCCAGGTCCTCCCGGTTCGCCGGGAACGTGTAGGCCGGGACCTGCCACCCCCGCTCGCGCACGGCATTCGAGACGTCGAAGACCGTGAAGTTGCGGACGTCGTCCCGCAGCTTCAGGGCGAAGACCGGCAGCTCGTCACCGCGGGTGAGCAGCTCGAACGGGCCGAGCTTCTCGATCTCCGCTGCGAGGTCCGTCGCGACCTGGCGGGCGTAGGCCTGGACCCGCCGGTAGCCCTCGAAGCCGAGCCTGAGGAAGTTGTAGTACTGGGCCACCACCTGGGCGCCCGGCCGGGAGAAGTTGAGGGCGAAGGTCGGCATGATGTCGCCCAGGTAGTTGACCTTGAAGATCAGGTCCTCGGGCAGCGACTCCTCGTCGCGCCAGATGATCCAGCCGACGCCCGGAGCCACCAGCCCGTACTTGTGCCCCGAGGCGTTGATCGACACCACGCGCTCGAGCCGGAAGTCCCATGCGAGCCCCGGATCGAGGAACGGCGCGACGAAGCCGCCTGACGCGGCATCCACGTGGACCGGGATGTCGAGCCCGGTCTCCTTCTGCAGGTCGTCGAGCGCCCGGCAGACCTTCTCGATCGGCTCGTAGGAGCCGTCATAGGTCGAGCCCAGGACCGTGATCACGGCGATGGTGTTCTCGTCACACAGCTTCACCGCCTCGTGGGGCGAGAGGTGGAAGCGGTCGCCCTCCATCGGCACGAGGCGCGGCTCCACGTCCCAGTAGCGGGCGAACTTCTCCCAGCACACCTGGACGTTGATGCCCATCACGATGTTCGGCCGGTCGACGGGCTTGCCGGCGGCCTTCCGGGCGTCCTGCCAGCGGCGCTTCAGGGCGAGGCCGCCGAGCATCGCGGCCTCGCTGCTCCCGGTGGTCGAGCAGCCCGGGGCGTCGTCGGGCTCGGGTGCGTGCCACAGGCGGCTGATCATGTCGACGCAGCGCATCTCCATCTCGGCCGTCTGCGGGTACTCGTCCTTGTCGATCATGTTCTTGTCGAACGTCTCTGCCATCAGACGCTGCGCCTGCGGCTCCATCCACGTCCCGACGAAGGTGGCCAGGTTCAGGCGCGCGTTGCCGTCGAGCATCAGCTCATCGTGGACGATCTGGTAGGCAACCTCGGGGTCCATCTCGTCCTCCGGCAGGCGGTGGCGCGGCGCGCGCCCGACTCCGGAGAAGACATCGCCGATCGTCTGCGCGCGGGCGCGCTTCGTGAGCTTGAGTGCCATGGCGCCTCCTCGTCTGCCCCGCGTGCACCCCGGTCGTGGCCGTCGTCTCACCGGGTGGTCAGCGGCTCCCGAAGCCTAGCGGCGACGATCAGCTGGCGCCGGCGGGCTTCGTCGCCTTCAGCGAGAAGAAGAGGGGCAGCTCGCCCGCCGTGCCCGGTGGCAGGCGCCAGCGCCCGTCGTCGCTCTTGGCCAGGAACTCGACGGGCCATTCGACGAAGTCGAATTCGTGGAGGAAGTCGATCCGCAGGCCGGCTTCCACCAGGGCGGTCACGATCTCACCCAGCGAGTGGTCCCAGGAGTGCTCCACGAGCCCTTCGGTCGGCGCCTCCCGGTCTGCGTAGGAGCCCCGGGCCTCGAAGCTCAGCGGCTCGCGATGCGACCAGTACGGGTAGGCCAGGCGCAGCTCGCCCGGCTCGACGCCCTCGTCGGCGAACACCAGCGCCACGGGGTGGATCTCGGTCACGTAGAGGAACCCGCCCGGCTTGACGAAGCGTGCGGCCACACGGGCCCAGCCGGCGATGTCCGGCAGCCAGCCCAGCACGCCGCGCGACGTGTAGACGATGTCGAAGTCGCCGTCGAGCGAATCGGGCAGGTCGTAGAGGTTCGCGACCACGAACGTGGCCGGGACGTCGATCTCCGCGGCGAGGGCGCGGGCGGCCGCGATCCCCTCCTCGCTGAAATCGGCCCCGGTGACCGTGGCGCCCAGGCGTGCCCACGAGAGCGTGTCCAGGCCGAAGTGGCACTGCAGGTGCAGGAGGGTCAGGCCCTCGACACTCCCGATCTCGTCTCGCTCGTAGCCCGACAGGCGGATCGGGTCGGCACCGCTGCGAAACGAGGCGACGTCGTAGAAGGCCGACGCCGCGTTGATCCTGGTCCAGGCATCCCAGAGCTGACGGTTGGCTTGCAGGGCGGGGTCCATGGCCCGGAGAGTGTAGGCGGAGGTGCGTCGACGCGACCGGGGCCGCGGTCCCGGCCCGGCCGTCAGGCAGGCGCCGCGGCAGGTGGGGCCGGGGACGCGAGGTCGTCGATGACCTCGACGCCGTCGATCGTCAGCAGGATCGACGGCGGCGCGAGCACCTTCCAGGCGCGGCTTCCGCCACCCAGGACGATCCGCCGGCGGGTCATGACGGCAGCGTCCACCCAGAGCGGAAGCCCGCTCGGGAGCCCGAACGCCGTCACGCCGCCGATCTCGTGACCGGTGAGGGCCCGCGTCTGGTCCGGCGAGGCGAACGAGGCCTTCCGGGTTCCGAGCCGGCCCCTGACGGCCTGGTTCACGTTCAGGCGATGCGTCGCCAGGACGACGCAGGCGGCGTAGACCGGCGGGTTCGACTTCCCGACGACGATGATCGTGTTCGCCGAGTCCTCAAGCGCGAATCCGTAGGCTGCGCAGAACGCGGCCGTGTCGGCCAGGGACGGGTCGCACGGGAAGAGCTCGTGCTCAGCCCGCCCGGCGAGGGCGCGCTCGAGGGCGTCGCGGTCGGGATCGGCGCTCATGGCCGCTCACGGTAGCCGATGGCGATGTATCCCGGGTCGCGGGCGCCCGCGGAACGCCCCCGGCCGGGGCCGGACGCCCCGCCGCTCCGCGGCTCGGCCGACCCGTCAGACGCGGGTGCCGGCAAGCTCCTGGGCCCCCGATGGCTCGGTGACAGGCTCCTGGGCCGGGTCCGCGAGGGTGCCGGCGTGTTCGGCGAACCGTTGCAGGAGCAGGTACTGGCATCCCAGGCGATCGAGGATCCAGGCCGACGGCGCCGCGATCTCCGGGACCTCGCCGGCGGCCAGCAGGACCGGTTCGTCGAGCTCGTGGATGACCCCGCGCAGCTGCATCCGGCAGTGGCCCGCGGCCAGGACATTGCGGGCCCACTCGGACCGCTCGCCCAGCGGTACCGCGATGCGAAAGCCGTCCTCGGTCGGCACCGGGTGGATCGGCGTGAGGTGGCGCGTCCCCGTGCGCCGCCCGAAGTGTTCCAGGGTCCCGAGCTCGGACGACTCCGAGCCGGAGATCCCTCGCCGGACCAGGACCGGGTTGACCACGTCGTTCGCGAACCCGGCGCCGAACCGCGTGTACTTCACGCAGACGGCCACCAGGCCGCAGATGCCGGCGATGGCACCGGCCGCGAGCAGGACGAGCTTGCGCATGGGTTCGACCTCCTTCGAAGACGACGATCGTCGGCCGTCCGGACAGCCCGACACCAGTGCCGAACTGCAGGAAGTCCCAGGACCAGCGTTTTGCGGCTGACACTCGCATTTTCCGCGCGAACGGGGTACCATCAGCCCGCTCGCCGTACGTTGACGGCGAGGGACCACGCTCGGCCCAGGCTCGCACCTCCTCCACGATCGCCCATCTGCGACCGCCGGAGTCCGGTTCCGCTCCTCGCCGACAAGAGCTCGAAGGAGCGACCACGACCATGGCCGATCAGGTCATCACCTGCGCCGACTGCGGGCAGGAATTCGTCTTCACGGAGAGCGAGCAGGCGTTCTACGCCGATCGCGGCTTCACCACCCCTCGTCGCTGCGCGGCGTGTCGGGCTGCCAAGAAGGCCGCCCGGGGCGATTCCGGGGGCGGCGGCTCGTACGGCGGCGGCAGCAGCTCGTACGGCGGCGGATACGGCAGCGGCGGCGGCTCGCGCGGCCCCCGCGAGATGTTCACCGCGACATGCAGCTCGTGCGGCAACGTGGCGTCCGTCCCGTTCCGGCCGTCCGGCGCGAAGCCGGTCTACTGCTCGGACTGCTTCAGCCGGCGCTAGTCACTCCGCAGCCGATCGAAGGCCGCCGCGACGATCTCGTCCGGCGGCCTTCGCGATTCCCGGAGCGCACGGCCCGATGGGCGCCACGCGCGTCCGACGGACGCCCCCGCCGCACCTCGGGGCCAACGTCAGCCTCCTTCTCGTTCGCGCAGGTGCGCCACGAGGCGATCCGCGATCACGTAGCTCCGGCCGCCGCCCATCACCAGGACGACGTCGCCCGGCTCGACGCGGTCCGCCAGCCAGTCGGCAGTCTGCTCGACGGTGCCCGGCGCCCACGCCGGCGCCCTGCCCCTCGACGCGACCGCCTCTGCGAGCGCCTCCGCCGACGTGATCGTCGTGTCGGGGTCGCGCCCGGCGTGAATCCGGGCGATCACCACTCGTTCGGCCTGCTCGAGGACGGCTGCGAACTCGTCGAGCATGGCCGCCGTGCGGTGGTACGTGAGCGGCTCATAGACCGCCCACAGGCGCCGCCCTTCATACCGCTCCCGGACGGCGGCGAACGTGGCCGCCATCGCGGTCGGGTGGTGGCCGTAGTCGTCGAGGACCACGACGCCGGCCACGTCGCCGCTGAGCTCCAGCCGACGGCCGACGCCCGCGAACGTCGCCAGGCCCGTCACGATCGCATCGGCGGATGCGCCGGCGGCAAGGGCGACCGCCGCCGCCACAAGCGCGTTCTCGGCATTGTGCCGGCCGGGGAGTGCCAGGCGGACCGTTCGGGACGCTGCGCCGGGGAGGCCCACGATCTCGAGGCTCCCCTCCCCCATCGCGTGGCGCCAGCGGCCGACGAGCGCACTCGCGGGTCCGGCGCCGGAGGCGTGCGCCGTTCCGAGGGTAGCCTTCTCGACGACGGGGTCGGCACCTTCGTCGATCACCGCGGCGAGGAGCAGCCGGCCGGGCCACGAACGGAGGCCGTCGAGTACCTCCCGCACGCCCGGATCTCCGGCGTTCGCCGCGAGCACGGGGGCCGCCGATCCCCCGTCGAAGCCGCGGATCCAGGCGACGAACGCGGCGACGACGGCCGCGCGATCGGCGAAGACATCCGGATGATCCCAATCCGCGTTCGTGAGGCCCCCGATCGCGGGTCGGTAGGGGTCGAAGTTGCCGGCATACTCGTCGGCCTCCACGACGAAATGCGGGCCTCTCCCGACACGGACCGTCGAGCGCAGGGCTCCCCCCACGAGGGCGGCCGGCATGAGAGCGCCGACGAACGCGGACGGATCGAGACCACCCTCGACGAGGAGGTGGACCAGCCACCCAGTCGTCGTCGACTTACCGTGCGTACCAGCTAACCCAACGAGAATCTGGCCGCGGCTGGCCGCGGCGTCCGCGATCAGCTGCTGCACGCTCGAGGCGGCGACGCCGCTGGAGCGCGCCGCGACGAGCTCAGGGTGATCGGGCGCGACCGAGGTCAATGCCTTGGTGACCGCGATTCGGTCCACCAGCCGCCTCTCCGCCGTGGCAACGTGCGCCGGGTCGTGCTCCCAGGCGACCGGGATCCCGGCGTCCTCGAGCGCGGGCGTGTACGGCGACGGGCCGCCGGAGTCGCAGCCGGTGACGGCTGCCCCGGCGTGGTGGGCGTGGAGGGCCGCAGCGGCCGCGGCAGCCCCCCCGGCACCGATCACGTGCACGCGCTCGCCCCGGACGATGGCGCGCGCGGGCCGCGCCGCCTCGAGGCCGGCGCCGATCTCCGCAGCGCTGCGCCGGGTCACTCCTCCGCCGGAGCCTCCCTGGCAGTCGTGGCAAGCATGGCGGGAGTGACCTCACGGTCCGGCTCGACCTCGGGCGCGAACGGAGCCGCGGGCTCCCCGTCCGCGGGGGCGGGGGGCGACTCCGCTGCCAGATCCGGTTCCGCGGCCGCCCCGGCGGCGGCCAGATCCGGTTCCGCGGCCGCCCAGTCGGCGGCCGGCTCCGGTTCGGCGGTCGGCTCCTCGGCCCCAGGCTCCCACCCGCCGGCAGGCGCGGGCTCCCAGGCCGCGTCAGCGGCGCCTGTCTCCTCCGCCCAGGGCTCCGACCCGAGCGCTTCCGGCGCGGGTTCTCCGGCCGCCTCCTCGGCGGGCGGCTCCGCAAGCTCCAACTGGCCCGGGGGCGGCTCCACCAGCGCGTCCGCGACGATCGCTGGCTCTGACTCTGCCTCGTCCGGCTCCACGGCCGCCTCAGGGGTGGGCGGCCCCGCGAGCTCCGGCCGCGCGTCGTCGACGCGGTCGACGCTTACCCACCGCCGATCGACGACGAGATGGAGCACGGTCGGCTGGCGCGAGGCGAGAGCCGTCCGCAGGGCCGGCTCGAAGGCTTCGTCGGTATCGATCCGGACACCCGTCGCCCCGAACGCCTCGGCTACCGCCGCCCAGTCAACCGGCCCGAGGTCAGTGGCCAGGGAATCCATGCCGCGCCGGGCCTGGTGGTCCCAGATCGTCCCGTAGCGGGCGTTGTCGAAGACCAGCACGAGGGGCCGCGCGCCCTCCCGGACCGCGGTCTCCAGCTCCGCGGCGGCCATCCCCAGCCCGCCGTCGCCCACGAGTGCGACGACCGGGCGTCCGGGGGAGGCGATCGAGGCCGCGATGGCGGCCGGCAGCCCGTAGCCCATCGCTCCGGCGGTCGGGCCGAGGTACGTGCCCGGGCGGCGCATCCACAGGCCACGCGCGGCCCACCCACCGAAGTGGCCGGCGTCCGTCGTCACGATCGCGTCGGGCGGCAGCGTTCGTCCCAGGGTCGCGATCACGCGGCCGGGATGGACCCCCGGCCCGTCCCACGGCAGCCCGTCGACCTGCCGGGCGTCCTCGTAGGCGGCCCGATCGCCGGCGTTTGCCGCTCGCCGTCGCTGGAGCGAGGCCATCTCGAGGACGCCTCCGCCGAGCACCCTGCGCGCCTCGCGGACGAACGTCCGGGCGTCGGACGCCAGCGAGATGGTCGGCGCCCCGAGACCACCCCTGGCTCCCAGAGGCTCCAGGTCCACGTGGGCCCAGCGGGCACCCGGCGCGGGCACCGACCACCCGTACGACGCCACCTCGTTGAGACGGCATCCCAGCACCAGAAGGGCATCCGCCTCCAGGAGCCGCGGATGGACCGTCGGGGCCGAGAAGAAGCCGGACATGCCCAGGTACAGAGCATGGTCATTGGGGAAGGCGTCGGGACGCCGCCAGGCGGCGACCACCGGGACCTCGGCCAGCTCGGCCAGCCGCACCAGGTCGGCCGTTGCGCGCGACCGCAGGACGCCGGCGCCGGCGAGGATCACCGGTCGCTCAGCATCGAGGAGCAGGTGCAGGATCCGCTTCAGCGTCGTCGAATCGGGCTCCGGGGCTCGCGGCGGACCGAGCACGGTGCCGGTCGCGATGCGGCCGGCGTCCACCGGCGCGGGCTCGTCGAGCAGGTCTTCGGGAAGGCTCAGGAGCACGGGGCCGGGCCGACCCGTCGTCGCCCTGCGGAGCGCTTCGTCAAGGATCCCCGGCAGCGCCGCGACGTCGCGCACCTCGCGCGCCCAGCGGCAGAGCCCTCCGAAGCTCGCGACGACGTCCACCTCCTGGAATGCTTCGCGACCCCGCGAGGGGCGGTCGACCTGCCCGACCAACGCGATGAGCGGGACCGAGTCGGCGTGGGCTGCGTGCAGGGCGATGGACAGGTTCGCGGCCCCGACGGCACGCGTCACCAGCACCGCCGCCGGCCGGCCGGTGAGCGCCCCGTGCGCCGTCGCCATGAAGCCTGCCCCGCCCTCGTGACGCGCCGCCACCACGCGGATGCCCGCCGCGGCCAGGCCATCGAGGAGCACGAGGAAGCTCTCACCCGGGACGGTGTAGGCGACCCGGACGCCGGCCCCCGCCAGGGCGTCGGCGATGAAGCGACCCGCGGTTCCGCTCGATCCACTCATCTCAGCGCCCGGTCGGCGGCGGGAACGTGGTCACCAGGAGCCCCGCCACGACGAGGATGATGACGAGCACGAGGATGAGCCGCACCATCGGCGACCGAGTGGACACCCGCTATCCCTCCCCTACCGGTAGTTGACGAACTGGATCGGGACGGCCTCGTCGAGCTCGCGCAGCCGGGTGATCACCTTCTGCAGGTCGTCCTTGCTCTTCGCCGACACGCGAACGGCGTCCCCCTGGACCTGGCTCTTCACCCTGGGAAACTCATCCCGGCAGATCTTGCTGATCCTCCGGCTGAGCTCGTCCGGCAGTCCGCGGCGCAGCTCCACGCGCTGCCGGACGGTCATCCCGCCGGCCTGCTCGAGCGGCCCCCAGTCGAAGATCTTCAGCGACAGGTTGCGACGGATGGCCTTCGACTCGACCAGGTCGCGGATCGCCTTGGCCCGGAGCTCGCTGTCGGCGTGGATCGCCAGCGCGTCCTTCTCCTGCACGATCTCGGCGACGGCGCCCTTGAAGTCGAACCGCGTGGCGATCTCGCGGCGAGCCTGGTCGAGGGCGTTCCGCAGCTCCTGGGCGTCGAAGTCGGAGACCACGTCGAACGAGAACTCGCCTGCCATCGGATCCTCCGTGCGGGCCGCAGCGGCCGCCTGCGCTCGACTCCAGTATGCCGCCCGGCGCAGCGGCGCGTCATGCTGGACGCTCACCCACCGGCGCGTTGGCGCGCCAGCGCCTCCGAGCGCTCGAGCAGGAGCTCGAGGGCCGCCTGGGCGCTGGAGGCCTTGTTGGCCTCCCGGTCGCCGGCCCAGGTGAACCGCCGGACCGTGGCGCCGGCCGCGTCCGCGACGGCCACGTACGTGAGGCCGGCTGGCTTGGCAGGGGTTCCGCCTCCCGGGCCGGCGATGCCCGTGACGGCCACCGCCAGGTCGGTCCCGAAGCGGAGGCGGGCACCCGCCGCCATGGCCGACGCAACCTGGGCACTGACGGCCCCGTGAGCCTCGAGGACCTGGCGAGGGACGCCGAGCAGCGCCTCCTTCGCCGAATCCGCGTAGGCGATCACGCCGCCGGCCACGTAGGCGGACGAGCCGGCGACGTCCGTCAGGGCGTCGCCCACGCGCCCTCCCGTGCACGATTCGGCGACCGCCACGCGCAGCTGCGTCGCCACGCAGACTGCCTGGAGGCGTTCGACCAGCGGACGGAGCACGCGATCCGCCACTGGCGTCCTCAGTGCGGGGCCGGGGGTTTCCCGGGCTCCAGGGTGAAGCTGCCGGGATTCGCGCTGGGTCCGAGGGCCCCATACGAGGTGCCGTTGACGGTCACGTAGGTCGTGCTCATCTTCCCGGTCCGGATCTCGACGATGTGCTGGCCGCGGAAGGTGAGCGTCTTGCCCGCCGCGAAGACCTTGCCTCCCGCGCCGGTCTGGGGCGAAACGGCTCCGTCGACCCACACCTTGAGCCATGTCCGTCCATCCTTGATCTCGACCACCACGGAGAGGCCCTGGTAGACGACGGTGACGGCGCGCGTCAGCGTCGTCGACTTGCCCTGGTCGCCCGCGGCGGTGACCGTGATGGTCCAGCGGCCCTCCGTCAGGTCGACGGCGGTGGCGAAGCTGCCGTCCGGGGCGAGGTCCACCTTCGTCGCCGGGATCGCGGCGGGCTTCGGCGCCGGCGGCTTCGCCTGGCCGGGCGCAGGCCCGACGTACGCGGCCGCGACGGTGGTGGACGTCGCATCCGTCGTCTTGCCGCGAACCGGGATCGCCCCGTTCGCCACGCTCAGGCCGTCCTCCGGCGACGTCAGCTCGAGCGTCGGGGCGGCCACCTGCGCAAACGGGACCGTGATGACGATCTCGAGGGGTGTCTCGGCCTCCTTGCCGGTGTTGGGGTCGGTCGCCGACACGACGAAGCGGTTCTCGCCGCGCCGGAGGTCGATGACGGTCCGCCACGCACCATCTCCCCCGGCGAGCACCCGCAGGTCCTCGCGTCCGGGCGCCCGGATCGTCACCTCGCCGTTCGCGACCGTCGTGCCGCGGAGGGTGTACGAGGTCGTCTCCTCGGGCACTTCGGTGACCGCCGTCGGGGGGTCGGTGACAGCCAGCGGCGGCGGCTCCGAGAAGCGCAGGAGCTGGAACCCGATGTAGGCGATGATCGCGAGCGCCCCGAGGGTGACGAGCGCCGCGACGATGATCCCCGGGCCAAGGACGATGCCACGGCGGGGCGCCTCGATGGGCCGCGGGACCACGATCGACGGCTCCAACGGCACCTCGCCGCGCTCGCGGCTCCAGGCGGCCAGGACCTCGTCGGGGTCCAGCCCGAGGTAGATCGCGTAGTTGCGCAGGAATCCCCGCGCGTACACGCCGGCCGGGAGCTCGTTCCAGTTGCCCTGTTCCATGGCCGCCAGGTACTGCCGGCGGATCTTTGTCTCGCGCTCTGCGCGCAGCAGGTCGACTCCCTTGGCCTCCCGCGCGGCGCTGAGCCGGTCCGCCAGCCGCTCACCCGGAGGCGGCGTCCGCGGCTCCTGGCCGCGATCGCCATCACCGCCGCGTCCCCGCAGCCCGAGGGGCCGAGCGTGCTCGCGTGCCGTCATGCGTCGCCCCCGTCGTCGTCCGCGACGTCCCGGGCACGCCCCGCCCCGCCCGCGTCACGACGCAGGACCTGGCGCGCGTTCGAGCCGTCGAACGCCCCGATGTAGCCGCGCGACTCCATCTGGTCGATGATCCGCGCCGCCCGGGCATAGCCGATCTTGAGACGCCGCTGCAGCAGCGACGCCGAGGCGCGATCGTACTCCTGGATGACGGCGACGGCATCCGGGAGAAGCCTGTCGGCGTCCTCGTCGGCGAGGTCGTCGACGGATCCCGTCGAATTCCTCGTCGTCCTCGACGATCGACAGGTCGTAGTGCGGCTCAGCCTCCGCGCGCCAGTGCGCGGTCAGGGCCCGCACCTCCTTGTCCGAGACGAAGACCCCCTGGAGCCGGATCGGTCGCGGCAGGTCGGAGGGCTGGAAGAGCATGTCGCCCCGGCCGATGAGGTCTTCGGCGCCGGGCGCGTCGAGGATCGTCCGGGAGTCGATCTGGGAGGCCATCGCGAAGGCGATCCGGCTGGGGAAGTTGGCCTTGATGAGGCCGGTCACGACGTTCACCGAGGGCCGCTGGGTGGCCAGGACCAGGTGGATCCCCGTGGCCCGGGCCTTTTGGGCCAGCCGCACGATGGGGTCCTCCACGGTCCGGCCGTCGCGCATCATCAGGTCGGCCAGCTCGTCCACGATGATCACGAGGTACGAGAGCCGATCCGCCGGATCGACGCGGGTCTCGTTGTAGGCCGTGATGTTCCGCGCCGAGGCGCCAGCGAAGCGCCGGTAGCGGTTCTCCATCTCCGCCACGGCCCACTTGAGGGCCGCGATGGCACGATCGGATTCCGTGATCACCGGCACCATCAGGTGCGGGATCCCGTTGTAGTCCGCCAGCTCGACACGCTTGGGGTCGACGAGGATCAGGCGGACCTCGTCGGGCGTCGCGCGCATCAGGAGGCTGGCGATCAGGGCGTTCACCATGACGCTCTTGCCGGAGCCGGTGGCGCCCGCGATCAGGAGGTGCGGCATCTTGGCGAGGTCGGCGGCACGGGCATGGCCCGCCACGTCTCGGCCCAGGGCGAAAGCGAGTCGCGAGGGAATGGCGCCGACGTCGGGATCCTCGAGGATCCGCCGGATCGCCACGACGTTGAAGTCCATGTTCGGGATCTCGATCCCGACCACCGACTTGCCCGGGATCGGCGCCTCGATGCGGATCGTCCGGGCCGCCAGCGCCATCGCCAGGTCGTCGGCCAGCCCCTCGATGCGGCTCACCTTGACCGAGGGGTCCGGCTCGACCTCGTACTGCGTGACGACCGGGCCGGCGTTCCACCGGACGACGCGGCTGGGCATGTTGAAGCTGGCCAGCTTGCCCACGATGATCGCCGCGTTCCGGTCGTGGTCCATGCCCCGGTCCGAGCTCCGGGCGGCGACGTCCTCCAGGAGGGTCAGAGGTGGCAGGCGGTACTCGCGCGGCTCGCGCGGCGAAGGGGCGTCCGAGGCGTCGGTGACCTCGTCCCGCTCCCGCGGGACGATGGCGCGCGGCGGCTCCCGCCCCACGGCCTCGGCGGGCTCGGCGATGCCCACCGCGGCCGCGGCCGCGGGGTACGTCAGGCCGCCGCCCGAGAAGACCGACGAGACCTGCGCCGGACCCGGGAGGGGCGCGGGAATCTCCGGGCGGGGAGCGCTGTCACGGGCGCCGCGCCCGTTCCGCACGGACCCGCCCGCCTCGGGCGCGGGCGCCTTCTCGCGCCGGGCGCCCGCGTCGGCGGCCCCCACGGCCGGTGTCCTGAGGGCGGCGCCGATGTCGCGGGCTCCCCGGCCCAGGGGCGCGACCAGCTCGCGCACGGGCCGGTCCACGGCAATCACCACTCCCACGACGAGGAGCCCGAGAAGGACGACGAACGCTCCGGGGTCGCTGACGAGCCGAGCCAGCGGGTCCGCGATGATGCCGCCGATGCGGCCGCCGCTGCGTCCCGCGATCATCCCGGCGTTCTCGAGGAGGCCGATGATCCCGAGAAGCGCGAGGTACGCGATGAGGGCCCCCAGGACGGTGCGGGCCCAGCCGGCCCGCGGGCCCTTGGCGCGCTCGATGAACACGCCAAGGCCGATCAGCAGGAACGGCAGGATCCAGCGGCCGGAGCCGAACCACGGCGCGATCACCTTCAGGATCCAGTCGGTGAGGGCGCCCTTCCCGGGAAGGAGCAGGCCCACCAGGATGATGACGCCCAGCACGAGGAAGACGACGGCGACGATCGAGCGGGTGACCTCGGCGCTCAGGCGCGGCGCGGACGGGCCGGAGGCCGTCTTCTGGCCGCTCCGTCGCGCTCGAACCGGCGGCGTCCGGCGGCGCGTCGCCACTACACCTCCACCACGACCGGGAAGACCATCGGGCGGCGCTTCGTCTGCTCGTAGAGGTAGCGCGACACGCCGTCCTTGATCTGGCTCTTGAGCAGGCCGATCTCGCTGATGTGGCTGCCGGGGTTCTCGATGGAGGCCATGACCCTCTCGACGGCGGTCTCGATGATCGGGCTCTGATCGTTCCCGTGGACGAACCCGCGGGTGACGATCTCAGGCCGGCCGATGACCGTGCCCGTCTGCTTGTCGACGGTCACGACCACGAGGAACATGCCATCGGCCGCGAGGGCTCGGCGATCCCGAAGCACGATCTCGCCGACGTCGCCGACGGAGAGGCCGTCCACGAAGACATAGCCTGCGGCGACCGGCTGGGCCCGCCGGGCCGACCCGTCGGCGAAGAACTCGATCGGCTGGCCGTTCTCGATGATCAGGACGTTCTCCGGCGCGACCCCCGCCTCCATCGCGAGGCGGCCGTGCTGGACCTGCATCCGGAACTCGCCGTGCATCGGGATGAAGTAGCGCGGCCGGGTCAGGACGAGCATCAGCTTCAGCTCCTCCTGGCTGGCATGCCCCGACACGTGAGCCCGCTTGATCGCGTGGTAGTACACGTTGGCGCCGGCCTTGAAGAGGTTGTCGATGGTC
Source organism: uncultured Chloroflexia bacterium (assembly GCA_963776285.1). Lineage (GTDB taxonomy): Bacteria > Chloroflexota > Limnocylindria > Limnocylindrales > CSP1-4 > CTSoil-043. Next base: position 585,370 of record CAVZLW010000003.1, read on the forward strand.
CGCGAGACGTACTCCTCGTTGCCCGGGATCGGGCTGGCCGAGACGATCACGGTGTCGCCCTGCTGGATCTCGACGAAGCGGTGGTCGCGGTTGGCCATCCGGGCCAGGCCGGCCATCGGCTCGCCCTGGGCGCCGGTCGTGCAGATGACGAGCTTGTCGGCGGGCACGTCGCCCAGGCGATCCTTCGCCACGATGCTCTCCGGCCGATAGGTCAGATAGCCGAGCTCGCTGGCGATCCGGAAGTTCTGCTCCATCGACCGCCCGATGACCGCCGTCCGCCGATCGAACGTCGCGGCGGCGTCGAGGACCTGCTGGACCCGCGCGATGTTGCTGGCGAACGTCGCCACGATGACCCGGCCCTCGAGCGGCTCGATGATCTCGCGAAACGCTTCGCCGACCGTGCGCTCCGACGGCGTATAGCCGGGGTTCTCGGCCCGGGTGGAGTCGGACAGGAGGCAGATCACGCCCTCGGCGCCCAGCTTCGCCAGGGTCGCGAAGTCGGAGGGCTTGCCGTCCACCGGCGTGTGGTCGAACTTGAAGTCCCCGGTGTGGACGACGGTCCCGACGGGAGTCCGCAGGGCGACGCCCATCGCGTCGGGGATCGAATGGCCGATGCGGAAGGGGATCACCGTGAACGGCCCGATCTCCAGCTGGTCCCCGGGGTCGAGAGGCAGGAGCGGGTTGTTGTGGAGCTTGTGCTCCTTCACCTTGGTGCCCAGGAGCCCGCGGGCCAGCGTCGACGCATAGACCGGCACGCCCGGGAACTCGGGCAGCACGTAGGGCAGGCCACCGACGTGGTCCTCGTGGGCGTGCGTGATCACGAACGCCTTCAGCATCTCCCGGCGCTCCCGAAGGTAGGTGACGTCGGGGATCACGAGGTCGATCCCGAACATCTCGACGTCGGGGAACATGAGGCCGCAGTCGACGACGACGATGGCGTCGCCGTACTCGAAGACGTACATGTTCTTGCCGATCTCCCCCACCCCGCCCAGCGGGATGATCCGGAGGGGCATGCCGAGGTCGGCGGGTCGCGGAGCGGTCATGGGGTCACCGGAAGAGCGTCAGCTGGTCAGCGGCCGGGGAGTCCGGCTCGGGGTGGTCGGGGGTGGCGGTCGGCGGCTGCGGCGCCGGCATGGCGTCCGCCGGCGGCGCGCTGGCGGTCCCGGCCGTCTCCCCGGATGAGCGTCACGACGGCTGCCGGACCGCCTGCCCGCCGGGCCCGCGCGTCGTCGAGGACCGCCGGGACGAGCGCCATGTCGGCGTAGCTCGCCCGCTCGATCGCCGGCGTTCGGAGGGCCGCGGCCGGGTGGTACATCGCGAACACCAGGGCGCCGGATGCGCCCGTTGCGGGGTCGACCGGGCGGACGGTCCCGTGCGCCCGGCTGATCGTCGTGCCCGGCATGAACCGGGCCATGGAGTGGCGGCCCAGGGTCACCACGACCGCCGGATCCAGGACTTCGAGCTGGCGCCGCAGGAACGGGGCGCAGGCCGCGATCTCGTCCGGCTCGGGATCACGATTGTCGGGCGGCCGGCACTTCACGATGTTGGTGATGTAGACGTCCTCGCGCCGCCAGCCGATGGAGGCGAGCAGCCGGACGAGGAGGTCGCCGGCCCGTCCCACGAACGGCCGGCCCTCGCGGTCCTCGTTCACGCCGGGGCCTTCGCCCACGAAGACGACCTCCGTGTTGGCATGCCCTTCGCCCGGAACCGCCCTCGTGCGGCCCTCGTGGAGCCGACAGCGAGCGCAGGCCCGGACCTCCGCCGCGATCGCCTCGAGCTCCGCGCGGCGTTCGGCCGCGGTCACGCGGGTGAGGCCTCCGCGGCGCGCCGCGACGCCGCGCGAACCCAGCCGCGCTCCACGAGCACCTCGGCAAGCTCGACGGTATTTGACGCCGCGCCCTTGCGAATGTTGTCGGAGACGACCCAGAAGGCGATCCCCCGGCCGTCCGGGATCGACGGATCGGTCCGCACGCGGCCCACGAAGATCTCGTCGCTGCCCGCGGCGTGGGTCGCCAGGGGATAGACGTGCGAGGCGGGAGCGTCCTGCACGACGACGCCCGGCACCGAGCCGAAGAGCGCGCGTGCCCGGTCCGCGGTGATCGGGGCGCGGGTCTCCACGTGGACCGCCTCGGAGTGGCTCATGAAGACGGGGACGCGGACGGCCGTGCACGAGACGCGCAGATCCGGGAGGTGCAGGATCTTGCGCGATTCCGTGACGACCTTCCACTCCTCCTTGGTGTAGCCGTTGTCCAGGAAGACGTCAATCTCCGGCAGGGCGTTGAAGGCGATGGGGTGGGGATAGACGGCCGGTTCCTTCGGAGCGCCGGCGACGTGGGCCCGGATCTGCGTCTCCAGCTCGGCGATCGCCTTGCCGCCGGTGCCCGAGACCGCCTGGTACGTGTCGACGACGACGCGCTCCAGACCGACCGCATCGCGCAGGGCCATCAGGGGTGGCACGAGCTGCATCGTGCTGCAGTTCGGGTTGGCGACGATCCCCTCGTGAGCCTCGAGGTCACCCGGGTTGACCTGGCTCACGACGAGCGGGACGCCGGGCTCCATGCGCCAGGCGCTGGAGTTGTCGATGACCGTGCAGCCGCGGGCCGCCGCCTGCGGCGCGAGCTCGCGCGAGGTGCCGGCGCCGGCCGAGAAGAGCGCGATGTCCACGCCGTCGAAGGCCTCCGGGGTCGCCTCGCGCACGTCGACCTGGCGGCCATCGAACGGGAGGGTCGTCCCGGCGGACCGCGAGGAGGCGAGGAGGCGGATCTCTCCGACCGGGAAGCCGCGTTCCACGAGCACGGTGGCCATCGTGCGGCCGACCACGCCGGTGGCGCCGACGACGGCGATGGTGAGAAGTCGGGGGGAGTGTCCGGGCATGGCTCCGCTTTCAGGGCGCAGGAAGACGAGCGGGCACGCGCCGAGTATAGCAGCGCCCCCGAGGACTTCCGGGGGCGCTGCTTCGCGATGTGGGATGCCGCTCGCGGCGGCAGCCGGGCCTAGCCCTTGGCGAGATGCCGCTGCATGGCGGCCTTGCGGGAGAGGTTGACCCGGCCCTGGCGGTCGACCTCGGTGACGACCACCATCACCTCGTCGCCGACGGACACGACGTCCTCGACGCTCGGCACGTGGTAGTCGGCGAGCTCGCCGATCCGGACGAGGCCTTCCTTGCCCGGCAGGATCTCGACGAAGGCGCCGAAGGTCATCAGCCGGGTGACGGTCCCGAGGTAGAGGGCGCCGATCTCGACCTCGCGGGTGAGGCTCTCGATCCACAGGATCGCCTTGCGGGCGTTCTCGCCCTGGACCGCCGCGATCTCCACGGTGCCGTCGTCCTCGACGTTGATCTCGGTGCCGGTCTCCTCCTGGATCTTGCGGATCATGGAGCCGCCCTTGCCGATGATGTCGCGGATCTTCTCGGGGTTGATCTTGATCTTGGTGATCCGCGGCGCGAAGTCGCTCATCGTGTCGCGGGCGGACGGCAGGACCTCGGTCATCTTGTCGAGGATCGTCATGCGGGCCGCGTGGGCCTTGGCCAGGCCCTCGCGGATGATCGCCTCGTTGATGCCCTTGACCTTGATGTCCATCTGGAGGGCGGTGATGCCGTCGCGGGTCCCGGTGACCTTGAAGTCCATGTCGCCGAAGGCATCCTCCTTGCCGAGGATGTCGGTCAGGACCGTGAAGCTGCCGTCGGGCTCCGACATGAGGCCCATCGCCGCGCCGGCGACCGGCGCCGAGATCGGCACGCCGGCGTCCATGAGCGCCAGGGTCGAGCCACAGGTCGAGGCCATCGAGGTCGAGCCGTTGGAGGTCACGCACTCCGAGACGAGCCGGATGACGTACGGGAAGTCGTCCTTGGACGGGAGCACCGGGAGGAGCGCCCGCTCGGCGAGGTGGCCGTGGCCGATCTCGCGCCGGCCGGGGCCGCGCATGAACTTGTTCTCGCCGGTGCTGTAGGGCGGCATGTTGTAGTGGTGGAGATAGCGCTTCTCGAGCTCGGGGCTGATCGTGTCGATGCGCTGGACGTCGGACGACGGTCCGAGCGTGGCGACGGTCAGGGCCTGGGTCTCGCCGCGGGTGAAGAGGCCCGAGCCGTGGGCCCGCGGCACGAGGCCGACCTCGACGCTGATGGGGCGGATCTCGTCGACCCCGCGGCCGTCCATCCGGATCCCCTCGGCCAGGGTCAGCTTTCGGGCGGTCTTCTTGTGGACCAGGCCGAAGAGCGGCTTGCTGACGCGGGCGGCGCGGCGCGCGGCCTCCAGCTTCGCCTTGGCCTCGTCCTTCGACGAGCGCTGGGCGCGGATCGAGTCCGCGATGCCCTCGGCCAGCGCGTCGAGACGGCCGGGAAGCTCGCCGGCGATCTTCGCCAGCAGCTCCGCGGTGGCCTCGGCGTCCGGCAGGGCGCGGTGGGCCTGCTGGAGCTCGATCCCGAAGAAGCGCGACAGCTCGCCGAGCGTGTAGCTGGGGAGGTCGGGGTAGCCGTCCCGCGCCAGCGTCAGGGTGTCGAGGTAGCGGCCCTTCTCGACCCGGGTCCCGTCGCCGAGCGCGGCCTCCAGGAACGCGATGTCGAAGCCGACCGAGTGGCCGACGAGGGTGGCGTCGCCGACGAAGGCGAGGGCCTTCCTGGCGGCCTCGGCCGGGCTCGGGGCACCCTTGACGTCCTTGTCGGTGATGCCGTGCATCTGGTTGCCGAAGATCGGCCGGCCCGGGCTGACGAAGGTCGACCAGCGGTCGGCGATCTTGCCGCCCTTGACGCGAACGGCGGCGATCTCGACCAGGTCGGCCATCTCCGGGTTGGTCCCGGTGGTCTCGACGTCGACGACGACGAACTCGGCGCCCGCCTTGACCTGGGCCGCGAAGTCGAGCACCGACTCTGTGCCCGGGTCGAGATACGGGATGCGCTTGGCCTTGCCGACGGCGTCCTGCAGCTCCAGCTGGAGGTGGATCAGCGGCTCCAGCGCGCGGTGGGCGAACAGGATCGCCTCGGCCATGACGGCCTCGGGAAGGATCTTCGCGCCGGCCTCGACCATCATGATCGCGTCGCGCGTGCCCGAGACGACCAGGTCCAGCTCGCTCTCGCCGAGCTGCGAGTTCGTCGGGTTGATGACGAACTCGCCGTCGATCCGCCCGATGCGCACGGCGGCGATGGGGCCCTGGAACGGGATCTCGCTGATCGTGAGGGCAGCCGAGGCGGCGATCGTGCCCAGGATGTCCGGGTCGTTCTCCTGGTCGGTCGAGAGGACCGTGATGACGCACTGGACGTCGTCCTTGTAGCCCTCCGGGAAGAGGGGCCGGATCGGGCGGTCCGTCAGGCGGGCGGCGAGGATCGCGGCCTCCGACGGGCGCGACTCGCGCTTGATGAAGCCGCCCGGGATCTTGCCGGCGGCGTACATCCGCTCCTCGAAGTCGATCGTCAGCGGGAAGAAATCGAGGCCGGGACGCGGCTCCGAGCGATTCGCCGTGCCGAGCACGACGGTGTCGCCGTAGCGCACGGTGACGGCGCCGCCGGCGAGGCGGGCGAGCCGGCCGGTCTCGATGGTCAGCGTGCGACCACCGAACTCGACCGAGAGGGAATGGGACACGAGCGACTCCTTGCCCGTGTCGGCGCGAGACCGAGGGCCGAGCGCGTCCTCGCTCGGGCCAGGTGCAACGAGACCCGGAGCGCGGCCCCGGGTCGTCGGTGCGGTAGCTAGCGGCGCAGGCCCAGCCGGGCGATGACGGCCCGGTACCGGGAGGCGTCCTTCTTCACGAGGTACGCGAGAAGGCGCCGGCGATGCCCGACGAGCTTGAGGAGGCCGCGGCGAGAATGATTGTCCTTCGGGAACTGCTTCAGGTGCCCCGTCAGGTCCTTGATTCGCTCGGTCAGGAGCGCGATCTGGACCTCCGGGGAGCCGGTGTCACCGGGTTTGACGGCGAACTCGCCGACGATCCCGTCCTTGATTTCCCGCGCGAGCGGCACTCGGTCCTCCGACACGATTGACTTCAACTGCCATTACTTCAACCCGCGAAGGGTAGCAGGGCTGATCGCGCCGCGCAAACGCGCGCAGACGCGCCCGGACGCGGTCGACGTCGGGCGGCCCGGGCAGCCTCCGGGGGCGATGCGCCGTCGCGCCAGGCGCGCGGCTAGGATGGACGGATGAGGCCAGAGCAGCCGACCGGCGCGCCCCGCGTGCTGGCCCTCATCCCCGCCCACGACGAGGCGCCCCGCATCGCGGCCGTCGTCCACCGGGCCGCGCGTTACCTGCCCGTCCTGGTCGTCGACGACGGCTCGTCGGACGACACCGCCCGTCTCGCGCGCGAGGCCGGTGCGGAGGTCCTCGAGCGGCGGCCCAACGCAGGCAAGGGTGCCGCCTTGCGGGCCGGCTTCCGCTGGGCGCTCGATGCCGGCCACGACGGGGCTCTCACGCTCGACGGCGACGGCCAGCACGATCCGGAAGAGATCCCGGCATTCCTCGCCGCGTTCGCTTCGGGCGTCCCGGGCGTGGCGCCTGACCTGGTCGTCGGCTGCCGCGACTTCTCCCACATGCCGGCCGCCCGGCGCCTGGCCAACACCGTCGGCGGTCGGACCTTCTCCTGGGCGGTCGGGACACACGTGCCCGACAACCAGTCCGGCTACCGGCTCGTGGGTCGGCGCCTGATGGAAGCGTCGCTCGCGAGCGCCGAGGGGGGCTTCGAGTTCGAGGTCGAGATGCTGGCCACCTGCATCGCCCGGGGCTGGCCGGTGGCCTGGGTCCCGATCCGGACCATCTACACCGGAGGCCCCAGCCACATCCGCCCGGCGGCCCACATCCGCCACTTCTTCCGCGCCGTGGTGGCGGCCCGCCGCACGGTCCGCGGGGCGCGCGCGGGCCGCGGCTCCTGACGCGGCCCTACCCCGGGAAGGCGATCCTCAGGCGATCGTGCCGGAGCGCCTCCCGGTGCGCCCGCACCAGGACCCCGGCCCCCGCCTCGACACGGGCCGTGGCACGCCGGGCCGGCCCCGGACGCACGCCCGGGCTCCACGCCGCCGACACGGTTGCCGCGTAGGTCCCGACCGGTGGCAGCGCGACGGGCAGGGGGAAGCGAAGAAGGACGCTGCGGCCGTCGTCGTCCCGGTCCGCCACCACGCCGGTCACCGCCACGCGCCGGCCCAGCAGGGCCCGGGCGGCAGCCAGATCTCCCGCTGCGATCGCCGCCCGGATCTCCGTGCTCCGGACGGCCCTGCCGTCGAGGTCGAAGGGCGGCACGACCACGACCTCGAAGCCGACCGTCGCGCCGAGAGTCGCGAGCGTCTCCGGGGTCCCCCGCCGCTCGTGCCCGAACGCCGCGTCGGGGGTCATGAGGAATCCCGTGAGCCGCGTGCGGGCCCGGATCCGGGCCACGAAAGCCTGGTACGTCGTCCGTCGCAGCTCCTCGTCGAAGTGCTCCACGACCGTGACGGCCACCCCGTCGCGCTCCAGTCGTGCCAGGCGCTCGTCCGGGTCGCAGAGGAGCGGCGGCGCCGCTCCGGCCAGGATCTCGTCGGGATGATGGTCGAAGGTCAGCACCGCCGGGTGCGCGCCGAGGCGGCGGGCCGCACGTCGCAGCTCCCGCAGGAGGTACAGGTGGCCGCGGTGGAGTCCGTCGAAGACGCCCACGGCGATGAGCAGCGGACCATCGCCCGGGCGGAGCGCGTCGATGCCCGGCAGCGCGTCACGCATCGCCGGTTGCCCCGGCCGTCGCCCGTGTGGGAGTCGCCGACGGGTCCCGGGTCACGACCGGCTCCACGGTCGGGATACCCGCCGGCGTCACCGGCGACTCCCGGTCCAGGAGCACCTTGTCGGTGACGAGGCGACCGTCCGCCTGAGCTCGCGCGATCGCCGCGAGCGCCCCGCCCGGAGCCAGGAGCCGGACGGCAGCGCCGGGCGCGATCCCGTCCCCCGCTGGGCCCAGGCGCTCGGCGCGCCCGATCCAGCCACCGTGGGCGACGGCACGCAGCTCGGCGTCCCCCAGCTCGAGGGCCGGAAGCTCGCCGAGGCCCGAGCCGACCGGGAGGAGCAGGTCCGCGAGTCGCTCGGCCGCGGCCGCGGCCCGCACCTCGTCGAGAGGATGGGCGTCCGCGAGGCCGAACGGGCCCGAGGCCGTGCGGCGAAGCGCCCCCAGGTAGGCCGCACTCCCCACGGTCCTCCCGAGGTCCCGGGCGAGGGCGCGGATGTAGGTGCCCGCCGAGCAGCCGACGTCCACCACGGCGATCGGGTGGTCCGGGTCGGCGGCGTCCCAGGCGACGAGGTCCAGCGCATGGAAGGTCACCGCGCGGGGCTTGAGCTGGGGCGTCTCGCCCCGTCGGGCGAGGGCGTAGGCGCGGCGACCCCCGACCTTCCGGGCCGAGAACGAGGGTGGCTGCTGCTCGTGCGTCCCGCGGAAGCCGGCCAGGGCGGACGTCACGGCGTCCCTCCCGGGGGCGGGTCCGGGTGCCGGCGTCAGCTCTCCCTCCAGGTCGTCCGTCGTGGAGCCCGCCCCGAAGACGACCGTCGCCCGGTAGGCCTTGCGGGCACCGATGTGGAACTCGACGACCCGCGTCCCGATCCCGAGATAGAGCGGCAGGACGCCCGACGCGAACGGGTCGAGGGTGCCGCCATGGCCGATCTTGCGCGTCCCGGCGAGGCGTCGGACGAGCGCCACGACGTCGTGCGAGGTCGGGCCGACCGGCTTGTCGACGACCAGGATGCCATCGACGCGCGCCCCCGGAGCCCTCACCGGACGACGGCCCGAGCCAGGTGCTCGGCGACGGGCAGGACCGCGGCCTTCGCCTCGGCGAGGGGCAGCGGAAGCGACGCTCCGGCGGCCCGGGCATGGCCGCCTCCGCCCCAGGTGGCGCACAGGACCGTGGCGTCCACGCCGCCGGGCTTCGTCCGCACCGACAGGCGGGTCTCCGCCCCCTTCTCCTTCAGGACCAGCGCCACCTCGGCAGACTCGGCCTGCGAGAGGAGATCGATGATCCCCTCGGAGTGCTCTTCGAGGGCGCCGGTTGCAGCGAGATCGGCGATCTCCAGCGTGGCGGCGACGACGAGCCCGTCGGCATGCCGCTCCAGCCGCGCCAGGACGCGCCCGAAGAGGGCCAGCTGCGCGTCGGGCTTGGTCCGGTAGAGGCGCCGGCTGATGTCGGACAGGGGCGCCCCTGCCTCGACGAGTGCCGCCGCGACGCGCAGCGTCCGCGCCGTCGCGTTGGGATGGGCGAACGTCGCCGTGTCCATGACGATCCCCGCCGTCAGGGCTGCGGCGAGGGCGCCGTCGGCGCTCGCCAGGGGAACGCCCAGGCGTGTCGCGAGGAGCGCGACCATCTCGCACGTGGCGGCCGCGTCGGGGTCGATCCAGGCGAGGTCGCCGGATCCGTCGTTGCTGGCGTGGTGGTCGATCGTCAGCAGTGGGGTCGCCGCGAAGAGCGCCGCGTTCCGGTCGCGGATGGGGCCCGCGCGCGAGAGGTCGCCGCAGTCGCACAGGACGACGAGGTCATACGCCACGCCGGGCTCGGGATCGGTGCGCACGGCGTCGGCGCCGGCCATGAACGCGTAGAGAGCCGGAACCGCGTCGCTGGCGGCCACCGTGGCACGCCCGCCGCGAGCCTCGACGATCAGGCGCACGGCAAGCGCCGCCCCCAGCGCGTCGGCGTCCGGGTTCTCGTGCCCGATGGCCAGGACGGACCGCGCCGCCCCCAGTCGCTCGACGACCGCGTCGGGCACCGCGGCCGCGAGCTCGGCGAGGTCCGCGCCCGCCGTCACGCCCCGCTCCGTCTTCCCGCGCCGCCGTGGCCCTTCCGCCGGGACGCGCCCGCGGCGCCGGGATTGCGCGATGGGCGTCGCGACGCCGGGCGCGGCAGCGCCGGCTCCGGGTCCGGCCCCGCGGCCTCGCCCGGCTCCTCCGCGTCGCCCTCGCGCCGGACGCGGGGCACCGGCGTGGGCAGCGACTCGGAGCGGGGCGCGTCCGCCAGCGCCTCGCCGGCGGCATCGTGGCCCTGCTCCAGCTCGTCGAGGATTCGCATCACCCGGGTGCCGCGCTCCGCCGACTCGTCGAGCGCCACGTGGAGCGCCGGGATCCGCCTGATTCGCAGGCGCAGGCCCAGCTCGTGGCGCACGTACCCCATCGCCCGCTCCAGCGCCGCGAGGGTCTCGGTCCGCTCCGGGGCGCCACCGATGACGCTGACCCAGACCCGTGCATGCCGCAGGTCCGACGTCGTCTGGACGTCGGTCACGGTCGCGAAGCCGATGTGCGGGTCCTGGACGTCCTTCGCCAGGATCCTGCCGATCTCCTGGCGCAGGAGCTCGTCGACGCGCTCCGTTCGCTGGCTCATCCGCGGCCGGTCAGCGGACCACGGCGCGACTCACCGCCTGCTGGGTGAACGCCTCGATGACGTCGCCCTCGACGAGGTCGTGGAATCCGGCCAGCCCGATGCCGCACTCGTAGCCCTGGGCCACCTCGCGGACGTCGTCCCGGAAACGGCGCAGGGAATCGATCCGGTCGCTGGTGATCACCTTGCCGCCCCGGTAGACCCGGGCACCGGCGTTGCGCACCATCCGCCCGTCGGTGACGAAGGAGCCCGCGATCACCGTGCTCTTCCCGACGCGGAAGATCTGGCGGACCTCCGCGCGGCCCTCGACGACCTCGACGATCTCCGGCTCGAGCATGCCCTTGAGGGCGGCGTCGATGTCGTCGGTGAGCTTGTAGATGATGTCGTAGATCCGGACGTCGACCTTCTCGGCCTCTGCCGTCCGGCGTGCCTGGGGGTCGAGCTTCGTGTTGAAGCCGACGACGATCGCGTTGGACGCCGAGGCGAGCAGGATGTCGGTGTCGGTGATGTCGCCGGTGCCCTCGTGGAGGACGCTGATCCGGACCTCGTCGGACTGGATCTGGTCCAGGGCGTGGGTGATGGCGCCGAGCGACCCGGAGACGTCCGACTTCAGGATGATCCGGAGCTCCTTGGCCTGGCCCTCCTTGAACTGCTCGAAGAGGTCCTCCAGGGTGGCCTTCTGGCTGGTTCCGGCCGTCGACGCGGCGGCCGCCTTGGCGCCCTCGACGAGCGTCCGGGCGATCTTCTCGTCGGCGACGACGCGGAGGATGTCGCCGGCCTCCGGGACTTCGGCGAGGCCGAGGACGACCGCCGCCGAGGACGGGCCGATCTTCTGGGTCCGCCTGCCCGCGGCGTTCTCCAGGGCCCGGACCTTCCCGTACGTCTTGCCGACCACCACCACGTCGCCGATGCGCAGGGTGCCGGTCTGGACGACGACGGTGGCGACCGGGCCGCGGCCCTTGTCCAGCTCGGCCTCGATGATCGTGCCGACGGCGGGACGCTTCGGGTTGGCGGTGAGCTCCTGGAGATCCGCCACCAGGAGGATCATCTCGAGGAGCTCCTCGAGGCCGATCCGCGTCTTCGCCGACACCGGGACGAGCGGCACGTCGCCGCCGTACTCCTCGATGACGACGTTCGCCTCGGCCAGCTCGGTCTTGACCCGGTCGGTGTTGGCATCCGGCTTGTCGATCTTGTTGAGGGCGATGACGATCGGCACCTTCGCGGCCCGGGCGTGGCTGATCGCCTCGAGCGTCTGGGGCATCACGCCGTCGTCCGCCGCGACGACGATCACCGCGATGTCGGTGACGCGTGCGCCGCGGGCCCGCATCGCCGTGAATGCCTCGTGGCCGGGCGTGTCGAGGAAGACGACCCGCTTGCCGTCCTTGGTGACCTCCGACGCGCCGATGTGCTGGGTGATCCCGCCGCGCTCGCCCGCCGCGACCGTCGTGCTGCGGATCGCGTCGAGCAGGCTCGTCTTGCCGTGGTCGACGTGGCCCATGACGGTGACGATCGGGGGCCGGGCCTGGAGCAGGGCCGGGTCGTCGTCCCCCAGCAGGCCCGGGTCCTTGGTCGCCGGAGCGGCGACCTCGATGCCCTCGTCGGCGATCTCGGCCGCCGCCTCCTCCGGCTCGGCGACCTCGTAGCCGAGCTCCGTGGCGACGAGCGACGCGGTGTCGCGGTCGATGAGCTGGTTGATCGTCGCGAAGATGCCGCTCTTGATCAGCTCGCGGATGACGTCCGCGGGGTTGACGTCGAGGAGCTCGGCGAGCTCCTTGACGGTGATCGTCGGCGGCAGCGGGACGGCGGTGCGCTCGCGTGGCTCCGCCACGGAGACCGGCGTGAAGCCGCCCTCACGCCGCTGCGGCTTGCGTGGGCCGCGGCGTCCGCGGGTCCCGCTCCTGCTCCTGGCCATCAGGACCCTCCTTCGTGGTCGGTGATGAAGTCATCGGTGCCCGACCCCGCAGCCGGAGGAGCTCCGAAGAGCCCCGCCGGGATGGGGACGTCGAGGGCCCGTCGAAGGGCCCCCCGGGTGATCGCATTCTGCTGGCACGTGGGATCGACGCAGACGTACGCGCCGCGTCCGGGCGCCTTGCCGGACGGATCGGTGACGACCTCCCCGGCGGGGCTCCGAACGACCCGCAGGAGCTCCCGCTTCTGGCGGGCGGTCCGGCACGCGACGCACGTCCGGGTCGGGTGCTGCCGCCCGGTCGGTCCCGCCGTCGCGCCGCGGGCTACGACGCCACCTCCTTCGCGGCCTCGCCTTCCGCGTCGACGGCTGCGGCCGCGGGAGCCGTGGCAGCGGCAGCGGGAGCGGCCGGGACGGCGGCGGGCTCCGGGGCCGGCGCGTCGCTCCGGATGTTGATCCGCCAGCCGGTCAGCTTGGCCGCCAGGCTGGCATTCTGTCCGCCGCGTCCGATCGCGAGGGAGAGCATCTTCTCCGGAACTGTCACGTTCGCGACGCGGTTCTCCTCGTCGATGACGACCCCGTCGACCTGCGCCGGCGAGAGGGCCTTGGCGACGAAGACGGCGGGATCCTCGTGCCACTCGATCACGTCGATCTTCTCGCCGGCGAGCTCTGCGACGACCGCCTGGACTCTGGCTCCGCGCTGCCCGACCGTCGCTCCGACCGGGTCGAGGCCTTCCTGGCGCGATGCGACCGCGACCTTGCTCCGGCTGCCGGGGTCGCGCGAGATCGCCTTGATCTCGACGGTGCCGGCATGGATCTCGGGGACCTCCAGCTCGAAGAGGCGACGCAGGAAGCCCTTGTGCGTTCGGCTGACGAGCACCTGCGGGCCCTTGGGCGTGCGCCGGACCTCGAGGACGTAGGCCTTGACGTTCTGGCCGATCCGGTAGTGCTCCACCGGTGACTGCTCCGTCGTGGCGAGGATCCCCTCGGCCTTCCCGAGGTCGAGGATGATCGCGCGTGGCTCGACCCGGTTCACGGTGCCCGTGATGAGCTCGCTCTCGCGGCTGGCGAACTGGTCGTAGACCACGTCGCGCTCCGCCTCCCGCAGGCGCTGCAGCACGACCTGCTTGGCGGTCTGGGCCCCGATCCGCCCGAACGCGTCCTGGCCGAGCTGCTCGGTCACGACGACGTCGCCCGGCTGGGCGTCGGCCTTGATGACGCGCGCCGCCTGGACCGGCATCTGGGTCAGCTCGTCCTCGACCTCCTCGACCACGAGGCGCTCGCGGGTGACCATCATCTCGCCGCGCTCCGGGTCGATCCGGACCCGCACATCCTCGTTGCCGGGGATCCTGCGGTAGGCGGACTCGATGGCGTCCTCGATGGTATGGATCAGGTGCTCGCGCGGAACGCCCTTCTCCGCGTTCAGCTGGAGGAGGGCGCCGACGAAGTCACGGCTCATGCGCGCACCTCCCTGTTCGCCTGTGTCGCTGTCCGGCGCCCCGCCGCGCCCGCCGGACCGAAAGAAAAACGTGGCGGTCAGCCACGTCATGGGAGCGGCGCGGTCGTGTTGCGGGAAGTATAGCGCGCGATGTCATCCCCGGGTCCGGCGTCCACCGGTCCGGGCGGATCGAACGCCCCGAGCTGGTCCCCCGGCGGGATCGCCGCCCGGGGCGCCAGGCAGGCGGCGCGGAGGCGTCAGGCGGGCGGGAGCCGGCCCGAGGCAAGGCGCTCACCCACGCCGTCAACCCCCTGGCCGGACCTCGTCGCCGCCGCGACGGCGCCCTCCCCGCCGGCGAAGCGCCGGACGACGTAGTCCTCGACCAGCGCCACGAAGCGCTCGACGATGTCGTCACCACGCAGCGTGTCGTGAAGCTTCCCGTCGATGAAGACCGGGGCGACCGGCGCCTCGAACGTGCCGGGCAGCGAGATCCCGATGTCGGCGTGCTTGCTCTCGCCGGGACCGTTGACCACGCAGCCCATGACCGCGACCTTCAGCTCCTCGGCCCCGGGGTGCGTCTCTCGCCACTCCGGCATCCGGTCCTTGAGGTATTGCTGGATGTCGCGGGCCATCTCCTGGAAGAAGGTCGATGTCGTGCGGCCGCAGCCGGGGCAGGCCGACACCTGGGGCATGAAGCTGCGCAGCCCCAGCGACTGGAGGACCTGCTGGGCGACCTCGACCTCGAGCTCCCGGCCGGCACCGGGCTCGGGCGTGAGGGAGACCCGGATGGTGTCCCCGATCCCCTCGTCGAGCAGGATCGCCAGCCCGGCGGTGGAGCCGACGATGCCCTTCATGCCCATGCCGGCCTCGGTGAGGCCGACGTGGAGCGGGTAGTCGCAGCGTTGCGCGAGGAGCCGGTAGACGTCCACGAGGTCGCGGACGCCGGAGACCTTGGCGCTGACGATGATCCGGTCGTGGCGCAGGCCGGTCGCCTCGGCCAGCTCGGCCGAGCGCAGGGCAGACTGCAGCATCGCCTCGATCATCACGTCCCGGGCGTCACGCGGAGCGGCCAGCCGCGCGTTCTCCTCCATGAGCGTGGTCAGGAGCTGCTGGTCCAGCGAGCCCCAGTTGACCCCGATCCGCACGGGCCGGTCGTTCTCGATCGCGATCCGGACGATCGTCTGGAAGTTGACGTCGTGGTGCTTCGTCCCGACATTGCCGGGGTTGATGCGGTACTTCGCCAGGGCGCGGGCAGCTTCCGGGAAGTCCGCCAGGAGCTTGTGGCCGTTGTAGTGGAAGTCGCCCACGATCGGCGTCTCGAACCCGAGATCGCGCACCTTGCGGACCACCTCCGGGACCGCCCCGGCCGCCGCCTCGTTGTTGACCGTGACCCGGACCAGCTGCGATCCGGCCTGGGCCAGGCGGGCAACCTGCAACGCCGTGGCGTCGGCGTCCGCCGTGCTCGTGTTCGTCATCGACTGCACGACGATCGGGTGCGAGCTCCCCACGAGGACGCCGCCGACGTCGACCGATGCCGTCGGCCGGCGACGCGGCCGGAGGGCATCGGGCGTGCTCACGGGGTGCCGCCGCCCAGCTGGCGGGCCACGTCGAAGTACGTGATCCAGACGAGGAAGCCGAAGAGGAAGACGAATCCCACGAGGTAGGTCAGGCGCTCCACCGAGATCGCGGTCTCCGCCGAGGGGCCGCCGACGCGGATGCCCGCGGCTCGAAGCGCCCGCCCGCCGGCGCTGAGGAGCGCCTTGAGCACCAGGACCAGCATCCGTCCGCCGTCGAGCGGGGGGAACGGCAGGATGTTCACCAGGGCAAGGTTGGCCGACAGGAGGCCGGCCAGGTAGAGCGTGAAGATCGGGCCGAGCTGCCAGAAGACGTAGCCCACCTGCACGGCGATCCCGACCGGACCCGAGACCGGGGGCGCCTGGGTCGGGTGCGAGACGATCGACGACAGGAGGTCGGCGAGGCCGTTCAGGATCAGCGTGAACGCCGCCACGGTCCACGCCGCGCCGGCGGCGATCGCGGAGACGATGTCGCGTCCGCGGTACTCGCCGGTGGGGACGAGCTGCACTCCCCGGATCCCGAGGGCCCCCTTCTCGGCGACGACCTCGGGGGGACGGAGCGTGACCGGCACCTCCCGGATCGTCCCATCGGTGCCCTTCACGGTCAGGCTGACGGTCTGGCCGGCGTTGTCGGTGAGCTTCGCGATGGCGACGCGCCCGGCGCTCGTGATCGGGAACTGGTCGAACGTCTGCCCGTCGATCGCCAGGATGGTGTCGCTCGCCGTGAGGCCGGCGGCCTCGGCCGGCGAGCCCGCCACGACCTCGCTGAACGTGAGGCCCCCCTGCGGAGTGGCGAGCCACGCGATCCCGAAGAAGATGACGAACGCGAGAAGCAGGTTCATGCCGACGCCGGCGACCAGGACCACCAGCTTCTTCCAGAGGCGCTGCACGGAGAAGGAGCGCGGATCCTGGGAGTCGCCGTCTTCGCCCTCCAGTCGGACGAAGCCGCCGATCGGCAGCCAGTTCAGGGTGTACAGGGTCTCGCCCTTCGCCCGCAGGATCCTGGCCCGCGGCGGGAACCCGATCCCGAACTCGAGGACGCGGATCCCGAAGAATCGAGCCAGCAGGAAGTGGCCCAGCTCGTGGATCACCACGAGGCCGCCGAGGATGAGGACGAAGAGGGCGATGGTGATCGTCCCCTGGATGATGGCCATGCTCTCTCCTACGTTGCCGGGCTCGTCGCGGTTCCCCGCGCGCCACCCGGCGCCGCGAACGCCGCCCGGACCTCGGCGTCGAGCGCGACGAGCTCGTCGACCCGCGGAGCCTGGTCCGGACTCGACCCATAGCGTGCCACGGCTTGCTCGAGAAGGCGCGGGATGCCCTGGAAGTCCAGGGTCCCGCCCAGGAATCGCGCCACGGCAACCTCGTCGGCACTGATCAGGGCGGCGGTGGCACGCGACCCGATCGCGCCCGCTGCCCGGGCGATCCGGAGCGCCGGAAAGCGCGCGTCGTCCGGGGCGCGGAAGTCGAGCCGCCCGGCCGCGACAAGGTCCACCGGCGCGGCTGGCAAGGAGCGCCGTCCCGGGTGCGTGATTGCGTACTGGATCGGCAGCCGCATGTCAGGGCTTCCCAGCTGCGCCTTGAGCGACCCGTCCCGGAAGAGGACCGCCGAATGGACGACCGACTGCGGGTGGATGACGACGTCGATCCGGTCGAAGGGCATGCCGTACAGCCAGTGGGCCTCGATGACCTCGAGTCCCTTGTTCGCCAGCGTGGCGGAGTCGATCGTGATCTTGGCCCCCATCGCCCAGGTGGGATGGCGCAGGGCGTCCTCCGGCGTGATCGCCGCGAAGGCATCGGCGGGCGTGTCGAGGAATGGCCCACCGGATGCCGTCAGGAGCAGGCGCGCCACGTCCTCCAGCCGTTCCCCGACGAGGCACTGCCAGATCGCGGAGTGCTCGGAGTCGATGGGGCGCAGCCACCCGAGTGGCGACGCGAGCGGGTCGCGCGCATCCACGGCCGCCCGCTCGGCAGCGCGGGCCCGCGCCTCCGCCATCACGAGATGCCCTCCCGCGACGAGCGTCTCCTTGTTGGCGGTCGCCACGACCTTGCCGGCCCGCAACGCGGCGAGCACCGGCCGGAGGCTCACGACGCCGCCCGTTCCCACCACGACCACGTCGACATCGTCGCGGGTGGCCAGGACCTCCAGGGCATCGGCGCCTCGGACCTGGCTGCAGCCGCCCGGCAGGTCGAGGCGCTCGTCGCTGCCGATCGCGGCGACCAGCGGCCGCAGCCGGCGGACCTGCTCCTCCAGGAGCGCCCTCTGCGACCCGGTGGCCAGGGCCACGACCCGCCACTCCGGAGCCAGGCCGGCCAGGACGTCCACGGCCTGCGTGCCGATCGACCCGCCCGAGCCGAGCAGCGCGACCCGGACGGGCGTGCCGGCAGCCGGCGCGGGATCAGCCATGGAACAGGGTGACCCAGACGGCAAGAACCGGAGCCGCGAGGAGGATCGAATCGACGCGATCGAGGACTCCGCCGTGGCCCGGGATGAGCGTTCCCGAGTCCTTGGCCCCGGCCGCCCGCTTGAGGAGCGACTCGGCCAGATCGCCGGCCTGGGCGGTGGCGCCCAGCAGGGGGCCCAGGACGAGCGCCTCCAGCGGCGGACTGCCGCTGATGCCGAGGAGGATCGCGACGACCACCGTGGCGACCACCAGGCCGCCCAGCACGCCCTCCAGCGTCTTCTTCGGGGAGATCCAGGGGAGGAACGGGCGCCGGCCGATCGCGCGGCCGACCAGGTAGGCGCCGGTGTCGAAGCTCCAGACGCCGGCCAGGAGCACGAGCACCCATCGCCGTTCCGGCCAGAAGGCGCCGTCCCCCGACGACGGATCGGCCCACATCGTGGTGAGGGTGGCGACCGCGCCGAGGAAGCCCACGTAGACCGCCCCGAAGACGGTCGTCGACCACGCCGAGAACCCGTCGGCCGGGTCGCGCCTGCCGAAGGCGACCATCGCGAGCGCCGCCGCGACGACGCCGACGAGGGCGACGCCGTCGATCGAGCCGACCCGCGCGGCCAGGTCGAGGAGCGCGGGCTGCTCCCCGAGGAGCTTGCTGCCGAGGATGGCGGGGACCGCCGCGGCCGCCACGAGGACCAGGGCGCCGGCGACGACGCCGTTGCGGACCACCGTGCGGCCCGCCGCCGGCAGGAGACGCTCCGCCTCGCGGGCGGCGAGCGCGGCCAGCACCACGACGAGGATCCCGATCCCCACCCCGCCGGCGGCAATCGCCAGCACCACCAGCGGGACCATGATCAGGGCGCTGCGGGTACGCTCGCGCACGGGGCCGTCCCTAGGTTCCGAAACGCCGCGACCGGCGGGCGAAGGCGTCGAGCGCGGCGTCGTAGGCGGTCTCGTCGAAGTCCGGCCACAGCACGTCGCAGGACCAGAACTCGGCGTAGGCGCTCTGCCAGATCAGGAAGTTCGAGAGGCGCTGCTCGCGGCCCGTCCGGATCACGAGGTCGGGATCCGGCATGCCGGACGTGTACAGGCGCTCGGCGATGGCCGCCTCGTCGACCTCGTCCGGCGCGAGACCCTCGGCCACGATCGCCCGCACCGCGTCGACGAGCTCCGTCCGTCCCGCGTAGTTGAACGCCACGGCCAGCGTCAGGCGAGTCCCCCCGTCGGTCACCGTCAGCGCCTCCAGGATGGAGGCGCGCAGGTCGGCCGGCAGCTCGTCCAGCCGTCCGAGGAGCCTGACCCGGACGCCCTGGCGGACGAGCTCGGGCGTCTCGGCCCGGATCGCCTGCTCCAGCAGGCGGAAGAGCCCGATCACCTCGTCGTCGGACCGGGCCCAGTTCTCGCGGCTGAAGGCGTACAGGGACAGGTAGGCGACGCCGCGGCGCAGGGTGTGCTCGACCAGCCAGCGGATCTTCTCGACGCCCGCGGCGTGGCCGTCGAGCTCGTCCAGCCCGTGCTCCCGAGCCCAGCGCCGGTTCCCGTCCATGATGATCGCGACGTGGGCGGGTCGGACGAGCGGCTCTCCTTCGTCGGCGGCACCCGGCGCCGCCGCCGCGTCCCCGTCCGCGAGGGCTGCGTGGGCGACCGGCGGGGCATCGGTCGGGCGCGCGAGCTGAGCGCGGGACACTAGACCTCCAGCACCTCGCGCTCCTTGGTGCCACCGACCTTGTCGACGTCGGCCACGTATCGATCGGTGACCTTCTGAAGCTGTTCGAGCTCGCGGTGCGCGTCGTCCGTGCCCATGATCCCGTCGCGCTCCTCGTGCTTGATCGCGTCGGCAGCCTCGCGGCGGAGGTTCCGGATCTCGACCTTCGCCTCCTCCATGCGCCGGTGGACGACCTTCACGAGCTCGCGGCGGCGCTCCTCCGTGAGGGGCGGGATGTTCAGCCGGACGACCGTCCCATCGACGTTCGGGACGAGCCCGATGTCGCTCTTGAGGATCGCCTTCTCGATGGCGCCCAGCACGCCGCGGTCCCAGGGCTGGATCAGGATCTGGTGCGGCTCCGGGACGCTGATCCCGGCCAGCTGGTTGAGCGCCGTGGGCGTCCCGTAGTACTCGACGTGGATGCGCTCGACGAGAGCGGTGGAGGCACGTCCCGTTCGGACGCCCTGGAAGTCACGCTCCATCACCTCGACGGCGCGCGCCATCTTCGGCTCGATGGTCGCGAGGACCTGGCTGGTCATGCGCGGGAACCTCCGGAGATGCGGGTCCCGACCTGCTCCCCCATCGCCGCCCGGCGGATGTTGTCCGCCGCGTTCAGGTCGAAGACGATGATGGGAAGGTCATTCTCCATGCACAGCGACACGGCCGTCGCGTCGAGGACCGCGAGTCGCTCCGACAGGACGTCGGCGTACCTGAGCTCGGTGTAGCGCTTGGCGTCGGGATGGGTCAGCGGGTCGGCCTCGTACACGCCGTCGACCCTGGTGGCCTTCAGGAGCACGGACGCCCCGATCTCGACGGCGCGGAGCGCCGCCGCGGTGTCGGTCGTGAAGTACGGGTTGCCGGTGCCGGCCACGAAGATCGTGACGCGGCCCTTCTCCAGGTGGCGGATCGCCCGCCGCCGGATGTACGGCTCGGCGACCTCGTTCATCGCGATCGCCGTCATCACCCGCGTCGGGACGCCCACCCGCTCGAGCGCATCCTGGAGCGCCAGCCCGTTCATGACCGTGGCCAGCATCCCCATGTAGTCGCCGGTCGCCCGGTCCATGCCGCGCGCCGCGGCGGCGAGCCCGCGGAAGATGTTGCCCCCGCCGACGACGAGACCCACCTGGACGCCGGCCCGCTGCGCCGCCGCGATCTGGGTCGCGATGAACGCGCAGAACGCGGGGTCGACGCCGTAGGGGCGGTCCCCGAGGAGCGCCTCCCCGGAGATCTTCAGGAGGATCCGCCCGTAGCGGACTGCCGGCCCGGGGCCGGTCGCGTCGGCCGGGGCGCCGCCCTCGCTCACAGCTCCTCGCCGAGCGCGTAGCGAACGAACCGGCGAACGCGGATGTTCTCGCCGATCGTCGCGATGGAGGCAGTCACCAGCTCGCGGACCGTCTGGTCGGTGTCCCGGAACGGCTGCTCCAGCAGGCAGACCTCCGCATACCACTTCTTCAGCTGGCCTTCGATGATCTGGGGCCGGATGTGCTCCGGCTTCTTCTGGACGGCCTCGTCACCGAGCAGCGCCGACGTCTTCGCCGCGAGCTCGGCCTCCGGGATGCGATCGACGTCGACATACAGCGGAGCCAGGCCGGCAACCTGCATCGCCAGGTCGCGGACCAGCTTCTGGAACTGGTCGGTGCGGGCGACGAAGTCAGTCTCGCAGTTGACCTCGATCAGGACGCCGACGCGGCCGCCGGGATGGATGTAGCTCGCGACCGTGCCTTCGCGCGCCTCGCGCCCGGCCCTCTTGGCCGCGGCGGCGAGGCCACTCTCGCGGAGGAAGACGACGGCCTTCTCGACGTCGCCGTCCGCCTTCTCGAGGGCGCGCTTGCAGTCCATCATCCCGGCGCCGGTTCGCTCGCGGAGCTCCTTGACGTCGACGGCGGAGAAGTTCGCCATGGGGGGGTGCGTCTCCTGTTGGTCCACCCGGTCGCGACCGGGGCTCGCGTGCGGTGGCGGGCGCCGCCGCACGAAGGGGTTCGGGACTAGGGGGCCTCGACCTCGGGGGCCGGGTTCTCGGGAAGGAGCTCCTCCGCGTCGGGCTCGAAGGTGAGAGCGCCTCCCGCTGCCAGCTGGGCAACCAGGTCGTCGGCGGAGGCCATCTCCTCGGGCTCGAACGCGGTCGCGAGCTCCGGCTCCGGCTCGGGCTCACGCTCGGTGCGCGACGCCCGTTCGCGGTTCCCCTCGATCGCCGCGTCCGCGACGAGCTGGCACAGAAGGCGGATCGCCCGGATCGCGTCATCGTTGGCCGGGATGATGTAGTCGATCTCGTCGGGATCGACGTTCGTGTCGCCGGTGCCGACGATCGGGATCTCGAGCTTGCGGGCCTCGGTCACGGCGATCCGCTCGCGGGCCGGGTCGACGATGAACACGGTGCCGGGGACGCGCTTCATCTTGCGAATGCCGCCGAGCGTCAGGCGGAGCTTGCGCAGCTCCTCCATGTAGCGAGCGGCTTCCTTCTTCGGCATGCGCTCGAAGTCGCCGTTGGCAAGGCGCGCTTCAAGCTGCTCGAGCAGCCCGAGGCGCTTCTTGATCGTCACGAAGTTGGTGAGCATGCCTCCCAGCCAGCGCTGGTTGACGTACGGCTGGCCGGCGCGGTCCGCCTCCTGGGCGACCGGCTCCTGGGCCTGCTTCTTCGTCCCGACGAAAAGGATCGACTCGCCGCGGGCCGTGGTCTCGCGGACCGCGGCGAGGGCGACGTCGAGCCGCTGGACGGTCTGGGCCAGGTCGATGATGTGAATCCCGTTGCGCTCCGCGAAGATGAACGGGCGCATCTTGGGATTCCAGCGGCGCGTCTGGTGGCCGAAATGGACGCCGGCCTCGAGCAGCTGCCGCATGGAGACGGTGGGCACGCGTGGTCCTCCTGTTCGGTTGCATCCTCCGCGGGCCCCGCCCCGGACCGGGTCGGCCGAGCGTCTCGCTCGCCGCCCCGGCACCGCCCGGGTTCGGTGGCGGCACCGCGTGTGGGCTCGTCACCGCGGCGCGGCGACGGCGGCTGGCGGAAACGGCCCGACAGCCGGGCGGAGTCTACCACAGGGTCCCGCCGCGGCCGACCTCTCCAACCGCACGGTGATGGCGGGTGCGCAGCCGTCCGGCCGGCCCCGGCTCGACCGCGACGAGGTCCAGGCGCAGGGGCAGGGACGGGAGCGGCGTCCCATCGGGCAGGACGCCGGCCATCGCGAGGGCGGCCGCGGCACGCCGCAGGCGGGCCATCTTGCGGTGGTCGACGGTCTCCTCCGGGAGCCCGAAGGCGCGGGACCGGCGCCAGCGCACCTCGATGACGACCAGGGCGGACGGCGGCCCGGGATCGACCGCGACGAGGTCGAGCTCCAGGCGGCCGACGCGGACCCGGCGTCCCAGCACCTGCCATCGCTCCGCCGCCAGCGCGGCGCCCACCGCGTCCTCGGCCGCGTCCCCGACCCGTTGCGCGGGCGTCCGGGAGGCGCCTCGCCGGTGGCCTCGATTTCGGCATCGCCCGACCCTAGGGCATGCCGGACTCCCGCGACTTACCGGGGGCTCATTCCGGCCTGCGCGGGATCGGCCTGCCATGCGGCGAGCAGGTCGTCGCCCTCCGCGCCCGTCCCCGGGCCGGCGCGGCCCGATCCCATCGGCGCGAGGTCGAACCCGAGCTGCTCGACCCCCTCGATCGCTCGTCGCGTGGTGATGAAGGAGCGTCGGTGGAACGGCGTCACCCCGAGCTCCGCCATCGCGGCGCGGTGCTCGGCGGTGGCGTAGCCCGCGTTGCGCTCCCAGCCGTAGCCTGGGTGGCGGGCGGCGAGGCGGGTCATGAGCCGGTCCCGCACGACCTTCGCGACGATCGAGGCGCAGGCGATCGAGTAGACATGCGCGTCCCCGTCGACGATCGCGTCGTACGCGCCGACGTCGTCCTCGAAGCCCGCGATCCGGAGGCCGTCGACGAGGACGTGATCGTGGCCCCCGAGACGGGCCAGGGCGCGGCGCATCGCGACGTGGGTGGCGTGGTAGATGTTGAGGCGATCGATCTCGGCGACGGACGCCGCCCCGATGCCCACCGCGAGGGCCCGCCGGCGGATCTCCGGGGCGAGGGCCTCCCTCTGGGCGGCCGACAGGGTCTTCGAGTCACGAACGCCGGGGATCCTGTGAGCGTTCGGCCGGACGATGACCGCGGCGGCGACGACCGGGCCGCACGCGGGCGCCACGCCCACCTCGTCGACGCCGGCGACGCGGGTCGCCCCGCCGCGCCACAGGGCGCGCTCGCGTCGGAGGGTCGGGACCGTGGGGGCCATCCCCCGAAGGGTACCGGGAATCGATGCGGCCCCGTCGCTCGACGGGGCCGCGGCCGGCGCGGGGAGGGTGGCGGCGTCCGTCGCGCGCCGGGGCGCTAGCTCGTGCGACGCTCGCGGAGCGTCGCAGCCTTGCCCACGCGCTTGCGGAGGAAGTACAGCTTTGCCCGGCGCGCGACGCCGTGGCGGACGACCTCGATCCGGTCGATGCGCGGGCTGTTGACCTTGAAGGTCCGCTCGACGCCGACGCCCGACGCGATGCGCCGGACCGTGACGGAGCGGGTGATCCCGCCGCCGGTGAGGCGGAGAATGGTCCCTTCGAAGACCTGGATGCGCTCCCGGTTGCCCTCGACGACCTTGGCGGCCACCTTCACGGTGTCGCCCGGCGCGAGCTCCGGGATGTCGCTGCGAAGCTGGTCCTTGACGATCTCGTCGAGCACGTTCACGGGAGTCCCCTGCGTTCTCTGGGAGCGGCCGGGTGGTTCCGCGTGCCGCGTCGAGGGCGTGATGAAGAGGTCGCGGGGGCGCGACCGACGGCGGAGTATAGCATGCGGCTCAGGGGAATCAGCCGGGTGCCGTCGGGTCCGCCCGTGTCGCGGGGGCCGCTCCTTCGGCGGCCTCGGGCGTGGGCCCCGGCCGGGCATCGAGACGGACCTCGGAGAGCATCGCGCTCCTCCTCGCGGGTCCACGGGCGTCCGTCCAGCAGGTCCGGGCGGCGCTGCAGCGTGCGCCGGATCGACTCGCGCAGCCGCCACCCGCGGACGGCGCCATGGTCTCCGGACACCAGCACGTCGGGCACGCCCTGGCCCTCGAACGCAGCCGGGCGCGTGTACTGCGGGTACTCCAGGAGCCCGTGCGAGAAGGACTCGTCCTCGAGGGATGCGGGCTCGATGGCACCGGGCAGGAGACGGAGCACGGCGTCCACGATCACGAGCGCAGCCAGCTCGCCACCGGTCAGGACGTAGTCGCCGATCGAGAGCTCGAGGTCCACCATCGAGCGGATCCGTTCGTCCACTCCCTCGTAGCGCGGGCACAGGAGCACGAGATGCGGGCGGACGGCGAGGTCTTCGGCTCGCGCCTGCCGGAACGGCTCACCCGCCGGGTCGAGGAGGATCACGGTGGAGTCGCCGCGCCGGAGCGCGGCAAGCGCGCCGGCCACGGGCTCCGGCCGCAGGACCATCCCCGCCCCGCCGCCGTACGGCGCGTCGTCGACGCTGCGATGCCGGCCCAGGCCCCAGGCCCGGAGGTCGTGGATCCGGACGGTCGCCAGGCCCTCCTCCTGGATGCGCGCCGGGATGCTCGCGGCGAGCGGCGCAGCGACCATCTCCGGGAAGAGCGTGACGATCTCGATCTCGAGAGCCACGGCTCAGGACCCGAACGTGGGCGGGGCGTCGGGCACGGCCGGGGAGTCGTCGGGCTCGGCGGGAGGGTCGTCGGTGGCGGTCCCCGACGCGGAGGGATCGGCCGCAGGCTCGCCCGTCCCGGCCCGGGGCGTCACCGGGACTGCCGGCCGGCGACGCGTCGCCCGGCGCGGGCGAGGCGGTCGCGGTGGTCGTGGTGGACGGATCGCGTCAGGCGCCGGGAGGTCGAGCGCCTCGGGGTCGGCGACGATCTCGCCGCGCCGCGGCGCAAGGACGCGGACGAAGGGTCGGACGATCGGCAGGTCGAAGTCGCCGCGCGGCCCTCCCACGACCTCCAGCACGTCGGCGCCGCCGGTCCGGTAGATGTCGCGGACGGTGCCGAGCTCGCCGCCCTCGGGGTCGCGCACCGCGACGCCGATCAGCTCGTGCCAGTAGTACGTTCCGCGCGGCGGGGCGTCGTCCGGGCGAGTCTCCACCTCCAGGTAGGCCATGCGGAACGCCTCGGCCTCCTGCCGGGTCCGGACTTCGCGGAACTGGAGGACCCACCCGGGATTCGCCGGGCGCGCCTCCTCGATCGTCAGGGGTGCGGCCGTGCCCTCCGGGAACAGGCGCGCACCCACGACGAAGCGCTCCTCGGGCCGGTCGGTGAGGACCTCGACCCGCATGGCGCCGCGGACGCCGTGGAGGCCCCGGACCAGCGCGACGACCAGGCGGCCGTCCGGGGCACCCTCGGGTTCGATCAGACGATCTCCAGCTGGAACTGCTCGCCGTCGCGCGCGGAGACGACCTTCAGGAGCGTGCGCAGCGCCTTCGCGACGCTGCCGTTCCTGCCGATCACCTTGCCCATGTCGTCGTCGGCGACACGGAGCTCGATGACGGTGGCGCCGGCCTCGTGGGTGACCACGACCTCGACCTGCTCGGGATGGTCGACGAGCGACTTGGCGACATACTCGACGAGCTGGGGAGCAGCCATGGCGGACCCCTCCCCTACTTCGCGGCCGGCAGGACGCCGGACGATCGCAGGAGGCGCTCGACCGTGTGCGTCGGCAGGGCACCTTTCGCGAGCCAGGCCTTCGTCTTCTCGACGTCGACCTTGAACTCGACGGGCTCCATCCGCGGGTTGTAGTGCCCGAGGATCTCGATGGCGCGGCCGTCGCGCGGCTTGCGGCTGTCGGCCACGACGACACGATAGGTCGGCTGCTTCGTCGCGCCGACGCGGGTGAGGCGAATGCGGGCTGCCATCTGGTGCGGGGACCTCCTGTGCTGGGGACGCCGGAATTCTGGGGCCGGAGCGTCCGTGCTCCTACTTGGTGAACGTGAGGACGGCGCGCGACACGGTCGTCGCGCCGGGCGCCTCGGTGACCGAGGCGAACGCCTCGAAGGGCGCGAGGAAGGGCTTGACCTCGGTGTCGTAGCGCGCCTTCTCGGCGGCAGGGATCATCGCCTCGACGGCGTTTCGAAGCCCGCCGAGGTCGACGAAGACGTCGCTGACGCCGGCGCCGCCGGCAGCCGAGATGGCCCGCTTGTACGCGTCGGTCGTGGCCAGCGACGAGCTGGCAGACGTGTCGACGACGTGCTTGACGAAGTCGACGGTCCCGAGGACGAAGACGCCATGCTGGACGGTCACCGCGATCTCGGGCAGCGCGACGCCGGCCTGAGCGGGGAGCTTGACGACCAGCAGCTGGCCGCCGCCATAGGCCTCCTGGCGGACGCTGAGCCCCGCCCCGCCACCGCCGAGCGCGAGGAGCGCCTGCAGCTGGTCGAGGGTCCGGCTCGCCGCCGCCTCGTCGGCGACCGTGGCGGCGAGACCGCCGCCGAAGGCGCCCCCGTTGAACTCGACGGCGATCGCCGTGTCGCCCGCCCAGCCGAGCAGCGTCTCGACACCGCCCGCGGCGGCCAGCGCCTGCTCGACCTGCTTGACCACCTCGGCAGCCGCCGGGTCGCAGGCGGCCGCCTTCTCGAGCGCGGCGACGCCGGCGACGAGGCGCGGTCCGAGGTCGCGGACCTCGACGGCGGCGACCGTGGTCGGCGGAAGGTGCGAGGCGATGCCACTCTGGGTGGCCTTGATGGTCGAGGCGCCGTCGCCGGTGGCCGGCATGGTGGCTTCGAAGACCAGCGCGTCGTCCGCGGCCGAGGCCGAGCCCGCGGCCCAGGCCGGGATCATCCCGACGGCCTGGTCGAGGCATGCCTTCGGCAGGCCGGCCTGGCCACTGGCCGCGGCCATCGACGCATCCACGAACGCCTTCACGTCGACATACCCGAACCCGAGGTAGGCGGCGGGGGCGCTCTTGCGGGCCGCGGTGAAGGAATCCGATGTCGCGACCGGGCTCGAGCCGCCCGTGTCGAGCGCCGCCTTCACGGTCTTCTCCGGTCCCACGATGAGGACGTTGCCCCGGACGGCAAAGGCAAGGCTCTGGTTCAGGAGGCCGGAGACGATGGTGATGTCGCCGCCGGCGTAGGCCTCGGTCGTCTGCTTGCCGCCGAGCTCCTTCGAGACCCAGGCCTTGGCCGCGGCCGGGTCCTTCACTGCCAGCAGGACGACGGCGCCGTCGTCGGGCGCCTTGGCGAGGTCGGGCGTGCCGCCGTTCGCGAGGCCCGTCGCCTTCGCGACGTCGAACGCCGCCGACGTCACGGCGACGCCCACCTCGCCCCCGAGCCACGGCTTGACGTCCGTGGTCCAGCTGACGCCGGAGCCCTGGAGGACCCGGTTGAGCGCCTCGTCGATCTTGGCGTCGAGCGACGCCTGGTCGGCGAAGCCCGGGAACTTGGCGATGAGGTTGCCGGCCTTGGTGCGCTGGTCTCCGGGCAGGTCGGCCCGGATCTCGAGGTAGGCGACGGTCGACTTCGGAAGCCAGCCCTGCACGGCGGACGACGTCGCGCCCGCGGCCAGCATGACCGCAGCCACGGAGACGACGCCGATCATCACCGCGAGGGTCAGCAGGGCAACGCCCCAGCGCCTGAGGCCTCCTGGCCGCTTTCCAGGGGTCACGGGGCCGGAAGGACCACCACTTCCGGCCGGCGCCCCGCCGACGGGGGCGACGTTCACCGGGGGCGCCTCGCCAGGCGCTCCCGAAGACCCGGAGATCGGCTCGATCTCGGCCATGGCGATTCCTCCCGGCCTCAGCGGCCGAACATCCCGGGGACCCGGCGGCCCCCGCGGAGCTGCTTCATGAGCTTCTGCATGTCGCTGAACTGCTTCACGAGCCGGTTCACCTCGGCGATGGAGGTCCCCGACCCGGTTGCGATGCGCCGGCGCCGGCTCGCGTTGAGGACATCCGGGTCGCGCCGCTCGCGGGGCGTCATCGACCGGATGATCGCCTCGGTGCGGCGGAGGTCGCCCCGGTTGACGGACTCCTCGGCCTGCTTGGCGACGCCGGACATGCCGGGGATCATCCCGACGAGCTGGTCGATGGGGCCCATCTTCTTGACCTGCTGGAGCTGCTCGAGCATGTCCTCCAGGGTGAAGCTCCCGGCCTGGAACTTGGCGGCGGCCTTCTCGGCCTCCTTCTGGTCGAACGTGTCCTGGGCCCGCTCGATGAGCGTGAGGACGTCGCCCATGCCCAGGATCCGGCCGGCAAGGCGGTCGGGGTGGAACGGCTCCAGGGCGTCGGTCTTCTCGCCGGTTCCCAGGAACTTGACGGGGATCCCGGTGACGGCGCTGATGGAGAGCGCGGCGCCGCCGCGCGCGTCGCCGTCGATCTTCGTCAGGACCAGGCCCGTCAGCGGGACGGCCGATGCGAAGGCCTGGGCGACGCCCACCGCCTCCTGCCCGACCATCGCATCCACCACGAGGAGCGTCTCGATGGGCCGCACCACCCGGGTCAGCTCGGTGATCTCGGCCATGAGGACCTCGTCGAGCGACAGCCGGCCCGCGGTGTCGAGGATGATCGTGTCGCGCACCTCGCGCCGGGCGGCCTCCATGCCCCGGCGCCCGATCTCGGGGACGGGCGTCCCGGCCGGTGCCGCGAAGACGGGGATGTCCAGGCTCGCGCCGAGCGTCTGCAGCTGGGCGACCGCGGCCGGCCGGTAGGGGTCGGCCGCGACGAGCATCGGGCGCCGGCCCAGCTTCACGACGTGGCGCGCCAGCTTCGCGGCAGACGTCGTCTTGCCCGAGCCCTGCAGGCCGACGAGGGCGATCACGGCAGGGTTGCCGGACAGGTGGAAGGTGCGATCGCCGGCCGAGAGGAGGGCGGTCAGCTCCTCGTTGACGATCTTCACGACCTGCTGGCCGGCGTTCAGGGACTCCAGGACCTCGGCCCCGACGGCGCGCTCCCGGACCCGAGCCGTGAAGTCCTTGACGACCTTGAAGTTGACGTCGGCCTCCAGGAGGGCCAGGCGGACCTCGCGCATCGCGGCGTCGACGTCGGCCTCGGTGACGCGGCCGCGGCCGGTCAGGGCGCCGAGCGTCTTGCGGAGGCGGTCGGACAGGGCGTCGAACATGCCGGGGCGAGGGCTCCAGTGGACCGGGTCCGGCGGGGCGCGGCTGCGCTCCGAAGGCGGTGCGCGGGTTCTGGCGACACCGAGACAGGCGGAGTCTACCGCATCGCCGTTCGCGCGCCCCCGGACGAGGGTCCCGCCGGACCCGTCGATCGGCCGGTGCGACGCCGCACCACCGCGTCGCTCAGGCGAAGAGCGCCGCCACGAAGGCGTCCGGATCGAACGCCAGCAGGTCGCCGACCTTCTCCCCGACCCCGACGAACCGGACGGGGACGCCGAGGGCGTGCTCGATGGCGAAGACGATGCCGCCCTTCGCGGTGGAGTCGAGCTTGGTCAGGATGATCCCCGTGAGCCCGGTCGCCTCGTGGAACGCCTTGGCCTGGGCCAGGCCGTTCTGGCCGGTCGTGGCATCCAGGACGAAGAGCACCTCCGGACGGGCCCCCGGCAGGCGCCGGTCGATGACCCGGCGCATCTTCGCCAGCTCGTCCATCAGGTTCGACTTCGTGTGCAGCCGCCCGGCCGTGTCCGCGACGAGGACGTCCACGCCACGGGCGATCGCCGCGTCCAGGGCGTCGTAGATGACGGCGGCCGGGTCCGCCCCCGGCGCGTGCGCGACGACCGGGGCCGCCGAGCGCTCGCCCCACAGCCGGAGCTGGTCGATGGCGGCCGCCCGGAAGGTGTCGCCGGCCGCGAGGAGGACGCTGCGGCCGGCGGCGCGCTCTCGTGCCGCGATCTTCCCGATCGTGGTGGTCTTGCCCGTCCCGTTGACGCCGACCACGAGGACCACCGCGGGTCCGCCCGGCGCGGCCGGCTCGAAGGCCCAGCCCGCGTCGCGCGGCGCGAGCAGGTCTGCCAGCTCCTGGCGAACCGCGGCCTCGGGCCCGTCAGGATCGTGGCGAGCCCGGGCGCGCTCGACGATCTCGATCGCCAGCGCGGCGCCGACGTCGCCGGCGATGAGGGTCTCCTCCACCTCCTCCCAGGTGGCGGCGTCCGCAACGCCGAGACCGAGGATCCCACGCAGGCGCGCCATGAAGCCGCCCCGGGTCTTGGCCATGCCGGCGGCGAGATCACCGTCGACGATCGGCTCGGGCTCCACGGGGGGCGCCGGGGAGGGTTCCGCCGCGGCGTCCGCCCCCTGCGCCGACGAGGAGCCGGTCGGGACGGCCCCGACGGCGGCCCCGGCCGAGGCGCCTTCGAGCCCGTCCGCGTCGGCGGCAGCCAGCTCGGCCTCGAGCTGCGCCTCGATCTCGGCGTCGGAGACCGGCGCCTCCTCGAGCGCGGAGCCCGGCACGACCTCCTCGGCCTCCTCCTTCGGCTTGCGTCGCCAGAACATGCGTCCTCCGTGTGGGCGGCCCGGCCCTCTCAGCCGGTCGGGAGTGGATCGGTCGGAGACCCGGCGCGGCTGCCGCGCACGCGGTCGGCGATCGAGCGGGCCTCCTCGATCCGGAGGCTCACCACGCGGCTGACCGCGTCCTCGCCGACGGTCACGCCGTAGAGGGCATCGGCCGCCTCGATGGTGCCACGATTGTGGGTGATGACGACGAACTGGGTCGTCGCGGCGAGCCCGCGGAGCGCCTCGACGAAGCGGCCGACGTTCGCCTCGTCCAGGGCGGCATCCACCTCGTCGAGCACGCAGAAGGGAACCGGGCGCACTTCCAGCATCGCGAAGAGCAGCGCGACGGCCGTCAGCGCACGCTCCCCGCCCGAGAGCATCGCCAGGGCCTGCGCCTTCTTCCCGGGAGGCCGGGCGACGATCTCCACCCCGGTCTGCGAGAGGTCCGCCGGATCCGTCAGGCTCAGCCGCGCGAACCCGCCCCCGAAGAGCTGCTGGAACCGGCGATCGAACGCCGTCTCGAGGGCCGCGAAAGTCGTCCGGAACTGGCGGGCGATCAGCCCGTCCAGCTCGGCGATGAGCCCGCGCGTCTTCCCGATGGCTCCGACGAGGTCGTCCCGCTGGGTCTCGAGGCCGTCCACCCGAAGGCGCAGCTCGGCGTGCTCTTCGGCCGCGAACGGGTTCGCCGCGCCGAGGTCGTGGAACCGGCGTCGAAGCGAGGCGAGGCGACCCGCTGACGCGGGCTCTCCGGGGGGCGGGCGGCTGGCCCACGCCGCGCCGGCGGCGGCCAGGGCGCCGGCAAGCGTCGCCCCCTCGTCCTCGGGCGTTTCGGGCACGAACGACGGGTCGAGCGCCCCCAATCCCACCTCGCCGAGCCCGGCGAACTCGACCAGCGCCTGCTCGCGGACCGCGTCGAGGGCCAGGCGAGCTTCCAGCTCGTGCACCTCGGCCGCCCGGTGCGCCTCCTCGGCGCGCCGCAGCGCCTCCCGTGCCGACGCGACGTCGGCCTCGGCGACCCGCTGGCGATCGCGCCCGGCGAGATCGGCCGCCCGGACCGCGTCGAGGGCGGCGCGCGCAGAGGCCTCGCGGCCCGCGGCGGCGGCATACGCCACGTCACGGACCGCCCGCGCGGCATCGAGGTCCGCGTGACGCCGCTCAAGCTGCTCCGACTCGGTCTCGGCCCGGCGGATGCGCTCCTCGGCGATCTGCGCCGCCGCCTCGGCCCGCGCCCGCCGGGCCTCCGCGGACCGGCGCTCCGCGTCACGGACGGCCCGCTCCGCCGCGAGCGCCTCGCGGCGCCCGGAGAGCTCGGCCGCCCTGGCCTCCCACGCCGCGATCGCACCCGCGACCCCGTCGCCGATCTCCTCGTCGGTCATCGGCGCCGCGGCCGGGCCGTCCTTCGCCGGAGCGTCGGACTCCAGGGAGGCACGGCGCGCCTCGAGAGGGCCGCGCTCCAAGGTGAGGGACGCGAGGCGAGCGTCGGCCCAGGCGGCCTCACGCGCTGCCCGCTCGGCTGCCCGTCCCGCCTGGCGTTCCAACTCCTCGGCACTCCGTCGCCGGCCCGTTGCGTCCGCCTCGGACCGACGCGCCGCCTCGGCGGCCGCGCGAGCGTCCGCGGCCCGCGCTTCGCCGGCCTCCGTCCGCTCGCCGAGCGTGGCGACCTCCGCCTCCGCGATGGCGAGCCCGGCCAGGGAGGCGTCCAGCTCGGCGCGACGCTCGAGCGGGGCGTCGGGCGTGCCGAGCGTCACGACGCCGCTGGCCGCGACGAGACCACCGTCCCGGGCTGCGACGTGCCAGCCGGGCGGCAGAGCGGCAGCAAGGTCCACGGCGTCGGAGAGCGAGGGCGTCCAGGCCCATCGCGCCAGGAGCCGGCGGACGGTTCCGCCCGGGTCCGCGCGGACTGCGTCCGCGAGCAGCCCGCCGCCGTGTCGCGAGGCACGGCTCCGCGCCGCCTCCACTTCGGCCCCGGCCGGCGGCCGCACGCCCGCGCCGTCGGCGTCACCCAGCACCACCACGCCCCGCTGGCCGGCCAGCCGCGGCAGCGCCCCGCTCGGCACGACGAATCCCCGGCCGAGCTCGCCGAGCGCTGCCCCGACGAGCAGACGCTGGGCGGGGTCGATCTCCACGTCGGCGATGACGGCGCGTCCGCCCGCGCGGCGGGCGGCCGGGGCGATCCCGCGCCCTTCGTCCGCGGCGACACGCGCCTGGAGCGCCTCCACGCGGCCCCGGAGCGTGGCCAGCCGGGACCGGGCGACCCCCGCCGCATCCGCCGCGCCCTGGCGAACCGCCTCCGCCTCGGCCAGCGCGAGCCGGGCTCGCTCTCGCTCCTGCCCGGCAGCCTCCTCCTCGAGACGAGCGGCCGCCAGGGTTGCGCGGGCCTCCCCGAGCGATGCGGCAGCGGCTGCGCCCCCCTCGCGGGCGTTCACTGCCGCGGCCGTCGCCTCCGCCAGCGCCGCCTCCGCGGCCGCCAGGCGGCGCCGGATTCCCTCCAGCTCGTCGGCGCGGGAGGCCGCTGCGCGACGCACGGCAGCCTCGGCCTCCGAGCGCCGCGCGGACGCCGCCCGGAGCGCGCCCGCCTCCGCGCGTGCCTCCGCCAGCGAGCGGTCCACCTCGGCCAGGTCCCCATCGAGGGCGCCATCCACGGCCGCGACCGGGAGGGCCAGCTCGCGCCGCCGGTCGGCCAGCTCCGCCTCCGCCGCCGAGCGCTCGGCCGCCAGGCGGTCTCGGTCCCGCCCGATCGCGGCGGCCTCGGCCGTGGCGGTGGCCGCCTCCAGGCCGAGCTTGGCGAGCGCGGCGCGCGCCACCTCGTGCAGCGCCCGGTGCTCGTCCGTGACCGCGGCATTCGTGGCCAGCTCGGCCGACACCGCGGCGGCCCGGTTCTCGGAGGCCTGCAGCGCCTCGAGCGTGGCGGCGGCCGTTCGGCGCGCCGCTGCCAGGGCCGCCTCCGCCCCGGCCGCCTCGCGAGCGGCGGCGTGCCAGCGGGCTCCGAAGACCGCCGTCAGCGCCTGTGCGAGCTCGTCCCCCGCGCGCGCCCGGGATGCCTGCTGCTCGGCCTGCGCCGCCAGCCGGCGGACCTGCGGGCGAAGCTCGGCGAGGATGTCCTCCACCCGCGAGAGGTTGCTGGTCGCCTCTTCCAGGTGCTCCTCTGCCCGCCGGCGCCGGCGCTCGTGACGCCGCACCCCGGCAACATCCTCGAAGAGCGGCCGCCGCTCCTCGGGACGGAGCGCCAGGGCCTGGTCCACCATCCCCTGGCCGATGAAGAGGAACGCGTTGTCGGCCAGGTGCGCGGCGTCCAGGAGCTCCACGAGGTCCCTGAGGCGCACCCGCTGGCGATTGACGAGATACTCGTTCTCCCCGGAGCGGAAGAGGCGGCGCCCAACCTCGAGGACGGCATAGTCGACGGGAACCAGGCCGTCGGCGTTGTCGAGGACGAGCGTGACGTCGGCCATTCCGAGCGCCGCCCGGCGTTCGGAGCCGGCGAAGACCACGTCTTCTGCGCGGCGCGAACGCAGCGCGCGGCCCTGCTCGCCCAGCGCCCAGCGGAGCGCGTCCGCGAGGTTGCTCTTGCCGGAGCCGTTCGGCCCGACGATGGCGTTGATCCCGGGGACGAACTCGACGACGGTCCGCTCGGCGAACGACTTGAAGCCCTGCAGCCGGAGCGCCTGCAGGCGCGCCGGGCTGCTCATCGGACGGGCTCCGGCGACGGGGACGCGCCGTCCGACTCCGCCGGTGCGGACCCGGGCCCGGGCCGGGATCCGTCGGGGTCCGCGGCGGCACGCTCGGCCGCCAGGGTGTCGAGCGCGGCCGCCGCCGCGCCGGTCTCCGCGCTTCGCCGCGATGCGCCGCCGCCGGCGCCCACGACGCGGCCCCCCACGACGACCTCCACGACGAAGCGCTTCTGGTGCTCCGGGCCGGTGACATCGACGAGGCGGTACTCGGGACGTTCACCCGACCGGCGTTGGGTCAGCTCCTGCAGGCGGCTCTTGGGGCTCTTGAGCGAGCCAGGCGCGGCGTCCGCGGCCAGCTCGGATGCCGCAAGCTCGGCGAACCAGGTCTGCGCCGCCTCCCACCCGCGGTCGAGGAAGACGGCCGCGGCGACCGCCTCGAGGGCGGAGGCGAGCAACACGGGCCGGCTGCGACCGCCGCGCTGCTCCTCCCCTTCTCCGAGCAGGAGGTAGTCGCCCAGCTCGATCCGGCGAGCGAGCCGGGCCAGCCCGCTCGTGCTGACGATCGTCGCGCGGCGGGCCGAGAGGACCCCCTCGTCGTCACCCGGCCGCCGGGCGTGCAGCGCCGCGGAGATGACCAGGCTGACCACCGCGTCGCCAAGGAACTCGAGGCGCTCGTTGTGCCCGCTCGACTCGCCCGGGTGCTCGTGGAGCCATGACCCGTGAACGAGGGCGCGCGCCAGCAGGGATGGGTCGCGGAAGGTGAGCCCGAGGCGCTCGGCGAGCTCCGACCCAGGTCGCGGCAGATGCGCCGCCCCACCCGGCAGTGACCGGGGCGTGGTCAGCTCGCGTGCTCGTCGATGTAGTCGGCGGCGTCCTGGACGGTGCGGATCTTCTCGGCCTCTTCGTCCGAGATCTCCATCCCGAACTCTTCCTCGAGGCTCATGATGAGCTCCACGAGATCGAGCGAGTCAGCGTTGAGATCGTCAACGAACGAGGCCTCGGGGTTGACTTCGGCCTCGTCGACGCCGAGCTGCTCGACGACGATCTTCTTGAGCCGCTCGTAGGTGGTCGCCACTGGCTCCTTCCTCCCTGGGTGTCATTCCTGCGCGTCGGGGACTGTGGTGCTGCGCGGGGACGAACGGGGCTCGGCCATCCCGCTTCCGGCATCCCGGGCCACCCGGCCCAGGACTCCGTTGACGAGGCGCCTCGCCGGATCTCCTCCGTAGACCCGCGCGAGCTCGACCCACTCGGCGATCGCCACCCGGGCCGGCGTCGCGGGCGAGTGTAGCACCTCGCAGATGCCCGCACGAAGGAGGACCCGGTCCATGCGGGCGAGCGTCACGACCGGGTACTGGGGTGCCGCCGCCCCGATCCGGAGGTCGATCTGGTCGCGGTGCTCCACGGTCGCCGCGACGAGGAGTCGCGCGTAGTGCGCCGTCTCCGGATCGCCCTCCGTCTCGGCCAGGTGTCGCTCCAGCACCGAGGCCGCCGTCCGCTGGCCGAACTCGGCCTCGAACAGGGCAGCCAGCGTCAGCCGCCGCGCCGCACGGCGCGAGCGGACCAGGTCTCCGCCGGATCGCCCCGCTCGCCCGGCCACGCGGTCAGCTGCCGATGCCGTCGATCTGGATGGTGACCTCGCCAAGCTCGAGCCCGAGCAGGCGCTCGATCGCCGCCGCGACGGCCGTCCGGACATCCACGGCGAGGGCCGCCAGCGGCTGCCCGGGCCGGGCGATCACGACCACTCGCGCCTCCACGACGCCCTTGCGGACCCGCACGGCGACCGGCCGGCCCGCGAAGAGCCGCCGGAGCGGGCCGCCCGCCCACCCAACGCGCAGGACCCCCGGGACCTCCATGGCGGCCAGGCGCACGAGATCCCGCACGACGGGGTGGCTGACCGCGAGCGTGGGTCGCGTCACCCCGGCAGCTCCGGTGCCGGCGCACCAACGGGGCCTTCATCCTCCGTGGACGCCGCGCCGACCCGGTCGGCGGGGGCCGCTCGGGCGGCGTCCGCGTCGCGGAATGTCTCGCCGATCAGCTCGGGAAGTCGTGCCCGGGCCGAGGCCGCGCCGACGCGGATCGCGTGGTTGACCATCCGCCTCCTGGCCCGGCCATGGGTGATGATGACGGTGCCCCGGACACCCAGCAGCGGGGATCCCCCGAGGACCTCGTAGTCGAATGTGCGCCGGATGCGGGCGATGCCCGGACGCATGAGCAGGTACGCGATCTTCCCGCGGAGGCCGCCCCGGAACTCCTGCGCCCAGAGGTCGAAGATGAAGCCGGCGAGGCCCTCGAAGAACTTGATCGTGACGTTGCCGAGCACGGCGTCACACACGACGACATCGGCGGGGTGGTGCACGAGGTCCTTGCCCTCGACGTTGCCTTTGAAGTTCAGGCTCGACCCGTCGAGAAGCTCGCTGGCGCGCTGGATCCGCGCATCGCCCTTGCCCTTCTCCTCTCCGATCGAGAGGAGCGCGATGCGCGGGCTCGCGACGCCCAGCGCCCGCTCGGCGAAGAGGGCGCCCATGTGGGCGTACTGGACCAGGTTCTCGGGCGTGGAGTCGGGATTGGCGCCGATGTCCAGGAGAACCAGCGGTCCGGTCTCCGTGACCATCTGGATCGCCAGCGCGGGGCGATCCACTCCCGGCACCCGGCCCAGCCGGAGGACGGCGGCCGCCATGCCCGCCCCGGTGTGCCCGGCGGTGATGACGGCGTCGGCACGCCCGCGCCGCACCATGTCACAGGCAACGAGGATGGATGCGTCCTTCTTCTCCCGGAGCGCCCTGGCGGGGTGCTCGTGCATCTCGACCACCTGGCTGGCGGCCGCGACCGTCACGTTGGCGGGCAGCGCTCGGCCGGCGACTGCGGCGATGCGCTCCGGGATCCCGACGAGGATCAGCTGGTCGTCCGGGTTCTCCGCCGCGTAGAGCAGGGCGCCGGCGACGATCTCGACCGGCGCGTGATCGCCGCCCATGGCGTCGACCGCGAGGCGAACCTTCCGGCCATGCTCGATGCCTCGGACGGTCGCGAGGTCCATCGGACGCGGCTGCTGGCGGCTCGGGTGCGCGCGGCGGTCAGGAGCCGGGCTCGCCGCCCTTCGTCTTCAGAGCGACGACCGCCCGGCCGTTGTAGTAGCCGCAGCTCGGGCAGACGTGGTGCGAACGCTTCATGGCGTGGCAGTGGCTGCACTCGACCAGGCTCGGCAGGCTCAGCGCGAGATGCGAGCGCCGTTCGCCCTGCCGGGCGTGCGAGACTTTGCGCTTCGGGAGACCCATCGGGGCTGCTGCTCCTGTCGTTGAAGGGCGGCGCGCGCGGATGCGCCATGCGGGCGGTCCGTCGTGCGTGGGGCGTGGCGACGCTCCGGCGCCGTCGGACCGAAGGCGGAGTGTAGCCGGTTTCGGCTCTACTCGTCGGCCCTGAACTCGCGGAGCTTCGCGAAGCGTGGATCGATCGGCGCGTCGCCGTGATCGTGGGGTCCGGCGTTGAGGTCGACCCCGCAGTCCGGGCAGAGCCCGAGGCAATCGGGACGGCAGACCGGGGCGATGGGCGCGGCGAGCTGGACCGCCTCGCGAGCGATCGGCTCGAGGTCCAGCTCGTGGTGATCCGAGAGGCGGAAGGCTTCGGGCTCCTGGCTGAGGTCGACGGCAAGGCCGGACTGCAGCTCGATGGTCGGCAGGACCTCTTCGTCGAATGGGGCGTCGATCGCGATCTCCAGCTCCACGAGACACCGGCCGCAGACATCGGCCAGGATCGTGTGAGCCGCTCCCACCACGATCACGCCCCGGTTCGTCCGCCCGATCCGGGCTCGCACGTCGAGCGGCGCCGACTGCCGGAGCCCCTCGCCCAGCTCCAGCCGGACGCCATCCACGGCGACGTCGCGATGGGACCCGGGCGCCTCCCCGAGAAGCCCGGCCACGTTGACGACGAGGGCGTCCGCGGGGGACGTCGTCATCCGGCGACGGGCTCGGCGGGCTCCTCGGCCACCTCCCCCGTCGCGACCGGCTGGGGCTCCTCGCGGACGCGCAGCGCGTCGATGCCGCGCTCGATCTGGCCCAGGACGCTCGAGACCTCGGCCTCCAGGCGCAGCAGGACGTCGGCGGCGTACTTGTCCGCGCCGCGGCGCGTCTCGGCCGAATCGGCCTCGGCGTCCGCGA
This sequence comes from uncultured Chloroflexia bacterium, assembly GCA_963776285.1. GTDB lineage: Bacteria > Chloroflexota > Limnocylindria > Limnocylindrales > CSP1-4 > CTSoil-043. The sequence goes on from CAVZLW010000003.1 coordinate 623,895, forward strand.
CGATCCGGCGACCCTCTGCCTCGGCCGCCTCGGTCAGCCCCTGCTCGTCGATGAGGTAGGCGGCCTGGTCGTTGGCGCGAGCGACGATCCGCTCGGCTTCCTGACTTGCTCGCTCGAGGATGCGTTCGCCCTCGGCGTTGACGCGGCGCGCGGCCTGGACCTCCTCCGGGATGGCGTGGCGGAGCTCGTCGATGAGCTCGAGCGCCGCCGCCTGGTCGACGACGACGTTGGACGTGAGGGGCAGCTTCCTGCCGTTCGCGAGCATCCCCTCGAGGCGCTCGACGAAGAACATGATGTCGATGGGACGGTCCTCCTCGGGCCCCGGACGGTGGTGGCCGGATTATAGACGCGGGCCCTCCCGGCCGGACGCCCGCAGGCGAGCCGCGACGCCGGGCGGCACCATGGCCGACACGTCGCCGCCGAATCGCGCGATCTCCTTGACCAGGCTCGACGACAGGTAGCCGTACTCCAGCGCGGTCATGAAGAAGACCGTGTCGATCTCGGGCGCCAGGCGATGGTTCATGTGGGCCATCTGCAGCTCGGCCTCGAAGTCCGAGACCGCGCGCAGGCCGCGCACGATATGGCGCGCGTCGACGCCGCGACAGGCGTCGACCGTCAGGCCGTCGAAGACCTCCACGTCCACCCGGCCAGCCAGCCCCGGCAGCGTCTCGGCGATCGCCTCCCGGATTGCGGCGGCGCGGCCTTCGGCCTCCCCGGCGGCTGCCTTCCGGGGGTTCACCAGCACGGCCACGACAACCCGATCGAAGACGCCCGCGGCGCGCTGCAGGACGTCGACGTGCCCCAGCGTGATCGGGTCGAACGATCCCGGGTAGACCGCGGTGCGCATCCGGCCTCCGATCAGTCCGCGTCCGCGGTCCCGCCGGCCTCGCGGCGATAGATGGTGACCGCGGTCTCGCCGAAGCGGCGGACCCGCGTGGATCGTAGCAGCCCGATCTCGGGCGGCGGGGGCTCGCGCCAGTGAGCCGTGGCAACGACGGTCGCCCCCGTCCGCAGCGGGCCCTCCGGGGAGCCCAGACCGGCCAGGATCGCGTCGCGGAGGAGCGTCTCCGCGTAGGGCGGATCCACGATGGCGAGGTCGAAGGTCTCGCCGGCCGCCGCGAGCGCGCCGACGGCCGCCACGGCGTCGCGGCGCGTCACGCGTGCGCGGCTCGCCAGTCCGGTCCGTCGCAGGTTCTCCGCGATGACGCGGACGGCGCCGGGATCGCGCTCGACGAGGACCGCCCGCGCCGCTCCCCGCGAGAGCGCCTCGATGGCCCCGGCTCCCGTGCCGGCGCAGAGGTCCAGGACGGCCGCGCCCGCGAGGAGCGGCTCCAGCGATCCGAAGAGCGCCTGCTTCATGCGGTCGGCGAGCGGCCGCGTGCCCGGGCCCGCCGACGCGAGCTGGATCCCGCCGGCGCTGCCCGCGATCACGCGTCCCGCACCGGCCACGAGCGCTACGCCCCCGATGCCGGGTCGCCGGCGAAGACCCGCGCCAGCCAGCCGCCGGCGAGCTCGGCGGCGAGCGGCGCACCGGCCTCGCGGAACCGGCCGTCGCCGTCGAGCAGCGCCTCGGCGTGGCGTCGTGCCGCCGTCGCCAGGGCGCGATGGTCGGGACGGGCCAGGGTCGCGACCCGCAGGCGAGGGAGCCCGCTCTGGACCAGGCCCAGGACGTCGCCCTCTCGACGCAGGGCGAAATCGGTCTCGGCGAGGTCGAACCCGTCGCTCGTGCGCTCCACGGCGGCGAGCCGCTCGGCGGCCGGGGTGTCCGCCTCGACGTCGGCGACGAGCACGCAGTAGGAGGCCGCCGTTCCCCGGCCCACGCGCCCGCGGAGCTGGTGCAGCTGGGCCAGCCCAAAGCGATCGGCTCCCTCGATGACCATGACCGACGCCTCCGGGACGTCGACGCCGACCTCCACCACGGTCGTTCCCACCAGGACGTCGAGGGCGCCGTCGCGGAAGCGCGCCATCTCCTCGTCGCGCGCGACCGCCTTCAGGCGGCCGTGGACCAGGCCGACGCGCAGGGGGGCGAGGAGGCGCCGGAGGCGCTCCGCCTCGGCCTGGGCGCCGGCGACGTTCTCCGTCTGGTCGTCCACCTCGTCGATGCGAGGGACGACGACGAAGGTGCGCCGTCCCTCGGTGGCCTCGGCGCGGACGAAGTCCCACAGCCGGTCGAGGTCGTCGGGGTGGCGGATGGTCGTCCGGATCGGGATGCGGCCCAGGGGCACCGACCGGAGGTCCGAGACGTCCAGGTCGGCGTACAGCACCTGGCCCAGCGTCCGAGGGATCGGCGTCGCCGTCATCAGCAGCACATGGGCCGCGCCCCCGGTCGTCTTGGCCTCGAGCGCGCCGCGCTGCTCGACACCGAAACGGTGCTGCTCGTCGACGACGACCAGGCCCAGGCGGGCATATGCCACGCGCTCCGAGAAGAGGGCCTGCGTGCCGACGACGACGGCGGCGCGCCCGTCGGCGATCGCGTCCAGCGCCGTCGCCACCCCCGGGCCGGAGAGCGACCCTGTCAGGAGCGTCACGGGGATCCCCAGGGGCGCCATGAGATCGCCGAGCGTTGCGGCGTGCTGCCGCGCCAGCAGGTCCGTCGGGGCGAGGAGCGCACCCTGGACGCCGGCGCCGGCCGCCACCGCAAGGGCGTACGCCGCGACTGCCGTCTTGCCGGAGCCGACGTCGCCCTGCAGGAGGCGCAGCATCGGGTGGCGCTCGGCAAGGTCGGCCCGCACGGCGGTCATGGCCGCCTCCTGGTCGACCGTCAGGGTGACGGGCCGCCCGATGCGCACCCCGAGCGCATCGGCCAGCGCTTCGCGAATGATCCGGTCGCGCTCCGCAGACGTCGTCACGCTGGCTGCCGCGGCGACCGCGCGCTGGCGGCGCCGCGAGACCATCCCCACCTGGAGCGCGAGCAGCTCGTCGAACGCCAGGCGCCGCAGGGCGTCGTCGCGACGCGGGAAGTCGTCGGGGAAATGGGCCTGCTCGATGGCCGTCGCGATCCCCGGCAGCCCCTCCGCCTGGAGCAGGTCGGGCGGCAGGTACTCCGGGTAGGGCGGGTAGCGATCCAGCGCCGCGCGAATGGCCGCGCGGAGCGACTTCAGGGCGAGGCCCGCGGTGAGCCCGTACGTCGGCACGATCCGGCCGACGTGGAGGAGGTCGCCGTCCGGCGGCTGGAATGCCGGGTTGTCGACGAGGATTCCGAAGCCGCGCTTGCGGAGCTTGCCCGAGAACAGGTACTCCTGGCCCGGGGCAAGGCGCTTCTGGACGTATTGCCGGCCGTACCACTGGGCCTCGGCCGCGCCCGTCCCGTCGGCCAGCGTCGCGGTCACGACCGGCAGGCGGCGGCGGGCCGTGCGCCCCTCGCGGAGCGTGACCACGCGTGCCCGCACGCTGACGACGGTGTCTGGCTCGACGAATCGCAGGGACCCGAGGTCGTACACCCTGCGCAGGTCGTCGTAGCGGCGCGGCAACCACAGGAGCAGGTCCCGGACGGACCGCAGGCCGACACGCCCGCCGACGCGGCCGAGCGCCGCGGCCCCCGGCAGCCCGCTGGTTCGCAGCTGCGTGGCGTAGACGTCGGCCGGGGGGACGGCGGGACCGGGACTGGAGCGGGCGCCCCGGGTCGCCACCGGCGCTCCCCTATTCCGCGCTGACGAGGTAACGGTAGTGCGGCTGGCCCCCGTGCCGGACCTCGACCTCCTCGACCGCCGGCCAGGCCGCCTGCACGAGACGGGCGAGCCGCTCCGCGTCGCCCAGATCGGCCCCGTCCCCGTACCACAGCGTGACGAGGCTGAAGCCGGGCTGCAGAGCCGCGAGGCCCGCCAGCGCGGCCCGGTCGCGATCGTCGTCGGCCGCCAGGAGCCCGTCGTCGGGGTCGAGGGCCATGGTCTGGCCGTGCTTCACCTTGTGCCCCGAGACGACGGCGTCGCGGACCGCCTCGGTGACGAGAAAGGTCTGGAGCGCGCGGCTTGCCGCCAGCATCGCCTCGGCGTTGCCGCTGGCGCCGGCTCCCGGGTCCACCTCCAGGAGCGCCGCGATTCCCTCGGCGGCATTGCGGGTCGGGACCACGCGCACGGGGCGGTCGGCCATCTCCGCCGCCTGGCCGGCCGCCAGCTTCACGTTCGGGTTGTTCGGGAGGATCACCACCTCCTCGCCGGGCGAGGCGCTGACCGCGGCGAGCAGCTCTCCGGCGCTGGGGTTCTCGGTCTGGCCGCCCCGCACGATCGAGACGTGGAGCCGCTCGTCGGCGATGCCGAACGCCGCGAGCGCGTCGGCAAGTCCGTCGCCGGGGGCCACTGCCACGATCCCCAGGGGCACCCGCAGGCGGCCCATGACCGGTCGCGGCTCGAGCGCAGGGGACCCGTGGGCGCCGGCCCGCGCGTCTCGTATCTCGGCCGTCTGATGGTCGAGGTCGGTGATCGTGGCGTTGACGATCCGGCCGAGCTGGAGCGCCTGGCGGAGCACGAGATCCGGGCGCCCGTTGTGCACGTGGATCTTGGCGGCCTTCGGGTCGCCGGCAACGTTGACCGAGTCCCCGGTGCGCACGAGGTAGGAGCGGATCCGGTCCAGGTCCAGGAGCTGGCCCGGGAACGGGTGCACCAGGTAGACCGTCTCGTAGCCGTGGAGTGTCTCGACGTGCACCTGGTCGGCCGGCGTCGGGCTCGGCATGCGGGGCGCCCTGACGGGAGCCGGCACGATGACCTCGCCCCGCGTGTAGGCGAGGGCACCCTCGAAGAGCCGCAGCAGCCCCGCCCCGCCCGAGTCGACCACGCCCGCCTCCCTGAGCACGGGCAGGAGGCTCGGCGTCTTGTCGAGCGCGCGGGCCGCGGCGTGCGTCGCGGCCCACAGGACGGCCTCGAGGTCGTTCGAGCGCTCGGCGGTCTCGACGGCGACGGCGGAGGCCTCGCGGATCACCGTCAGCATCGTCCCCTCGACCGGCTTCGGGACGGCGCCGTAGGCGGCCGTCGAGGCGAGGGCGAGGGAATGGGCCAGGTCGAGGCCGTTGAAGCGTCGCTTCCCGGCGAACCCCTCGGCCAGCCCCCGGACCACCTGGCTGAGGATCACCCCGGAGTTGCCCCGCGCGCCGAAGAGCGCACCCTCCCGCAGCCGCTCGGCGACGGCCTCCACGCTCGAATCCTGGCGCACGTACTCGAGCATCTCGCGACACGTCGCGACCATGTTGGACCCGGTGTCGCCGTCCGGGACCGGGAAGACGTTCAGGGCGTTGATCTCGTCGACATGCGCCTCGAGGTTGGCAACGGCCGCACGGACCGCCTCGAGGAGCCCGGCGCCATCGCAGGCCAGGCGGACCACCTACGTGGCGTCCTCGCGGGGCGGGCCTGGCCGGGCGTCCGCCCTGCCGGGAGCGTCGGGGGCCCGGGTCGAGAACGGGCCTGCAGCCAGGCCCTCGACGTGGATGGTCACCGCCCCCACGTCGCGCCCCAACGCGCGCCGCAGCGCGTAGCGGACGGCGGAGTCGACCTGGCGGGCAACCTCCGCGACGGGGAGCCCGTAGGCGAGCGTCAGGCGGATGTCGACGACGACGTCGGGTCGGAGCGACACCCGGATCGGCGGCCGGCCAAGCCCGAGCCGCGAGAGGAACGACCTGTCGAGACCCGTGACGCCATAGCTTCCAAGCACCGCGGTGCGCACGATCTCGACGAGAGCGCGGCGGGTCACGAGAGCCTGGCCCGGCACGGCGGGATGCGCTGGCGCATCGGGCATGCGGGATCGAACCTCCGGTCTGGGCGGGCGGGCGTGGAACGATGTGCTAGCATACAGCCTCCCCGGGAGCCCTCCGGTGGCGCCTCCGCGTGCCGGGCTCCCGAACGACGGGCCCACCCGTCCCGAGATCGCATCCACCGCACCCTTGAGGAACCCGATGGCCCGTAGCTGCGCGATCTGCGGCAAAGTCGCGATGGGCGGCTTCAACCCGCAGTCCAGCGGGATGAACCGCGTCCGAGCGCACAGGCGCTACCAGCCGAACCTCCAGACGCTCGCCGTCGTCGAGGGCGGCGTGGTGATCCGCAAGCTTGCCTGCACGCGCTGCAAGCGGACTCAGTCCAAGAAGTCTCGCTGAACGCTGCCGGGCCGGCACCCGGCACGCCACTCCGCAGGCCCGGTCCGCGCCTCGCGACCGGGCCGCTGCATGCCCGGCTTCGCCGAGTGGCTCCTCGAGCCGGCCCGTTTCCGCGTCGACCCGCGACCGCGTCCGCGTCAGCGATCGGCCGTGTCGAGCCAGATCGTGAACGGGCCGTCGTTGACGAGCTCGACCTCCATCGCGCGTCCGAACCGACCGCGCGCGGTCGTCACCCCGAGCTCCTCCAGGGCGGAGCAGAAGCAATCGTAGATCGCGGCCGCATGATCCGGACCCGCCGCGGCCGTGAAGCCCGGCCGGCGCCCTCGCCGGGTGTCGGCATAGAGCGTGAACTGGCTGACCGCCAGGACCGCACCGCCGACGTCGGCCAGGGCGAGGTTCGTGCGCCCCTCGGCGTCCTGGTGGATCCGCAGCTCGACGATTCGGCGCGCGAGCGTGGCGGCGACCGCGGCGTCATCGCCGCCCGCGATGCCCACGAGGACGAGCAGGCCGCGCCCGATCGACCCGACGGCCCGGCCGTCGACGCGGACCTCCGCGCGCGTCACGCGCTGCAGGAGCGCCCGCATTCAGGGGACGCCCGCCGGGCCCGGTTCGGCTGGGGCGCCGCCAACCGACTCGTCGGGGGACACTCCGGCTCCGGACTCGGCGCGCGCCGCCGCCGCGGCCTCCAGCAGGGAATCGCGGCGCTCCCCGAATCGCTCCTCGACCCACGCCGCAGCCGCGCGCGGCACGAGCAGGTCCAGGTCCCGGACGCCGTCGGGGCCCAGGAGGCCCTCGCCCCGGAGCATCACCACCGGGACCCCCGCCGCCTCCACGGCGTCGCGGAGCGGCTCGGCCAGCGCACGAGGCAGGCGCGCCAGCCGCACCATCTGGTTGCGAGGCTCGGGTGGGACGCCATCGTTGAGCTCCGCGGCGTAGCCCTCGTCGGCGAGGGCACGCATCAGGCGCACCTCGCGCGACGGGTTGCGGCCGCGCGCGAAGAGCGCCGTGCCCGCGATCAGCACGTCGGCTCCCAGCCCGCCGACGATCTCGGCCGTCTCCCGGTTCACGCCGCCGTCGACGTGGACCTCCCCGCCCCAGGGCTTGTCGGCCAGGAGCTGGCGCGCTGACGGGATCTTCGCCTCCGCGACCTCGCGCATGAAGACCTGACCGCCGAAGCCCGGCTCCACGGTCATGACCATCACGATGTCGAGGAGGTCCTTGTACGGCGCAAGCGCGGCCATGGGCGTCCCGGGACGCATCGCCAGCCCGGCGGCCCGGCCCGCTGCCTTGATCCGCCGCAGGACCGGTTCGATCGGCTCCTCGACCTCGACGTGGATCGTGACCGAGTCGCATCCCGCGGCGAGGAAGTCGTCGAGCCAGCGCCCCGGCTCGGCGATCATCAGGTGAGCGTCGAAGGGTGTCCGGGTGACCGGCCGGAGATGCGCGATCGTGGTCCAACCGAAGGTCAGGTTCGGCACGAAACGGGCGTCCATGACGTCCACGTGGATCCGGTCGGCGCCGGCCTTGACGGCCCGCCGGACCTCGTTGGCCAGGTTCGCCAGGTCGGAGTTCAGGATGCTCGCGGCGATGAGCGCACGGCCGTCGCCCATCAGCGGGATCCCCGCGGGCGGCGGCGGCCGGCCTCGATGCCGGGTGGGACGGGAGCGGAGCTTCGGTCGCCGCGGAGGGCCATCGTGGATTCGGCCACCAGTCGCGCCCGGCGGCGCGCGACGGCGGGCGCTGGCGGCTGCCCTGCCTGCTCGGCCGCCAGCTGGCCGCAGGCGGCGCCGACCTCCTGGCCCCGGTTGCGTCGCAGCGTGACCCCGATCCCGCCGGCGTGGAGGCGGGACGCGAACGCGGCGATCCGCTCCGGCGGGCTGGCGCGCCACGGCGTGTGGGCCACGGGATTCATCGGGATGCAGTTGACGTGGGCACCCGTGCCACGCAGGAGGCCGACCAGCGCGTCGGCGTCCGCGAGCGTGTCGTTGATGCCCTCGATCATCACGTACTCGTAGCTCACGCGCCGGCCCGTCGCAAGGCCGTACGCCCGCGCCGCCGCGACGACATCGACCACCGGCCACCGGCGGTTGAGCGGAACCAGGAGATCGCGGAGCGGGTCGCGGGCCGCGTGCAGGCTGACCGCGAGGGTCCACTGCGGTCGCAGCGCGGTCAGCCGCTCCATCGCCGGGACGACTCCCGACGTCGAGATCGTGACGTGGCGTGCCCCCAGCCCGAAGCGGGCGGGATCCGTGATGGCGGCCGCCGCGTCCAGGACGGCATCCAGGTTGAGGAGCGGCTCGCCCATCCCCATGAAGACGAGGTTCGTGAGATGGCGACCCGCCGCTGCCAGCCGCCGCCGCGCGTGGCGGGCCTGGTCCACGATCTCGGCGACCTCCAGGTCGCGATCGAATCCGAGCTCACCGGTGGCGCAGAAGGGACAGCCGACCGCGCAGCCGGCCTGGCTGCTGATGCACAGCGTGTTCCGCTCGCGGCGCCCGGCTCCCGCCGGGTAGTGCATCAGGACGGACTCGACGAGGCCGCCGTCCGAGAGGCGATGGAGCGCCTTCTCCGTCGAGCCACCGTCGGCCGGCTGGACGACCGTGGCGGCGCAGGTGTCGAAGCGGACCCGCTCCTCGAGGGCGGCTCGGAAGGGCCGGGCGAGCGTCGTGACATCGTCCCAGCCGGCGGCCGTGGAGCGCCACGCGGCGTCCGCCACCTGGCGGGCGCGGAACGCCGGCTCCCCGAGCGCCTCCACGAGCGACGCGACCTCGTCCGGCCGAAGGCCTCCGATCCCCGGACGCGGGTCGCGTGTCGGCGCCACGGGAGGAGGCTCGAGCGCGGGTCGATCGGTGGTGCTCGGCTCGCTCATCGAAGCCTCATCCTACCCGCGAGCCGACCACGGCGGGATGTCCCCGGCGATAGGCGGCGCCGTCCATGGCACGACCCCCCGCCGGCCGGACCTGCAGGAGGCGAAGGCGACCGTCGCCGGTGGCCAGGGCGAGCCCCGTCCCATCCACCACGATCGAGCCCGGGACGTCCGAGGCACTCCCCTCACCCAGCGCGGCGTCCAGGACCGCCAGGCGGCCGCCGGCCAGGTCCAGGAAGGTCCCGGGCCACGGGCGAAGGGCGCGGACCCGGCGCTCGAGCTCGAAGGCCGGCGCGGTCGGGTCGATGCGCCCGTCCTCGCGGGCGAGAGGGCGCGTGAGCGTGACGCCCGCCGCGGGCTGGTCGCGGGCGACCAGGTCGCCGCGCAGGTAGGGCCCGATCGAGCGGGCCAGGAGGCGCGCCGCCAGCCCGGCGAGACGCTCCTCCACCCCGCTCGCGTCGTCGCCCGGACCGAGGGGGGTCCGTTCCACGGCCAGGAGCGGGCCGGTGTCCATCCCCGGGTCCATCCGGAAGAGGGACACTCCCGTGACGTCGTCGCCCGCGAGGAGAGCCGCCGGGATCGGCGTCGCTCCGCGATGGCGCGGCAGCAGCGAGGGGTGCAGGTTGAGGATCCCGTGCGCCGGCAGGTCGAGGACGGCGACCGGCAGGAGCTTCCCGTAGTCCGCCAGGATGCCGACGTCGGGACGGAGACCGGCGAGAAGGCCCAGGAAGGACGGATCGCGGAGGCGCTCGGGCGTCAGCACCGGGACCGCGAGGCTGGTCGCGCGGGATCCGACGGCGGTCGGGGTCGGCTCGGCTCGCCGACCGGCCGGGCGGGGAGGAGCCGTGACGACCGCGACGAGGGCCAGCTCGGGGGCGGCGGCGACGGCCTCCAGGATGGGCACGCCGAAGGCGCCCGACCCGAAGAAGAGCGTCCGGGCGCGCCGCAGGTCAGCCGCGCGAGGCCGCCTTCGCCATGGCGGGGTCGATCCCGCGGCGGGCCAGCTCCGCGTCCACCTCGTCCTCGTCCTCGTCGTCGCCGCCGCGGCCGACCGGGATCAGCTCGTCCGGCGAGGCGAGGTAGTCGATGTAGAGCTTGCCCTGGAGGTGGTCGAGCTCGTGCTGCAGCGCGCGACCCAGGAGCCCGGCTCCGGCGGCCTTGTACCTGCGGCCCTTGCGGTTCTGGGCGACGACCCAGACCTGCTCCCGGCGCGTGACGTAGGCGACGAAGCCGGGAACGGAGAGACAGCCTTCGAGGTCGCGATCGTCGCCCTCGGCGCGGACGATCCGTGGGTTGACGAGCTCGAGGAGCCGGTCCCCCACCTCGACGACGGCGACGTTCATGGGCTCGCCCAGCTGCGGCGCCGCGAGCCCCACCCCCGGGGCGTGGCGCATGGTGTCCGTCAGGTCGTCGAGGAGGTGATGGAGCAGCTTGCCGAAGCTCTCGACCGGCTCGCCCTTGAGGCGCAGCCGGGGGTCGCCGAGCGTGAGGATCGGGAGGACGCTCATGGCCGGAAGTATACGGGCCCGCCCCCCGGGCGGGCCCGCAGGGGATCAGGCCGAGGGCGGCTCCGGCGGAGGCACGTCCGTCACGTCCGCAGCCTGCGCGTCGGCCGGGCCGGCCGGCGGCGCAACCGCCGCCCCGGGGACGGCGCCATCGTCCGGTGCCTCGGGCGGGGCCGCGCCGCCCTCGGCTCCCCGGTGGCGGACTTCCTCGGCGAAGCGACGCGAGCGAACGGCGACCCGCGTCCCCACGTCCTCGGTGACCTCGGCCGCGCGCCGCGCCAGGGGTCCCGCCTTGTCCCCCGCGACGGCGGCGAGCTCGGCGGCCTTGGCCGCGACGTCGCGGGCGACCGGCGCGGCCTCGGCAGCGACGCGGTCGATCATCTGCTGGAGCTGGGCCAGCCACTCGCGCGCCTGGGCGCTGCGGGGCTCGCCGCCCGTCTCCCAGCCGCTGGCCGGTTCAGAGGCCGGGTCGGCGGGCGGCGCGTCCGGTGTCTCGTGCGGGGGCTCCGTCTCGGGAGGCTGGTTCGTCTCGTCGGTCATCGGTCGAATCCTCGTGCGGGCCATCATTGTCCGGCACACGGCCCGGCAGGCCAAGAGGCGTCCGGACCTCGCGCCCCGCCCTGACCGGCGCCATGCTCCGGGACGGCTGCGTTACAGCAGGCTCTCCGGGTCGACGTCGACGGACCACGGCGGACCCGGGTCGGCATCCAGCACCGCGCGTGGCTCGGCCGCCCGAACGACGACATTGACGCGCCAGCGGCCCGCGCGACGAGGCACGTATGCCGGGGCCGGTCCTGCCACGGCCACCGTCAGCCCTCGCTCCGCCGCCCGTGCCCGCAGCCGCCCGGCCATCTCGCGGCCCGCGGCAAGGGCGGCATCCCGGTCCTCCATTCCGACGGTCAGCTTGATGGTCGATCCGAACGGGGGCGCGCCGAACCGCTCTCGTGCCGCGAGCTCGGCGTCGTAGAACGCGGCCGCGTCTCCCGTCACGACGGCCTGGATCGCCGGGTGCCCGGGCTGGTATGTCTGCACGATGGCGTGGCCGGCACGCGCGCCGCGCCCTGCGCGCCCGATCGCCTGGACCAGGAGCTGGTATGTCCGCTCGGCGGCGCGCTCGTCGGGCAGCGTGAGGGCGACGTCGGCCGAGACGACGCCCACGAGCGTGACTTCCGGGATGTCGAGACCCTTGGTGACGAGGCTGGTCCCCACGAGCACGTCCAGGCCGCCCTCGGTGAAGGCATCGATGACGCGCGCCGCGGCGCCCCGGCGCTCCACGACGTCGCGATCGAGGCGCCCCACGCGCAGGCCCGGGAACCGATCGCGGACTTCGGCTTCCAGGCGCTCCGTGCCGCCGCCCAGGAAGCGGATCCGGGGTGAGCCGCAGGCGGGGCAGCGCGACGCCAGCGGCGCCGCCGCACCGCAATGGTGGCAGCGCAGGGTCATGCCGGCCTGGTGGTAGACCAGCGGCCGCGTGCACTCCGGGCATGCCTGCACGTGGCCGCAGTCCCGGCACAGCACCGCGGAGGCGGCGCCGCGGCGGTTGATGACCAGGATCGCCCGGTCGCCGGCATCTCGATCGAGCAGGGAGAGGCGCCGCGCGAGCCGGGCCGAGAGAAGGCCTCGGTTCCCCGTCGCCAGCTCCTCGCGCAGGTCGACCAGCTCCACAGCCGGGGCGGCGCCGGCCGCCCGCTCGGGCAGAGTGGCGCGCCGATAGCTGCCCTGTCGGGCGCGACCCTCCGTCTCCACGGAAGGCGTGGCGCTCCCCAGGACGACGGCCGCGCCCGCCAGCCGCGCGAGGCGGACGGCGACGTCGCGGGCCTGGATCCGCGGGGTCCGGTCGCTCTTGTAGGTCGCCTCGTGCTCCTCGTCGACGACGATCAACCCGACGTCCGCGAGCGGCGCGAGGACCGCGGTCCGCGTCCCCAGGACGACGTCGATCGCACCGGCCCGGATCCGGCGCCAGGCGTCGGCCCGCTCGCCTTCGCCGAGCCCGGAATGGACGACGACGACCTCGGCACCGAGGTCCGCCCGGAGCCGGTCGACGAGGGGCAGGGCCAGGGCGATCTCCGGCACGAGCACGAGCGCCGGCCGGCCGGCCGCCAGGCAGGTCGCGATCGCCTCCGCGTAGACCGCCGTCTTGCCGCCGCCCGTCGGCCCGTCGAGGAGGAGCGGCGTCGGGTCGCGTGCGGCGAGTGCCCCGGCGAGCGCGGCCACCGCGGCCGCCTGGGGGGCCGACAGGACGGCGCCCGCCGGACGCGATCCGCGGCGCCCGACGGCTCGCACCGCCAGCGGATCGCGCGGCCGCTCTCGCGTGGCGATCTCGACGAGACCGCGCCGCGCGAGGCTGGCGAGGCTTGCCGAGCCGTGCCGCGCGGCCACGACCGCGGCTGCGACGCCAGCCCGCCCCGCGGGCACCAGCTCCTCGAGGACCGCCCGCTGACGCGCCCCGAGTGGCCGGCCGGCGGGCGGCCGCACGCCGCCGGCGACGTCCACGCCGGCCGGCGTGGCGCTCGCCCAGCGCTCGTACCGGGGCAGGGCTCCGGCCGTCCCGAGGGTCCATTCGAGGTGGACCCGGGACGATCGCTCCAGCGCCCGAAGGCGGCGCAGCACCGCGGGCCGGCTCTCGGCGACGGGCAGGGCGCGGAGCGGCCGCGGTCCCGCCGCCAGCGCGTCCAGGAGGGCGGCGGTGGCGCGGTCGTCGCCGGGCTCGGCGGGCCCGAGGGCCGTGGCGACGAGGTCGAGCCGCTCCAGGAGGCCGGGCGGCAGCATGGCCCGGATCACCAGGGCGGACGGGGCCAGGTAGTGCTCGGCGATCCAGCGGGCCAGGGCCAGCGAGAGCGGCGGGAGGAGCGGGCCGTCGGCACGGACGCGCGCGGCCAGGGGTCGCGGCGTGACGCCGTCCAGCGGGCCTGCGTCGCCCAGCACGATCCCGAGCGCGCGGCGACGTCCCCACTCGACGAGGACCGCTTCGCCCGCTGCGATGTCGGCCAGCGGCGCCGGAACGGCGTACGTCCACGTCCGGTCCCCTGCCACGCCGGTGGCGTCGATCGCCACCTCGACCCACCGTTCCCCCGCTGGCTCCGGCAGGAGCCCGAGGTCATCCGCGGTCGCTGCCGGGAAGCCGGCCTCGCCCGGTTCCATCGGCGTCAGACGACGACCTGGCGACCCGGGTGGCGCCTGCGCTCGGTCCGGATGATCTCGTCGATCCGCGCCGCCGTCCGCTCGACCTGGCCGTCCTCGTTGACCACGACGTGGTCGTAGTCGCCGGCGCGGGCGAGCTCGATGGCGGCGTTGCGCTGGCGCAGCTCCAGCTCCCGGGCGGTCTCCGTCGCGCGGGCCCGCAGCCGCCGGAAGAGCGCCTCCAGGGACGGTGGGACCACGAAGACCAGCAGGGCGTCGGGCACCAGCGACTTCACCGCCGCGGCCCCCTGGACGTCGATCTTGAGGATCACGTCGTGACCGCTCGCCAGGGCCCGGCGGACCTCGGCCCGCGGTGTCGCGTACCAGTTCCCGTGGACCTCGGCCCACTCGAGGAAGGCGCCGGCGTCGCGCAGCGCCGCGAACCGCTCGCGCGTGAGGAAATGGTAGCTGGCGCCGTTCGCCTCGCCCGGGCGCGGTGCCCGCGTCGTGCAGGTCACCACGTAGTGGTAGTCCGGGTCGCGGGGCCTCTGGCGCAGGGCGGCGATGATCGTGTCCTTCCCGACCCCGGACGGTCCGGAGACGACGACGAGGAGGGCCCCCGCGGCGCCGGCGCTGGGGACTCCGGCGAGCGGGTCGTCGGGCGCCGGCTCTGCGCCCAGCGCCTGCTCGTTCATCCGACGACCTCTGCGCCGGCGGGCGGCCGCGGCGGGAGGTCGGCGGCAGCGCCGCGGAGCGACTCGAGCACGCTCGCCAGCTCGGCCGGCAGGGGTGCCTCCAGGCGCACGAGGTCGCCGGTCGCCGGCGCCGCGAACACGAGGCGCCAGGCATGCAGGAAGAGCCTCTCCAGCCCCTCGGGACCGCGCCGCGCCGTCCCGGTGCCGTAGACGGGATCGCCGGCGATCGAGTGGCCCAGCGCGGCCAGGTGGACCCGGATCTGGTGCGTCCGCCCCGTCACCAGGTCGAGCTCGAGGAGCGTCCACCCGGGAAAGCGCTCGCGCACCCGGTAGCCCGTGACGGACGGTCGCCCGTCGGGGACCACGGCCATCCGCATGCGGTTCTTCGGATCGCGGCCGATGGGGGCCTCGATGCGGCCAAGGGCGGCCTGGACGCCTCCCTGCACCAGCGCGACGTAGGTCTTCTTCACTCGCCGAGCCTTGAGCTGGGCCATCAGGCTCACCTGCGCGGCGTCGGTCTTGGCCACCATCAGGAGCCCCGACGTGTCCCGGTCGAGGCGGTGGACGATGCCGGGCCGCTCGACGCCGGCGATCCCGCCGTAGGCCGTGTCTCGGGCCAGCAGGGCATTGACCAGTGTGCCCGACCAGTGGCCCGGGCTCGGGTGGACGACGAGCCCGGCCGGCTTGTTCACGACGATCACGTCGGCGTCCTCGAAGACCACGTCGAGCGGGATCGCCTCCGGCTCGATCCCGGCGGGCTCCGGCGGCGGGACGTCGATGAGGATGACCGCCCCGGGCGGGACGACCGTGTTCGCCTTGACGGGGTGCCCGTCCACGGTGACGTGACCCTCGCTCATGAGGCGCTGGACGCGGCTCCGCGAGAGGCCCGACAGGTCGGCGGCGAAGCGGTCGGCTCGCCCTCCCCTCCCGGCCGGGACGACGAGCCGCAGCTCCGTCATCCGGCGGGGGCCTCGCGGCGCCCCTGGGGCAGGATCACCATGAGCAGCAGGAGCAGGATCGCCGTGGTGATGGCCGAGTCGGCGACGTTCCAGGTGTAGAAGCGCCAGCCACCCGGGATCCCCATGTCCACGAAGTCCACGACGTAACCCAGGCGGGCGCGGTCGATGAAGTTGCCGACCGCGCCGCCCAGCAGGAGGCCCAGCGCCAGCGTCGCCAGCCAGCCGCTGCCGGCGAGCGCCCGGCCGTGGTACCAGACGATCAGGGCCATCACCCCGACGCTCAGCGCCCCGAAGATGAGGGCCTGGTCACGGAACAGCCCGAAGAGCGCACCGCTGTTGTGGACGTACCAGATGCGCAGCCACTCACCGATGACGTCGGCGGGCTCGCCCGGCGGGAAGCTCCCGACCACCCATGCCTTGACCAGCTGGTCGACGAGGACGACCCCGGCAGCGAGCCCGAAGAAGACGACCCAGTGACGTGCTGGCGACCCCGTCGCGAGGCCCCGCGACGACGGCCCGACCGCCTCGACGGCGGACGGGCCCGGCGTCACGCCACTTTCACCCGGCGCGGCCCCGCTCGTGCTCGTTCCGTCGATCTCGCTCATTCGGCCCTTCCGTTGCGGCGGCGCAGGGCGATCGCAGCGCTCGTCGCGCCGAGGGCCACGGCGACGGTGGGCCATCCATCCGGGAGCGGCCCCTCCGCGACGGAATCGGCCAGCGTCTCGACGGCCAGCGCCGGCAGGTGGTGGCGGATCGCGGCGGCCTCTCCGTCGAACCGGACGACCAGGTCGATCCGGTCGTCCAGCTCCAGGCCGGCGTCGCGCCGCAGATCCTGGACTGCCCTCTGGAGCTCCCGGGCGTCACCCTCCGCCCGCAGCTCCTCGGTCAGCTCCGTGTCGATCACGACGACGAGCCCGTCGTCGTGGGCCACGGCCGTGCCCGGGCGGGGGGCCGCGAGGATCTCCACCTCGTCGGGTGCCAGCTCGACACCCCCGAGGGCCACGGAGCCGTCCGGGTGGATCTCGAAGCGGCCCTCGCGCGCCGCCGCCATGACGGCCGGGATCGCGGCGCCCAGCTTCTTCCCGATCCTCGGCAGAAGCGGCTTCACCCGCCGCTCCACGAGCGCCGAGTCATCGCCCAGGCGGACGACCTCCTTGACGTTGACCTCCTCGGCGACGATGCCGAGAAGCGCGTCGAGCTCGGGGTGATCCTCGCCCGGTACGGCGATCCAGAGCCGGGCAAGGGGCTGCCGCGTGCGCACCCCGACCTGGGCCCGGAGGGTCCGGGCCAGCTCGACGGCGCGCTGGGCGACCTGCATCCCGTCCTCGAGGCGCGTGTCGCGGAGCTCGGCCAGCTCGGCCGTCGGCCAGCGCGAGAGGTGGACGCTGTCCGGCGCGTCCACGTCGCCTCGCACGACGAGGTTCTGGTGCATCGCCTCGGACAGGAACGGCATCATCGGTGCCACGATCCGGGCCAGCCCGGCGAGGGCGGCGTGGAGCGTCGCGAAGGCCGCCGCGCGGTCCGGGCCCTCTGCCGCGCGGGACAGGCGCCGGCGGCTGCGCCGCAGGTACCAGGTCGAGAGCTCGTCGATGAATCGCGAGGCCGCGGCCGCCGCGGCGTCGGTGTCGTAGTCCGCCAGGCGATCCTCGACCCGCGCGGCCAGCCCGGCGAGCCGCGAGAGGATCCAGCGGTCCAGGATCGCCCGCTCCTTGATCGGCGGCGCCGCGGCGCCCGGCTTCCAGGCGGCCAGGTTGGCATAGGTCACGAAGAAGGCATAGACGTTCCATAGGACCAGCAGCTCGCGCCGGGCCTCGTCCGCCGCGTGCCAGCCGAAGAGGATGTTGTCGTCGGGGCGGGCGTTGGCGTACATCCAGCGCATGACGTCGACGCCCATCCGCTCGGCGGCCTCGTCGAACTCGATCGCGTTGCCCCAGCTCTTGTGCATGGGGCGGCCGTCCTCGCCGAAGAGGGTGGCGTACCCGAAGATGGCGCGGAACGGCTCCTCCCGGCGAAGAACGGTGCTCATGGCCAGCATCGAGTAGAACCAGTTGCGGAACTGGCCGGGGAAGCTCTCGGTGACGAAGTCGGCCGGGAACCACTGCGCCCATGCGGCAGGGTCCTCGCGGAAGTGGAGCGTCGAGAAGGGCACGATCCCCGCGTCGAGCCACGGGTTGCCCACGTCCGGGATGCGCGCGACCGCGGCGCCGCAGCCGGGACAGGCGATCTGCACCGCGTCGACGTACGGCCGGTGCGGCGTGTGGCCTTCCAGCTCGTGCCAACCCGTGACCGCCCGCGCGCGGAGCTCCTCGCGCCCGCCCACGACGTCGAACGTCCCGCACGCCGCACAGTCGTAGATCGGCAGCGCCAGGCCCCAGTAGCGCTTCTTGCTGATCATCCAGTCGTGCATGCTCAGGAGCCAGTCGAGCTCGCGCTCGTAGCCGAAGGCCGGGATCCACCGGACCCGGTCGACGACTTCCATGATCTGGTAGCGCAGGCTGGCGTCGACCTCGGCCGCCGACAGCTCCTCGCGGGGGCGGTCGTAGACCGGGCCCATGCTGATGTACCACTCGTCGACGAGCCGGAAGACGAGCGGCGTCCCGCAGCGCCAGCAGTGCGGGTAGCGGTGGGTATAGGGCGCAAGGCGGTGGAAGAACCCGTGGTGTCGCAGGTGCTCCACGACCGGGTCGACCGAGTCGCGGACGTCGCGGCCCACCAGGAAGCCGAAGCCGTCGACGAAGATGCCGTTCTCGTCGAGAGGCGCCAGCATCGGCAGGCCGAGCGCCTTGCCCAGGGCGAAGTCCTCGGCGCCGCACCCCGGCGCGATGTGGACGATCCCGGTCCCTTCGTCCTCCCCGACGTCGCTCCAGGCGACCACCCGGTGCTCGTAGGGACGGGCATCCGACCCGCCCGCGGCAAAGGCCGATCGAACGGCGGGCAGGTCGTCGAACGGGCCCCGGTAGCGCCAGCCGACGAGGTCGCTGCCCGGCAGCTCGTCGAGCACCTCGAACGGCCCGCCAAGCGCCTTCCCGAGCGTGCCCCGTCCCACCCAGTAGACGGCGCCGCCCTGGCGGACCCTGGCGTAGCGGAGCTCCGGGCCGACGGCTGCCGCCACGTTGCTGGTGAGCGTCCACGGCGTCGTCGTCCAGACCAGGAGGGCCTCGCCCGGCCGGTCGACGAGCGGAAGCCGTACCGTGAGCCCGGGGTCGGTCCGATCGGCGTACCCCTCGGTCATCTCGTGCTGGCTGATCCCGGTGCCGCAGCGGGCGCACCACGGCATCGTGTCGTGGCCCTTGTAGAGCCAGCCACGGCGATGGCATTCGGCCAGGAAGGCCCAGATCAGGTCGTTGTTCTCGTTGCTGAACGTGAAGTACGAGCCGCCGAGCTCCGGCATCCCCAGCCGCCCGACGAGCATCTCGACGGTGTCGGTGACCGGCCCCCTCGGGCCGTCGATCGTCAGGACGCGGGTGGGGTCGGCGGCCAGGAGATCCCGGAGGCGGCGGAGCTCGTCGGGGTCGTTCCAGTCCATCCAGTAGCCGAGGCGGATCGATTGCTCCGTCTGGCGTGCGGCGAAGGTGAGGACGCGCTGCTTGCAGAGGCTCACGAACTCCGCGATCCCGTGGTCCTCGATGTCCCGCTTCGAGGTGAAGCCCAGGTCGCGTTCCACGTTGACCTCGACCCAGAGGCCCTGGCAGTCGAATCCGTTCTGCCAGCGCTGATCCTCGCCGCGCATGGCGTGGAAGCGCTGGAAGACGTCCTTGTACGTCCGGCCCCAGGCGTGGTGGACGCCCATCGGGTTGTTGGCCGTGATCGGCCCGTCCAGGAAGCTCCAGCGCGGCCCGCCAGCGTTCTGGGCACGCAGGCGCGCGAAGGTGCGACGCTCGCGCCACAGGTTGAGGATCTCGTGCTCCTGCGCGACGAGGTCGGGCTTGCTGCTGACCGGATCGAACATCGGGCCTCGGGTGGGAACCGGGAATGCACACCGCGAGCGGATCCGGCGTCACGCGGCGTCGCCGCCGGCCGTCACAGCACCTCGGACACGCTTCACGGAGGTTCCCCCTATCCTACCCGCGATGAACCGCCCGCAGGAACCGCGTCGCCGCGCCCGCTCGGCCTTCACGGCCGCGTTCCTCTCGCTGCTCTTCCCGGGCCTCGGGCACGCCTACGCCGGTGCCTGGTACCGGGCGATCGCGTTTGCCGCCGTGCCGTTCTTCGTCCTCGCCCTCATGCTCGGCACGCTGCTCACCTACCGCGTCGAGCTGGTCGGGGTTGTCCTCCAGCCGCCCGTGCTCATCGGAATCTTCGCCGGGAACATCGTCGCGCTGCTCTACCGGATCGTGGCCGCCGTGGACGCCTACCGCGTCACCGTCTACCTGAACCGCTGGGACCAGGGCGATCGGCGGACGGGCCCGTCGCGAGCGGTCCTCGCCCCGGTCTCGGTGGCCGGCCTCCTCGCGGTCGTGCTCGTGATGAGCGGCGTCCACGTCGCCGTCGCCTACTACGACATGCAGGCGCTCGACCTCGTGAACGGCATCTTCAACCCGGGGGGCGACGGCGGCACCGACTCCACCCCGAGTCCGGGCTCGACCGCCAGCCCGGATGGCTCGGTCGGGCCGACCGACACGCCGCTCGCGACGCCGCCGCCGAACGCGACGGACGCCCCCGCCGAGGCGACGCTGCCTCCGTGGGACGGCAAGGGACGTCTCAACATCCTGCTCATCGGATCCGACCGCCGCCCCGGCCAGGGCTACTACAACACCGACACCCTCATCGTGGCCAGCGTCGACCCGACCACCGGCCAGGTGGCGATGTTCAGCCTTCCCCGCGACACCACCGGCATCCCGTTGCCCAACATCCCGGCCCGGTCGGTCTACGGCGCAACCTGGGGCAGCAAGATCAACGCCCTGTTCGCGACGGCTCGAGCCCGGCCCGACATCTTCCCCGGAGGCAAGCTGAGTGGCTACCAGGCCCTGAAGGACACCCTCGGCGGACTCTACGGCATCAAGATCCAGTACTTCGTCGAGGTCGACTTCCCGGGCTTCCGCAAGGTCGTCGACGCGCTCGGGGGCGTCACCATCAACGTGCAGGTCCCCGTCGTCGACGACGACTACCCCGGCGACAACGGGAAGCTCCGCGTCTACATCCAGACCGGCGTGCAACACATGAGCGGTGCCGACGCGCTCATCTACGCCCGGTCTCGCCACGGCTCGTCGGACTTCGACCGGGCCGCGCGCCAGCAGCGCGTGATCCTATCGCTGCGCCAGCAGGCGGACTTCGCCAGCCTCGCCAACCCCGACGTCCTGTCCCAGCTGGTCAGCGCGACGAAGGGCGCCCTCAAGACCGACTTCCCGGTCTCGCGATTGCCCCAGCTGATCGAGCTGGCCCAGCGGATCGACATCGGCAACGTGCGCTCTTTCGTCTTCACGCCGCCCTATTACGGGACGGAGGGGTACATCAACGGGATCTACGTCCTGCAGGCCAACGTCGCGCGGATCCACCAGGCGGCAAGCAACGCGTTCAACTTCGATCCGCGCGTGCAGGCGCAGCGCCAGGACATCGCCGCGGAGGGCGCGGCTGTGTGGGTCGTCAGCAGCACCGGCGATGCCGGGCGGGCGAACACGCTGGCGGAGTATCTCGACTACGAGGGCTTCGCCGCCTCCGCCCCTCGCGGCCAGGCTCCCGCCAAGGCGGTCGGGCAGACGATCGTGCGGGCCTACAACGGCGCCGAGACGTCGTTCCCGAAGACCGTGGCCCAGCTGCAGGCGCTCCTGGGGGTGACGGTCGTGCCCGTCACCGACCCGAAGGTGCATGTCGACTTCGTCGTCGTCCAGGGCACCAAGACGCCGAACCTCCAGGCACCCATCAACCCCTGAGCCGGAGCCCCGGCCCGCGCCGCGGCACCCGCCGTGGCGCTGCCACACTCAGCCGGGATAGACCGGCGTGACCCAGTGGGCGTACGCCGGCGCGGCGCCCCGGACCGCATCGAAGTAGCGATCCTTGATCTGCCGGGTGACCGGACCAACCGCGCCTGCGCCGACCGGACGTCGGTCCACCTCGATGATCGGGCTGATCTGGGCACCCGTCCCGCAGAAGAATGCCTCGTCGGCGACGTAGATCTCCGACCGGTCGATGCTGCGCTCCACGACCCGCAGGCCGAGCTCGGCGCAGATCTCCAGGATCCCGGCGCGCGTGATCCCCTCGAGGATGTCGTCGGTGACCGGTGGAGTGAGCAGGACCCCGTCGCGGATCAGGAAGATGTTCTCGGCGGAACCCTCGGAGATGTGGCCGTCCTGCGTCAGGACGAGGGCCTCGTCGTAGCCGTTCAGCATTGCCTCCGACTTGCTGAAGGCGGGGTTGACGTAGCTGCCCACGATCTTCGCCCGGGACGGGATCGCCGGGTCGGCCGTGCGGCGCCACGAGACGGTCCCGATCTTGACCCCGACGGTCGTGTCGACGTAGTCGCCGAACGGGAGGGCCAGGATGTAGTAGCGATGCTCCAGCCCGTGCAGCTTGACCCCGATCGCCTGCGTGCTCTTGTAGAAGGAGGGTCGGACGTAGGCGTCCTCGCGGAACCCGTTGCGCCGCAGGACCTCGAGCGCCTCCGCGGTCAGCTGGTCGACCGAGGGCAGCTCAGGCATCAGGAGCACCTTTGCCGAGCTCCGGATTCGCTGCATGTGCTCGCGCACCTTGAGGGCGTAGAGCTGGCCCTGGTCGGCGTTCCAGTAGGCGCGAATCCCCTCGAAGACGGCCGTCCCGTACATGAAGGCGTGGGTCATGATGCTGACGTTCGCCTCGCCGAGCGGGACGTAGCGGCCTTCGAAGAGGCAGATGAACGAAGCCGGATCGGCGGCCGCGCCCGCCTGGCGCGGGGCGGCCTCGGCGGCGGGCTTCTGGGTGAGCATCGGGCGGCTCCTTCGCGTGGTCCCCCGCGGGGCGGCGCGCCCCCGCGGGCGCTGCGAGTATAGCCCGGGGTCCGCCGGCGAACCCCGGGCCCGGATGCCGGGCCGAGCAGGGCCGCGCTCCGGGCGCCGTCAGCCCTCACCGGCCATGGTGGCCACGACGATGCCGAGCGAGGCCGGCAGGACCGCGGCGTCGTCCCCGCCGTCAGCCTCCCGCGACCCCGGCGACCACCGCCAGCGCGATCATGACCAGCACCGCCAGCCCCAGGACGACCATCCGTCGCTCGCCCGCCCGAGCGAAGCCAAGGGTCGCTGCGGCCACCCGCAGGAGCGGCGTCGCGATCGTGATGATGAGACCCAGCCAGAGGAAGCCCTCCGGGCGAAGGGCGAGCAGCTGCGACGGAAGCGCGGCCAGGTCGAGCGGGGGCCAGCCCGTGGCCAGCGGGGAGATCCCGGCCGCCGCCAGCAGCCCGGTCCCGATCGCCAGGAGCCCGACGCCCAGCCGTGTCCCGATCCTCAGGAGCCGGGCGATCCGGGCCTCGACGCCCGGTGGGGCCGCCGCGCCGTTCCCGCGCCCTCCTGCCGCCGCCTGACCGCTCATCCGAGTGCCCGCAGGGTCATCTGGATGGCAGTCAGCAGGAGGACGCCCACGAACAGGAGGCGCAGGACGTGCACGTCGATCCTCGACGCCAGGCGCGAACCGAGCATGGCCCCCACGAAGACGCCCACGGCCGTCGGGCCGGCCACGTACGGGTCGATCCCGCCGCGCACCAGGTACACGATCGCCGACGCCGCGGCCGTGACGCCGATCATCAGGTTGCTGGTGGCGGTGGCGACCTTGAGGGGCACGCCCATCACGAGGTGCATGAGCGGCACCTTCACGATTCCGCCGCCCACGCCGAGGAGTGCCGAGACGACGCCGGCGCCCAGGCTGCCGGTCGCACCCGCGCCGAGGCGCCGGGGTCGATAGCCGGGTCCGGCGATCTCCTCGGCCAGCGACAGCGACGCGCGGTCCGGCCCCGCGCCAGGATCCGGGAGCTCCACGTCCATCGGGGCGGGCGTCGTCGTCGCCTCCGCGCGGCCGCGACGGAGCATGGAAACCGCCGTGTAGGCGAGGAGGGCCGCGAAGAGCCCTGCGAGCACGCGCTCGGGAAGGAGGAAGGCGACGAGGCCGCCGAGGAGCGCCCCGGTCACGGTGAAGACCTCCAGGACCATCCCGAGGCGGAGGTTGGCGAGATGCCGCTCGAGAAAGACGCCGGCCGCGGCGCTGCTGGTCACGATCACGCAGACGAGGCTGACCCCGACGGCCTCCCGGAACGGGAGGCCGAACCCCACCGTGAGGAGCGGGACGATGAGGATCCCGCCCCCCAGGCCGAGGAGCGATCCGAAGACGCCGGCGCCGAAGCCACCGGCGGCGAGGAGGAGCCCGACGATCACCCTGCGTTTGGCCGGCGGGTGTGCGGGCCGCCGATCAGGGCCGCAGGTGCTGCGGGGCGTACGGCAGGAGCGCCACGTGACGTGCCCGCTTCAGGGCCACGGCAAGCTCGCGCTGGTGCGCCGCGCAGGTGCCCGTCTTGCGGCGTGGCTCGATCTTGGCACGCTCCGAGAGATAGCGACGGAGGCGGCTGACCTCCTTGTAGTCGATCTGCGGCGTCTTGTCGGCGCAGAAGGCGCAGACCTTGCGGCGCCGCCGGTCGCGGTAGTAGTCGTCGCGCTTGCGGGATCGTGCGGGAGGCATGGCTGGATGGGCTCCTTCGGAGTTGTCAGAACGGGAGGTCGTCGAGGTCCGACGGGACGTCCTCGGCGGGAGCGTCGCGGCGAACCGGAGACGACGGCCTGGCCGCGTCGGCGGGGAAGGTCGGCGCGAAGCCGCCTTCGCCGTCCTCGCGCGGCCGCCGGTCGAGATTCGTGACCTGGTTGGCGACCAGCTCGGTCGTGTAGCGCTTCTGGCCCTGCTGGTCTTCCCACTGGCGGGTCTGGAGGCGACCTTCCACGTAGACCTTCATGCCCTTGCGGAGGTTCTCGGCAGCTCGCTCACCGAGCTGGGCCCAGGCCACGACCCGGAACCACTCGGTCTCCTCCTGCCAGTTGCCATCCTGGCCCTTGTAGTTGCGATTCACGGCAACCGTGAACTGGGTGACCGCCTGGCCGCTCGGCGTATACCGCATCTCCGGGTCACGGCCGAGGTTCCCGATGATCATCACCTTGTTCAGGGACACGGGAAGAGCCTCCGTTCGGGCTTTGGCGACGTCAGTCGGTGGCCGCCGGGGCGGCCTCGCTCTCGGATTCGTCGATCATCTCGCCCACCGGCTCGTCCTCGTCCTCGTCGCTCGGTGCCGGTGCGAGATCGCCGTCCTCCAACTTCCCTCCGCGGGAGGCGCGGACCGGCCGGTCGACGCGCACGACGAGGTGCCGCAGCACCTCCTCCGTGATCAGGAGGGTGCGCTCCAGGTCGACGATCGCCTCGGCGGGGGCGTCGAAGTGGATGATGTGGTACGAGCCTTCGCGGTACCGGTCGATGGGATATGCGAGGCGGCGCCGCCCCCAGGGGGCGGCCTTGACGACCTGTCCGCCGGCGTCGGTCAGCTGGCGGGTCGTCTTCTCCAGGACGGCCTGGATCCGGTCTTCCGGCGCGTCCGGCCGGAGGACGAGCATCAACTCATAGCGGCGCATGGCCGTGTCCGCTCCTTCCTATGGGATATGCCCCGCTCGGTGCGGCCGGAACCCGGCCCGTCCCCCGGCAGAGCAGAAAGGACCGCGGGAGTGTACCACGGGGCCCCTGCGCCACCACGCGGCGATCTCCGCCGCGATTGGGCCGCGGCGAGTGTATTCTTCGCCCCGTCCATCGCATCGAACCCGGGAGATCGGCTGCCACGGTGACGACCATCTCGATCCTGCTGCTCTCGGCGGTCACCGAGACCGCCGGCCCGACAGCCGATGTGCTCCGCGCAGGGGACCACCAGGTCACGATCGTCGTCGAGGCCGAGGAGGCGATCCGGCGCGCGGGCGAGTTCACCCTCGTCGTGATCGACGCCGTCGCCCCGCCCCGGACCAGCGCGGAGGTCTGCGCGGAGATCCGGCGAACGCCGGCCCTCGCCGGGATCCCGGTCCTGTGCGTCTGCCAGCAGGACGACGTCGAGGAGCGCGTCCGCTTCCTCGAGGCCGGGGCGGACGACGTCATCGCCCGGCCCTTCGATCCACGCGAGCTGGAGGCCCGCGTGGAGGGCCTGCTCATCCGCTTCCAGCGCTCGCGTGACCGCGCGCCGATGACGGGGGGCACGCTGGCCGCGGGTCGTCGCCACGTCATCGCCTGCTTCAGCCCCAAGGGCGGGGTCGGGACGACCACGATCGCGGTCAACGTGGCGGTCGTCCTGGCCCAGCAGGTGCCCAACCAGGTCGCGATCCTGGATCTCGACATGGACTTCGGCCAGGTCGCCACCCACCTCAACGTCAAGGCCCGGCTGACCGTGTCGGACCTTGCGGCCGACGAGATGGGGACCAAGGACCCCGAGCTCCTCCGCGGCTACGCCGAGAAGACCGAGTCGGGGCTCCACGTCATCGCGGCGCCGACGACCCCGGAGAGCGGCCGGCTCGTCTCGCCCGCCCAGCTCGACCAGATCCTCGACACTGCGCCGAGCGCCTACCAGACGATGGTGATCGACGCCGGATCCACTCTCGACGAGCGGTCGCTGGCAGTCCTCGATCGCGCGGAGGCGGTCATCGTGCCGATCATCCCGGAGATCGGCGCCCTCAAGGCCCTCCACGGGTTCCTGGAGTACCTGACCGAGGAAGGCACCGTGCCCGCCAAGTCGACCTTCGTCCTCAACCACGTCTTCGCTCGCGACATGCTGTCGCTGAAGCAGGTGGAGAACGCCATCGCGGCGCGGGTGGACACCGATCTCCCGTACGACGCCGGCCTCTACCTGAAGGCGGTCAACGAGGGGATCCCCGTGGTCCGGGGAGCGCCGACGTCGGCCCCCGCAAAGGCGCTGGCGCACCTGGCGGCGATCGCGGCCGGCGTGCCCGACGCCGTGGACGCCGTTCACGACGGACGCCGGAGCGCCGGGCTCTTCGGCGGGCGGCTCCGCCGCAGCTGATCCCCGCCTGCGCAGGGCGCCGCACCGCCGGAGAGCCGCGGGCCGAAGGCCGCCCTGCCCGTCCCCGTGAGCCGGGGGACGCCGGTCAGCCGGTCGCCTTCACCTGGCCGGCCTGGATGATCGAGATGGAGCCGCCCCAGGCGCAGGTGCACCGCGACGTGCTGGTGAGAGCTGGGACCCCCCCAGCCGACACCTTCGTCGATCCCGGGGCCCATGGGCCCGTGGTGACGGGGATGCACGGCTGCGGGGTCAGCACGCCCTGCGCCGCCGTCGTCGCGGCGGCAACCTGCGGGTTCGACAGCGTGGTGCACATCCCGAACGGCGTGATGTTCAGCATCGGAACGCTGTCGGAGACGCGCGCCAGGGGCTGACCGCCGGCCTGGATGACCGGCCCCGCCGGCACCACGGTCAGGGCCGACGGGCTCGTTCCGAAGGTGCACGTCGTCTGGGCCCCGTTGACCACCAGCTCCGGCATGCACACCTCCCTGCCCGCGGGCTCCCGGCCTGCCGGACGCCCGGAGTGTCGCACGCCACGCCCTTCCCGAACGGGCAGACCGCCGAGCCACGACGGAACGCCGCGTCCTTCGGGGCGGGCAAGCTTCACCGAGCGCGCCTCCCACGTCGGGCCGGGTACTCTTCCCGTCCCGGGAGGAACCGGACCGGAGGGAGGACCAGGATGGGCAGGCTCACCGACGAGCAGTGGAGGTCCGTGGCGCGGAGCGTCCAACGCGAGATGGCGCGCCGGGCGCCCGACTGGACGGACCACGCCGGGGATGACCCCGGGATCACGATGCTCGAGCTGCTCGCCTACACGCTGACCGACCTCGGGGACCGGGGTCGCCCGCTCGACGAGGATGGACGGCGGCTGGCGCAGCGGGTCATCGGGCTCGTCCAGGCGTTCGCCGCTGAGGGCCCGGCCGACTGCCCTCCCGGACTCCAGCGGGTCGACTACTTCAGCGGCATGGTGCTCGGCGTGGCCGACTTCGCCGCCGAGCAGGACTACGTCCGGCAGGGCACCCAGCGCCGCAACCGCCTGCTCCATGGGGCTGGCATCGCCTCCGGCCTGGGCGTGACGCTGGGAGGCTCGCCCGACGGCCCCCAGGTGACGATCGCGCCGGGCCTGGCCTTGAGCCCGCTCGGGGAGGAGATCGCGGTGGAGGCACCGTTCGGGCTCGCTCTACCGCCGCCGGCGCAAGGGGCGTCGCTCCTCGTGCTGCTGCGCTACGTGGAGCTGCCGTGCCGTCCCGTGCCGGCGGGTGACGGCCAGGCAGATCTGCGCTTCTCGCGCATCGCCGAGACATTCGGTGCGACGCTGGCAGGTGTCGCGGACGACGGCGCCATCGTGCTGGCGCGGCTCACCTGCCCCGACACGCAGTGGACGATCGACCATGAGCTCACGCCGGCACGGATTCGCTGAGGTCGGATGCCCGTGAGGGCGACCCACCGCCGCGCTCCCGACGACCTCGGTGGATCGGACACGCATATGCTGGCCTCATGCCCCGGCAGATCCCTCGGCCGCTCCGCAACAGCGACGCGCCCCTCCTGCTCGAAGGCTTCCTCGTCGCCGCGGTGGTGTCCTTCCTCGGGATCCGCGCGTTCCTGACGCTCACCGGCTTCCCCAAGGTCGGCGGGGGCGAGCTGCACATCGCCCACATGCTGTGGGGCGGAGCGCTGATGCTCGCCTCGATCGTCCTGCTGCTGGCCTACCTCGATCGTCAGGTCCAGCATGTCGCGGCGATCGTCGCCGGGCTCGGCTTCGGCACGTTCGTGGACGAGATCGGCAAGTTCGTGACCGCCGACAATGATTACTTCTACCGGCCGGCAGTCGCCCTGATCTACGTCATCTTCGTGGCCGTCTTCCTGGTGGCGCGAGCGATCGCCGGCCGGCGGCCCCTGACACAGGGGGAGGCCCTGGCCAATGCCCTGGATCTGCTCGAGGGAACCCTCGACAAGCCCATCGAGCCGGAGGATCGCGCCCGGATCGATGGATTGCTCGACCAGGCAGGAAGCCGCTCTGGCCTGATCGCGGCCGTCCGCGTCTATCTCGACGACCTCCCGAGCCGGCCCGACGACGAGGCATGGTGGGAGACGATCCCGCGCTGGGGCGCCCGCTGGTACGCGCGGCTGGCGGGCGATCCACGGTTCGATCGAGTGCTGACCGCTGCCGTGATCGTCTACGCGGCGGCAGCGGTGACCTCGAGCCTCCTCGTCGTGGCAGCCGCACAGGGACCGGACTCGACCCAGGCCGTCACGGCCGCCACCCTGTGCCAGGTCCTCTCCACGCTGGCCGGAGCGGCACTCATCGGGCGCGGCGTGCTGGCCCTGCCGACCTCTCGAACCGCTGCCTATCGCTGGTTCGTGCGGGGCGTCCTGGTCTGGCTCCTGATCACGCAGGTCTTCATCTTCTACGGAGCGCAGCTTGCCGGGCTGGGCGGCCTCGCCCTCGACCTCGCAGCGTATGGCGCCCTCCGCTACGCACTTCGACGCGAGACAGCTCCGGCCGGATGACGCGCGCCCGCCGCCGCCGTCGGGTGTCGGCTAGACCCGCCCGGGTGCGCCGGCCGCGGGACCCCCCACCTCGAAGATCATCGTCCCCTGGGTGGAGCCCAGGATCGTCAGCCGCGAGTCGGCGATCACGTACCTCGCCGTCGCCCAGAGTCCCTGCAGGAACGCGTCCGACAGGGAGTCGGGGCCGCAGGATGCGAGGCTGTAGGGATCCGGCCGGAGTCTCAGGCCGATCGACGAGAGCCCGGTCCGCCCGGGCAGGATCCTGAGGTAGGTGCCCGAGACGGTGTTGCAGTCGGCCCTGGCCCGGAACGTCAGGTCGGACCTGAACTCGACGGTGTAGTTCGCAGGGTCGGGCACGACGAGGGGGGCTGCGCCCGGGCCGGAGGTGGCCCCGGTCCACTGCCAGGTCGTTCCGGTCAGGATGCTCCCGGGCGGGCGAGGCGCGGTCAGGGCGACCATGAGCGCGACCGTCACCACGACCGCCACCACGCTGACGATCGCGACGACGACGATACGCCACCCGATCGGTCCCTCTCTGACGCCTCGGAACGCTCGATAGTCCATCGTTCATATCTTCGTCCGGCGTCAATCCGCGGATCTCCAGAATGGCCTCGCGCGCGACGGTCCCTCGCGGAGGACGTCCTCCGAGGCGCCTTCGGTGGTCGGAGCGGGTGCGCCTGGAGCGGATTGAGCGCCGAACCTCGGGACCGGGAGTGGCCCACCGGCGACTGGGCGTCGTGCCGAGGGGGAGACTCGAACTCCCATGACCTTTCGGCCAGCCGAGTTTAAGTCGGCCGCGTCTGCCATTCCGCCACCTCGGCGCCGTGCACGCAGAGCGTAACGCCCGCCCGGCCGCGGTGGACCCGCAGCCCTGTCCAGAGGCCGTCATCCTCGACATCTTGGTGGGGCGTCCACTGGCTGCAACGACGCCTTCCCAGCCGACGCCTTTCCCCCTAGGATCACACCCACGGCGTCGCCCGCGCCCCGCGCGACACGCCGTGCCACGGGGGGTGGAGCGGATGACCGAGACCCGGTGCGTCGACGTCCGCGCGTTCGGTCCACTCCAGGTCGAGCCGCCTGCGACACCGGGGTGCCTCCACGGGTCTGCGCGTGAGCACGGTCCCCTCCTCCACCCTGGCCCCGACGGTCGCCGATGAGCGCAGACGCGTCCCCCGAAGTCCGGCCTGCGGGCGACCCGCCGCCGCTCGACGCCGCCGCCGACCACCGTGGTCGCGAGCACGGCCGGACCCGCGGCTTCTTGTTCGCCGACCTCCGCGCCTACACGGCGTTCGTCGAGGCACGGGGTGACATCGCCGCCGCCCGGCTCCTCGAGACGTATCGCCTGCTGGTGCGCGACGTCGTGCGCCGCCACGACGGGGCGGAGATCAAGACCGAGGGTGACAGCTTCTACGTCGTGTTCGACTCGGCCGGGGCCGCCATCCGATGCGGTCTCGAGATCGTCGAAGCGGCGACGGTCGCGACCGCCGCGCATCCCGCGCAGCCCCTGAACGTCGGGGTCGGAGTGCATGCGGGCGAGACCGCGGTGACGGCCGAGGGATACGTCGGCTCGGCCGTCAACATCGCCGCCCGCGTGTGCGCCCAGGCGGGCCGCGGCGAGGTCCTCGTCACCGACACCGTGCGGGGACTGGTGCGAACGTCGGGCGACTTCACCTTCAGGGAGCGTGGCCGCAGACGCCTGAAGGGGATCGAGGAGCCGATCGTCCTGTACGCGGTGACGGCCGCCCCGTCGCTCGGCACGGCAGTGGCTGCCGGCAACGCCTCGATCCCTGCGTCCCGGTTCTGGGGGGGCCGGCCTCGGTCGCGCGCGATCCTCGCCGGTGGGCTGACCCTGGCGGCGGCCGTTGCGGTGATCGTGATCAGCGCCGCCCGGCTGCAGTCCCCCGGGCCAGCGCCCGGCCCGAGCGCCACCGGCTTGCGCACCGTGGATCCCTCGACCGCATGGACGCTCCTCTCCCCGGGGGACCCGTTCAGCACCGCGGTCGCCGCCGGGGTCGGTGCCTCGGGTGACGGTTTCACGATCGTCGGGTCGTCAGGAGCGGGCCACCTCCCGACCTTCTGGGACACGCCGAGCGGGACCGCAGGGTCGTGGAGTGCGTGGTCGCGGGCGGGCAAGGATGCTCCGTTCTCCGGCGCGACGATCGTCGACGATGCCAACACCAGCCCGTATGACAACCCGCGCTGGGTGATCGTGGGCCAGGCCTGCCCCTCCGGCCCGGACAGCTGCCGGGCGGGTGCCTGGTGGACGACCGATCCCGAGACCACGTCCTCGTGGCAGGCGGCCTCATTCGGCGCGGCGAGCGATCCGGCCGGCTCTCGGGTCGCCGGGGTCGGCGTCGGTGCCCACGGGTTCGTCGCCGTCGGATCCACGGGCGTGGGTGCCGATCGGCGGGCGGCGGTCTGGACGTCGGACGACGGAGCCACGTGGCAGCCGGCCGCCCCGTCCGGCGACCCGTTGACGCCGGACATTCGCGACGTTGCCGGTGGCGACGCCGGGCTCGTCGCAGTCGGCTCGTCGGGTTCCGACGGCGCCGTCTGGACCTCCCCCGACGGCACCCGCTGGTCGGCGATCGCGACAGGCGGCACCTTCAGGAACATTCACCTCGTGTCGGTGACCCGGACCCTGCACGGCTTCCTGGTGGTCGGCAACGGTCCGTCCGGACCAGGCGCCTGGTATTCCGCCGACGCCGCCACCTGGACGCCGGTGACCAGCCTTCCGCACCTCAACCTGGTTGTGCTGCAGGGCGTTGCCTGGAACCCGGGCGGCGGCGTCATCGTCACGGGCAACGGTCCCGACGGGCCCGTGGTCATCCATGCGGGCGTCTTCACGCAGTGATCGGGAGGGCGGCGCCGAGGGCGGCCTGATCGGCCGGTCTTGTGCTCAGGGTGGAGGCGACGATCGGATTCGAACCGATGAATAAGGGTTTTGCAGACCCCCGCGTTAGGCCACTTCGCCACGTCGCCGCGAATTGCTGGCTGGCCCTCGAGGATTCGAACCTCGGTTCACGGATCCAAAGTCCGCTGTCCTACCACTAGACGAAGGGCCAGCGGCGCGGGGACCAGCACGTCTCCAGAAAGGGAAATGGAGCGGAAGACGGGACTCGAACCCGCGACCCTCACCTTGGCAAGGTGATGCTCTACCAACTGAGCCACTTCCGCTCGGATCGCCGCCCCGGGGCTGGTGGTGCCGAGAGGCAGACTTGAACTGCCGACACCGCGATTTTCAGTCGCGTGCTCTACCAACTGAGCTATCTCGGCCCGAAGGCCCCTCCGGACGTGCCCGCCCGTCGGCGACCGAGACGGTACCACGACGGAGCCGTCAGCCGCAAGGAAGGCATCGAGTGTCCGAGGTCGCGGAGACCTTCGGAGCGGGCCCCGTCACGCGATCAGTCGCTCCCGGCGACGTCCGGCAGCCCGGCGACATCGATCGGGCCCTCGCCCGCCAGCGCGCGCAGCCGGTTGATCCGATCGACGATCGGCGGGTGGGTGGAGAACAGGCCCTTGGAGCGAGCCTCGAACCTCCGGATCGGGTTGCGGAAGTAGAGGTGCTGCGTGGCGCGGTTGGCGACCTCGAGGACTTCCTTGTCCTCCGCGATCGTCGCGAGCGCCCGCTCGAGCCCGTACGGGTTGCGCGTCATCTCGACCGAGCTGGCATCGGCCAGGTACTCGCGCTGGCGGTTGACGGCGAGCTGGACGAGTCGTCCGAAGAACGGGGCCAGGATCGCCAGGACGACCGCCAGCATGAAGACCAGCGCCTGGAGCCCGCCGCCGCCGCGGTCGGAGGACGAGGAGCGCCGGCCCAGGCCACCCCAGAACGTCATCCGCAGGAAGACGTCGGCCAGCAGCGCGATCGTGCCGACCAGGACGCCCACGAGCATCGCGTAGCGGATGTCGTAGTTCCTCACGTGCGACAGCTCGTGGCCGACGACGCCCTGGAGCTCCTCCCGATCCAGGCTGGTCAGGAGCCCGGTGGTCGCGGCGATCGAGGCGTGCTTCGGGTCGCGACCGGTGGCAAACGCGTTGAGGGCCGTATCGTCGATGAGGTAGACGCTGGGCATGGGCAGACCTGCCGACAGCGTGAGCTCCCGCACGACGTTGATGAGCTGGGGCGCCTCGGCCTCCGTGGCCGGCCGTGCCCTGGAGGCTGCCAGGACGACGCGGTCGCCGGAGAAGTAGCCGGCCAGCGACGAGACGATGGCGATGACCCCGAAGATCCCGAGCCACCCGAGCCCACCCGCGAGGGCTCCCGTGGTGCCGTAGCCGATCGCGAACCCGAGCGCCGCGAGCAGGGCGACGATGACCAGGACCAGCAGGAACGAGTTCCGCCGGTTGGCCGAAGCCTGGCTGTAGAACGACGCGGCCATGGCGACCTCCGTGGCCAGGGAACGCTTCCCGGCCGCGAGGCGTCAGCGCAGAGCGACGACGGGGACCTGGTCGGCCTCCGGCTCTGCGTCGAAGAAGTCCCGCTTGCTGAAGCCGAGCGGGCCCGCGATCAGGACGGAGGGGATCGTCTGGATCGTGGTGTTGTAGTCGTTGACGGTCGCGTTGTAGTGCTGGCGGGAGAAGCTGATCTGGTTCTCGGTGGTCGTCAGCTGCTCCTGGAGGGCCAGGACGTTCTCGTTCGCCTTCAGCTGCGGGTAGTTCTCCACGACCGCGAACAGCGAGCGCAGGGCGCCCGTGAGGGCGTTCTCGGCCTGGACCTGCTGCTGCGTCACGGTGCCCTGGGCACCCGCGCTCACGGCGTTCGCCCGGGCCTCGGTCACGCGCGTCAGGACGTCCTGCTCGAAGTCCATGTAGCCCTTGACCGCGTTCACGAGGTTCGGCACGAGGTCGTGGCGGCGCTTGAGCTGGACCTCGATCTGCCCGACCGCTTCGTCGACCCTGTTGCGCTTCGTCACCAGGCCGTTGTAGAGGAGCACGCCGACGATGACGAGCACGCCGACGACGACGAGGAGGATGACGCCGAACTCCATGATCCCTCCGCTGGCACGCCGGCGGCGCACGCCGCCCCCGCGTGAGTGTACGCCGCACACGGGGCGGCGGGCGCGGGCGGCGGCGGCCCGTCCGGGGCGACCGAAGGTGGTGGGCGGTGGAGGGCTCGAACCTCCGGCCTCCTCGGTGTAAGCGAGGCGCTCTGACCGACTGAGCTAACCGCCCGCCGGGACGGGCTCCCGGCCCGGAGACACCGGAGGCGGCTCCGCCCGGAGCCGCCTCGCACTGGCGCAGGGGAATGGTGCCCAGGCCGGGACTTGAACCCGGATGAGTTGCCTCATACGCCCCTCAAACGTACGCGTATACCAATTCCGCCACCTGGGCAGGTGTCGCGCGAGCCCGCCTCCGAGGTCATGGTACCGAGGAAGGGATTTGAACCCATACGCCCTTGCGGACACTAGCTCCTGAAGCTAGCGCGTCTACCAGTTCCGCCACCTCGGCAGCGACCGGAACTTCCGGGCGGCGAGGGTCACCGTCCGGTCCTGGCCCATCGTATCACGTCCCAAAATCGACCACCCGGATCCGAGATCGGCCGGGGCGCCGGACCGGCGAGCTCGGGCCCCGCCACCAGAACGCAGTCGCGGAAGAAGAGCGTCGGCATCGGCTGGAGGGTGCCGAGCAGCTTCTGGAGGCTGCTGTAGGCCTTCGTCCGGGCGGCCGCCGTCCCGGGTGAGCGTGCCGCGACGAGGGCCGCGTCCAGCTCGGGGTTCTGGAGCCCGCTGACGTTGGCGCCGCCCCGCCGCGCCTGCGTCGAGGCCAGGACCGGGTACGGATCCGGGTCCAGGCCCATGTTGACGTCGACGATGGCGGCGACGTACCTCCCGGTCCTGAGGCGATCGACGAAGTCTCCTGGCGGGAGGGCGTCCACCTTCGTCGCGAGCCCCAGCGCCGTCCAGGAGGCGGCGACGCGGGTCGCGGCGGCGAAGGCGACCGGGTTCGCCGAGCCGTCCGGGGCCAGGAGCGTAACTTGCAGCGGCTTGCTGGCGCCGGGCGGAATCCAGGCCCGCGCGGGCCGGCGCCAGCCGGCGGCCCGGAGCCCGCGCGAGGCCGCCGCGCGGTCATAGGCGACCTGCGGGGCTGCCTTCGGGTCGTAAGCCCACGACGACGGCGGGATCAGCGTGTCCGCCCGAACGCCGGCCCCCTTCAGGAGGTCGTTGATCATGCTCGCTCGATCCACCGAGGCCAGCAGCGCGGACCGCGTCCGCTGGTCGGCGAACGGCCCGCCAGGCGTGCGCAGGTTGAAGGTGATCGCCGTGAGCGTCGTGGTCGGGTAGCGGATCGTGCGCGCCCCGGACGTCCCGGCGGCGAGGGTCACGGCGGCGCCCGGCGGCAGGTCCCCGACCGACCCGACCTCACCCGCGGCGAAGGCCGCCCCGAGGGCCTCGGCGGTGTCGTAGAAGCGCAGCTCCAGGCGCGACAGGCGTGGGGTACGAGCGGCGGTCGCCCCGGCGGCAGGATCGTCGAACGGGCCCGACGGGTCGGCGACGGGAGGCAGGACGGGCTCGAGGACGGCGGCATCCTTCGTCATCTCGACGAGCGCGAAGGCGCCGTTCCCGATGGGCTGAGCTGCGAACGGATCGTCGGCGAGGGCCTTCACCGGGACGCCGGCCAGGATGTGCGCCGGCATGAGCGGCAGCGCCGCCGCCTGGAGGAAGCCGCCAACGGGATCGCCGAGGTCGAGCCGGACCGTCTGGGCGTCGAGGGCGGTCACCTGGACCTGCGCCCACGTGGCCGCGAGAGGGCCCGTGTAGTCCGGGTCCTGGAGCACGCCGACCGTGTAGACGACATCGGCGCTCGTGACCGGCGTGCCGTCGTGCCAGAACGCGTCGGGGCGGAGATGGAACGTCCAGCGAGCGCCCTTCGCCTCGACCGTCCACCGGCTGGCCAGGTCGGGGAGCACGGAGTTGCCGGGTCCGAGCCGAACCAGACCGCGAAAGAGGAGTGCCACGAGATCGCGATCGACCTGCGTCCGGGCGGTCAGCGGGGTGATCGAGGAGGGACGCCCCAGGACGCCCTGGACGTGGCCCGAGGCGGGCGTGGACGTCGGCGTGGGCAGGGGAGTCGCCGCGGGCTGGAACGAGGGGGCGGCGACGAACCCCGCCAGGATCACGAGGAACGCGACGAGAGCGACGATCACGCCGCCGTCGCGCCTGCTCATGGGACGAGATCCCGCCGGGTCGGCGGGCTCAGGCGGCCGGGGTCGACGGGGTCGTGGTGAACACGTAGCTCGCCAGCGAGAAGATCGAGAAGAGGATCGCCAGGATGATGGTGAACTGCCAGAGGCGCCGTTCGATGCCGCGCCGGCTGCGGTACACGGCAGAGTCGCCGCCGAACGCGCCCGACAGTCCCGTGCCGCGGGCCTGCATGAGGATGGCGACCATCAGGGCGATGCTGACGATGATCTGGCCGACGGCCAGGAGCGGGTTCACTCTCGGGGGATCCTCCACTAGGTGGGCCGCGCGGGATCGTAGCACATGCCGCCGATGGACCCGCCGGCGATGGGCTCAGCCAGGCTTCGAGGATCCCTGCGCCGCCACCGCCGCGGCGGCGGCAGCGACCCGTTCAGGGTCGCCCAGGTAGCGGCCGGAGCGCGGCCGGAGCGCCTCGTCGAGGTCGTAGGCGAACGGCACGCCCGTCGGGATGTTCAGGCCCACGATGTCGTCGTCGGAGATCCGGTCGAGGTACTTCACGAGTGCGCGGAGGCTGTTGCCGTGGGCTGCGACGAGCACGACCTTCCCGGCCCGGAGCGACGGCGCGATGTCGGACTCCCAGAAGGGCAGGAAGCGGGCGACCGTGTCCTTGAGGGATTCGCAGCGCGGCAGGTCGCCGTCCGCGAGCCCCTGGTAGCGCGGGTCACGGCCCGGGAAGCGCTCGTCGTCGACGGCGAGCGGCGGCGGAGGCACGTCGTAGCTGCGACGCCAGACCTTCACCTGCTCGTCGCCGAACTTCGCCGCCGTCTCGGCCTTGTTCAGACCCTGCAGCCCGCCGTAGTGCCGCTCGTTGAGACGCCACGAGTTGACGACCGGGCACCACATCTGGTCCAGCTCGTCCAGGGCGATCCACAGGGTCCGGATCGCGCGCTTGAGGACGGACGTGTAGGCGAGGTCGAACTGGTACCCCTCGGCGCGCAGCAGCCGGCCTGCCTCGTGGGCTTCCCCGATGCCCGTCTCCGAGAGGTCGACGTCGGTCCAGCCGGTGAAACGGTTCTCCTTGTTCCAGGTGCTCTCGCCGTGGCGGAGAAGGACGAGGGTCGGCATCGAGACGGCTCCTGCGGGTGGGTCGCGCTGCGGGCGGTCGTGGAGAACGGAGGCGGTGGCGGGTCAGGCGCCGCTGGCGCGGCGGGCGGCGGCCGTGACCGCGGCCCGGCCCACCATGCCGGCCATCTCGTCGGGCTTGAGCGATGCACCGCCGACGAGGGCGCCGTCGATGGAGGGTTCGGCCAGGAAGTCGCCGATGTTGGCGCTGGTGCAGCTCCCCCCGTACAGGATCGGCGTCGCCTCGGCGCGGCCGCCCCAGCCGAGATCGCGAAGCGTGGACCGGATCGCATCGGCCATCCCCGCGGCATCGGCGCCCGAGGCGTTCCGCCCGGTCCCGATGGCCCAGACCGGCTCGTAGGCGATCACGAGCCCGGCCTCCGCGAGCGCGCCCGCGTCGTGGTCTGCGAGCGCGCCTCGAAGCTGGGCTGCCACGACCTCGACGGCGCGGCCACTCTCCCGCTCGGCGAGCTGCTCGCCGACGCAGACGATCGGACGTAGCCCGGCCTCCACCGCCCGGCGGAGCTTGCGCCCGACGAGGGCATCGGTCTCGCCGGCATCCCGTCGCCGCTCCGAGTGGCCGAGGATCACCCACGTTGCCAGCCCGGCGAGCATGGGGGCGCCGATCTCGCCGGTGTACGCCCCGGCCAGCTCGTGGTGGACGTTCTGGGCACCCACGCCGATGGCCTCCCCCCGGAGGGCGTCGCGGACGACGGCCAGGCAGACGGAGGGCGGACAGATCACCCGCACCACGTCGGGCTCGCGGGTCCGCCCGGCGATCTCGCGGGCGAGCTCGCCCGCGTCGGCCGGGGTGGTGTTCATCTTCCAGTTGGCGGCAATGATCACAGGTCGCATGGCCGCAATCATGCCACCCGCACGTCGCCGGTCGTCGGGGCGGGCGGCCTGTCATGGCCGGGCCGTTCGGCACGCGCCCCCGGGGCGAGCGGATCTGCGGGTGCTCCCTCGCGGTGGAGGGCCAGCGACTCGATCCGCTCGAGCGCACGCTGGACCCGGCCCCGCGGGACCTCCAGCTCGGCCGCGAGCTCACCGAGCGAGGCCTCCGGCGTCGCGCGGCGGAGCGCCGCGACGGCACGAACGGACGCGGGCAGGTCGTCCAGCCGGCCGTCCGCCTCGAGCGTGGCGATCGCCTCCAGCTGCCGGGCTGCCGCCGAGGCAATCCGCTCGAGGTTGGCTGACTCGGCATTCAGGAGCCGGTTCAGGTCGCCGCGCATGGCGCGCGCGACCTGCCGGGATTCCAGCTCGAGCACCGACGTGCCGGCGCCGACCCAGCGCAGGAAGGTCCCGATCTCGTCGGCGCTCTTCCAGGTCACCACCCCGCGGCCCCGGCGCACGCGGACGCCGGCGGGAAGCCCGACCGACCGGAGCCGGGCGGCGAGGACCGGGGCGTCGTCGACGGGCACGACGAACTCGAGGTGCAGGCGCCCGTGGGCCACCGAGAGCGACCCGCGAGCCAGGAAGCGGCCGCGCAGCCAGGCGGCCCGGCAGTGGTCCGCGGCGCCATCCCAGGCGAAGGGTACGATCGGCGGCGCGTCGCGCAGCAGGCGCACCATGAGCCGGCCCAGCGCCGGACGATCGCCCCGAATCGCGGCCGTGCCGAGACCGGCAACTTCGGCGACGCGGTCGCAGGCCCGGGCCGGCTCGATCGCGGCAAGCTCGGCGCGCAGCCCCGCGACCAGGGTGCGATCGGCGTCCGACACCGCCTATGCGGTCCGGGCGATCCCGCCGCGCCGGATCCCCGCCTCGCGTCCGAAGAGGCGCAGCAGCGCCGCGGCAAGCATCTCGGGATCGTGATGGTGCGGGTTGGCCGGGTCGACGACATCGTCCAGGACCAGCCGCGGACGGCGGGTGGCGCCCATCGGGGGCCAGCGAAGCCTGACCGGCACGCCGAGCTCCTCGTCGGGCGCCGAGCCGGCGAGATGGCTGTTGGCGAGCACCAGGTCGACGATGTCACCGACGCCGTGCGCCGCGAGCGCCTCGACGTGGTCCGCGAGGTCGTAGCCCTCGGTCTCGCCGGCCTGGGTCGCGACGTTTGCCACGTAGACCCGCAGGGCCGCGCTGGTCGCCAGCGCCGCCCGCAGCTCGGGGACGAGGATCGTCGCCAGGAGGCTCGTGTAGAGGCTCCCGGGGCCGAGGATCACCAAATCCGCCTCTGCGATCGCCTTGACCGCATCGCGGCTGGCCCGGACGTCGCCTGGCTCCAGCCAGACACGCTCGATCCCGCGCATCTGCATCACCCGCGACTGGCCCACGACCTCGGTCCCGTCGCGCAGGCGAGCGTGCAGGGTCAGGGCCGTCCCCGAGGCCGGCACCACGCTGCCCCGCACGGCAAGGACGCGATTCATCTGGCGCACCGCAGCCTCGAAGTCGCCGCCGCCGATCGAGTTCATCGCCGTGATCAGGAGGTTGCCGACCGCGTGGCCCGACAGGCTGCCCTCGTCGGTCCCGAACCGGTACTGGAGAAGCTCCCCCATCGCCGGCTCGGTCTCCGCGAGCGCGACCAGGCAGTTGCGGATGTCGCCCACGGCCGGGATGCCCAGCTGATCGCGGAGGCGGCCCGTGGAGCCGCCGTCGTCCGCCACCGAGACGATCGCGGTCAGGTTGGCCGTGTGCTCCTTCAGGCCGCGGAGCAGCGTCGAGAGGCCGGTCCCGCCACCGATGGCCACGATCCGAGGGCCGCGGGCAAGCAGGCGACGCCGGTAGACCAGGTCGACCAGGGGTTCCTCGTTGCTCTCCGTGAAGGGGCCCAGGAGCACCCGGATCACCCGGTACGACCCGTACACGAACAGGCCGATCCCCAGGCCCAGGAGAACGCCGGCGCGGATCCAGTAGGACAGGAACTGCAGCGTGAGCAACGAGATCAGGGACTGGACCGGGCCCTCGACGTCGACCTCGCGATAGAGCTGGCGCAGGGCGAGCGCCCCGGCGAGGGCGAGCGCCGTCAGGCCGAGGAAGGCGATCGCCAGCCAGCGCTTCACGCCGATCCCGGGCCGGAGCCAGCGCCGGAGGTTCACGGTCTCACCGCCGCTCCAGCTCGCGGTGGAAGACGCTGACCGGCCCGTACTCGCGCTCCCGCAGCCAGGCCGCAAGCTCCTCGGCGAGGACGATGGAGCGGTGATAGCCGCCGGTGCACCCCACGGCGATCGTCAGGCGCGTCTTGCCCTCCCCCACGTAGGCCGGGACCGCCAGCTCGAGGAGCTCGTGGACCGCCCCCAGGAAGCGCCGGGCCAGGGGCTGGTCCAGGACGTACGTTCGCACGCCGTCGGTGAGGCCGGAGAGGCGCCGGAGCTCGGGGACGTAGTACGGGTTCTGCAGGAACCGGACGTCGAACACGAGGTCGGCCTCAAGGGGGATCCCGAACTTGTAGCCGAAGCTGACGAGCTGGATGGAGAGCTGGTCCGGCTCGACGACGTGCCAGAGGTGGCTGAAGATTTGCTCGCGGAGCTCGCGCAGCGAGAGCTCCGATGTGTCGAGGACGACGTCGGCGTCGGCGCGCACGGCCTCGAGGATCCGGCGCTCCTCGGAGATGCCTGCGGCGATCCCGTCCGACCCGGCGAGGGGGTGGCGGTGCCGGGTCTCCGAGTACCGCCGGATCAGGACCTCGTCGCGGGCGTCGAGGAAGAAGACCTGGGGCCGGATGCCGCGGCCCTCCAGCGCCCCGCGCATCGCCGCGAAGGCCAGTGGGACGTCGCCGGCGCGGACGTCGAGGACGATGGCCACGTACTCGAACCTTCCGGGCTCTCGGGCGATCAGGTCCGCCAGCTGGGGCAGCAGCTCCCCCGGAAGGTTGTCGACGCAGACGTACCCGAGGTCCTCGAAGAGCTTCGTGGCGGCGGTCTTGCCGGCACCCGAGAGGCCCGACAGGATCACGACGTGCTGCTGGTCCTCGCCCGCCCGCGGATCGTCGGGCCCGGCATCGCCGTCGCCTCGCCGGATGGTCGTCACCAGGCCAGTCTACCGCGCGCTCAGCGGCCGCCGGCACGGACCAGGAGGATCGAGATCTCGTACAGGATGTACATCGTCACCCCGAGGACCGTCGGGCTGATCGGGTCGCCGCCCGGCGTGATGACCGCCGAGACGATCGCGATGATGAGGATGACCACGCGTCGCGATGACCGGAGGCGAGCGCTCGTGATGATCCCGACCTTGG
Organism: uncultured Chloroflexia bacterium; assembly: GCA_963776285.1. Taxonomy (GTDB): domain Bacteria; phylum Chloroflexota; class Limnocylindria; order Limnocylindrales; family CSP1-4; genus CTSoil-043. The sequence goes on from CAVZLW010000003.1 coordinate 665,052, forward strand.
AGAGCAGCACGAGCACGATCGGGTACTCCATGACCAGCCCGAAGCCGAGGAACAGCATCGCCACGAAGCCGAAGTAGCCGTCGGCGGTCCACGCGTTCTGGAGGGCACCGGTCCCGAACGACGAGAGGAAGGCGATCGCGAAGGGCAGGATGACGTACGCGACCGCCACCCCGCCCGCGAAGAAGACGAGAGCGAGCGGCACCCACGGCCGGGCGAGGCGGCGCTCCTCGCTCGTGAGGCCCGGCGAGACGAAGCGCCAGAGCTCGAACAGGATGACGGGCATCCCCAGCACGATCCCGGTGACGATGGCGATCTTCATGTTGATGAAGAACCCCTCGCCGGGGTTGAGCAGCAGCAGCGGCGCGTCGCCGTACGGCGCCTTGACGATCTCGATGATTCGCGGCGCGAAGAGGAACCCGAGCACTGCGCCGATCGCGATGGCCAAAACCGCGATGCCGACCCGGCGACGCAGCTCGGCAAGGTGGTCGAAGAGCGGCATCAACGCTCCGTCGGCCGGCGGCGGGACGAGCGGGCCGGGCGCCGCAGGGCCGGGCGCCGGAGGCTGTGGAACCGGGAGGAGCGTGGCGGCGCCGTCGCGCGTGAGGTCGGCGTCGGCCATGAGCGTGGACGCGAAGGCGGGTTAAGCCTGGGTCTCGCTGCTCGCAGCGACCGGCGCGGGCTCGGCGGCGAGCGGCGCCTCGGGCGCGGCGACGGGAGCCGGAGCGGCGAGCGTGTTGGGCTCGGCGGCCGCGGCCAGCGTGTTCGGGACGGGCACGACCGGGGCGGCGGCGGGAGCGGCCGGCGGGGCAGCCGGAGCGGCCGGAGGGGCCACGGGAGCCGCCTGCGTGGAGGCCGGCGCGTCGAGCGAGACGGACTCCTGCACGTCGCTGGCGGCCTTCCGGAACTCGCGGATGCTCTTGCCCAGCGAAGATGCAACGTCCGGAAGACGGCCCGGTCCCAGGACGAGAAGAGCGATCACCAGGATGATGACCAACTCGGGGACGCCGATGTTCGGCATGTCGCTGCGACCTCTGATTTCGGACTCCGCGCCCCGGCTCCGCCACCGGCGTCGGCGGCTTCGCGAAGTCGGGCTACGATAGCACAGCGAGTCTCGAGGCCCATTCGCGCGCGGCGGCCGCGAGACGCTCGCCCGGATCCGCGGAGTCGCCGGCAGATCGTCGCGCGGCGGCCGCGGCAATCCCCCGCGACACGTTGACGAGCAGGCCGCCGCCGGCACCGGACCCGGCGACGCCTGTCGTCGCCCGGCCCGCCGCCAGGACCGGCGCCGCGGCGCCACCCTGGGCACCCACTCCCGGGACCAGGAAGGCGAGTCCCGGGACCAGCGCGCGGAGCGCCGCCAGCTCGGCCGGGGCCGTCGCCCCGACCACGAGTCCGGCACGCTCGCCGAGCCCTGCCGCGTCGACCTGCCGCGCCACCCGCCGATGCAGCGCCTCCGCGGGCGCCCCAAGCACGGGGTCGGCCGCCACGACCAGATCCTGCAGCTCGCCCGCGCCGGGATTCGAGGTGCGGCACAGCACGTACGCGAAGCGGCCGGGTCGCAAGAGGAACGCTTCGAGGGCACCCAGCCCAAGGTAGGGGCTGACCGTGACGGCATCGGCCCCCAGGACGTCGTAGAGGGCGACCGCCTGGCGAGCGACCGTCGTCTCGACGTCCCCGCGCTTGGCGTCCGCCACGACCAGCACGCCGGCGGGGACGGCGGCCCGGACCCGCTCCAGGGCGGCGATCCCCGCGCTGCCGAAGGCCTCGAAGAAGGCCATGTTCGGCTTGACGGCCGCCGCGTGCGGCGCGGCCGCCTCGACGAGCAGGCGAGCCAAGCGCTCGACGCCCGGCAGGCCGCCGGGCCAGCCTTCCGGGAGCATCTCCGGCGTCGGGTCGATCCCGACGCACAGGACCGTGCCGGCCGCCGCGGTACGACGCGCGAGGCGTGCGAGGAAGCCTTCGCTCACGGGGCCGGCGACGCGGACGCTGCCGGCGTGGGGGTCGGCGCGGGCGTCGGCGGCGGGCCCCACCATGCCGGCCGGCTCGCGGCGTCGAGACCGCTGAACTCGGTCAGGGGCTGGATCTTGTCGACCGAGAGGTCGCCGCCCGAGCCTGCCTTCAGGGTGGCGACCTGGAGGTCCGTCGTCGAGCCGACGAGATTCAGGAAGGCGATCTGCGTCCCGTCCGGCGACCACGCGCCACCCCACGAGCGTGCGTCCGTCGTCACGCGCAGGATCTCGTTCGCGTTCCGGGCGTCGAGGACGACGATGTCCGTGCCGAGGGTGCTCGTCTTGGTGGCCACGAGGTAGCGCCCGTCCGGAGAATAGAGCGGCTCCGTGTACCCGGGCTGGCTGAACTGGATCGCCCTCTTCGTGGCCGGGTCGTAGCGCCAGATCGCCGGGGCGCCGCGGGCGCCGTCCCGGGCGTTGCGGACATACAGGAGGAGCTTGCCGTCGGGCCGCCAGGCGGGATCCTGGTGGCCGAACGGCGGGTTCTCCTGCAGGCCCAGCGGACCGAGACGCTTCCGGGCCACGTTCACCAGCCCCACGACCACGTCCGACTTCGTGGGATCCGGTCCATCGGACACGACGGCAACGCTGCGCCCGTCCGGGGACACGGCGGGATCTCGCAGGAAGTAGGCCCACTCGTACTTGTTGCCCGTCCCGGTGTGGTAGAGGCCCGAGAGGATGGCCTCGCGACCGCTCCCGTCCGGCTTGATCCGGGTGAGGATCGGGTAGCTGAGGTCGTACACCGTCGGGATGCCCTGGCGGGGGAAGTGCGCCTTGATCCGGCGGGTCTCGATGAAGTAGATCCAGGCGCCGTCCCGGGACCACGCGGGCTGCGAATCGCGGCCGGTCTGCGTGAGCTGGAGGGTCTGGGTGCCACTCTGGATCCAGAGGTTGCCGGCCTTCGCGTAGACGATCTTCCCGTCGATCCCGACATCGGGGTTCACCACCGGCGGGGCGCTCGGCGATGGCGTGCGCCCGGCGGCGACGGGGCCTGCGCCGTTCGGGTTGTTGGGGTTCCCTCCGCTGGAGCGGGCCGGGAGGAACGGGATGTGGCCCGTCAGGATGGCGACCGTCAGCAGCCCGACCACGGCCAGGCCTGCGAACGAGAGGAGCGGGGCCAGGAACGGCCGGGCGGCGGCCAGGCCGTACGGGTCGCCGGTCGTCCGGCGCGTCGTGCGGGGCGTCTTCGCGGGTGGCACCTCGCGGGTCATCGGGGCATGCCTTCGCCGGAGGCGGCGCCGACGAGCGCCGCGATGCCGCCTGCGCGGACGTCGCGCGCCGGGGCCACGTCGACGACGACGAGCTGGAGCGATTCGATCCCCCCGAAGCGGCGCGTGGCGAGGCGGCCGGCGACATCGACCCGGTCGCCCTCGCGCAGGACCTCCACGAGGTCGCCGCGGTCGAAGGCGATGGCGTCTACCACGTCGATGTCGCGACGCAAGGTCAGCTGGGCGTGGCCGCCTGCGGCGGCCCGGATGCGTGTCACGGTGAGGCCATGGACGCCCACCAGCGGCTCCTGGTTCCCAGGCCCGGTCGGCGCGAGCGCCGCGAGGTGCTCGAGGAGGCGGTAGTCGGCGGCGCGGGCCGGGAGGGCGAGGTCGAGGCGGATCTCGGGGCGCGGATCGTGTGGGCCGGCCGTCGCCACCAGCGCGAGGAAGCGGGACCGGAACTCCTCCCAGAGGTCGCTGCTGACCTCGAGGCCCGCGGCGCCGCGGTGGCCGCCGTGGCGCACGAGGAGGTCGCCGCAGTCGGCCAGGATGCCGGCCAGGTCGTAGCCGTCCGGGGCGCGGCACGATGCGCGCAGGCTCTCGCCGAGCTGGGCGGCCACGACCGCCGGGCGTCCCCGCTCGTCCGAGAGGCGAGCGGCCACGAGCCCCACGATCCCGACCGGCCACGGGCCGCGCACGATCGTTGCGGGAAGGTCCGCGGCCTCGTCGGCGAGCACCGCGCGCGCCTGGTCGAGGGCGACCCGCGTGACGTCGCGCCGGGTCGTGTTGGCCGTCTCCAGGGCAGCCGCTGCGTCGGCGGCCTCGCCGGGCGTCCCGGCGAGGAGGAGCGCCGCCGCGTCGGCAGCATCCCCCATCCTGCCGGCCGCGTTGAGACGCGGCGCGATCGCGAAGGCGACCGTCTCCAGGGTCGCGGCGCCGGGCAGGACCCCGGCGGCGGCAAGGAGTGCAGCGATCCCGGGACGGGGCCCCGATCGAAGCTGCTCGAGGCCCAGGCGCGCGATCGACCGGTTCTCGCCGAGGATCGGTGCGACGTCCGCGACCGTCCCGATGGTCGCGAGGTCCGCGAAGGCGGTCACCGTGTCGAGCGCAGGAGTGCCGGCGAGCCGCTCGAGCAGCAGGGCGGCCACCTTGAGGGCCACGCCGCTTCCCGCCAGGCGGCGGTCCGGATATGTCGCGCCGGTGCGATGGGGATTGACGACCGCGAGGGCCGGCGGAAGCACCTCGGGGACGCGGTGGTGATCGGTGATGACCACGTCGATCCCGTGGCTTGCGGCGGCGGCCACCTCGGCGACGCTCGACGTCCCCGTGTCGACCGTGAAGAGGAGCGTCCGGCCGCCGTCGCGCGCAGCCTGCACGGCGCGCAGCGACAGCCCATGGCCATCCTCCAGGCGGCTGGGGACGTGGGCCGCCACGTCCAGGCCAAGCTGGCGCAGGGCCGTCACGAGGATCGCGAGGCCCGTCAGACCGTCGGCGTCGAAGTCGCCCATGACGAGGATGCGCTCCCCGCGCGCGCGCGCCTGCGCCACCCGCGCGACCACCGTCTCGGCGTCGGGAAGGAGCCCGGGGTCGTGGAGCCCGGCCGCCGGAGGTCCGAAGAACGCGTCGAGCTCCTCCGCGCCGACGCCGCGCCGGGCGAGGACCCGCGCCAGGATCGACGAGCCACCGTGGGCCGCGACGGCCGAAGCGTACGCCTCGTCGAGCGGCAGGCGGTCGGGGTAACGCCAGCGGTAGCGCGGGACCAGCATGGCCGGAGCATCGCACGCGCCGCCCATCTGCGCCTTCACTGGGGTCGCCGAGCCCATCGGGCTCGCCGCTCCGGTCATGCCGAGGGGCGTCGAACCGGACGGCCGGGCGAGGAGCGCTCCTTGCGCTTCGCGTCCCATTCCTCCCAGACCGTCAGCAGCGGCGCGGCGTTGAAGATCGAGGAGTACGTGCCCGAGGTGATCCCGATCAGGAGCGCGAGGATGAACGGGCGGATGGCCTGGCCCCCGAAGAGGAAGAGCGCCGACAGCGTGAAGATCACGACCAGGCTCGTGTTGATGGACCGGGCCAGGGTCTGCAGGATCGAGTGGTTGACGATGGCCGAGAAGCGCTCCCCGGCGTGCCGCGAGCGGTTCTCCCGCACGCGGTCGTAGACGACGATGGTGTCGTGCACGGAGAAGCCGATGATCGTCAGCATCGCCGTGACGAAGAGTCCGTCGACCTCGAGGCCGAAGAAGGTCCCCAGGATCGCGAACGCGCCGACGACGACGAGGACGTCGTGCACGAGCGCGGCGAGCGCGGTCATCCCGAAGCGGAAGTCGCGGAAGCGGAACGTCATCCAGAGCAGGATGCCGATGGAACCGATCAGGACGAGCAGGATCGCCTGCTGCGTCAGCTCCTGGGAGATGACGGGCCCGATCGTCGTCAGGAGGCGCTGGAACTCGATCGGGCCGAGCGACGCCTCGAGCGCCGTGACCAGGGGTGCCATGTCGCCCGTGCGGGTGACCTGGCCCGGCGGGGGCGGCGACGGCGGGACGAACGACGCCGGCGGCAGGCTCGCCGGGAAGCTGGGCCCGGGAGTGTTCAGCGACGGGGTCGACCCGGGCGACGAGCTGGCGGACGGGGCCGGCGACGGGCTGGGGGCAGGCGACCCGCTGGCCGCCGGCGACGCGCTCGGGGCTGCGCTGGGCGACCCGCTGGCCGCCGGCGACGCGCTCGGGGCGGGCGAGCCGGTCGGGGCTGCGCTGGGCGACCCGCTGGGGCCAGGTGACCCGCTCGGACCCGAGCTCGGGGACGGCAGCGGGGTCGGGCTGGGAGCCGTGACGAGCCCGACGGCTCCCATCCGGATCAGGAGATAGTTGTCCGTCGTGCGCTGAACGGTGGCGTCGTGCTGGCCCTGCGCGGCGAGGATGCTCTGGACCTGCTCCGGCGTGACCGCCGTGTCCTTGAAGCGGATCTCCCACTTCGTCCCGCCGGTGTAGTCGATCGAGAACTTCAGGCCTGCCGCCCCGTTCGTGATGGGGCCCAGGAGGATGAAGATCAGGCCGGGGATGGTGAGGGCCAGGGAGAAGGCGAAGAACCAGTTCCGCTTTCCGATGATGTCACGCACGGGAGCGCGCCTCGCGACGGAGCACCGGGCGGCCGCCGCGGGCCCCGACGAACTCCTCGTCGCGCAGCCCGTAGAGCTGCGGCTTGCGAGCCCACTCGTTGGGGACGATGAAGCGCAGGATCGTCCGGGTGACCGTCATCGCGGTGAACATCGAGACGAGGATGCCGATGATGAAGACGAGGGCGAAGCCGCGGATCGTCGACGACCCGAAGAGGTACAGGATCGACGCCGTGATCAGGCTCGACACGTTCGAGTCGAGGATGGAGTTCCAGGCCCGGTTGAAGCCCGCCTCCATCGCCGCCGGGAGCGCCTTGCCCAGCCGCAGCTCCTCCTTCATCCGCTCGAAGATGAGCACGTTGGCGTCGACCGCCATGCCCACGGTGAGGACGAAGCCGGCGATCCCGGCGAGGGTCAGCGTGACGGGGATGAGGCGGAAGATCGCGAAGAGCACGAGGGCGTAGTAGATCAGGGCCAGGCAGGCGACGAGACCCGGCAGCCGGTAGTAGACGAGCATGAAGACGAAGACCAGCAGGATCGCGATGAGCCCTGCCAGGACGATGCGGTCCAGCGAGAAGCCGGCCAGGGTGGCCCCGATGTCCTGGAAGCCGACTTCCGCGAGCGGGAATGGCAGCGAGCCATAGGCGAGGACGGTGATCAGGTTGTTCATCTCGGTCACGGAGAAGCCGCCCGTGCCGCCCGTGATGATCCCGCTGCCGCCCGTGATCGCGCTCTGGATCACGGGTGCCGAGACGACGTTGCCGTCGAGGATGATGGCGAAGAAGTTGCCGACATTCTTCGACGTGTAGTCGCCGAAGAGCTGGGCGCCCTGGCCCTTGAGCCGGAAGCCGACGGCGCGCGCGCCGTTCGCGTCCGTGCTCGCGTAGGCCTGGTCGATCTGGTCGCCCGAGAAGAGGACCGTCTCCTTGGTGGGCAGCGGCTGGCCCTGCGCGGCGCTGTTCGGTCCGGGGCTGGCGCCGGTGCCGTACCGCTCCGTCGGGAGCGGAACGAAGTCGAGGCGGCCGGTCTGGCCGAGGAGCTTGCGGATCTGGTCGGGATTGGTGACCCCCGGCAGCTCCACGACGATCCGGTCGGTGCCCTGGGTCTGCACGACAGGCTCGGCGACCCCGGTGGTGTTGACGCGGTTCTCGACGATCGTCTTGATCGTGCCCATCGCGCTCGCGTCGGGTGACTTGCCGTTGACCGGCATCGCCTGGTACTCGACCTGGAGCCCTCCCACGAGATCGAGGCCGAGCTTCGTCTCGACGGTGCGGCTCTGGCTGTCGGGACCGATGCCCGGGAGGGTGAGGTTGGGCCAGAAGTCGACGACCAGGGCGGCCGCGAGGACCACGAGGATCAGGATCGGGGTGATACGACGCATCGGCGGGGGATGCTATCACCCTTGCCCGCCCGACGTTCGGCGGCTTCCGGTCAGCCCGCCTCCAGGTGCTCCTTGATCCGCGCGGCGAGAAGCGGGCCGATGCCCGGAACGGCGGCCACCTGCTCGAGCGGAGCCTCGCGGACGCGCTTGGCGGAGCCGAACGTGCGGAGAAGGGCCCGCCGGCGCGCGGGTCCGACGCCGGGAAGGTCGTCGAAGGCGCTCCGCACCGCCGCCTTGCGCCGCAGGTCGCGGTGGTAGGTGATGGCGAACCGATGGGCCTCGTCACGGATCCTCTGGACGAGGTAGAGCGCCGACGACGTCGGAGGCAGGACGACCGGGTCCGCCCGACCGGGCAGGAAGAGCTCTTCCCGTTCCTTGGCCAGGCCGGCGATGGGGATCTCCGCGAGCCCGAGGTCCCGCAGGACGGCGACGTCGGCGGCGAGCTGGCCCTTTCCGCCGTCCACGACGATGAGGTCGGGAAGCGCCCAGCGGAGCTCCTCCGCACTCCCCTCCTCCCCGGACTTCACGCGATACAGGCGGCGGCGGAGCATCTCCGCGTGGCTGGCGAAGTCGTCCTGGCCGGCGACCCCCTTGATGCGGAACCGGCGATAGGCGCCGCTCCGCGGCTTGCCGTCCTCGAAGACGACCATGCTGCCCACGGTCTCCCGCCCCTGGATCGTCGAGATGTCGTAGCACTCGATGCGAAGCGGCGGGCCGGCCAGGCCGAGGGCAGCGGCCAGCTCCTCCAGGGCCACCAGCGTCTTGCCCTCGTCGGCGAGCCAGCGCGCCTGCTCGCGGGCAAGGTAGTCGGCAGCGTTCCGGGCGGCCAGGTCGACGAGACGCCGCTTCTCGCCGCGCTCGGGCACGTGGAAACGGACCCGGTGACCGCGGCGGACGGCCAGGAAGGCTTCGAGGTCGGAGGGCTCGGCGGGCAGCGCCGGCAGGAGGATCGCCGGCGGCACGGACGACGACCGGCTGTAGTACTGGAGCACGAAGCCGGCGAGCGCCTCGTCGTCGCCGACCTCGGCCGGGGACTCGAGCAGGTACACGTCGCGCCCGACCATCTTGCCGGCGCGGACCGCGAAGACCTGGACGGCCGCCTGGGCGCCGGAGCGGGCAAGGCCCAGGGCGTCGAGCTCCGTCCGGGCGAAGGCGGCCATCTTCTGGTCCTCCATCGTCCGCTCGATCGACCGCACCTTGTCCCGCAGGGCCGCCGCCCGCTCGTATTCCGTCCGCCCGGAGGCCGCCTCCATCTCGCGGCGCAGCTCGCGCACGAGGGTCTCCTGGCGACCCTCAAGGAACAGCTCCACCTGGGCGATGTCGGCGCGATAGGCGTCCCGCTCGACCGCCTCGATGCACGGTCCCTGGCAGCGCTTGATGTGGTAGAGCAGGCAGGGCCGGCGGAGCGCCCGCTCCCCATCGCGGATCTCGAGCGTGCAGGTCCGGAAGGGGAAGAGGCGGCGGATGAGGTTCATGGCCTCGTCGACGCTGCTGGCGGACGCGTACGGCCCGAAGTAGCGGCTGCCGTCGCTCACGAGCTTCCGGGTCCGCTCGATGCGGGGGAAGTCCTCCGCCAGCGTGATCCGGATGTACGGATAGCTCTTGTCGTCCTTGAGGCGGACGTTGAAGCGGGGCTGGTACCGCTTGATCAGGTTGGCCTCCAGGAGGAGCGCCTCCGAGACCGAATCCGTCAGCGTGTACTCCAGGTCCGCGACGCGGTCGATCACCTCCCGGATGCGGTGGACCTCGCCCGGTCCTCCGCCGGGTGCCTGCTTCTGCCAGTAGCTGCGGACGCGTGCCCGCAGGTTCTGGGCCTTGCCGACGTAGAGGACCGTCCCTCGCGCGTCGCGCATGAGGTAGACGCCCGGGTGCGTGGGCAGGCCGGCAAGCGTCGCTTCGAGCTGCGGGGTCACGCCCGGATCGTACGACGAGCCGGCATCCCGCGGGCCCCGGCGGGGAGGCGGCGGCGACCCGCAGTTCCCCGTGGCGCGCGACGGGCGCCGGCCCGGAGGCCGGCGCCCGTCGAAGATGTCGTGGCCGGGCGGTGCCGCCCGCCGGCGGTTACCGCAGGTGGCGCACCGTGCTCATCACGTAGATCGCGTCGTCGATCAGCATCGAGGCGGCGGAGGTCGTGATGGTGCGGTGGGACTCCCGCGCGACGGTCATCGTGAAGGAGGCCAGGTTCATGATCGCCGGCGTCGTCCAGCCCATCCCCTCGAAGCGCCGCGCAGCGATCAGCATGTTGAGCAGCCGGTCGCGAACGGCCGGGCTGGTGATCTTGTGCTCCGCGTAGAGACGCTTGACCGAGGTGATGATGCTCGACGTCGTCGCCGTCACGCTGAAGGTGACGCTCTTGACGGACGTGTTCCCGGCCCGGTCCACCGCCGTGACCTTGAGGGTGTGGGTGCCGAGCTTCAGGGTGTGGAAGTCGATGCTCTGACCGGTCGTGACGACCTTGGAGTCGAGCTTGGCGGTGATCGAGGCGAGCCCCGCCGGGGTGTCGGTCGCCCCGAAGGCCAGCCTGAGGACGGTCGGGTGCAGATAGCTCCGGGCCGTCGGGGCCGTGACCGTGATCACCGGCCCGGCGGAGTCGGAGATGAAGGCGAGGCGGCCTTCGATCGCCGGCGAGACGGTGCCCTTCGCCGTGATGTAGTCGATCACCGCGTCGCGGACGTAGTACTGCGTGTCGTTCACGATCTGGTTCAGCGGCCAGAGGCTGACGCCGCCGTCGTTGAAGTTGCACGAGCCGGCCGCCAGGTAGTTGACGGTCGACACGCGGTAGTACCGGGTGGCGTCCTTGAAGTTGACCTCCTTGCCCCCGATCTTCAAGGAGACGACGTAGCTCTTGGCCGGGTCGTACGGGGTGGGATAGACGTCGTTGTAGGTGATCTTGCCGACCGAGTTGGTGTCGATCATGCAGGTCGTGTAGTACGAGTAGCCGCCGTAGCCGGCCACGTACTTGTAGTACCAGTAGTTGCGGTAGGCCCGCTCCAGCACCTTCTTGAGCTGCGGGCCGTTCATCTTCAGCACCACGAGCGAGTTCTCGTAGGGCATCGCGGCGAACATGTCCGACACCTTGAGGCTGACCGGGCTGGCCACGGTGGCCGCGTCGGCGATCTTCTTGTTCGTCATCGCGCCCGACAGGTGGACGTCGGCGTAGATGCGGTGCGTCGCGAGCTCGAAGACGGCGGCGTCGGCCTGCAGGTTGGCGCCGTTGGTCTCCTGGGTGAAGGCGCTGAGCGTGTCGATCGGGGCGGTCGTCTTGCCGACTGCCTTCTCGTTGTACGCGGCGAGCGCGGTGGCGTACGGGTCGACGATCGCCTTGGTCGCCGGGTCCTCCGCGGTCGACATGGTGACGCTGAGGTAGCGGCCCGTCTCCGAGGCCACCTCGTATCCGCCGCCGGCCTTGGCACGCATGCCGAGGACGACTTCGCCGAGCGTGTTGTTGTAGCGGTAGGCCTGGTTGATGATCACGGGCCGGCCGTCCGGACCCGGCACGATGGCCGGCAGGTACTTGTAGTCCCCGAAGCCCGTCGCCGGGTTCGTGTGGCTGTGGGACCCGATGATGGCGTCGAGCCCCGTCACCGAGGCCGCCATGTTCGTGTCGACGTTCTTGTCGACCTCGACGCTCTTGGGATCCTCGGTGAACCCGATGTGGGTCAGCGCGACCACGGCGTCGTTGGTGGGGCGGAGGGTGGTCGCGAGCTGCTGGGCCTTCACAAGCGGGTCGCTGAAGGTGAGGCCGGGGATGTTGCTGGGCAGCTCGTAGTTCGGGACCCGGTGGTTCGTGATCCCCAGGATCGCGACCTTGATCCCCTCGGCGCCGACGGTCTTCTCGATGTACGGCTTGACGCCGGCTCCGCCCTGCGCGGCTGCGAGGCCGTAGGCGCCCGTGTCCTTGACGTTCGCTCCCAGGATCGGGAACGTCGCCTGGGCCATGACCGCCTTGAAGATGGCGCTGCCGAAGTTGAACTCGTGGTTGCCGAGGTCCATGGCGTCGTAGCCCATGGCGTTGAACGCGGCGATCAGCGGCTGCTTCTGGAGATCCACCGGGAGCGCAGTGCCGTCGGCGGCGTAGCCCAGGGGGGCCGACTTGAAGTAGTACGACATCGCGTCGCCCTGGATGTTGTCGCCACCGCTCAGCAGGATGGTCCTGCTCGGGTTGTGGAGGCGCTCCTGCTTGATGAGGGTCGCCAGCTGGGTGTAGCCGACGTAGGTGCCCTTGGCCAGGTTGCCGTGAGAGTCGTTGTGGTGGAGGATCGTCACCGGGACGATGCTCCCGCCGGCATCGGTGCCGTCGCGGACGATCCGGCCGTCGAGCGTCCCGTCGCCCTTCGGACCGGCATAGGCCGTCGCTGCCGTGCCGTAGTTCGCGGTCACGTAGGCGTTGACGGCGTTGAGCATGTCGCCCCAGTAGGTGATGCTCTTCATGTACTTGAAGCCGTTGTAGCCGTCGCCGCCGGCCGGCGCGAGGAACTCGTTCGTGCCGACCTTGTAGGTCTTCTTGAGGTCGAGCGGCTCGCACGCCTTGGAGGCCTTGTTGACGACACAGGCGTCGAAGGCGCCCCAGGCATAGGGCTGCGGCCCGGGGTTGGCGTCCTTGTACGAGTAGTACTTGTACTTCAGGCCCGCCGGCTGGATCACGCCGGCGACGTTGGGGGCGTAGTTGAGGACCTCGAGGATCTGGGCCCCGGTCATCGTCCCGACTGCCGTCGCGTTGCCGAACGGCAGGACCGTGAACATATTGCCGTAGGTGAGGAGCCCGGGGGCGTGTGTCCCGCCGACGCAGCCCGTGGTCACCCACGCGCCGCCGACGTAGCACCAGTCGGTCCGGATGCCGCCCGCGTTGTTGAAGAAGATGTCGACGTCGTTCGCGGGCTCGGCGTCGGTGTTCAGGTAGTTGTAGATGGCGTCGTCGATGAACGTGCCCATCATGTTGTCGCCGGTGTTGCTGCGCCCGAGATCGACGGCGCTGTAGCCGACGGGGGTGTTGACGATCGCCAGGTAGGCCGGATCGGTCGCGTAGCCCGTGATCAGGGCGTCGACTGCCGCGTTCTTCGTGCTGTCGGCGAAGTCCGACGAGACGACCGAGCCGCCGACTTTCTCGGAGATCCTCCAGTTCGCGGCCGGAGTGGTTGCCGGCGAGACCGGCGTCGTCCAGGTGATGACCTTCCAGTTGACGGAGACGGCACCGTCGGTTCCTACCGTGACGTCGGCCTCTCCGACGCGCCGTCCGTTGTAGGCCGCCTGGACCACCGTGGTCTGGCCCACGAGCGTGCCCGGTGCGGCGACGGACGTGTGGCTGTGGCCGCCGATGATCAGGTTGACGGGCTTGCCGGCAGTGTTGAGCTTGCCGGCCAGGGTCTGGTCCCCGTACACGGGGATCCCGTAGCCGTAGCCGCCGTCGGCGTACCCGAGGTGGCTCAGGACGACGACGACGTCAGCCGCAGCCTTCATCGCGTCGTAGTAGTGCAGGATCGAGTCGGCCGGGTCCTTGAAGCAGAGGCCCGCGGTCGCCGTCGAGACGGTGATGGTGGGCGTCTCGGTCGTGGTGACGCCGATGAAGGCGACCTTGACCTGGTTGGGCGCCGTCCCGACCGTCTTGACTTCGTACGGGGCCGCGGCGAAGTCCGGCTTGGCCCACCCGGCCGTCGCGCAGTTCCCCGTGTCGTTCTTGACGATGTTCGCGGTGACGTAGGGGTAGTCGGCCTGGGTGGTCCGGTTGGCCAGGTTCACCTGGCCCCAGTCGAACTCGTGGTTCCCGAAGGTCGCCACGTCGTAGCCCATCGCCTTGAAGGCGGCGATGGTCGGCAGACCCTTTCCCGTCGCCGTGCCGTCGCCAAGGTTGGAGAGCAGGCTCCCCTGCATCTCGTCCCCCGCATCGACGAGCAGCACGTTGTCGGCGCCCTTGGCCGTGCGGACGGCCTCGACAGCGTTCGCGGTGCGCGCCAGACCCGGATTGCTGGCCTTGTTCGGGTCCGAGTTGGATGCCTCCAGCTGGCCGTGGACGTCGTTCGTGTGGAGGATCGTGAACGTGGTCGGCACGGCGGGCGGCGCCGCGCTCGCTGTCGGCGCCGCACCGAGCGAAGCCAACAGGGCAACGACGGTCAGCAGGAGAAGTGGACGAGAACGTCTCACCAGGGACACCTCCGACGCGAGGGCACGCGCGGGGACGCAGCCGACCCGTTCCCTCTCAAACGGATCGCACGCGGAAGGTCCTCCGACCGTAGCGCCCGCCCCCGGCCGGCTGCCACGGCCGAACGGCCCCATGTTTTCCCGAAATCCTCGCGGCTCGGCGGGCCCAGCCAGGGTCGGCTCGCCCCGGACGCACCCGGCCGTCGACCTGGCGCGTCAGCAGGTGCTCGGGCAGCAGGCCCTGCGGCCGGGGCGTCCCGGCATCGCGCGGGCAGGTGAGCCTCGATGAAGCAGCCGACCCCAGACTCGGGGGATGGACGGAATGAGTTGTCACTCTCCCGGCCTGCCTCCCGCCGTCGCCGAGCGTCTGGCCCGGCTCGCCCCGGACCAGCGGGCCGCAGCAACGGCAGCGCCCGGTCCGGTCCTCTGCATCGCCCCGGCCGGCAGCGGCAAGACGACGACCCTGGTGGCCCGGGTCGCGTGGCTCGCGGCGACGGGGGTGCCACCGGAGTCGATCGCGGCCATCACGTTCAACGCGCGAGCGGCCGAGGAGCTGCGGGAGCGGCTCGCGCCTGCGCTGGAGCCGCTCGGCGCGGGCGTTGGCGCGGGGGGCGTCCGCGTGCGAACCTTCCATGCCCTCGGCCTGGAGATCCTCCGCGACGCGGGCCGGCCGCCGAAGCTGGTACCGCGGGATCGGGTCCTGCGGCAGATCCTGCCCTCAGCCGACGGCCCCACCCGGCGCCGCCTCGACGACGCGTTCTCGCGCCTGAAGCTGGACCTCGGCGTCATGGCCGACGACGTCGCCGGCGATCCCGAGAGGGGGCCCGTGGCGAGCGCCTTCCTCGCCTACGAGCGGGCGCTCGCGGCGGCCGGCGCGAGCGACTTCGACGACCTCGTGGCGGGGGCGCTGCGGTCGCTGGATGGCGCCCCGGAGCTCCTAACCCGGTGGCGAGTCCGGTGCGCCCACCTCCTCGTCGACGAAGTGCAGGACGTCGACCGGAGCCAGCTCCGGCTCGCTCTCCTCCTGGCGGCCCCGGCGAACCGGATCTTCCTGGTCGGCGACGACGACCAGAGCATCTACGGCTGGCGCCTGGCCGACGTGAGGCGCGTGCTGGACCTCGCCCGGGACCTGCCCGGCCTCGTGCGGGTGGACCTCGCGGTCAACTATCGCTGCCCCGCTCCTGTCCTGCTTCGCGCGGTCCGGCTGGTCGAACACAACCGCGAGCGGTTCGCGAAGACGATCCGCCCGGGGCCCGACGCCGCGGGTCGCCTGGTGCTGGCGCCCTCGGCGCCGACGCCCGGCCACGCCGGCGTGACGCGGCTGCTGCTGGCGTGGCCCGAGGACGGCTCGAGGCGGGCGATCCTCGCGCGGACGCGCCGCGAGCTCCTGCCGGCGGTCGCGGCTTGCCTCGAAGGCAACGTGCCGTTCCGGGCTGACGGGATCTCCCTCCCGCTCGACGACCCGCGGGTTGACGTCCTTGTCGCCCAGGCAGACGCGGACCCGCGGCCGCTGCCCGCGGCGGTCCGGCTCGCGACGCCGCCGCCGTATCCAGCCATCCGTCCCGACGGGAGGACGCCGGCGACCGCCAGCCTCGCGGTTCCGCGCGACGCCGCCGAAGCCGCCGGTCTGGCGGTTGCGTCCGCCGTTCCCACGGCACACGACGCCGCTCCGGGCGCCGCTCCCGAGGCCGCTCCCGGCCCCTCCGATCCGGAGCCGCCGTGGACCCTCGAGGAGCTTCGTGCCGCGCTGGTCGGATGGGCCGTCGCCTTGCCGCCCGGTACCGGGCTTGCCGTGGCGATCGCCGACGCCCGGGCACGCCTGGCTCGACTGCGACGCCCCGACGCGGCGCTCGTCCTCGCCACGGCCCACGCCACCAAGGGCCTCGAGTGGGACCACGTCGCCGTCCTGGGGATGACCGAGGGTCGCTTCCCGAGCGCGCGCAGCCTCACCGAGGCCGACGATCCGGCCAGAGCCCTCGAGGAGGAACGCCGCCTCGCCTACGTCGCGTGGACGCGGGCGCGCCGGAGCCTCACCCTGGTCTATGACCCGAACGCCCCGTCGCGCTTCATGAGCGAGGCCTTCGACGAGGGCGATCTCGCGGCGGAGCCGGCCGATCTCGCGGCGGAGTCAGGTGACCCCATCCATCGGACGCTGAGACCAGGGTGACCGCAGCCTCAGCCCTGGCTGGCATCGCGGCGGGCGAGCAGCTTCAGGAGGACGTCGAGAGCATCGCGGAAGGCCATGGCATCCTCCCATGGCAGGACGTCGGCGATCGAGTCCTTGGCGCCGAAGGCCGCCCGGCCGCGCCGCGCGACCGCCCGCAGCTCAGCCGGGGGAGCGTCGCGCAGCCGCTCCGGGAGGGGCGCCAGGAACGTCTCCCAGCGCAGGCTCCCGGCCTCGCGCGCCGCGGTCAGCAAGCGGTCGGCGCAGCGCCCGGCAGCGAGCCCGGCGTCATCGATCTCGGGCAGCTCGTGGCGGCCCGGTGGGCGCTGCGTCATCGACCTGCGATCAGTTGACGGCGGAGCCGGGCGACGCCGCGCCCGGGAACGTCGATCCAGGCTCGGGGGGCAGCTCGTCCACGACCAGCAGCAGGCGCTTGCGCTCCGAGCCGTCGACCAGGATCCGGAAGGAGTGGTCGCCCGGCCCATCGAACCCCACGTTCCACAGGTCCACGGCGAAGGTCAGCACGCTGTCGCGGGCGTCGGGCGGAGGGCTCGTCCGCAGGACGCCGCCTGCCCCGGCGAGCTCCCGGCCGTCGGGATCGAGGAGGACGAAGCGGACCTCGTGCTCGTGCATCGCCTCGGGTGCCGTGACCGTGAGGGCGATCACGAGCGAGAGGTGCGGGTGCCGGAAGGGGAAGGTCCGCGCGGCGAGGCGGCTGACGCCGCCACCCAGCACGTGGAACTTCTCGCCGGGGCGTGCCTGGGCGGCGTCGGCGAGGAACGCGAACTCGATGTCGGGCATGGCCGCATCCTACCGTGCGAGCGCCACGCGACCCGACGCGTCCCGCGACGAGAGCCCACGAATCGACGACCGCGGGCGGCCGTGCCGCCCGCGGTCGGACTCCTCCCCGGTTTCGGAATCAGATCGACGACGACGTGGACTCGGTCGAGCGGCCCAGCCGCACCAGGAAGCGCACGAACAGGACGCCTGCCGTGATCATGAACAGCGCCATGCTGCCCCAGAAGATCGGCCGCGCCACGTCGAGATTGGAGGTGCTCACGAGCTTCGCCGGGAGATCTCCGAGGTAGGTCTGATCGGCGGCCTCCATGCCGTAGACCTGGGGGACGATGTACAGGACGGATGCCACGATCAGCAGGATGCTGACGATCCGGAAGGCGGCCGGGTCGTCGTCCGCATCGCGGACGAGCTTGACGGCCAGGGCCCAGAAGAGGAAGACCATCGCCAGCGGGGCGGTGATGGGCAGGCCGTCGCCCTTCAGGTAGAGGTTGGGCATGAAGAAGATCATGCCCAGGCCGAGCGTGATGAACAGGAGCCCATCCCGGATCAGGACGTACGAGAGCCACCAGACGTCCCCTCCGAAGCGGAGGGTGAGGGTCCGCAGGAAGCGGATGATGAGCGGACGCCCGAAGTGCAGCGAGAGGGAGAAGGCCCACAGGATCGGGAGGATCGCGGCCAGTGACAGGACGAGCCAGCCGCCGGCGTTCGTCGTCAGCTGGGTTACGAGTTCATCGGCGCTGATCGGGGCCATCGGTTACTCCTGGGTGACGGGCTTGGGCTTGCTGATCGACGTGAGCCGGAAGTTGTAGGCGACGGCCACGACGCCGAGGATGCCCGCCAGGGCCGCCGACAGGTAGCACAGGGGCAGCGCAACGTCCGGGTTCGTCGAGGTCACGAGCGACGGCACCAGCTGGGTGATGTGCTGGCCCGTGAGCTCGGTCGCCTGCACCCCGAAGAAGTAGGCGCCGATGTAGAGCGTCGCGCCGAGGGCGATGAGCAGGATCTGGACGCGGAACCAGCGCAGGTCCGCGTCGCCCTTCGTCATCAGCTTGATCAGCAGGGCGGCGAAGGCGAGGACGGCCGCGACGCTGCCGGTGATCGGCAGGGGCTGGCTCGAGATGACGTCGGGGTAGAAGAAGATGAAGCTGCCCAGGAAGACCTGGAGCAGGAACACCTCCCGCAGGCCGACGTAGATGATCCACCAGAGATCGGCGCCGAGGCGCAGGGTGAACTTGCCCGTGGTGTGCGCCATGTAGGGGCGGGCGAGGTGGAGGCCGAGGGCAACCAGCCAGAGGATGACGAGGGCCGCACCGATCGTGTTCTCGATGAAGGCCTCCCCGGCATCGAAGAGCGCGGGGAGCTGGTCCGTCGTCATCCTGCATCACCTCCGGTGATCGACTGCGTGGCGCCGCCCGGCGGCATCGCCGCGAGCGGGGTGGGAGCGGGCGCGAGCCCGGGGCGGTCGGTGGGTCCACGGCCGGACTTCACGGCGACGGTGCCGCAGCCGTAGACGGCGTCGCAGCGGAAGCACCGCGACGCCTCGCCGCGAGCGGCGGCCTCGTCGAAGCCCTGCTGCGACGCGCGGAACGAGCCGGCGGTGAACATGGGCAGGGGCGGGTGCGCCCGCGGCCGTGGCGCGATGTCCAGCGAGAGCGACGGCTCGGGCGGGGTCGCGTAGCGGACCGTTCGCATGATCTCCGCCTCGCCGTCGCGCACGCCGGCGAGGAACTCGTGGACCGAGGCGGCGGCCCGCCGGCCGGACGCGACGGCGTCGATGATCGTCTTCGGGCCCGAGACGACGTCACCCCCGGCGAAGATGCCGGCACGACCGGTGGCGAGCGTCCGAGGGTCGGCGACGATGCCGGCCCAGCCGCTCACCTCGATGCCGGCGCCCTCGGGAAGGATCGACGGGTCGGGCTCCTCGCCGACCGCCACGAGGATCGCGGCGGCCGGGAGCTCCACGACGGCGTCGGGGACCGGCTGCCAGACCGCGCGGCCGTTCTCGACCGCACCCGTCGGTCGCTGCTCGGTGCAGCGGAGGGCCACCACCGCGCCGTCGCGGCCCACGACCTCGGCAACCGCGAGACCGGGACGGACCGTGATCCCCTCGCGCTCGGCGGCCTCGATCTCCTCTTCCTGGGCCGGCATGTCCGCGCGGCCGCGCCGGTACGCGATCGTGACCGACGAGGCGCCGCTGCGGAGGGCCGAACGGGCGGCGTCCATCGCCGTGCTGCCGCCGCCCACGACCACGACGGGGCCGGCAAGCCGAGGGTGCTCGCCGAGGTTGACCTGCTTGAGGAAGAGCGTGGCCGGGATGACCCCGGCCCGGTCGTCGCCCGGGACCCCGAGCCGGCGGCTCTTGGAGGCGCCCGTGGCGAGGAAGACCGCCCGGAAGCCCTCGCGCTCCAGGTCGCCCAGGGTGAAGTCGCGGCCCATGACCGAGTCCAGCCTCAGCTCGACGCCGAGACCGACGATCCGCGCGATCTCCTCCTGGAGGACCTCGCGCGGCAGCCGATACTCCGGGATCCCGATCGCCATCATCCCGCCCGGCACCGGCATCGCCTCGAAGACCGTGGCGGGGTAACCCAGGCGGGCCAGGTAGTAGGCGGCCGACATGCCGGCCGGGCCGCCACCCACGATCGCCACCCGCTCCGGGCGGCGCGTCGCCGGAGCCGCGACCGGCGGGAGGTGGCCGCGCTCCGCGGCGAAGCGCTTCAGGGTCCGGATGGAGATCGGCTCGTCCAGGACGCCGCGGCGGCAGGCCGCTTCGCAGGGCGCCGTGCAGATCCAGCCGCAGACGGACGGGAACGGGTTCACCTCGGCGGCCACCGCATAGGCGTCGTCGTAGCGGCCGTCGGCGATCAGGCCAACGTAGCGACCGGCATCGGTCCCGGCAGGACAGGCGACCTGGCAGGGTGCCAGCGGCGACGGCGGCGCGTCCTCGACCATCGTCCGCCAGACCTGCCAGGGCTGCGGGCGCTCGGCGGTCCGCCACGTGAAGAGGTCGCCCCACGGGGACGGGTGGTCCGGCTTCAGCGCCTCTCTGGTGATCGCCGACAGCGGCACCCAGCCGACCTCCTCGGCCGGCGGCCGATGAATCGGGCCCTGGCGAGCCGCGAGGGGCGTCGGCCCCTCGCTCGTCGCGAGGGTCATCACCACCGTCGGGCACTCACGGATGCAGATCCCGCACCCGATGCACTCGCCGACCTGGACCGGGTGCTCCATCATCCAGGGCAGGGGCATTCCCCTGCCCGCGGTCTCGACGCCCGGCCCGGTCGGGCGGCTCATGTCGAGCGCCTCCACGGGGCAGACGTCCATGCACACGGCGCAGTTGAGGCAGTTGTCGTGGTCGATGTCGATGCGATAGCCCATCAAGCGTCTCCATGCGGGGCGCGTCCGCCGCCAGCATCGGCGCCTGGAGCCGACCGCGAAACCCTCGTTGGGACGGTGGCTCCCCTGCCCGACTGGGTAGGTCGGCGACAGGCCGAATGGCACTGGCCGGGCCGGTGACCTCGCGCGACCGGCAGCCGGAGCGACCGGCGGCCGGAGCGAGCAGCGGCCGGAGCGAGCAGCGCCGGAGCGGGCGCCCGCGCCGCGAGGCATCCGGCGCTCCGGAGGGTCAGGCCTCCGGAACCAGGCCCTCGCGCACCGCGCGCGCCGCGACCTCGGTGCGACTCTCGGCGTGCAGCTTCTCCAGGATGTTCCGGAGATGGAACTTGACCGTGTTCTCCGAGATCCCGAGCTGGGCCGCGATCTCCTTGTTGCGCTGCCCGGCCACGACGAGCCGGAGCACCGCCGTCTCGCGGTCGGTCAGCCGGTCGGGCGGGCTTGCGGGTGCCGGACGGCCCAGCTCGGCGATGATCCGCGCGGCCGTCGCCGACGAGATCGCGGCCTCGCCCCGTGCCACGGCCTCGATCATCGCCCGGAGCTGGGCCGCCTCCAGGTTCTTGAGGAGATAGCCCCGCGCACCGCTCTTGATCGCCTCGAACAGGTCGTCCTCGCCCTCGCTGACGGTGAGCATGACGATCGCGGCCCCCGATCCGCCGGCCGCGAGCCGCCGCGTCGCCTCCAGGCCGGAGACGCGGGGCATCCCCACGTCCATCAGGACCAGGTCGGGACAGAGCTGCTCGACGAGGCGCACGGCTTCCTCGCCGTCGCCGGCCATCCCCACGACCTCGTGGCCCCACGCGGCAAGCAGCGAGGCGACCCCGTCGCGGAAGAGCGGGTGGTCGTCCGCGAGCACGATCCTCACGCGGTCGCCCCCGCCTGACCCGCCAGCGCGACCTCCTGGACCGGCACCACAAGGCGCACGGTCGACCCGGCCTGGACACCGGATGTCCATTCGATCGAGCCGCCGACCGAGGCGGCGCGCTCGCTCATGGCCTGGAGGCCGAACTGCGGCCAGTCGGCCGGCCGCGAGTCCGCCGGCGCGGGCCCGGTCGCAGCGAAGCCCCGACCGTCGTCCGCCACCCGGATCTCCAGCGCATGCCCCTCGACCGCGAGCGTCAGCGTCGCCCGGTGCGCCTCGGCGTGCTTGCGGACGTTCGTCAGCGACTCCTGGACGATGCGGAAGACCTGCGCCTCGGCCTCGGGCGACAGCACGGCCGCCCGCGCTTCCGGGGTCGCCCGGACGACCACGGCGAGCTTCGACGCGTCGGCGAAGCGCCGGGCGTACTCCTCCACCGCCCCGACCAGGCCGGCGCCCGGGTCGATCGGGCTGCGCAGCCCGAGGATCGCCTCGCGCACGTCGACATAGACGGAGCGAGCGGCGGCGGCCAGCTCGGCCAGCTGCACCCGGGCTTCGTCGATCCGCCCGGTGGCCAGGTACTCGTCGACGGCCTGGGACTTGGTGCTGACGTAGCCCAGCACCTGGGCCAGGCCGTCGTGCATCTCGCGGGCGATCCGCTCCCGCTCGGCGACAACGGCCAGCTCGCGGAGCCGCGACTGGAGGTGGGCATTCTCGATGGCGATGGCGGCCTGGCTCGCGAGCGACGCCAGGGCCTCGATCTCGTCGACGCCGAAGGTCCGGGGCGCGCCGCTGCCGACGGCGAGCAGGCCGATCGTCTGGCCCCGTCGCTGCAGGGGGGCAGCGAGGCGCCCGATCGCATGAGACGGCTCGATGAAGCGGAGCACGTCGTCGTCACCCGGGCCGCCGGCCTGGCGAAGCGCGTCCGCCGGTCCGCTGCCGGCGCGCAGGAAGAGCCGCCCGTCCGGCCCCGCCAGAAGGAGGACCGCCACGTCCGCCTCGAGCAGCTCGCGCGCGTTGACGACGACGGCCTCGAGGATCCGGTCCAGGTCCGCCAGGGCGGTCATGGCCAGGCTGACGCGGTGGAGGGCGCTGGCCGTGCTGTTCCGTGCCTCGAGCGCCTCGTTCTGGGCGGCCAGCTCCGCCGTCAGGGCGTCGATCCGGCCGAACATGAGCCAGGAGAAGGTGGCCGACAGGGCCAGGACGGCGACCACGATCAGCACCGTGTCCAGCTGGACCGGGAAGGCGACGTCGAGCAGGCTGTCGCTCACGAGCTCGATCGTCCCGATGGCGACCGCCGGGACCAGGATCGTGAGCCAGCGCATCCGCCGGAACATGGCACCACCCCGAGAGGGTCCGTCGGCCCGAGCGACGCCGGCGACGAACGGACGAAGGATAGTGCGTCGGGCGGCGGCCCTCGCCGTCGCCTGCGTCACGTTCGGCCTGCGCCGTTGAGAGCCGGTCGCGGGCGCCAGGCACGGGGCTGCCGTGCCCGGCGAGCGTCCGCTCGCGGCAGGTCAGTCCGTCCGACCGGGGAGCGCGGCGGCGCGCTTGCGCGCCGCGACCACCGGGATCGCGGGCACCGCCTCGCCCGTCGAGACCGCCGTCCGCGCCAGCTCGCGGCCGAGCTCGTCGGCGAACGTGACGTCCGACAGGGGGACGAGCGGCTCGCCGCGGAGGACACGTGCCAGGTACTCGCCCGTGGCCGAGCCCTCGACGAGGGCCACCGCCTCGGGCGTCCCCACGGCGACGATGGCGCCGCCCCGGGTTCCGCCCTCGGGCCCCAGGTCGACGATCCAGTCGGCGGTCTTGATCACGTCCAGGTTGTGCTCGATGACGACGACCGTGTTGCCCGCGTCGACGAGGCGATGAAGGACCTGCAGGAGCTTCTCGACGTCGGCGAAGTGGAGGCCCGTCGTCGGCTCGTCGAGGACGTAGAGGGTCTTGCCGGTGGCCCGCCGCGAGAGCTCGGTCGAGAGCTTGACCCGCTGCGCCTCGCCGCCCGACAGCGTCGTCGCGGGCTGGCCCAGGTGGACGTAGCCGAGGCCGACGTCGACCATCGTGCGCAGCTTCGTGGCCACCTTCGGCACGGCTGCAAAGACGTCGAGCGCCTCCTCGATCGTCATGTCCAGGACGTCGGCGATCGAATGGCCCCGGAAGTGGATCTCCAGCGCCTCCCGGTTGTAGCGCTTGCCCTTGCAGACTTCGCAGGGGACGTAGACATCGGGCAGGAACTGCATCTCGATCTTGAGGATCCCGTCGCCCTTGCAGTTCTCGCAGCGGCCGCCCTTGACGTTGAAGCTGAAGCGCCCGGGTCCGTAGCCCCGCACGCGCGACTCCGGGACCCCCGCGAAGAGCTCGCGGATCGGGCCGAAGAGTCCCGTGTACGTCGCGGGGTTGGAGCGCGGCGTTCGCCCGATCGGGCTCTGGTCGATCTCGATGATCTTGTCGACGTGGTGGGCGCCTTCCAGGGCCTCATGTGCTCCCGGCGACTCGCGGGCGCCGTTGAGCTCGCGGGCCAGGGCCCGGTACAGGATCTCCGTGACGAGCGTGCTCTTACCGGACCCCGAGACGCCCGTGATCGCCACGAACCGCCCCAGCGGGAACGTCACGTCGATCCCGCGCAGGTTGTGCTCGCTGGCGCCGCGCACGGTGATCGCGTTGCCGTTGCCCTCGCGCCGTCGCGCCGGGATCGGGACGGCGCGCTCGCCGCGCAGGAACGCGCCGGTGATGGATCGCGGCTCCGCGAGCACGGCCTCCAGCGGACCCGAGGCGATGATCTCGCCGCCGTGCTCGCCCGCCCCGGGCCCGATGTCCACCACCCAGTCGGCCGTCCGGATCGTCTCCTCGTCGTGCTCCACCACCAGCAGCGTGTTGCCCAGGTCGCGAAGCCGGGTCAGGGTCGCGATGAGCTTCGCGTTGTCGCGCTGGTGGAGCCCGATCGAGGGTTCGTCGAGGATGTACAGGACGCCGACGAGGGAGCTGCCGATCTGGGTCGCGAGACGGATCCGCTGGGCCTCGCCCCCCGAGAGCGTGGCGCTCGTCCGGTCGATCGTCAGGTAGTCGAGGCCGACGTCCGCCAGGAAGCCGAGGCGCGCTACGATCTCCTTGAGGACCATCCGGGCGATCGTCCGCTCGCGGTCCGTCAGCGAGGCGGGCAGGGCGTCCACCCAGGCCAGGGCATCGGTGACGCTCATCGTCGAGACGTCGTGGATGTTGCGGCCGTCGATCGTGACCGCCAGCACCTCGGGGCGCAGGCGTCGGCCGCCGCAGGCGGGGCAGGGCCGGCCCACCATGTACTTCTCGATCTCCGTCTTGATGTACTCCGACTCGGTCTCCCGGAAGCGGCGCTCCAGGTTCGTGACCAGGCCCTCGAACGTGGCCCAGTAGGTGTTCTCGCCGCGCTCGTGGCGATAGCGGACGAGGACCTTCTCCTCCTTGGCCGAGTGGAGGAGGTGCTCGACGGCTTCGGGCGGGAGGTCGCGAATCGGGGCCCGGACGTCCCAGCCGTGGTCGGCGAAGATCGCCTCCAGGATCTTCATCCTCCAGGACGCCTCGGTGGGCATCCGCGCCCACGGGACCAGCGCCCCGTCGATCACGCTCTTGCCCCGGTCCGGGACCACGAGGTCGGGGTCGATGACCAGCTGCGTCCCGATCCCCGTGCAGGTCGGGCACGCGCCGTGGGGGGAGTTGAACGAGAAGCTGCGCGGCTCCAGCTCGTCGATCGTCGTCCCGTCGTAGGGGCAGCTGTAGCGCTCGCTGAAGCGGCGCTCCTCGAAGTCGGGCTCCTCGCCGTCGCGCGGGGCCGGCGCGACCACCACCACGCCTTCGCCCAGGCGCAGGGCCGTCTCGATGGAGTCGGCCAGGCGGGCGGCGTCGGGCGGCGCCTCGCCGTCGCCCTCGGGGGCGCGGACGACGAAGCGGTCGACGACGACCTCGATCGTGTGGCGCTTGTACTTGTCGAGGCTGCGCGTCTCCGAGAGGTCCATCTGCTCGCCGTCGACGCGGACCCGGACGAAGCCCTGCTTGCGGGCGGCCTCGAAGATGCGGTCGCCCTCGGTCTTGCGATCCTTGACCAGCGGTCCCAGGACCAGGAGGCGGGTGCCGTGCGGCAGGCGGTAGACCTGGTCGACCATCTGCTGGACGGTCTGGCGCTCGATCTCGCGGCCACACGTGGGGCAGTGCGGGTGGCCGATGCGGGCGAAGAGCAGGCGCAGGTGATCGTAGATCTCGGTCACGGTGCCAACCGTGGACCGCGGGTTGCGGCTGGCGCCCTTCTGGTCGATCGAGATGGCCGGCGAGAGGCCGTCGATCTGGTCGACGTCGGGCTTCTCCATCTGGCCCAGGAACTGCCGGGCGTACGCCGAGAGGCTCTCGACGTAACGGCGCTGGCCCTCGGCGTAGATCGTGTCGAAGGCGAGGCTGCTCTTCCCCGAGCCGGAGAGGCCGGTGATCACGACGAGCCGGTCGCGCGGGATGGCGACCGTCACGTCCTTGAGGTTGTGCTCGCGCGCGCCGCGCACGATCAGCTGGTCGGGCACGCGACCAGTGTACGGCAGGATGCGCATGTCGTACAGGCGTTCTATTCAGCCGAGGCGCGAGGGGCGCGACGGCCTGCGGCCAGCGGTTGCTTTCCTGGAAGTTGAGTCGCATCCTCGCATCCGGCGCCCAAACCTATCGAAGACGCCGAGTCCATCGGCCTTCGTGGGGGGGAAGCGAATGGATGCCGATCTCGTGGTGCAGGCCCAGCGCGGTGACGAAGAGGCCTTCGCGAGCCTCGCCGTCGTCGTCGGTGGCCGGCTCCACGCGGTGGCGCACCGGATCCTGCGCGACATCGAGCTCGCCGAGGATGCGACGCAGCAGGCGCTGCTGACCATCTGGCGAGACCTTCCCCAGCTTCGCGACCCGGCTCGCTTCGACGCCTGGTCGTACCGGCTCCTCGTGCGCGCCTGCTACGCCGAGCGTCGCCGGATCCGGGCCCGGGCACCCAACCTCCGTCTCCTGCCGGTCGACGAACCGCAGGTGGCGGAGGGGCTCAGCATGGTCGTCGATCGCGACCAGCTCGAGCGAGGGTTCCGGCGCCTGTCCTTCGACCATCGCACCGTGGTGGTCCTCCACCACTATCTCGACCTGCCGCTCGACCAGGTCGCCGAGATTCTCGGCGTCCCGGCCGGGACGGTCCGATCCCGTCTATTTCATGCGATGCGTGGACTGCGCGCGGCCCTCGAGGCCGACGCGCGGCCGGTTCTGCAGGAGGTTGCCCGATGAGCGCCGATCGCGAGCTCACGCGCATCGTTCGGTCGTGGCTGGAGGAGGGCGCCACCGCGCTCCCGGACCGCGTCCTGGACGCCGTGCTCGACCAAGTCCCCGCGACCCGACAGCGCCGCGCCTGGTGGCCGGCGCGGAGGTCGCCACACGTGAACGCTTCTATCCGGATCGCGATCGCGGCCGCTGCCGTGGTCATCGTCGCCCTCATCGGGATCAAGCTCGTACCAGGGACGGGTGGCGTCGGAGGGGTCGCGGGACCGCCAATGACGCCACTGCCCACCGCGTCACCGACCCCGACGCCCAGCCCCACGCCGGTTCCGACCCTGCCGCCGTCCGGGGCCGTGGCCCCGGGGACCTATCGCTCCGACTTCATGACGTTCACGGTCCCGGCCGGCTGGGACGCATACCAGGGGTGGGCGCTCATCAAGAACGGTGCGATGCCGCCGAACGGGTCGTCCCTGGTCCCGTGGAAGCAGATCGCCACGGTCTACAAGGACCCGTGCCACTGGCTGAGGACCGGCGCCTCGGTCGGCCCGACGGTCGACGCCCTGGTGGCCGCGCTGGTTGCCCAGAAGCGGGCGGGAACCGCGACGCCCGTCGACGTCACGATCGGCGGCTTCAGTGGCAAGGAGATCGACCTCATGGTGCCGCTCAACGTCTCGTTCGCCACCTGCGACCAGGCGACCTACAAGCTCTGGACCGACGCAAGCGGCGGCGACCGATACGAGCAGGGGCCCGGCCAGCACGACCTGCTCGACATCCTCGACGTCAACGGCAGCACGCTCGTGATCCACAGGACCTTCTACCCGGCCAACGCGGCAGCTGACCGGGCGGGGCTCCAGGCGATCGTCGACTCGATGACGATCACGCCCTGACCCCGGCGAATCAGCGCGCGGCGACTGGCGACAGACGGATCGCCGGTCGCCGCCGCGTCCAACCTCCGCGGGATGCGAGGTGGACGGCTGGCCCTCAGCGCCGCGGGCGCCGCGACCCCGTGCGCCGCCGCACGTTCGGGGTGACGGTGCGGTCCCAGGTGGGCCGATCCAGCCACCGGGCCTGCCAGCCGGCGCCGTCCTCGTCGTCGTGCTCGTCGCGCAGGCCCGGCAGCCAGTCCGCGGCCGTCCCCTCGCCGACCGCCGGCTCCTCGCCGGCCGCGACGACCTCGACCGAGGTGACCTCGAGCGCCGGCGCAGGCGCCGGCGCGCCCCGCCGCGCGCCCTGGCGACCCGGGGCGCTGGAGCGGCCCGGGCGCGGCGACCCGCTCCCCAGTCCGGCGGCCTCGGCGGCCCGGCCCACGATGACCGAGGCGTCCTCCTCCAGCACCCGCAGGCGGATCTGCTGGATCTCGTCCCGCAGCGCCGCGGCCCGCTCGAACTCGAGCTCGCGCGCCGCCGCCCGCATCTCGGTCTCCAGGCGCGCCACGAGCTGCTCGATCTGGGCCCTGGTGGCACCCTCGAGGTCGCGGCCACGCCCGCCACCCTGGTGGGGAGCGCCCACCTCGGCCGCGACGCGGAGCCGGTCGTTGATGTCCCGGATCTCCTTGACGATCGTGAGCGGCGTGATCCCCTTGTCCGTGTTGTAGCGCTCCTGGATCCCGCGCCGCCGATCGGTCTCCTCGATCGCCGCCCGCATGGACTCCGTCCTGACGTCGGCGTACATCACGACCTCGCCGCCGATGTTCCGCGCGGCCCGCCCGACCATCTGGATCAGCGACCAGGCGCTGCGAAGGAAGCCCTCCTTGTCGGCGTCGAGGATCGCGACGAGGGTGACCTCGGGGAGGTCGATCCCCTCGCGCAGGAGGTTGATGCCGACGAGGACGTCGAAGACGCCCAGGCGCAGGTCGCGCAGGATCCGGACCCGCTCCAGCGTGTCCACCTCGCTGTGGAGGTACTGCACCTTCACGCCGAGCTCGCGCAGGTAGTCCGTCAGGTCCTCGGCCATCCGCTTCGTCAGGGTCGTGACGAGGACCCGCTCCCCGCGCTCGACGCGTTCGCGGATGCGCTCCAGGAGGTCGTCGATCTGGCCCTCGGTCGGGCGCACCGTGATCCGGGGGTCCACGATCCCGGTCGGCCGAATCAGCTGCTCGGCGATCCTCTGGCTGCGCTCCAGCTCGTAGGGGCCCGGCGTCGCGCTCATGTAGACCGCTTGGTGGACGGTGGCCTCGAACTCCTCGAAGGTGAGCGGCCGGTTGTCGAGCGCCGACGGCAGGCGGAAGCCGAAGTCGACGAGGATCTCCTTCCGGGTGCGGTCGTTCTTGTACATGCCGACGACCTGGGGGATCGTCATGTGAGACTCGTCCACGACCAGGAGCCAGTCGGGGGGGAAGTAGTCGAGCAGCGTCCACGGCCGCGATCCCGGCTCGCGCCCGGACAGGTGCCGCGAGTAGTTCTCGATCCCCGAGCAGAAGCCCAGCTCGCGGATCATCTCCAGGTCGAACGTGGTCCGCTGGCGGAGGCGGGCCGCCTCCAGCGCCCTCCCCTGCTCCTCCAGCCAGGCGACGCGCTCGTGGGCCTCCGCTGCGATCGTGCCGATCGCGGCGCGAAGCTTGTCGGCCGGTGTCACGAAGTGGCTCGCCGGGAAGACGTTGACCTCGGCGCGCTCGGCGAGCAGCTCGCCGGTCAGCGGATCGAGCTCCGTGATGCGCTCGACCTCGTCGCCGAAGAACTCGACCCGGATGAGCAGGTCTTCCGACGAGGGGACCAGCTCCAGCGTGTCGCCGCGGACGCGGAAGCGGGAGCGCTGGAGGGCCTGGTCGTTGCGCTGGTACTGGAGGTCGACGAGATGGCGCAGCACGGTGTCGCGGCGGTAGGCGCCGCCGCGCTTGAGGCGCAGGACCGTCGCGCCATAGTCGACCGGCGCCCCCAGGCCGTAGATGCAGCTGACCGAGGCGACGATGATCACGTCGCGGCGCTCGAAGAGCGCCTTGGTGGCCGCGTGGCGGAGCTTGTCGATCTCGTCGTTGCGGCTGGAGTCCTTCTCGATGTAGGTGTCCGACCGGGGCAGGTACGCCTCAGGCTGGTAGTAGTCGAAGTAGCTGACGAAGTACTCCACCGCGTTCTCCGGGAAGAAGTCCCGGAACTCGGCGTACAGCTGGGCCGCCAGGGTCTTGTTGTGGGCCAGGACCAGCGTCGGCCGGTTCGCCTTCTCGATGACGCGGGCGAGGGTGAAGGTCTTGCCGGTCCCGGTCGCACCCAGCAGGACCTGGTGGCGGAGCCCCCGGGCGAGGCCATCCGCGAGGCGCTCGATGGCGACCGGCTGGTCGCCGGTCGGCTCGAAGGGGGCGACGAGCTTGAAGTCGGGCACCGGAAGCCTCGCACCAGCTGCGGGGTTGGGTCGTCGCAGCATAGCATGCCGAGGTCGCATATCGAACCGATGTTCTACGTGAGAGCCGCGGCGGCGGGGTCCGGTGCGGCGACGCACAACGCGGTACCAATGCGGGCCGGTCGTGGGACCAATCGCCCGTGGGATGGGCCCCGGTGCGGGTCGATACTCGCTTCGGGCCGCCCTCCGGCGGGTCCCCTCGCGCGCCGAGGCGGTGTGGAGAGTTGATGCGAGCGCTGCGCGATGGAAGCCGAGACGTGATGCGGGTGGAGCGTTCCACGGAGAGCGGCCAGGGCCTGGTCGAGTTCGCCCTCGTGATCCCGGTCTTCATCGGGCTGCTCATGGGCGTCATCGAGTTCGGGTTCCTCTACAACAACCTGCTCACGGTGCAGTTCGCCGCCCGCCAGGGCGTCAGCGCCGCCGCCCAGGCGGGAGGCGTCGACGGCGCCGACTGCTCGATCCTCAACGCCGTCGAGCAGGCGCTCACGCCGCCGATCGACCACCAGCGGGTGGAGTTCGTGGAGATCTTCCAGTCGGACGCCGCCGGCGACGTCGTGCCCGGGATGGTCAACCGCTACGTCCGCGAAGGGACGCTCGACTGTCCCGGCACCGGCACGCAGCCGTACACCCTCGTGGGCGAAGAGGGGTACCCGCAGGCCGGGCGCCGCGACGCGCTGGTCGAGGGGCTGGACGTGATCGGGGTCCGGGTCGGCTACGCCTACGTCGGCATGACCCCCGTCGGGCTGGGTCGCACCTGGGACATGTCGGACGGGGCCACGCTGCGCATGGAGCCCAAGCAGTGACCCGCCTGAGCCGCCGGGGCGCTCGCCGGGGCCAGGCGATGGTGGAGTTCGCACTGATCCTGCCGCTCTTCCTGATCATCCTGATGGGCATGCTCGAGTTCGGGATCGCCTTCGACCACCGGAACGCCATGGCCTACGCCGTGCGGGAGGGAGCGCGCGTCGGGGCCAGCCTGGGCAACGGCGGCTCGCTGCCGAACGGCGTCGATCCGGCGATCCTGGCGGCCGTCCAGCGCGGCCTCACCGACCCGATCCTGATCGAGAACATCACCTCCATCGAGATCTTCCAGGCCGACACGTCGGGCCTCCCCATCTCCGGCAAGGTCGACAAGTACGACCGCGCGGGGATCCTCATCGGCACGGCCGGCTGGCCCGCGACAAGCCGCGTTCCCGGCCTCAACGGCGACTCGATCGGCGTCCGCGTCGTCTACGACTTCCGGCCCGCCACGCCGCTGGGCAGCCTGCTGGGTCTCTTCATCAACGGGAGCCCGCCCTACACGACGATCCGGATGACCGATGCGACGGTCATGAAGCTCGAGCCGGGGCCGTGAACGAGGATCCCCCGCTCGAGGCGGTCGCCGCCGCCACCCGCGCCGCCGCGCGGCTCGCGCCGGCCCGCAGCGCCGCCCCGACGGTCGGGCGCCGGCATCCCGCCCGGGCCGCGGGCCAGGTGCTGGTGCTCTTCGTCTTCGCCCTCGGCGCCCTCTTCGCGATCCTCGCCCTGGTCATCGACATCGGGAACATCTGGAACAACTCGCTCCACGTCCAGCAGGCAGCCGAGGCCGCGGCGATGGCCGGCGTCCCCTACATGCCGGGCGACTTCTCGACGGCCTCGACCAAGGCCAGCGCGGAGGCCCAGCGGAACGGATTCTCCGCGGCCCTGGGCGCCACCGTCACCCCCGCGATCAACGTCGAGTCGAACCGCCGCCTCGATGTCACCGTGGCGCGCACCTACGGCACGTACTTCCTGCGGATCCTGGGGATCACAAGCGTCAGGATCTCCCGGACGGCCACGGCCGAGTACACCCTGCCGGTACCGATGGGCAGTCCGCTGAGCACCTACGGCGACAACACGGGGTTCTTCTGGGCGGCCGCGGAGGCGCAGGGAACCAACCGCTCCGCGGGTGATGCCTACGGCACCTACTACAACCCGAGTCCGACGCTGAACAACCAGTACGACCCGCGAGGCTACCAGTACGCAATCGACGTGCCCGTCGGCGCCGGCGCCACGAACATCGACCTCTACGACCCCACCTTCTGCGCCGTCGACGACCAGAAGGGAACCGGCGACCACTGGATCGCGTGGGACCTGGCGGGCTGGCCCGGCATGTCCACCTACTACGTCCTCTGGTCGGACCCTGCCCAGACGCCCCTCGACTACACCGACGACGTCCAGGTCGCCTCGAGCGGCTCGCTCTTCGAGAGCAAGCGCCAGGTGGACAAGAGCGCGGCTCTGCGGGAAGGATCGGCCGCCTATCCCGGCCACGCCTTCTGGTCGCTGCCCGACTGCACGAACGACCCCTATCACAACCACTGGTGGACCCTCACCACGGTGACCTCACCGGGCACCTATCGCCTGCAGGTCACCACGACCAACCTGCTCAACACCAACGACCAGAAGGCCGTCAGCGCCGAGAACATGTGGGCCCTGCGGGCGGTGGCCACGGATCCCACCCATAAGCCCTACGTCTACGGGCTCGGCAAGATGGTCATCTACGCCAACGTCGCCAACGGCACGACGCTCTTCTACCTCGGGCGCATCGAATCCGTGCACGCGGGCAAGACGATCGTCATCCAGCTCTTCGACCCGGGCGACGCGTCGGGCAACTCCAGCATCGAGGTCCTCCAGCCGACCTCCACCGGCTACGTCGCCTCCAAGTTCAGCTACACGGCCGACGCCAACGCGACCGGCTCGAAGAGCGGGACGAACGTCTCCAGCCTCAAGACGACCATCGGTGGAGTCAGCCAGTACAACAACTCGTGGGTCACCCTGACCGTCCCGCTACCGAAGACGTACAACGCCCCGCTCCCGCCGGGTGAGCCGGCCGGGACGCTGGGCGGCTGGTGGAAGATCCGCTATACCTTCGACAACGTGACCACGGACACCACGACCTGGCAGGTGTCGATCCGCGGGAACCCGGTTCACCTCGTCCTGCCCTGAGAGACGGCTCGGGCCGGCGAGTGGGTCGCGCCGCCGCCGCAGGTCCGATCGGATGATCCCGCCGGTACTTCGGGCCGATGGAGTCGCACGCACCGGCTCGCGACGATGCCCTCGAGTCGCGACAACGGCCGTCGCGTCGGCCCTGCACGCCAGGATCGCACCCCGGAGGCTCCGCCCAGGATGGAATACGAGTATCGCGACCCGTCGCGGCGAGGCAAGTACATCGTCGCCATCGGGCTCGTGCTGGCCCTGCTCGCGGGCGGCGGGGCGTTCTTTGCCATCAACCAGGCGCAGCAGCAGGCCGGCCAGTCGGGCCTCCAGACGACTCCGATCGTGGTCGCAGCGAAGGAGATCCCGGGCCGCAAGGTGATCGCGCCCGAGGATCTCGAGACCCGCCAGGTGCCGCTGGACGCCACGACCGCTCAGGGCGTGTACGCCGAGCCGTCGAAGATCGTCGGACTGGTCGCGGCGACGACGATCCTGAAGGGCCAGCCGGTCTTCGCGAACATGCTCGCCGGCCAGACCGTCGGGTCGCAGTTCTCGATCCTCGGCCCATCGGAGACGGTGGCCCCCGACTCGCCCGCCTGGCGCGCCGTGTCGATCACGGTGCCGGACGACCGGGCCGTCGGCGGCCTGCTCCAGCCGGGAGCCACGGTCGACGTGTTCGTCACCTCGACGATCAGCGTGCCCGCGGACGTGTCAGCGGCGGGCAGGTACTTCACGGACAAGTCCACCAAGATCGTCTACCAGGACATGCTGATCCTGGCCAAGACCGCCACCGCCTACGTCCTCAAGGCCTCGGTCCCGGTGGCGGAGGAGATCTCGCATCTCCAGGCCAGTGGCGCCGCCGCGTTCAGCTTCGCCCTTCGGCCGGACCAGGACACCCGCCCGGTCAACGCCGCGACGCTCGGCACCACGACCACGAAGATCGTGGCCCGGTACGGCCTGCCGCTCCCGGAGTGGTACGGACCGGGCAAGGCCGCCGCCCCGTCGCCGTTCCCCAGCGCCAGCCCGGAGGCGTCGCCGGCGGTCCCCGGCAGCCCGGCCCCATAGAGGCCCCGGCCCGGCCGGATCGGCGGGTTTCGAGGCTGGAGGGCGCCCGGCGCGCGGCCAGGTGGGTTGGCCTGGAGCGATACCCGCCACGGTTCGACGTCACGCGCCATCGCGGCAGCGACTAGGACGACCCGCTGGTCCTCCGGGATCCTCGCTCGAGCACACGGGCGTAGGCCTCCGCGACCAGCGCCTCCGTCGCACGTGGATCGCCGGACGCGTCGAGGACGACGATGCCCGGCACGGATCGCGCCCGCGCCCGGAGATCGGCCTGTGCCGCGATCCTCCGGTCGGCATCGTCGAGGGGTGTTCCCCGGCCGAGCAGCCGCGCCCGCTGGACGCCGGGCGGGCAGTCCACGAGCCAGACCTCGTCGCAGTCCGCGGCCAGGCCGCCCTCGACCAGCTTGATCGCCTCGACGACGACGGCCGGGGCGCCGGATCGATCCGCGGCGGCAATGGCGTCCAGGATCCGCTGGCGCACGGCCGGGTGCACGATTGCCTCCAGGTCCCGGAGCGAGGCGGGATCCGCGAACACGATCCGCGCCAGCGCCGCCCGGTCCAGGCTCCCCCCTGAGGTCCGGACCGCGTCGCCGAACCGGGCCAGGACGGCGTCGTGGACGGGCCCGCCGGGCGCGGTCACCGCGTGCGCGACCTCGTCGGCGTCCACCACCACGGCGCCGCGGGCCGCCAGCCAGGTGGCGACCGTTGACTTGCCGCATCCGATCGGCCCGGTCAGCCCGATGCGCACCGCCCGCGAGGTCCCGCCCTCTCCGGCCGTCACGGCGCCCGCTCCTCGAGAAGGAGCCAGGCTTCCTCGGCCCCGTTGAGCGCCTGGTCGACGTCCGCCAGCTCGCTGGTGACCCGGCGAAGCTCCACGAAGTTCGCCGCGATCGACGGGTCCAGGAGGGCCAGCTCGAGGTGGCTCTTGCGCAGGCCGAGCCGGGTGAGGTCGTCCTCGATGACCGTCTTCTGGCGCCGGTAGGCGTCCTTCGAGAGCTTCGGCTGGCGCGGCGCCGGGCGGGGGGCGCGGCGCCCCGGGCGGGCGAACCTGGCCGATCCCGCCCGCCCGCGGGGCGCGGGCCGGGGCGGTCCCCGGCAGGGATCGACGCCGGCCGGCCGTGGAACCGCGCTTCCTGGCGGGCCCAGGCGTCCGCGACCCGCCACCCGTCGGCGATGGCCGCCCGCCAGGCGCGGTAGCCACCCTCGAAGGGCACGACGCGGCCGTCGTCGACCACCCAGAGGCGGTCGCAGGTGGTCTCCAGGAGCCGCCTGTCGTGGCTCACCACGAGCAGGGTGGCGGCCGTCTCACGCATGAACGCCTCGAGCGCCTCGCGGGCCGGGATGTCGAGGTGGTTGGTCGGCTCGTCGAGGAGGAGCAGGTTCGAGGGCATGATCCCGAGGATCGCCAATTCCAGGCGCGAGCGTTCGCCGCCGGACAGGCTCCGGACCTCCTTGAAGGCGTCGTCGCCGCGGAAGAGGAACCGGGCGAGGTAGCCGCGGGCCTCGCCCGGCGTCATCGGGATCTCGGCCAGGAGGGCGTCGATGACCGTCTCGCCGGCCAGCGGGTTGGAGCGCACCTGGGCCAGATAGCCGAGCTGGACGTTGGCGCCGAAGGCGAGGCGGCCGTCGCGCGGTGACAGCTCGCCTGCGATGACCCGGAGGAGGGTGGTCTTGCCGGCGCCGTTGGGTCCGACGATGCCGATGCGCTCGCCACGCGTGGCTTCCAGGCGCACCGTCCTCGCCACGTCGGGCCCGCCGGGATGGCCGACGACGAGGTCGTCCATGCGAAGGACCACTTCACCGGAGCGCGGCGGCGGGCCGCCGAGGGCGCGGTCCAGGCGGAGGGACGGCCCCGAGCGCGGCGTCTCGATCCGGTCGAGGCGGGCCAGGCGGGCCTCGTGCTCGTGCATCTTCCCGTGCTTGCGCTGGCTCCGGTACGTCTGCACGAGCGCCTGCTCCCTGGCGATCTCGGTCTCCCGCACGTCGGCATCCCGGCGCAGGCGCGCGTCGCGCTCCTCGCGCTGGCGGGCGTAGCCGGAGTAGTCGCCTCGGAAGGCAGCCAGGCTGCGGTCCCGCAGCTCCCAGATCCGGGTCACGGTCGCGTCAAGGAAGGCGCGGTCGTGCGAGGCGACCAGGAGAGCCCCGCGGCGCGTGCGGACGGCCTGCTCCAGCCACTCGATGGCGGACAGGTCGAGGTGGTTGGTCGGCTCGTCGAGAAGGAGAAGGTCGGGGTCGGCGACCAGCAGGCGTGCCAGCGCCGCCCGCGTCTGCTGCCCTCCGGAGAGCTCCTCCGGGGAGCGCGCGATCTCGTCGGCGCCGAACCCGAGCCCCGAGAGCGCCTCGTCCACGCGCTGGTCGAGGGTCCAGCCGTCGACGGCCGCGAACCGGGCCGCGAGGTCGGCGTAGGCCGGCGTCCCCGCGGCGCCCGACTCCTCCAGGCCCCGCAGCCTGGCCTCCATCGCTTCGACGGCCGCGGCGCCCCGGCGGACGGCGGTGCGCAGGTCCGGCGCCGACGCGAACGCTTCGTCGAAGTGGGCCTCCTGCGCCAGGAGCCCGACGCTGAGGGCGCGCCTGCGCTGGACCTCGCCCCGGTCGGGCTCGTCGACGCCGGCCACGATCCGCAGCAGGGTCGTCTTGCCGGCGCCGTTCGGCCCGACGAGGCCGACGCGCTCGCCCACGGCGACGGCGGCGTTGACGGCGTCGAGGATCACGAACGAGCCGACCTCGCGGGTCACGTTCGAGAGGCGGACCAGCGACATCGTCAGCCGCCTCCCCCAGCGCTCCGCGCCCGGGCGCGTCGCGTCGCGGCAGCCCTCCGTGTGCGCTCGGTTCGGGCTCGCGCGGCCGACGCCGCGGCCTCGGCGGGAGTCAATCCGAGCGTCGCCTCGCCGGGCAGCTCCACCCAGCGCCGCCCCCGCGCCCGCGGGGCGCGGCCGGCGGCGAGGATCCCCGCCGCGCCCGGGCGATCGACAGCCGGAAGGCGCTGGCACCACGAGCAGAAGTGCGTCGCCCGCTGACTCACTACGATGCGCCGGATGGGCCGGCCACAGCGCGGGCACGGCTCTCCCGTGCGCTGGTACGCGTCGAGGCGCTCCTGCATGCTCCCGTCGCCATCCGGGGCGATGTAGTCGTCGATGGAGGAGCCGCGCCGTTCCACCGCCTCGGCCAGGACTCCCCGGAGCTCCCGGTACAGGCGCGCCTCGTCGGCCGGGCGCAGGGTCGCCGCGGTCCGCAGCGGATGGAGCCGCGCCCGCCAGAGCGCCTCGTCGGCGTAGATGTTGCCCACGCCCGCGACGAACCCCTGGTCGAGGAGGAGCGGCTTCAGGCGCCCACGCCGGCCCCGGATCCGGGCCCGGAAGGCCCGCACCGTGAACGCGTCGTCGAGCGGCTCCGGTCCGGTCGTGGCGAAGAGCCCCGCTCCGGCCTCGCCCTCCAGGACCTCGCCCGTGGCCGGGTCGACCGGCCAGCAGCCGATCCGCCCGAACTTGCGCACGTCGCGGAAGCGGAGCTCGCGGCCGTCCGACATGCCCACGACGACGTGCACGTGGCGGTCGGCCGGCGCGTCGGCGGGCACCACGAACAGCTGGCCCGTCATCTTGAGGTGGATCGTCAGGGCGGCGTCGCCCGAGAGCCGCACGAGCACCAGCTTGGCTCGCCGCCCCACCGACTCCACGCGCCGGCCGGAAACCGCGGCGTCGAACCCCGCCAGGGTCGCGTGGGAGGCGATCGCCCGGGGCCAATCGCCGCGGGCACCCGTGATCGTGACGCCGACCAGGTGGCGCGCCAGGTCCCGCGCGACGGTCTCGACCTCGGGCAGCTCAGGCACGGGGCGCCTCCCGGGCTCGGGGGACCGGCGCGCGGACGGTCACGCGGGCCGCGACGGGTCCGCGGCGGGCAGCCCCGCGAGGCGCGCGAACGGCGTCATCGCCTCCCAGTCGTCGCCTGTCTTCACGTCGACCGTGAGCGGGACGTCCAGCGCCAGGGCGCCTTCCATCGTCGCGCGGACCAGCGGGACGAGGCGATCCACCTCGTCCCTGGGCACCTCGAGGAGGAGCTCGTCGTGCACCTGCAGAAGGAGCCGGGCCCGGAATCCCTCGGTCCGAAGGGCGGCAGCCACCCGGATCATCGCGATCTTCATGATGTCCGCGGCGGTGCCCTGGATGGGCATGTTGATGGCCATCCGCTCCCCGGCGGCCACCAGGCTCCGGTTCGAGGAGCGCAGCTCGGGGATCTCGCGGCGCCGCCCGAGGAGGGTCGTGACGTAGCCCTGGGCCCGGGCGGTCTCCTTGATGTGGAGCATGTAGTAGCTGATCCCGGAGTAGGTCGCGAAGTAGCGATCGATGAAGGCCCGGGCTTCATCGCGCGGGATGCCTGCCCGGCTGGCGAGCCCGAAGTCGCTCATGCCGTAGGCGATCCCGAAGTTGACCATCTTGGCCATCGACCGCTCGTCGGGCGTGATGTCGGCCGGGTCCTTGCGCAGGACCAGCGCGGCACTGTCGCGGTGGATGTCCTTGCCCGCCGCGAAGGCTGCCTTCAGGTGCTCGTCGCCCGACACGTGGGCGAGGATCCGCAGCTCGATCTGGCTGTAGTCGGCGGAGACGAGCACGACGTCGGGCACCCCGGCGACGAACGCGCGACGGATCCGGCGCCCCAGCTCCGTGCGGATGGGGATGTTCTGGAGGTTCGGATCGGACGATGAGAGGCGGCCGGTCGCGGCCACCGCCTGGTGGAACGTGGTGTGCAGGCGGCCGTCGTCCGCAAGGAGGGTCGGCAGGGCCTGGACGTACGTGCTCCGGAGCTTCGCGTAGAGACGCCAGTCCAGCAGCTTGCCGACCATCGGGTGGGCCGCCCGCAGCTCCTCGAGAACCGTCGCGTCGGTCGAGTAGCCCGTCTTCGTCCGCTTTCCCTTCGGCAGGTTGAGCTCGTAGAACAGCACCTGCTCAAGCTGCTTCGGGCTGCCGAGATTGAACTCGTGGCCGACGTCGGCGAAGATGCCTGCCTCCAGCCGCGCCAGCTCCTCCCCGAACTCGTGGTCGAGCGCCGCAAGGGCCTCGAGGTCCAGGTCGACGCCCGTGGCCTCCATGCGGGCGAGGATCGGGATGAGGGGCAGCTCCAGCTCGGCGAAGAGCCGCCCGAGCCCCTGCTCGTCGAGCGCCGCCACCAGCGGTCCGCGGACAGCGAGGGCACCGAGGGCCTCCAGGGCGGCGCGCTCCCCCGGGCCGAGCCCGGCAGCAGCCGGCGGCAGGTCCAGGTCGAGCCGCTCGTGGACGACCTCGGCGATGCCCTGGCTCCGCAGCGACGCGTTGAGGAGGTAAGCCGCGATCTGCGTGTCGAAGGCGATCGGGGTCGGGGCCGCGGCGAGCTCGTCCGCGAACCGGGCGACGAGCCACGGCTTCGTCTCGTGCCCGACGAGCGGGGTTCCGGCCGCCTCGACGGCGCGGCGAGCGGCGGTCGCCGCCTCCGGCCCCTCGAACCCGACGATGCGCCCGTCATCGCCGGCGAGGGCGACGGCCAGGGGCGACCCGGCCCGGGGACGGGGGTCGTCGAGGATGAGCGCCACGCCGACGCACGAGA
Organism: uncultured Chloroflexia bacterium; assembly: GCA_963776285.1. GTDB lineage: Bacteria > Chloroflexota > Limnocylindria > Limnocylindrales > CSP1-4 > CTSoil-043. The sequence continues at coordinate 704,276 of CAVZLW010000003.1, forward strand.
GCGTCGCGAGCCAGGCCCCCAGCCCCGCGGCGGCGGGCGCGTCGGCGCGCTCCGCGAGACCCGGATCGGCGACCAGCGCGGCGAGCGCGGCCGGCAGGTCGCCGGGAGGCAGGGGTGGCGTCGGACGGGCGGCGGGCGCCGGTCCGACCGCGTCGAAGTCGAGGGACAGCTGGAGGCCGCCCGACGTTGCCGGGCGAGGGCGAGCGCCGGCTCCCGCGGCCCGGGCTGCCGCCATGTCGCCCGCCGAGTCCCGGGCTCGGGCGGTCCCTTCCGCGGGCGTCTCACCCTCCAGCGGCGGCAGCCGGTCGATGAGGGTCCGGAACTCGAACTCGCGGAACAGGCGCACGACCGCGTCGCGGTCGTAGACGCCGATGCGGGCGGCGTCGGCGTCCAGCTCGACCGGGACATCCCGGACCAGGCGCTGCAGCTCGCGGCTCTCCAGGACGCGCTCGCGTGCCTCGATGAGCAGCGGGCGGAGCCGCTCGGGCGTCACCTCGTCGATCCGCTCGTAGAGCGCGTCGAGGCCCCCGAACGTGCTCACCAGCTTCGCTGCGGTCTTCTCCCCCACCCCGGGCACCCCGGGGATGTTGTCGGTCGAGTCACCCTTGATAGCCTTGTAGTCCAGCATCTGGTCCGGCCGCAGGCCCCAGCGCTCCTGGATCCGGTCGAGGTCGTAGACGACCGTGTTGGCGACACCGCCGCGCAGCGAGACGACGAGCCGCGTGCGCTGGCTGACGAGCTGCAGCATGTCGAGGTCGCCGGTGACGATCGTCGTCTCGAGGTCGCGCGCCTCGGCCTGGCCGACGAGCGTGGCGATCACGTCGTCGGCCTCGAAGCCCTCGCGCTCGTAGACCGGGAAGCCGAGCGCCGCGACGACGTCGCGGACCTTGGGGAACTGGTCGCGCAGCTCGTCGGGCATCCGCTGGCGGGTTGCCTTGTACTCGAGGTACCGCTCGTGGCGGAAGGTCGGCCTGCCCAGGTCGAAGGCGATCACGACGGCGTCGGGCTTCACGTCCTGGATCGCCCGGAGGACGATGTTCGTGAAGCCGAAGACCGCGTTGACCAGCTCGCCCTTCGAGGTCGTCAGGGGCGTCGCGATCAGGGCGTAGTAGCCGCGGTAGATGAGCCCGTTGCCGTCGAGCAGCATCAGGCGGGTCATGGCGGGCGGGATCCTCCGGGGGTGTCGACGCGGGGCCGACGTCAGGGACCCAGTGTACCGGCGCAGGTCCCCCCGGGCCCGCACGGATGGCGGAACCGCGCCGACCCGCCGGACGTCGGGAGGGCCGTGCTAGACTCGCGCCGCCTCGCCGCCCCGACGTTCCCCGGCGTCCGAGCCCGAAGGAGTCGAGCCCCGTTGGACGATCCGCGCTCGACCACGACCGGCGAGCGCACTCCTGCCGCCGACGCGCCCGTCCGTCCCGTTGACGAGGCCGCGGCTCGCCGGGACGAGATCCTCGTGGCGCGCGCCCTCGAGGGCGATCTGGCCGCGTTCAACCAGCTCGTCGAGGCATACCAAGATCTGTGCCATGCGCTGGTCGCCCGCCTGGTGCCGGACCCGGACCAGGCGTCGGACGCCGTCCAGGAAGCGTTCTTCTCGGCCTACCGGAACCTCCGCTCGTATCGCGGCCCGTCCTTCCGCGGCTGGCTGACCCGGATCGCGGTCAACGCGGCGATGGACCTCCAGCGCGCCCGCAAGCGCCGCCCGGTCTCGCCGTACCCGGAGCTGGAGGACGAGTCGTGGCAGCCGCCGGCGGGGGCGGACACCGATCCCGAGAAGCTTGCCACGGCCTCCGAGCGGGGTCGGGTGCTTGCGCACGCGCTCCGCACGATCGCCGCCGATCAGCGCACGGCGATCGTCCTCTTCGACGTCGAAGGCTACGACTACGCCGAGATCGCGACGATGACGGGGGTTTCCCTGGGCACCGTCAAGTCCCGCATCCACCGTGGCCGGCTGGCGCTGCGCGCCCTCCTGGCAGAGCGGATGGAACTCTTCCGCAGCTGAGGTCGTCACAGGACCATGCCGCTCGTCCCGCACACCCCCGCCACCGAGGCCCAGGGCCATGCCGCGCTCGTCGTCGCCCTCGACGCCGGTGATCTCGCGGGCGCCGACCGCGCCCGGGCCGAGCGGCTCACGGCCTCGTGCGCCGGCTGCGCCGCCCTCCTCGCGGACCTCGCCGCGATCCGTGGCGCGATGACGGCCGTCCCGGTGCCGGCGCGCAGCCGCGACTACCGGCTCAGCGACGAGGACGTCGCCCGCCTGCGTCCACCGACGTGGAGGCGGCTGCTCGACTGGCTCGCGGCCCCCGGCTCGACCGTGCGGCCGCTGGCGACCGGCCTCGCCACCCTCGGTGTCGTCGGCCTTCTCCTGACCGCCGGGCTGCCGAACCTGGGCTCGAGCGCAGCGGCCCCCACCATGAACGCTGCCGGGGCGCCGGTCGAGAGCCCCGGCGTCGCCGGCGCCCAGGCCCCAGCCTCCGATCGGCTCCCCGCGCCGGCGGTCGGGGCGACGCCGGCTCCGGCGGCTGCCGGGACGGGCGCGCTGGCTGGCAGGGCGACGGCCGTGCCGGCGCCTGGGCCCAGCTCTCAACCTGGCCAGGATGTCCCGGCTGGGCCCGCGAACGATGCCGCCTCGACTCCGCCCGGGGACCAGTCGACGACCTCGGGTGCGCCCGAAAGGTCCGGCGGGGCGAAGGCGGCCGAGACCGCACCGGCCACCGGGCCGAACATCCCGGTCGCCCTCGTGGTCTCGATCGCCCTGCTGCTCGCCGGCCTGGGCCTCTTCCTGGCCCGCGCGATCGCCCGGCGCCGCGTCGCCTGAAGGGGCGGCTGCCCCGGAGCCCGCGGCCGGGAACCCCGCCGGCGGCCCGTGCTCAGCTCCCGTCGGGCTCGTTCTCAGCTCCGGGGCGCCCGTTGCTCAGCCGGCTGCCGCAGCGAGCGACTCGCCGAGGGCCCGCAGGAGGATTGCAGCGTCGTCCGGGGTGATGACCAGCGGCGGGCGGACCTTGAGGACATTGCCGGCCCGGCCGGTCGTGCCGACGAGCACGCCCCGCTCGCGCATCCCGTTCTGGACACGGGATGCCAGCGCCGCGTCCGGCGCGCGCTCGCGCGCATCGGCGACGATCTCGATGCCGATCATCAACCCGCGTCCGCGGACGTCGCCGATCGCCGGGTGACGCTCCGCGAGGGCCCGGACGCCGGCGCGGATCTCCTCACCGACGGCCGCCGCGTTGACGGGAAGGCGCTCTTCCTCGAGGACGTCGAGGACGGCCATCGCGGCGGCGCACGCGACGGGGTTGCCGCCGAACGTGCTGAAGAATTCCGTCTCGGCGGCAAAGCGGTCGACGATGTCGGAGCGCGTGATCACCGCGGCCACCGGGTGACCGTTGCCCATCGGCTTCCCAAGGGTCACGACGTCGGGGACGATGCCGATCGCCGAGAAGCTCCACGTGCCGTCGCCCGTCCGTCCATAGCCGGCCTGGACCTCATCCGCGACGTACAGCGCGCCGGCTGCGTGGGTCCGCCCCACGAGCTCCTCCAGGTACCCGGGCGGCGGATCGAAGATCCCGTCGCTCGTGAACCCGCCGTCGATGAAGACGGCCGCGGGACGGATGCCCCGCCCTGCCAGGCTGGCGACCGCATCGTCGAGGCGCGCCGCCGCGCGCCCGGCCCACGTGACGCCCATGCTGCCGGGAAGCCGATATGTGTCGGGCGGCGGGATGATCCCCACGTGGGGCGGCTGCTCGCCGCGGGGCCACTCCTCCGGGGAGAGGTCGGCCATCGCCGCCGAGACGCCGTGATAGGCATAGTCGGTGACGATCCCGCCCCGGCCGCCGGTCACGGTGGTCGCGAGGCGCCAGGCGAGATCGTTCGCCTCGCTCCCCGAGTTCACGAACATGACCGTGTCGAGGCCCGCCGGCATCGTCGCGACGAGGCGCTCGGCGAGGTCCACGACGGTCCGGTGGAGGTACCGCGTGTTCGTGTTGAGGGTGGCCGCCTGGCGGGCGATCGCAGCGACGACCCGGGGGTGCGAATGCCCGACGACCGGGACGTTGTTGTACGCGTCGAGATAGGCCCGCCCGTCGGGGTCGTACATCCGGGCGCCCTCGCCGCGGACCAGGTGGAGCGGCCGCTCGTAGGTCAGCCTCGAGAGCGCAGACCCCAGCACCCGCCCGCGGCGGCCGCGGAGCTCGTCGTCCTCCTGGGCCCGCCCGGCGGGCGGGGGTACGGGAACCGGCCAGGCCGGGATCCGGCGGGCAGCAGCCGCGAGCCGCGTTCGGACTTCATCGAGCCCGACGGTCGCGAGGAGCTCGAGCATGGGCCACGCTTCTGCGTCCCAGCTCGCGAGGTACGCCGCGTTCTCCGGGTACATCCCCACCCGCCACGCGGAGATGAGGGTCGTCTGGGCCAGCCGGGCGGCCAGGAGGTCGCCCAGGTGGACGGCTTCCTCGTCCTCGAGCGGCGTCACCGACGCATAGCCCGCCAGCGCGACCTCGGCCGTCGCGAACAGGTCGGCCGGGTCATCGCGCCCGCCCAGGAGGGCCGCGAGCACCGCGACGAGATCCAGGATGAGCGCCGTGTGCGCCATGTCGCCGAAGTCGATGATCCCGCAGACGCGGCCGTCGGCGTCCAGGAGCGTGTTGTCGAAGGTCAGGTCGTTGTGGATCACCTGCGCCCGGAAGCCGGCGAGCGACGGCAGCACGACTGCCTCGAAGCGGTCGACGATCGCCTCCACGAGCGCCCTCCGGCGTTCGTCGGCGATCAACGGGACATGGACGCGAAGGTCCGGGAGGTGCTTGACGTCCCACAGGATGGGCCGCCCGGCCATCGGGTGGAAGAAGCCCCGCGTTGCCCGCCCCAGCCGAGCTGAGACCGCTCCGAAGTCGCGGATCGCCTCCCGCGAGAGGTCCCTGGCAAGGCCGTTCGAGCCGGGCAGAAGCGGCATGAGGCGCACGAGATGACGGGCGCCGTCCACGCCGGGCACGCTGCCCCACGGATCGCCGTCCCGCGTCTCGCGCGGGAGGGCGACCGGGAGCGTGGCGTCGACGGCGGCGACGTGGCGGACGATGCCGACCTCCATCTCCACGACGCCGACGCGCTCTCCGGAGTTGGAGACCTTCAGGACCCAGCCGCGCCCGTCGTCGGCCGCGATCCGGAAGTTCTGGTCGCGCTCGCTGACGAGGGCGGTCGCGGTCCCGCGAACGCCGAAGACGGCGTCGGCGATGGCGGCCGCGGCGACGAGGTCGAAGCGTGGCGGGGGCGCCTGAAGGACGTCTCCCGCCTGGGGCGCGGCGGTGCTCTCCATGGCGCTCGATGGTACAGGCCGCCCGGCGGTGGCCGGCCCGCGTCCCGGCACCCGGATCGGCGCGACCCTCGGCTAGACCGGTGTTCCCGGGCGAGCGGCTCGTCGTGTGCCGCAATCCCGCCCTCGCCGCGGAACGTGCCCGCAAGCGCGAGGCGCTCCTCGCCGCGACCGAGGATGCGCTCGCGCGGGTCGCCGCATCGGTCGACCGGGGCAGGCTGCGGACGGCCGCCGCGATCGGCCTGCGCGCGGGGCGGGTGGTGAACGCGAGGAAGGTGGCCAAGCACTTCGAGCTCGACATCGCCGAGGGGGTGTTCGCCTATCGCCGCCGAACCGACGCGATCGCCGCCGAGGCCGCATTGGACGGGCTGTACGTGGTGCGGACCTCCGTCTCCTCCGACCGTCTCGACACGCCGGCGGTCGTCGAGACGTACAAGCGCCTGTCCGCGGTCGAGCGCGACTTCCGGGCGCTCAAGGGCGACGACCTCGCCGTCCGGCCGATCTTCCACTGGCGGGAGGACCGGGTGCGGGCCCACCTCTTCCTGTGCTTCCTCGCGGCGTACGTGCGCTGGCACCTCGAGCAGGCCTGGACGCCGCTGCTGTTCCGGGACGAGGCTCGCCTGCGCGGACCGATCCGGTCGCGCCGCGGGAGCGCTCCGCCTCGGCCCTCGCCAAGGAGCGCGACCATCGGACCCCCGACGGCCTCCGGGTGGGCAGCTTCGCCACGCTCATGGCCGAACTCGCCACCCTCACCCGCAACCGGGTCGTGCCGGCGGGACTCGGCGAAGAGGCGGCGTTCGACGTGCTGTCCGAGCCAACCCCGCTCCAGGCCCGGGCGTTCGAGCTGATCGCGGTCAATCCCGCGGGCGTGTAGACAGAACGCCGCAGCTCACCGAACCGGATTTCGTGCTCGAATGTACCCGCCGGGCGCTGGAAGTTCGGGCTAGACTGCGGGCACCCGGGATGGCGGAATGGCAGACGCACCCGACTCAAAATCGGGCGATCGCAAGGTCGTGGGAGTTCGACTCTCCCTCCCGGGACCACCGCTGGTTCGCATCGGAGAAGACCCCGTCCCGCCCGGGGCGGACCCGGTGGTGGAGCTCAGTCCTCAGCTCGGCGCCTTCTTCACGAGCGCGCCGATCCCTGCCCCGTTGGCGCGGTCAGCTCCGTCAGCGCGTAGGTGACCGGCCACAGCGGCGGGTTTCGCCGTGATGGCTCGGTCGTGACCTCGGAGCGGCTCACTTCCAGAAACGCGCGAGGTTCAAAACGAGGTACGCGACGCTCGGCTTCAGCGACGCGGCGAACCTGGACGAAGGCGCCATGCCACGAGCGGCCCCCGGCAACGGTGCGCCCGGCCCGCTCTGGTTCGCGGAGCGGGGATGGGGACCGGCGGCTCCGGCCGGGGGTCGCCTCGCGCCCGTCTCGCGGCAGTGACGCCGCACCTGGAGGCTCGCACGACGAGTCGTTCGGCCCTTGGGCCGCGAGGCGAGGACGCCCACAATCGCGCCGGCCCCCGGCTCCGCGCCGACGCGCACCGCTCCGCGGCTCCCCCCGCGGGATGGATCGCCGCAGCGGGTGCCCGGGGGCCGTTCGCGCGGGTTCAAGGCTGGCCGCCGTCACCGCCCTCGACCCCGTCGGAACGTCATGCGGGGTCCCGTCCATGACCACGGTCAGGGCGTCACCCGCGATCCAGGCGTCCGTCGCCATGTCCTGGCCCATGCCGTCCAGCCGCAGCTTCCCGTCGCCGCCCACCGACCAGCGGCCCGCCACGGCCATCCCGTTCGCCATCGCCGCGGTCGCGGCGCCGTCGGCGGAGAACGTCACGTTCATCGCCGCGCCGTGCCAGGCGCCGACGATCGCCTCCGCGAGCGGCCGGGGGTCCCGACGCTCCGCCGGCGGGGGGGTCGCGCGCTCCACGATCGCCGCCTCCATCGCCGCGATCGTCGCCATCGCCTCCGCCCGCTGCGTCCGGTCGTGGGATCCGATGGCCAGCGCGACCTGCGCGACCGCCACCGACGGGTCGTCGAGCGACCCCGCGGGGAGCGGGGGGTCGGGCAGCCGCTCGAGGCTCACCACCTTCGGCTGCGGGGCAGGTAGTAGACCCGCACGATCCCTGCCTCCGGCGCTGCGTCGTACGCCGCCCGACCACAGCGGAGTCGCCGGCCCGCCACCTCGAGGTAGTAGAAGTCCGGTTGGGCGCCGGCGTTCACCTGCCGGTGGGACTTGGCGATCGCTCCATCGACCGACTCGACGCGACCCGCGCGGAGATCCGCGCCAGCGCGCCACCGCCGAGCAGCGAGACGTAGACGAGCACGCCCGCCGCGACCAGGCAGCCCGCGCCGGCCAGGAGGCGCGCGTAGGTCGGGAGGGGGGTCTGCCCGACCCCGGCGACGAGCGCCACGCCGGCCACGGCCAGCACCAGGGCCATGAGGCTCACGGTCCCGCTCCAGTCGCGCTCCGCGCCGGTCCAGCCCCTGCGCCTCGCGTCGGTGAGCCGGCCTCGGCGGTTCGCCGCGAGGGCATCGGGTGGGAAGGGGCTCGGCCGCCACTGGTCCGCTCATCGACCACCTCCGCGCCTGAGGCAGGCCATCGACGACCGAACCGACCGTCTCGGTCGAGGTGATCGACGCGGGACGCGCGTGCCCACCGCCGCCGTCCTGTGGGGCCTTGTATGGGGGCAGCATGCGGCCGCGTCAAGAGGGAAATCGACGTCGCGGGCGGCCGCCCGGCGGCGCCGGGTGACGTGATCGCTGCTACTCCGGGGTCGGCATGTCGGGGCCCGGCCGGAACAGCCGATCAAGCACGGCCTCGGCGATCACGAAGCTCGCGGCAGTGAACAACGCAAGTCGTATGGCGGCATTGATCAGGACCGTGCCGTCCGTCCACGCGTGTATGAGCAAGCCCGCCACCAGGAACCCGACCGTGGCCCCTGCCAATGCCCCTGGATCGCCGTCGCTGCCCAGCGGTTTCCGCCAACGGTTCGATACAGGCTTCCGGCGGGGACTCGCACCGCGGGCACAAATCGCTCGGCCACTGTCACGGCCGCCAGCATGGCGATCGCCATCAACACCGCGGCCCCGGCGAACTCCCCGGCCGCACCCTGCGCCGGATTGGATCCCCAGTACCCGGTGGACAGCAACTTGGCGAATTCCATCGCGACCGTGATCACGCCGCCCAGCGCCGCCCGGCTCGCCGCCCGTGGCAGACCTGACGGCATGTCCACCGCTGCACTGGCGGCGACCCTGGCCCGGTCGCGAACTGTCGCGCCCTGCTCCGAAGGAGCCGCGGGCGCCGCGATCCGGTCATCACTCTCGCCGACGACAGCCGGACCCGCATGGCTGCGCCCACGCGCGGAGCCTGCGACCGCCGGCACGACCAGATCCTCCCGCACCAACGCTTCGGCCGGTGGTGCAGCCACTCGGACAGCTTCCTCGGCCTCGCGGCGCACACGCTCCTGTTCGGCGCGTTCGGCCCGGGCCGCTCGTTCGCGCTCGGCCGTCTCACCTTGCCCGGGCTCCGTCCCCGGTCGGATGGCCCCGGCCGCAGCGGCCGCCCGCGCGCGCTCACCGGTCCAGGGTGGAGCGCAGCCTCCTGACTCGCGGCGTCGTTCTCTGTCCCCCGCACGTCCTCGGGCTCGGCTCCTGGCCCCGGCTCGGGCGGCCTGACGGGAGGGTGAGGCTGGACGTCGAAGAGCCGCCCGTCGGCCACCCGCATGAACAAGACGGGCGTCCCCCACTCGATGTCATTCTGGTCCGCGTAGATCGCCTTTCGTGCCTCGGCAACCGAAAAATCGACGGGCAGGCCGTCTGCGAGCACCGAATAGAACTCAGCGGCAAAGACGATCGCCGCCCGGTCCGTGATCTCGAACTGCATCCCGATGACGGCCGGGATCTCACGTTCGATCAGACTCGTCGCGACACCCGAGAATGGATCCTGCAGGGAGCTTCTGGCTCCTTCGCACGAGTTGAGAACCGCCAGCCGCAGAGAAACCTCATCGGCCAGGATCGTGCCGAGCTCTATGCCGCTGACCCTTCGCCCGCGACCATGCTCGTCCTCGAACAGGAGAACCCCGTCGTCGGCAGCCTGGTCAAAGCCGCCGTGGCCGATGTAATGGAAGACGTGGTAATCCTCCTTGCGGAGCTGATGCTGCAATGCCCGGAGGCTGACCTCCTCGAGCCAATCGATCACGATCGCGCCCATCCCGATGGGGGTGCAAGCGCCCCCTCGAGCTTCGTCCGTTCCTGCTGTCCGTCGATCGTCTCGGCATCGACCGGTGCGCTGACGAGCGCCAGAATCCGAAGGGGGCTCTCGATCTTGAGGGGTCGACGGGGCTTCGGCAGGTCCAGATATCGGACGATCGGCGTCCAGGTCGAGATCGAGAGAAAGCTGGGGTGGTCGTAGAGATACTCCCAGGGAACCTGGAGGAGCTCTGGCGCGCCGGTCAGCGACAGCGTGACGCGAAGGCCCTGGCCGGCGCCCCGCGTTTCGGCGAGCGAGGAGCGGTACAGTTCGCGGACATCGCCCCCGAAGAGGGCGCCGGATCGCCTGGCGCCGAAATCCTTGGCCAGCTCCATCTCCGGCGATTCGACTCGTCGCCTGCCGCGCCGGGTGGTCCCGACCTTCAGGATGAAGTTCTCGAGCTCGATCTCAGAGAACGGCAACCTGAACCGGCCGGCCGCCTCACCAGCTGGGCCGGTCGCCAGGATCCGGTACAAATCGCGGGCGACGCCGCGGTCGATCCGAAGACGCAGCTCGGCGTACGTGGTCATCGATCAGCGACCGGCCCGGCCCCTCCACCCACACACTCGGTGGCGAACACCCTAGCACCGTGCGCAATGAGCCCGCGAGCTGGCCAACGCGCGACGGGCCTCGGATGTCGCCGGTGACCGCCACCTCGACGTGCCCTGACGGGACGGGCTCGCATCGATGCACCACGACCCGCCGCGCCGTGGCCTGTCGTCGGTCGCGGCCAGATCCTACCGGGCTATCCAGCGCCGGGCGCCTGGTGCGGAGCCGGTGCGATGGGTGGGCCGCGGACGGTCAGGCCGGCATCGGTCTCGGTTGCCACAGCTCGATCTTCGTCCCTTCCGGGTCGAGGATGTCAGCGAAGCGGCCGTTCGGTTGGTCCGGGAGGACGTTCGCCTCCACTCCGTGCGACGTGCACCTCGCCGATGCCGTCGAGATCGTCGACCGCGAATTTCATCATGAAGTCCCTGGTCGATGGCGCGAAGTAGGTGGTGTCGGCCCTGAACAGGCTGAATACGGTGCCAGCGCCCGGATGGGCCGCCATCGCCTCGGGCGTGATGAAGACGCCGCCCCAGTCCTCCACCTCGAGGCCCAGCACCTCGCGGTACCAGGTGATGGCGCGTCCGGGTCCTTCGACTTGAAGAACACGCCGCCGACACCGAGGACTCTGGCCATCTGACTGCCTGACCCGCTTCCTAGCGCAGCGCGTCGATCGACGCGGTGGCGACGATCCCGCTGGACACTGCACGCCAGCTCTGCGTCCAGGGTCACGAACGCATCTGCCTGCAGCCGAGTCAGTGCCACGTACTCGGCGGTGTAGGTCGAGGCCCACCCCATCTGATCCGCGACGTCCCAGGCCCGACGCCGGAGCACCGCGTCGCCGAGGAGCCTGATGGGCATCCGCCCGATGTGGGCGAGGCGCTCGCGCGCGATGTCGGCCGGGACCTCGCCCCTCTGGACCGCCTCGTGAAGTGCCGACAGCGTCTGCGAGCGAAGGAGCGTCGGCGCGAGGAGCTCGAGGCGGCCTCGGGACGACCTCGACCCCCGCGCTCGCCAGGTGAAGGACGGCGCTGGCGTCGCGACGAATCTGGTCATGGGGTACCTCTTCCATCGGGTGTCTGAGCGTCACGACGCGACCGTTGCGCCCCCTCCACGGTCGATGCCTGCGGCGGCCCATCGCTCCCACGAAGGCACCGGTTCGGCCGGGTCCGGACGAAGAGGAAGCGGCTCGGCGAGCCGATCCTGGCCGGTTGAGCATGGCCCGGCGCACCCGCCGCGCTGCCCTGAGCAGTGCCCGCGCCTGGGTCTAGGCGGGAGGGCCCGCCGGCACAACGCCGAGCTGCTGCATCATCGCCAGGGCATCCATGACCCCCAGTGCTCGTGCACGAGGCCATCGTCACCGAAGCGGAACATGTCGATGAGCTGCACGTCGACGCTCTTGCCGGTCGCCGGCATGCCCATGAATGCACCCCGGTTGGTCCCCCGGTATTCACCCGCGCGACGACCTTGTCACCATTCGCGACGACGTCGTCCACGTCCATTGCACGTCCGGGAACGCGGCGAGCTGCATGCGGAAGAAGGCGATGACCCCGTCCTTCGTCGGCGCGAGGCCGGGCGTCTCCTCGTGCTCGACGAAGTCGTCCGCCAGGTGCCTGGCGAACCCCTCGATATCTCCCGCGTTGATCAGGTCGTACAGGCGTCGCGCCGTCGCTGCGTGATCCACGTTCCCACTCCTTCGATGGGCGCAGGACCGCCCATCACCCGAGGGTCGGTCTCGCCATTGGCCCGGCGCGGCGGTCAGGCGACCGTGTGGAGACGCCGCGCCGGCAGGAACCGAAGGTTCCCGTGCCCCCCACCAAGAGGGCGAAGTGTGCGCGCATCGCGTCGGAACGCCTAGTTATGAATCGCTAACCCCGGCGACGCGGCGGACGCGTGGGCTATGCTCCCGCGGCGAGACGCGCACCAGGAGGCATCACCGATGCAGGCCGACGAGATCCGCTTCCTGTTCGCCTACGACCGCTGGGCGACCCGCCGGGTGCTGACCGTCCTCGACGGCCTGGACCCGGCCGTCTGGACGCGGACGCACGTCGTCGACGAGCGCGGCCTGGGCGCGATCCTCGTCCACCACCTCGGCGCCTCGCAGCGCTGGCGCCACGGATTCCAGGACACCGGCGAGTCCCCCGAGCCCGAACGCGAGCCGCTGCCGACGATCGACGAGCTGCGCGAACGCTGGGAAGCCGAGTGGGCCGCCGTCGATGCGTGGCTGCCGACCGTGACCGACGGCTTCGTCGGGTACGTCCACGACGGGGTGCCCGTCTGGCAGATGCTGGTGCACGTCGTGAATCACGGGACGCAGCACCGAGCGGAGGCGGCGGCGCTGCTCACCGCCGAGGGCCGATCGCCCGGCGAGCTCGACCTGATCAACTACGCCGAGGAACAGGGCCGCGGGCGGCAGCACCGAGGCCTGAGCCGTTTAGGGACGGACGCCGGTGCCGCACGGGGCCGCGGGCCCGCTCGCTCCCTGATCTCCGACTCCTGCACCCGCACGTCAGCCACTCTTCGAGCTCGGGGATGGCGGATGATGGTTCCGGCGTCGCTGCCGGGTCCCTTAGGAGACCAGACGTGGAACTCTGGTCGCCGGACTCCTCGCACTTGTGCTTCTCGGAGGGCTCGCGTCGCTGTCGTAATGTTCCCCGCCGTGGACGGCGGAACACCGTCGAGGAAGCATCGGCCAGCGAGGCTCTTCACAGGAGCAGGAAGTGCACGCACAGACGCCATCGACAAGTCGGATCGGGCGACATCGGGCATCGACCCCCCGGAGCCACGGCCGCCGCGGTGGGTCGAATAGGAAAGCTGCCTTGGCCATGCGAGACGTCCCATTGCGCGGCGCCAAAGCGATCACATTGTCCGTCCGTCCGAGGCCGGATGAGTGGCGGGAGCTCCGAGCGCCTTCGCGCGCTCGCTCACGCGCCCGATGCGTTCGGTGCCACGCTGCCCGAGGCGGAGAACGAACCGGATGCCTCCTGGCAGCTTCAGCTCAACAGCGACGACCGGGTCGTGATCGTCGCGGAGGGCGATGGCCGGTTCGTGGGCATGGCATCGGGCGGGCGGGCGCCTACTCACAGCGGCAGTGACTTGACTCCATGTGGGTCGAGCCCGCAAGTGCCGCGAACCGGGCTCGCCGCCGCGATCGTGGCCGCCGTCGTCGAATGGGCGCGAGGGGCCAATAATCTGGCGCCGGGCCTCGGAGTCACGACGACGAATGCGCGGGCCGTCGCCTTCAACCAGCGCCTCGCCTTCGTCGACAGCGGCCAGCGCATGCTTTTGCGCGAGGGCTCCGACCTGGAGATCCAGGTCATGATCCGGATGCTCACGCAGCCGGCACGTCCGGCGACGGACCCAGGCCCGACAACCCAGGTCCGACCACCCAGGCCCGACGACCCGGACCCGGGTTCGTCCCGGGCCATCCGTCCGCGTCACACTGGACGAACTCCGGACTGTCGCCGTCCAATGCGCCCCGAGCGTATCGCCTCCCCCGCTCCCATGCGGCCGTCGGGAGGGCCAGGCTCGAGCGGAACAGGTGTCGGGTGGCCGACCGGAAGGCGTCGCGTGAACTCCTCCACTCCGCCCCATTCACCTATCCTCCGCGTCAAGGAGGGGCGACATGACGCAACCCAGCGGCATCGAACATCCCGAGGCGGTCAGCTCTCGACACCGAGGGCCACTCTCTCCTGGACGCCGAGTTCGCCGATGCGTCATCCTGCCGCGATCGCAGGCGCGATACCAGCGGCAACGTCGCGCACGAGGCCCACCGGCGCGGTCTGGAGCAGGTAGTCCGCAGTCGCCGCCGACGCCTGACGGCGCTCCACGAACACGTTGCCCTGGGTGTCCCGTGGCCGCCTTCTGCCCGTAGACCGGGCAGCGGGACCCGCACACTCCCTCGTACCCGTGCTCGCGCCCTGTTGACGGGCCCATGGATCGTCAGCGATGCCGCCAGGTGACGCTGAACGATTGCCCGTCCTTCAACACGGGTCCCGGGACCGCGACCCGCCGGCCGCTCAGCATGCGGACCGGTGCCTGATCCCATGGCCCGACGATCGCCCCGACGCTGCTGAGCGTGACGCGTGCGCCCGTGAACCGCACGGGAGCGAACTCGGCGAGGGAAGCCGACGGCAAGCCGCGGTACAGTTGACCGTCGGCGCCTCGACTATCCACTCCGCCGTGATGCGGCGCGCGCTCTTCGCCCGCTGATCGGCGCGGGCCGTCGCGCCGGTGGTCAGGTTGGCAAGTGTGATGTGGAAGACCCCGGAGGTGAACGGTACCTGGGCCCACATGCGATCGCCGGCGCGAACCGGACCGGCCAGCCGACCGCGGTGGGTTGGCCGGGATAGACCTCGTGCCAGGCCGTGTGCTGCGCGGTCCCACCCAGCCTACCCACCATCGTCCCGGTCTGGACGAGGGTCGACTCGTGTTGCCCGTCGCCACCCCGCCGATCCCCACCCAGATCGCCACGTCGGTCTTACTACGCGCCGGGCAGGACATGGCTGGCTCGACGACGAGCCCTCCACGCAGGTGACGTGCTACCTGCTGCCCTGGACGTGTAGCCACTCCATTCGAGCTCTGCGACGGCAGTGAGCTGCCGGGTCGCCAATCGGCGATCCGGAGCAGCGGCGACTCCGGCAGCCGCCGCGGGCAGAGATCGTCGGGCTGGCCGATGGCGCGACCGAGCAGAGCTCACCGCAGTCGGCGACGGGGTGGGCGGGGGGACCGGGTCGGCCCGGGTGACGGGTGGTCCTGTGGGTGGAGGCGACCGGGCAGACGGAGCCTGGACGGGCTCCAGGCTGACGAGCCCGGATTCAGCACGCCGCGAGGATGCCGACTGCCACGCACCAGCGCAGTGAGCGAGCGGCGCGATCCGAACTTCCGCGTCGCACCTCGTGGGAACGCCGAGCCGCGTCCGTCCAGTGCCAAGACTACTACGCGACCCCTGCCGGCGGCCCCGGGCGTCTTGTCCGGCGCATCGGGGCATTGCCCGACCCAGGAGGGCACGCCGCGGGTCGAAGTCGCTACGCTCGACCGCGTGACCGCCTGGCCGCGCCGCGCCAAGATCGCCTTCGTCGGCTCGCACGGGGTCCGCAAGACGACGGCGGCATAGACCGCCTTCGCCGACACGATCCAGCGTCGGGCCGCTCGTGGAGTTCGCGCGCGAAGTCGTCCGCGACAACCGGCTGGGGATCAACGAGACGGCGACCGGCGAGGCCCAGCTGTGGGTCCTCGTGGACGAGGTCCGCCAGGAGCCGGAGCTGGCCCCGAAGGCCGAGGTCCTGGTCACCGACCGGGTGTGGTCGACAACTACGCCGATCTTCCTCCGGGCGTGCGCCGGCGTTCATCGCCTCCAGGTTCAGCCCCTGGTCCGGACGTGGGGCGGGACGTACGACCTTGTCGTGCGCCTCATTCCCGACATCGCCCTCCGGGTCGATGGTATCCGGAGCACGAGCGACGCCTTCCGCGACGAGATCGAGGCGATCCTCGACGACGTGCTCCCCCGGTTCGTCCGCTGCCCCGGGAGACTCTACCACCGTGCCCGCCTCGGAGATCATCGATCGTTCGATTGGTGGCCCTGGCAGGTCGACTCGCGTTCGTTGTCGGAGTATCCTGCTCCCGAAGGCGTCCAGGCGGCGCGACGACCTCGCGCACGGCGGCCGGCAAGCACGCCCGCGGATCCGGCGGGCGGTCTCGAGCTGGATCTTGAGCTGCCCGGCTCGCCGGGCGGGAGGATGCGGGCTCGGGCTCGCGAGCTCGATGAGGATCCCGCGCCGGGCGCCGGCTCCGACCCCGCACCCGGCCCTACACCCGGCCCCACGTCCGGCCCTCCGCACCCCGGCGCGCCTGACGCGCGGCGACCTGGCCGCGCGTCCTGCGCTACGCTCCGCGAGATCCAGACTCGCCACGACCAGGGAGCCCGCCATGTCCTTCCTGCACCGCCTCTTCGGCGGCGACGATGCATCCCCGCCACCGCTCCCGCACCGACGCCGGCGCCGGCCGCGGCGACACCCGCGGCGGAGACCGCAACTGTCCGCCGGATCGTGTCCCAGCTGGAGGCGCTGCCCCGGACTGGCGCTGGCGGCTGGCGGGGCAGCGTACGTCGTGAGCCGCGCTGCGAACGCCAGATCGTCGATCACCGACGAGGAGGTGGCCGTCATGGAGAAGACCCTCGTGGAGCGCACCGGCGTCTCCGAGGCCGAGGCGGTGATCGTCGTCGAGATCGCGCCGCAGCAGGCCCGCCTCTTCGGCTCGACCGAGGACTACCTCGTGACGCGCGAGTTCAAGCGCGTCTCCACGCCGGAACAGCGCCTCGGCGCGCCGCGGGCCTGCTTCCAGGTTGCCGCTGCGACGTCAAGATCTCTCGGAGAGCGCCGTCCTCGACGAGATCGCCGCGGAGCTGGACATCGAGGCAGCCGACTTCGACGCGGTCCGGTCCGAGCACCGGGACCAGCTCTCCGTCGTCCGGGTGATTCGGGCCGTCCAGGGCGCCTGAGGCACGTCCGGGCCGCCGCGCTGGGAGCCGCGTTGAGCGGCCTGCCGCCCGGTCAGGCCGGCGTCGCGATCCCGCTGGCGTTGGCCGCCGGCACGAGGTCCACGACGCCGCCCGAAGTCGCTCTCACCTCGGCGATCAGCTCCTCATCGTAGGCGACCCCGACCCGCAGCTCCATGGGAAGCGCGGGCGGCCGGTCCCGCGGCAGGTGGATGTGACGCCCGTGGTGCCGGGCCGGCTGCGCAGGACGTCGTGGTACTCGTCTATCGCCGCCTGCAGGTCGTCCGTGGGCAGCCCGGCCGAGAACCGGACGCGCAGGCGGCCCTCGGGCCCGGCCTCTCGCGGAACGGTGGGCGCTCCCGCCGTCTGCAGGGCCGCTGCGCGCGCCTCCTCGGGGAGTGGCGGCTCCTCCCGGTCGGGCGCGACGGCCGCGAGTCGCGTGGCTCGAGGAGCCGGCACCGGTTCCGGCGCCACCGGCAGGGGCCCAGGGGGAAGTGCGCCCCCGGTACCCGCTGCTGGCGGAGCAGGTGCGGCGCCCCGGATCGGCGAGTTCCGGCGCGGGCGCGCCCGGCGGCGCTCCGCTCCGCTGCGCGCCGGCCTGGCCCACGGCGGCCTGGCCGGCGGCCGCCTGGCGGGCGCTGGGCGCATCGTCATGCCCGTGGCCATTGCCGTCGCCCGGACGGCTCACGCCCGCGACCGTCGGCGGCCGCGACCTCGGCGGCAAGGACTCCTCGCGCCGACGCGGACGCGGCGTCGAAGTCCCGCACGAGGTCCGCCAGCACGGAGACCTCCTCTCCGGTGGTCGATCCGGCCGGCGACGAGCAGGATGGCGCCTTCCTGCCAGGTCGGCCCGGTCTGCTCGTAGAGCTTCGGGAAGACCGACCACCTCGAGCGAGCCGGGAGGCTCTCGAGCGTCGCGACGGCCATCGTCGAGCGCGCCTTGGTGACAACGGAGCGGACGCCGGTCACGACGCCGCCGACGACGACGCGCTGGCCGTCGAGGGACTCGTCCCTCAAGCTCGCCGGAGTAACGGTGACGAACCGCCCGTCTGCTTCTGCGACCTCGCCCAGCGGATGGTCCGACAGGTAGAGGCTGAGGAGCTCCTCTCCCAGCGGAGCCGCTCGCGGACCGGGACCTCGTCGCGGTCGGAGGGGCGCCTCCAGGGCGGCCGGCTCGGCCGCCAGGTCGAAGAAACTGATCTGGCCCGACGCCCGCTCGCGCTGGTCGGCCTGCGCGGCGGCGAGGACGTCGTCGAGGGCCAGGAGGAGCTGGGCCGGGTGCCCGAACCGGTTGAGCGCCCGACCTTGACGAGCGACTCCAGGACGCGCTTGTTCACGAGCCGCAGGTCGATCCGGTTGCAGAAGTCGGCGAACGAGCGAAACGCTCCGCTCTCGCGGGCGGCGATGATCGACTCGATCGCCCCCTGGCCGATGTTCTTGACCGCCAGCAGCCCGAAGCGGATGGCGGCTCCCTCGACCGTGAACTCAGATGGCTCGCGTGGACGTCGGGCGAGGACGGGATGCCCAGGCGGCGGCATTCGGCGACGGCGGCGGCCACCTTCTCGGCGTTGTCCCGGAAGGCCGTCAGCACGCTGGCCATGTACTCCACGGTGTAGTTGGCCTTGAGGTACGCGGTCTGGGTAGGCCACCAGGCCATAGGTGGTGGCGTGGGCCTTGTTGAACCCGTAGCGCTCGAACGGCTCGAAGGCCTTGAAGACGGCGTCGATGGTCTCGGGGCGCACGCCGCGCTCGGCAGCCTGGGTGACGAACTTGTCCTTCATCGAGCGGAGGACGCTCGACTTCTTCTTGCGGATCGCGTAGCCCAGGGTGTCCGCCTCGGGGCCGCTGAAGCCACCCAGGGCGGTGGCCGCGGCCATGACCTCCTGGTACACGAAGATCCGTGCGTCCTCTCCAGGAAGGGCTCGAGGCAGCGGGTGCAGGTAGGTCACCTTCTCCTGGCCGTGCTTGCGCCGGATGTACGCCGGGATGTTGTCCATGGGCCGGGCCGGCAAAGGGCCACCATGGCGGCCAGGTCGTAGACCGAGGTCGGGCGCAGCTCGCGGATGTAGCGCCGCATGCCCGCGGACTCCAGCGCAAGACGCCGGTCGTCTCGCCGAGGCCAGCAGCTCGAGATGTCTTCGCGTCGTCGAGGGGGATCTGGTCCAGGCGTCGATCTCCGCGCCGCGCTGCTCGCGGATCAGGTCGACGGCCGCGCGCAGGATGGTCAGGTCGTAGAGCCCCAGGAAGTCGAACTTGAGGAGCCCCAGCGCCTCGATCGCGTGCATCTCGTACTGGGTCATCGCGGCGTCCGAGTTCGTCGCCCGCTGGAGCGGCATCAGCTCGGTGAGCGGCTCGCGGCTGATCACCACGCCCGCCGCATGCGTCGATGCGTTGCGCGCGACGCCCTCCAGCTGCTTCGCGAAGTCGATGATGCGCCGCACGGACGGGTCACCGGTGTAGAGCTCCTTCAGCTGCGGGCTGGCGAAGCGCCTCGTCGAGCCGGATCCCCAGCTGGTTGGGAACCGCCTTGGCGATCCGGTCGACGTCGCCGTAGGAGCTGCCCAGGACTCGCCCACGTCGCGGATCGCGGCGCGGGCGAGCATCGTCCCGAAGGTGATGATCTGGGCGACGTGATCGGCGCCGTACTTGCGGGTGACGTAGTTGATCACCTCGTCACGCCGGCCGTCCTCGAAGTCGACGTCGATGTCGGGCATGGTCACGCGGTCCGGGTTCAGGAAGCGCTCGAACGGCAGCTGGTAGTGGATCGGGTCCACCGGCGTGATGCCCAGCGTGTAGGTGACGATCGACCCGGGGGCGCTGCCCCGGCAGGAGGTCTGGATCCCCTGCTCCCGGGCGAAGCGGACGAAGTCGGCGACGATCAAGAAGTAGCCGGCGTACCCCATCTGGATGATGACGCCGAGCTCGTAGTCCAGGCGCGCCTGGAGCTCCGGGGTCACGACCCCGTAGCGACGGGCGAGGCCGCGCTCGCACTCCGCCCGGAGCCAGCTCTCGACGGTCTGGCCCTCGGGCACGGGGAAGTGCGGGATCCGGAGCTGGCCCAGCGGCAGCTCCAGGTCGACCATCTCGGCGATCCGCCGCGTGACCAGGAGGGCGTCGCGCTGGTCCGGGAAGAGGGCCGCCATCTCGGCGGCCGACTTCAGGTAGTACTCGGCGCCCTCGAACTTCAGCCGATTGGGCGTGTCGAGGTTGCTGCCCGTCCCGACGCACAGGAGCACGTCGTGGGCCTCCGACTGCACTTTGTGGACGTAGTGGAGGTCGTTGGTGACGACGAGCGGCAGGCCGGCCTCCGGCGCCAGGCGCAGGAGCTGCTCGTTGAGCCGGGCCTGCTCCGGGATGCCGTGGTCCTGCAGCTCCAGGAAGAAGTTGCCCTTCCCGAAGATGTCGCCGTACTCACCGGCCAGGCGGCGCGCCTGCTGCCAGTCATCCACTTCCAGGGACTTGGGGATCTCGCCGCCCAGGCAGGCCGAGAGGCCTACGAGGCCCTCGGCGTGGCGCGCGAGGTGCTCCCGGTCGATGCGGGGCTTGTAGTAGTAGCCCTCGAGGTGGGCGTCGGTCAGGAGCCGGGTGAGGTTCCGATAGCCGACGAGGTCCTTCGCCAGGAGGACGAGGTGGAAGGGCTGCGAGTCGGCCTTCCCCTCCTTGTCTTGCATCGAGCGCCGGGCGACGTACGTCTCTACCCCGATGATCGGCTTGATCCCCTTTGCCCGCGCCGCCTGGTAGAAGGCGACCGCCCCGTACAGGGCGCCGTGATCGGTCAGGGCGAGGGAGTCGAAGCCCAGCCGCTCGGCCTCGTCGACGAGATCGCCGATCCGGCCAAGGCCGTCGAGGAGGGAGAACTCGGAGTGAACATGGAGGTGCGTGAAATCGTTCGGGGCGAGTGTCGTCACGGGAGGTCAATGGTACCGGCGCGAGTGGCTCGACACCGCGTGAATGCTGCCAGGATCGAGCGGGCGCCCCGCGCCGTGATCACCGACATCGTTGGCGCTGGGGGATCTACTCTCATGGAACCCTGGCACGCGTGGTGGAGGCGCCTTCGCGCGGCCGGGTCGCAAGTGGGTACCCCCGATGGCCCGAACCACGGCCGTTCCTCGGTCCGACAGCACGGTCACGCTCCGCGACGGCAGGTCGCTCGCCTGGGCCGAGTGGGGCGACCCGGCCGGGCGGCCGGTGGTGCTGTTCCATGGCGGGCCGGGTTCGCGGCTCCTGTGCCCAGACGAAGACGCCACCGTCTCCGCCGGCGTCCGGCTCATCACCATCGATCGTCCGGGTTACGGCCGCTCCGACCCCCATCCGGACCTTTCCCTCCTGACCTGGGCCGACGACTTCACGGAGCTCCACGACCTGCTCGGCCTGCCGCCATGTCCGATCGTCGGCTGGTCCGGTGGTGGGCCGTATGCCCTCGCCTGCGCCGTGCGCGCCCCGGCCCTCGTCTCGTCGGTCGGTCTGGCTGCGAGCCAGGCTCCGGTCGAGGTGATGGACGAGGGCTGGGCCGATGATCGTCGTCTCGCCGACCTGCTCCGCCACGATCGAGCGGCCGGCGTGGACGCGCTTACCCATCGACACCAAGGCTACGCCGACGATCCCGCCTCGATCTTCTCCGCCTGGGACGACCCGAACGACCCGGACGTCCGACTCCTCGCCCTGCCAGGGGTGAACGAGGCCATGGTCGAGATGGTCCGGGAAGGGGCCCGCCAGGGCTCGACCGGGGCCGTCGCCGACGACGTCGCGCTCTTGGAGCCCTGGGGCTTCTCTGCGGCGGACGTCAGGCAGGATGTGGCCGTGTGGCTGGGCAGCGAGAACTTGGTGTGTCGATCCGACGCTGACTACTTCGCCGCCACGATCCCTCGGGCGGTGTACGTGGTCTTCCCGGGCGACGGGCACCTCGTGCCGCTGCCTCGCTGGGCCGAGATGCTCGCCTGGCTCCACTGATCGAGAGAACGGGGATGCATCGGGCCGAGGACGCAGGCCGAACAGGTTCGCCTCTCCCGATTCAGCCCCAACGACATGCGTTCGTGCGCGAACTCGGAGCTATCGACAGGTGGAGCTGCGAGAAATCGTTTGGGGCGAGGGTCGTCACGGGAGAGTCAATGGTAGCCGGGCGGCCGGGTCCAGGCTCGCGGACGTCGTCCAGGACGTACGCCTTGGCTCAGTCGATCAGCGCCTGATGCACGAGCGACCAGTACTCGTCGCCGATACCTTCGAAGGCAAAGGGTTCGTGTTGCGACATGAAGATGCCGATGAGCTCCTTGACGGGATCGATCATGAAGTGTGTGTTCCAGCTGCCGGCCCACTCGTACGTGCCTGCGGAGCCCGGCCATGACAGCCTTGTCAGGCTCGACGATGACGCCGACGCCGAGCCCGTACCCCTCGCCGTCGAAACGATGGTGATAGACCCGGATCGGGTACAGCGGAGCCGTCACGTGATTGCGGGTCATCAGATCGACGGTTTCCGGCTTGAGCAAGCGCACCCCGTCAAGCTCGCCATGCCGCTGCAACATCCTCGTGAAGCGCAGGTAGTCGAGCACCGTCGAGGCGCAACCGCCACCGCCCAGTAGCAGCGGTACATGCTCCGTGATCTCATGCGTCTCCGCGTTGTCGATCCGGCGCAGGACGCCGGCCACCAATTCGTAGACGGCTGCCAGCCGCTCCACCTTGTCCGGCGGGACGTAGAAGCCGCTGTCGACCATGCCGAGCGGCTCGAAGATCGCCGAGGCGAGGTACTCGTCCAGCGGCAGATCGGCGACGACCTCGATGACTCGGCCAAGCACGTCATGCGACCAGCCGTATCTCCAGCCCGCCCCCGGCTGGTGCACGAGCGGCCGTTCGGCGAGTCGGCGCATGAGTTCCGGCAGTGCGTACCGGAAATCTCCGAGGTTGTCGTAGGCCGGTTCGAGGGTCGGATGCGGGGCTTCTCCGAATAGCCCTGACGTGTGCGTCAGCAGGTGGTGGATCGTGATCGGCCGATCGAGCGGCGCGAGCCTGACCCGCCCGTCTTCGACACCGGCGAAGACCGTTGCGTCGGCGAATTCCGGGATGTAGCGTGAGACCGGGTCGTCGAGGCGCAACGTGCCGGCCTCGACCAACATCAACGTGCCGACACTGACGATCGGCTTCGTCATCGACGCGATGCAGAAGATCGTGTCCGGTTCCATCGGTAGGCCGGCTTCGATGTCGCGCAGCCCGATGCAGGTGAGTTGCGCGATCTGATCATGTCGCGACGCGAGGACGACGGCCCCGGCGATCTCGCCTCGCCCGACCGCCGACTCGACGTACGCGCGGGCACGCTCCAGGCCCGGACCGGACAGGCCGACGTCCTCAAGAGTCGTTGGCATCCGGAACCTCATTGACTCGAGCTCGGACTCTACTCCTGGTGGAGGTCCGTCACGAAAGAAAGCCGCGCGCTCCGGGTCGGATCGTCGAGTGCAAACTCGGAGCTATTGACAGGTGGAGCTGCGAAGAATCTTGAGGCGTGATGGTCGTCACGGGAGGTCAATGGCAGCCCGGGGAGCGGGAGGCCGACCGACGCCCCTGTCGCACTGGACCGAAGCACGAGGCCGACCGTAGTGTCCCGCGGAATACGCGATCGTCAGCTGCCGGGCGAGATCGTCCGGAGACCGGCGAGCCGGGCCGCCGCGGCCTGGCGCTCGTCGTAGGTCACGAACCCGTCGAGAGGCTCGAGGTCAACCGCCGAGGCGACATGGATCGCATCGAGCGCACGAAGCGCGGGTTCGGCGAGCGCTCCCGCTGCCTGGAGGAGGGCGCGATCCAGCGGGAGCAGGGCAACCCCATCGAGGGTCTCGCCAGCGCGGTCAATGAGAACGTCCAGGGCGAGTCGCACGTCATCGGCTGCGGCGCGCCTGATGGCCCGCGGCACCTCGGTCAGCACGAGCTCGCTCGAGACGATGTCAGACTCGGCCAGGAAGGCCCGCAGCGCATCACTCTCGGGCTCGTCCCTCACCAGCTTGACGAGCGCCGATGCGTCCGCGTAGAAGAGCGCCACGGCTCAGCGCTCGCCGCGGATCTCGTCGAGGGCGCGACTGAGGGCATGGGCGTCACCATCCATCTGCAGCGGCGGCGGGAGCCCGCGTCGGGCCGGTCGCGCAACACGTCCCTCGGCGATCAGGCGGTCGATCGATGTGCGGCTGGTGGGCGCCGGGCCCAGCTCGGCGACGGGCCTGTTCCGATCCGTCACCAGCAGTCGCTCACCGTTCTCGACGCGACGCAGGTAGAGGCTGAGGTTCTGACGCAGCTCGGCGATGCCGACGGTGTTGCTCATGTACATGAAGGTAGCACATCGCCACGGACACTCCAATCCCAGCCCTGAGGATGAGCGGGACCGAGCGAACCGCCACGTTCGTCGGTCATCTATTGCGCACCCGTCTGGGGCGACATCCTGAGCGCCTCGTCGCGGCTGCTCGGACATGAACTCCCAGCTGTTGACACGTGGAGCTGCGTGAAGTCTCGGGCACTGAGGGTCGTCACGGGAGGTCCACGGTAGCCCGGCGACGGCCCCGGGCTGATGGGTGCGCGGCGCGGAGGAGCGGGTCGTGCTAGCCGTGGAAGTTGAACGCCGGAAACCGTCCTGCTGGGAGAGGTTCGACCGGATCGCCCTTTCGCCACTGCGACTCGTATTCGATGAACGGGCCGTCGTCGTCGTTGGCGATCCCGAGATTGACCCACCAGCCCCCGAGTCCTGCCCAGTAGTCGAGCCACTCGACACCACTACCCCAAGAGCCCGTTCGGTCGCCGTATGTGTCGGGTTCGATCGCGGTGCCGGGATAGGTGGCTGGCTTCACCCGCAGGCTCT
Organism: uncultured Chloroflexia bacterium; assembly: GCA_963776285.1. Taxonomy (GTDB): domain Bacteria; phylum Chloroflexota; class Limnocylindria; order Limnocylindrales; family CSP1-4; genus CTSoil-043. Next base: position 728,684 of record CAVZLW010000003.1, read on the forward strand.
CGATGCCATCAGGCAGGGTGTAGCGCCTGGCCAGGATCCGCAGACAGCCACTGACATAGGCGAGATGGTGCGCCAGCGGCGCGTTGCTGTCGTCGGGTCCGCGAGGCCACTCCTCGTCAGTCAAGGTGCCGGTTGCGGTGCTTCGCGCGGGAGACATGGCGCGACTCTCCACTCCGGCGTGCTCAAACTCCCACCTATTGACAGGTGGAGCTGCGAGAAGTCATTCGGCGCGAGGGTCGTCACGGGAGGTCAATGGTGGCCGGGTGACCGGGGTCGCCTGCGGTCGACCCAGCGGCCAGGCCAGATCACGGCTCCTTGAGCCAGATGCGCAACGCTCCGACGGACTGGAAGCCTCGGCGAAGGGCGACCGAGAGATCCACACCGGACGCGTAGCCGACGATGGCCGAGCCGGGAAGGGCGGTGCCGAGGTACTCGAGACTTCCGCTCCACGCGCGGTCGACATCCTCGACCTTCGTGAAGACATTCGACAGCCCAACGATCTCGCATCCCGTTCGATTGGCAATCGCTCCGGCAACGATCGAACCGTCGACATACCCGCCGAGGATCGTGACGGACGGATCGCGGAGGAGCGCCGGACGGAACAATTCATCGGCGGCGCCGTCAACATCCCAGGCCGCTTCCCACGCCACGAGCTCGTCCCTCGTTTTGATCGCGATCCACCGCATGTCCCGGGAGCCGGCGATCTGGGAACTCGGGGCGCGGAGACATCGGCCCGGCCCCAGCCTCCGAACTCGGCGGTGCGCGGTAAGTCTACTCGACCCCGCGCCTCGTGCACCATCTCGAAGCCGTACGGGCCCAGATCCAGGGTCGCGAAACTGTCCTTGATCGAGCAACCAGGCGAGGAGCGTATCGATCCGTTCCAGGATGGTTCCGGCGACAATGCACCAGATCGAGGGTCGCGAAACTGTCCTTGTCGACCAGGCGAGGACGTATCGATCCGTGGCCGCCGGGTCGAACGCGACGGCGTCAGGGTGAAGTGACGCGGGGCGTGCGATGAGTATTGACCCACGCGTCGGGGTCGAATCTCCGGGGATGCCATGCGTGCGGCACAGGCTGTCGCACCAGTCCGCGTTGTTTCGGGCTGCCGCTCGACGTGGTCGTGTGGTCACGGGATGTCAATGGTACCGGCGCGGACGGCTCGACACGGGAGGGAGGGCCACGGCCTCATGAGCTCCCCGGAACTCGCGGTCCATTCGACCTCAGGCGCCGACCGGAAGGTCGAGACCTGCCTCATGGGACATGCGACGCATCCGGCGGAAGCGCTGCGCTTGCGCCGTGCGGAATTGCGCACGAGAGGCTCGGGACTGCTCGGATCGCGAGTTGCTCGTGACAGAGCTGCAGTCGGCGTACAGGGCATCGCGGTGGCAGGCAGCTACAGGATGGGTCTGGCGCTCGATGCGGGACTGAGCATGGTCGCACGAGGCGACGTGGTGAGGGAAGCGTGCAGTTGTGATCTGGGCTCGAGTCGCGATGGCGGTCGGAAGGCTCGAGACGGGCAGCCGGCCATCGGTGAGCAGGACTGCTGGGCCGGTCGGGGGTGATCGCGGAGTGGGTGGCGGCGAGGGGCAGTGGCTGCCTGAGTACACGAGTGGGCGCGCAGAGTCGAAGATCGCGTCTCGACGGCGGTGAACCGCCGGGTCGCCAGCGCGAAGCCTCCGGCGGCGTCCTCACTCGCGGACGTCCTGTCAGGATCGCGTGCGCCAACTCGCCTGTGCATGCTGCGCAATCCGTCTGCGCGTGTCGCGACGCCACCTCGTCTGCGGAGGCGAGCAAGGCCACGCGGTGCGACCTACTCGTTGATGTCGATGCGGCGGAACCGAAAGACGGCGGCGGCGACCGGCAGGACCGACCAGGCAAGCAGGGCGGCCATCGACACGCCCACCGGCGCGAGCAGCGCCAGCGGCGAGTCCGGCGCACCGAGGAGCCGGAAGATCGAGCCGGAAACGGTCAGGGCGGGGATCCACGGCATGGGGCTTGTCGACCAGAACGGCGCTCCGGTGGCGGCGAGATCGGCAGCGAAGTACAGAACCACGAAGAGGAACGCGAAGCTCGTTGACCTTGCCAGGACGGCCATCAGGACCGGCACGGCGATGAACGGCAGCAACGCTGCGAGCCGGACCGCGATCCCGGACCAGAGATCGGGCACCCGTGCTGCGTACTGCTGGAGGGGCGTACCCTCGAACGACAGGACGAATGGCAGGGTCACGGCGAACAGAAGCCCGACAGCCATCACCACGCCGATGAGCCCGACGAGCACCCCGACGCGCACAGCCAGGGTCCGCCCGCGACTGGCTGTCAGGTGGACCGTGCGCACCGTGCCCCACTCGAACTCGCCCCCAACGAGGGCCGCAGCGAGATAGATCGCGAGCAGGATGACGGGTCCAAGGTTTCCGGCGACCTTGAGCAGGCTGGCCGGGAATGCGAACGTGGGCAGCGCGGTGATCGCCTGCTGGCGCCAATCGGCGAGCATCTGGGCGCGTGCCGCAGCCTCGGCGACGGGGTCCGGGGGGTCCATGACGAAGGAGAACGCTGGCGGTGTGGTGGCATTGCTGAACTCGAACACGAACATGATCGCCAGAACAACCGGGACCAGTGCGACGAGGATCCAGAGGTCGCGCCGGCGCCCGAAGCGCACGCGGTCGGCGGCGAGCAGGTGCCTCATCAGGTGTGCCCCCCGGAGGCGCCCGTGAGACGCAGGAAGACGTCCTCGAGCGAGTCCCGCCGACGGATCAGCTCGTCCGGGTAGCAGTCCGCAGCGGCCAGCAGGCGGCTCAGCGTCGTGCCGTCCGGTGCGCCCTCGACCCACAGCACCACTGGATCTGCCGGCTGCGTGACGCGGAACCCGGCCGCCTCGAGCACGCGGAGAGCCGTCGGCACCTCGTCCACTGCGAGGCGCAGCTCGATCCGTTCTCCGCCGCCCGCAAGAGAACCGGGCGTCCCGGCCGCGACGATCCGGCCGCGGTCGACGATCGACACGTGATCGCAGGTCTTTTCGACCTCGGTCAGGAGGTGGCTGGAGACCAGGATCGTCCGGCCGCCGCCGGCCAGGGCGACGAGCAGGTCGCGGATCTCGACGATGCCGGCCGGGTCGAGACCGTTGACCGGCTCGTCGAGGATCAGGATCGGCGGGTCTGCGAGGAGGGCGAGGGCGATGCCCAGGCGCTGGCGCATCCCGGTCGAATAGCCCTTTGCGGCCCTCCCGCTCGCCCCGGCGAGATCGACCAGGCCGAGTGCCGCCGCGATGCGTGCGTCGGCGCGCGCCCTGGGCCAGCCCCACGCGGCCGCAAGGACCCGCAGGTTGTCCGAGCCGGACAGATGTGGGTAGAAGACCGGGGTCGCCACCATTGCGCCGACGCGCTCGCCCGCCACCCACGCCTGGTCCACCGGCTCGCCGGCGATCGTGACGCTGCCGGCGTCAGCGTGCACGAGGCCGAGGAGGATCCGCAGAGCCGTCGTCTTGCCGGAACCATTCGGGCCGAGCAGCCCGACGACGTGCCCCTCCCCGACCGCGAGATTGAGCCCGTCCAGGGCGGCCACGCTTCCGTACCGCTTGCGCAGGCCGGTCGCCTCGACGATGGGGGTCATCCGGCCGAAGGATTCAGGACCGGTCGAGCAGTGTCAAGAAGCGCTGAGCCGTCGCGACGTCGGGATTCAGGCGTTCGACGTGATAGCTCAAGCGTGAGCCCGTTCCTCGATCCGGCGCCGGTCGACCGTCTCGAGCTGGAAGGTCGAGTGCTCGATGTCGAAGTCGTCGGACAGACACGCGCAGAGGGCGTCGAGGGTCGTCGCGGGGTCCGCGCCCTGGGCGAGGATCACGTGGGCCGACACGACGCTCATCCCCGACGTGATGGTCCAGGCGTGGAGGTCGTGGCAGTCGATCACTCCCGGCGCGTCGAGGATGTGCTGACGGACATGGGCCATGTCCACGCCCTTCGGAGTCGCCTCGAGGAGCACGTCGATTGCGTCGCGCAGGAGGGCAAACGTGCGGGGCAGGATGAGGAGAGCGATCATCGCCGAGGCGACGGCATCGGCGGTCACCCAGCCCGTCAGCCCGATGACGAGAGCGGCGACGATGACGGCGGCCGAGCCGAGGAAGTCGCCCATGACTTCCAGGTATGCCCCCCGCATGTTCAGGCTGTCGCGCTGGGCGTCGCGCAACAGGAAGAGCGACCCGGCGTTGGCGGCCAACCCGACGAGGGCCACGGCGAGCATCAGCCGCGACGCCACTTCGGGCGGCTCGGACAGCCGTCGCCACGCCTCGAGGAGAATGAGGGCCGCGACCCCGAACAGGAGGAAGGCGTTCGTCACCGCGGCGAGGATCTCGACGCGCAGGTCGCCGTAGGTGCGCCCGTTGGTCGGGCTGCGCCCGGCGAACCAGATCGCCAGGAGGGCCATCCCGACGCCCGCCGCGTCGGTGAGCATGTGCCCGGCATCCGCGAGGAGCGCGAGGCTGTTCGCCGCGATCCCGCCGACGACCTCGACGGCGAGGATCGCCAGGGTCAGGACCAGGACGGCGACGAGTCGGCCACGGTGCGCCGCAGCTGCGGAGGCGTGGGCGTGAGGCATCAGGCGACTTCGGCGACGTGCGTCGCCGCACCCAGCACCAGGTCGCGCAGGTGGTCGTCGATCAGGCGGTAGTAGACGATCCGCCCGACCTTGCGTCGCTCCACCGCGCCGCGCTCGCGCAGGAAACGGAGCTGGTGAGACAGGGCCGACACGCTCATCCCCAGGACGAGCGCGATGTCGCAGACGCACAGCTCATCCGTCGCGATCGCCAGGAGGTGGACGATCCTTGCCCGCGATGGATCGGCCAGGGTGGCGAACAGCTCTCCCACCGCGCGTGCCCCGTCGCTGCCCAGCGAACGCCCCAGCAGCGGCCGGATCGCCTCGGGGTGGAGACACTCCACGGAGCAGGCGTCACCGTCGATCTCGGAGGCGAATACTTGAGGCATGGCTCAAGTGTAGCTCGCCGTCGGCTCGAGGCGGGCTCCGACCGAGAATGCGAGGGCACCCGCCGCCGGGAGCCGGGCTCGTTCCAGCGGCATCAGGGCGAGCGCATCGCGGGCCTCGCCCGCGCGACCGATGAGGACGTCGAGGGTCAGGCGCGGGTCAATGGCGGCGGCGGATCGCCCGCGGGGCCTCGGTCGGCGCGAGCTCGTACGAGACGAGGTCGGCATCGGCCGGGAAGGTCCTCAGCACATCGCAACCCGCCCTGCTGACCTCGTCCGGGACAGGAAGCCGAGCGCACGCTCATACTCCCGTCCTCGCGCGGGGTCGGCGTCCAGGCCCGCCGACATCCGGCGCCCCCGTCGGGTCGGGCTCTGCTGATGATCGAGGTGACGAGATGCTCTCCAAGTTCCTGGCAGTCACCACTCTGGTGGTGACGGACGTCGACCTGGCCAAGCCGTTCTACGTGGAGAAGCTTGGCCTGACGCTCCTCGAGGAGACCCCGGCAACGTGCCGGTTCGGTGCCGGCAAAGGATCCCAGCTGACGATCCGGCGCGGGCAGCCCGCTGCCAGTGGCCAGACCGTGGTGCACTTCGAGGTCGAAGACATCGAGGCGGTCGTCCGCGAGCTCACCTCGCGGGGTGTGACCTTCGAGGAATACGAGACGCCGAAGACCGTCAACTTCATCGCCCAGTTCGGTCCGGCGCGAGGTGCGTGGTTCAAGGACCCCGCCGGCAACGTGATCGGCCTGCGCGAGGGACCGGTCCCCGCCGCCGGGTAGCGTCGCCGCCTCCGTCGCCGGAGCGCCCGCCTCACGGTCAGCGTGGGAACAGGTCGGCGCAGGAGGCGTCTACATCCTCGGGCAGGATCGCCGTCGCCGCCAGGCTGAGCCCCGCGGACGGGCTCTTGCCGCTCCAGCGCAGCCCGCCGCCGACCCAGTCCTCGCCCGAGGCCAGGTCACCGGCTGCAAGCGTGGCGGCTGTTGATGCCGGCAGGCGCCCGATGCCCGCCACGGCGTCGGTGGTCGACAGGACGGCGCAGCGGTAGGACGTGCCCAGGTGCATGGAACCCGCGGACGGCGCAGGCGTGAACGGGCTCCCGAAGGTGTCGGGGGTGCCCGCGAAGGGCCAGCCGATGTCGCTGATGTCGGGATACTTGAAGCTGCCGTCGAGCGGGCCGACCAAGGGCAGGCTCGAACCGAGGCGCGGCATGGGGGTGGCGACGGGCTCGATCTCGATGAACCGGATGAAGACGGCGGTCAGCTCGGGTGTATAGGGCGTCCAGGTCGGATCGGTGAGACCACCGGGGCCGACCAGGGCCGCCGGATCCACCAGCGTCGCAGCTAGGGCGTTCAGGCGATCGACGGCCGGAGTGGGAGCCCAGCCGGGAGCGTCGAAGGACGTGGCGCTGGGGGCGTTGACCGTGGAACGGCTCCCGTCAGGCTGTTCCCTCACGAAGGTGTTGACGATGTTCGGGCGGCCGGACGGCGATCTGCCGGGGAGCACCTGGGGCTCGAAGGCCCCGGGCCGGCCCAGCAGGTCGGCATCCTTGGCCAGGAGCGCGCGCAGGGCGGCGAGCCCCTCCGCTGTCAGGGTGTTGCGCTCCAGGGCGCCACACGGTTGACCGGGCGCGCACACCATCCCGGCGCCGGTCCAGCGGATGACCGTGCCGTCGGAGAGGTAGTCCGCGGTATGCCGGCCGCCCCACCCCTGGTAGCCGATGTCGAGCCGGATCAGGAGCGTGGGCCCGGTGTTCGAGGCGTCGGGCGTGGGGCTGGCTGGGACCGGGATCGCGGGACCCAGGGATCTGACAGCAGGCCCCGCGGTGGCGCAGGCGACGAGGACCAGGGGCAGCAGGAGGAGACCGGCAGTTCGACGAGGCCTCACCCGGGTTCCATCGTCCTTGGTGGGCGTCCCGATCCCAGGGCCCAAGCCGCCGCTGGGCCCGATGGCTTGGACCTCGGCGTCCTCGGCCGTGGACGAGCTCACGTGCCAAGAGTCGATGTCGATCTCCAGGCCGTCCATCCGACGATGGTCCGGATGGAACGTCTCCATCCGAAGGACGCGCTCAACCCGGCGTCGCTCAAGGTCCGGACCCGTCCCCGGTTGACATGCAAGCGCAGACTTGCATATCATCGGCGCCAACCCATGGACGACCCATTCCGAGCGCTGGCCGACCCGACCCGTCGCCTGATCCTCGACGAGCTGGCCGAGCGTGACGGCCAGACCCTCTTCGAGATCTGCGCTCGCCTGGCCAACAGGCACGGCGTGGCGTCGAGCCGGCAGGCCATCAGCCAGCACATCGACGTGCTGGAGGCCGCGGGCCTGATCGAGACGCGCCGCGAGGGGCGCTGGAAGCTCCACACGCTCAACGCCGCACCGCTCGAGACCCTGCTGGACCGCTGGCGGCGCCCGCCGACAGCGACCCGAACCAACCCGGAGGCCGATGATGCGTATCCACCTGGCAAGCGTCCTGGTCGATGACCAGGCGAAGGCGCTCGCCTTCTACACGGACGTCCTGGGCTTCCTGCCGAAGGCCGACGTCGACATGGGCGGTCCGCGCTGGCTGACCGTCGTTTCGGCCGAAGCGCCCGACGGCACCGAGCTGGTGCTGGAGCCGGACACGCATCCGGCGGCCGGGCCGTTCAAGCGGGCGCTGGTCGCGGACGGGATCCCGTTCACATCGTTCGCGGTGGCCGACTGCGCGGCCGAGTACGAGCGGCTCGTGGCGCGCGGGGTCGTCTTCACCCAGCCGCCAGTGGCGATGGGGCCGGTCACGACGGCAGTCTTCGACGACACCTGCGGCAACCTGATCCAGATCGCGAGCATGAACGGCTGACGCAAGGTCCGTAGAGGGCGACCGGCCGCTGCGGAGCCGACTGCCGCGGCCCGTGCGGTAGCCGTCCCAAAGCCGGGAGCAGGTGTGCCGCCGCACCTTGGCCGCCGGCAGGGCCCGATCGTCAGGCTTGCGCCGGCGCTGACTGCCGGGGACGATCCGATGACCGGGTTCGCCTGTGCGACCCACCCGCAGCGAGGATGGCAGTGACGCCAGCCGTGAGGACCAATCGGCGGGCGGGAGTCCGCCCCCTCCACCTCCTCGCCGTCGTCCTGGCAGGTCTGCTGCTCGGGATCGGCGCCTTCTCGATCGTGACCACCGCCACGCAGCCCCGGCGCACCACCCCGGTCTACGACCCGCCGGTGCTCGCCGGCCAGCAGCTCTGGGGAGCGTGTGCCGGCGGGTTCTACGCTCGTCTCGGGGACACGATCGTGCTCACTTCGACAGGTCACTGCACCAGCGAGGGCACCGTTGCCTACGACCCCGACGGGAAGACCGTGCGCGGGGTCTTTGGCCCGGCCGCCCGGGATGCCTCGTGCCCCTACCCCGGGCACGTGTGCGCGGCGTCCGACCTGAACTACCTCGTGGTCGCCACCGACCGCATTCCATGGGGCCACCTGAACGTGGTCGACCTGGGAACGGCCGGCTACCGGATCATCCTGCCCGGCACGCGGCCGCTCGCCTGCGCCGACATCGCGATCGGTGACCCGGTCGAGATCGACGGCCGCGACACCTACCGGAGCGGAGCGGTGGCCGAGAAGGGCGAGTATCTCCACGCCGAAGACGGCTCCTACTTCCCGTGCATGATCGCCGCGCGCATCCAGGTCGGAGTCGGCGACTCTGGCGGCGCCGTCCTCGTGCGGGGGGTCCCGGCAGGCGCCACGAGTCGCAGCTTCGGCGGATGGCTCGGCTTCACGCCGCTGGCCGAGGGGCTGGCTCAGCTGGGGCTGGAGCTCTGCACGACGCCCGACTGCGGACTCGTACCGCCCGGCGCCGCTCGGACGGGCATCGGCCGCTGATCACGCCGCCTCCCGCCCCGCGCCGCGGGGCCGGAAGGGCCGCCTGGGCTCACGCCGAGCACGGCAGCAGGCCTGCCGACTGCTTCGCCTCCAGGATACGCAGCGCCGCGTCGTCCACCCGGGCTGCGAAGCTCGGATCGGTTCCTGCCTGCGCCTGCACGGCCGCGACCATCGCGACCGTCGTCCTGGCGTCCCGGGAGACGATCAGGTCGCCACCCGCGAGAAGGAAGTCGAGCGCCCGCCGTCCCGATGGCATCGCGGCGACGGCCGCCGCGGTCAGCGAATCGGACATGACCACCCCCCGGAAGCCCAGGTCGCGCCGCAGCAGGCCGCCGATGACGACTGGCGAGAACGCGGCCAGGTGCGTGGGATCGATGCGGGTGTAGGTGGCCAGGGCGACCATGACGAACGGGACGCCGGCGGCGATCGTGGCGCGGAACGATGCGAGGTCGGGATCACGGGCCGTGGTCACGTCGTCGACGACCCCGGCCGAGAAGTCGGTGTTGTCGACCACTCGACCCAGGCCCGGGAAGTGCTTGGCGGTCGTGGCCACGCCAGCCTCGGCCATGCCCGCCACAAAGGCCGCGGAGTGGCTGCCGGCCGTCTTCGGATCGTGACCGTACTCCCGGCGCAGGAGGCCGATCGGCTGGTTGGTCGCGTCATCGCCCCGCGGGACCACGTCGGAGACAGGCGCGAAATCCAGGTTCACGCCGGCGGCTCGCAGCTGCCGGCCCCAGCCCCTTGCGTCGGCCGTCAGGGTGGCCGTGGGTTGCTCGCCCTGCACGAGTGCGGACGGCATGCTGGCGAAGCCGGGGCCCTGGAGCGCCTGGATCAGCCCGCCTTCCTGGTTCGCCGCGACGAAGAAGCGAACGCCGGCCGTGGCGCTCGAGCTGGCCTCCGCCTGGACGGCGTCGGCGACGGCCCGGACCCCGGCCGCCCCGATCGAGGTCCGGGCCGTGAACCAGACCGAGCCGACATGCTCGCCCCGGATCGCGCCGAGCTCCGCCGGGCCAAGCCGGTTGTCGGCCAGGCCGAGCAGGAAGAGCTGGCCGATCCGCTGGGCCAGGCTCATCCCGGTCATGACGCGCCGGGCACAGGAGGTCTCGGTGGTGGGGCTTGGCGCGGGCGTCGCCGTGGACCGCGCCGCGGTCGGGGCCGGACTCGGCGCCGCGCTGGCGCTCGCGGCCGGCGAGGCAGACGACGGCGACGCCGTGATCGCGGGGCCGCCACAGCCGCCAACGAGGACCACCGCGATCAGCGCGGCAAGTGGATGTCGGACGGTTCGCCCGCCCCCCCAGCGCACGTTCACATGGGCATTCTGCCCGCGAAAGCAGAAACAGGCCGCCAGCCAGTCACGCCTCCGATCCGCCGGGACGAAGGAGCGTGCGCTCCCGGTCTTCATGTGCCGGGATTACCCGGGTGGGCACGCGGAGCCGGGGACTCCCGGGCGAGGATCGTGGCGAGCGCGGCGATACGTCGCGCGCGGGTCGATGGCGACCGGCTGGCGCGATGATCCGTCACGGCGGCCGCAACAGATTCGGTCCGCACCCCGTCTCACCGACGAATCCACGCTCGCACGGAGGCCGTCGCGGTGAACACCCGGTCTGCCCTTCACGGTCCATCGAGGCCACGCCCGCTCGGGGTGCTGACGACCCTCGTCGCTGTCGTCGCCCTGCTCCTCGGGAGCTCGGTCGCGGCGACTGCCAGCGCCGGCAGCATCCCGATCCCGGCGGGGACCTCCGGCGCCACGTCGTCGTCCGCCGCCGCCTCGACCACGTCGGTCCGTGTCTATCTCCTGCTGAGCTCCCGCGGGAGCGCCTCCTACCTCGTGCCGGTCCTGCGCCGGGTGCCCGCCACGCAGGCCGTCGCGGCGGCCGCGGTCCGGGAGCTGCTCAAGGGTCCGGCCTGGAACGAGTCGGGCCTCACGTCGGCGATCGCGAGCGGCGTGAAGCTGCTCGGCATCACGATCTCCGGGACCTCGGCCACGGTGAACCTGACCGGCCGATTCCACTCGAGCGGCAGCGCCGTCACGATGCGCCGTCGACTCGCCGAGCTTACCTACACCGTCACGCAGTTCAGCAACGTCCAGAAGGTCTACCTGCGCCTGGACGGGAGGCCCGTCAGCGTCTTCGGCGGAATGAGCATTCGCAACGGGATGAGCCGCGGCGACTTCCGCGGCAACCTGCCGCCGATCTTCGTCGACCGGCCGACCTGGCGCGGCGGACTGCCCAGCGGCTCGCGGGTGACGGGCCTGGCGAACGTCTTCGAGGCGCAGTTCACGCTGCGGCTGCTCGACCGGAACGGGAGGTTCCTGATCAGCCGGTCGGTGACCGCGACCTGCGGCTCCGGCTGCTGGGGCACCTTCGGCGTCACCCTGGTCTATCACGTCGCCACGGCACAGTGGGGCACGCTCAGGGTGTTCGACCGCTCCGAGCGGGACGGCAGCGTGATCGCCATGCGTGACTACCCCGTCTGGCTGACGCCCTGACGGACGTCCGTTCTCCCGCTCCGACTCTGCGTCGGGCGCACTCTCGCCGGGCGGTCGTCACGGGTCGGCCGTGTCGGGACGCGGGACGGCCCCGCAGGGATGCCCGGTTGCGCCTAGGCTGTCGCCGCAACGACAGCCCATCAAGGTCGCGACCACGACGACGAAGACCGCGGCGCGGACGCAGGGCGGAGCAGAGAGGGACGGACGCCATGGCAACCAAGGCCCAGAAGGTCCAGGCCGAGGCAGAGGTCGCGGTGGTCGAAGGCATCGACGAGGTCGGCCTTGGCCAGGCCGAGCTCGATGCGGCGCGGGAGACAGCCGCTCTGACGGTCGCCGCGGCGGCCGCGGGCGCGGCAGACGTCACCCGGGGCGAGGACAAGCTCGTCGCCGCGGGCGCCCTCGCCGACCTCAGCGACATCGCGGCGATCAAGGGTGCCACCGACGTCGCCGAGGGCACGGAGACGCTCGACGTCGCCGAGGAGGTCAACACGGTCGCCAGGCTGGCCGGCGAGCTGAGCGCCGACGAGCTGGACCGCGGGATGGTCCTTGCCTCGATGTCCGGCCAGCTCCTCGTCGCCGCGGACGTCATCCACATGATGGGCATGCCCGTCCTGACCGACTTCCTTCGGCGCAAGAGCCGCCAGCTGCGCGGCCTCGCCGTCAACGAGATCGGGCGCGCCATGGCGACCGCCGCCGTCATGGACGGCATGGACGATCTGCGAGATCGCCTGGCGAGCGTGGGTCTTGCCGAGGTCGCCGAGGGGATCTCGGAAGTCGCAGTCTCCGAGGACCTTGCCGAGGCCGCCGGGTCCGTGGCGGCAGCGGGGGCCGAGCAGGCCGCCGTCGGAGCGGCCGAGCTCACCCTGGCGGGCGAGGCCGCCGCGGCGACGAGGGCACTTGCCGCCGCCGGGGTCGCCGCGATCGCCGACGGCTCGGCCGAGGTCGGAACCGGTCTGGGCGCCGAGGCGGCCGTCGAGGCGACGAAGCCGAAGCGACGCCCGGCCGGCAAGAGGAAGTGACCGCAGGCGAGCGCCGGGAGCCCCGCCGCCACGCAGCGAGGGACCCGGGCGCGCCGTCCGTGGCTCTCCGCCGTCCGGGAGCCTGCGCCCGCCGGTGAATGGGCGCTTGGTGCCCCGCCTCAGAGCCGGGCGAGGGCCCGGCCCAGGCGGCGCCGGTAGTCGGGCGCGGCGAGCGGGCGCCACGTCGGCCCCAGCGTCCGCTGGAGGCGGAGGGTGCCTTCCTCGTAGTGGCGCACGAAGCGGTCGATCGCCTTCGCCTCGGGGCCCGTGAGGCCGGCCGCACCGGTCGCGACCTCGCGGGCAAGCGTCGCTGCGACGTGCATGTCGTGCAGGACGCCGACGTGGTCCTGGAGCGCGACCACCTGTCCGATCAGCCGCGTCGCCTCCGGCTCGAGCGGCTCGCGGACGAACTCGAGCGTGTAGCGCAGCCACTTGCCCGCGATCCGCAGGCGGTGCAGCGTCGCCAGGTCGGCCTGCGCCAGGCCGTCGTCGAAGGCCCACACGGCCTCGTAGGCGGCCCACGCGGTCGACGGCATGCGGTCCCGAACGTGCGCGGGGGCATGCGGAACCGCGGCGATCGCTGCCAGGCCCTCCGTCCGGGCAAGCTCCTCGTACTCGGCCACGAAGCGCGCGAAGCCTTCGGAACGGAGGATCTCGATCAGCTCGATGCGTCGATCCTCACGCCGGCCCCGCCACGCGGCGAAGAGCGGCTCGAGGCCGAGGCGCTGCCGATCGCTGCGCTGCGTGGCGTAGGCAGTGAGGATCTCGAGCAGGACGTCGAGGTCGCGGACCGCGCCCAGACGGGCTCCGATCTCGCGCAGGTCGCGACGGTACCGCAGCCTCGGCTCGCGCTCGAAGCCGTCGCCGAAGACGCGCCAGGCCGCCCGCATCCGGCGGCCGGCGACCCGCATCGCGTGCACATCTTCGGGATCCTCGCCCGCGATGACCCCTGGCACGCGCGACAGCATGCGGGCGAGATGGAACCGGAGGACCTTGCGGCCGGCCTCCGCCCACCGGTCGTCGCCGTGGACGTCCGGCGTCCTGCCGATCGCGAGACGCTCGACGGCCGACCTGGCGGTTTCGGGGATCGACCGCTCTGCGGGCGCCTCGCCAGGCGGTCCCCCAACCTCGCCGGTTGGCGCGATTCGCTCCGTGAGCCCTGCCGCGACCGGGCCGGCCGGGGCCTCGACCCGCCCGGCCGCGAGGACCTCGCCGCCGGCTGGTCGCGACTCGCTCGTCTCGTCGCTCACGGGTGGTCTCCTGCTGGTTGGTGAGGGTACGATGCCAGCCGCGCATCAATCGTGCTGTGCGCCCACGATCGGTCGACATGCTCCGGGGCGTCACCCATCCAACATCCCCACCACCAATGATGTCCGCCCCGCCAGGTCAGCGTCGAGCCGGGCGCTTGCCAGCTGGGCTGACCGGTCGGAGCGCACGCATCACGCCGGTTGCGCCGAGCTCCGCGAGGATCGCGTCCGCCTCCGCGGCGCCAGCGTCCGGGCCGGCACCGGCGAAGGAGGTGACCAGCCGCTGGCGCTCGGCGAGACAGAGAGCCAGGTGGAGCGGCAGCCGCAGCGAGCGCCACGACGCGATGGCCTCTTCGTACATCGGCCCTGCCGACCTCCGGTCGGCAAGCGCCGCGGCACCCGCCCGGAGCGTCAGCTCGGCCGTCGCGACCGCCCGACCCTGCATGCCCAGCCGACCCAGCCGGATGATCGAGGACGCGACGTGGGCCCGGTCGCCAAGCCACAGTCTGGCCCGCGTGGCGAGCACCAGGGCAGCATGCCGCTCGGCACCAAGTGACCGGGCGCCTGCCGACTCGGCCAGCCGCCCGGCATCCACCAGGCGACCGTCGACGAACGCGATCCATGCCCGTGCCATGTCGATCGCGGCCAGGATCTGGGGTTCCGTGTCGGGTTCCAGCGGCTCGAGAGCGGAGAGGACGGCGCCGGCCCCCGGGTCACCCCGCAGCGCGCGCAGCCTCGCTTCGACGACCGCGAACTCGATGTGATGCGCCGGCGCCTGCAGGCGATCGCGCATGTCGTCCACGACCGAGAAGGCAAGGTCCCAGGCGCCCGTATCGATCGCGACGGTGCAGACGACCTCGGCAAGCTGGACGGCCATGTCGCCGACCCCCATCCGCGTCGCCAGCTCGAGGCCCTCCCGAGCCGTCTCCATCGACTCCTGGGGGTCGTCCGCGGCCACCAGCCAGGCAAGGTTGTTCCTGGCCCGCAACGCCGCACCGACGAGACCCAGGCGCTGGGCGTCGGCGATCGCCATGTGCAGGTCGGCGAGGCCGGCCGCGTCGTGGCCGAGCCGCATCTGCGCCGTTCCCCGCGTGATCAGCGTGTCGACTGCGATCGCCGGGAGCTCCAGGTGCTCGCAGGCGTCCAGCGTGCGGTTCGCCCAGTCGAGCGCCAGCTCGTCGTTGCCGATCAGGACGTGCGCCCGGGCCAGCTGACCGCTCAGCCCCACGCTCGAGGCATCCGACGCCAGGTCCGCCACCCCATCCAGCGCCGCCTCGAGGTCACCGAGCGCAGACCCGTGACGCTCGGTTGCCAGCAGGATGCTCGCCAGGTGCGCCCGGGTGCGGGCGGCCTCGTCCCGATCGCCGCGCGCCTGGTGCCAGTCGACAAGCCGGCGCAGGAAGCCTTCGGCGACGTCGAAGCGAGGCACTGCGCGGGCGGCGACGGCTGCTTCCTGCCACAGCGCGGCTCGCGTGGCCTCGTCATCCACCAGCTCGAGGGCACGCAGCAGATGGGTCAATGCGTGGGCGGGCACGCGCAGGGCGAGCGCCCGGCCCGCCGCCAGCCGGAGAGCCCCGACCGCACGGCGCGCGACTGCCGAGGCATCCACGTGGTCCGGGGCGGCCAACCGGGCCGCCACGAGGTGCTCTGCAACGGCCTCCACGAGCCCCTCGTCACCCAGCGTCTCCAGGTGGTCTGCAGCCGCGAGGTGGAGCGTCCTGCGGTCGCGCAGCGACACGGTGCTGTAGGCGACATCGCGCACGACCTCCTGGACGAAGGAGAGCTGACCGCGTCCGGGCGAGCGCGGCTCGTCGTCGACGGTGACGAGCTCGCGAAGGATGAGTGCATCGATCCGCTGTCGCGCCTCGGCCCTGTCGAGGCGGCCGATCGCCGCGAGCGCGGCGGGATGGAACCGGCTGCCCAGGACGGACGCGGACAGGAGCAGGCTTCTCTCGGCTGGAGGGAGCGCATCGATGCGCGCTGATACGAGAGAGCGCAGGGTCTCCGGGACCAGCACCTGGTCGGGCTCCTCGAGCAGCTCGAAGCCCTTCTCGCGCGCGCGTGCCTGGCCACGGTCGACGAGCATCCGGAGGACCTCAACGCCGTAGAGCGGCACACCTCCGGCGCGCTCGACGATCCGGCGAACGGCCTCGCCGGGCAGGTCGGGTCCGAGGCCAAGAAGGAGCTCGGTCATCTGCTGGTCGGAGAGCGGCTCGAGGTGGATCACGGTCAGGCTGTGGTGCCCGGCACCCCAGGTCGGGCGCCGATCGAGCAGCTCCGGACGAGCGAGGGCCAGGATGAGGATCGGGTGCGCACGGGACCACATCGCCAGGTAGTCGATGAAGTCCAGCAACGCAGGGTCGGCCCATTGGAGGTCCTCGAAGATGAGGACCACCGGCGCCCACTCCGAGACGCGCTCGAGGAACCGCCGCCAGGCCGCGAAGAGCTCGTCCCGTTCGAACGCCGCATCGGAGCCCGGGTCGAGCAGGGTTGCCAGGCGCGGCCCGATCCACTGCCGCTCCGCCTCGTCGGGCACAAGCTCCTCGAGCGTCCGCTCTAGCTGCCGCCTGGCGACCTCTGCCTTCGTGCCCTCGCTGATGCGGGCGCGCCGGCGAACCATCTCGGCGAGGGGGGCGAACGTGATGCCCTCGCCGTACGATGGCGCCCGGCCGATATGGAGAGCGACCGCATCCGGCAGGGCGTCGAGATGGCGCTCCAGCTCCCAGACCAGGCGGCTCTTGCCGATGCCGGCGATCCCGAGCACCGAGACGATCCGGGTGCGACGGGCCGCAAGGGTCCGTTCGTAGAGGCCGACGAGCTCTGCGAGCTCGGCCGTGCGGCCGATGAACGGGCCGGAGTGACCGGCGGCTCGACCCTTGAGGCGCTCGCCGGCGACTCCGACGGCCAGCCACGACGTGACCGGCCGGCTCTTGCCCTTGAGCTCCGTGGGACCGGCCGGCTCGAAGGTGAGCGTGTCGCCCACCACGCGCCGCGTCGTGTCGTCGACCAGCACGCCGCCCGGAGGGGCGGCCGACTGGAGCCGTGCCGCCGTGTTGACCAGGTCCCCGGCAACGGTGCCCTGTCCCTCGACGCCCGGCGTGACGGCCGCCTCGCCCGTGCCCACGGCGGCCCGTGCGCGCAGGTGCCGGCCGGGAGCGGCTCCACGCAGCCGCGCGACGGCCGCCACGAGCTCCAAGGCCGCGCGGACGGCTCGCTCGCCATCGTCCTCGTGCGCGGTCGGCGCCCCCCAAACAGCCATGACTGCATCGCCGATGAACTTCTCGAGCGTGCCACCGTAGTGGGCCACGACCGAGCGCGCCGCCTCGAAGTAGCGCGCCTGCAGGTTGCGCACGTCCTCCGGGTCAAGCGCCTCGGCGAGCCCGGTGAAGTCCACCAGGTCGACGAAGAGCACCGAGACCAGGCGGCGCTCCAGGTGTGGCCACGGCTCCGCTGCGAGGTCGCCGAGGGTTCGGTGGGTCGCGCCTGCCTCCGGCATGGCCGCGCCGCAGGCGTTGCAGAAGCGCAGGCCGACCGGGACGGCCGCACGACAGTGCGGACAGGTCGCCGCCAGGCGCCCGCCACAGGATCCACAGAAGCGGGCCGCCTCCGCGTTCGGAGCGCCGCAGCTCGGACAGGACATCCTCGGGGGCGAAGACCGGCCCTACGTGGGCTGCTGCTTGACGGTCATCTGGCCCGCAACCCCTTCGCCGCTCACAACGATGGAGCGGGTGATGTGATACGCCAGCGATCGCTCGTGATTGAGCACGAGCGTGGCGATCGGCGTCCGAGGTTCCTCGCCCGAGATGCCCTCCACGCTGCCCACGATCCCCCGCACCTTGCCGGTCATGGCGAGGTGCGGCTTGTGGATGAAGTATTCCGACTCGCGGTGGCTGCTCTTGAACTGCGCGTAGGTGACCTTGAACGGCGCGTCGACGAACGCGCGGATCGCCGGGTCCTTCAACGCCTCGGCAGTAAACAGGTTCTCGTCGTTGACGCGGACCCACGAGTTGAATCCCTCGTCCGGCCCGAACCCTTCGCGCGCCCCGGCCGGGAACCGGTCGTAGAGCTCGTCCTCGAACGCAGGCTCCTCGAACGCCATCGGTCGCTCCCTCCTCCCCCCTTGGAGACGCGATGATAGGCCGCCGCTCCCCGGGTGACCAGTCTCTGCTCGCCTGTCCCGGATCCCGGGTACGCTCACGGGCATGGACGAGCTGGAACCCGCGGCGCTCGAGGCGGACCCCTTCGAGATCGCGCTGGCGGGAGCGATCGACCGGCTGCCGGCGGGATACCGGGCCCAGCTCGCGACCGTCGCCATCGTCATCGCCGACGAACCAACGGCCGAGGAGCTTGCGTCAACGGGCGCGCACGGTCTCCTCGGGCTGTACCGGGGCGTTCCGCGAACGGTCCTGGGGGCCGGCGGGGCGGCGGTCCCCAGCGTGATCACGCTCTATCGCGGACCGCTCGAGCGCTCGTATCGCGGTCCGGCCGCCCTCACCGAAGGCGTCGAGGAGACCCTGCGCCACGAGCTGGCCCACCATCTCGGGATCTCCGACGCCCGCCTGCTCGAGCTGAAGCGCGGCGAGCGCTGAAGCCTTCCCGACCGGCGATCAGCCGCCCGAGACGGCCGGGATCACGTGGACCGTGGCGTCCGGCCCGACCGGCGTGGAGAGGTCCGCCCGCTCGCCGTCGACGAAGACGTTCAGGTGCGGGCGGAGGGCCGGCCCCGCCGTCACGACGCGGTCGCCGAGGCCGGGCAGCCGGGCGTCCAGGGCGGCGACCACCTCGGCCACGGTGGTGCCGGCGACCGTGACGCGGCGCTCCGCCCCCGGGAAGAGGGCGACCAGCGAGCGCGGCAGCATGACGACGGCCATCGGGATCTCGCTCAGGCTTCGACGACGAGCGCCTCGACCGACCAGATGCCGGGCAGATGGGCAGCGACCTGGCTCCAGGTCGTCCCCTCGTCGGCGCTCGTCCACAGCTCGCCGTTGCTCGTGCCGAACGAGACGCCGACCGGGTCGAGGCGGTCGACGGCCATCGCCTCCCGCAGCACGCCCAGGTAGGCGTGCTCCTGGGGAAGGCCCCCCGCGAGGCGGTCCCACGTCGCACCCCGGTCGCGGGTGCGCCAGACGGCCGCGGCGGCGTCGGGCACGAAGCGGCCCAGCTCGGCGCCGTTGAGCGGGATCACCCATGCCGTCGCCGGGTCCACGGGATGGGCAACCATCGGGAATCCGAACTCCGAGGGCAGGCCTGCCGTGATCTCGGTCCAGGCGGCGCCGCCGTCGTCGGACCGGTAGACGCCGCAGTGGTTCTGCTGGTACAGCGTCTCGGGTTCGCCGGCCGCGGCCACGAGCTTGTGGACGCACTGCCCGAGCTCCGGGTGCGGGTCCGGCAGGAAGCCGGCGCGGACGCCCCGGTTGCGCGGCTCCCAGGTCGCGCCGCCGTCGCGCGTCTCGAAGGTCCCGACCGACGAGATCCCGACCCACATCCGCCGTGGGTCGGCGGCGTGGGGCACGATCGTGTGGAGGATCAGCCCGCCGTTGCCGGGCACCCAGGTCGCCCGGGAAGGGTGCTCCGTCAGTCCGGCGACATGGGCCCACGTCGCGCCGGCGTCGTCGCTCCGGAAGAGGCCAGCCGGCTCGACACCGGCGAAGACGGCGCCGTGGGCCGCCGTGACGTTCCAGGCCGTGGGGATCGCGGGACCGCCGTCCCCGTACGTCAGTCCCGCCGAGGAGTGCGTCCACGACGCCCCGAGGTCGTCGGAACGCCAGATCGCGGGTCCGTACCAGGGGCTGCCCGCCGCGGCGTAGATGGCGCCGGTCGCGCGGTCCACGCTCATGTCGTGGACCGGCCAGCCCTCGCACAGCGGGCCGCGGAGCGTCCACGTCCGCCGCGCGGGGTCGGACTCCGCGATGAACGCTCCCTTCCGCGTCCCCACCAGGAGCAGCACTCGGATCGACATGGCGGTCCCCCTCGAGCGGTCGTCGTGTCGCGTCATGGTGCCACGGATCGATCGGCGGCTGCAGCACCGGGCGAGCCGGCAGCGACGTCAGCCGTAGGAGGCGATCGCCTCCACGAGGAGGTCGACGAAGCGCGACCGATCGATGTCGACGCCTGCCTCGACGTTCGGCGCCTGGCCCCGAAGGCCCTCCGGGTCGGCCACCGTCCGGCCCCGGGTCAGCTCGCCGGCGGCCTCCACGTCGACATGCAGGAGGCGCGTCGTGACCAGGCCCGGGACGGCCAGGTGGGCCACGGCCACGGCATCGTGGATCGGCGAGCCCTCCCAGCCGTAGCGCCGGCGATGGTACGCGGCGAAGAAGCGCAGCAGGTCGACCCAGACCCTGGCGACGCTGGTGCCCAGCGCCTCCAGCCGCGCCACGTCCGGCTCCAGGAAGAGCGCCCGGTGGGTGACGTCCAGGCCCATCATGGAGATCGGGATCCCGCTCCCGAACACGATCGCGGCGGCCTCGGGATCCTGCCAGATGTTGAACTCCGCGGAGGCCGTCGTGTTCCCCTCCCCGAGCGAGCCACCCATCAGGCAGATCCGCTCGATGCCTTCCCGGATGCGGGGGCGCGCACGCAGGAGCAGGGCCACGTTGGTCAGCGGTGCGGTCGCAACCAGGGTGACCGGGCGCCCCGCACCCGACACGAGCGCCTCGGTCATGGCGAGGGCGCCTTCGGGGCGGGGTGCGACCTCCGGCTCAGGCAGGTCGGCACCGTCCAGGCCGCTCTCCCCGTGGAATTCGACGGGGATCCAGCTCTCGCGCACGAGCGCCCGCTCGGCGCCGGGCGCCACGGGGACGTCGCTCCGGCCCAGGAGCGCCAGGACGCGCAGCGCGTTGCGGGTCGTGTTGGCGAGCGGCGAGTTGCCGCCGACGGTCGTGATCCCGAGCACGTGCAGCTCGGGACGCGCGAGGGCCAGGGTGATCGCCAGCGCGTCGTCGTGGCCCGGGTCGCAGTCGAGGATGATCGGTCGCGGGTCGCCGCGCGAGCTCGACTCCGGGATCCCGGACACGCTCGCCTCCCTTCTCGTGCCGGTCACTCCTTGACGAACGGCTTGCCGTCGGCCGCCGGGGCGCGGACCTTCCCGACGAGCCCGGCCACGACGATGATCGTGACGATGTACGGGAGCATCAGGAGGAACTCGGACGGGATCGGGGCGCTCAGGATCGAGAGCCGGGTCTGGAGCGAGTCGGCAAAGCCGAAGATCAGGCTGGCACCGAACGCGCCGATCGGGTTCCAGGCTCCGAAGATCATCGCCGCCAACCCGATGAAGCCACGCCCGGCGGTCATGTTCTGGTCGAAGCTGCCGGTCGCCCCGAGGGTGAAGAAGGCGCCGCCGAGCCCGGCCACCATGCCCCCCAGGATGACGTTCCGGTAGCGCGTGGCGATGACGTCGATGCCCACCGTGTCGGCCGCGTGGGGATGCTCGCCGACGGCCCGCACGCGGAGGCCCCACCGCGTGTAGAAGAGACCGAAGTAGATCAGGGCGATGAGCACGAACATCAGGTACACGAAGATGTTGTTGTTGAAGACGATCGGGCCGACAATCGGGATCTCGGAGAGGACCGGGATCGCGATCTCCTTGAAGCGCTCCGGATCGTTCAGGTTGGGGTTCGACTGGAGCACGCCCGCCGAGAGGAAGCTCGTGATCCCGAGGGCGAAGATGTTGATGATCGTGCCGGCGATGATCTGGTCCACGAGGTAGCGGATCGCGAGGACGGCGAGGGTCGCCGCGAGGAGGGCGCCGACGATGATCGCCGCGAGCATTCCGATCCACGGGTTGTGGGCGGCGCTCGCGGCAACCGCGCCGGTGAAGGCCCCGGCCAGGAGCATCCCCTCGATCGCGATGTTCACGACGCCGGCCCTCTCGCAGAGGATGCCGGACAGGGCCCCGAAGGTGATCGGGACCGACAGCTGCAGCGTGCTCTGGAGGATCCCGACCAGGCTCACCGACTTCCCGGATGCCGCCCAGGTGAGGAACCCGAAGGCGAACGAGGCGGCGACGATCGCGAGGGCCAGCGACCAGCGCCGGCCAAACCCGCGGAAGAGCTGCCAGCCGCCCAGGAAGGCAAGCCCACCGGCGATGACGTAGGCGGTCAGGCCCGATGGGACACTCAGGTCCGGGAGCTTGATCACCGGGTTCGGGCCGAGGTTCAGCCCGAAGTCCGTCGTCGCGCCCGCCTCGACGTTGGCGAAGACGAGGAGGGTCACGGCCGCCAGCAGGAGGTAGCCGACACCCAGGATCCGTTCGCGGGTGACGAGCCGGCGCCTGGTCGCGGCAGTCGGGACGGGCGTCGCGGCGGCGCTCATGCGCCCCACCCCTTCGTGAACGTCTCGAAGCCGGAGACCGGCTTGGTCCGGATGTGGTAGATGGCCCGGATGAGGGCCGGCGCCGCGACGAACATGATGACCAGGGCCTGGATGACGGCGACGATATCGATCGGGATCCCGGTCGCCACCTGCATCGGCGTCGCGCCGGCCCGGAGCGCGCCGAAGAGGAGCGCCGAAAGGACGACCCCGAGGGGCCGCGACTTGCCGAGCAGGGCGATCGCGATCGCGTCGAACCCCCAGCCGGGCGAGAAGGCCGGCGTCAGGGTCCCGGCGGAACCGAGGACGTACTGGGTCCCGGCCAGGCCGGCCAGGCCACCCGAGATGAACATGGTGAGCATGATCGTCGCGCCGATGTTCATGCCCGCATACCGGGCCGCGATCGGGTTCAGCCCGACGGCCCGGAACTCGAAGCCCTTCGTGCTGCGGAACAGGAGCCACGAGACCGCCCACGCCGCGACGAGCGCCAGGACGAAGGCCCAGTTCGCCCGGAGAGCCGGGTTGTCGAAGAAGGGCGGGAACTGGGCCGTGGGCTGGATGATCTGCGAGATCGGATCGTCCCGGCCGGGTCGCTGGTAGATCGAAGACTTCAGGGCGAGGTCGACGAGCCGGTAGGCGATGTAGTTGAGCATGATCGTGACGATGACTTCGTTCGCCCCGGTCCGCGCCTTCAGGGCGCCCGCGATCAGGCCGTAGAGCCCGCCCCCCACGAACCCGGCGACGACCGCCAGCGGCAGGTGGATGAACCAGGGCAGCCCGGTGACCGCGAAGCCGACGTACACCGCGACGAGCGCACCGACGTAGAGCTGGCCCTCGGCCCCGATGTTGAACAGGCCCGACCGGAACCCGACGGCGACCGCGAGGCCGGCGAAGATGAGCGGCGTGGCCTGCACGATCGTCTCGCTGATGGGCACGAACGCCTCGGCGATGGCCGCGGAGTCACCCGACCGGATCGCCGAGGCGATCTGGCCCGGGTCGCCGAGCGAGCCGGTGATGAGGGCGCCGTAGGCCGACGCCACGGTCTTGACGGATTCCCCGACCGCCTTGAGCGGCTCGGAGACCCACAGCTGCAGCAGGGTCGGCTCGGTGAAGACGATGATCAGCGCGCCCACCAGGAGCGCCGTGAAGACCGCGAGGAACGGGACCAGGAGCGCATCCCCCACGTCCCGGAGTCGCTGGCCCACGGAGGGTCGCGGGGGCCGCTCCTCCACGACCGGCCCGGCGGCCGTCATCGGTCGCCCTCCCCGTCACGCACGACCGGCGCGACCTCGACGGAGCCGACCGCGACGCCGGTCACCGACGCGACGAGCTGGTCGCCTTCCGGGGTCCCCGCGGCCGCGCCGCCCATGAGCAGGCCCAGCCGCTCGGGAGTCGCCTCCAGTGGATCGAGGATGGCGACGATCCGGCCCTGGTACATCACCGCGATCCGGTCGGCCAGGGCCAGCACCTCGTCGAGCTCGGTCGAGACGACGATCACGGCCGTCCCCTCGTCGCGCTTGGCGATGATCCGCCGGTGGATGTACTCGATCGAACCGACGTCGAGGCCGCGGGTGGGCTGGGCGGCCACGAGCAGCTGCAGCGCCCGGCTGAACTCGCGAGCCACGATGACCTTCTGCTGGTTGCCCCCCGACAGGTTCGCCACGTCGTTGTGGACCGTGGGCGTCCGGACGTCGTACGCAGCCACCTCGGCGGTCGCCGTCTCGACGATGGCATCCCGGTCGAGGCGGAGGCCTTTGGACCATGGCTCGAGGTAGTAGAGGTTGAGCACCAGGTTCTCGGCGACCGTGAACCCGGGCACCAGGCCTTCCTCGAGCCGGTCCTCCGGCACGTGTGCCACGCCCTCGAGGAAGACCGCCCGCGGATGCGGCTCGATGGCCTTGCCCTTGAGGACCATCGTCCCGGTGACCGCCGGCCGGAGGCCGGTCAGGGCCTCGACGAGCTCACTCTGGCCGTTCCCCTGGACGCCGGCGATGGCCACGATCTCCCCGGCGTGGACCGTGAGGTCCAGGTCTCGGACCGCGATCTGGTCGCGGTCGTCGCGGACGGTCAGTCCCTTGACCTCGAGAACGACGTCGCCGGGCGCCGCGGGCGTCTTGTCGACCTGGAGCTGCACCGGCCGGCCGACCATCATCTCGGCGAGAGCGCTCTCGGTGGTCTCGCCGGGCCGGGTCGTCCCGACGACCTGCCCCCGGCGCAGGACCGTGATGCGGTCGGCGACCTCGAGAACCTCGTTGAGCTTGTGGGTGATGAAGATGATCGACGTCCCGGCCTTGGCCAGGGAGCGCATGATCCCGAAGAGCTCCTCGTCCTCCTGTGGCGTGAGGACCGCCGTCGGCTCGTCGAGGATGAGGATGTCCGACTGCCGGTAGAGGGTCTTGATGATCTCGACCCTCTGGCGAACCCCGACCGGGAGATCCTCGACCATCGCGTCCGGATCCACGTGGAGCCCGTGCCGTTCCGAGACCTCGACGATCCGCTTGCGGGCGGTCGCCCTGTCCAGGACCTGGACGACGCCCCTCGTCGACTCGACGCCGAGCATGACGTTCTCGGTCACCGTGAAGACCGGGACGAGCATGAAGTGCTGGTGGACCATCCCGATCCCGGCCGCGATGGCGTCGCCCGGGTCGTGGAACGTGACGACCTTGCCGTCGACGAGGATCTCGCCCTCGTCGGGCTGGTAGAGCCCGTAGAGGACGTTCATCAGGGTCGACTTGCCGGCCCCGTTCTCACCGAGCAGGGCATGGATCTCACCGGCTTCGACGGTGAGGTCGATCCCCTGGTTGGCGACGACGCCGGGGAAGAGCTTCGTGATCCCGCGGAGCTCGAGCTTCACGCCACTCCTCCGGTGCTCCGGATACGCCGCGGGCGGCGCCCCGCGATGGGGCGCCGCCCGCGGCGGCTCGAACGGTCTGCTCTCTCGGCCTACTGCGCGGGCGCGAGGTAGTCGGCGACCTTGACGTCGCCGCTGGCGATCTTGGTGGCGAGGTCGGTCAGGGCAGCCTTCAGGGCCGCCGGGACCTTGCTGTCGAAGTCGTGGAACGGCGCGATGCCGACGCCCTCGTTGGCGAGAGTGCCGGAGTAGACGCCGCCCTTGAACGAGCCGTCGGCGACGCCCTGGACGGAGCCCTTCACCGCGTTGTCGATCCGCTTGATGATCGACGTCAGGGTGACGTTGCCGTACTCGGGGGCCGACACGAACTGGTCGGTGTCGACGCCGATGAGCATCACGCCCTGGTCCTTGGCCGCCTCGACGGCAGCCGCGGCACCGAGGCCTACCGGGCCGGCGACCGGCACGATGATGTCGGCGCCTTCCTGGATGAAGGCCTGGGCGATCTGCTGGCCCTTCTGCTTGTTCTCGAAGTCGCCGACGAAGGTGCCGTCGCCCTTGCCGCCGTTCTTCGTGGGATCCCAGCCGAGGAGCTGGACCTTGGTCCCGTTGATCTTGTTGTAGTAGTTGATCCCGGCGGCGAGGCCGTTCATGAAGATCGTGACCGGCGGGATGTTGATCCCACCGAAGGTGCCGATCTTGCCGCTCTTGCTCATGCCCGCCGCGAGATACCCGGCGACCATGGCCGCCTGGTCGGTCTGGAAGGTGAGCCCGAGGACGTTGTTGTCGAGGGCGGTCTTGACCGCGTCGACCGAGACGCCGGCCTTCTGGGCGTACCCGTCGAGGACCTTCTTCTGGTCCGCGTTGGTCAGGTCGGTCCCGTAGGCGTAGTCGACGATCGCGAACTTCTGGGTCGGGTTCTTGGCGGCGCCGATCGCCGTGTCGTCACCGAGCAGGAAGCCGACCGTGACGATGATGCCGCAGTTCTGGCTGACGAAGGTGTCGATGTTGCGGGCGTAGTCGGTCGCGGCCTTCGACTCCAGGAACTTGACCTGGGTCGCGTAGCCGGCGGCCTGGGCGTCCTGCATGCCCTTCCAGGCATTGGCGTTGAAGCCCTTGTCGTCGATGCCGCCCGTGTCGCTGACCTGGCAGCCAAGCGCGATCGGGGTGATCGCGGCCGCCGACGGCGACGGCGCCGTGCTCGGCGCCATGCTGGGCGCCTCGCTCGGGGCGATGGACGCGGCCGGCGTGGCGGTCGGTGCGGGTGTCGGGCTGGCTCCACCGCTACAGGCGGCGAGCAGGATGGAGGCTGCGGCGAGCGTGCCGAGCAGCCCACGAGTTGTGCGCAAGGACTCTCCTCCTTTTGCGCGACCCGCGCGTCGCGGTCGGGGCGCGACCGGGAGCGACAGGGTGACGATGGATCGCAACCCGCCTCCTGCGGGGCGATCGAAGACGCCGGGAATCCGGTTCGAGTGGAGTATGCACGCCGCGCGAGCGCGCGTGCAATCATCCCGACATGGAGCCCGACGAGCGCACCCGGACGGCCGAGATCCTCGACCTGCAGGAGGGTCGCGGTCGCGTGCCCCTCCTCGACGACATCGCCGTCGGAGAGCTCCTGCGAGGCCGGCTCCGGGTGGCCGTCGTCGGAGCCTCCGACGCTCCCGGGCGCCCCTCGCGGGACGTCTTCCTCGCCCTGCTCCGGGCCGGGATCGACGCGGTCCCGGTCACGCCGCGGTACGCGCAGGTCGGCGGCGTCGTCGCCTACCCGGACCTCGCGGCCGCCGTCGCGGCCACCGGCAGGTTCGACATCGTCGACGTCTTCCGGCGACCCGAGGAGTGTCCGGCCCACGCGGCCGAGGCCGTCGCGGCCGGGGCCCGGGTGCTGTGGCTGCAGCTCGGGATCGTGAGCTGGGCGGCGGCCCGGATCGCCGACGCCGGCGGCCTGGGTGTCGTGATGGACCGCTGCCTCTCGGTCGAGCTCGGCCGCCTGGGCCGCGCCGGCGGCTGATGGGCGGGACGCCCGCGCCCGCGGTCCGCCGCCCGTTCGCCCGGCGTCAGCGGGCGGCGAGGACCAGCCCGCCGACGATCAGCGCGGCGCCCACCGCGGCCACGGCAGCCCAGGTCCGGACCTCGCGGCGGAGGATGGCCATGGCGACCGACGCGCCGGTCTTCTCGTCGGGGGACGCAGCGGGCCCGCCCCGCCAGGCGCGATAGCGGGCCGCGTTCTCGTCCTGTGCCTTGAGGCCCTGGTAGCGCCGCCACGGCCCGCGCGCCCGGGTGTACCCCACGGCGACGAGGACCACGCCCCCGGCAGCCAGCGCGAGGCCCAGGACGGTCACTCCCGACCCCCGGTCTCGAGCCGGGCGCGGAGCGTCTCCTGGACCAGGGCCGCATTGGCCCGCCCATGCGACAGCTTCATCACCTGGCCGACCAGGAACCCGGCGGCCTGCGCCCTGCCGGCGCGGACGTCCGCGACGGCGGCCGGGTTCTCCGCGATCACCTCGTCGACGAGACGGCCGACGGCGTCGGCGTCGGAGATCTGGGCGTAGCCTCGCGCGAGCACGATCTCGACTGCCGGGCGGCCCGTCGCCAGGTGCTCCGCGACCACCTCCTTCGCGTTCGGGCGGCTGAGCCTGCCCGCGAGCACGTCCCGCAGCACCTGGGCCAGCGAGACGGCGTCGGCGCGACCGGCCAGCCCGGCGGCGGTCCGCGCCGGCGTCTCCTTGAGCGCCCGGCCGTAGTCGCCGATGACCAGGTTGGCGACCTCCTTGGCCGGGAGGTCGGGGCCCGCGGCCCGGATCGCCTCGAAGGCGGTGGCCATCGCCTCGTCGTTGACCAGCACCGCGGCATCGTAGGGCGACAGGCCGAGCTCGCCGACGTACCTCGCGCGGCGTGCCGCCGGCAGCTCGGGGAGCGCCGCCCCGAGCGCCTCCAGCCAGGCCGGGTCGATGTGGAGCGGCGGCAGGTCGGGCTCGGGAAAGTAGCGGTAGTCGTCGGACGACTCCTTGGTCCGCATCACGTAGGTCGCGCCGGCGCCGTCGTCCCAGCCGCGCGTCTCCTGGCGGAGCTCCTCGCCGGCGTCGAGCGCCGCCGCCTGGCGCTCGATCTCGAAGGCGATCGCGCGCTCGACGGCGCGCAGCGAGTTCATGTTCTTGACCTCGACCCGGGTCCCGAACGGCTCCGTCCCTCGCGGCCGCAGCGACACGTTCGCCTCGACGCGCATCTGGCCGTTCTCCATCTCCGCGTCGGAGACGCCAACCGCCCGCACCAGGAGCCGCAGCTCCTCGGCGTAGCGGCGGGCCTGCTCAGCCGTCCGGATGTCGGGCTCGGTCACGATCTCCATGAGCGGGACACCCGCCCGGTTGAAGTCGATCAGGCTGGCCCGCCGTCCGTCCGGTCCCGTGGCATGGACCAGCTTGGCCGTGTCCTCCTCCAGGTGCGCCCGCGTGATCCCGATCGTGACCCGACCCTCGGACGTGTCGAACGTGAGCGAGCCCCGGGACGCCAGCGGCAGGTCGTACTGGCTGATCTGGTAACCCTTCGGGAGGTCCGGGTAGAAGTAGTTCTTGCGGTCCCAGCGGGTCGCGGAGGGCACGCTCGCGCCGATCGCGAGCCCCGTGGTGAGGACATGCTCCACGGCGGCCCGGTTGAGCGTCGGGAGAACCCCCGGAAGGGCCAGGCAGACCGGGCACGTGCGGGTGTTGGGGGCAGCGTCCGGGTGGGGCACGGCGCAGGCGCAGAACATCTTGCTCGCCGTCCGGACCTGGCAATGGACCTCGATCCCGATCACGGCCTCGTAGCGCTGCGAGGCGGCCTGGAGCGGGCTCACGACAGGCTCCCCACCAGGGAGCCGGTCGAGACCAGGAAGAGCCCGTACAGGGCGAGGGCGAGCCAGACGACGGCCACGGCGGCCGACCGGGCGAAGCGCCGGACGGACGGACGGGCGTGGAGCGGCCGGGCGGCATCGATCGCGCTGCGCGTCGGGTCGCCCTCGTGGGCCGCCGGCGAGATCGCGTCGCGGGCGTTCCGGTAGCCCGACCAGGTGCCCACTCCCGCGAGGACGAGTCCGCAGGCGATCAGCAGGAATCCCATGGCCCAGAGTGTGGCACACGATCCGGCGACCGTGGGGAGGTCTGCCGGCCGCCCGCGGAGGAGTCCGGGCGGCCGGCAGCGAAGATCAGCAGGGGCCGGCGTCGTCGTCGCGGCGGCAGCCGACCAGGTGGCC
Organism: uncultured Chloroflexia bacterium; assembly: GCA_963776285.1. Lineage (GTDB taxonomy): Bacteria > Chloroflexota > Limnocylindria > Limnocylindrales > CSP1-4 > CTSoil-043. The sequence goes on from CAVZLW010000003.1 coordinate 757,640, forward strand.
CGGCGCGACCTCGGCCAGCGAAGGAGCGGGTTCCCCCGGCGCGCCGGAGGGCGCCGCGACGGCCGCGTCGCCGGCGACGGGCGCCCCCGCCGGGAACACCGCGTGGTACGGGCATGGCTCCTCGAACGGCTTCAGGCTGGCACTCCACTGCGCCGCCACCCCGCCCTCCCTGCCCCACCGATCGTGGAGCTGCGGGACCGCGGCAAGCAGCGCCTTCGTGTACGGGTGGAGGGGGTTGCCGAAGACGGCAGCCGTCGGGCCCATCTCCACGATGCGGCCGCGACGCAGGATGACCGTCCGCTCGCTGATGTAGTTGCCGAGCGACAGGTCGTGCGTGATGAAGAGGATCCCGAGCCCCCGTGCCTTCAGCTCGCCGAGCAGGTTGAGCACGTCGATGCGGGTCGAGGCGTCGAGCATGCTGATGATCTCGTCCGCGACGAGGTAGCTCGTGTCCAGCATCAGGGCCCGCGCGATGAGGAGCCGCTGGACCTGGCCGCCGCTCAGCTGGTGGGGGTACTTGTGCAGCACCTGGCCGGGCTCCAGGTTGACGGTGGCCAGCGAGGTGGCCAGCTTCTCTCGCCAGGCGGCTGCGTCGAGGTCGCGGAAGTAGATGTCGTGGAGCACGTTGAAGAGATGGTCGACCTTGAAGACCGGGTTGCACGAGCTGAACGGATCCTGGAAGACCCCCTGCACCTTCCGGTAGTAGTCCTTCAGCGCGGCTCCCTTGAGACCGGCCACGTCGACGCCGTCGACGCTGATCGTCCCGGCGTTGATCGCCAGGAGGCGCAGGATCATCTTGCCGATCGTGGACTTGCCGCTCCCGCTCTCGCCGATCAGGGAGACGACCTCGCCCTCGTGCAGGTCGAAGGAGACGTCCCGGACGGCGCGCAGCTCCTTGCCGCCGAAGAGGCCCACCTTGTAGGTCTTGCCGACCCGATCCAGTGTCAGCATGTCAGGTGGCCTTCCAGCAGGCGACGGCGTGGCCCGGTGCGACCTCGACGAACGGAGGCTCCTCCAGGCACTTGTCGAACGCGAGCGGGCAGCGGTCGCGGAAGCGGCAGCCTGAGGGCGGGTTGAGCAGCGACGGCGGCGACCCCGGGATCCCCGTGAGCCGCTTCTCGTCGTACCGGATGCCGACCTCGGGGAGCGACGAGATGAGGAGCCGCGTGTACGGGTGGAGCGGCGCCTCCATCATCACGTCGGTCGGGGCCTTCTCGGCCAGCTTCCCGGCGTACATCACCGTCAGCGTGTCGGCGATCTGGTAGAGGATCGAGACGTCGTGCGTGACGACGATCATGCTGTCGACGAACGCCCGGTCGCGGAACTCGACGAGTGTCTGGGCCACGGCCTTCTGGCTCGACACATCGAGCGCGGAGGTGATCTCGTCCGCCACCAGGAGCGACGGGTTGAGCAGCGTGGAGATCACCATGACCATCCGCTGCTTCATCCCGCCCGACAGCTCCATCGGGTAGCGCTCCAGCACCTCCGTGGTCAGGCCGACCAGGACCAGCCGGCGCTCGAGCTCCTCCTTGAGCTCGGCGTACTTCCGGTCGCGCGACTCCACGAGATCGGCCACCATCGTGCCGATCCTGCGGGTCGGGTTCATGGCGCTCATCGCGTACTGCGGCACGATCGAGATGCTGCTGTAGCGGAACTCGTTCATCGCGTCGGAATCGGAGATCGGCAGCTCGACGCCGTCGAGCACGACCTGGCCGCCGATGTGCTTCATGCGGCCGTCGATCCGGACCAGGCTGTTGCCGAGGGTCGACTTGCCGCAGCCCGACTCGCCGGCCAGGCCCATGATCTCGCCGTCGGCAACCTCGAACGAGACACCGTCGAGGGCCTTCACGTCGCCCGCCAGGGTCCGGTAGTAGACGCGGAGGTCGATGACCTTGAGGCTCACGGTCAGGACTCCCGGAGCCGGGGGTTGAAGATCTCGTCGAGGCCCACGTTCATCACGTAGAGCGAGGCGACGATGGCCGTGATCCCGACGCCGGGCGGGATGAACCACCACCACATCCCGAGCTGGAGGGCGCTCCAGGCGACGGCGTTGTACATCATCAGGCCCAGCGACGTGCCCTCGGTCGGACCAAGGCCGATGAAGTCGAGGGAGGCGGCGATGAGGATGGCGCCGCCGAAGAGGAGGATGAACGTCAGGAACAGGTAGGAGCTCATGTTCGGGGCGATCTCGCGGAACACCACCCGCCAGCTCGAGACGCCGCTGATCCTGGCGAGGTCGACGAACTCGCGGGACTTGAGCGAGAACGTCTGGGCCCGGATCGCGCGCGCCGCCCAGGGCCACGACGTCAGGCCGATGAAGGCCGCCTCCAGGAGGATCCCCCGGGCCTGCAGGTAGGCCGTGATGACGATCAGCAGGGCCAGGGTCGGGATCACGAGGACGATGTTGGTGAGCATGTTCAGGATCTCGTCCACGACGCCGCCGCGATAGCCGGCCACGAACCCGACCGTGATCCCGATGATCGCGGCGATCCCGCCCCCGAAGAGGCCGACGATGAAGGTCGAGCCGAGCCCGTGGACGAACTGGGCGAAGACGTCCTGGCCGAACGTGGTCGTCCCGAACCACCACTCCGCGTCGGGCGGTGCCCCCAGCGGGCCGACGAAGGCGTTGGGATCGCCGGGCCGCAGGAACGGGGCGGCCAGGGCAAGGATCAGCATCAGGCCCAGGATCGTCCCCGCGACGAGCACCTTCCCGCTGCGCAGCGCGAAGTACACGATCTCGCGCCGGCGACTCACCGACTCCGAGGTCGGGAGCGTGGGCGCCGGACCGGCCAGCAGGCCTGCGTCGACAGGGGCCGCGTCGCTCATGCCGCTGCCCCGCTCATCCCGACCCGCGTGCGCGGGTCCAGGATCACGTAGGAGATGTCGACGAGGAAGTTGGCGATGAGCACGCCGACGATGATGAACAGGAAGATCCCCTGGAGCAGGAAGTAGTCCTGCGTCTGGACGGCCGACAGGAGCAGCTTGCCGATGCCCGGGTACGAGAAGACGATCTCCGTCACGAGGGCGCCGGCCACGATCACGCCGAGAGACAGCGCGAGGCCGGTGACCTGGGGCAGGACGGCGTTGCGGAAGGCATAGCGCCGGACGAGGCTCGTCGGGGCCCCCAGCGACGCGAGGTACCGGGCGTAGTCCGCGTCGAGCTCGTAGATGATCATGTTGCGCATGCCGATGGCCCAGCCGCCGAACATGACCAGGAAGAGCGACATGAACGGCAGGAACCAGTGCGCGAGGAGGTCCCAGATGAAGGCCCAGGATAGCGAGGGCTCCATCGCGTAGCTGTAGCCACCCGAGATGGGGAAGATCCCCAGGACCGACGCGAAGATCCAGGCCAGCATGATCGCGAGCCACATGTAGGGGGTGGCCGTGAGGATGTAGGAGACCGGCAGCAGCGTGTTGTCAAGAACCCGTCGCCGGGCGGCGATGGCGCCGGCCTTGTTGCCCGACCACCAGCTGAGCAGGACGGCCGGGACGAGGAGGGCGAGCGTGTATGGAAGGGCGGCCATGATCACGTCGGTGACCGGCGCGCCGGAGAGCCAGACGCTGCGACCCAGGTCGCCGTGGAGCAGCCGCCCCCAGAAGTTCAGGTACTGCTGCCAGAGCGGAAGGTCGAGGCCGAAGAGCTGCTTGTAGTAGGCGATCATGTCGGCCACCGCCTCCGGCGCCACCTGGGTGCGCGACAGGAGGCTCTGGACCGGGTCGCCCGGCATGAAGCGCGGGATCATCCAGTCGATGGTGGCTGCCGCCCAGAAGGTCAGCAGGTAGATGACGAGCTTGCGCCCGAAATACCGTCGCACGGGTCCTCGGCGTCCTCGGCCTCAGGGGAGGAACGTCGCCCCTCGTCCCGTGACGGGACGAGGGGCGACGGATTCGTGGCTGGTTACTGCTTCGGCGTGAGCTTGATCTCGGTGAGCATCTTCACCGCGCCCATCTGCCAGTAGCCGTTCCAGGTCGCGGGCAGGATGTGGCTGCCCGAGTCCGACGGCCAGTTCGTCCAGACGACGTTGCTCACCTGCGACCAGAGCCCGTTGTACCAGAGCGGGATGACCGGCATGTCGGTGAGGGAGATCTTCTGGAGCTGGGAGGTGATCTTCTGCATCCCGGCGACGTCGTCGACCGGCGTCTTGTCGAGCTGCTGGACCAGGGCCCAGGCGTCGGCGTTCGAGTAGGAGCCGTAGTTCCGGTTCTTCCCGGCGCCTTCCATGAGCGGCTGGCGGAACATGTAGTCGTAGTACGTCCACGGCGTGTTCGACATCTGGACCTCGTTGTTGAGGACCAGGTCGAAGTCACCCGCGTTGCGGGCGGCCACGAGGCCGTTGTAGTCGGTGATCTTGGCCTCGGCGTTGATGCCGGCGGCCTTCAGGCTGCTGACGATGACGTCACGCGCGGCCTCCCAGTCGGACCAGCCGCTGGGGACCATGATCGTCAGCTTGATCGGCGAGCCGTCCTTGTTCGTGACGAACCCGTCGCCGCCCTTCTTGTAGCCCCCGGCCGCGAGCAGGTCGGCGGCCTTCTTGGGGTCGTACTTGAAGCCCAGCGCGTCGCGCTGCGCCGCGTCGATGTACTTGTCCCAGGTCGGCAGCAGGCCGGTCGGATCGGCGGCCTTGACGATGTTGCCGTAGACCTTGTTGACGATGTCCGGGACGTTGACCGCGTAGGCGATGGCCAGGCGGAACTTCGCGTCGTCCATCGGCTTCTTGAGGTCGTTCGTGACGAGCCAGGCCGTGTTGCCCGACAGCATGTACGGCGCGGCCTTGAAGTACGTGGAGACGTAGCCCTTGTCGACCAGCGTCGAGACGCCCGGCAGGAAGTTGTTGGACAGGTCGATCCCGCCCTGCATCAGCAGGCCGAGCGCGACGTTGTTGGCGCCGTTGACGATGTCGACGATGTACTTCGGCTTGACGTCCAGGTTGAGGGCCGTCTTGCCCCACCAGTTGTCGTTCTTGATCCAGACCATGCGGTCCTGGGTGGCCGTCTTGTAGAGGTACGGGCCGGACCCGACGCCGTTGGCGTTGGTGTCCTTGAGGATGTCCTCGTTGGCCTTGGCCTCCCAGATGTGCTTCGGCAGGATCGGGCTGTTGTAGGTCCAGGTCGCCCACTCCTGGTAGGCCGGGTTGCTGAACTTCACGACGACGGTGGAGGCGTCGGTCGCCTCGGCGCTCGTGACGTAGTTCCAGATGTTGGACCCGACGGCCTTGATCTTGGCGAGCCCGATCGTGAAGGCGACGTCATCCGCGGTCAGCGGCTTGCCATCGGACCAGGTGATCCCCGGGCGCACCTTGATGGTGTACGTGGTCGGGTCGGTCCACGTCGCGCTCTCGGCGAGCCACGGCTCGAACTTGTCGGCCAGCGGGTCGTAGAGGAAGAGCGTCTCGTACTGGAGCCCGACGACGCCTGTCGCGGCGTTCGGGTCGAGCGGGTTCCACGTGGACGGCGGACCCCACTGCTTGCCGGTGGTGTAGATCGTCTCCTCGCGCGGGTACGTCTCGTTGGCCGCCGCGGTGGGCGACGGCGCGGCGCTGGTGGCGGCCGAGGGCTCCGCGCTGGCCGACGACTGCGGCGCCGCAGAGGGCGACGATCCGGACGAGCACGCTGCTGCCGCGATGCTCGCGACCGCGAGCAGTGCCAGCAGCCGCTTGCTGGTTGTCATTCCTGGACTCCTCCTTGTTCTTCGCAACAACCTTCCACCGTGGTGGACGCGATCTGTGCAGATCAGGCGCGCAGCACACCTCCCACTGTCGACTGTCGAATGACGAGCTCCGTGGGCAGGATCACCCGGCGGGGGCCGCCGGCAGGGTTCTCGAGGAGCTGCAGAAGTGATTCGGCGGCCTCTGACCCCTGGTGTCTGATGCTTTGGCGGATGGTCGTGAGCGGCGGTTCGAGATGCGCCGCAAAGTCGAGATCGTCGAAGCCGGCCAGCGCGACGTCTCCCGGGACGTCGACCCCCCGCTCGCGGAGGGCGCCGAGGGCGCCGACGGCCGCCGAGTCGTTGGCGCAGAAGAGGGCGTCGACCCCACGGGCGAGCAGCTCGACGGCGCCGGCGGCCCCCGCGGCTTCGGTGTAGTCGCCGTCGATGACGAGGCCGTCGGTCGGGAGGCCGGCCCGCGTCATGGCGTAGCGGTACCCCGCGATGCGATCCTCCGCGGCGAAGGTCCCGCGGGCCCCGGTGATGTGGCCGATCCGCGTGCGCCCCACCCGGATGAGGTGCGACGTCAGCATCTCGGCGGCCGCGATGTTGTCGATGTCGACGTAGCTCGCCGTCCTGTCCGCGCTGCGGTGGCCGACCAGGACGGTGGGGAGCCCGGAGGCGAGGAGCCCGTCGACGAGATGGTCCCGGAGGCTGTGGGCCGTGACGATGACCCCGTCGAGCAGGCTCATCGCGAGGATCCGGTCGAGCGTCTCCTCCTTCGAGCGGTTGCCGAGCCACAGCATCATGCCTGTCGACCGGTCTGCCAGGACGTCGCTGACGCCCTGCAGCAGCTGCGAAAAATAGCGATCTCCGAACAGCTGGTGCGGGTCGACGTGGAGGACGACACCGACGACGCCCGAGCGGCCCGAGGCCAGCGTCCGGGCCGCAGCGTTGGGACGAAAGCTCGTCTCCTCGAGGACGGCCATCACGCGGAGGCGCGTCGCCTCCGCAACGGGGCCGCCGTTGATGACCCGGGAGACGGTGGCCCGCGAGACACCGCTGAGACTCGCCACGTCGTCGAGGGTACGCGCCAAACTGTTCTCCGCCTGGTCCGAGATTGGAAGCGCTTCCAGAATACGCGGTTGCGGCCGGGTGTCAATATGGTTCTTGTGGGTGTTTCATTCGTGTACAATGACCCCGAACCTCCCACGAGATAGTGAGAGCGGTTTCAGAGGAGCGGGCGGTGACGATCCCTGGCTTTCCGGCTGACTTCACCTGGGGCGCGGCAACGGCGTCGTACCAGATCGAGGGCGCCGCGCGCGAGGACGGGCGTGGCGAAAGCATCTGGGACCGGTTCGCGCGCACCCCGGGCCGCGTGCGCGGCGGCGACACCGGCGACGTCGCCTGCGACCACTACCATCGCTACCGGGACGACGTGGCCCTCATGGCGGAGATGGGGCTGCAGGCCTACCGGTTCTCCATCGCCTGGCCGCGGATCCTGCCGGCCGGGACCGGCGCCGTGAACGCGGCCGGCCTCGACTTCTACGACCGCCTGGTCGACGCGCTCCTCGAGCGCGGGATCGAGCCGCACGCGACGCTCTACCACTGGGACCTGCCCCAGCCTCTCGAGGACGCCGGCGGCTGGCCCGTCCGGGCGACCAGCGAGGCGTTCGCGGGCTACGCCGACGTCGTCGCCCGCCGCCTGGGAGATCGTCTCGCGTCGATCGCCACCCTCAACGAGCCGTGGTGCTCCTCGTACCTCGGCTACGAGGTCGGGCTGCACGCACCCGGTCGGAAGGATCGCGCCGCAGCCCTGGCCGCCGCCCACCACCTCCTGCTGGCCCACGGCCTCGGCGTGGCGGCGATCCGCGCCGCGGCTCCGCGGGCCAGGGTCGGCATCGTGCTGAACTTCGAGCCGCACCTCCCGGCAAGCGACCACCCCCTGGACCAGGAGGCCGCCGCATTCATCCACGATCGCTACAACCGCTGGTTCCTCGACCCGGTCACCGGCGGCGACTACCCCGCCGACGCGGCGCGCGCGGTCGGCTGGCGGCGCGACGAGGTGCGTCCCGGCGACATGCCGACGATCGCGGCAGCGCTGGACTTCATGGGCGTCAACTACTACACCCGCAGCTTCGAGCGCTCTCCCCTCCTCCCGCCCGTCGCTCCCCGCCCCGGCCGGGAGGTGACCGCCATGGGCTGGGAGGTCTACCCGGAGGGGCTGACGGGGATCCTGGAGCTCGTGGCTTCGCGCACGCGCAACCTGCCCCTGTACGTCATGGAGAACGGGGCTGCGTTCACGCCCGACGCATCCGACCCGACGCGGGATCCGGACCGTGTCGAGTACCTGCGCCGGCACTTCGCGGCGGCTCAGACCGCCATGGAGCACGGCGTCCCCGTGCGTGGCTACTTCGTCTGGTCCCTCCTCGACAACTTCGAGTGGGCCGAGGGATATGCCTTCCGCTTCGGCCTCGTCCACGTCGACTTCGCCACGCAGGAGCGGAGCGTGCGCGACAGCGGCCGGCTGGTGGCCGCGATGGCCCGCGGAGGCGCGCTCGAGGAGGTTGCCGGATGACCGGGCAGGGCGGCGCGTCGATCCCGTGGGAGGACCGGCCGGCCGGTGAGTCCGGCGTCTTCTGGCGCTCGAGCCGCAACCCGATCATCCGGCGCGACCAGCTGCCGCGCTCCAACAGCATCTTCAACTCCGCTGTCGTGGCGTTCGGCGATGGCTTCGCCGGCGTCTTCCGGGTGGACGACACGGCGCGGACGATGAATCTCCACGCCGGCCGCAGCCGCGACGGGGTGACGTGGGAGATCGACCCGGACCCGATCGCCTTCCGCGCCGGCGACAGCCGGCTCGCCGAGATCGAGGGCCGGTTCGAGCACGCCTATGACCCGCGCGTCACCTGGCTCGAGGACCGCTTCCTCGTGACCTGGTGCAACGGCTACCACGGTCCGACGATCGGCGTCGGCTGGACCACCGACTTCGAGACGTTCCACCAGCTGGACAACGCGTTCCTGCCCTTCAACCGCAACGGCGTCCCGTTCCCGCGCCGGATCGGCGGGGCCTACGCGATGCTGAGCCGGCCGAGCGACAACGGGCATACGCCGTTCGGCGACATCTTCTACTCGGAGAGTCCCGACCTCGTGCACTGGGGGCGCCACCGGCACGTCATGTCGCCGCGGCCGTTGAGCTGGGACGCGACGAAGGTCGGGGCCGGCCCCACGCCGATCGAGACGGATGACGGCTGGCTCGTCATCTACCACGGCGTCCTGACCTCGTGCAACGGCTTCGTCTACGCGATGGGGGCGGCGCTGCTGGACCGCGATCAGCCCTGGCGCGTCCTCTCCCGGCCGCGCGACTACCTCCTGTCCCCCCAGGCAGCCTACGAGCGGGTGGGCGACGTGCCCAACGTCGTCTTCCCCTGCGCCGCGCTGGTCGACGCCGAGGCGGACCGCCTCACGGTCTACTACGGCGGCGCGGACACGGTGGTGGGCATGGCCCACGCCCACGTGTCGGAGCTGCTCGCCTTCCTGCGCGCCGGCGCCTGAGCGGTCAGCGGGCTCCCGTGGCCCGCGACCGCGCCACGAACCGCCCGATCCGCTCGAGGGCCTCCTCGAGCCTCTCGTAGCTCGTCGCATAGCACATCCGGACATGGCCGGCTCCCGAGGGGCCGAACGCGCTGCCGGGGACGACGGCGACGTGCTCTTCCTCGAGGAGCCGCTCCGCGAACGCGTCGTCGTCGAGTCCGGTGGCGGTGACCCTCGGGAAGGCGTAGAAGGCGCCGCGCGGCACGAAGGTGTCCAGGCCCATGAGGTTGAGGCCGTCGACGATCAGCCGTCGCCGGCGGTCGTACTCGACGCGCATGGCATCGACGTCCGCCTCGGCCAGGGAGAGAGCGGCCAGGGCCGCGTCCTGGGCCATGGTCGGCGCCGACATGATGCCGTACTGGTGAACCTTGACGATCCCCTCGAGGATCGCGGCCGGCGCGCACAGGTAGCCGACGCGCCAGCCGGTCATGGCGTAGGCCTTCGAGAAGCCGCCCATCAGGACCGTTCGTTCGCGCATGCCGGGAAGCGCGCTCATCGCCCGGTGGCGGTAGTCCTCGTAGGCCAGCCGGTCGTAGATCTCGTCGGAGTAGACCAGGAGGTCGTGGCGGACGGCGATGGCCGCGAGCTCGTCCTGGATCTCCGGGGGCAGGACGGCACCGGTCGGGTTGCAGGGGTAGCCCAGGAAGAGCGCCTTGGTGCGTGGCGTGATCGCGGCCTCCACGGCCGCCGGGTCGAGGGCGAAGGCGTCCTCGAAGCGGGTCGCCACGTGGCGCACGACACCACCCGCGAAGACGACCGCCGGGACGTACGCGACATAGGACGGCTCGTGAAGGATCACCTCGTCGCCGGGATCGATCGTCGCCCGGAGTGCCAGGTCGACCGCCTCCGAGGCACCAACCGTGACGAGGACCTCGCGGGTCGGGTCGTAGCGCACGCCGTAGCGGCGCTCGAGGTGGTCGGCGATCGCCCGGCGCAGCTCGATGGTCCCGTAGTTGCTGGTGTAGTGCGTCCGCTCCGCCCGGAGGCTCGCGATCCCGGCCTCGATGACCTGTCGCGGCGTCGCGAAGTCGGGCTCCCCCACCCCGAGGCTGATCACGTCCTCCATCGTCGCGGCGATATCGAAGAAGCGGCGGATGCCGGACGGCGGCACCGCCAGCACGCGCTGCGAGAGCGCCCGGGCGGCGACCGGCAGGCGTGGCGGAGCGGTCTCGGTCATGTCATCGCCCTCCCGCGAGCGCAGCGGCTCGCTCGGCCGGCGTCGGGCCGGCAGGATCGACGGCCCCGGCGAGCCCCGTCGGCTCGAGGCCGCGCCACGTGGCCTCGGCCGTGACCCCCTCGTAGGCGCGGGCCAGGCCGAAGAGGCGGGGCTCGCTCCACGCGGGCCCGATCAGCTGGAGGCCCACCGGGAGGCCGTCGGAGAGGCCGCACGGGATGGAGATGCCGGGCAGGCCGGCCATGTTCACCGGCAGCGTGCAGGCGTCGGACAGGTACATCGCGACGGGGTCGCCCATCTTCGCCCCGAGCCGCCACGCCACCGACGGGCTGGTCGGCGCCACCAGGGCGTCGATCCCGCTCCCGAAGGCCGCGTCGAAGTCGTGCTTGATGAGGGTGCGCACCTTCTGCGCCTTGAGGTAGTAGGCGTCGTAGTAGCCGGCCGACAGCGCGTACGTGCCGAGCATGATCCGGCGCTTGACCTCGGCCCCGAAGCCGCCGCCGCGGGAGGCCAGGTAGTTGGCGAGGACGTCGCCGTCGCGCACGGAATGCCCGAACCGGATCCCGTCGTAGCGGGCGAGGTTGGCCGACGCCTCGGCCGGGGCCACGATGTAGTAGCTCGCCAGGCCGTAGTCGGTGTGGGGCAGGCTGACGTCCACGATCTCGGCGCCGGCGGCCTCGAGCGCCGTGACCGCCTCGCGGACGCGGGCCTCGGCGCCGGGCTCCATGCCAGGCACGAAGTACTCGCGGGGCAGGCCGAGGCGGACACCGCGCAGGGTCGCGGCCGCCTCGTCGTCCGACGCGGGAAGGGTCAGCAGGGAGGATGGGACCGGTCGCGGCGCGGACGTGGAGTCGCGCTCGTCGCGCCCGGCGATCGCGTGGAGGAGGAGCGCCGCGTCGCGGGTCTCCCGTCCCAGCGGCCCGACCTGGTCGAGCGAGCTGGCGAACGCGACGATGCCGTAGCGGCTGACCCGGCCATACGTCGGCTTGAGGCCCACGATCCCGCACATGGCAGCCGGCTGGCGGACGGAGCCGCCCGTGTCGGTGCCGATGGCCAGCGGGACGTGATAGGCCGCCACCGAGGCCGCCGAGCCGCCCGAGCTGCCGCCCGGAACGCGGTCGAGGTCCCACGGGTTCGCCGTCGGGCCGTAGGCTGAGTGCTCCGTCGAGGAGCCCATGGCGAACTCGTCCATGTTCAGCTTGCCGAGGATCACGGCACCGGCGTCGCGGAGGCGCTCGGTGATGTGGGCGTCGAACGGCGCGACGTACCCGGCGAGGATCCTCGAGCCCGCGGTGCACTGCGCGCCGCGCTGCGTCACGAGGTCCTTGAGCCCGACCGGGACGCCGCAGAGTGGGTGGAGCGCCTCGAGGGCGGCCGCGTCCGCCGAGCGGGCCGCCGCCAGCCGTGCGTCGGCGGCATCGGCAGCGGCCAGCGCGCCCGCATGGTCGATGGCGAGCCAGGCGTTCAGGGCCCGGTTGCCGGCCTCCGCCTCCGCCAGGTGGGCCCCGGTCAGCTCGCGCGACGAGAGGTCGCCGGCCCGCAGCCGGGCGGCCATCTCGTGGGCGGCGAGGCGCGTGACGGCGCGGTCGGCCATCAATGGGCCCCCGACTCGCCGCCGATGATGGCGGGCACGATCACGTAGTCGCCGTCGCGGGCGGGCGCGTTGCCCAGCGCCTCGTCGACGGTGAGCGACGGACGGGCGACATCCTCGCGCAGGATGCTCTCCATCTCGATCGTCTGGGCGGTGGGCGGGATGGCATCGGTGTCCAGGCGGGCCAGGATTTCGTACTGGTCGAGGATGTGGTTGAGCTGCCCCTGCAGGCGCGTCAGCTCCTCGTCGGTCAGGCCGAGGCGGGCAAGGTGGGCGACGTGCTCCACGTCGGCCCGCGACAGGGTCCCCATGGCCCGGGATGATAGCCCAGGCGGCGCCGCGCCCGAGCGAATCCGGTGGCCGCCTCTCAGCTGCCGGTGGGTGCCCTCGCCTGCGGGCCGTCCGCCAGCAGCGCCCGGAACGCGTCGGCGTCGAGGACCGCGACGCCCAGCTCCTGGGCCTTCGCGAGCTTGCTGCCGGCGCCGGGGCCCGCCACGACGTAGTCGGTCTTCTTCGAGACCGAGCCCGCCGGCTTGCCGCCTGCGGCACGCACCGCTTCCTCGGCCTCCTCGCGGCTGAAGCCTTCGATCGTCCCGGTGACGACCACGGTCTTCCCCGCCAGCGGGCCGGCCGCGACCGCCTCGCCCGTGACCGGGCCGACCGGGCGCTCCGGGACGACCCCGGCCTCCACCAGCTCGCGCAGGCCGTCGCGCGTCGCCTCGTCGGTGAACCAGCCCGCGATCGCCGCCGCCACGGTCGGGCCGATGCCCATCACCTCGGTGAGCGCGTCCGGCTCCGCGGCCGCGACCCGCCGCAGCTCCGCCTCGGCCGCGGCGAACCACGGATCGGGCACGCCGTCCGGGGACGGGGGCGCGAAGTCGTCGGGCGGCACGCGGCCGGCCAGCCAGCGGGCCAGGTCGATCGCGGTCGCCTCGCCGACCTGGGGGATCCCGAGGCTGTTGAGCACCCGGGCGAAGGGCCGCCCGACCCGCGCCCGTTCGATGGCCGCCGCCAGGTTCTCCGCGCTCTTCCGGGCGAACCGGTCGAGGGTCTCGAGCTGCTCGACCGTGAGCCGGAAGACGTCGCCGCGCGCGTGGACCATCCCCCGCTCCAGCAGCTGCTCCATGACGACCCAGCCGGCGCCCTCCACGTCCATCCCGCCGCGGCCCAGGAAGTGGGCGAACTCCTGGGCCCGCCGGGCCGGACAGGCGAGGTTGGGGCAGTAGTGGCGGACGGCGCCCTCGTCGCGCACGATCGAGGTCCCGCAGACGGGGCAGGCGCCCGGCATCTCGAAGATCCGCTCGGCGCCGGTGCGTCGCTCCGGAAACGGACGCACGACCTCGGGGATGACGTCGCCGGCCTTCTGGAGCACGACGTGGTCGCCGATCCGGATGTCTTTGCGCCGCACCTCGTCCAGGTTGTGGAGGGTCGCCCGGGCCACGGTGCTGCCCGCGACCTTCGCCGGCCGCAGGTGGGCCACCGGCGTGAGCGTCCCCGTGCGCCCGACGTACGGCACGATGTCCTCGACGATCGTCTCGACCTGCTCGGGCGGGAACTTGAAGGCGATCGCCCAGCGCGGCGCCCGCGCCACCATCCCGAGACGGGCCTGCTGATCGACGTCGTCGACCTTCACGACGACGCCGTCGGTCTCGTAGTCGAGGCCATGCCGGGCCTCTCGCCAGCGTTCCAGGAAGGCGATCACGCCCTCGATGTCGAGGCCGGCCTCGCGCTCGGGATTCACCGGAAGGCCGAGCGCTTCGAGGCGGGCGAGCGCCGCGGACTGGCTCCCGACGGCCGGCGGCCCGGCGACCTCGGGTGCGCCGAACAGGGTCTCCTGCGCCGGGGCGGTCTCCTCCAGCAGCTGGTAGGCCCAGAACGAGAGGCGGCGGCTCGCCGTCACGGCGGGGTCGATCTGGCGCAGAGAGCCGGCGCCGCTGTTGCGCGGGTTGGCGTACAGCGCGAGCCCGGCCTCCTCGCGCTCGGCGTTGAGCCGCGCGAACTCCGCCTTCGGCATGTAGACCTCGCCTCGGACCTCCAGGGTGGCCGGCTCGGGCAACCCTGCGGGAACCACCCGGATCGTGCGAAGGTTCGCGGTCACGTCCTCCCCTGCCGTCCCGTCGCCGCGCGTGGCGCCGCGGACGAAGCGGCCGTCGCGATACCGGAGGCTCACGGCGAGGCCGTCGATCTTGAGCTCGGCGACGTAGCGCAGCCCGGGCGCCGGCTCGGGGGCCGGGGGCAGGCCCAACCCGCGCCGGACGCGCGCGTCGAAGGCCCGCAGCTCCTCCTCGCCGAAGGCGTTGCCGAGGCTGAGCATGGGTCGCTCGTGGCGCACCTCGGCGAACGGGCTGGCCTCCTCGGCCCGTGAGGCTCCCACCCGCTGGGTCGGCGAGTCCGGGGTCCGCAGGACCGGGAACGCCGCCTCGAGGGCGACCAGCTCGCGAAGCCTGGTGTCGTACTCGGCGTCGGAGATCGTCGGCGCGTCGTCGAGGTAGTAGGCCCGATTCGCGGCGGCGACCTCGGCCGCGAGGACCGCGTGACGCGCGGTGGCGGCTTCCGGGCCTAGCCCGGCGGCCGCGGCGACGAGGCCCGGATCGACGGGCAGATCGGGCGTGGTCATCGACCGCGAGTCTACCCGTCCCGCGTGCCATGGGGAGGCGCGGCGTCGATTGGGGAGACGCCGGTTGACCGACGCTGGCATCCTTCGGGTGTGAACAAGACCCAGCTCCTGGCAACCCTTCGCGTCGAGCACGGCCGGCTCCGCGCCGTCATCGACGGCCTCTCCGACCAGGAGCTGGCCCTCCCCGCGCAGGGAGACTGGACGCGGCGCGACCTCGTCGCCCATATCGAGTGGTGGGAACGCCACTCGGCGCGGGTCGTCGAGGCCCTGTGCGCCGGTCGAGAGCCGTATGCCCGCGAGGGGACCTTCGACCTCGACGCGCAGAACGCCGAGGTCCTCGCGGAGAGCCGCGGACGGACGGCGGCGGACGTCCGGCGCGGCGAGGCGGACGCCTGGACGCTGCTGCTCCAGGTGCTGGAGGCTGCTTCCGAGGCGGATCTCGTCGAGGCCGATCGCTTCCCGTGGACCGAGGGCGAGGCGCTCATCGAGACGGTCCGGTGGGACACGGACCGCCACTGGGCCGAGCACCTTCCGCACTTCGGGGTCGCCGCCGCGCCGGCCGATCCCGGATAGCCGGCGGCGATGCCCGAAGCGCCCGAGATCGCGACGAGCCGCCTGCTGCTCCGCGGCTGGCAACGCGAGGACCGGGCCGCGTTCGCCCGGATGAACGCCGACCCGCGCGTGATGGAGCACTTCCCGGCGCCCCTCGACGCCGCCGCGAGCGATGCCTTCGTGGACCGGATCGTCGCGGGCCTGGCCGCCGACGGCTGGGGCCTGTGGGCCGTGGAGCGGGTCGCGGACGGGATGTTCCTCGGGTTCACGGGGCTGGCGCGGATCCCGTTCGAGGCGCACTTCACGCCCGCGATCGAGGTTGGGTGGCGCTATTCCGTCGAGGCCTGGGGGCACGGTTACGCCACGGAGGCGGCCCGGGTCGCCGTGGCGTTCGCCTTCGACCGCCTCCTGCTCGACGAGCTCGTGTCGATGACGACGCCCGCCAACATCCGCTCGCGGCGGGTCATGCAGAAGCTGGGCATGACCCGCGACCCGGCCGACGACTTCGAGCATCCGCGCCTGCCGGTCGGTCACCCCATCCGGCACCAGGTCCTCTACCGGCTCCCCGCGGCCCGCTGGCGGGCGGCGGGCGCCGGCTGACGCTCAGCCGGGCGGGAGGACCACCATCTCCGGCCGCAGGTCCTCGAGCGAGGGCGCGCCGAGGAGTGCCATCGCCCGCCGCAGCTCGTCGGCCAGGATGGCGCAGACACGGGCGACGCCCGCCTGGCCGGCCGCCGCCAGGCCCCAATAGACGGGCCGACCCACCAGCACTGCCCGGGCACCGAGCGCGCGGGCGATCGCGAGATCGAGGCCACGCCGCACGCCGCCGTCGACCCAGACCTCGGCCCGCCCGTCGACGACCTCCACGATCCCGGGCAGGGCGGCGAGGGGCTCGATCGCGCGGTCCAGCTGCCGCGCCCCGTGGTTGGAGACCACGAGCGCCGCGGCCCCGACGTCCACCCCACGGCGCGCGTCTTCCACGGCGAGGATCCCCTTGAGGACGACCGGCAGGTCGGTCCACGACGCGATCCGCTCGATGTCGGCCCAGGTCAGCGTGGACTCCGCGACGCCGTCGAGGATGGCCAGGCCGCCAGCCGCGACGGCCGCCTCGTCGACGGCGCGCCCGCCCGGCAGGTTCGCAAGCGGGACGTCGAGCGTGAACCCGTTGCGAAGGTCGGCCTCGCGGTACCCGACGACCGGCAGGTCCACGGTCACGACCAGCCCGCGGTATCCGGCCGCGGCCGCCCGCTCCACGAGCGAGCGCGTGACGCCCCAGTCAGGCTGCACGTAGAGCTGGAAGAAGCGAGCCCCGTCCGGGGCTGCGGCAGCCACGTCCTCCAGCGACGCGCTCGAAAGCGTGGAGAGGACGAGCGGTACGCCGGCCGCCGCCGCCGCGCGGGCCACGGCGACCTCGGCCTCGGGATCGGCGAGACCCTGCGCGGCCATCGGGGCGATCGCCCAGGGCACGGCGGCCGGCACGCCGAGCAGGGTCGTCGACGTGTCGACGCCCGCGACGTCGACGAGCACCCGGGGAACGAGCCGGATCGCCCGCCAGGCCGCTTCGCTCTCCGCCAGCGAGACCTCGTCCCAGGCCCCCGACGCCAGGTAGTCCCAGGCCGCGGGCGCCAGGCGCTCGCGGGCCAGCGGCGCGAGATCGGCCAGGCGCAGCACGCCCAGGGCGCGGGGGTCCGGCGCGCGGACCGGTGCCAGGAGGTCGTCCGCGGCCACGTGCTACTCGGCGTGCTCGAGGTGGGCCATGCTCGCGAGGAGCGTCTTCACGCCGCTCCCGCGGAACGCCACGGTGACCTCCTCGTCGTCGCGCGTCAGCTTGCTGGTCACGACGACGCCGTCGCCGAAGCGCGCGTGGGCAACGCGATCGCCGTCGCGGAAGAGGCGCTCTCCGGGGATGCGGACACGCGGCGCCGACGCGGGTCGCGCGGGCGCGCCGCCCGCGGCCGGGGGAAGGTGGCGGACCGGCAGGTCGTCGGGGAAGACGGCGTCCGGATCTTCCTCGGCGCCGCCGGCGCTGGCGCCGGAGCCACGGTGCACGCCGGGCACGGACAGAGATCCCGAGCGCGCGCCTGCCTCGAACGCGGCGCGGCGCGCGGCCAGGTCCCGGCTGGGCCGGAAGGCGGCGCCGTCCACGGGCGCGCCCGGGCGGCCACTGCCCACCCGGTAGGCGCCGCCGCCGGCCCGGATCGGGGCGCCGAAACGGCTGCTCCTCCGGGCCCCGAAGGCGAGGTCCAGGTCGTAGGCCGCATCGTCCCCCTCCCCCGGAGCGAGATGCGGCCCCTCCATCAGGTCGGCCGGGATCTCGAAGAGGAAGCGCGACGGCGCCGCCGGTCCGCCGCTCCCCGGGCCCCACGTCGCGCGCTGCCAGGCGTGCGACAGGAAGAGCCGCTCCTTGGCGCGGGTGATCCCGACGTACGCCAGCCGGCGCTCCTCCTCGAGCTCCTTCTCGTCCTCGAGCGCCCGGCTGTGCGGGAAGACGCCCTCCTCCATGCCCGAGATGAAGACCGCCCCGAACTCGAGGCCCTTCGCAGCGTGGAGGGTGATCAGGGTCACCGCGTCGGCGTCGGACTCGTAGGCGTCCTGGTCGGCGACCAGGGCGGTCTCCTCCAGGAGGCGGTCCAGCGCGTCGTCCGGCGACAGGTCGTCGTACCGGGTGGTGACGGAGCGGAGCTCGAGGAGGTTGCGCCAGCGCTCCTCGTTCTGCTCGGTTCCGTCCGCCAGCATGGCCCGGTAGCCGGACACCTCCAGGACGTCGTCGAGCAGCTCGGGCAGCCCGAGGACACCGATCCGGGTCCGCAGCCGTCGCACCAGGGCGACGAAGTCGGCGACCGCTGCACGGGAACGCGCCGCCAGCACGAGGAGCTCCCCCGCCGCTGCTCGCTCGAGCGCGCTCCAGTACGTCTGCCCGGGCTCCGCGGCGGCGAGGCGCAGGATCTCGAGCGTCTTGTCGCCGATGCCGCGAGCCGGGAGGTTGACGATCCGCTCGTAGCTCACCTCGTCGGTGTCACTGCGAAGGACACGCAGGTAGGCCAGGGCATCCTTGACTTCGCGGCGCTGGTAGAACCGGGTCCCCCCGATCAGCTGGTAGCGGAGCCCGTAGCGCAGGAACGCCTCCTCGATGGCCCGCGACTGGGCGTTCGTCCGGTACAGGACGGCGACGTCCTTCGGACGGAGCCGGTCGGCCTCGTCCGCGCGCCGGGTCAGCACCGCCGCCCGCCCTCCGAGAAGCGCCTCGACCTGGCGGGCGATCCACTCCGCCTCCTCTTCCTCGTTGTAGGCCTCGAAGCGCTGGATCGGCCGGCCGCCGCCGCGCTCGGTCCAGAGCTTCTTGTCCTTGCGGCCCGCGTTGTGCGTCACCACCGCATGCGCCGCGTCGAGGATGAGCTGGGTGCTGCGGTAGTTCTGCTCGAGCTTCACGACGGTTGCGCCCGGCTCGTCGCGCTCGAAGTCGAGGATGTTCCGCAGGTCGGCGCCGCGCCAGGCGTAGATGGACTGGTCGTCGTCGCCGACGACGCACAGGTTGTGGTGAGCCGCGGCGAGCGCCCGCACGATCCGGTACTGGGCCGCGTTCGTGTCCTGGTACTCGTCGACGTGGAGGTAGCGCCAGCGGGCCTGGTAGCGCGCGAGCACCTCGGGCTGCGCCTCGAGGAGGCGCACGGTTTCGACGAGGAGGTCGTCGAAGTCGAGGGCACCGGCCGCCCGGAGGCGCTCCGTGTAGCGCACGGCGATGCGGGCGACCTCGCGCTCGAAGCGGGTCGTGGCGCCCTCGGCCAGGTCCTCCACGGACTCCAGGTTGTTCTTGGCCCCGCTGATCGCCTCCAGCACGGCGCGCGGCCGCAGGACCCCGCCCTGGATCGGGAGGTCCAGGTCGCGAAAGACCTGCTTCATGAGGCTCTGCTGGTCGTCCGTGTCATAGATGACGAAGCGCGGCGAGAGCCCGATGGCGGCGCCGTCCCGGCGCAGGATCCGGGCACACAGGGCATGGAACGTGCCCATCTCCACCTTGCGGCCGTCGTCCGGCCCGACGAGGGCCGTGATGCGCTCCCGCATCTCGCCGGCTGCCTTGTTCGTGAACGTGACGGCCAGGATCCGCCACGGGGCGACGTTCCGGACGCCCACCAGGTAGGCCACCCGGTGGGCCACGACGCGAGTCTTCCCGGAGCCGGCACCCGCCAGGATGAGGAGTGGGCCTTCGGTCGTCGTCACGGCCCGCGCCTGTTCGGCATTCAGCCGGCCGAGGATCCGCGCCTCCAGCTCCTCGCGGCTGGCCGCACCGGTCGCCAGCCCGCGATCGCGCTCCGGCGCGCGCGGGTCGGCCCCCGGCGACCCCCACGGATCGGCGTCCGCGGTTGCGGGTGCGTCGGGCAGGGGCGGCTCGGGCTCTTCGAGCCATGGGGGCGTGGGGTCCACCGGCGAATTGTACCGGCGGCGGCCTGCACGCCCCTTACCTGTGTCGCCCCTTACCTGCGACGAGGCGCCCGACGGGGATCGGCGCCCGACGGGGATCGGCGCCCGACCGGGATCGGCGCCCGCTGTCAACCGCCCGGCGCGTTCTTCACCTGGTCGGCCGGCGGGGGCGTGATCGTCACCGACTCGTTCACCTTGCTCAGCTCGAGGGCGATGCTGAGCGGCTTCGCGCCGCCGGCGGGGACATCGAGACCGAGCGTCGCGAGCTGGAGGTTGTCCTTGCGGACACCGGCGGTGACCGTGACGTCGCCGACGGCGGTCCCGGACAGGCCGGGGATTGCGCTCCCGAGCGAGCCGAGGGCGGCGCCGATCTCGCTCGCCGGCACCGTGAACCGGACGCTGTAGCAGTCGGTGCCCACGCAGCGCGTGTCCGGCAGCTTCTCGGGCTTCAGCTCCGGGCGGGCGAGGAACGCCGAGAGGCCGGCAAGAGCCGCCCCCGGGTCGCCGCCGAACCCACCCGTGGCAGGCTGGCGGACCCAGCTGCCGCCGGTGATGATCGGTGCGCGCAGATATGCCGAGCCGTCGGCGACGATCAGGTTGGCCCGCAGGTTCAGGAGGGACGGCGCCAGGAGCTCGACGGCAAGCTTGCCGGCCGCGACGTCGACGTCGCCGTCGATGGACGCGCCCTTCAGGGGCAGCGGCGCCCCGCTTCCCGTGCCGCCGATGCTGAGCGGGACCTCGCCGTCGATCGCGCCGCGGAGGTGGAAGCTCTGCATCGCGCCGAGCGAGGCTGCGCCCTTCTGGAGGATCTGGGCCGGGTCGGTCAGCGCCGGCGTGCTCGACCCGCCGCATGCGGCGAGCGCCAGCACGAAGGTTGCGAGCGCACCGGCGAGCGCCGGTCGCGCCAGCCGCTCGAAGGTGAGACGGGACATCGGGACCTCGGTTCGGCGCCCTCGGACCGGGCGCGTCCCATCAGGGTGCCCGACCGTCGCCGGGCGGTCAAACGCTCGCGCGTCTCGCGCGGACCCGGGGGCCGTCTGCCTCTCGCCACGTCCGCGATTGGCGCCTACGGTCGGGGGAGGCTCGGGGAAGGCAGGTTCCGGTCGGCCTCACGATTCCGGTGCCGCTGCCGCCTGCCGCGCAGGAGTGGCGGCCAAGTCAGGGAAGGGGAAGGATCCGTGAGAAGGAGCGAAGTGTGGGATTGGCTCCGGGGCAAGAGTGACGGGGTCGGCGGACTCTCCATCGCGCAGAAGGCTGAGCTGCTGATCGCCTTGATCACCTGGGTCGTTGCCTGGTGGCTCCTGTGGCTGCGCGATTCCGGAGACACGTCCATGCCTCCAGGCTGGACGGTGATCGGCTTCTCGCTTGGCCTTATCTCGTTGCTCGTCTTCACCGCGTTCTACATCTCGAGCAGCGAGCCGGACACGAGCATGCGGACGGCCGTCGCAGCCACGTTCGTCGTCTTCTATCTCGTGTTCACCACCTACCTGGCAGCTGCGGCGGGGTTTCGCGCGGAACTCGGGATTACGAACGAGGGATCAAATAGCCAGCAGAAGCCCTTCGGAGCCACGTTGTTCGAGAGTCTGACCGGTTTCATGGGCATCATCCTCGCGTTCTACTTCGCCGCCGGAGCTGTCGAGAAGGCGACCAAGACAGCCTCGGACGCCATGACTGACCGGGCTCGGATCGCAGCGGGACGGCTGACGACGGCGGAGGCCGAGGCTGAGGCCCAGGCGGAGGCGAACAAGGCGGAGGCGAAGAAGGCGGGGGCCTGAGCGAAGGCGGGGGCGGCGCCAGGGCGGCGCCCGATGGGGGGAAGACAGGCGGGACGGTTCGCGTTCCGATGCCACGGTCGCCGGCTCCGCCGGCACGCTCGACCCCCTCGCGTGCACTTGGATCTCGGGGTCTGCCAGCCCCTCTGGTGCCAAGCCTCCTGAGCCATCTGCGGGCCGCGTGGGGGCAACCTGACGGGAACCGCGCATGGATCTCGGTAGCACGAGAGCCGGCCCTCCCCGTGTGGAAGGACCGGCTCTCACCGTGTTCTGAGCACGAATCCGGCGGGGCGAGCCCCGACGGACGCTTGCAGATGCTCTAGAAGTCCATGTCGCCGCCGCCGTGGCCGTGGCCACCGCCGGCGCCGTTCTCCTTCTTCTCGGGAAGGTCCGTGATGAGCGTCTCGGTGGTCAGCACCATGGCCGCGATCGAGGCCGCGTTCTGCAGCGCCGACCGGGTCACCTTGGCAGCATCCACGATCCCGCGCTCGAACATGTCGCCGTACTCGCCCTTGAGGGCGTCGAAGCCATGGCCCTTCGGAAGAGCCTTGACCTGGTCGATGACGACCTCACCGCGGGCGCCCGCGTTGTCGGCGATCTGCCGGGCCGGAGCCTCGAGCGCGCGCCGGACGATGTCCACGCCGACCGCCTCGTCACCCTCGAGGGTGAGCTTGTCGAGCGCCGGGATCGCCTGCAGGAGCGTCGTCCCGCCGCCGGCGACGATGCCCTCCTCGACCGCCGCGCGGGTGGTCGAGAGCGCGTCCTCGATGCGGTGCTTCTTCTCCTTGAGCTCGACCTCGGTCGCCGCGCCCACCTTGATCACGGCCACGCCGCCGGCGAGCTTGGCGAGGCGCTCCTGGAGCTTCTCGCGGTCGTAGTCCGAGGTGGTCTCCTCGATCTGCGCCTTGATCTGGTTCATGCGGGCCTTGATGTCGGGCTCGCTGCCAGCCCCGTCGACGATCGTCGTGTCGTCCTTGGTCGCGACGACGCGGCGGGCCTCGCCGAGGTCCTCGGACGTGACGGAGTCGAGCTTGCGGCCGACCTCTTCGGAGATCACGGTCGCGCCCGTCAGGATCGCGATGTCGCGGAGCATCTCCTTGCGGCGATCGCCGAAGCCCGGCGCCTTGACGGAGAGGACCTGGATGGTGCCGCGGAGCTTGTTCACGACGAGCGTCGCGAGCGCTTCGCCATCGACGTCCTCGGCGATGATCAGGCAGGGACGGCCGAGCTGGACGGCCTTCTCGAGCGCCGGCAGGATGTCGGCCACGGCCGAGATCTTCTTGTCGGTGACCAGGATCTTGGCGTTCTCGAGGACCGCCTCCATCCGATCGGGGTTGGTCACGAAGTACGCCGAGATGTAGCCCCGGTCGAACTGCATGCCCTCCGTGTATTCCTTCTCGAGGCCGAGGGACTGGCCCTCCTCGACGGTGATGACGCCGTCCTTGCCGACCTTGTCCATCACCTCGGCGATGATCTCGCCGACCTCGGGATCGGCCGCGGAGATCGCGGCGACCGCCGCGATCTGCTCGCGTGAGTCGACCGGCCGTGCGGCGGCCTTGATCTCCTCGACGATGACCTCGACGGCACGCTCGATGCCGTGCTTGAGCACCATCGGGTTGGCGCCGGCGGTGACGTTGCGGAGGCCCTCGCTGACGAGCGCCTGGCCCAGGACGACCGCGGTGGTCGTGCCGTCGCCGGCGACGTCGTCGGTCTTGGTCGCGACCTCCTTCAGGAGCTGCGCGCCCATGTTCTCGAACGGGTCTTCGAGCTCGACGTCGCGGGCAATCGTGACGCCGTCGTTGGTGATCGTCGGCGAGCCGAACTTCTTGTCGAGGACGACGTTCCGGCCCTTCGGCCCGATCGTCACCCTGACGGCGTCGGCGAGGCGGTCGATGCCGCGCTTGAGAGAGCGCCGCGCGGCGTCCTCGAAGATGACCTGCTTAGCCACGGATTCGTGTTCCTCCTGGAAGTCTTGGGGCGATGGGGGCCTGCGCGGGGCACCGGCGAGCCGGCGTCCCGACCGGGGTCAGGCCTCGACGATCGCGAGGATGTCCTTCTGGCTCACGATGAGGAGCTCGTCTCCCTCCACCTTGAACTCGGTCCCGGCGTACTTGGCGTACAGCACCTTGTCGCCGACCTTGACGTCCATGGCCTCGCGCTTCCCGTCGTCGAGCATCTTGCCCGGCCCGGCGGCGAGGACCTCGCCCTCCTGGGGCTTCTCCTTGACGGTGTCTGGCAGGACGATGCCGCTCTTCGTCGTCTCCTCGCGCGGGAGCGGCTTCACGACGACGCGGTCGCCGAGCGGCCGGAGCTTGCTGGAAGTGACCAACGCGCGATCCCTCCTTCGAGATCTGCTGGGCGGTCCGCGGATGGTGCGACTCGCCCGATCGACTGGTTGGCTGCCCGCGGCGGGCGGCCCCCGTGGTGCTCCCCCGGTGCCTCGCCACGGTCGCATCGCGATCCGGGCGGCGTGGCCCGGCGCAAACGACCCGTCTGCTAGCACTCACATGTTGAGAGTGCTAACGATGCTAGTGCACGCGGGCCGCGGTGTCAACGAGGCCAGCGGATGGATGTCGGCCAGCGGATGGAGTGACCAGCCTGTGGGGGCCCCGGAACCGCGCGGCAAGCTTCGAGCGCACGTGGTGCGGCGGGCGGAGCGCGACGCCCTGGGCGGCGCGGGAGCCACGGTGGCCGGAGCGCGGCCGCGACGGCCGGCGCCCTTCAGCCTGCCGGCGTCGGGAAGATCCGGTCGAAGCTCTCCACCAGCTGCTCGCCGAGGGCATCCGGGTGCTCGCCCCGTTGCTCCGCGACCCAGGCGGCCGTGATCCGGACCCAGGCCGGCTCGTTACGCCGGCGCGGCCCCCCAGGGGCCGAGAGGTACGGTGCGTCGGTCTCGACCACCAGCCGGTCGGCTGGAACGAGGCGGACGCTCTCGGCGGTTGCCTCCTCGCCCTTTCGGAAGCAGAGGCCCGAGATCGAGACGGCGCAGCCGAGCTCGAGGGCGGCGGCGACGTAGTCGGGCGGTCCCGAGACCGAGTGGAGGACCGCCGCCGGGCGGTCGCCGAACGCGGCGCGGGCCGGGCCCCCGCCGAAGCCGGCTGCCCGCAGCTCGGCCAGGAGCGCATCCTGCGCGTCGCGCCGGCCGGCGGCGCTCCGGCAGTGGAGGATCGCCGGCTTCCCCGTCGCCAGCGCCAGGGCAAGGTTGCGGCGCAGGTTGGCCAGCTGGTCCCCGATCGGCGAGAAGAGCCGGTCGTAGTCGAGCCCGGTCTCTCCGACCGCCACCACGGCAGGGCCCGCGGCGAGCGCGGCCGTGCGCTCCCAGCCGGCCGTGTCCGTCTCCGCCGCCGCGTGGGGATGGATGCCGACGGACGCCACGAGACGCGGGAAGCGGCCCACGAGGTCCAGCGCCCGTCGCGACGATCCCTCGTCCCAACCGGGCACCAGGATCCGCTCGACCCCGGCGACCTCCGCGGCCGCGAGGACCTCCGCGAGATCGTCCGTGAACTGCGGCGACTGGAGGTGCGCGTGGCTGTCGACGAGGCGCATGCTGGACGGCCGGCGTGGTCAGGCCGGCGCCGGCCCCGACGGGGCCTCGGCGACGTCGACGTCGAGCCGCGGGAAGAGCGGCGTCGGCGCGGCCAGCACGCCGGCCTCGTCCGCGCGGGCTCCCCAGGCCAGCTCGTCGAGGAGCGGCGGGCCGCCTGTGCCGTCGGCCGCCCACGGGTACGCGTAGCCCAGCTGCTCCAGCACCCGCCGGGCCGCGCCCGGCATGACCGGGGCCGCCGCGAGGGCGATGAGACGGCAGGCCTCCAGGAGATCGCCCAGGACGTCGCCCAACCTGACCGCGGCGGCCTCGTCGCCGTTCTTCGCGGCCTTCGCCAGGATCCACGGCGCCTCGCTGTCGACGTGCTTGTTGGCGGCACCGACGAAGTCCCAGAGCCCTGCCAGCGCCTCGTGGATGAGGCATCCGTCGAGCTTCGCGGCGACCGCGGGCATCGTCTCCGCCCACGTCGCCGCGAGCGGGGCATCGTCGGCCGGGCGCGGCCCGGGGCGGTCGCCGCCGAGGTACCTGACGGCCATCGAGATCGTCCGGTTGACCAGGTTCCCGAAGTCGTTGGCGAGATCCGCGTTGTAGCGGCGGAGGAAGCCATCCCAGGAGACGTCGCTGTCGCGGTCGAAGGCGACCTCGCGCAGGGCGACGTAGCGAGCCCCGTCGGCGCCGAACGCGGCCACGAAGTCGAGAGGGTCGAGGAAGTTGCCGCGGCTCTTGCTCATCCGCTCGCCCTGGGTGAGCAGCCAGCCGTGGACCCAGACCTTGCGCGGCAGCTCGATCCCGGCGCTCATGAGCATCGCCGGCCACATGATGGTGTGGAGCCGGTTGATGTCCTTGCCGATCACGTGCAGGTCGGCCGGCCACCAGGTGGCGAACGCCTCCGGATCGTCCGGGAAGCCGGCTCCGGTGATGTAGTTCGTCAAGGCGTCGAACCAGACGTAGACGGTGCCGGCCGACGGGTCCCACGAGCCGTCGGCGAGCCGCGACGACGAGCCGTCGGCGCGAATGGGGAACGGGAGCCCCCAGTGGGCGCTCTCGCGGCTGACCGAGAAGTCCTCGAGGCCCTGGCGGATGAAGCCGAGCATCTCGTTCTTGCGGTACTCCGGCTGCACCCAGTCGGGGTGCTCCTCGTAGTAGCGCTCGAGCCGCTCCTGGTAGGCGGACAGGCGGAAGAACCAGTTCCCCTCGGTCAGCCACTGGAGCGTGACGTCGGGATGGTTCGGGCAGCGCATCCCATCGGCCGTCTCGAGCAGGTCGGACGGCGCCTTGAAGCCCTCGTTGGGGCAGTACCAGCCCTCGTACGTGCCCTTGTAGAGATCGCCGTTCGCGTGGGACCTTCTGATCAGCTCGTGGACCGCGCGCGCGTGGTCCGGGTCGGTTGTCCGGATGAACCTGTCCGGCGAGATGAGCAGGGCCTCCTCGGCGGCCGTGAACAGTCCCACCATCTCGTCGACGAATGCCTTCGGATCCTTCCCCTGGGCCCCCGCGGTCATCGCGATGTTCACGCTGTACTCGTCGGTGCCCGTCAGGAAGCGGGTCCGATCGCCGCGCATGCGGTGCCAGCGGGCGATGGCGTCGGCGCCGATCACCTCGAACAGCGTGTGCAGGCCGGGCTTGTTGTTGGCGTAGGCGATGGCGGTCGTGATGTAGAAGCGGTCCGGGGCGGCGTCGGTGCGTTCGGGCATGGCCGCGCGATCGTAGCAGGGCGTCAGTGCCGGAAGTGGCGGACGCCGGTGAGGAGCATGGTCGCCCCGGCGGCATCGACCGCCGCGATCGCCTCGGCATCCCGCAGCGAGCCGCCGGGCTGGGCGAATGCCGTCACGCCGGCCGCCAGGCAGACCTCCACGGCATCCGGGAACGGGTAGAACGCATCCGAGGCGCAGGCCGCGCCCACGAGACGATCCGCGCCGACGAGGGCCGTCGCCTTGGCGACCGCCTGGCGCGCCGCGTCGACCCGGCTGGTCTGGCCGGACCCGATCCCGACGAGCATGCCGTCACGAACGAGGACGATCGCGTTGGAGGTCACGCCGCGAACGAGGCGCCAGGCGAGGTCGAGGTCGCTCCGCTCGGCGTCCGTGGGCGAGCGGCTCGAGGCCACGCGCCAGGCGGCGGGATCGTCGGGCGCGGTGTCCGGGGCGGTCACGAGCACCGCGCCTCCGGCGGTCCTCAGCGAGCCGGTGGGTGCGGGTGGCTGGAACGGAGCGGCGGATCCGAGGGCCGGGTCGACCACCAGCCGCAGGTTCGGCTTCGACGCGAGGACCTCGAGCGCGGCCGCGTCGAACGCTGGCGCCACGACGACCTCGAGGAAGATGCTCGCCAGGCGCTCCGCGACGACCCGGTCGACCGGCCCGGCGAGCGCGACGACTCCGCCGAACGCCGACACGGGATCCGCCGCCAGGGCGTCGTCCCAGGCGGCGGCGAGCGTGGCGCGCTCCGCCGCGCCACAGGGGTTCGTGTGCTTGACGATGACGCAGGCGGGCCCGCGAAGCAGCCGCGCGATGCCGGCGGCCGCCGAGCCGTCGAGGACGTTGTTGTAGGAGAGTGCCTTGCCCTGCAACGGCGCGGCGCCCGTCGCGAAGGGGCCGTCCGCCGGCAACGCGCCCGGGCGGCGGTACCGCGCCGCCGGCTGGTGCGGATTCTCGCCGTAGCGCAGCGACTCGACCTTCTCGAGCGTCACCGTCAGGCGGGCCGGGAACGGATCGCTGGCGCCCGGCAGCCCCGGCACGTCGGGAAGGTCCAGTCCCGCGGCCGCCATCCGCTCCGGCAGCACGTCGGCGATCCTGGCGTCGTACGCCGCGGTGTGGCGGAACGCCTCGACTGCCAGCGCGGACCGCAGGCCGGTCGGGATCCCGCCCTCGGCGTAGAGCGCGGCCAGCACGGCGTCGTAGCCTCCGGGGTCGGTGACGATCGCGACGCTGGCGTGGTTCTTGGCCGCGGCGCGGACCATCGAGGGACCGCCGATGTCGATCTCCTCGACCAGCCCGTCGAGGTCCAGCTCGCCGCGCAGGGCGCGCTCGGCGGCGGCGGCGAACGGGTAGAGGTTGACGACGACCAGCTCGAACGGCTCGATGCCCGCCGCCGCGAGCTGCGTGCGATGCGACGCCAGGCGCCGGTCCGCGAGGATGCCGCCGTGGACCCGGGGGTGGAGCGTCTTCACGCGGCCGTCCAGCATCTCCGGGAAGCCCGTCACGGCGGCGACGTCGGTCACGGGCAGGCCGGCCTCGCGCAACGTGCGCGCGGTCCCGCCGGTGCTGACGAGCTCGAAGCCACACGCCAGCAGGCCGGCCGCGAAGGGGACGAGGCCGCTCTTGTCCGAGACCGACAGCAGCGCGCGTCGCGGCAGGCGGGCGGCCTCCGCGGCGCGGCCAGCGTCGATCGACACGCGCCGCCCGTCGAGACGCAGGGCCCCGGCGAGCAGCAGCCCCACGGCGCGCGGCAGGAGCCGATGCTCGACCGCGTGGAGCCGCTCCAGCAGCGTCTCCTCGGTATCGCCGTCCACGATCGGGACGGCCTCCGCGACGACGATCGGGCCGCCGTCGAGGCTGGCGTCCACGAAATGGACGGTGACGCCGGTGACCGCCGCTCCCGCGGCGAGGGCATCCCGGGCGGCATGCGCCCCGGGGAACGCCGGGAGAAGCGACGGGTGGACGTTGAGGACCCGGCCCGGAAAGGCGTCGAGGAGGTCGGCGCCGACGAGGCGCATGAACCCGGCGAGGATCACCGCGTCGACCCCGAGGCCCAGGAGCGTCTCCGCCAGGACGGCGTCGGCCGCGGCGCGCACTGCGGGCTCGCGGGCGCCGAGATCCGGGATCACCGCCGTCGGGAGATCGGCCTCATCGGCCCAGGCGATCGCCGGGCAGGCGCGGTCGGCGAAGACCATGGCGATCTCCGCGGCGAGGGCGTGGCGGTCGATGCGCGCCGCGAGCGCCCGCAGGTTGCTGCCGCTGCCCGAGACCCCGATGGCGATCCGTCCGCCCATCAGCCCACCTCCCCGTACCGCCGGCCGCCGGTCTCGGCGGACGGCACGACTTCGCCGACGACGATCCCCGGCACACCCTGCGCGATGGAAGCCGCGAGCGTTTCGCCGGCCGCCGCGGGCGGCACGGCCAGGACCATGCCCAGCCCGCCATTGAACGTGGCCCGCAGCTCGGGGCCGCCGAGCCCGCCCAGCGCACCCAGCAGGCGCATCACGGACGGCGTCGTCCAGCGGCTTGGATCGAGGCGCACCGCCAGCCCGTCGGGCACGATCCGCGGCACGTTCCCGGGCAGGCCGCCGCCCGTCACGTGGGCGATCCCGTGGACGTCAGTGCCTGGAACGCCCGCCCGGACCGCGGCCCGGATCGCGAGCAGGGCTTGGGCGTACACCCGCGTGGGCTCCAGCAGGACGTCGGCCAGCGGCCGGCCGGCAAGCCCTTCCTCGGCGGGCACGCCCGGAGCGTGGCGCCGCAGCACGGCGCCGTAAGCCGCCTCGAGGTCGAGGCCGGCGTCGTCGACGAGGCGACGCACCAGGGAGAAGCCGTTGCTGTGGAGGCCCGACGAGGGCAGGCCCACGAGGACGTCGCCGGCCGCCACGGCCCGGCCGTCCAGCAGGTCGTCGCGCTCCACGACGCCGACGCACGTGGCGGCCAGGTCGAGGTCGCCGGGGCGCATCACGCCCGGGTGCTCCGCGGTCTCCCCGCCGAGGAGGGCGCAGCCGGCGAGCCGGCAGCCGGCCGCGACGCCGGCCACCACCGCCGCGACCTCGTCGGGCACCAGCCGCCCGACCGCGACGTAGTCGAGCAGGAACAGCGGCTCCGCGCCGGCACAGGCGACATCGTCGGCGCACATCGCGACGAGATCGAGCCCCAGGCCGGCCACGCGCCCGGAACGCAGGGCGAGCGCCACCTTCGTCCCGACGCCGTCCGTCGAGGCCACCAGGACCGGGCGCCGGTAGCCTGCCGGGATCTCGATCGCGCCGGCGAACCCCCCGAGGCCGGAGACCACCTCGGGCCTCCGCGTGGAGGCAACCGCGTCCCGCATGAGGGCGACCGCCCTCTCGCCGGCTTCGACGTCCACGCCCGCGGACCGGTACGCATCGCGCGGGGCGGGCTCCCGGGCACCGGATGGTTCAGCCACGGCGGGCCGGTGCCTCCTCGAGCACGAACTTGCGCCGGGCGGCGTCGTAGGGCACGGGCTCGGGATACTGCCCATCGAAGCACGCGAAGCAGAAGCCCTGGTAGGGCAGCTCCAGCGCGCGCAGCAGCCCGGGGATGGAGAGGTACCCCAGCGAGTCGGCGCCGATGAAGTCCCGGATCTCCCCGAGCGAGTGGCTTGCCGCGATCAGCTCGGTCTCGATCTGGGTGTCGATGCCGTAGAAGCACGGGTGGTGGATGGGCGGGGCGCTGATCCGGACGTGGACCTCCGCGGCCCCGGCCTTGCGCAGCAGCCCGACGATCGAGCGGGTCGTCGTCCCGCGCACGATGGAATCGTCGACGACGACGAGGCGGCGGCCCCGGACGACGTCACGCAACGGGTTGAGCTTCACGGTGACGCCCCGGTGGCGCATGGCCTGGGACGGCTGGATGAAGGTGCGGCCCGCGTACCGGTTCCGGTACATCCCCTCGCGGTAGGGGATCCCCGACGCCTCGGCGTACCCGGCCGCGGCCGGGCCGCCCGTGTCCGGCACCGGCATCACCAGGTCGGCGGCGACCTGGTGCTCGCGGGCGAGCTCGATGCCCATCCGGCGCCGCACCTCGTAGAGGTTGCGGCCTTCCATCATGGAGTCCGGGCGGGCGAAGTAGATGAGCTCGAAGACGCAGAGCGCCGGGGTCGCCGGTGCGAAGCGGACGGAGCGCGGCGCGGCGCCGGGCTCCAGGATCAGCAGCTCGCCCGGCTCGACGTCGCGGACGTAGTCTGCCCCCACGACGTCGAGGCCCGCCGTCTCCGACGAGAGGACCCAGCCGGCCGCGGCGTCGGGATCGTCCCAGAGTCCCGGGGCGTCGGGCGTCGCGGGCAGCCGGCCCAGCACGAGCGGCCGGAAGCCGTGCGGGTCGCGGACGCCGATGATCCGCCGCTCGTCGAGGACCACCAGGCTGTACGCACCACGCACGCCCGGCAGCACCCGCAGCAGGGCCTCCACGGTGTCGGCGCCCGGCTCGTCCGCGAGCAGCGCGGTCAGGAGCTCCGTGTCCGTGCTGGCGGGCAGGCGGCTGCGACCGCCGGGAAGGCGCTCCAGCAGCTCGCGCGTGTTCACCAGGTTCCCGTTGTGCCCGATCGCGAGGGCGCGCCGCGGTCCGAGGCGCAGGGTTGGCTGGGCGTTCTCCCAGACCGTGGAGCCCGTCGTCGAGTACCGACAGTGCGCGATCGCGAGCTTGCCGGGGAGGCTCGGCAGGCGCCTCTCGTCGAGGACCTGGGCGACCAGCCCGAGGTCCTTGTAGAGCATCAGCTGGTCGCCGTCCGACGCGGCGATGCCGGCCAATTCCTGGCCCCGATGCTGCAGCGCGAACAGGCCGACCGCCGCGACGCGAGCCGCGTCGCCGCCGGGCAGCACCGCGCCGAAGACCCCGCACACGGCTACCCCTCCACGCCGAGGGCTCGCGGCAGACCGTGCTCCCAGGCGTGGCGCAGGTCGGCCAGCGCCAGGTCGACGGCGTCGGCGACGCGGGCTCCGCGCTCCTCGGCCGCACCGGTGGCCCCTTCTCCGGCCAGCTCGATGAGCAGATGATCGCCACCCGTCACGCCGAGCTCGGCGAGCGGGACGCCGTGCTCGGCCGCGAGGGCCACGAGGGCCCCGACGGCCGCGGCCGGCGCGGCGAGAACCGCCCGCGAAGGGCTCTCCCCGAAGAGCGCGACGGCCGGGGAACCGGCGACGGCGACCCGGAAGCGGGCGCCGCGGCCACCCCAGATGGCCATCTCGGCAAGGGCGATGGCCAGCCCGCCGCGCGCCACGTCCTGGGCCGCGGAGACGAGGCGCTCCCCGATCGCCGCGCGGAGGAACGCCTGCAGGGCGACCTCGCGGGCCAGGTCCAGCGTCGGCGGATCGTCGTCGCCGCCGCCGGCAAGCGCCGCGTACGCCGAGCCGCCGAGGCCCGGACCGGTCGTCCCCGCCAGCAGGACGACCTCGTCGTCGGCCGTGAGGGCGGGCCCGACCAGGACGTCGACGTCCTCGGCCAAACCCACGACGCCGATCTCCGGCGTCGGCGCGATCGCGCTGCCGGGCGCCTCGTTGTAGAGCGAGACGTTGCCGCCGGTCACCGGGATGCCGAGAGCGCGACAGGCGTCGCCGAGGCCGCGGACGGCCTCCCGCAGCTGCCAGAACGCCTCCGGGCGCGTGGGATCGCCGAAGTTGAGGCAGTTCGTGACACCCAGCGGGCGAGCGCCCGTCACGCTCACGTTGCGGGTTGCCTCGGCCACCGACATCGAGGCGCCGAGATATGGGTCGAGGATCGAAACCGCCTGGTCGCCGTCGGTGGTGGCGACGAGGGCCCGGCGCGTCCCCTTCAGCCGCAGGACCGCGGCGCCGCGGCCGGGCCCGGTCACCGTGTTGGTCTGGACGTGGTGGTCGTACTGCTCGTACACCCATCGTCGCGACGCGAGGTTCGGGCTGCCGATCAGGGCCAGGAGGACCGCGCCCGGATCCATCCCGCGCTCCGGGAGGAGCTCCGCCGGCTGCGGGGGCAGCCCCGGCGCGGGCGCCGCCCGTCGGCGCACCGGTGGGGCGGCCTGGCGCTCGAAGACGATCGCGCCGGAGGCGAGCGCGCGGGCGGGGACCCTGGCGAGCTCTCGCGCACCCGGGGGCGGCCGCCCGTCCGCGTCGAGACCACCCTCGACGACCGTGACGGCGCCATCGGCCGTGACCCGGCCGATCACGGCGCACGGGAGGCCCCACCGGTCGCACACCGCGGCGATCTCCGCGAACCGGTCGGGACGCACGATGGCGACCATCCGCTCCTGCGACTCGCTGATCATCACCTCGAAGGGGGCCATCCCCGGCTCGCGTCGCGGGATCGCGTCGAGGTCGACGAGGATGCCCGTGCCGGCGCGGTCGGCGGTCTCGGAGACCGCGCAGGTGATGCCGGCGGCGCCCAGGTCCTGGACGCCTTCGGCGAGCCCGCGGTCGACGATCTCGAGGGTCGCCTCGATCAGCAGCTTCTCGGCAAACGGGTCGCCCACCTGGACGGCCGGGCGCTTGGACGGGTCCTGGTCGCCGAACGTCGCGCTGGCGAGGACCGATGCGCCACCGATCCCGTCGCGACCCGTCGTGCTGCCGTACAGGACCACGAGGTTGCCCGGGCCGGGGGCTGCGGCCCGCATGATCCGGTCCTCGCGGACGATCCCGATGGCCATGACGTTGACGAGCGGGTTCCCCTGGTACGACGGGTCGAAGACGAGCTCGCCGCCGACCGTGGGCACGCCGACGCAGTTGCCGTAGCCGCCGACCCCCGCGACGACCCCGTTGACCAGGTAGCGGGTCCGCGCGTCGCCCGGATCGCCGAAGCGCAGGGCATCCAGGAGGGCGATCGGCCGGGCGCCCATCGCGAAGATGTCGCGCAGGATCCCACCCACGCCGGTGGCCGCCCCCTGGTACGGCTCCACGGCGCTCGGGTGGTTGTGCGACTCGATCTTGAACGCGACGGCCAGCCCGTCCCCGATTCGCTGGACGCCGGCATTCTCGCCGGGTCCCGCCACGACGTCGTCGCCGCCCGTCGGGAGCATCGCGAGCAGCGGGCGGCTGCTCTTGTACGAGCAGTGCTCGCTCCACATGACGCTGAACATGGCGAGCTCGAGGTCGTTCGGGGCGCGGCCAAGCTTCTCCTCGATCGCCACGAGCTCCTCGTCGGCCAGGCCGAGGGCGCGGTGGAGCGGCACGACGGGCGCGCTCATCCGGGGTCTCCCGCGCGCACGAGGGCCGGGCTTCCGGCGCCGGCGCGCTCTGCTGCCGACTGGACGAGCGAGCGCAGGATCGGCAGGCCGTCGGCAGAGCCCAGGAGCGTCTCCGCGGCACGTTCCGGGTGGGGCATGAGGCCGGCCACGTTGCCGGCCGCGTTCATGACGCCCGCGATCGCCCGCGGCGAGCCATTCGGGTTCGCCGGGTCGTCGGCCTCGCCGGCCGGCGACCCGTCGGGCCGGACGTAGCGGAAGAGGACCTGGCCGTCGCGGTCCAGGGCGTCCAGCGTCGCCGGGTCGGCGTAGTAGCAGCCTTCACCATGGGCCACGGGCAGGCGCAGCGGGCGGCGGTCCGGGAGCAACCGCGTGAAGGCAGTGTCGAGCCGCCCCGGGGCGATCGCGATCTCCCGGCACACGAATCTCAGGCTTCGGTTCCGGAGCAGGGCCCCGGGGACCAGGCCGGCCTCCGCGAGCACCTGGAACCCGTTGCAGATCCCGAGCACGAGGCCGCCATCGGCGGCAAAGGCGCCGACCGCGCGCATCACCGGGCTGAAACGGGCGATGACGCCGGCCCGCAGGTAGTCGCCGTAGGCAAAGCCGCCCGGGAGGACGACCGCGGCGACGCCCGCGAGGTCCGGCGACTCGTGCCACAGCTCGACCGGGTCGGCTCCCGCGAGGCGCAGGCCCCAGGCGGTGTCCTCCTCGCAGTTCGAGCCCGGGAACACCACGACGCCGACGCGGACGCTCACCGCGCCGGACGCTCCACGCTGGTCGAGGACGCGCCGCCCAGCACCTCGACGTCGAACTGCTCGATCAGCGGGTTCGAGAGGAGCTCGCCCGCGAGCCTCTCGACGACGGCGCGCGCCGCCGTCTCGTCGGCGGCCTCGACGGTCATCTCGACTCGCCGCCCGACCCGGACGTGGCCGACCCCGCCGACGCCCAGGTGCGGCAGGCTCTGCTCGACCGCCCGCCCCTGCGGGTCAAGGATGCCCTCCTTCGGGGTGACGTTGACGGCGAACCGGAAGCTGGGAACGGGCCCCGCGTCCTGGGTGCTCATGGGGCGACGACGTCCTCCTCGAGGTAGCGGGCGAATGACGCCCCCGTGATCCGCTCGAATGCCGCGACGTAGCGCAGGCGCGTCCCGTCCACGACGTCCGGCGGCAGCGCCGGACCCGGTGGCCTCTTGTCCCACGCCCGGGCCTCCAGCCAGTCGCGGACGAACTGCTTGTCGAAGCTCGCCTGGGGCCGGCCCGGCAGCCAGGCCCCCTGGTCCCAGAAGCGCGACGAATCCGGCGTCAGGAGCTCGTCGGCGAGGACGACCTCGCCGCTTGCCGGGTCGACGCCCAGCTCGAACTTCGTGTCGGCGAGCAGGATCCCCGCCCGGCCGCAGACCTCCGCCCCTCGGGCGTAGAGGCGCAGGGCGACCGTGCGCGCAACTTCCGCGCGCTCCCCGCCGACCAGGGCCACGACGGCGTCGAAGTCGATGGGCTCGTCGTGGCCCGCCTCCGCCTTCGTGGATGGCGTGAAGATCGGAGTCGGCAGCTGGTCGCCCTCGCGCAGGCCCGCGGGGAGCGCGACGCCCGAGATCGCACCGGTCGTCCGGTAGTCCCGCCAGCCGGAGCCCGCGAGGTAGCCCCGGACGACGCATTCGACGGGGAGGATCTTCAGGCGCCGGCAGATCATGGTGCGGCCACGCAGGTCGGCGGCTGCCGCGGCGAAGGCCGGGGGGAGACGGGCCGGGTCCGTGTCGACGAGGTGGTTCGAGACCACGCCGGCGGTCGCGCCGAACCAGAACCGCGAGATGCCGGTGAGGACTCTGCCCTTGTCCGGGATCGGCGTCGGCAGGACGACGTCGAACGCCGAGAGCCGGTCGGAGGCGACGAGCAGGAGTCTGCCGTTACCCAGGTCGTAGAGGTCGCGGACCTTGCCGGCTCGGATGAAGCCCGGCGCCAGCGTCACGCCGGCACCTCGCCGAGCGGGTCCGGCAGCAAGGCCGGCTCGGTCCGCTCCACGACGGGCCCCGGTGGCGACGCCCGGCCGGCGGGATCGATGGCGTCGAGGCGGGCGATGACCGACGGGACGTGGCGCAGGAAGCCGGCGTCGTCGAAGCAGGCGTCCAGCCGGGCCAGCGTGAGGCGGCCGGCGACCGCCGGGTCCGTCGCCAGCAGCCCGTGGAGCTGGACCCGGTCGTCCGCGGCGCGGAGAGCGTTGCGCTGGACGATCGCGTAGGCCTCCTCGCGCGACAGGCCGCCGTCCTCGACGAGGGCGCCCAGGACGCGGCCGCTCGCGTGCAGGCCGAGGCCCCGCTCGATGTTCTCCCGCATCCGGTCCGCGCGCACCACGAGCCCGTCGACGAGCCCGGTCATCCTGGCCAGCATGTAGTCGAGAAGGATCGTGGCGTCGGGCAGCAGGACCCGCTCAGCCGACGAGTGGCTGATGTCCCGTTCGTGCCACAGCGGCTGGTTCTCCAGGGCGGCACCCGCATAGCCCCGCAGCAGGCGGGCAAGGCCGGCGATCCTCTCCGCCACGATCGGGTTGCGCTTGTGCGGCATCGCCGAGCTGCCCTTCTGGCCGCTGCGGAACGGCTCCATCAGCTCGCCGATCTCGGTGTGCTGGAGGTTGCGCACCTCCGTCGCGAAGCGCTCCAGCGAGCCGCCCGTGATCGCGATGGCGGCGAGGACGGCGGCGTGGCGGTCGCGCTGGACGATCTGGGTGCTTACCGGGTCGACCGCCAGTCCCAGGCCCGCGAGGACCTCGGCCTCCAGGTCGGGAGCCAGGTGGCTGTAGGTGCCCACCGGTCCCGAGATCTTCCCCGTCGACGCGTCGCCGAAGGCCTGCGCCAGCCGGACCCGGTCGCGGTCGAGCTCGAACGCCCATCCGGCCACCTTGTGGCCGAGGGTCGTCGGCTCGGCGTGGACGGAGTGCGTCCGGCCCATCATCACCGTGCCGGCCTCGGCGCGGGCGCGGGCGACGAGCGACGCCAGCAGGGCATCGACCCCGCGCAGGAGCAGGTCGCCGGCCGCCCGCAGCTGCAGGGCGAGGCCGGTGTCGACGACGTCGCTGCTCGTCAGCCCGAGGTGGAGGTAGCGGCCCTCGGGCCCCACCCGCTCGGCGACCTGGCTCACGAAGGCGATGACGTCGTGGTCGGTCGTACGCTCGATCTCGGCGATCCGGGCGACGTCGATCTGGGCGCGCTCCTCGATCGCCGCGAAGGCATCCTCCGGGACGAGGCCCCGGGCGACCTGGGCGCGCGCGACCGCGATCTCCACCCGCAGCATCGCGCGGAACCGGGACTCCTCGGACCAGGTCGCGCCCATCTCGGCCCGGGTGTAGCGGCGGATCACGACGTCGCCCCGGCGCCGCCGATGGGCCGATGCGTCGCCGGCCCTGTCGCGATGTCGCGCCGGCGCTGCGCTCCCGCGAAGGTCACCGCGTCGGCAGCGGTCTCCGCCATGACGCGGGCAGCGGCCAGGTCCGCCCCGCGCCCGACCACGGCGAGCACGCGACCGCCATCCGTCTCCCAGCCACCGCCCGCCGACGGGCACGTCGCGGCGTGGAAGACGAGGGCTCCCGCGGCCGATGCCGCGGCGAGGCCGCCGATCCTGTCACCGGTGGACGAGGAGGCGGGGTAGCCGCGCGATGCCAGGACGATCGCGACGGCGGCCTCCGGCAGGGCGGGCAGGACCTCGGCCTCGATGCCTCTCGCGCCGGAGGCCTCGTGGAGCCGGCCGGTGGCCGCGCCCAGCAGGAACGGCGCGAGCGGAACCGCGACGCGGGGCAGGATCGCCTGCGTCTCGGGATCGCCGAAGCGGGCGTTGAACTCGAGGAGGATCGGGCCACGGTCGGCGGTGAGGATCAGGCCGGCGTACAGGGCCCCGCGGAACGGCGTCCCGCGGCGGGCGAGCTCGGCGAGCGCCGGGCGATGGAAGCGGGCAACGACGTCGGCGACGGCCGAGTCGTCGAGGTCCGGCAGAGGGGAGTAGGCTCCCATGCCCCCGGTGTTGGGGCCGGTGTCGCCGTCGCCGAGGCGCTTGTGGTCGCGGGCGGCCGGGAGCGCCAGCGCGGCCAGGCCGTCGCACAGGGCGATGACGCTCGCCTCGGGGCCCCGGAGCCGTTCCTCGACCACGACCCGCGGCGGACCGGAGGGCTCCTCGCCGGCCGCGAAGATCGCCGCGAGCGCGCCGTCGGCCTGGGCCACCGAGTCACACACGGTCACGCCCTTGCCGGAGGCGAGCCCGTCGGCCTTGATGACCACGCCGTCGCCCGCGAATGTGAGCTCCGCCGCGAATGCCCGCGCCGGGGCAAGAGCCGCGAATGCCCGGCCGCGCGCCATCGGGATGCCGGCCGTGGCGGCGATCTCGTGGCAGAACGCCTTGCTGCTCTCGATCCGCGCGGCCGCTGCCCGGGGCCCGAAGACCGGGATGCCGGCGTCGTCGAGGGCGTCGGCGACGCCTGCGGCGAGGGGCGCCTCCGGGCCGACGACAACGAGGTCCGCGGCGTGGCGACGCGCCGCGGCGAGGACCTCCGGTGGGTGGGTGGCCGCGACCTGCGGGTCGATGCGCACCCGCGGCAGGGTCGCCATCGCGGCGCTCCCCGGAACGGCGACGACCTCGTCGACACCCGCCTCCCCCGCGAGCCGCCAGGCAAGGGCGTGCTCGCGGCCGCCGGCGCCCACGAGAAGGATGCGGCGCGGCGCGGGCACGGCGCTCATCCCAGGCTGTCTCCCGCCGCGCCACCGGTTCCTGCCGCTCCAGCCGGGCGGGCGGCTGCCAGCGCACGCTCCTGGAGGATGACCGTCTGGGTCCGCTCCGGGCCGACCGAGACCAGCCGGATCGGCACTCCGGCGAGCTCCTCAAGCGCCCGCACGTAGGTCCGGGCGTTCGGCGGCAGATCGTCGGGCGTTCGAGCCCCGTGGATCTCACTGTTCCAGCCCGGGAACTCCTCGTAGACCGGCAGGGCGCGCGCGACCTCGTCGGCCGACGCCGGCCAGCGCTCGACCCGGGAGCCGTCGATCTCGTACGCGACGCAGAGCCGGATCGGATCGACCCCGGACAGGATGTCGAGCTTGTTCAGGACGATGCTGCTGACGCTGTTCACGTCGACGGCATAGCGCAGCGGGACCGCGTCGAACCAGCCGACCCGGCGACGCCGTCCGGTCGTCGTCCCGAACTCGTGGCCACGGCTGGCGATCCCCTCGCCGATCGCGTCGTGGAGCTCGGTGGGGTACGGACCTGCCCCGACGCGCGTGGTGTAGGCCTTCATGACCCCGATGACCTCGGAGATCTGGAGGGGGCCGATCCCGCCCCCGGTGCAGGCCCCTCCGGCGACCGGGTTGGAGGAGGTCACGAAGGGGTAGGTGCCGTGATCGAGATCCAGGAGCGTCCCCTGGGCGCCCTCGAGGAGCACGTGGTCGCCGGCCCGCAAGGCATCCTGCACCAGCGTCGTCGTGTCCGCGATCAGCGGGCGGAGACGCTCGCCCCACCCGATGGCCGTCTCCAGGATCGCCTCGACGAGGAACGGCTCACCGGGATCCCCCAGGTGCGCCAGGTGGGCGTTCGCGTCGGGCACGACCCGCGCGAGCTTCTGGCGCAGCGCCGACGCGTCGAGCAGGTCCTCCATCCGGACGCCCACCCGCGCGGCTCTGTCGGCATAGGCCGGCCCGATGCCGCGGTTCGTGGTCCCGATCCCTTCACGGCCGAGGCGCGCCTCCGAGGCCCGGTCCTGGGCGAGGTGGTAGGGCAGGATGACGTGGGCCGCGTGCGAGACGCGCACGCGAGACGCGTCGACGCCCCGTGCCGCGAGACCGTCGAGCTCGCGGATCAGTGTCGCCGGATTGACCACGACGCCGGGCCCGATCAGCGGCACGATGTGCGGATAGAGGACACCGGACGGGACGAGGTGCAGCTTGAACACCTCCTTCCCGAGGACGATCGTATGGCCGGCGTTGTCGCCGCCCTGGTAGCGGACCACCCAGCGGACCTGCTCGGCGAGGAAGTCAGTCGCCTTCCCCTTCCCCTCGTCGCCCCACTGGAGCCCGACGATCACCGTCGCCGGCATCGTCCCGCTCCTTCCGGCGTCACGCCGGCGTCGCCCGGCCGAGCAACGAAAAAGGCCCTCGGCGCATCGGCCGGGGACCTTCTGGATACACGGCCCCTGCGTTCCGGCGCCACGACGGCGCCCGGGGGCGTGGGGAGTGGCCGCTCGGATCACCTGGGGACCGGGGGGCCGACCTCGGACGATGGCTCGACTCCTGCGGGGCGGACGGCGCGGCGCCCGCGGCTGCTGGGACCGGCGGAGTATAGCAGGGCGCCTCACCGGCGCCGGCACGACGTCCGCGCGGCGGGCCACGTTCCGCCGCACCGATCACGCAACCGTCGCCGCCGCCAGGATGACCATCCGCGGGAGGTCCCGGTACCTTTCGGCGACCGGGCCGGCAGGGCCGCCGCTCTACGCTGCGCTCGTGACCCGACTGCTCGGCGCCTTGGGGCTTCTGGCTCCCCTGGCCGTCATCCTCGTGTTCGGCATGACCCTGCCCGGCGGCCCGCTTGCCGGCAACGATGGCATGGCTGCCTGGGTGGCGGGCGGGGCACTGGTCGGCGTGCTCGTCACGGCCGCCATCATGACCCTCTGGCTCCGCGCCCGGATCGTGCCCGTCACGCGAGCCGTCGAGCGCATCGCCGCCGGTGAGCTCGACACGCCGATCCCTCCCCTGCGGGGTGGCCTGGGTGGCCGCCTCGCCGCGGCCTTGGCGACGGTCGCCAGCAACCTGGAGGAGACCCACGACGCCGCCGTCACCGATCGACTGACCGGGATCGCCAATCGTCCGGCGATCCTGGCCGCCCTCTTCGGCGAGGTGGAGCGCGCCGCGCGCTACGACCGTCCCCTCGCGGTCGCCTTCGCCGACATCGACCTGTTCAAGAACGTCAACGACACGTACGGACACGACGCCGGCGACGCGGTCCTCCGCGGGGTCGCGGCAACTCTGCGGGCCAGCATCCGTTCGGCCGACACCGTCGGGCGCTACGGCGGCGAGGAGTTCATGGTCATCCTCCCCGAGACGGGGCCCGACGCGGCCGCCGCCCTGGCCGAGAAGCTGCGCCAGCTCGTCCACGGCGCCAAGTACACGGTCGAGGGCCACGGCAGCATCACCGTCACGATCTCGATCGGCGTGGCCATCGGGGTCGGGCGGAGCCTGCGGGTCGAGGCCCTGGTCCGCGATGCCGACGCGGCCATGTACTCCGCCAAGGCGCTCGGGCGGAACCAGGTCTACCTGTTCGAAGAGCCCGACGAGGACGCTCGAATCCCGCGCGCGCCGATCACGCCGGAGGGTCGGGCGCGCGCCACCGAGGTCGGGCGGCTGGCCCGCAGCGCCGCCGAGCAGGCGCTCATCCAGACGCTGGCGCCGTATCCCAATCACCGGGGCCAGCCGTCGGCCCGGATCGCCACGCTGGCGGTCCTCCTCGGGCGCAGGCTGGGCCTGCCCGAAGCCGAGATCGACCGGCTGCGGATCGCGGCGCTGCTCCACGACGTCGGCAAGCTGGCGCTGCCCGAGGAGATCCTGGAGAAGCCGGCCGCCCTGACGTCCCAGGAGTGGCAGGCGGTCGTCCAGCACCCCCGGATCGGCCAGGTCATCCTGGAGCAGGCGTCGGCGATCAAGGACGCGGTCCCGATCGTCCTGCATCATCACGAGCGGTTCGGCGGTGGCGGCTATCCGTACGGGCTGCGGGGCCAGGAGATTCCCCTCGGAGCCCGGATCGTCTCCCTGGCCGACGCGTACGACGCCATGGTCCAGGACCGGCCCTACAAGCTTGCGATGAGCCACGTCGAGGCGATCCGCGAGATGAGCCGTCACGCCGGGAGCCAGTTCGACCCGGACCTCGTCGAGGTGTTCGTCGATCTCTTCGCAGAGGGGATCCCGGACCTCGACCCCACGCTCGTCGCCCTCGTCGCGAAGGGGCCCACGCCCCTTCCTCACCCGGCCGCGGGCCGCGCCTCCCGCCGGACCCGCGGCCACGCCGCAGGGTAGGCACCCCGCCGGTGGGGTTGAGCGCCGGGCGTGCGACCGGTGAGCGGCCGGTGAGCGACCGGTGAGCGGCATTCGCTAGGGTTCTCCTCCGGTGGGTCCGCACCGGTCGTCCACGCCGGACCCGCCGCCACCGCCGAGCCTCGACCCGCCGTCCATGCTTGAGGCCGCGTCCCGGCGCCGCCGGGCCGGCCAGGAGGGAACGGACCGTGAACAGGGTCCTCTTGACCGGGCGGCTGACCCGGGATCCCGAGATGCGGGCGCTCGCCTCGGGGAAGCACGTCACGAGCTTCTCGGTCGCGACGAACGAGTACGTCGGGAACGGCCGCGAGAAGGCCGAGTACCACGCGGTGATCGCGTGGGAGCGCCTCGCCGACATCTGTGCCCAGTACCTGGGCAAGGGCGCCATGGTGGCGGTGGAGGGGCGCCTCCAGACCCGCCAGTGGGATGACGACGCCGGCAAGCGCCACTGGCGGACGGAGGTCGTGGCCGCTTCCGTGGAGATGCTGTCGGGCCGGCGCAAGAAGGACTACGCGGCCGACGCGCTGGCCGCCCAGGGTTCCTCGCTCGAGACGGACGGCGATCTCGACCACGACGAGGCAGGCGCCGCACGGGCGGCCGCCGAGCCGGAGGCCGATACGCTCGAGGAGGCCGTCGCCTGACCCCAGGCCCACTCTCCGGCGGGCGTCGGCCTCCCAGGCGCCCGCCACCTCCGCCTCGGCAGGGTCGATCCGCGACAGCGAGGCGCGGCCCCGGCTTCCGCTCGAACGCCTCGCCCCCTCGCGAAATGGGAGGCCATCGGCGGGCGGTGAGCGCCGTCCGCCGACGGCCCGTGGGCTACGGAATCGAGACGTCCTGGATGACCACCGGGCCGAGGGTGTAGTCGAGCTCCGTGGACTGGTTCACGCCCGAGCGGGGTGATCACGTCCATGGCCTTGGGCACGGTGGCGGGATCGACCGTGCAGTGGGGATCGGCGCTGGCCGACGCGCAGACGCCGAACTGGTAGGCCTGCGGCGTCGCCTGGAAGCCGCGTGCCTGGTCGGGCGAGAACCCGTCCTGGCCCGTGAGCACCACGCTGAAGCCCCAGCCCGAGGCCGGCGTGCCGCCGAGGCTGGCTGTCGGCACGCTGAACGTGATGTAGCGCGAGATCGCGTTGGCCGAGATGGCAATCGTGCCCAGCGTCGTGCCGCCGGCGTCGACGTAGCGCTGCCCGAACCCCTGGACCTCCAGGAGCCGGCTCCACGCCGAGCCCGCCGCGATGGCGTAGTTGCGCTGCGCAAACGAGGCGCCGGTCGAGGTCGTTGCGGCGGCCGGGTCGTGCACGTAGACGATCCACGAGCTGCGCCCCGAGCGGGCTGCCGAACGTCGGCGAGAGATCGCGCACCTGGACCTTGAAGCTGGTGGTGAGCCCGTCGGGCGACTCGATCACCCTGAAGTCCTGGATGTCGTAGGCGCCGGCGTGGAAGTCGCCGGCGGTCGGGTAGGCGTAGTTGCCCGGCCCGTTGTCGTCGTTGCTCGGGTCGGTCACGTCGAGCAGGACCGTGCCGGGCGTGAAGTCCCAGACGACGGTGCGCTCGGCGTGCGCCGTCGCCCCGGACGGGCTGACGGCCACGGCGTTGAGGACGGTCGTCCCGCCGGTGACCGGGAGGCTGACGCTGAACGTGCCGTCGGGGGCGGCCGTCGCCGAGGCCGTCGTCGTCGCTGAGTTCGAATCGGTGTTCGTGGCCGCGACGTAGACGGTGTTGCCGGCGGTCGTCGTGCCCGTCACGGTGACCGGCGAGGAGGAGATCGCCGACAGGTCCGCGGGCGAGGTGATGGCCACCGTCGTCGCGCCGACCGGATGGGTGATGTAGCGCTTCGTGGTGTTCTCCGGTCGATCGACGAGCGTCCCGCCGGTCACGTCGCGGACGAGGCGCACGAAGGCGCCCGCCGACCACGTCAGCGGCGCCGCGGATCCGGCGGGCCTGCCGTTCCGGAAGCCGATCGACGCCGTCGTCGGGTCGCTGCCGTAAGGGGAGGCGGCGAGGTCCGGCAGCTCCCAGTCCTGCTCGGGGATCAGGCCCAGGCCGGAGGCGAAGCTCGCCATGGGCGGGATGAAGCTCGCCCCGGCGAGCGGCCCGCCGACCAGCTGCTGGTATTCGCCGCGCTCTGCGCCCAGCACGGGCCACAGGTGGCCGGTGCCCTGGCCGCTCGGCGCCCACGGGCGTCCGTCGACGCGCGCGATCGCCGTACCCGTCGCCGTTGTAGCGCTGCCAGCCGTCGCCGCTGGAGGTGGTGCTCTTGATGGTCGCG
Organism: uncultured Chloroflexia bacterium; assembly: GCA_963776285.1. Lineage (GTDB taxonomy): Bacteria > Chloroflexota > Limnocylindria > Limnocylindrales > CSP1-4 > CTSoil-043. Next base: position 801,737 of record CAVZLW010000003.1, read on the forward strand.
TCGACGACCGGGATGCTGTGCACGACCGCCGGGTCGTTCGCGGGCAGCTCGCCGAGGCGGACGAGCTCGAGGAACCCGGCGTCGATGACCGCGCGCTGGTCGAGCGTCGGGCCGCCGTTCCCGACGTTGTAGCTGATGGCCGCGTTCGGGTCGCCCGTCTTGGAGAGGCGGATGAAGTAGGGGCTCGACGACAGGGGCCCGTTGGACGTGACCGTCCAGCCCTTGATCGAGCGCTGGTAGTCGTCGGCGACACCGAGGTACACCCGCGCCGACGTCGGATCGCCGTTCTTCTGGGCGATGTCGGCGGCCGCGACGAGGCCGGCGATCTCGGCCGCGATCGTGGACGGGGAGTAGCCGCCCTGCTCCTCCCAGCGCTCGACGCCGAAGGCCGGCCCGTGGCTGATGAGGTAGTTGGCGGCCGGCCGGACGTGGTCCGGGTAGCAGCTGCAGCCCGGCCTGGCCATCGACATGCCGGGCGTGTCCGCCATCAGGATCGGGTAGGCCGCCTCGTCGAGCTGGGTGCCGAACGAATCGGGCGCGGTCTTGCCATTGACCAGGCTGTTGCGCGGCATGGACCCGTCGGGGAGCTGCTGGCGGTTGAAGAGGAAGTCGAGCGCGTCGCGCGCGGTCGCCAGGTCGCCGTCAGCGACAAGGCCCGTCCACGCCTCGTAGAGGTCGCGGGCGAAGACCTCGCGGTACGAGCCGAAGTAGGTGTTGGCAGGGTCGCCGGCGGAGACGGCCTGACCCCATGGCGAGGCGAGCCCGGCGATGATCGCGCCGGGGAACGTCTTGTCCTCGGAGGCCTTGATCACGTTGGCGGACGCGTAGTACTGGGCGATGAGCCCCGGCGCATCGGCGTGGAACAGGCTCCGGAGCTTCCTGGAGGGGTCGTTCAGGGTCGCGTCGTACTGCGCCCAGCCGGCCGCGTAGGCCTGGCGCACGGCGGAGAAGCCCCTGTCGATCGAGCCCTCGGCAGCCGCCACCGCCTGCGCCTGGGTTGACCCGAGCCCGAGGGACAGCGTGAAGGCCGGGTCCTGGGCATGGCCGAGCCTGACGGCGGCGGTCTGCACGACGTTGCCGGTCGACGCGGTCGTCAGCGCCTGGGTCAGGGCGTGGGATGCGTCGAGCTGGACGAGCCCGTCGCTCGGGGCACCGACGAAGCCGCTCTCGACCGCACTGAAGGGCCCGTCGAGGGCGGCGTAGACCGGCTGGGCGTAGTCCCGGTTTGCCGCGTTGGTGGTCGTGCTCGTGTCGTACGAGACCGCGACGGGATGGCCCGTCGACGTGTCGACCAGCGCCGAATCCGGACCGCCGTTGCCGCCGTCGCCGCCGCCGTTGCCGTTCACGGTGGCGTCGAGCCGGAGGTACACCTTGAACGGGCCGGCGGCGAGCGGCGTGAACACGGTCCGCATGACGACCGTGTTGCGGGCCGGGTCGGTGAGGTAGTCCGTCTGGAGGCGGTACTTCCCGCTCCTGGCCGTGCTGGTCACGCGGCAGGCCATCCCGGTCCCGTCGAGAGCCGCGACCGCATAGGTCATGTCGCGGGCCTGGAGGTCGGTGAAGGAGGAGCCGTCGGTGACGATGTACTGCAGGGTCTCGACGTTCGTGTTGTCGATCGTCGGGTAGGACACGTCCGAGAGGACGCCGTTGGCGATCGTGAACCAGACCTTGGAGGTCCGGTTCCTCGCCGTGCCGAGGCAATCCTTGCGGGCAAGGTCGAAGTGGGACAGGGCGCCCGGGCCGTCGGAGGCGGCGCCTCCCGCGAGAGCGGCCCCGGACAGGCCTCCAACCGGTGCCGTCGCGAGGATCAGAGTGCCGATCGCGACGAGGACGAAGGGCCGTCGGGTTCGACCCGGGGCGGAGAGCGTGCGAATCATCGAGTTCCCCCCTTGCAGGACGAGATGGTATCCCGCGGAAGCCGGCCGTCAATCTCCAATCCCGGACGACGGGGGCCTCCCGGCGACGGTCATCCGCGCCCGCCGCCGCGCGCCTGGGCGGTCGGTCAGTCGGCGGCGCCCTGCGGGTGGCTGGGCGGCGGCGGCGCGAACACCGCGGCCGGGTCGCCGGCGACTTCGTCCGCCACGCCCGCGCCCGGGCGGGCCGACCCGCGTCCCGTGGCCTGCAGCTGCTCGTCGGTCGCGTCGACCTTCTCCGCGAAGTGGCAGGCGACCGCGTGACCGGCCGCCAGCGGGCGCAGCACCGGATCGACGGTCGAGCACTCCTCGGGGTTTCCGAGCTTGTCGCGGAGCCAGCAGCGGGTGTGGAACCGGCAGCCGCTCGGCGGGTTGACCGGCGACGGGACGTCGCCCTTGAGGATGATCCGGCGGCGGCGCCCCTCGACGACCGGATCGGGCACCGGCACCGCGGACAGGAGGGCGACGGTGTAGGGGTGAAGGGGCTCCCGGTTGAGCTGGCGCGATGGGGCCAGCTCGACGATCCGCCCCAGGTACATCACGGCGATTCGGTCGCTGATGTGCCGCACGACCGACAGGTCGTGGGCGATGAAGAGGTAGGTGAGACCGAGGGTGGCCTGCAGCCGTTCGAGGAGGTTGATGATCTGGGCCTGGATCGAGACGTCGAGGGCGCTGATGGGCTCGTCGGCCACGATCAGCGCGGGATCGAGCGCGAGCGCCCGGGCCACCCCGATGCGCTGCCGCTGGCCGCCCGAGAACTCGTGGGGGTACCGGTCCACGTAGTCCGGGTTCAGGCCGACCGTTCCCAGCAGCTCGCGGACCCGCTCCCGCCGCTCACGCGGGGTGCCGACGCTGTGGATGTCGAGCGGTTCGGCGACGATCCCGCCCGCCGTCATTCGCGGGTCGAGGCTCGCGTACGGGTCCTGGAAGATCATCTGCATGCGCCGCCGCATCTTGGTCAGCTCGTTGCCTTTGAGCCCGGCGATGTTCGTTCCCTCGAACGTGATCGTCCCCTCGGTCGGGTCGTTGAGTCGGACGATCGTGCGGCCGGTCGTCGTCTTGCCGCAGCCGGATTCGCCGACGAGCCCGAGGGTCTCCCCGCGCGCGATCGAGAACGAGACCCCGTCGACGGCCCGCACGTCGCCGATGTGGTGCTGCACGATCAGCCCCTCGCGGATCGGGAAGTAGACCTTGAGGTCCTCGACCGCGAGGAGCGGGGCGTCGATCCCGCTCGCGCCTGGCGCCGGATCCGGAGCGACGAGCCGGGAACCCGCCGGACCCATCGGGACCGGCGCGCCGCTAGAAGTCATCGTGCCGACCCTCGTCCGGCTCGATCGGCAGGCCCACCGCGCTCGGCGAGGTGGACACGAAGCCCTCCTCCCGGTAGATGTCGCGGTCGATGGCATCGAAGTCGACCGTCGACTCCTCCCGCCCGCCCGCCAGCTCGTCGAGGGCGCCCTCGGGCGGCACCGCGGCCGTGAACCCGTCGCGCAGGGGCCGGCCGGCGGCCGCCTCCTCCGGCATGGGCGGGTTGTGGCACGCGATCTGGTGGGTTGCCCTGCTCCCGGTCCTCTCGACCGGCTGGCCGCTGACCAGCGGCGCAAGTGCCGGGTTCTCGGTCCAGCAGACCTCGATCCGCCACGCGCAGCGGGGGGCGAAGGGGCAGCCGGTGGGGGCCCGGCGCATGTCGGGCGGCCGCCCCTCGATCGGGATCAGGGCCTCGCCCGCCTGGCCATCGATGCGGGGGACCGAATGGAGCAGGCCCACGGTGTACGGGTGGGACGGCTGGGCGAAGAGCTCGGGCGTCGTGGCGGCCTCGACGACGAAGCCCGCGTACATGACGTTGATCCGCTGGGTCATGCCCGCGACCACCCCGAGATCGTGGGTGATGAGGATGAGCGCCGTCCCCTGCTCGGTCGTCAGGCTGCGCAGGAGCTCCAGGACCTGAGCCTGGATCGTCACGTCGAGCGCCGTGGTCGGCTCGTCCGCGATCAGCAGCTTGGGCTCGAGGGCGAGGGCCATCGCGATCATGACGCGCTGGCGCATCCCGCCCGAGAACTGGTGCGGGTAGTCCCGCAGGCGCCCCTCCGGCCGCGGGATCCCGACCATCCCGAGGAGCTCGATCGCGCGCTTTCGCGCGTCGTCCTTGGAGACCGGCCGGTGGGCCCGGATGGTCTCGACCATCTGCTCCTCGACGCGCAGCACCGGGTTGAGGCTGGTCATCGGGTCCTGGAAGATCATGGCGATGTCCTTGCCCCGCATGTCGCGGACCTCGGCCTCGGAGAGCCGGGACATGTCCTGCCCCGCGAAGACGACGCGCCCGCCCTCGATCCGCCCGGCCGGCTTCGGCAGCAGGCGAATGATCGCCAGGTTCGTGACGCTCTTCCCACAGCCCGACTCGCCGACGAGGCCCAGCCGCTCGCCCTCCTCGAGGTCGAACGTGACGCCGTTCACCGCGTGAATCGTTCCCTCGCGCGTCCGGAAGCGGACGACCAGGTCCTCGACGGACAGGAGTGTCATCGCCGCCCTATCGCTTCAGGCGCGGGTCGAGCGACTCGCGCATGCCGTCCCCGACCAGGTTGAAGCCGATTGCGCTGATGACGATCGCCAGCCCGGGGAAGAAGATGAGCCAGGCGGCCTCACGGAGGAACTTGGTGGCGTCGGTGAGCATGGTCCCCCACTCCGGCGTCCGCGGGTCGGGCGGACCCAGCCCCAGGAACCCGAGGCCGGCCACGTCGATGATCGCCGTTGCGAGGGCCAGCGTCGCCGCGACGATGAGCGCGGTCAGGGAGTTCGGGAGCTGGTGCCGGAGGAGCAGGCGCCGGCGCGATGCGCCGAGGGACCGGGCGGCGCTCATGTAGTCCACCTCCCGGTTCGCCAGCAGGCTGCCGCGCAGAATGCGGGCGAAGATCGGGGTGTTCGTCACGGCGACCGCGAGCATGATCTGGGGCAGGCCGCGGTCGAGCCAGGCGACGATCCCGATGGCCAGCAGGATGCCCGGGACGGCGAGCAGGACGTCGATGATCCGCATCAGGATGTTGTCGATCTTGCCGCCCAGGGCCCCGGCGGCCGCCCCGATCGTTCCGCCCATCAGCAGCGCCATCACGACGGAGAAGACGCCCACGACGAGGCTGACCTGCGCTCCGTACAGGATCCGCGAGAACTCGTCGCGTCCCTGCAGGTCGGTGCCCATCCAGTGCTCCGGCGACGGCGGCTGGAGCCGGTTCTCGAGGCTTCCCTCCAGCGGCCCGTAGGGCGCGATGACCGGGGCAAGGATGGCCGCCAGGACGAAGACCGAGATGAAGAAGAGGCCCACCAGGGCCGGTCGATTGCGGAGCAGGCGCGAGAAAGCGTCGCGCCACAGGCCACGGCTCGCCCGGTCCCGGTCACGCCGCTTCTGCCCGGTCGTGGCGATGGCGGCCATCAGGAGTACCTGATCCGCGGATTGAGGAAGGCGTACCCGACGTCGACCACGAGGTTCACCACCAGGAAGATCACGGCGAAGATGAGGATCGTGGACTGGACCACGAAGTAGTCGTGGTTCTGGATCGCGTCCACGGTCCAGCGCCCCACCCCGTTCCAGGCGAAGACGGTCTCGGTGATGACCGCGCCCGCCAGGAGCCCGCCGACCTGCAGGCCGATGACGGTGACGACGGGCAGCCAGGCGTTGCGCATGACGTGGCGGCTGTCGACGCGCTTCTCCGTGAGGCCCTTGGCCCGGGCCGTCCGGACGTAGTCCTCGTTCGTCACGTCGAGCACGGACGCGCGCGTGATCCGGGTGATGATGGCGAGGGGGATGGAGCCGAGGGCGATCGACGGCAGGATCAGGTGCGACAGACCGTTGAGGAATGCGTTCCAGTCGCCTGCCAGCAGGGTGTCGATGAGAACGAAGTTGGTCCGGTACTCGATGGCGATCCGCGGGTCCAGCCGGCCGGCCGCCGGGAGGATGTGCAGCTGCACCGCGAAGATGTACTGGAGCGTGAGGCCGAGGACGAAGATCGGGATCGAGACACCGAGCAGCGAGATCACGGTGACCATCCCGTCGCCCAGGCCCTGCACGTGGCGGGCGGCGTATCGCCCGAGGGGGATCCCGATGCCGACCGCGAAGGTCAGGGCCCCAAGCGTGAGCTCGATCGTGCCGGGGAAGCGGCGCAGGAACTCGTCCACGATCGGCTGGTTGTCGATGATGCTCTTGCCGAGGTCGCCCTGGAGCACGTGGCTCATGTAGATGAGGTACTGCTCCCAGAGCGGCTTGTCGAGGCCGAGCTGCTCGCGGATCTGGGCCACCAGCTCGGGCGTCGCATGCTGGCCGAGGATCGCCTGGGCGGGATCCCCGGGAATGAGATGGATGAACGCGAACAGGACGATGGACAGCCCGAAGAGGACCGGTATCGCCGCGAGGAGCCGCCGGACGATGTACTTGCCCACGAGGCTGGATCGATCCTACCGACCTGCTGAGGATGTGAAAATCCCCCCGGGACCGGGATGGCCCCGGGGGGTATCGCGTCGACGGTCAGCGGGGCCGCGGCGCTACTTGTCCAGCCAGACCGTGTTGAACCACTCGGTCAGGTTGCCGTTGCCCTGGAATCCCTTCACGTAGACCGCTGCCGCGGCAGGCGGCTTCGAGTTGAGGATCGGCACGATGGGAAGGTCCCTGGCCAGGATGTCCTGAGCCTGCTCCCAGGCCGCCTTGACGGCGCTGTCGGTCGTCGCGGCGAGCGCGGCGTCGAACGCCTTCTTGAGCTCGGGTGGCCCGTAGGAGAACTGCGGGTTCGGCTGGTCGCCGTTGAAGTAGAAGAGGTCGGTGATCAGGAAGTTGTCCGGCCCGGCCCAGTCGCAGGTCCAGCCGAGGAGGTACATCGGGAGCTTGCCGGAGTTCACGTCCGTGAGGTAGCCGGTTCGCCAGCCCTCGGTCTTGAAGCTGATCTTGAAGCCGACCGCCTCGAGGTCGCGCGCGATCGCCTCCGCCAGGCCCTTCGGGTCCGGCATGTACGGGCGGGCGACGTCGGACGGGTAGTAGAAGGTCAGGTTCATCTGGTCGGCCGGGATGGCGGCACTGGCGATGAGATCCTTCGCCTTCTGCGGGTCGTAGGTCGGCAGGCCCAGCGGCTTGTAGTACTGGGTGCTGGGTGGCATGAAGTTGTCGGCCACATTGGCAAGCCCGGCGTAGAAGGCGTCGATATACGACTGCTTGTTGAGCGCGTAGTTGATCGCCTTCCGGATCGTCGGGTTGGTGAACGGCGCGTCCTTGTTGTTCAGCGAGAGGTGGAACTCGTTGCAGGACACGCCGCGGTCGACGAGCTGGAACTTCGAGTCGGCCTGGATCGTCTTGACGTCGTTCGGGGCGATCGTCTGCGCAAAGTCGATGTCGCCCGCCTGCAGCGCATTCAGCTCGGCGGTCTGGTCGGCATAGGGCTTGAACGTGATCTGGTCAACGTGGGCGGCGTTCGCCGTGTCCCAGTAGTTGGGGTTCTTGACGATGGTGATGTGGTCGTTGGGGACCCACTCCTTGTACATGAAGGGGCCAGTGCCGACCATCGACTTGCCGGTGCCGCCCTTGCCCTGGGCATACGGGCTCTTGGCCGGGTCGGGGTTGTCGGCGTCGCCGGCCTTCAGGGCGGCCGGGCTCTGGATCCCGAACTGCGGCAGGTTCTGGGCCAGCAGGAAGTTCGACTGCGGGACCTTGAGCTTCATCACGATCGTGTTCGGATCGCTCGCGGTGACGGAGACGAGGTTCGACTTCTCGGCCCAGCCGAAGACGGCGCCGAAGTAGTAGTTGTAGGCGTCGCGGAGTTCCTTCGGGGCGTTCTTCTGGCGGTCGTAGTTGTAGACGACGGCGTCGGCGTTGAAGTCGGTGCCGTCGTGGAACTTCACGCCCTGGCGGAGCTTGAAGGTGTAGGTCAGGCCGTCGGCGCTCGCCGTCGGCAGCTCGGCCGCCAGGACGGGCCGGAGCTGGTTCGTCGTCCCCGGCACCAGCTCGACGAGGCTCTCGACGACCTGCTGCTCCACGTACGACGAGTTGCTGTCGCTGACGAGGGTAGGGTCGGCGAGGACGATGTCGCCGGGCAGTCCGACGATGAGAATGCCGCCGTCCTTGGGGGTGCCGGCGGCCGGCGTGGCCGATGCCGACGGCGCCTCCGAGGCGGCCGGCTGCGACGCGGCCGGCTGGCTCGCGGCCGGGCTCGCGGTGGCGCTGCCTCCGCACGCGGTCACCACGATGGCGGCCACGGCGACGAGCGCACCGAATCTGTAGCGTGCCATGGGCTCTCCTCCTCAACACACGGGTCGCCTCTCGCGGGCTCCGCCGCGCCAGCGCCCTTATCTCCGGTCCATGGTCGAACGCATGCTAGCCGCTCCCACGCGCGGCGTCACGGGCTGTCCGCACCCATCCACTACGCGGCAGTCCGGGCGCCGGTTCAGGCGATCTCGAAGAACGAGACAGCCAGGATGACGTAGACCAGGATCAGGAGAGCACCCTCGAGCCAGTTCGTCTCGCCGTCGAGGGCGATCAGCGCGCTGATCCCCACGGCGGCACCGACGGCCGCGACCTCGAGCGGGTGGAAGACCAGGTTCATCGGCTGGCCCATGATGGCCCCGAGGATCACGAGCACCGGGCCGACGAAGAGGGCGACCTGCAGGCTGGACCCGTAGGCCACGGCCATCGAGAACTCCATCCGGTTCTTCCACGCCAGCTGCACCGCGACCAGGTGCTCCGCCAGGTTGCCGATCGTGGGGATGATGATGACCCCGACGAAGAACGGGGAGAGCCCGAACGTGGCGATGAACGGCTCGATCGAGCTGACGAGGATCTCGGAGAGCACGGCCAGCAGGCCGGCCGCCACGAGGAGCACCAGGATCGCGATGCCCCGGGTCCAGGCCGGGCCGCCGTGCTCGACCGCCGGCTCGTGCCCGCCCAGCGTGCGGCTCGCATTGCGGAACGAGTAGACGAGGGAGAGCGCATAGCCCGCGATCAGGATCAGCGCGACGAGCACCGACTCCTCGGTGATCGTCCCCTGCTTCACCGAGGGGGCGCTGAAGGCGAAGACGGCCGGCACGAAGAAGGCGATCGCGGCCACCACGAGCAGGGCGGCATTGGACCCGGCCACGCGGGGGTCGAAGCGCTGGATCCCGTTGCGGAGGCCGCCGAACAGGACGCTCGCGCCGAGCACGAGGAGCAGGTTCCCGATGATCGAGCCGGTGAGCGACGCCTTCACGACGTCGACCAGGCCGGACTGCAGCGCGAAGAAGGCGATGATGAGCTCGGCGATGTTGCCGAATGTCGCATTGAGGATGCCGCCGACCTGGGGGCTGGTGAGCGCTCCCAGGCGCTCCGTGGAGAGGCCGACCACCCAGGCCAGCCCGAGGATGCCGATGCCCGACACGACGAAGAGGAGCGTCGGGTCGGCCCCCACGAGCCAGGCCAGGGCGATCCCGAGGACGGAGATGGCGAGCGTGGCAAGGACGAGGACGCGGAAGGCCGGTGAGAGCGCGCCGAGCACCGGGAGGCGGGCCGCGGTGGTCATCACGCCCGATCCTGGCGACCGGAGCCGGCGCCGTAGAGAGCGCGCCGCGGGATCCCGGTCGCGGCCGAGATGCGGCGCGCCGCCTCCCCGCGGGCGACGCCGCCCGAGGCGAGCCGCTCGACCTCGACCCGGGCCCGGTCCAGGGCCTCCGCGTCCGCCCCCGGCGGGCGCGGCCCGACGCCGTCGCCGACGACGATCACGATCTCGCCGCGGCCGACGAGCGAGCCGTCTGCCGCGGCCGCGGCGAGGTCCGCGAGGCTGCCGCGCCGCACCTCCTCGTGCAGCTTCGTGAGCTCCCGGCAGACCGCCGCGGGCCGCTCGGCTCCGCAGGCGCCGACCAGGTCGGCGAGCGTGGGCGCGAGCCGGCCCGGCGCCTCGAACAGGACGCTCGTGCGCAGGTCGGCGGCAAGGCGGGCGAGGCGCTCGCGCCGCTCCCGGCCGGCGCGCGGCAGGAAGCCCTCGAACGACCAGCGCGGGCCCGCGATCCCGGCCGCCACGAGGGCCGCCAGCACGGCCGACGGGCCGGGCACGGGGACGACCCGGCCGCCCTCGGCCGCCCACGCCGCAACGAGCTCGGCGCCCGGATCCGACACGAGCGGGGTCCCGGCATCGGTGACGAGCGCGAGGTCGAACCCGCCGCGCAGGTGGCCCAGGAGCTCCGGGCCGCGGGTCGCCGCGTTGCGGGCGTGGTAGCTGGTCATGCGCGTCGCGATGCCATGCCGGGCGAACAGGCGGCGAGTCAGCCGCGTGTCCTCGGCGGCCACGAGCGGCACCTCGTCCAGGACCTCGAGCGCACGCAGCGTCACGTCGGAAAGGTTGCCGATCGGCGTGGCGACGACGAAGAGGCTCGCACGGGCCGCCCCGGTCGGCGTCGCCATCGCAGGCGTCGGGTGCGGAGCGGCGGGCGCCGACGGCGGTGCGGCGGGCGGCGGGCGCCCCGCCTGCGTGGCGCGGCCGGCCCCCCGGCCGGCCGCGCCACCCGACGCCCCGGCCCGTCGGGTCACGGCCGCGCGCTGCGCGGCCGTCGGCGTGGATACAGGTAGTCGACGCCGGCCGTGCGAGGACCAAGCTTGGCGATGGGCGGGACCTGCCTCTTGAACTCGGATGCCGCGACCATGCGGTCGACACGGGCGATCGTGGCGGCGTCGAACCCCAGCGCCTCGAGCTCGGCCTCGGAACGCCGGCGGTCGACCATCGCGAAGAGCAGCCGGTCCAGCTCGTGGTACGTGAAGCCCGCCTCCGCCTCGTCCGTCTGGCCCGGCCACAGGTCGGCCGACGGCGCCTTGCGCAGGATCGCGTCGGGCACGTCCAGCGCCAGTGCCAGCTGGCGGACCTGGGTCTTGTACAGGTCGCCGATCGGGTTGAAGGCGCAGGCGCTGTCGCCGAACAGGGTGGTGTAGCCGATCAGCGACTCCGTCTTGTTGCCGGTCCCGACGACGAGGCCACCCCACGTCACCGAGAGGTCGTAGAGGACCATCATCCGCGCCCGCGCCATGAAGTTGCCGCGCCGAAGGGGCGACGGGTCCGGGACGTGGGACGGCTCGGCGCCCGAGCGCGCGGCGGCGGAGCGCGCGGCGGCGGAGCGCGCGGCGGCGGAGCGCGCGGCGGCGGAGCCCGCGGGGCGCGGTTCGCCGGCGCCCTCGGGCCTCGGGTCGGCGGCCCCCGGCGTGCCCACTGCGCCCGCCGCAGGGGCCGGCCTGAAGTAGCCGTCCACGATCGGGCTGATGTCGACCAGGCGGCTGGCGCAGCCGAGACGCCGCACGACCTCCTCGGCATCGGCCCGCGAGGCCGGCGACGAGGTCCGGTAGGGCAGCAGGACGCACAGCAATCGCTCGGCCCCGATCGCCTCGGCGACCAGATACGCAACGACGGCCGAGTCGATGCCGCCCGAGAGGCCGAGGACGGCCCGCTCGAAGCCTGCCTGCTTCAGCTGGCCGCGGACGAACCCTCCGATGACCCGGCGCGCGACGTCCGTGTCGATCCGCAGCTCCTCCGGGAGCTCGAAGGGCGGCGCGGCGCTGGCCGCAGCGGCCGGAACGCCGTCGGCGGCCCCTCGGGCGCTCACGACGGCTCCGGGTCGCCGGTCGCGTCGGGCGCGAGTCCCGCCCGTTCCGTCACGATCCGCTCGAGCTCGCGCACGAGGAGCTCCGGGCGCTCGTCGCGCAGGAGCGGCAGCGCGATCCTCTCGCGCCGGATGTCCGCCAGGGCGACGTCGGCGTACACGAGGGCCTCGTCGTACAACGGCGCCTGCACGATCGACTCGCCCGCCGGGCCCACCACCTCGCTGCCGCCCCAGAAGCTGATGGACTCGTCGACCCCGACGCGGTTGCAGAAGACGACGACGCTCGTGGTGAGCTGGGCATAGGTCCGCAGGAGCGTGCGCCACGACGCAGCGGTCCCCAGCCCCTCGGCATGCGTCGCGGCGAGATCGCGTCCCGGCGACGACGACACGTTGACCAGGACCTGGGCGCCGTCGAGGGCGAGGACCTGCGCCGTCCCCAGGTGCCACAGGTCCTCGCACACCGCGAGGCCCAGCCCGACGCCCAGGCGCGACGGCACCGCCCGGATGGCGTCGCCGGCGGCGAAGAAGCGGCGCTCGTCGAAGAGGCCATAGGTCGGCAGGTGGACCTTCCGATGGACGTGACGGAGGCGGCCGTCCTCGAGGAGCGCCGCGGCGATGAACAGGCGGTGATCGCTGGACTCCTCGACGAAGCTCACGACGGCCGAGCAGCCGACCGTCTCCGCGGCGAGGGCGACGAGGCGCGGGTCGTCGAGCTGCATGGCGACCTCGCCCGCAAGGTCCTGGAGCAGGTAGCCCGTGAGCCCCAGCTCCGGGAAGACGATGAGATCGGCGCCGCCGCCGCGCGCCTCGCGCACCAGGTCGAGGTGGCGCGCCAGGTTCGCCTCGAGGTCCCCGAGGCGCGGAGCCACCTGGGCAAGGGCGATCCGGATCGGCTGCACGTCGGGAGTCTAGCCGCTGGGCGACCGGCGAGGTGCCGGCCCGGCCGTGACGAGGACCGGGGACGCCGCTTCCTGCGGCCTCAGACGTTCGTGCCGGCCGTTCGCGCCGCGGCGCCGATCGATTCGGCGGTCACCTCTTCGGCGAAGTGGCAGGCCACCTTGTGGCCCGGCATGATCTCCCGGAACTCGGGCATCTCCGCCGAGCAGCGCTCCGGGTCGCCGAGCCGCTCCCGGAGCCAGCAGCGCGTGTGGAAGCGGCACCCCGAGGGCGGGTTGGCCGGCGACGGGATGTCGCCCTTGAGGATGACCCGGCGCTTCCGGTGGCGCGGATTCGGATCGGGCACCGCCGAGAGGAGCGCGACGGTATAGGGGTGCGCCGGGCGGGCGTAGATGTCGTCGACCTCGGCGAGCTCCACGAGAACGCCCAGGTACATCACCCCGACCCGGTCGCTGATGTGCTCGACGACTGCCAGGTTGTGGGCGATGAAGAGGTACGTCAGCCCGAGGTCCCGCTGGAGGTCGTCGAGCAGGTTGAGGACCTGGCTCTGGATCGACACGTCGAGCGCGGAGACGGGCTCGTCGCAGACGACGAAGTCCGGGTTCAGGGCCAGCGCCCTGGCGATCCCGATGCGCTGGCGCTGGCCGCCGCTGAACTCGTGCGGGTAGCGGTGGATGTGGCTCTGGTTGAGGCCGACCCGGGCGAGCAGCTCGCGAACCAGGTCCTCGCGCTTCTCCTTGTCGGTCAGGCCATGGACGAGCGGCCCTTCGCCCACGATCTCGCCGACCGACATCCGCGGGTTCAGGCTGGCGTACGGGTCCTGGAAGACGACCTGGAGGTCGCGGCGGACCTTCTTCATGCCGTCGCTGTCGATGATCACCGGCTTCTTCCCGGCCTTGCGCTGCGCCTCGGTCGGGATGTCGAAGAGGACCTGGTCCTTCACCATCACCTTCCCCGACGTGGCGGGGATGAGGCGCAGGATCACCTTGCCGAGCGTCGTCTTGCCGCAGCCGGATTCGCCGACGAGGCCGAGCGTCTCGCCCTTGCGGACGGTGAAGGAGACGCCGTCCACGGCCCGCACGGCGCCGATCTTCGTGACCCCGAGCAGGCCGCCCCGGATCTCGAAGTGCTTGACGAGGCTCTCGACCCGCAGCAGGGTCTCCCCGGGCGCCGGGGCGGCGAACGACTCCGCTTCGGGAAGGCTGGCCTCCATCTCGACTCCGCTCATCGGGAGACGCTCAGGGCGGCGGCCGCTTCCTCGGCGACCTCGCGCGTCGGCTCCGCGCCGACGGCCGGCGGCTCGCCGACCGGGGTGAGCCAGCACCGCGTCAGGTGCCCGGGCTCGATCTCCTGGAACGGTGGCGGCGTGTCGCAGATCGGCATGGCGTACGGGCAGCGCCGCTTGAAGAGGCAGCCGAGCGGAAGGTTCAGAGGGTTCGGCACGACGCCCTGGATGACCGCCAGCCGCTCCGTGCGATGGCCCATCCGCGGGATCGAGGCGAGCAGGCCCTTCGTGTAGGGGTGGTGCGGACGCTCGAACACGGTCGTGACGTCGGCTGCCTCCACGACCTTGCCGGCGTACATGACGACGACGTGGTCGGCCATCTCCGCGATCACGCCCAGGTCGTGGGTGATGAGCATGATGGCCATCCGGTTGCGCTCCCGGAGCGCCTTCATGAGCTCCAGGATCTGCGCCTGGATGGTCACGTCCAGCGCCGTCGTCGGCTCGTCGGCGATCAGCAGCTCGGGATTGGTGGAGAGGGCCATGGCGATCATGACGCGCTGGCGCATGCCGCCCGACAGCTGGTGCGGGTACTCGCGGGCCCGTCGCTTGGCGTCGGGGATGCCGACCTGGCCCAGCATCTCGACGGCCCGGTCGCTCGCCTCGCGCCGCGAGATCCCCTCGTGGAGCGAGATCGACTCCGCGATCTGGTCGCCGCACGCGTAGACCGGGTTGAGCGAGGTCATCGGCTCCTGGAAGATCATCGAGATCGCGTTGCCGCGGACGTCGCGCATCTCCTCGTCGGACAGCGTCAGCAGGTCGCGGTTGCCCAGCCGGATGGAACCCTCCACGATCCGGCCGGACCGCTCGATGAGCCGCATGACCGACAGGGCGGTGATGCTCTTGCCGCAACCGGACTCGCCGACCACTCCCAGGGTCTGGCCGTGGGCGATCGAGAAGCTCACCCCGTCGACGGCCTTGACGACGCCGTCCTGGGTGAAGAAGTGAGTCCGGAGGCCCTCGATGACGAGCAGATCCCCGCTGTCGGAGATGCGCTGGGTCATCAGTTGGCCTCGATGCGCTGCCGCGGATCGAGCGCGTCGCGCAGGCCGTCGCCGAGGAAGCTGGCCGCGAGCACCACGAGGACCAGCGTGATCCCCGGGTACCAGGCCAGGAGAGGATCCCGGTAGAAGTAGTCCTGTGCCTTCGTGAGCATGTTGCCGAGGCTCGCCTCCGGCGGCGTGATCCCGAAGCCCAGGTAGGAGAGGGCCGCCTCGATGACGACCGAGTCGGCGATGCCCAGGGTGGCCGCGACGACAACCGGGGCCATCGCCGACGGGATCATGTGGCGCGTCACGATGCGGCGGTCGCCGGCGCCGAGCGCCTTGGCCGCCTGCACGAAGTCGGCTTCCCGAAGGGACAGGAACTCGGCCCGGACCAGCCGCGCGGCGGTCGTCCAGCCCGTCAAGCCGATGGCGATGATGATCACGTAGGCGTTGCCGGTCCCCCAGAACGCCACGAGCATCAGGATCAGGAAGAAGGTCGGGATCGACAGCACGATGTCGACGAAGCGCATCAGGGCGTTGTCCGCCCAGCCGCCGAAGTAGCCGGCCATCGCGCCGACGGTCACGCCGATCAGGACGATGACGACGACCGCCGAGAAGCCGATGAAGAGCGACGTCTGGAGGCCCTTCATGAGGCGGGCGAACGTGTTGATCCCCAGGTTGTCGTAGCCCAGCGGCGCCGTGATGGAGGCCGGCTGGTGGATCCGCTCCAGCGCGGTCTCCTTCCAGGCGTCGCCGGAGAGGAACGGGATCGTGATCGCCGCGGTGATCAGGATCGCCATCAGGAAGAAGGCGATCACCGCCAGGCGGTGGCGCAGGAAGCGCTGGCGAACCAGCTGCCAGTACGTCCGGACGGGGGCAAGATCGACCTCGTCGACCGCGGGAACCGCGCCGCCGGGGAGCCGGGTGGTCTGCGTGCTCTCCATCGTCGCGCCCCTAGTACTTGATCCGCGGATCGACGACCGCGTACAGGACGTCGGCAAGCAGGTTGCCGAGGATGACCATCGCCCCGCCGATCATCGCGAAGGCGAGGACCACGGGGTAGTCGCGCTCCTGGACCGACGAGACCCCGAGGTAGCCCAGGCCCGGCCAGGTGAAGACCGCCTCGGTGATCGCCGCGCCGGCGAGAAGGGTCGGGATCGTGAGCCCCAGGAGGGTCACGATCGGGATCAGGGCGTTGCGCAGGGCGTGCTTGAAGATGACCCGCGACGACGCGAGCCCCTTGGCCCTCGCGGTGCGGATGTAGTCGGCCCGCAGCACCTCCAGCATGGAGGCCCGCATGTAGCGGCTCCAGCCGGCGACGCCCACGATGGTGATGGTGAGGACGGGCAAGAAGAGGTGCCACAGGAGGTCGAGCGGGTCGCCCTCCTTGCCGAACGTGTACTTCCCGTAGAGCGGGAAGAGGTCCAGCTTCTGGGCGAAGATCTGGCGCAGGATCAGGCCCAGCCAGAAGGTCGGGAGGGCGTAGCCGATCGTGGTGACGACGGCGATCGACTTGTCGGCGACGCTGTACTGCTTGACCGCGCCCAGGATCCCGACGGGGATCGCGATGATGATCGTCAGGATGAGCGAGACGCCCATGAGCTCGAGCGTGCTCGGGATCCGCTCGAAGATCTTGTCGCGCACCGGCAGGCCGTCCGTGATGGAGTAGCCCCACGCGGTGTTGTCCCAGGGGAACGACCAGAACGTTGTGAACCACTTGAAGAACTGGACCGGGAGCGGCTGGTCCAGGCCGTAGACCCGACGCAGGTTCGCGATGACCTCGGGCGAGACCTTGTTGGAGCGGAACCGGTCGAACGGGTCGCCCGGCGCCAGGTAGACGATGAAGAAGACGATGACGCTGATCCCGATGATGACCGGGATCGCCTGGAGCAACCGGCGAACGACGTAGCGGGCCATTGGGTCAGCCTCGTGCAGGGGACAGCAGGGGCCGGCCGTGAGCTCGGTCGGCGTTCGGGCGCGTCATCCAGTCCTTCCCGGGGATAGCAGCCGGCCGGCGGCAGCCACGAGGCCGCCGCCGGCCGTGTTGGTTCAGCGCGACGCTGGTGGCGCCGGGGTCACTTGGCCGCGACGACCCAGCTGTCCCGGTTCCAGTAGTAGAGCGGGCTGGCGAGATCGATGCCGCTCGTCGTGGACGAGACGGTCTTCGTGATCCCGGCGTGGGCCAGGTCGGACCACAGGAAGTAGTACGGCAGATCGTTGTGGGCGATCACCTGGAACTGCGCGTAGATGGTCTTCCGCTGGGCCTGGTCGAGGGTGGTGCGGCCGTCCTCGAGCAGCTTGTCGGCCTGCGGGTTCTTCCAGCACACGAAGTTGTTGTCGCTCGGGTTCTCCTTCGTCACGCACTTGGACGAATGGAAGATCGAGTAGTCGTCGGGATCGATCGACGTGGACCAGCCACCCAGGTACGTGTCGAAGTCGTTGGGGTAGCTGAGGAGCGGCAGGAGCACGGTCGCGAAGTCGCCTTCCTTGACCTTGAGCTCGATGCCGCACTTCTTGAGCTGGTCGGCGGCGAGCTGGCCGAAGGCCACGCGCTGCGGGCGACCGGCGCGGACGTACATCTCGGACGACAGGCGCTTGCCAGCCTTGGCGTAGATGCCGTCGCTGCCGAGCGTCCAGCCGGACTTCTCGATCAGGGCCTTGGCGCCCGCGACGTCGAGCGTGTACTTCGGGACGTCGGGGTTGAAGGCCCACGAGGCCGGCGGGGTGTTGGCCTCGACCGGGACGCCGTTGCCCTCGGTCGCGGCCTTGACCGTCGCGTCGTGGTCGATGCACATCGAGAATGCCTGCCGCAGGTTGAGGTCGCTGTAGAGGCGCCCCTCGCGGAGGTTGAAGGCGATGAAGTAGTAGCCGAAGTCGGCGTACTCGGCGATCTGGAGGTTCGGATCCGCCTTGAGCGCCGCGAGGGCGTCAGACGTGACCTCGGTCTGCCAGTTGATGTCGCCCTTCTGGAGGGCCGCCGACGCCGCCGCGGCGTCCTTGATGATGGGGATGAACACCTTGGCCGGGCCGACCTTGACCGACTCGGGCCCGCCGAAGTAGTACTCGTTGCGGGCCAGCTCGACGCTCTGGGCCGTGGTGTACTTCACGAGCTTGTAGGGGCCCGTGCCGATCGGGGCGCGCTGGAAGTCGAGGATCCGGAACGCGGCCGCGATCTGGTCGATGTCCTTGGCGGTCAGGGTGGTGTTGAGGTCCTGGAGCTGCGCGAAGAGCGCGGTCCCGTACGCCTCCAGGTCGACCGTGCCGTCGGCCGCGGTGTACGTCGCCTTGTCCGGGAGCTGGATGCCGGCCTTGGTCAGGAGGGGCTCCATCTCGGGGATGTAGGTCGCGTAGAGGCACGAGGGGCCGGGCGTCGCGGGCGCGACCACCTCGGTGCAGGCCTTGTCGTTGACGGCCTTGTCGATCTTGTCGACGAGCGCCTTGACCTCGGTCGGGTCGACCGCGCCGGTGGACGCCTGCAGGCGTCCGAAGCTGTCGCGGACGGCCTTCTCGGGCACCACGACGACGCTCAGGCCGGTCACCGCGAAGGGGGCGAACTTCTGCTTGAGGACGAACTTGATCGTCGCGTCGTCGACTGCCTCGACGCTCGCGATGTTGTCCTGGATGCTCGAGCAGCCGTCCGGGATATAGGTGCAGTTCTTCGACATGCCCAGCTGGTAGGTGAACACGACGTCGGACGCCTTGAGCGCGGTCCCGTCGGAGAACTTCAGGTTCGGGCGCAGCTTCAGGGTCCAGGTCAGGCCGTCCGCGCTGGTCTCCGCCGGGGCGGCGGCCAGGTCGGGGATCGTCTCCAGCTTGTTGTTGATCGTGTACAGGCCGTTGTACAGGAGGCTGACGATCCAGCTGGTCGGCAGGTCCGTGTACGCGTACGAGAAGTAGGTCGGCTCGCCGTCGAGCGCGAACTTGAAGTCGGCCGAGCCGGCCGGGGCCGCCGAGGCCGGGGCGGACGCGCCGGGCGATCCTCCAGGGGACGAAGGGGCTGGGGTGGGCGACGCGGAGCCGCCGCAGGCCGCTACGCCGATGGCGAGCGCCCCGAGCAGGCCGAGACTGCGCCGTCTCAAGCTCATCGAGTTCCTCCTGTTACCGGGACCGGCCGCTCCTCCGCGTCCGATCCCCTCCTCGCTGGATGGCCGCCTCGTCGGGGTCACGCGCAAGGCGCGCGCGAGCCTCCGTGGCGGCGCACAGACTGCCGCGCATTATAGGTCGCGGCCGACGTGGTGCGTCAACGTTCGCCCGGGCGTCCGCGGCGGGCGACGCCTGCCCCGGGACCGTGCGTCAGGATCGCGCCCAGCTCACCTCCTGCCTGCCTGGCGCTGGCCGTTGCCGGCGATCTGCCTCGTCGCCGGGGCGTGCGGGGCAACCGCGACGACCTCCTCGATCCACGCGGAGTCCCGACGCATCGAGAGGGGCAGGTCCGCCGTGATGGGCGGCGGCGCCACCCGGACTCCGGTGTACGGCAGGGCCGTGACTGGCAACGGCAGGAGCCCTTCCATGCGGGCCCGCTCGCGGCTCTGCTCGAACTGCAGGTAGGGCGCCGAGGCACCCCGCGGAGACTCGTTGTAGACACCCGTCGATCCGCCCCCGGTCACGGCCGCCGGGCCGACGAGGACGGCGCACAGGGCAGCCGCCGCCACGATGCCGGGCAGGCCGGAGAGGAGGCGCGAGGGTTCGCGGCGCGTGGCGGCAAGGCGGGCTTGGAGGCGGCTCCAGCCGTCCGCGGCCGGCTCGGCGCGCCTGGTCTCCACGTGGAGGCGACGCAGCGCGTGGAGCACCAGCGCGGTCGCGGCCAGCTCGTCCTCGCAGGCGCGGCAGCGGTCGACATGATCGAGGGCCCGGCGCACGTCCGATCCGCGGGACCCGCTGGCAACGAACTCGACGAGCGCGACCCGGTGGGCCCGGCAACGCCGTCGCGCCAGGAAGCCGATCATGCCTCGGCCTCCGGGATGGCGACGGTCGCCGGCGTCCCCGCGGCGTCGTAGGCGCCCCCGAACCGGCGATCGTCCTCGAGGTGCGCCCGCAGGGACCGCAGGCCGAAGTGGAGGCGAGACTTCACGGTGCCCGGTCGGATCCCCAGGATCTCGGCCGTCTCGTTGATGCTTCGCCCGTGCAGGTAGAACAGGACGATGACCCCCCGGTGCTTCGGCGGGAGCGCCTGGATCCCGTCGCGCACGATGGCCCTCAGCTCCGCCCGCTCGGCGCTGTCGGCGGGCCCGGTCTCCCGGTCGCGGACGAGACGGGCGACCGCCTCGCTGATGGGCTCCCACGCGTGGCGCCGGCGCCCGATGCGGGTGTACGAGAAGTTGAGGGCCACGCGGTGCAGCCAGGGCAGCGGAGACGCGTCCGGACGCAGCCGGAAGCGCCACTCGTGCGCCTTGGCGAAGGTGTCCTGGAGGACCTCCTCGGCCGCCTGGCGCTCGCCGAGGACCGCGTAGGCGGTGGCGTAGATCGGGCCCCGGTAGCGCGTGAAGAACGCCTCGAACGCGTCGAGGTCGTCGGCCCGGATCCGGTGCAGGAGCGCTGCCTCCTCAGGGTCGAGCGGGCGTGCCGCCTGGTCGCTGGTGATCGTGGCCTCCTGCCTCGCGGACGCGGACGTCGCGGACGCCCGATGCAGCCCTCCTAGCCGAGAATACGCCGGCCCGGCCGTGGAAGTTCACTCCGGGCGCGGATCCGTCCGCCAGCGCAGGTTCGGCTGGCGCGCGGCGGTGGCCTCGTCCAGCCGGCGCACGGGTGCCGTATGGGGCGCGCTCTTCACCGTCTCGGGGTCGTCGCGAGCCTCGCGGGCGATCTCCAGCATGGCCTCCGCGAACGCGTCGAGCGTCTCCAGGCTCTCGGTCTCGGTCGGCTCGATCAGCATCGCCTCCTCCACCGTGAGCGGGAAGTAGATCGTGGGCGGGTGGAAGCCCTTGTCGATGAGCCGCTTGGCGACGTCGAGGGTGCGGACCCCGGTGGCGGCCTTGATGGCCGCCGAGCTGGCCACGAACTCGTGCATGCAGGCCCGCCCGAAGGGGATCTCGTAGGCGCCGGCGAGGCGGTGCTTCAGGTAGTTCGCCGCCAGGACCGCGTCGTCGCTCACCTCGCGCAGGCCGTCCGGGCCGTGCGCCCGGATATAGGCATAGGCGCGGACGAGGATGCCGACGTTGCCCACGAACGAGCGCATGCGGCCGATGCTGGTGGCCCGCTCGCCGGTCCGCTCCAGGCGGAAGGACCCGTCAGAGCCGCGCACGACGAGCGGCTCGGGGAGGTACGGGGCGAGGTGCGACCGCACTCCGACGGGCCCGGCGCCCGGGCCACCGCCGCCGTGCGGTGTGGAGAAGGTCTTGTGGACGTTGAAGTGCATGACGTCGAAGCCTGCCGCGCCAGGACGGAAGTGGCCCAGCATGGCGTTGAGGTTGGCGCCGTCCATGTAGGCCAGGGCCCCGGCGCCGTGGACCATCTCGATGAGCTCCACGACGCGGCTCTCGAAGAGCCCGAGGGTGGAGGGGTTGGTGAGCATCACCGCCGCCGTCGCCGGGCCGAGGGCGGAGCGGAACGCGTCGAGGTCGACGCCGCCGTCCGCCGCCGAGGGGATGTTGACGGTCCGGAATCCGGCCATCGAGGCCGTGGCCGGATTCGTCCCGTGCGCCGAGTCGGGCACGAGGACGTCGGTCCGGGCGCCGTCGCCCCGAGCCCGGTGGTAGGCCCGCACCATCAGGATCCCGGTGAGCTCGCCCTGGGCTCCCGCGGCCGGCTGGAGCGTGACGGCGTCCATGCCGCTGATCTCGGCGAGCTCCTTCTCGAGCGTCCAGAGAAGCTCGAGCGTGCCCTGCGCCGTCTCGTCGGGCGCCAGCGGGTGGAGTGCGGCGAAGCCCGGCAGGCGGGCGGCCCACTCGTTGACCTTCGGGTTGTACTTCATGGTGCACGAGCCCAGCGGGTAGAAGCCCGTGTCGACCGACCAGTTGAGGTGCGACAGGTTGACGTAGTGGCGCACCAGCGTCGCCTCGTTGAGCTCCGGGAGCGCGGGCGGCGTCGTGCGGCGCGCAGCCGCCGGGAGCCGGTCGAGGGCGTCCGGGGGCGCGGCGGGCAGGCGCATGCCGGCACCCCGGCCGGGCCGGCTGCGCTCGAAGAGCGTGGGCTGGAGGGGATTGCCGGTGACGCTCATCGGGCTGCCTCCACGCCGCCCGCCACCAGCTCGGCGGCGAGCGCCGCGGCAAACAGCGCGATCTCCTCGTGCGTCGTGACCTCCGTGGCGCAGACCAGAAGGCCCTCGGCGAGGGCCGGGTCGCGCGGCTCCAGCTCGGCCAGCGGCACGCCGGCCAGGATCCCGCGGGCGATCAGGCGGCGGTGCACGGCCACCGCGTCCGGAACGCGGACGGCGAACTCGGAGAGGTAGGGTCCCGGGTGAAGTCGCGGCGCACCGGCGGCCGCGAGCGCCCGCTCCAGCTCCTCCGCGCGGGCGGCACCCGTCGCCGCGACGTCGTGCAGGCCTGCCGGTCCCAGCGCCGCGAGGTAGATCGAAGCGGCGAGCGCGCACAGGGCCTGGTTGGTGCAGATGTTGCTGGCCGCACGCTCGCGGCGGATGTCCTGCTCCCGCGCCCGCAGGGTCATGACGAAGGCGCGCCGGCCCTCCACGTCGGCGGTCATCCCGATCAGGCGGCCCGGGATCTGCCGGATGAGGGCCTCGCGGCAGGCGACGATCCCCAGGTATGGGCCCCCGTACTGGGGCGGCATCCCGAGCGGCTGGCCGTCGCCGGCCGCGATGTCCGCCCCGTACGCGGCCGGCGGGGCGAGGACCGCCAGGCTGACGGGCTCGACGACCGCCACGTAGAGGGCGCCCGCCGCGTGGGCCAGCCGGCCGATCTCCAGCATCGGCTCGAGCAGGCCGACGATCGACGGCTGGGCGGCCACGACCCCGGCCACCGGCCGGTCGGGATCGGCGAGCATCCCCTCGAGGGCGGCCAGGTCCGTCGTCCCGGCGGTCGGGCCGTCGGCCAGGAGGGGGATCTCCGCGAAGGTCAGGTTGGCCCCCGCGAAATACGTCTCGAAGGTCTCCCGGTAATGGGGATGGACGCTCCGCGAGACGAGCACGTGCCCCCGCTTCGTGGCCCGGCAGGTCATGAGGGCGGCCTCGGCGGTCGCCGCGGCGCCATCGTAGTGGGACGCCGAGACCACGTCCATCCCGGTCAGCTCGGCGACCAGCGACTGGTACTCGTAGATCGTCTGGAGCGTCCCCTGGCTGATCTCGGGCTGGTACGGCGTGTAGGCCGTGTAGAACTCGCCGCGCAGGAGGATCTGGTCGACGACGGGCGGAAGGTGGTGGCGATAGACGCCGGCTCCGAGGAAGCTCGTGAGGTCGGTCCGGTTGCGGCCGGCCAGCCCGCCCAGGTGCTCCATGAGCTCCAGCTCGGTGAGCGCCGGGGGCAGGTCGAGCTCGGCTGCCCGGACGCCCTCCGGGATCGCCTCGAAGAGCGCGTCGACGGACGCGATCCCCAGCGCGTCGAGCATCCGCTCCCGCTCGCCCGCGGTGTGCGGTCCGTACGCCATGTCAGGCCTCCGCGACCAGCGCCTCGTAGGCGTCGGCGTCGAGCAGCACGTCCGCCTGGGCCGGATCGGAGAGACGGATCTTCAGCATCCAGCCGGCGCCATACGGGTCGGAGTTCACGACCTCGGGTGCCGCTGCGAGGGCGGCGTTCGCCTCCAGGACCTCTCCGGCGACCGGGGCGAAGAGGTCGCTGACCGCCTTGACCGACTCGACGACGCCGAAGGCAACGAACTGACCGAGCGTCCTGCCCGGCTCGGGAAGCTCGACGAAGACGATGTCACCCAGCTGGTCGGCGGCGTGGGCGGTGATCCCGACCGTGGCCACGTCTCCCTCGAGGCGGATCCATTCGTGCTCCCGGGTGTAGCGCAGGTCGGCCGGGATCATGCGGCGCTCCTCTCGTCCGCCCGTCACGCCGGGCGCTCTCCGGGCCGGCAGCGGGCCGGCCATCGTGCGGTCAGCGGGGCCGGGTATAGAACGGCAGCGGGACGACCTCGGCGGCCGCCCGCGCATCGCGGATCTCCACGTCGAGCATCGTACCGGGCGCCGCGTCAGCCGGTGCGACGTAGGCCATGCCGATCGGGGTCCCCAGGGTCGGCGACATGGTGCCCGACGTGACGACGCCGCTGGCCCGGTCGCCGTTCCAGACCGGGTGGCCATGGCGGGCGATGCCGCGACCACGCACGGCGAGCCCGACGAGCCGGCGCCGCGGGCCGGCCTCGGCCGCCCGGGCCAGGGCGTCCCGCCCGACGAAGCCGCCGTCCTTGGCGAGCCGCACGACGCGGCCGAGGCCCGCCTCGAACGGCGTGGTGTCGCGGCCCAGCTCGTTCCCGTAGAGCGGCATGCCGGCTTCCAGGCGGAGGGTGTCGCGCGCGCCGAGACCGACCGGGACGAGGCCGGCGCTCCGTCCCCTGTCGACCAGCGCGTCCCAGATCGTCGTCCCGGCAGCCGCGTCGACGAACAGCTCGAAGCCGTCCTCGCCGGTGTAACCCGTGCGGGCCACGAGAGCCGGAACCCCGGCCACGCTCCCCTCCCCGATCCCGTAGTAGCGGATCGCCGCGAGGTCGACGGCGGCCAGCGGGGCCAGGATCCCGCGAGCCGCCGGCCCCTGGATCGCGATCAGCGCCGTGGCGAGGGATCGGTCGTCGAGCACCGCGCGGCGGCCCTCGAAGCGCTCGGCCAGCGCGTCGGACACGACGACGGCGTTCGAGGCGTTGGCAACCACGAGGAACCGGTCCGCGGCGAGCCGGTAGACGATCAGGTCGTCGAGGATCCCGCCGTCCGGCGCGCAGATCATGGAGTACTGGGCCCGGCCCACGTCCAGCGTGCGCGGGTCCGTCGTGACGGCGTGCGCCAGCGCCGCGCCCGCGTCCGGACCGTCCACGAAGAGCTCGCCCATGTGGCACAGGTCGAAGAGGCCCGCCCGCTCCCGCACGGCGCGATGCTCCTCGATGATGCCGGTGTACTGGACGGGCATCCACCAGCCGGCGAAGTCGACCATCCGCGCGCCGAGCGCCTCATGGCGCTCGACGAGCGGCGTGGAGCGCGGTTCGTCCGTCATCGACGGCCCTCCCTGGTCAGGCATGCCCCTCGCCACGGGCCGCGGCCGCGACGGCCGCCCGCTCGACGAGCGCCCGCTCGGACTCGAAGGTGAGGAGCTTCGGGGCGTCTCCGACGGAGACCCAGCGCACTTCCTCGAACTCGTGGTCGTGGCGCTCCAGGTCGCCGCCTGTTGGCTCCATCAACCAGTAGTGGACGGTCTTGTGGATGCGGGTCTCGCCCTGGACGAACCAGTACTCGATCGACTCGAGAGGCTCCAGCAGGCGGACCTGCAGCCCGGTCTCCTCGGCGACCTCGCGGAGGGCGGTCTGCTCGAGAGTCTCCGGGGGGTTCGGCGTGCCCTTCGGGAGGGTCCACGTGACGCCGTCGCGCTGGCGCCGCCGCCGCCCGGCGACGAGGTGCGGGACGCCGTCGATCGTCCGGATGACGATGCCGCCGGCCGAGGTGGCGGTCGCGCGCTTCAGCCGCGCCACGGCGCCGTCGCGGCGCGCGGCCGACGGCCTGCATCTCGCGCCCCCGGCTTGGCCCAGCGCACAGGCGCTCCCGGCCCGGCCAGCCCCGCCGGGGCGTGGGGGGTCCGCAGCGGGGTGACCGCACGCCAGTCGGCGCGCAGGAGCGCGACCGGACCGAGGTCGGGCCGGCGGAGCAGGGTCGGTCGGTCCGCCGCGGTCCGGAAGTGGACGTGGCGATCGAGGCCGAGACGGGGCTCCCGGGCTCGCGGGGCCACGGTCGCGAAGCGAGCCGTCGGTCGAGCCGCGTAGCGCGAGGCGATGCTTCGGTGCATGGGAAGATCGTACCGCGTCAGCGGGACATTGTGAACGCGGCGCGCAGACGAGCGGCGACTTGCGGTGCGAGACCGCGCCGCGACGCCGCGATCGTCACCTGGCGCAGGCCCAGCGCGCGGTAGACGGCGAGTGGCTCGTCGCCCGCCGCCGCCACCGCGTCCAGGTGCGCGACGATGGTGCCGACGTCGCCGCGAACGGCGGGCCCGGTGAGCGCCGGGCCGGTCCCGAGGGCCCGGGCGTTCGCCAGCGCCTGTTCCGCCAGCGGCCCGTAGACGGCGAGGGCGCCCGCCTCGTCGAGGCCGGTCGGGGCGGCAACGACGGCCAGGACGTCCAGCAGGGCCGTCAGGCCGCCGGCCGCGAGGACGGCCGCGGCGTGGTACGCGGCCTTGGAGCCCGGCGCGAGGCGAACCGGGGTGGACCCGATCGACGCCGCCATCTCGGCGAGCAGGTCCATGAGCTGGTCGTCGCCCTCGATCGCAACGGTGGCGCCGGGCAGCGCCGCGAGGGCCCGGTCGAGGTCGGCGAAGGCGACCAGGGGGTGGAACGAGCCGGCGCTGGTCCCGGCGGCGAGCGCCGGAGCAAGCACCCCGGCACCGTGCAGCCCGCTGGTGTGGACGATGGCCTGGCCGGAGTACAGGTGAAGCGTCGCCGCCAGGTCGGCGAGCGCGTCGTCCGGGATGGCGAGGATCAGCAGGTGGCACTCGTCGAGGATCGCCGCGCCCTCCGGGAAGGCCCGGGCACCCGGCACGAGCGCCCGGAAGCGGTCGCGCCGCGCCGCATCGCGCGAGGCGACGGCGCCGACGTGCCAGCCGGCGCGGGAGAGGGCGACCCCGAGCGCCGTGCCGACGGCGCCCGCCCCGATGATGCCGACCACGGGGCGCCCGTCGTCGGCTGGCCCGACGTGGGGATGGGTGTGGGCCTCCAGGTGGACCTCGTCGCCGTGGCGATGGGCACCCGGCGGGAGCGGCTGGTCGGCGGCGGCCATCCGCCGGCGGAGCTCCTCCATCGTCGCCGGATCACCCGGGGGCGGTGGCTCCGGCTCGCGGCGCCAGGATCGCATCGTCGCTCTCCACGCTACTCTTGGGCCGACAGCGTAGCGCCATCGGCGGCCCGCCCGCCGCCCCGAGCCAGCGAGGACCACCGTGTCGACCCGCGATCCGTTCGGCGCCCGAGCCAGCCTCGGCCCCGGCCTCCCGGCCGTCTACCGCCTCGCGGCGCTCGACGGCGCAACGGACCTCGGGCGGATCCCCGTCACGGTCAAGATCCTCCTCGAGAACGTCCTGCGCCACGCCGGCGGCGGGGTCGCTGGCGAGGGGGACGTCAGGGTCCTCGCCGCGTGGCGGCCCGCCTCCGGCGTCGAGGCCGAGATCCCGTTCATGCCTGCCCGGGTGATCCTGCAGGACTTCACCGGCGTCCCGGCCGTCGTCGACCTGGCGGCGATGCGCGACGCCATGGCCGAGCTGGGCGGCGATCCGGCGCGCGTCAACCCGCTCGTCCCGGCGGATCTCGTGATCGACCACTCGGTGCAGGTCGACCGCTTCGGAAGCGCCGACGCCTTCGCCTTCAACGTGGCCCGTGAATACGAGCGCAACGGGGAGCGCTACCAGCTCCTGCGCTGGGCCCAGCGGGCGTTCCGCGGCCTCCGCGTGGTCCCGCCGGGGACCGGCATCGTCCACCAGGTGAACCTCGAGTTCCTCGCCACGGTGGTCGCGACGGCCGAGGTGGACGGCAGCCCCGTCGCCTACCCCGACACCCTGGTCGGGACCGAATTCCCACACGACGATGGTCAACGCCCTGGGCGTGCTCGGCTACGGCGTCGGGGGCATCGAGGCCGAGGCCGTCCTCCTGGGCCAGCCGCTCTACCAGCCCGTGCCGCGCGTGGTCGGCGTCCGGCTCGGCGGGGAGCTGCCCCGCGGCGCCACCGCGACCGACCTCGTGCTGGTGGTGACCGAGCGCCTCCGGAAGCTCGGTGTCGTCGGCTCCTTCGTGGAGTTCGCCGGCGACGGGCTGGCCGGGCTGTCGCTGCCCGACCGCGCGACCATCAGCAACATGAGCCCCGAGTTCGGGGCCACCGCCACGCTCTTCCCGATCGACGACGAGACGCTGGCCTACCTGCGTCTCACGGGTCGCCCGCCGGAGCTGGTCTCCCTGGTCGAGCGCTACGCGAAGGAGCAGGGCCTCTGGCGCGAGCCCGGCGCCGGACCCGACTTCGACGACGTGGTCGACTTCGACCTGGGCAGCGTCGAGCCCAGCCTCGCGGGCCCGCGACGCCCGCAGGACCGGGTCCCGCTGCCCGCGACCCGGGCCAGCTTCGAGGCCGCCTATCCCGGGCTCCTGCCGCCGTCGGGGATGCCCGCCGCGGCGGGCTCCGTCCGCAACGGATCGGTCGTGATCGCCGCCATCACCTCCTGCACGAACACGTCGAACCCGACCGTCATGGTCGGTGCCGGCCTCCTCGCCCGCAACGCCGTCGCCCGCGGCCTGCGGGTGCCGGCGACCGTCAAGACGTCGCTTGCCCCGGGCTCGAAGGCCGTCACGGCGTACCTCGACCGGGCCGGCCTCTCCGAGCCGCTGGAGAGGCTGGGGTTCGCCCTGGCCGGGTACGGCTGCACGACCTGCATCGGCAACTCCGGACCGCTCGACGAGGCGGTCGCGCACCAGATCGAGAGCCAGGGGCTCGTCGCCGCCGCCGTCCTCTCCGGCAATCGCAACTTCGAGGGCCGGATCCACCCGCTGGCGCGGGCCAGCTACCTGGCATCGCCGCCTCTCGTCGTCGCCTTTGCCCTGGCCGGGCGGATCGACCTCGACCTCTCGCGCGAGCCGCTGGGGATCGGCGACGACGGCCGCCCGGTCTTCCTCTCGGAGGTCTGGCCTTCGGCGGACGAGATCCGCGACGCGATCGCGGGTGCCGTCGACGGGGAGCTCTTCCGGACGACCTACGCCTCCGTCTTCGAGGGCGACGAGCGCTGGCGCGCCCTGCCCATCCCGGAGGGCGACCGCTACGCCTGGGATCCCGCCTCGACGTATGTCGCGAACCCGCCGTTCTTCGCGGGGATGGGTCTCGACCCGGGACCGGTGCAGGGCATCGACGGCGCACGGGTGCTGGCCTGGCTCGGCGACTCGGTGACGACCGATCACATCTCCCCGGCCGGCTCGATCCCGGCCTGGTCGCCGGCCGGCCTGTGGCTCCAGGCGCGCGGCGTCTCGCCCGTCGACTTCAACTCGTACGGTGCCCGGCGCGGCCACCACGAGGTGATGCTGCGCGGGACCTTCGGGAACATCCGGCTCCGCAACCGGCTCGTCGAAGGCAAGGAGGGCCCGTACACCCGCCTCCTCCCCGCCGGCGAGGAGGCGTTCATCTACGACGCCGCCATGGCCTACCTCGAGGCAGGCGTGCCGTCGATCGTCCTCGCCGGCCGCGAGTACGGCTCCGGCTCGTCGCGGGACTGGGCCGCGAAGGGGACGCGGCTCCTCGGGATCCGGGCAGTCGTCGCCGAGAGCTACGAGCGGATCCATCGCTCCAACCTGGTGGGCATGGGCGTCCTGCCGCTGCAGTTCCTCGCGGGCGAGGGCGCGGCCTCCCTTGGCCTGACCGGGCGCGAGGCGTACACCGTCACCGGGCTCGCCGAGGCGCTGGCGCCCCGCGCACGCCTGGAGATCGTCGCCAGGTCCGACCCGGCGGAGGGTGGATCGGAGCGACGTTTCACGGTCGAGTGCCGCCTCGACGGGCCGATCGAAGTCGACTACTACCGCCACGGCGGCATCCTGCCGGCGGTCCTGCGCCGGATCGCCCGCGAGAGCGGGGCGCGCTGAGCCATGGTGGAGATGCCCGCCCCGGCGCGGCGGCGGGCGCCAGTGCAGGGGGCCGAGCGCCGACCCGCCCCTATCAGGCCCGGCGTGCCGACCAGCGTCCGCCGTCTCGCGCGACCCGCAGCGGGATCCCGTAGGCGGCGCTGAGGGCACCGTCGGTCAGCGCCTCCGCGATCGGGCCCGCGGCGACGACCCGCCCGCGCGCCAGGACGAGCGCGTGCTCGAACCCCGGCGCCACCTCCTCGAGATGGTGGGTCACGAGCACGATCGCGGCCGGCCGCGCGGCAGCCGCCATCGACGCCAGGGCTTCGACGAGCTCCTCGCGGGCCCGGAGGTCCAGGCCGGCCGCCGGCTCGTCGACGAGCACCAGGTCCGGGTCCGGCATCAGCGTCCGGGCCAGCAGCACCCGCTGGCGCTCACCGGTCGAGAGCGTGCCGAACGTGCGATCGGCGAGGGCGCCCACCCCGAGGGCCGCGAGAAGCGCCCCGGCCCGCGCCCGGTCCTCGGCAGGAGAGCGGTCCCACCAGGGGGCCAGGGCGCCGGTCCGCCCCGTCCGGACCACGTCCAGCGCGGACTGTGCCGGCTCCAGCCGCCCCGCCAGCAGGGCGCTGGCGAGCCCGATCCGTGCCCGGAGCCGCCGCGCATCGACGGCCCCGAGCTGGGCGCCTAGGACCTCGACCCTCCCGCTCGACGCGAAGAGCGTCGTCGCGGCGACGGCGACGAGCGTCGACTTGCCCGCCCCGTTGGGACCCACCACGACCCAGCGCTCGCCTGCCACGACCGTCCAGTCGACGTCGGCCAGGATCGGCGTCGGACCGCGGCGAACGCCGACGCGGCGAAGACGGACGATCTCACGGCCCATCATCCGATCGTAGCGGCTTCGCCGGGCGCGTCGTCCGAGGCTCCGATTCCGGGCCCGTCGTCACGATTCCGACCCGCCCCTCGTCTTGCCGCGAGATGAACGTCCAGCCTCGAGCGCCGATCCGACGCGGGCCGCCTCGCCAGCGTGCGACCGCGGGCGACATCGTGTTCGCCATCGCGATCGCCGGGCTGGGCCTCGTCCTGGCCGGCGCCCTGCTGGCGGCCGGCGGCGGCACCCCGTGGCTCACGCCGTACCTGCCGGGTGCGGCCGCGGGATCCACGCCGGATCTCGGCGCGCCCGCTTCGTCGGACCTGGCATCCACCGGGCCGATCGCTCCGGCCTCGGTGATGCCCGATCCTGCGGCGACCCCGGGTCCTTAAGCCGAGTTGAGTCCAGACGCCCGTCTGAGCGTGGGTGACCCCGTCCACCGTGCGTGGCGGCGTCTCCTGATTCCACCGCCTGCTAACGCGAATGAGTGCAGAAACGTGTGCAGCCTGAGCGTCCCGGACTACTCGACCACACTGAAGGTCTACGCGCACCTTGACCCCAAACGCGCCAAGGCGGCAGCCGGGCGGATCGACGCCGCCCTGGGACGCCAGCCGGCGGCCGCCGAGACGGCGGTCTGAGATCCCGCGAAGAACCACGTACGGCGTGATTGTTTCGGCCGACCCGAAGTTCCGGTAGATCGCGGTCGAGAACGCCTCCCGCTCCTCCGGCGGAGCGAACTCGACCCTCTGTCTTCCCTTGGATCCTCGGTTGACATTGAAGGATTAGTGGGTCAGTCTGGTCCCATCCCTTCATTCTCGTGTCGACATTGAAGGGTCGCAGCCGGAGGCCGCGTGCCGAGGACCATCGAGCGGACGTGGGAGGGAGACCCAGGCGCGATGGGCGGGCGCCGGGCGCGCGCCTCGTTCCGCTACCGGGCC
This sequence comes from uncultured Chloroflexia bacterium, assembly GCA_963776285.1. Lineage (GTDB taxonomy): Bacteria > Chloroflexota > Limnocylindria > Limnocylindrales > CSP1-4 > CTSoil-043. The sequence goes on from CAVZLW010000003.1 coordinate 832,876, forward strand.
TTCGTCCCCGACGAGATCGCGGGGCTCAACCCCGCCGTCCCGTTCGAGGTCGCCGACCTCTCGGCGGACGCCGAGGCGGCGATCCGGGCGCTGAACGAGCGGGCGTCGGTGGGCGGCCTGGAGGCGATCGGGCCGCTGCTCCTGCGGTCGGAGGCCGTGGCGTCGTCCCGGATCGAGGGCTACGACGTCTCCTCGCTCAACCTCGCCCGTGCGCTCATCGACCCCCGGGCGGCCCGGGGCAGCGCCAGGATCGTCGCGGCGAACGTGTCCGCGATGGAGGAGGCGATCGCCGTCGGTAACCGAACGGCACCAGTGTCCGTGGACGACCTGCTGGCGATCCACGCGGTGCTCATGGCAGGCGACGAGCGGGCGCGGCCCGGCGGTGTGCGCGAGGAGCAGAACTGGATCGGCGGCCGGCTCGGGAATCCGTCCGACGCCGTCTTCGTGCCGCCGCCGGAGGACCTCGTCCTCCCGCTGCTCGAGGACCTCGTCGCATTCATCGCCCGCGAGGAACTGCCCGCGGTGCCCCAGGCGGCGGTCGCCCACGCGCAGTTCGAGACCGTCCACCCGTTCGTCGACGGCAACGGCCGCGTGGGCCGGGCGCTCGTGCACGTCGTTCTGCGGCGCCGGGGCGTCGCCGCCCGCTTCGTCCCGCCGGTCAGCATCGTCCTGGCGGCCCGCCCCGCCGCCTACGTCGAGGGGCTGGTCGCGTTCCGGGAGGGGCGCGTCGGCGAATGGATCGCCTCGTTCGCGGGCGCCGCCTCCAGGGCGGCCCTCATGTCGATCGAGCTCGCCGACCACGTGGCCGCGCTCCAGGGCGAGTGGCGCGAGCGCGCCGGCCGCCCGAGGGCGGGATCCGCGGCGAGCAGGCTCATCGCCCTGCTGCCCGCGCTGCCCGTGCTCTCGGCGCCGACCGCCCGCGCGGCGATCGGCGTCAGCCAGCAGCAGACGCTCGCCGCGCTCAAGGCACTGGCCGAGGCCGGCGTCATCCGCCAGCTGAGCGCGGGAACCTACGACCGCCAGTACGCCGCGACCGAGCTGTTCGACCTGCTCGCGGCGTTCGAGGAGGGCGTCGTCGGCGCGGCGCGGGGCGCGAGGTCGGCGCGCTGACGAGGCGGGCGTCGAAGGCCCCAAACGTGTGCAGAACTGAGTGCAGCCCCTCGACGCCAGGCCGCCTCCGGGGCTGATTCGTGCGTGGAATCGGGTGAGGCGCGAGGCGGCCTGTAAGCCGAGACAGGGCCCGAAGGCCCTGCACTCTGTCGGGTCAGCATGGTGGGCGATACTGGGCTCGAACCAGTGACCTCACGGATGTGAACCGTGCGCTCTGACCGACTGAGCTAATCGCCCGTGGCGCGAGTATACCGCGGCGGGATCGGCGGCCAGCCGAGCCACGAGCCACGATCGACGGCCCCGCCGAAGGGACGCCGGACCCGGTCGTCAGTCCCGGTCGTCAGTCCCTGTCGTCAGTCCCGATCGTCGAGCCACGAGACCCGCCAGGCGCGCCAGAGGGCCGACGGGTCGCTGAGCGGATCGCCGTGAACCAGGACGAAGTCGGCGGGTCCGCCCTCGCGCACGCGGCCCGCTTCGGGCTCGTCGAGGAGCTCGCCGCCTCGAACCGTCGCCGCTCCCAGGGCCTCCCACGGCTCCAGCCCGGCCTCCACGAGGCCTTCGACCTCCCAGGCCAGCTGGTTGGCGCGCGTGGAGCCGCCGCCGAAGTCGGTGCCCGTCGCGATCCGGACACCGGCGGACCGGGCCACCCGCACGCTCTCCCGGGCGCGCTCGAGCCGGGCCACGATCCGTGCGCGGCCGTCCGGCTCGGCGAAGCGGGGCAGGTCCGTCGTCCGCCCGAAGGTCAGCCACGAGCGAAAGACGGACAGCGTCGAGACGAGGAACGTGCCACGCCGAGCCATCTCGGCGGCGATGTCGTCGTCGAGCTCGAAGCCGTGCTCCATCGCGTCGATCCCCGCCGACGCCCCGAGCCGGGCGCCCGAGAGGTCGCCCGCGTGGGCCGTCACCCGCACCCCGCGAGCGTGCGCCAGGGCGACCACGCGCTCCACGTCGGCGACGTCCCAGGGCGCGACCCCCGGCTCCGGACCGTCCAGGTAGAGCTTCAGGAGATCGGCGCCGTCGTCGAGCTGGAGGACGGCGGCCGAGACGAGCGCGTCGCGGTCGTTCACGGACACCGTGCGGGGCGTCTCCAGCGTCCCGGTCCGCATCAGCCATGTTCCGGCGGCCCGGATGTACGGCGCGTCCGGGCGCCCTCGCCAGGCGTCGCGGAGGTCCAGCGCCAGCGCCCGCGGCGGCCCCCCGTCGCGCGACTCCAGGCGCGGCGAGCCGACGTCCCGGATCCAGCGCACGCCCGCCCGGCCAAGCAGCCGGGCGTTGTGCTCGGCGGCCGTGACGAGATCCTCCACGGGATCGTCGATGCGGGCGATCCAGCTCGCGCCGCCCGGCAGCGACAGGTGGGCGTGGGCGTCGACGAGTCCGGGGACGATCGTGGAGCCGTGGGCATCGATGATCCGGGGCGGGTCCCCGGGCGGGAGCGGTCCCTCGTCGTCGGATGGGCGGATCCAGGCGATCCGCCGGTCGACGACGAGCAGGCTCGTCGCGAGCAGGAGGCGATCGGAGGTGCCGTCCGCGAGCGCGGCCTGCCGGTACAGCGTCGCGGTCATTCGGTTGCTCCGGGGGCTCCCGGCGTGCGTCCCGCCCGGCCTCCCGTCGCGAGGCCGGGCCACGCCGTCGCCAGCGTCACCGGGTCGACGGCGACCTCCACGACCTTCCGGCGGCTGGTTGCTCCTGCGACGAGGCGGACCTCGGCGCGGGTGACGCCGAGCTCGCGGGCCAGCAGGCGGCACAGCGCCTCGTTGGCTGCACCCTCGGCCGGCGGCGCCGCCACCCGGACGCGCAGCGCGCCGTCCTCGGCCACGCCGTCCACCCGGTCCGCGCCTCCTCGCGGCATGAGGCGCACCGCGAGGCGCACGGTCACAGGGCCACGAACCGCAGGAGCAGCCCGAGCCCGAGCATCAGGATGAGCGGCGAGAAGTCCACCATCCCGGTCTGCGGAAGGGCGCGCCGGATCGGGGCGAGCAGTGGCTCGGTGAGGGTGACCACGTAGCGCGAGATCGAGTTGCGGACCATCGGATCGACCCAGCTGACCAGGACCCGCCCCAGGACGAGGATCCACAGGACGAAGACGAGGAGCTCCAGGAGGTTGCGCACGAGGGCCACGGCCGAATCCTACCCTGCGCCCCGCACGGCACCCTCGCGCGGGGCGTGCCGGCCGCGGTCGCCGTCCCCGGGGGGCTGGGGACGTTCGCCGAAGAGCGCCCTGCCAACCCGCACGATCGTCGCGCCCTCCTCGACGGCCACCTCGAAGTCGTCGGTCATCCCCATCGACAGATCGCCGCCCACGCCCGGCCAGCGGGCCCGGACGTCCTGCCCGAGGGCCCGCAGCGCGGCGAACGTCGGGCGCGCCTCCTCCGTGGCGTCGACCTGCCGGCCGATCGTCATCAGCCCGCGGATCGTGATGCACGGCAGCCGCAGGAGCTCCGGCAGCGATGGCACGAGCGAGGCGGGCGCGAAGCCGGCCTTGGCGGGATCCCCGGCCACGTTGACCTGCAGGAGGACGGCGATCGGGCGTCCGGGCCGGACCTCGGCTGCGATCCGGTCGAGGCGGCGCGCCAGGTCGACGGAATCGACGGCCTCGAGGACGTCGAACAGGTCGAGCGCCCGCCGGACCTTGTTCGCCTGGAGCGGCCCGACCAGGTGCCATCGGGCGCCTGGCACCAGCGGGATCTTGTGCGCCGCCTCCTGGACGCGATTCTCTCCGAGCACGTCGTGGCCGGCGGCCACCGCGGCGCGCAGGCGCTCGGCGGGGACCGTCTTGCTGACGGCCACGAGCGTCACCCCGTCGGGATCGCGACCCGCGCGGGCACAGGCGGACGCGATCCGGGCCAGGACCGCGGCGCGCGCGGTGGCGAGCTCGGCGATCTCCGCCGGGTCGCCGGGCGGAGCCTCCTCGCCGGGCGGAGCCTCGTCGCCGGGCGGAGGCTGGCCGCCGTGCACAGGCGCGGCTACTTGGTGCGGCGCAGGAAGCTCGGGATCTCGAGGTCCTCTTCGTTGTAGGTGCGCCGCACGTTCGTGGGCGCGGGCTCCGAGGCGACGGTGCGCTCGGCCCGCGCCGGCGGCTCGCTCGCGGGGCCAGCCGGGCGGATCTCCGGCATCGGCCGTGCGTCGGCGTCGGCCACCGCGCGGCGGCTGCTCTCCAGCTCGCTGAGGTAGTCCCGCTCCGGGCGAACGGGCCGGGCCACCTCGAACGGGGACGCGGCGCTCTCCCGGCGGACCGGGTCGCGCCGGCGGCTGCCGTCGAAGCCGGTGGCGATGACCGTGATGACCACCTCGTCGCCCAGCCGTTCGTCGAAGCTGGCGCCGAAGATGATGTTCGCCTCGGGGTCGGCCGCGGCGCGGATCTCCTCGGCGGCCTCGGTCACCTCGTACAGGGTGAGGCTCGACGAGCCGGCGATGTTGAAGAGGATCCCCTGGGCCCCGGTGATGTTGATCTCGAGGAGCGGGCTGGCGATCGCCTGCTTCGCGGCCTCGATCGAGCGGTTCTCGCCCGCCGCCCGGCCGATCCCCATGAGCGCCGACCCCGCGTCGTGCATGATCGCCTTGACGTCGGCGAAGTCGAGGTTGATCAGCCCCGGGACGGTGATGATGTCGCTGATCCCCTGGACTCCCTGGCGCAGGACGTCGTCGACGACGCGGAAGGCGTCGAGGATCGACGTGTTCTTCTGGACGACGTCGCGGAGGCGGTCGTTCGGGATCGTGATCAGGGTGTCGACCTTGGCCTTGAGCTGCTCGGCGGACTTCTCGGCGATCAGCTTGCGGCGGTTGCCCTCGAAGCTGAACGGCTTGGTCACGACGCCGATCGTCAGGGCCCCGAGGTCCTTGGCGATCTCGGCGATGACGGGCGCGGCGCCGGAGCCGGTGCCGCCGCCGAGGCCGGCCGTGATGAAGACCATGTCGGAGTCGCGCAACGCCTCCGTGATCTTCTCCGTGTCCTCCTCGGCCGCGCGCTGCCCGATCGTCGCGTCGCCGCCGGCACCCAGGCCGCGGGTGATCTTGTCGCCGATCCGGATCTTGTGCGGCGCGTCCGACTGCAGCAGCGCCTGGGCATCCGTGTTCACGCCGATGAACTCGACGCCCATCATCTCGGCTCGGATCATCCGGTTGACGGCGTTGCTGCCGCCGCCGCCGACGCCGACGACGCGAATGAGCGCGAAGTTCTCCGAATCCGACCGCAGCGGCATCGCTCGTCCTCCGGTGGTGCGCGGCCGATGGGTCGGCCGGCTGGGCTCCCGGGCCCGGCTTCAGGGTCGTCTGGTGCGAGGGTGCTGGACCGATCCGGCGGGCGGGCACGTCGCGCTGGAGCGGGGACTGGCGCGGAGTATACCCCTGTGGCGCTCGAAGGGAACCCCGGGGGCCGGCCGGGGCGGTGCAGGCGCACAACAGGTCATGGCCCAAAGGTCCTCCCCGACCTGCCTTGCTCAGGGCCTGGCGATCGGGGCGACCGGACAGGTCAATGCCTCGACGGGTGGAGTCCCGCAAGCGAGGAAGGCCCGGACGGCGTCGTTCACGCAGGCATCGCTTCGGCCCACGGCGATGTGCGGCCCGTTCGCGACGACGACCCTGAAGCCTCCGATCTCCTCCGCGATCGCACCAGGGCAGACGCACCATGGCGAGAGCGCGGGTTGCACCCCTACCCCGCGACGAACGAGAGATGGACCGTCCGGACGGGGTTGTCGGCGTTGGGGTCGAGCAGGCAGATCGACTGCCAGGTCCCCAGCAGGAGCTCGCCGGCGACGACCGGGATCGTCAGCGACGGCGGCGCGAGGAGCGGCAGCACGTGGTCCGCCCCGTGCCCCGGGGAGCCGTGGCGGTGCCGCCAGCGATCGTCCCGCGGGAGGAGCCGGTCCAGCGCGTCGAGCAGGTCGACGTCGGAGCCGGCGCCGATCTCGACGACCACGAGGCCGGCCGTGGCGTGCGGCACGAAGACCACCAGGAGCCCGTCCCCGCCGGCGGCAGCCTCGCCGACGAAGGCGGCGCACGCGGAGGTGAGGTCGGCCAGGCCGCGCGAGGTGCCGGTCCGGACGGTCAGCTCGCGGGTGTGCATCGGTCATCCTCGCCCGAGGGCCGGGACGGACGGACGGATCCGCGGGGGGTGGACGGCGCCGGGCTCCCCGCCCCTACGGGAAGACGCTCCGCAGGGCGCTGCGGAAGCGCGCCATGACGCCGCCCCCGGGGGCCGAATCGTAGGTCGTCAGCTCCGACGCCGCGACATGCCGCGCGCCCCACAGGAGCAGCCCGATCGCCGTCGAGGAGCCGGGTTCCAGCAGTCCGTCGACCAGCCCGCCGACGTCGGTGGGCGCCGCGACGCGGACCGGCATCTCGAGGACCTCGCGGCCCAGGATGGCCGTGCCGGCCAGCTGCGAGGCCCCGCCGGTGAGCACCAGGCCGGCCGGCAGCATTCCCGGCGCCGCGGCGAGGATCTCCGTCCGCAGCATCTCGAAGGTCTCCCGCATCCGGGCCTCGATGATCCGGCAGACCTCCAGGCGCTCCACCGTCCTGCCGGCCTCGTCGCCCAGGACCGTGACGCTGATCACCTCGTCCGGATCGACGCCCGAGAGGTCGCAGGTGCCGTGCTCGACCTTGAGCGTCTCCGCCACGTGGAGGCTGGTCTTGAGCCCGATCGCCACGTCATTCGTGACGTTGGCCCCGCCGACCGGGAGGACCGCGGTGTGAAACGGCGACCCGTCGACGAAGAGGGTCAGGTCGATCGTGCCCGCCCCGATGTCGGCGACGGCGACGCCGAGGTCGCGCTCCGTCGGCGAGAGGACCGCTTCGGCGGATGCCAGCCCGGCCGCCACCAGCTCGTCGATCTTCACGTCGGCCGCGGTCACGCACTTCGTGAGGTTCTGCACCGCCGTCGCCGACGCGGTGACGATGTGCGTCTCGACCTCCAGGCGGACGGCGCTCATGCCCAGCGGGTTCATCACGCCTTCCTGGCCGTCGACCGTGTAGCCGCGCGGGATGACGTGGAGCACCTCCCGCGTCGACGGGATGGAAACGGCGCGGGCGACCTCGATCGACCGGTTGACGTCCTCCTGGGTGACCTCGCGGCGCGGCCCGGCGACGGCCACCTGGCCCGGCGAGTTCAATCCTTCGACGTGCTGGCCGCCGACGCCGACGAACGCCCGCTCGATCTTGTAGCCGGCGTGACGCTCGGCCTTCTCGACGGCGCTCGTGATCGAGTGAACCGTCTGGTCGATGTTGACGACGTTGCCCTTGCGCAGGCCGGACGCGGGCACGATGCCCTTTCCGATGATCGTCAGCGCGCCGTCGCGGCCCACCTCGCCGATGAGCGCCACGACCTTCGTCGTGCCGACGTCGATCCCGACGAACGTCTCACGTTCCACTCGTCCCGTTCCTCTCCCGTCGTCTCGTCAGACCCGCCGGCCGGCCTACAGGAAGTGCCGGCGGATGAGGGCCACGTTCTGGAAGATCCGCAGCCCGAAGGTGATCAGTGCCACGAGGTACAGGTCCAGGCCGAGCCGGTCCCCGATGAAGGTCAGGAGCACCGCGACGACCGCATTGACCACGAATCCGCTGATGAAGATGCGATTGCTGTAGACGCCGTCCAGCTCCGCCCGGACCGCCCCCAGGACGGAGTCGAGGGCGGCCAGGATGGCGACGGCCGAGTAGCGCGACAGCTCGAACCCGACGTTGACGTTGAGGACGAGCCCGAGCAGGACTCCGACGAGCAGGCCGGCCAGCGGCAGGAGCACAGGTCGGTTCGTCCTCCTCGGCTGCGTTTCCCGAAGGCTACCCGACCCGGGCGTCCACCGCAGCGCCGATCTCGTCATGCTCACGGCGCCGGCTTCCTCACGGCGCCGGCTTCTCGGAGAACGAGCCCGCGCGCTCGCCCGCGAGGATGACCCGCAGGACCCGCTGCTCGCGGCCCGCGAGGAGGCTGTGCAGGAGGCGCACCTGCTCGGGGATCATGTCGGGCCGCCGGATCTCCGGGCCGTAGAAGCCGAAGACCGCGAGCCACGGGTCGGCCACCGTCGGGACGGCGGTCCAGCCGTCACGGTCGTCGACGCCGACGAGGAGGGCCGGCGCCGAGGAGCCGATGTCCGCCGGGACCAGCGACAGGAGGCGCGTCGCCACGTCGAGGTCGAGGGCGTCGACCTGGCCGCCCACGGCCAGCGTCGCTCCGCCGGTCCGGCGGTCGGCCACGATCGGCAGGCCCTCCGCGGCCGCGGCCGCGGCGCCCGACCCGGCTGCTGCGTCGGCCACCACGCGACCGTCCCGATCCACCAGGAAGAGGGAGGCGCCGTGGCGCCACGCGAGCACCGGCTGGCGCTCCGTCACCTGGGCCCGGACGGTGCCCGGAAGCCCGACGCTCACCACGGCATCGGCCACCGCCGGCAGGGCCAGGAGGCGCGCCCGGAGCTGGTCGGTGGCCAGTGTGAAGGTGTTGGGTGCCGGGCTGCCGAGGCCCAGCGCGACGCGCACCGCGTCGGCGCCGGTGAGGCTGGCTCCCTCGACCTCGACGGTCCTGACGCCGAACACGGGCGAGGCGACGACGCCCCAGACGGCGCCGGCCGTGGCAAGCAGGACGAGCGCCGCCACCGCGCGCCGCGGCGAGAACCCGGCAGACGCGCGGCGCCGCCCCCCGCGCCGCCGCACGCGCGGACCGCGGACGGGGAGCTCGTCGCTCACCGGGGAAGGTCCCGGGGCGCCAGGCGGCGCGTCGGTCGCGCCTCCCGGGCCGCGGCCCCCAGGTCGACGATCCGGGCGCACAGCTCGGCGAACGGGACGCCCGCCGCCTCGGCGACCTTGGGGTAGAGGCTGATGGGGGTGAACCCGGGGATCGTGTTCATCTCGTTGAGGACGAGCGCGCCGGTCGCGCGATCGAGCAGGAAGTCGACCCGGGCGAGGCCCGCCGCGCCGACCAGGTCGAACGCCGCCGCGCCGATCCGGCGCACCTCCGCCCGCATCTCGGCCGGGACATCGGCGACGGGGACGGTCCGGGCCGCGGAGCCGGCGGAGTACTTGTCGGCGTAGTCGTAGAACTCGTGGCCCGGGACCACCTCGCCGGGCCCGAACAGCGTCAGCCCGGTTGCCGGGTTGCCCAGGACCCCCATCTCGAGCTCCCGCGGGTGATCCAGGCAGGGCTCCACGATCGCCCGCGCGTCGTGGGCCAGCGCGCCCTCGACGATCGCTTGCCGTTCGCCCGCGGTGTGCGCGATCCCCATCCCCACGGATGACCCCAGGCCAGCCGGCTTGGCGATGAGCCGTCCGTCCGGCGCGGCCGCCGCGAGCCGGGCGAGGTCGGCGAGGACGGCGTCGCGGCGAGCAGCCCACGCTCCACGGGACACGTCGACCCAGTCGAGCACGGGGAGCCCCGCTCCCCGGGCGAACCGCTTGAAGAGCGGCTTGTCCATCGCGATCGCCGACGCGGCCACGCCGGCCCCCGTATACGCGAGACCGGCGTCCTCCAGGATCGCCTGGACCGTGCCGTCCTCGCCGAACGGACCATGGAGGGCCACGAAGACGACCGGCCGGGGGCGCGCGCCGGCGATCCCCGCGGCCGCCTCGCCGGCGCCGAAGGGGCCTGCGGCGCCAAGCGACGCCGGGTCGTCGTAGGTCGCCGGCGACCGGTCGCCGCGTCGATGGTCGGCGGCGAGGAGCCACCACCCGCCCTCGAGGTCGATGTAGAACTGGCTGACCGCGTGCCCGCGGCCGGCCAGGGCGGCGGCGATCGCCGTGCCCGACACGATGGAGACGTCGTGCTCGGCCGAGGGACCGCCGTAGACCACGGCGACGGCCGGGCGCCTGCCGGGCGGGGGGGCGGGCGCGGGCTGGCGCAGGTCGTCGGTCACGCCGCCTCCTCGATCCACGTGGACCAGTCGCCCAGGAACACGACCTCGAACGCGAGCCGGACACCGGTGGCCCGTTCGACCTGCGCCCGCACGTGCTCCCCGAGCCGGCGCACGTCGGAGGCGGTCCCGCCCTCGTCGTTGAGGATCCAGTTGGCGTGCACGTTCGAGACGACCGCGCCCCCGAGGCGGCGGCCCTTGAGCCCGCAGGCGTCGATCAGGGCCCCCGCCGACGGGCCGGAGGCCGGGTTCCGGAAGACGCTTCCCGCGCTCGGGATCCCGAGCGGCTGGTGCTCGCGGCGCCAGCGCCGGATCTCGTCGAGGCCCTGCCGGATCTCCGCGGGATCCTTCGGCCTGAGCCGGAACGTTGCCGCCAGCACGACCTCGGGGGGGGTGCCCGGCGCCGCGCGCTTGAGGCGGCTCTCGCGATAGGCCAGGCCCAGGCGCGGGCCGTCGAGGAGCGCCTCGGTGCCGTCCGCCTGCATGACCAGCGCCGACTCCAGGACGGATGCCACGTCGGACGCGTGGGCGCCGGCATTGGCCCACACGGCCCCGCCCACGTTGCCCGGGATCGCGAGGCCGAACTCGAGCCCGGTGAGGCCTGCGGTCGCAGTCAGCGCGGCGGCCTTCGCCATGGGGAGGCCCGCCTCGGCGACCAGGCGGCCGTCCACGATCTCGTGGCCCTCGGCGCGGACCTGGATCAGGAGCCCCCGGACGCCGGCGTCCGAGATGACGACGTCGCTCCCGCGACCGAGCAGCGTGTACGGGATCGCGCGCGCGCGCGCGAGCTTGACGAGGGCCCGCAGCTCGAACAGGTTGTGCGCCGCGGCGAACAGGTCGGCGGGTCCGCCCACCCGCATCGTGGTGAACCGCGCCAGCGGCTCGTCGCGGGAGGTCCTGATCCCCAGCCGGCGCTGGATCTCGCTTCCGACGGCGACCGCGTCGAAGGTCGTCCCGGGGTCGAGCTCCATCAGCGGGCCTCCCGGCCGCCGGCGATGGCGGAGATCTCGTCGGGTGCCGGCCAGGCCCGACGCTGAGCGGCACCGTCGACGAGCCACGCGACCGCATCCGCGGCCCCCGGGCGGGCGGCGGCCCGGGCGGCCGCGCTCATGACCAGGTGGCTGGCCGGATCATCCAGCAGCCGACTCGCCTCCAGGAGCGCCGCCGCGTCGAAGGCCGCGTCATCCACGAGGCGGGCTGCGCCCGTGGCGGCATAGGCCTCCGCGTTGGCCCTCTGGTGGCCGGCGGCGTGGGGGTACGGGACGCACACCATGGGCAGCCCGAACGCGGCGCACTCGGCGAGCGTCGACGAGCCGGCGCGTCCCACCACGAGGTCGGCCGCAGCCAGGGCGGCGGTCATCTCGTCGGCCAGGAAGGGAACGGGACGGTAGCGGGCGCGACGCCTCTCGGGCAGGGCCTCGCGGGCCGCGACGGCCGCCGCATAGCCGTCGTCGCCGGTGACGTGCAGCACGGCGCAGCGCTCCACCAGGCCCGGCAGCGCCTCGGTGACGGCCGCGTTGAAGCGCCGTACCGCCTGCGATCCGCCGAAGACCAGCAGGAGCCGGTCGCCCGCGGGCACCCCCATGTGCTCGCGGGCCGCCTCGCGGTCGACAGACCGCGGGTCGCGGATCGGCGTCCCGGTCACGTAGCAGCGCCCGGCCTCGAGCGCCGCACAGGTGCGCCCGTCGGTGACCGCCACGGCCGCCGCCAGGCGGGCGGTGGCCCGGACGCTGCGCCCGGGGACGACGTTGCCCTCCCACAGGACCGTCGGGATCCGGAGCACGCGCGCCGCGATCAGCACGGGGATCGCGACGTAGCCGCCGGTCGTGAAGACCGCGTCCGGCCGGCGGCGCAGGAGGAGCCAGAGTGCCTGGGGCAGCGAGACGGCGAGGCGGATGGGATCGAGAACGACATGGACGTCCCGGCCGGTGCTCCGCAATGAGCGGAGAAGGAGCCTGCGGAGCGGGATCCCGGCCGGCGGGACGAGCTCGGCCTCCAGGCCGCGCCGTCCGCCGACCCAGGCCAGCTCAGGCGCCACCGGGCGCGCGCGCAGGGACCGAGCGACGGCGAGAGCCGGGTAGATGTGCCCGCCCGTTCCGCCGGCCGCGATCACCACTCGCATGCACCCACCCTCCGGACAGCGCGGTCTCGCGCGAGACCGACAGGAGGATTCCCGCCGCGACGAGGCTGACGATCAGCGAGGATCCGCCAGCCGAGACGAACGGGAGCGTGATCCCCGTGACGGGGAGCAGGGTCACGACGACGCCGATGTTGATGAAGGCCTGCAGGCACAGCCACGCGGTGATGCCGGCGGCCATGAGCCCGCCGAAGGTGTCGGGCGCCGCGAGCGCGACGCGGAAGCCCCGGTAGGCCAGCAGGCAGAAGAGCCCGATCACGGCGGCGGCGCCCAGGAAGCCGAACTCCTGCCCGACGACCGCGAAGATGTAGTCGTTATGCGCGTTCGGGAGGACGATGCCGCCGGCCGCGGCGCGCTCGCCAAGGCCCGCCCCGAAGAGCCCTCCGACGCCGAGAGCAAGCAGGCCCTGGGCCGACTGGTAGCCGGTGTCCACCTGGTCCGCGAACGGGTTCATGAACGACTGCAGCCGGGCCAGCTGATAGGTCTGCATGAGGACCGCGGCGCCCGCGACCGCGGCCGCGACGAGGCCGGCCAGGTAGAGGGGGCTCGCCCCGGCCAGGAAGAACATCAGGAGGGCCGTCGTCCCGAGGACGGCGGCCGAGCCCATGTCGGGCGACTTGAAGATCAGGAGCACGAACGGAGCGACGATCACGACGAAGGGCAGCAGGCCGGTCCGGAACCCCGCCACGGCACTGCCCCGGCGCGCCATCCAGTGGGCCAGGTAGACGACCAGGGCCAGCTTGGCGAGCTCGCTCGGCTGGACCGCGGGCAGGCCCGGGAGCTTGAGCCACTGCGCCGAGCCGCCGGCCGACTGCTGCAGCGCCGGGACCTGGATCAGGACGAGGAGGATGCCGGCGACGAGCAGGAGGGGAACCGATGCGATCCGGAGCCAGCGGTAGTCGACGCGCATCACGAGGAGCATGCCGACGAGGCCCACCGCGGCCCACTGCAGCTGCGGCCCGAGCGTCGCGAAGGTGTCCTGGGACCTCGAGAGATAGCCGTCCATCGCGGACGAGGAGTACACGACGAGGAGCCCCAGGGCCGTCAGGGCGAGGATCGCCAGGATGATCACGCTGTCCGGGCCGTGGCGGCGGATGCCGCCGGCGGGTGGAGCGATCGGCGCGGCCTCCGCCCGGACGGCCGCGGGGGCTCGAACGGCGGCTCGTTCGACTGCCGGGGTCCCGACGGCCCCGCGCATCCCGGCGCGCGCCGGGGCGCCGGCCTGGCGGCGAGCCAGCGGTCGAGCGCGGTCGGCGGGTCCCATCGTCACCTCCTCGGGGCGGATGCGGCGCGCGCCGCGCCGAGGCCCAGGACGCCGTCCTTGAAGGCGCGGCCGCGGGCGGCGTAGTCGCTGAACTGGTCGAAGCTGGCGGCCGCCGGCGAGAGCAGCACGGTGGCGACCGACCCGGACGGGGCGCCGGCGAGCAGCTCCCTCGCCAGGGCGTCGGCGCGAGGCAGCGCCACGTCCAGCGTGCCGGCCTCCTCGACGTGCGCGACGCCGGCGCTCCGGAACAGGCGCGCGAGGTCGGGCCCGCTCTCGCCGATCAGGATCGCCGCGGACGCGCGCTCCGCTGCGACCGGACCCAGGGCGGCGAGGTCGACCCCCTTGTCGCGGCCGCCGGCGATCAGGACCAGCGGGGGCTCGAAGCTGCGCAGGGCCGCGGCGACCGCGTCCGGCTGGGTGCCCTGGGAGTCGTTCACGAACCGCACGCCGTCGATCTCGGCGACGAGCTCCAGGCGGTGCTCCACGCCCCGGAAGCTGGCCACCTGCCGCCGGATCGCATCGGGCGCCAGCCCGAAGAGGAGCGCGGCCCCCGTCGCCGCGAGCAGGTTGGAGATGTTGTGGCGGCCCGGCAGCGGCAGCTCGCCGAGCGGGAGGATCCGGCCCCCCGGTCCCGCGGCGGCCACCCCGCCCCCGACGAGCGGGAGACGCTCGACACCGGCGGCGACCACCCACCCGTCGACGATGCCGAGACCGCCGGGGATCGGCCGGTCCAGGCGATAGCAGACCGTCGGCGTCGCGCCGAGGGCGGCGTAGGCGCCCACGACCGGGTCGTCCATGTTCAGGACCAGGGCGCCGTCGGGGTCGACGAGCTCGGCCAGGCGACGCTTGACCGCGCGGTAGGCCTCCAGCGAGCCGTGCCGGTCGAGGTGGTCCGCGGTCACGTTGGTGTAGATGGCGATCGTCGTGCCGCGGGTGAGGCTGGGCAGCTGCAGCTCCGACAGCTCGGCAACGACGCGATCGTCGCCCGCGAGCTCGGTGAGGCGGTCCACCAGGGGCGTGCCGATGTTCCCGCCCAGCACGACCCGGTGCGCCGGATCTCCCGCCAGGAGATGGGCCGCGAGGGCCGACGTGGTCGTCTTGCCCTTGGTCCCGGTCACCCCGATCGTCGGCGCCGGACAGAGCCGGAGGAAGAGGTCCGGCTCCGACACGAGCACCGGCGCGCCGGGGTCACCGGCTGCCACCCTCTGCGCCAGCGCGTCGAGCGCGGCGCGGAGGCGCGGCTCGGTGGTCGGGAAGCCGGGCGTGATCGACGGGCTGAAGGCGACGATCGCGGCACCGGCCCAGGCGCGGGCCGGATCCACGTCCGGCCCACAGGCCAGGCTGACGGAGCGTCCGCCCAGCGCCGCCACCGCGCCGCCCAGCGCCGCCGGCGGCTTGCCGTCGTAGACGGTGACGCGAGCCCCGACGTCCGCGAAGAAGCGGGCCAGGGCGACCCCGGTGCGGGCCAGGCCCAGCACCGCGACGGGCACGCCGCGCAGCGCACCACCCTTGACGCCGTCGAGGTCGAGACGGTCGAGGTCCAAGCGCGTGGCCACCCTCACACCAGCCTCTGCAGGCTCGCCAGGAAGAGCGTGATCCCGAGGAGCCCCGAGAGCACCGCCACGATCCAGAAGCGAAGCGTGATCTTGGTCTCCGGCCAGCCGCCCAGCTCGAAGTGGTGGTGCAGCGGCGACATCCGGAAGATCCGTCGGCCGTGAGTGACCCTGAAGTAGCCGACCTGCATCACCACCGACAGCGTCTCGACGACGAAGACCAGCCCGATCAGGGGCAGGATCAGGATCTGCCCCGTGATGAGCGCGATGACGGCGAGCGCCGCGCCCATGGAGAGCGATCCGGCGTCGCCCATGAAGACCTGGGCCGGGTGGGCGTTGAACCAGAGGAAGCCGAGGAGGGATCCGATCAACAGGGCACACAGCAGGGCGAGATGGGGCTGGGCCGGGCTGTTGAGCAGCGCGATGATCAGGAAGGCCACGAACGAGAACACGAGGGTGCCCCCGGCAAGGCCATCGAGGCCGTCCGTGAGGTTGACGCCGTTGCTCATCGCCACGATGGCGAACGCTGCGAAGGCGATGTAGACCCACTGGTTGATCGCCACCGGCCCCACGAACGGGACGGCGATCGCCTCGATGTCGTAGGTCCGCTGGATCTGCCACGCGGCGACGACGGCGACGACGATCTGCCACAGGAGCTTCTGGCGCGCCCGGATCCCGTCACCTGTGCGGGCGTTCAGCCAGTCGTCGGCGAAGCCCAGGCCGCCCACGAGGGCAAGCGTCGCCAGGGGCGCGAAGGTCGAGGCGTCGACCAGGCCGAAGAGGATGGCCAGGCTGATGACCACCGCCAGGAGGAGCGCCCCCCCGGCCGTCGGCGTCCCGGCCTTCACCATGTGCCCCTCGGGGCCCTCCACGCGGATCTGCTTGGCGAAGCCCGCCCACCGGATGAGGCGCAGGAAGGCCGGCATCACGATCACGACGATGGCGAACGCCAGGAGCATTCCCTGGATCAGCTCGACGGTCACCGGCCGCTCCCCCGGGCGGGGTCGCCGCCCGCGGCGTCCAGGCCGGCAGCGAGGGCGTCGACGATCGACTCGAGCGCGCTCCCGCGCGAGGCCTTGACCAGGACGGCGTCTCCCGGCCGCAGGATCGTCCGAAGGATCGCGAGGGCCGCCTCGCGGTCGACGGCTGCGTGGATCGCCGAGGGATCGAGGCCGGCCTCGGCCGCCCCGGCGGCGATGCCGGCGGCCGGGGAGCCGACCACCACGAGCTCCTGCGCGACCTTCGCCGCGGCACGCCCGACGTCGCGGTGGCCAGGCTCGTGGAGGCGCCCCATCTCGCGCATCTCGCCGAGGACGGCGACGTGCCGGCCGGGCAGCGTGGCGAGGACGTCGAGGGCGGCGAGCATGGCGGGTGGCGAGGCGTTGTACGTGTCGTCGAGGATCGTCAGGCCCGGCGCCCGCAGCAGGACGCCCCGATGGGCGGACGCGCGGTCCCACGGGGTCGCCAGGCCGGCCGCGATGGCGCCGTCGGCGACCCCGGCGGCGAGCCCGACAGCGGCCGCCGCGAGGGCGTTCTGCACGTTATGCCGCCCCAGGGCGCCCATCTCGACGTGGACGCGCAGGCGCCGGGGCGCCCGCGCGACGACATCGAAGGACATCCCCGCGCCGCCGCGGGCCACCACGGCGTCGGCGGTGACGTCGGCGCCCTGCTCCATGCCGTAGCTCACCACCGCGGCCCGCGTGCGCGCCGCGAACGACCGGACGCGGGGGTCGTCGTGGTTGAGGACGGCCGTCCCGCCGGGCGGGAGCGCCTCGACCAGCTCGGCCTTGGCGTTCTCGATCGCCTCGAGCGAGCCCGCGCGCTCCAGGTGGATCGGCGCGACCGCGGTGACCACCCCGATCGAAGGCCGCCCGAGCGCGGCGAGCACGGCGATCTCGCCGCCCTGGTACATCCCCATCTCGAGCACGGCCGCCCGATGCTCGGGGCCCAGGCGGAGCAGCGTCAGCGGGAGCCCGACCTCGTTGTTCTGGTTGCCCTCGCTCTTGAGCGTTGCCATCGCGACGCCCAGGACGGCTGCCGTGGCGTCCTTCGTCGACGTCTTGGCGAGGCTGCCCGTGATCCCCACGACGAGCGGCGCGAAGCGCGAGCGCCAGGCGGCGGCGACGGCGTGGAGCCCGGCCAGGGCGTCGGCGACCCGGATGACGGACGCGTCGCCCAGGGCTGCCAGCGCCGCGTCGTCGAGCGGACGGGTGACGAGGAAGGCCGCTGCGCCGGCCGCGGCGGCCGCCCCCAGGTGGAGATGACCGTCGGTGCGCGCCCCGGGAAGGGCGACGAAGAGCATGCCGGGCGTCACGAGGCGGGAGTCCACGGCACCGCCCCGGACGGGGCGCGTCGAGCGGCGGAGCAGCGTGCCCCCCGTCGCCGCGACGATCTCGTCGGCGGTGAGGGGGGCTGCGGGCGACGGCTCTGCGTCGTCCCGCGCGGCCGGCACGGTCGTCACGGTCGGGAGTGTGGCACAGCCACGCCTCACGGGGCCGTGGGGCTCGGCGAGGCCGCCCCACCCGGTCCCGCCGGCGCCAGGTCCAGGGTCGTCATCGCGTCGGTGGCGATGCGCCGGAACAGGTCGAACGACTCGACGGGCATGAGGATCTCGCCGACCCGGTTGACCGTGGGCCTGCCTTCCTCGATGCGGACGCCGATGACCACGTCCGGGCTCCGTCGCCCGACGAACCCGATGAAGGAGAAGTCGAAGACGTTGCTCTTCCAGCGCCCCTTCGCGGCGTCCCAGATCTGGGCGGTGCCGGTCTTGCCGCCGACGACGTAGCCCGGGATGAGCGTGCGGTCCTTGTAGAAGGGCACCGCCACCGGGACCCGGCGCATGATCTTCACGAGGTCGGCCGCCAGCCGCGGGGTCAGGACGCGCCCGCGGTCGCCGACGTCGACCGTCTGCTGGCCCACGCGCTGCACGACGTGCGGCGTCGGGAGAATTCCCCCGTTCACCATCGCGCTGTAGGCGGTGGCGAGCTGGAGGACCGTCACGGCCACACCCTGCCCGAAGGACCCGTTGGCAACGTCGATCTGGCGCCAGGACGACGATGCCGGGTCGCGGACGATGCCCGGGACCTCGCCCGCCAGGTCGATCCCGGTCGGCGCCCCGAATCCGAGCCTGGTCCACGTCGCGTACAGCACCCTCGCCGCGGCCTGGGCGTTGTTGCCGAGCAGGAGCGCGACCTTCGACATCACGACGTTTCGGGACCAGGCCACGGCATCCTGGAAGGTGAGCCGCCCTCTCGAGCCCCGGTTGGCGTTCGTCACGGACGCGGTGCCGCCGTCGAGGCGGAGGATCGACTGGTCGTACACCGGCGACATGCGGGTGACCACGCCGGCCTGCAGCGCCGCGGCGGCGGTCACCAGCTTGAAGACGGACCCCGGCTCGTAGACCGAGGAGATGACCGGATCGACGAAGCGCCCCGGGTCCGTGCTCGCCACGGCGCCGTAGTTGTTGGCGTCGTAGGACGGGTACGTCGCCTCGGCGAGGATCTCGCCGGTCCGGGGGTCCATCACGACCCCGGAGACGCTCTTGGCCCGGTCTGCCACCCAGGCCGCGTAGACCTCGCGCTCGAGGGCCAGCTGGAGGCTCGCGTCGATCGTCAGAGTCAGGTCCGCGCCGTTGCTGCCCGCCACCTCCGTCGTGGCAGTCTCGACGTTCGGCTGGCCGGAGGCGTCGCGCTCGGCGAGCACCACCCTGGGCGTGCCGGCCAGGGTCTCCTGCCAGCGCCCTTCGATCCCGTACTGGCCGCTGCCGCCGCGGTTGACGAACCCGAGGACGTGCGCCGCGAGCGACGTGTCCGGGGCTCCCCCGTCGAGCGGGTAGACGCGGACCGGCTCGGGCTCGAGGCGCACCTGGGAGAGGGTCCCGGCGGCCAGGGCGGCCCGGATCGCCGCGGACTGGGTGGTGTCGAGGCCGCGGGCCAGGATGACGTAGGCCCGGCCCGACGCCAGGCGCTGGCGCACGACTCCGGCGTCCTCGCCCCCCAGGCCCAGGATTCCGACGAGGGTGTCCCCGATCGCGTCGCGCGTGGCGCGCTGGGCGGCCGTGTCGCCCGGGAGATTGGAGGCGAAGGCCACCAGGCGGTCGCGGTTGATCGTCGTCGCCAGCGCCACCGTGCCGCTGCGGTCGTAGATGGTGCCGCGGTCCGAGGGGATCTCGGTCCGGACCAGCGTCTGCTCCTTCGCCTGGGCGAGGAGCCAGTCGTGCCGGCCCAGCTGCCAGTAGCCCAGGCGCCCCAGGCATGCCACCCCGAAGACGATGAGGCCGGCCAGGAGGAGCAGGGCGCGCGGGCGGCTGTCGGTCCGGCCCAACATCGCGTCAGCGGGCCGGGACGACGAGCGGGTCGACGAGCTGGCCAAGCCCCGCGTCGAGGGCCTGCTTGCGGACCGCCGGCTCGCGTCCGAGCCGGTAGAGGTCGGACCGGATCTGGCCCTGTTCGCTCTCCAGGATCTGGAGCTGCGCCGCCAGCTGGTCCTGCTCCACCTGGGTGGCCGACACGCGGACGGTCTGGGCCAGCGAGACGAAGGCGAGCCCGAAGGTCACGACGATGGCGGCCACGAGGATGCCCGTCCGGCCGGATCGCCGGCGTGCGCGGCTCTCGGCGCCCGAGCGCACGCGCCGGCGCGGCAGCACGGCGACCCGCGGATCGGCAGGCAGCCCGCGCGGCGCCGTCGACCTGCGCCGCCCGAGGAGTCCGGATCGCGGGCGAGCGCCCGCATAGCCCGCCACTACTCCAGCCCGACCCAGGCCGCGCCCAACGCGGATGCGCGGCGGTCGCCGGCCGCGGCCTCGATCGGCGCGAAGCCGTCCTCGAGGAGGTCGAGCTCGATCTCGTCGGGCCGCCAGCCGGGCTCGCGGCGCTCGCGGATCTCGTGCTGGCGGCGTCCGTACGTGCGACGCCTGCTGGCCTGGTGGCGCTTGCTCATCGTCCGGACCCTCCTTCGGTGCGCTGGGCGCGTCTCATGCGGCGAGCCGCTCGGAAGTCCGGAGTCGTGCGCTCCGGGCACGTGGATTGGCGGTGACCTCGGCGTCCGACGGCATCGCCGGCTGCGGGCCGACGGGGCGGAGGCGAGGCGCCCGACCGCAGACGCAGACGGGAAACCGCGGCGGGCAGGTGCAGCCGCGACGCTCCGCCGCAACGAAGCGCTTGACGATGCGGTCCTCCAGCGAGTGGTAGCTGAGCACCACCAGGCGACCGCCGGGTCGGAGCAGGTCCAGCGACGCGGCGAGAGCCAGCTCCAGCGACTCCAGCTCACCATTGACCGCGATCCGCAACGCCTGGAAGACACGCGTCGCGGGGTGGATCCGGCCCCGCGGTCCCGGGCGACGGGGAACCGCGGCCTCCACGACGGCGGCGAGCCGCTCGGCCGTCCCGATGGGCTCCGCGGCGCGGGCGGCGACGATCGCGCGGGCGATGCGCCGCGCGTGCGGCTCCTCCCCGTTGCGGCGGAAGAGGTCCGCCAGGGCGGCCTCGTCGAGGCGCGCCAGGAGCGCCGCGGCCGGCTCGCCCCGGGTCGGGTCGAAGCGCATGTCCAGCGGGCCGCCGGCCCGGAACCCGAAGCCGCGCTTCGCGTCGGCCAGCTGGAACGAGCTGAGCCCCAGGTCCAGGAGGACGCCGTCGACCGCGCCGAAGCCGGCCTCGGGGGCCACGTCGCCGAGCGACCGGAAGTTGGCCTGCCGGAGGACGAGCCGGTCGCCGAACCGGGCAAGTCGCTTCTCCACCCGCGCGATGGCGGCGGGGTCGGCGTCGAGCCCGAGGAGCCGGCCGTCCGGGCTGGCGGCCTCCAGGATCCGCTCGGTGTGCCCACCGCCGCCGACGGTGCAGTCGACGTGGAGGCTGCCGGGGCGCGGGGCGAGCATCTTCACGACCTCCTCCGCGAGCACCGGCCGGTGCCCATCCTCCATGTCATCTCCACCACCGACGTGCGGATCCCGAGCGGACCCTGGAAGCGCATGTAGTGCCGCTAGATGCCCAGCCCCGAGAAGTGGCGGGCCAGCTCGTCCGGATCCTCGAGCGCCTTCCGGTAGTCGTCCCAGCCGGCCGGCGTCCAGATCTCCGCGTGGTCGAGCGAGCCCACGATCACCGCCTCACCGCCCAGCCCCGCCGCCTCGCGGAGGTAGGACGGGAGGACGAAGCGTCCCTGCGCGTCCCACACGACCTCGACGGCATTGGCGAAGACGAAGCGGCTGAAGAGGCGGGCACCAGCGTTTTCCACGGTCGGGAGTGCCGCGACCTTGGCGGCGAGGCGCTCCCAGTCCGCGCGAGGCCAGATGGCCAGGCAGGAGTCCATCCAGCGAGAGACGAACGCTCCGCTGTCGAGCTGCGCTCGGAACTTCGCGGGGACGGCGAGCCGCCCCTTCGCGTCCACCGAGTGCCGGTACTCGCCGGTGAACACCTGTCCGGGATCCCTCTGGTCCACCCCGGGACGGCGTGGTTCCTCCACCGTGCCGTCCCGGAATCACCACTAGACACCACTTAGTGCCACTGATATGGGATCATACACCGCGGGAGGTGCCAGTCAATGGGAATCTCGGGGCTCGGGGACGGCCGCGGCGGCGACCGCGGGGCGTCCGTCCGAGCGCACGATCCGGTTCACCACCGCGGACGTCGTGGCGTCGATCCGCGAGCGGGCGATCGTGGCGGTCAGGGTCTCGAGGCTGAACCAGCTGACCCGCAGGTCGTGGTCGATGGCGGCATGGGCGATCGCCTCGGCGAAGTGGCTCTTCCCCGTTCCCGACGGGCCGACGAGGACCAGGTTCTCGGCCCGCCCGATCCAGTCGAGGTTGCGCAGGGCCCACTGGGCGTCGAGCGGGATGCCGAGGCGGCCGGATCCCAGGCCTCGAACGTCTTGCCCGACGGCAGGCGGGCGGCCTTGCGGTGGACCTCGCGGGTGGAACGGTCGCGCCCGGCCGCCTCTTCGGCGAGCAGCACCATGAGCAGGTGGACGTGGTCCCAGCCCTCGTCGCCCGCCCGCTCGAGGACCGCGGGGCCAGCCAGGCGGGCATAGCGCAGGCGCAGGCGGCTGAGCAGGAGGAGGAGGTCGAGCGGCAGCGGTGGTGGCGCGACGGGCCGGAGCTTGGGCGGCAGGGCCCGCCAGCGGTCGTACTCGCTCGGTCCAGCTCGAGCTCCGCAGGCGCCGGCGGGACTCGATCGGATCGTGGGGAGCGCCGCCGGTCACCGTCCCAGGAGCTCCCAGGCGCCCGTGCCCGGCTGGAGCGTGTCGTCGGCGTCACCCGGGGCCAGGCGTTCGCTGCTGCGGTCGCCCATGAGCCGGCGGTGGTCGAGGATCGACTCGAGGTCGCCGTCGGCGAAGCGGCCCGCCTCGGCCGCGAGCGCGAGCGCCTCCTCGACGGAAGCTGCGCCGACGAGGCTCGCAAGCTCGGTCGCCCGGCGCATCTTGGTCCGGATCCGCTCGGTGCCCGCAGCTGCCGCGAGGATCAGCCAGCGCTCGGCGCCTGCCCCGAGCTCGAGGAAGGCAGTCTCCTCGGGGCTGGCGGCCCGTGGCCGCGGGTTGAGGGGATCGCTCTTGCGCTCCGGATAGTGGGCCGGATCGATCCGCGGGTTGCCAGGTGTCGTCAGCCTGTGGCGGGCGACCTCCCGGGCGCCCGGCGGTCCCTGGTGGACGACGACGAGCTCATCGCCGTCGACCCGGACCCAGACCCGCTCGCCGACGAGCTTGTGGGGGACGGAGTAGCGCGCCGAGCCGTGGCGGACCGTCGACTCCTCGTCGACGACGCGGGTCAGGCCGAAGGCGACCGTGTACGGCTCGGCGGGGACAGGATGGAGCCGGTGGCGCTCCTCTCCGATGAGCTCGTCCGGTGGCCGGCGCGTCTCGCGGTGGGGGCGGGCGTTGACCTCGCTGCAGAACGCGGCGCAGGCGACCCGCAGCGCCGTGAACGAGGTGTACTCCGGGAGCAGGTTCGCCTCGGTCGGGACGAGATCGGCCTTGGCGATCTTGACGGTGCTCTCCGAGCCGCCCTTGCTGGCCGGGTCCGCCGGCACGCAGGCGTGGATCACGAGGCCATAGTGGCGCGCGGCTGTCGACGAGCACGGGTGGCGGACGGCGATCCCGGCCACCCGGTCGATCGTGCCGTCCGCACGGGGCGGCGACGAGGCGGCCGCGGGCTGTTGGGCCCGGGCGGGGCAGTACCTTCTTCGCCTTGCGCGGGGCTGGCGGCCGGTGCTAATCTGCGCCGCCGAACTCGTCCGGCACCCCCATGAGGACGCACGAGCCGATGGCCCTCGCCGAGCCGACCGTCGCGCCGACCCCGGAGCCCTTCCTCGCGGCCCCGCGGATCAAGCGCTGCACGTTCCGCCGCGTCACGGCCGTCGACCGGCGCGCCGAGCGCACCTACGACGTGGACTGCATGTTCCCGGAGCGCTCGCTGCCGATGCCCCTCGGCGACCTCCAGAGCGCGCTCCCGATCTGCAACGCCTGCACGGCCGCGGGGATCTTCCGGGCCGACGAGGACTGACGCCGAGGAGTGGTGGGGGCGCCAGCGAGGCGACCTGTACGCCGGGTTCTGTACCGCGGTCCCCGAAGGGCGCGGTGACGGTCATCCATCTTGGCCGCCGGTCGCCCGACGGCTCGTGCAGCCGACCCGAGAGCTCCGGCGGCGCGCCGGTGCCCCGGCGAACCGGGACGCGCTCTCCTATTTGGCCTTGCTCCGGGTAGAGCTTGCCGCGTTTCACCCCGCCGCCGGTCGCCCGGCGGCGGACTCGTCTCTGTGGCGCTGGTCCTCGCCTCGCGGCGGACGGGCGTTACCCGCTACCCTGCGCCGTGGAGCCCGGACGTTCCTCGCGCACCCGGTTGCCCGGTGACGCGCGACCGTCCAGTCGCCTCGCTGGCACCGGGATTCTACCGCGCCGCCGGCCGGGCGCCCCGGGTGGCGTCCCGGGTGGCCCTCAGCGGGCGATCCGCAGCTCCAAGGCGTCCACGGCGATCTCCACGCCTGCCGGCAGGCGGGCGGTCAGGGCCTCGTGGCGCAGCTCGTGATCGAGGTGGGTCAGGAAGGTCCGCCGGGGACGCAGCTCGGCGACGACGGCGAGCGCCTCGTCGACGGTCTGGTGGGCCGGGTGCGGGATGTCGCGCACGGCGTTGAGCACGAGGACCTCGAGGTCCCGGAGGAGGGCCAGCGATGGCGGCTCGATCCTCTTCACGTCCGCCAGGTAGGCGAACCCGCCCGTCCGGAATCCGACGGCCGGAAGCTGGCCGTGCACGACGGGCACGGGGACGAACCTGCGGCCGGCGATCTCGAACGGTCCCGCGATCTCGACCGGCCGCAGCATGGGGATGCCGCGGAATCGATCCTGGCCCGGCTGGAAGGCGTACGCGAAGCGGCGCACGACGACCTCCAGCGTCTCGGGGATCGCATGCACGGGAAGGTAGCCGCCGGCGATCTCGTTGAAGCGGCGCAGATCGTCGAGGCCCCCGATCGCGTCCTGGTGGTCATGCGAGAGCAGGACCGCGTCCAGGCGGTCCAGGTCGGCGGCCAGGGCTTGTGCCCGGAAGTCGGGGCCCACGTCGATCACAACCCGCCGTGCTCCCCAGGCCAGGAGCGCCGAGGCGCGCAGTCGGACGTCGCGCGGATCGCCGGAGGTGCAGGTGGCGCAATCGCAGGCGATCCGCGGGAGCCCCTGGCTGGTGCCCGAGCCCAGGATCCGCACCCGCAGCTCGCCAGCCTCCGGGCCGGGATCGCCGGGGTCGAAGCCGGGCTCCAGGCCCAGTGGGAGCTGGTCCCGCGCGGGCCCCCGCCGAGCTCTCGGCGGGTCGCCGGGAGCCGGGTCGGCCGCACCGTCCGGCGCGTCCGCGAGGCGCGCGCCGGCCTCGGACCGGATCCCCTCCCCCGGCCGGCGGACCACCGCGGCGGGGCCGCCCGCCGCGACCCGGTCCAGGGCTTCGTTGGCCAGCGCGTCGGCGGCCCGGTTCTCCGAGCGGGGCACGTGGCGCGCATTCCAGCGCCGGAAGCGGCCGAGGCGGGCCAGGGCCTCGGCGTGCAGGGGGGCCAGCTTGGCGTCCTTGACCCGCCAGCGGCCCCGCACCTGCTCGACGATGAGCATCGAATCGAGGAGGAGGGTCACCTCCTCGGCGCCGAGCTCCTCGGCCAGGGCGAGGGCGCGCAGGAGGCCGGTGTACTCGGCCACGTTGTTCGTCTGGCGCCCCAGCGCCTCGGACACGGTGGCGATCGGCGGCGCATCGGGCCGCTCCGCGCCGGGCGCGTCCGCGTCGATGAGGGCGGCCCCGCACGATGCGGGTCCAGGGTTGCCGCGCGCCGCCCCGTCGCTGCGGATGATGAGCCGGCGCGGGCCTGCGCCGCTCAGACCGAGCGCTCCACGGCGGCCCGCGAGACCTCGAGGATCGCCCGCGTGATGTTGATGTCCCGCGGGCACGCGTCGACGCAGTTGAAGATCGTCCGGCAGCGCCAGACCCCGTCCGCGTCGGCGAGGATCTCCAGGCGCTCCTGGGCCGCGTCGTCGCGACTGTCGAAGATGAAGCGGTGGGCGTTGACGATGGCTGCCGGCCCGACGTACGACGGCTGCGCCCAGAAGGAGGGGCAGGACGTCGTGCAGGCGGCGCACAGGATGCACTTCGTCGTGTCGTCGTAGCGAGCCCGGTCGGCGGCGCTCTGGAGGCGCTCGCGCTCGGGCGGCGGCGAATCGGCGACGAGGAAGGGCATCGCGGAGCGGTACTTGGCGAAGAACCCCTCCATGTCGACGACGAGATCCTTCACCACCGGGAGGCCGGTCAGGGGAGCGACGGTGATCTTCTTGCCCAGCTGGTCCACGCGGATCTTGCAGGCGAGGCGGTTCCGGCCGTTGATCAGCATCGCGTCCGAGCCGCAGATGCCGTGGCCGCACGAGCGCCGGAAGGTGAGAGTCTCGTCGATCTCGGCCTTGACCAGGTGGAGCAGGCTCAGAACCCGGTCCATCGGCTGTGATTCGACCGCGTAACGCTCCCAGTGCGGGGTGGAATCCCGCTCGGGATCGAAGCGGAGGATGCGGAGGTCGACCTGCATGCGCTGCGCTCCCGGGCTCAGTAGGTCCGCGGCTTGGGCTCGAAACGGGTGACGGTCACCGGCTTGTACCGGAGCCTGGGACCCGCCTCGTCCCGATACGCGAGCGTGTGCTTGAGCCAGCCGGCATCGTCGCGCTCGGGGAAGTCGTCGCGCGAGTGCGCCCCCCGGCTCTCGGTGCGGGCAAGGGCCGAGGTCGCCATCGCCTCGGCATTGTCGATCAGGTAGCCGAGCTCGCGCGCCTCGAGGAGGTCGGTGTTGTAGACCTTCCCGGCATCACGAACCCGGATGCTGCCGTAGCGCTCCTTGATCTCGGCGACGCCGGCCACCGCCGCCCGCATCATCGGCTCGGTCCGGAAGACCCCGACGTTGTCCATCATCAGGTCGGCCAGCTCGGCCTTGAGGGCGACGGGGCTCTCGCCCTCGGGCCGCCCGCGCAGCGCCTCGATCTCCAGGCGGACGGGCGCGTCGGCATCGGCGGCGACCTCCGGCATCGGGGCCGCGGCGCAGTACGCCGCCATCGCGAGGCCGGCCCGTCGCCCGAACACGAGCAGGTCCACCAGCGAGTTCGTGCCCAGGCGGTTCGCGCCGTGGACCGAGACGCAGGCGACCTCGCCGGCAGCGAACAGGCCTTCGACCACGGTGTTGCCTTCGTCGCGGATCACGTGCGTCTGGAGGTCGGTCGGGACGCCGCCCATCGCGTAGTGCGCCGTGGGCTGCGTCGGGACCGGTTCGGTGAGCGGCTCGACGCCGAGGTAGACCCGGGCGAAGTCGGTGATGTCGGGGAGCTTCTCCTCGATGACCTTGCGCCCCAGGTGGCGCACGTCCAGGAGCACGTAGTCACCCTTGGGACCGGCCCCCAGGCCGGCCTTGACCTCGAGGTAGATGGCCCGGCTCACCATGTCGCGGGGGGCCAGCTCCATGAGCTTCGGGGCGTACCGGCTCATGAATCGCTCGCCGTCCTTGTTCAGGAGGTAGCCGCCCTCGCCGCGAGCCGCCTCGGACAGGAGGATGCCGAGACCGTACAGGCCGGTCGGGTGGAACTGGTAGAACTCCATGTCCTGCAGCGGGATCCCGTGCCGGTACGCCAGGGACATGCCGTCGCCGGTCAGGGAATGCGCGTTGGAGGTGATCCGGAACATCCGGCCGTTGCCTCCGGTCGCCAGGAGGACGGCCTTGGCCCGGAAGGTGTGGAGCTCTCCGTCGGCGATCCGGTAGCCGATCGCGCCGGCCGCGCGGCCGCCATCGCCGCCGTCGCCGCCGTCGAACAGGAGGTCCACGACATGGTACTCGTCGTAGAACCTCACGCCGGCCTTGATGCAGTTCTGGTACAGGGTCTGGAGGATCATGTGGCCGGTCCGGTCGGCCGCGAAGCAGGCCCGCTTGACCGGCCCCTCCCCGAAGTTGCGGGTATGCCCGCCGAACCGCCGCTGGTCGATCTTGCCCTCGGGCGTCCGGTTGAACGGCAGCCCCATGTGCTCGAGCTCGATGACGGTCTCGACCGCCTCCCGGGCCAGGACCTCGGCGGCATCCTGGTCGACGAGGTAGTCGCCGCCCTTCACCGTGTCGAACATGTGCCACTCCCAGTGGTCCTCCTCGAGGTTCCCCAGGGAGGCACAGACGCCGCCCTGGGCGGCGCCGGTGTGGGAGCGGGTCGGGTAGAGCTTCGTCAGGACGCCCGTCGAGACGCCGGCCTTGGCCAGCTCGAGGGCCGCCCACAGGCCGGCGCCGCCGGCGCCGACGACGATCGCTTCGTGATCGATGCGCATGCGTTCCTCTACGGGACCGGAGCGTTGAGGGTGGCCACGGCCATCGTCCCCATCGCGAACAGGACGAGGGCAAGCACGTACAGGCCCATCGTCAGGGCCGCGCGAACACCGCCCCGGGTGTAGTCACCGACGACGGTCCGGACGCCCATGAAGCTGTGGAAGATCACGAGCGACAGCATCAGCCAGTCCACGGTCCGCCAGAGGACGCTCCCCCACCGCTCCGAGAGGATCCAGTCGGCCTTCTGGACCGACACGTCGAACACGAAATGGGTGATGCTGAAGTGGGCCAGGGCCAGGACGAAGAGCCCGAGGCCCGTCAGGCGGATCAGGTACCACACGGCGAGCTCCCAGCCGCCGCCCGCGGGCCGGGCCCGCCCGGAGCGCGTCGTCCGAACGCCGCCGCTCATGCCGGCGCCCCGTTCCAGATCGGGTTGAGGATGATGTAGGCACCTGGGATCCCGACGGCGAAGAAGACCACCCAGCAGGCATACCAGAGCTGCTTGTGATAGACGGTGGTGGCCGGCCAGAAGTCCATCACGATGATCCGCAGGCCGTTGAGGGCGTGGTACAGCAGCGCCGCTCCGACGAGCGTCTCACCCATGCGCCCGATCGGGCTGCCGTAGAGGCCCAGCACGTCGTTGTACAGGCCCGGGTTGGCGCCGACCAGCCAGATGTCCAGCACGTGGAGCAGGATGAAGGCCCAGACGGCAACGCCGGAGATGCGGTGGAAGGCCCACGCCAGCATCCCCTCGCCACCGCGGTACTGCAGGTAACGCACCGGGAGACTCGCCTCCTGGCCGGCGCGCGCCGTGGGCGCCGGCGGTAGTCCGCTGCGCGGCAGGCCGCCCTGGGGCGACGGCTGCCGTTCCATCTGTCGCCGTCGGGCTCGATCGGCGGTGCCCCCATTGTACCCGTCGAGCGGGGGCCGGAATGGTCTCGCGGCGCCGGGTCGCGGGCCCGTCTCGGAGCGGTCGTCGGGCCCGTCTCGGTGCGGTCGCCAGGCCCGGGACAGGACGGCGCCCGGCGGACGCGCCACGCGGCGGGGTACCATCGCGGCCGGGCTCACGTGCAGGATCCCGACCATGTCGCCGTCGAGGTCCATCCGTCGCCCACGCGACCGGCTCGCATGCCGCCCCGGGCGACCCGCGCCGCCCTCCACAGGAGTCGCCCGTGAAGATCCAGGAAGCCGACGCCAAGACCCTGCTCGTCGCCGCGGGGCTCCCCGTCCCGCCGTGGACGGTCGCCCGGACGGCCGCGGACGCCCGAGCCGCCGCAGAGCGGTTCCTCGCCGGTGGCGCCGGCCGCGTCGTGATCAAGGCCCAGGTGCTCGTGGGTGGCCGGGGCAAGGCCGGAGGCGTCAAGCTCGCCGGGTCACCGCAGGAGGCCGAGGACGTGGCCTCCCGGATCCTGGGGATGGACATCAAGGGGATCACGGTCCGCAAGGTCCTCGTCGGGCCCGCGGCGGTGATCGTGAAGGAGTTCTACCTCGGGGCGATCCTGGACCGCGCCAGCCGGCGCATCGTCCTGATGGCGTCGGCAGAGGGCGGCGTGGAGATCGAGGAGGTCGCGAAGGCGACGCCCGGGGCGATCCACCGCGTCGCCGCCCACCCGCTCCTCGGGCTGCTCGACTACCAGGCCCGGGAGCTGGCCTTCGCCGTCGGCCTGGCCGGGCCGCACCTTCGCGACTTCGTGAAGATCGCGAGGGGCCTCGTGGCCACCATGAAGTCCAACGACGCCGACCTCGTCGAGGTCAACCCGCTGGCGATCATCCGCGAGAGCGGACCCGAGGGCCATGTCGAACGGCTCGCCTGCCTCGACGCCAAGATCACCCTGGACGATTCCGCCCTCCCCCGCCATCCCGACGTGGAGAAGCTGCGGGATCTCGACGAGGAGGATCCCTCGGATGCCGAGGCGCGCCACTACGACATCAGCTTCATCCACCTCGACGGGTCGATCGGCTGCATGGTCAACGGCGCCGGCCTGGCGATGACGACGATGGATCTCGTGAAGCGCGCCGGCGGGGCGCCGGCCAACTTCCTCGACATCGGCGGCGGGGCAAAGGCAGACCGGGTGGCGGCGGCCATGCGCCTCATCCTCGCCGACCCGAAGGTCGAGGCGATCCTGGTCAACATCTTCGGCGGCATCACGCGCGGGGACGAGGTCGCGCGCGGGCTCATCGACGCTCGCAGCCGCCAGGAGCGCGAGGTCCCCATGGTCGTCCGCATCGTCGGGACAAACGCCGAGGAGGCCGCCCGTCTCCTCGAGGAGGCCCGCTTCGAGACCGCCGCCACCCTCGACGAAGCGGCCGCCAAGGCGGTTGCGGCCGCCCGGGCCGCAGGAGGTGCCGCGTGAGCATCCTGATCGGCCGCGACACCCGGCTCGTGGTCCACGGCATCACCGGCCGCGAGGGCGAGTTCCACTCCCGCCAGATGCTCGACTACGGGACCCGCATCGTCGCCGGCATGACACCGGGCAAAGGCGGCCTGCACGCCCTCGACAATCGGGTCCCGGTCTTCGACACGATCGCCGAGGCGGTCCGCGAGACCGGCGCGAACGCCTCCTGCATCTTCGTCCCGGCGGCCGGTGCTCCCGATTCGATCCTCGAGGCCGTCGGCGCGGGGATCTCGACGATCTTCTGCATCACCGAGGGCATCCCCACGCTCGACATGCTGCCGGTCGTGGAGGTCGTGCGGGCCGCCGGCACGCGCCTGGTCGGGCCCAACTGCCCGGGAGCCACGTCGCCGGGACGGGCCAAGGTCGGCATCATCCCCGGCTCCATCCACCGCGAGGGGACGGTCGGGGTCGTCTCCCGGTCGGGCACGCTCACCTACGAGGCGGTCCAGGCCATGACCGACGCCGGGATCGGCCAGAGCACGTGCGTGGGGATCGGCGGCGACCCGATCATCGGGACGACGTTCCTCGACGTCCTGCAGCTGTTCGCGGCCGACCCGGAGACGGAGGCGATCGTCCTCATCGGGGAGATCGGCGGCTCGGCGGAGGAGGAGGCGGCGGCGTGGGCCGCGGAGCACCTCCAGGGCGTGCCGATGGCCGCCTTCATCGCCGGCCGGACCGCTCCCGAAGGGAAGCGGATGGGCCACGCGGGAGCGATCATCTCCGGCGGTCGCGGCACCGCGGCCGAGAAGGTGGCCGCCCTGGAGGCAGCCGGCATCCGCGTCGCCTCGTCGCCGACCGAGATCCCGGCGCTCCTCCGCGAGGCCGGCCATCGGGCGTAGGCCCTACGATCCGGGGGCCCGGAACCCATGCGGGTAGAGCGATGCCCAGGCGGGCCCGCCGGGCGCCTCGATGAGCTCGACGAGCACGCCGTGGCAGCTCTTCGGGTGGAGGAACGCGACCGGCCCGTCGGCACCGGGCCGCGGCGTCGTGTCGATGAGGCTCACGGCGTCGAGGCCCAGCCGCGTGAGCGCAGCCGAGATGTCGGGCACCTCGAAGCAGATGTGATGGAAGCCCTCGCCGCGGGACGCCAGGAAGCGCGCCACGCCGGTGGCGTCGTCGGTCGGCTCCACGAGCTCCAGCCTCACCTCCCCGACCGGCAGGAACGCGATGTTCACGCCGTCCGACGGGATGGCGACCACGGGACCCGGCGCGAGGCCCAGGGTATCCCGATAGAAGGCCAGCGCGGCATCCATCTCCCGCACGACGATGGCAACGTGGTGGACACGCCCCACGCTGCGAATGTGCGCCGGCACGGCCGGGGTCATCAGAGCACCTCCCTGGGTCGCGGGTGGGGCGTCGGCGGAGCCCCGGCCGCCCCCGGTCACACGGTCACCAGCTCACGATGCTCGCCCCACGCGACCCGCAGGACGCTCGAGAGCTCGCCCACGGTCGCGTAGGCCTTCACCGCCTCGACGAGGCAGGGCATCAGGTTGCCGTCGCCGCGCGCAGCCTCTTCGACCCGTCGGAGCGATGCGGCCCAGGCGCCGGCATCCCGCCCGGCCCGCATCCTGCGGACGGCCTCCACCTGGTGGCGTTCCCCGTCGGGGTCGATCCGGAGCGTGGGGGGCGTGCGACGCTCCTCGTCGCGGAAGGCGTTGATGCCGACGACCACCTGGTCGCCGCTCTCGATCGCCCGCTGCACCCGGTACGCGGCCTCCTGGATCTGGCGCTGCTGGAAGCCAGCCTCGATCGCAGCCAGCGTGCCGCCGAGGGCGTCGATCTCGTCGAGGAGGCCCCTGGCGCGGGCCTCCAGCTCATTCGTCAGCGTCTCCACGAAGTAGCTGCCGGCAAGAGGATCCGGCGTCTCGGTGACGCCCAATTCGTGGGCCAGGATCTGCTGTGTCCGAAGGGCCAGGCGGGCCGCCTCGGCGGTCGGCAGAGCCAGCGCCTCGTCGCGGCTGTTGGTGTGCAGGCTCTGGGCCCCGCCGAGCACGGCCGCCAGCGCCTGCACGGTTGTCCGCACGACGTTGTTGTCGATCGACTGGGCCGTCAGAGAGCTGCCCGCCGTCTGGACGTGGAAGCGGCACATCATGGAGCGCGGGTCCGTGGCGCCGAAGCGCTCGCGCATGATCCGGGACCACAGGCGCCGTGCCGCCCGGAACTTCGCCACCTCCTCGAAGAGCTCGCTCCAGGCCGAGAAGAAGAACGAGAGCCGGCCCGCGAAGGCGTCCACGTCCAGCCCGCGGGCAACCGCCGCATCCACGTAGGCGATCGCGTCGGCCATGGTGAAGGCCAGCTCCTGCGCCGCCGTGGCGCCGGCCTCGCGCATGTGGTAGCCGCTGATGCTGATGGTGTTCCAGCGCGGCAGCTCCCTCGAGCAGAACTCGAAGATGTCGGTCACGAGGCGCATCGACGGGCGCGGCGGGTAGATGTAGGTACCCCGGGCGATGTACTCCTTGAGGATGTCGTTCTGGGTCGTCCCCGACACCCTCTCGCGCGCCACCCCCTGCTTCTCGGCCGCCGCCACGTAGAGTGCGAGAAGGATGGCGGCCGTGGCGTTGATGGTCATCGAGGTGCTGACGTCGCCGAGGGGGATCCGGTCGAACAGGACCTCCATGTCGGCGAGCGAGCAGATCGGCACCCCGACGCGCCCGACCTCGCCCTCGGCCTCCGGTGCGTCGCTGTCGTAGCCCATCTGGGTCGGCAGGTCGAACGCGACCGAGAGGCCGGTCTGGCCCTGTTCGAGAAGGTAGCGGAAGCGCTCGTTCGTCTCCGCGGCGGTGGCGAATCCCGCGTACTGGCGCATGGTCCAGAAGCGCCCGCGGTACATCGTCGGCTGGACCCCGCGCGTGAACGGGTATTCTCCCGGCCGGCCGAGGTCGCGATCCTCGTCCAGGCCGGCGACGTCGGCCGGCGCGTACAGGTCGCCGATCTCGACGTCCGACGAGGTCCGGAAGGACGCGCGTCGCTCCGGCGTCGTCGCCACTGCCATCGCCCTGGCGCCGGCCCGCCAGCGCTCCCGGCCCGGGTCGGGTGCCGGCGGGGTTGCCGGCTGCGGTTCGTGTGCCATGCCAGCCTCCCGGGTGTCAGTGGATGACGACGAGGAGGTCGCCCACCTCGATCGTATCGCCCACGGCCACCCCGACGCGTTCCACGCTCCCCTCGCGAGGGGCGCGCAGCTCGTTCTGCATCTTCATCGCCTCCACGACGAGGATCTGCTGGCCGGCCTCGACGGCCTCGCCGAGGCTCACGGCCACGGCCACCACGCGGCCCGGGATGATCGCCCGGACCTCGACCGGGCCGCCCTTGGAGGCGGCCCCGGCGCCCAGGCGTGCCCTCTCGCGGAGCACCGCCCGCCGCTCGGGCTCGATCTCGACGTCGATGCGCCATCCGTCCACGACGACCTCGCGCACCTCGGTCCCGCGCTTGCGGTCCAGGCGAATCGGTCCGAAGAGAACAGCCGTTCGAAGCGGAGCCTCGCCGCCGGCCTGCTCCAGCCATGCGCGCGCTTCGTCGAACCGGTGAAGGCTCACCCCGGTCGGGAGTCCGTCGACGAGTGGGTCGTCGCCCGGTGGCACGCCGTCGGGGACGAGCCGGAGCGCCGGGTCCGGAGGCGGAGCGAGGCTGAAGGAAGGGTCGCCTTCCAGGCGGGTCGACGGAGCCACGCCGACCCGCACGGCGCGGGGGTCGGCGGCGAGACCCGGGAACGCCGGCTCCGCGTGGTCGGTGGGACCCGCGATGGTCGCGGGGGGCGACGTTCGCCGCGTCTTCATGCCGGCCATCGATCGGTGGCCCGGCTGCGCCCGCTCGCTCGCCAGGCGTGGGCCCCGTCGGCGCCCGCGGCAAACGCCGATCCCGTCGGCGGCGCCGCGGGCGCCGTCGCGGTCCCGCGCGGCCGTTCTCCGGCCAGCGCTGCAAGCCCCGCCGCGAGCGCGGCCGCGCGAACCGCGCTGGAGCGGGCCCGTGGACCGTCCCAGTGCGTCTCAACCCACATCGTCGCGAGATCGCTGGCGTCGACGAACGCGGGCTCGGCCAGCATCGCGCGGTGGAATGGCAGGGTCGTCTGGATCCCGCCGACCTCGACCTCGGCGAGCGCACGGCGGAGGCGCGCGATCGCGGACGCGCGATCCTCGGCGTGCCCGATGAGCTTTGCGATCAGTGGGTCGTACTCGGGCGGAACCAGGTCCCCCTCCTCGACGGCCGTGTCGACCCGGATGCCCGGGCCCGACGGCATCCTCCAGCGAGTGATCCGCCCGGGCGCCGGGGCGAAGAAGCGAGCCGGGTCCTCCGCCGAGATCCGCAGCTCGATGGCATGGCTGGTCGGGCGCGCGGCCCGTGCCGCCGCCGCCAGAACCCTGGCCGAGAGCGGCTCGCCGGCTGCCAGGCGGAACTGCTCCTGGACGATGTCCACTCCCGCGACCAGCTCGGTCACGGGGTGCTCAACCTGGAGCCGGGTATTGACCTCCAGGAACCAGAACTCGCCGTCGCGGTCGTAAAGGAACTCGCAAGTGGCCGCATTTCGAAGCCCGGCTGCGGAACCCATCCGCACCGCCATCGCATGAAGGCGACGCCGACGCGTCTCGCTCAGCCCTGGTGCCGGCGCCTCCTCGATGAGCTTCTGGTGGCGCCGCTGCATCGAGCAGTCCCGCTCGCCGATCGCCACGACCTCCCCGCCGGCATCGCCCAGGAGCTGGACCTCGATGTGGCGTGCGGGCATGATCTCGCGCTCGAGGTACACCGAGCCGTCGCCGAAGGCGCTGGCCGCCTCGCGCGAGCCCGCCAGCAGGGCCATCGGCAGCTCGTCCTCCGAGACGACCCGGCGCATGCCGCGGCCACCGCCGCCCGCGGCCGCCTTGACCAGCAGCGGGAACCCGACCTGCCGGGCGGCGGCGAGGGTCGCCTCGACCTCGTCCGGTCGGTCGACCGGCGCGGCCTGCAGGGTTCCCGGCACGTGCGGCACATCGGCGGCGCGGGCCGTCCTGCGGGCAGCCAGCTTGTCGCCAAGGGCGGCGATCGCAGCGGGCGGCGGGCCGACCCAGACCAGCCCGGCATCCTCCACGGCGCGGGCGAACGCCTCGCGCTCGGACAGGAAGCCGTAGCCTGGGTGGACCGCGGCAGCGCCGGAGGCAATCGCCGCCGCCACGACGGTATCGATCCGGAGATAGCTCTCGGCCGGGGGCGGCGGCCCGAGCCGGACCGCGTGGTCGGCCGCGCGAACGTGGGCCGCGCCTGCGTCGGCATCGGAGTACACCGCGACGGCCTCCATCCCCATCTCGTGGCAGGCCCGGATGATCCTCAGCGCGATCTCGCCCCGGTTCGCGACCAGCACGCGCCCAAACGGCGGACTCACCGGACGCCCCGATGTGCGCCGTGCAGGCGGGCCGGCTGTCTTTGTGCAAAGACGTTGGACCGGGCGACCTCCCCTCCTCCGCTCACAGCGGGATGTTCCCGTGCTTCTTGCGCGGATTGGCCTCACGCTTGTCGCCCAGCATCTCGAGAGCCTGGATCAGTCGAGGCCGGGTCTCGGAGGGCAGGATGACGTCGTCGATCCAGCCACGGGAGGCTGCCACGTACGGGTGGTTGAACTCGGCCTCGTATTCGGCGACGAGACGCGCGTGCTCCGCGGCTGGATCCTCGGCCTTCGAGATCTGCTCCCTGAAGATGATGTTGACGGCGCCCGCGGCGCCCATGACGGCGATCTCCGCGGTCGGCCAGGCGAAGTTCATGTCGCCCCTGACGTGCTTCGACGACATCACGTCGTAGGCGCCGCCGTAGGCCTTGCGGGTGATGACGGAGACCTTCGGGACCGTCGCCTCGCAATACGCATACAGCAGCTTCGCACCTTCCTTGATAATGCCGCCGTGCTCCTGGTTCACGCCAGGCAGGAAGCCGGGCACGTCGATGAACGTGACGAGGGGAACGTTGAACGCGTCGCAGGTTCGGACGAAGCGGGCGCCCTTGACGGACGACTGGATGTCGAGGGCGCCGGCGAGGACCGCAGGCTGCTGGGCCACGATGCCGACGCTCCTCCCTCCGAGATGCGCGAAGCCGATGAGGATGTTCGCGGCCCACTCCGGCTGGATCTCGAAGAAGTCCCCGTCGTCGACGACGCGTCGAATCACCTCGTGCATGTCGTATGGCTTCGAGGGCTCATCCGGGACGATGCCGTCGAGCGCCGGGTCGCGACGATCGACCGGGTCCTTCGTGTCCAGGCGAGGCGGATCGGCGAGATTGTTCTGGGGCAGGAAGGCCAGGAGCCGGCGCGCGTGGTCCAGCGCCGTCGCCTCGTCACGCGCCGCAAGATGCGCGACGCCGGATCTCGTCGTGTGCGTCACCGCGCCGCCGAGAAACTCCGAGTCCACCTCTTCGTGGGTCACGGTCTTCACGACATTCGGGCCCGTGACGAACATGTAGCTCGTGCCCTCGACCATGATCGTGAAATCGGTGATCGCCGGTGAGTAGACCGCGCCCCCGGCGCACGGGCCCATGATCACCGAGACCTGGGGAATCACCCCAGAGGCCAGCACGTTGCGCGTGAAGATCCAGGCGTAGCCCGCCAGCGACGCCACGCCCTCCTGGATCCGCGCCCCGCCCGAGTCGTTGAGACCGACGACCGGCGCCCCGACCTTCATCGCCAGGTCCATGATCTTCACGATCTTCTCGGCGTACGCCTCGGAGAGCGAGCCGCCGAAAACGGTGAAGTCCTGGCTGAACACGAAAACGAGCCGCCCATCGATCGTTCCGTGGCCGGTGACCACGCCATCACCCAGGACGTGCTGCGTGTCAAGGCCGAACTCGGTCGACCGATGCGTGACGAAGGCGTCGAGCTCCACGAACGACCCGGGATCCAGGAGGAGATCCAGGCGCTCCCGCGCGGTCAGCTTCCCCCAGGTGTGCTGCCGCTCGATGCGGACGGCTCCCCCGCCGAGCTGCGCCTCCCGGCGCATCCGCTGGAGCCGCTCGAGGCGCTCTTCGCTGGTCGCCACGTGGACCTCCTCGCGGACGGCGCCGGGCGCAGGACCGCTCCGGCAGCGTGTCTTTGCGCACGGACAAGGACTCGTCAAGCCCTTGTCATCATAGGCTCCGCCGTCGAGCAGGGGGCGATCGGTCGACCCGCAGGCGAGGGCGCTCGGAGGGGTTGCGGCCGGCGATGCCGGTGCATGCGGCGTAGCCGGTGCGTGCGGCGATGCCGGTGCGGCCGCCGGACGCTCAGATCGCGCCGCGTTCGACGCCCACCGAAGGCCGGACCGGCGTGCCATGCACGACTCGGAGAGCGTGGCGACGACGGCACGTCGCCGGCGGGCGACACCCCAGCTCGCCCACGCGGGCCCGGGCGACGACCCGGGACGCGACCACGCGGGCCCGGGCGACGATCCAGACGCGACCATGTGCCGGGCGACGACCCGGGACAGGCCCGCACCAAGCCTGTCGCCGACGGTCGGACCGGGACGTCGAGCGTCCTCCACGCGGCCCTGCGTTATCCACAGAATCGTGAACAACCCCCGATTGCTGTGGATAAGCGGGGCCGTGCATTGCCGTCGTGGGGTAGGATCAGCACCCGCGCAACGGCGCGTTCCCTGAATCTCACCGACGACAAGCGAGGTGGTCCCCGGGTGGCAACCGTCATCGCGATCGCGAACCAGAAGGGCGGCGTGGGCAAGACCACGACCGCCATCAACCTCGCAGGCGCCCTCGCCGAGCAGGGACGACGTGTCCTCGCAGTGGACATGGACCCGCAGGCCAACCTCACGGTCGGGCTGGGGATCAACCTGGGCCAGGTCGAGCAATCGATCGCCCACGTGCTCGACGAGGAGCACGTCATGCTGCAGTCGATCATCGTGCCGACCCAGACCGAGCGGATCGACGTCGCGCCTTCGACGCTCGAGCTCGCCTCCACGGAGGTCGAGCTCTTCAGCGCCATCGGGCGCGAGTACACCCTGCGCGAGGCACTCACCGAGAGCACAGTTCGCGACAGCTACGACTGGATCATCATCGACTGCCCGCCGACGCTGGGCCTGCTGACGATCAACAGCCTCGTCGCGGCCGACGGCGTGATCATCCCGGTGCAGACGCAGTACTACGCCCTCAAGGGCCTGACCGCGCTCGTCAAGGTCATCAACACGATTCGCGCGAAGCTCAATCGCGACCTCCGGGTCCTCGGCCTGCTCCCGACGTTCTACGACGGGCGCACCGTCCTCGCCCGCGAGATGCTCGACGAGCTCCGCGAGCTCGGCGACCACCACGTCTTCAACTCGATCGTGCGCACGACCGTCAAGCTGGGCGAGGCGCCCCTCACCGGTCGGCCGATCACGTCCTATGCCGGCAGCTCCGAGGCTGCCCGGACCTTCCGAGAGCTCGCCAAGGAGGTCGTGGAACTTGGCCAGGCCTGATTTCCGCGCAGTCGCTGCGCGCCGCCTCTCGGAGGAGCGCGAGCTCTCTCCCTCCATCATCGGCCTCCTGTCGGCCGAGGGCACCAAGAGCCTCGGCATCCGCCACGTGCCCCTCGATCGGATCGAACCGAATCCCGAGAACCCTCGCCTGCTGTTCGAGGAGTCGGCCCTCGAAGAGCTCGCGGCATCGATCAGGGAGCACGGAGTCCTCCAGCCCGTCCTCGTTCGGCCCCTCGGTGACGGCTATCAGCTCGTCGCCGGCGAGCGGCGCTGGCGGGCCGCGAGCCGTGCCGGCCTCGATACCATCCCGGCACTCGTGGAAGAGCTCGACGATGAGGCGGCCCTCGAGATCGCCGTCATCGAGAACCTCCAGCGGGAGGACCTCTCGCCGCTCGAGGAAGCGACGATGTACGAGAAGATGGTGACCGAGCACGGGTACAGCATCCGCAAGCTCGCCCAGAAGCTGGGCAAGGACAAGGGGTACCTCGAGAACCGGCTCCGCCTCGCGGACGCCCCCGAGGAGATCCGGGCGCTGGTGTCCGTGCGCAAAGACACCCTCTCTCACGCCTACGAGCTGATGAAGGTCCAGGACCCGAAGAAGCGCAAGCGCCTGGCGGCCCAGGTCGCCAGTGGCCAGCTCTCCCTCGTGAAGCTCCGCGAGCGGATCGAGGGCCGTCCCCCGCGCCCGGCCGAGGACGGGGCCGCCTCGGAGCAGGGCGCCGCGTGGCCGACGGACGAGGACGAGGCGCTCGCCGCTCCGGCAACGGTCCCTGCCGGCGACGACGCACTCCTCACGGCGAAGGCCCAGTTCCAGGAGGCGCTCGGGGAGCTGCTCGCGGTGCTGCGGAGCAAGGAGTTCGAGCGGGCGGCCAACGCCACCGATCGCCAGAACCTGGCCAAGTACCTCACGATCTCGAAGCTCACCCTCGAGAACGCCATCACGGTCGTCCGCGGGCGCGGCGACTGACCGATCCACGCCCGGGCGGGCACAGGTTCGCGACTCCACGAGGCCGGCGCGGTAGCGCCGGCCTCGTCGTCTCTTTCGGCGCGTCCCCTACCCCGCCAGGCGACCGGCGGCAGCGAGCGCCGCAACCCAGCCGGCGGCCAGCACGGCCAGCCCGACTGCCTGCACCTCCCAGCCTCGCTGGCGAGCGCCCTGGCCGTCGCCCCAGCCAATCCCGACGCCGGCCGCCACGACGCCCGCGCCGACGACCCCGACGGCGATCCCGGGCGCGTCGCCGCCGAGGACCAGCGCCGATCCCAGGGCGGCGGCGACGACGATCACCTCCAGGAGGGCGCCGACCCGGCGTGCCAGCGAGACCCCAAGACTCGTGGCCACGGTCTCCACGCCCGCACGTTCGTCCCGCTCGAGGTCGGCGAGCGCATTGGCGACCGCCAGCGCCGTGCCGGCGAGCATCGCGACGGGGACGAGCACGGCGAACGCGGGCGGCACGGCCTGCGTCGCTCCGATCCAGCCGAAGAGGAGCAGCAGCGGGATCCCGACGGCATACGGGACCCACGACCAGCGGGTTCCCTTCAGCCGCAGGTCGTAGGCCATGCCGGCGGACAGGCCTGCGCACGCGACCAGGAGGACCGGCAGGCCCGCGGCCGCCGCCATGGCCAAGCCCGCTGCAGCAGCCGCGGCCGCGATCCGGGCCGCCAGCCGGCGGGGCACCTGGCCGGCGGGGATGGGCTTGTCCGGCCTCGCCCGCGCGTCCGCGGGAGCATCGGCCCAGTCGTTGGCCGCGCCGATGCCGAGCTGGAGCAGGAGCATCGAGATCGCCAGGAGCAGCGCGCGGGGCGGGGCCGCGCCGGCGATCGTGGCGACCGCGACGACCACGCCGGCGTCGAGGAGCGACGGGAAGGGATGGACGAGCCGGGCGAGACCGGCGATCCGGGACCGTCGCGAGGCGGCGCCTGGCCCCCCGGCGCCGGGCTCGCGGTCAGGCGTAGACGAGCTCCTCGAAGTTCTCCACGAGATACGCGACGAGCGTCTCCCGAGCGCCGGGAACGACCGCCCGGAGTCCCTTCACGAAGCAGTGGAGAGTCACCGCGGGAACCAGGAGCCGGCCCTCCGCGTCGCGCCCGACGACGGCGGGGGGACCACCGCCAGCGGCAAAGACCTTCTCCAGCTCGCGGTCGCCGAGACCGGAGGCGTGCCGCAGGTCGCGGAGGACCGCCAGAACGCCGCGTCGGATCGAGATGTCGCGCATCGCCTCGGCCGCCCACGCGTCGAGCTGGTCGTCCGGCTGCTCGAGCAGCCGGCTGCGGTACTCGGTGGGTGTGGTGGCGAGCCCGGTCGCTCCCATGCCGGTGGCGTGCCTCCTCGTCGCTTGCCGAATGACCGTCGGAGTATCGCAGAACGGCGCCGCGGCCCGTCCGGGACCAAAATAGAACGACTGTTCTATTCATCCCTCCCGGGTCGGCGGGCGGGATCCTTCCGGCCAGTCCTGGAAGACCTCGGTCAACCATCGCCCGAAGGGTCCCGGGGACTCCCGGTCCCGCCCGTCGGCGACGAGGTCGATGAGGGCCCGATGCGTCGCAGTGGTGAGCTCGCAGACTCGTTCCTTCGTCGGCCGCCCGCCCGCCGGGATGGGATCCCCGATCCTGACCCGGACCGTCCCCCCGAAGCGGAGCCAGCTGACGCCCGTGATCCCGATCGGAACGATCGGAACGCCGGCCCGGAGGGCGAAGTACGCCACGCCCTCGTCGAGCGGAAGCACGACCCGCTCACCAGCGTGGATCCTCCCTTCCGGGGAGATCGCGAGGCGGTCGCCGCGCTCGAAGATGGCCTGGACGCGGCGGGTGGTCTCGAGGAGTCCCGTCTTGTCGGGGCGAAACGGCACGCCGCGCTGGGACCAGGCGATGAGGCGGTTCTTGCGCCCGACGCGCATGTCGGCCTCCTTCGGGCCGAAGAACATGATGTCGGGTCGGGCCGGAAGGGCGGCCGCGACGATGAACGGGTCGACCCAGCTCTGATGGTTGAAGCAGAGCATGGCCGGACCGGCCGGCAGGCGGTCGCGATCCTCGACGCGCAGACGGAGGTAGGCGCCGACCGCGATCCGCACCAGGATCGTGACCAGCCAGTAGCGGATCCGGCCGGGGCGCGCGCCCATGGCAGGACGGGCTGAGGCCGCGGCTCCCTCGGGGATCAGCGCCACGCGCACGCCCGCGGCGCGGCCGCAGCCATGACCATCGACGAAATCGGGTCGCCGGCCGGCGCCGCGGAACGCCAGTGGCTGAGCCGCACCGTCCGTTCCTCCCGAGCGAATCGTGCCGTCCGTCGTGCGACGAGGCTACCACGCGGCCCTCAATCGCTCGCATCGACAGGCTATCCTCGACGGGTTGCACCGTGGAGGGTCGGATGTCCGTCGATCGCCGCCTGCTCAACTGGGGCGTCTTCCTGGTGCTCCTCGGAGGCATCCCGCTGGCCGTGGCCCAGGGCTGGATCCCTCGGGACGCCGTCGCTCACGCCTGGGAGCTCTGGCCGTTCATCCTCATCGGTGCCGGCATCGGCCTCATCCTCAGCCGCACCCCGCTGCGGGCACTCGGCGGGATCATCGTCGCGGCGACGTTCGGGGCGATTCTCGGCGCGATGCTGGCGGTCGGCTTCGGGGGATTCAGCCTCAGCCTGGGCTGTGGATCGGCGGCTTCCAACGCCCCCGTCCTGCTCCAGCAGGAAGGCCGCTTCGATGGCGGCACGGGCAGCGTCCGGCTCACCGCGAACTGTGCTTCCGTCCACGTGACGACGGCGCCGGGCGGGGGATGGGGCGTCACGGCCCGCGGGACCGAGAACGCCCGCCCGATCGTGGTGAGTGACTCCAGCCGGCTCGACGTGCGCTCGCCCGATCGGCCCGTGGTCGTGCCCTTCGAGACGCAACGAGCCACTTGGGAGGCGTCGCTCGGGACGGACTCCCGTCTGCAGCTCAACCTCGACCTGAACGCCGGGGACGCCCGGGTGGACCTCGCCGGGGCCACGGTCTCCGGCCTGTCGTTCCATGGGAACGCCCTCGGCTCATCGACGATCGACCTCTCCACCACGAAGATCGAACAGCTCGATGTCGCCGTCAACGCCGCCGACGTCGCCGTCCTCCTCCCGGGCGCGTCGAGCCTGCACGGCACGATCGAGGCCAACGCGGCGTCGGTGCGCCTCTGCGCCCCCGGGGACGTCGGCCTTCGGTTCCTCGTCGAGGACAACATCACGGCCTCGAACAACTACCGCGACCAGGGGCTGGTCCGGAGCGGCAATGCCTGGGAATCCCCCGGCTACGCGACAGCGACCAGCCAGATCGAGCTGCAGACGACGGGCAGCGCGGTCAGCTTCACTCTCAACCCGAAGGATGGCTGCCGATGAATGACAGGCTCTACCGAAGTGTCGACGACCGGGTCATCGCGGGCGTCTGCGGGGGACTGGCCATCCGGCTCGGGGCGGATCCCAGTCTCGTGCGCATCGGCTACGTGATCGTCGCCCTCGTGACGGGGGTCTTCCCGCTCCTCATCCTGTACGTGATCATGGCCGCCGTCGTCCCCGAAGACCCGACTGGCTTCGCCGGGGTCGGGCGCCCCCCCGCCCAGCCGGGACCGGATGCAGTCCCGGGCTGGACGCCGCCGTCCTCGTCGTCAGGCTGGTCGGCCGCGGGCGTGCCGGCCTCCGCCGAGCCGCCTGCCGACGCGCCGCCCGCCGGCGACGCGACCGCGGGTCCCGGCCCGGCGACCGCGCCGGATTGGTCCTCCCAGCCGACATGGTCGCGCCGCGAGCGCCGCGAGCGCCGGCGGAATGATCCCCTCTTCGCGGTGATGGGGGGACTGGTCCTCGTCGGCCTGGGGGTCTACTTCCTGGTCCGGGATCGGGTCACGGTCGATTGGGGCGTCGTCTGGGCGGCGGCCCTCATGGCCCTCGGCGTCGTCGTCGTCGTCGCGGCCTTCGTCCGGCCACGCCGCTGACGGACCACCTTGCGCTCCGCGAAGGATCCGGCGGCGATCGCCGCCGGGGGATCCGCGGCGGCCTGCGCTCCGGCTAGACTGCGGCCCGTGGACGTGCCCGGTCCCTACGTGACCGCGATCGCGGCGCTCGGCCTGCTTGGCGGGCTGGTCCTCCTCGCCCGGGGGCTGGCCGCGTTTCGCGGGGTGCAGCGCGTCAGCGGGATCGGGACCAGCCGGATTGCGACCGTCGCGGCAGGCGAGGTGCGGATCGTCGGGCTGGTCGAGACGGACGTCCTCACGCTCGTCTCGCCCCTGCAGAGCGTCCCGTCCGTCTACTTCCGGTCGCGGATTCGCGAGGGCACGGGCGACGACGCTCGCACGGTCTTCGCCGACGAGCGCGCCGTGGGTTTCCGCGTGCGCGACGCTTCGGGCTCGATCCGCGTCTTCCCGCGGGGTGCTCGCTGGGACGCGCCCCTGCGCTTCGACGCGGCTTCGGACTGGGCCGGCGGGACCCCGCCCGGCCTGCGCGTCAACCCCGGACCCGCGCACCGCTCCGCGGTGGAGGACCGGGAGGCCCTGGTGGCCGAGCTGCTGACGGTGCACCCGCCGGCGGACCTGCCCGGCGAGAGCCTCGACGGCGACCCGAGTCTCCTCTCCGCGGCGCTGGGCTCGAGCGGCCTCGGGCTGGGAGCCCGGCGCCGCGACTACGAGGAGCGGCGCCTCGAGCCCGGCGACACCGTCACGATCGTCGGGTCGGCCGTCCCGTTCGGCGATCTCGACGACCCGGCGGCCGCCGACCGCTATGACCCGACAGCGGCTCTCGACGATCCGGAGGTGGCGATGAACCTGGCGGAGGCCCGGGCGGCCGGGATCCTCGCCGCGACCCCCGAAGAGGCGTGGGGCAACGCCGCGATCCCCGGCTTCGGGATCGGGCGTCCGACGCGGGCCCCGGAGCTCG
Source organism: uncultured Chloroflexia bacterium (assembly GCA_963776285.1). Taxonomy (GTDB): domain Bacteria; phylum Chloroflexota; class Limnocylindria; order Limnocylindrales; family CSP1-4; genus CTSoil-043. The sequence continues at coordinate 877,231 of CAVZLW010000003.1, forward strand.
ACCCCGGGGCCCGGGTGCCGGCCCTCGCCGGAGGCGGCGAGGCGGCGGCGGCGGACGCCCGGTTCGAGATCCCCGCGGGCGAGCTGGTCGTGGGGGCCGCGCCCGAGCGTCCCCTCGCGATCGTCGCGGGCACTCCCGGAGATGCCCGGGCGCGGGAGGACGCGAAGGTGCTCCTGGGCCTGGCCGGGGCAGCCATCGCCATCGTCTCGGCCATGCTCCTGGCCCTGAGCCTGCCGGGAGCGCTCCGATGAGCCCGGTCGGGGCTGCGGCGCTGTTCGCCGTCCTGCTCGTCGTCGTGGTGGTCGGCTTCTTCGCCGTGGTCACCTACAACGCGGTCGTCGCCCTCCGGAACCGCATCGACAAGGCGTGGGGCAACGTCGAGGTCGTCCTGCGCCAGCGGCATGACCAGCTGCCGGCGCTCGTCGACGCGGTCCGCGACCTGATGGCATTCGAGCAGGAGGTGCTGGAGGAGGTGACTCGGCAGCGCTCGCGCTACGCGCCCGAGGCGCCGGTGGCGGACCAGGGCGCGGTCTCCGCCGCCACGACGGCGGCAGTCCGCTCCCTCTTCGCGGTCGTCGAGAGCTACCCGCAGGTTCGGTCGCAGGAGAACGTCCTCAAGCTGCAGGGCGAGATCGAGCGGCTCGAGGCCCAGATCGCCGACCGTCGCGAGCTCTACAACGACCAGGTCTACCGCTACAACACCACGATCGCGCAGGTCCCGGCGGTCGCGCTCGCGCCGCTCCTCGGCTGGGGGCCGCGAGCCTTCTTCGAGGCCGGGGCATCGGCGGACACGGCGCCTGACGTCTCGCTGCACCCCCGCGAGGGCGATCCCGGCCCGTAGACTGGCAGGCAGCCGGCGATCCGCAGCCGGCGCGCCCGAGGGAGAGCATGGTCGATCCGCGCGTCGAGGAATCCCCCTCGAGCCCGGTCGTTCCGGGCGAGCTACGACGCGCCTTCGAGGCGCGCGGTCCGGTCGACGCTCCGGTGCTGGTGCTGCTCCACGGCACGCGGCGAACCCGGGCGATGTGGCGCCACCAGGTGGTCGGCCTGGCCGAACGCTTCCGGGTCGTCGTTGTCGACCTGCCCGGGCACGGCGCCCTCGCCGACGTTCCGTTCCGTCTGCGCGACGCGACCGAGCTCGTGAGCGCGGTGATCGATGCCACCGCCGGCGGCCGCGCGATCGTGGTGGGCCAGTCGCTGGGCGGCTACGTCGGCATGGACCTCGCGGCACGACGGCCGGACCAGGTGGTGGGGCTGGTCCTGGCGAACGCCACTGCCGAGCCGCGAGCCGTCGCCCGGCGGGCGCCGCGGACGGTCGGGACGTATCTCCTCGTGGCCGCCGGCGAGCGGGTGCGGGGCGCCCGTCTCGCACGCGCCCCGGCCGAGGGACCCGGCGCCGCTCGCGCCGGCGCCGGAGTCGAGCAGGGCGGCGGCGACCTCCTCGCGAACGGCGATGGACCCGAGGCCAACGACCGGGTTGCTGGCCCGGAGGACGGCCCCGCGACGAACGGGTGGCTCTTCCGGGGCGGCACGCGGGCCATGGTCGCCGCACTCCGTCAGGTCTTCATGCCGCGGCTGGCGTCCTATCCGGGGCCGACGCTCATCTTGAACGGCGAGGACGACGACCTCTTCCGGAGCGGCGAGCGCGCCTTCCTGGCGGCCGCGGCCGACGGCCGGCTCGTCGTCATCCCCGGCTGCGGCCACCTCGTCAACGAGGACCAGCCGGACGCGTTCAACGCCGCCGTGCGGCGCTTCGCGGTCGAGGTCATGGGCGCTCCTGCGGCGAGCCGAGACGCCTGAGGCCGCCGTGCGCCGGGGGATCGTCCTGACCGCTGGCGATCCGCGCGCGGCAGCCGAGCTGGCCGCGCTCGCCGAGGGTGCCGGCTGGGACGGCGTCTTCACGTGGGACGGCGTCGCGATCGGCCCGGGCGACACGTACGACCCGTGGGTCGTCCTGGCCGCGATGGCGATGCGCACGGAACGGGTGACCCTCGGATCCATCGTCACGCCGCCGGCGCGGCGACGACCCTGGAAGCTGGCGCGCGAGACGATGACGCTGGATCGCCTCTCCCACGGCAGGCTCGTGCTCCCGGTCGGGCTGGGTGCGCTCGACGACGCAGCCTTCGGGAACGTCGGCGAGCCCACCTCGGCGCGGGTCCGCGCGGAACTGCTCGACGAGTCGCTGGCGATCCTGGCGGGGCTCTGGAGCGGTGAGCCCTTCGCGTTCACCGGCCACCACTACCGGTTCGGGCCGATGACCTTCCGGCCAACGCCCGTCCAACGGCCCAGGATCCCCATCTGGGTGGTCGGCGCGTGGCCCTCGGAGCGCTCGATGGCTCGGGCCGTTCGCTGGGACGGGATCATTCCCCAGGCCAGCGACGCGGGTGGCACGTCCGCCGCGCCGACACCTGCCCAGCTCGGCGAGATCGTCGACTGGATCGTCGCCGAACGGGCGGCGTCGGGACGGACGTGGCCCTACGACGTCATCGCCCAGGGCGTCACCCCGGCCGACGACCCGGCCAGGGCAGGCGACCGCGTCGCCCCGTACCGCGACGCCGGTGCCACCTGGTGGATCGAAGCAGACTGGGACGGGGCCACGCTGACCTCGGTCCGCACGCGCATCGAGGCAGGGCCGCCGGCCGCCTGACGCCGACGGGGACCGGTCCCGGACGCGAAGACGCCCGGGAGCGGACCAGCCGCCCCCGGGCGCCCTGGCTGACGATCAGCCGTTGGTGCCGTTCGACGGAGGTGTGGACGGAGCCGGCACCCGGTTGGGGCCGCCGGGGAAGCCCCAGCCGCCCATCCCGGGACCGCCGTGGCCGCCCCATCCGCCCATGCCGGGTCCGCCGAACTGGCCGGCCGCGTGCGACCAGACGGTCGTTGCGGACAGCGAGCCGTCGGCGTTCTTGGTGCCGCTGGCCATCACGACATCGCCGACCTTGATATCGGCGAGCGTCGGCGACGTGATGCCACCGACCTGGTAGGTCGTCGACGCCGAGACCTTCACGACCAGCGTCGAGCCGTCGCGCAGCGTCAGGGTGAGAGAGTCTGGCGCCTTCTCCTTGACCGTGCCGGCGGCCAGCGCCGGTGCGATCTCGACCGACGTCGCGGTGAGCGTCCCATCGCTGGCCAGCGTGCCGCGAGCCTCGATTCGGACGCCGGCGACGACGGCATCCTTCGTGGATGCCTTGCCACCGAGCATGTACGTGGTGGACCCGGTGAGGGCGACCTTCGCCGTGCTCCCGTCAAACGCCGTCACGGTCACGGTCGAGCCCGACACCGACGCGACCGTCCCGGCCACCGTCGGCAGGACGACCTGGATCGCCGTGATGGTGTACGTCCCGTCGCTGTTGCGGGTCTCCCGGAAGACGATCTGGTCGCCGACCTTGAGGCTGGACAGCGGGACGGTGGTGCCGCCGTTCGTCACGGTGGCCCCGGCCCCGTCGATCGTCCTGGTCCAGCCATCCCTGGTCCGGAGGGAGAGCTTGGTACCGTCGACGGCGGTGATCGTGATGGCGTCGTTCACCATCCCGCCCCGGAACCCGCGGCCGCCGCGATCGTCGAGTCGAACCTGGGTCCGGCCGTCGGGTGATGTCCAGCCCGCCGCGGCGACGTCTGCCGGCTGGCCGCCGGCCGCCGGAACGGCAGTCGAGCCACCCGGCGTCGCACCGCTCCCGAGGGCGAACCCGACGGCGAGGACACCGACGACGAGGGCACCCGCGAGGGCCGCGAGCCCAAGGGTCCGTCCGCTTGTCCGGCTCACCTTCGACGTCGACGGCAGCGGCCCCGATGGCCCGACCGTCTCCTGGATCTCCGCCGGCGGCGCGTCCTGCGCCGGCTGGGTCTGGTTCACGTCCTGTGGTTCCTGCACTCGATGTCTCCTGGAAGCTCCCGGCGATCTTGGGACAGCGACGCGCCCGGCGCAGGGAGGGGCTGAGCCGGGGCGCTCGACGGAGGTATGACCGAGCGACCTGAAGGCGTCCTGAATCCGGGTCGACGCGTGGCTCTCCGTCGTGATCATGGGCTGACGACCCCTGCCGCTGCGCGTCCGATCCGCGGCGGAACCGACGTGGACGCCCTTCTGCGATCATCGCTGCGCGCACACGTCGGTTCAGGTTGGCTTCAGGAACCGCGTGTACAACGACGGTCGTGCGCGCACCCAACGGCACCCTCCGGAGTCACCGATGACGCTCGAACCGAACTCCTGGTCAGACCCGCCGACGGCCGCCGGCACGCCGCCCGCCACTCCAGCTCCCCAGACCGCGAGCACGCCTGCCACGCCAACGCCCGCGACGCCAACGCCCGCGGTCGACGCGGCGCCAACCGTCGAGGCCGCGCCGGAAGTGCCGCCGCCGGCCTGGACCCCCGCGCCTGCCTGGACCCCCGCGACCCCGCCGGAAGTGCCGCCGCCGGCCTGGACCCCCGCGCCTGCCTGGACCCCGGCGACCCCGCCGGCAACGCGTCGCGAGGGCGGCGGGGCCGGACTCGTCTTCGCCTCGGCGCTGCTCTCCGCCGTGCTGGCCTGCGGCGGGACCGCGGCACTCCTCCTCGCCACCCACCAGGACGCGGCCCCGGCGGCAAGCCCGGCGCCGAGCGCGAGCGCGGCCGGCGCGTCGCCCGCAAGCGCGATCGTCACGCGGATCAACGGCGCGGACGCGATCGCCGCAGTCGCGGCCGCGGCCGAGCCCTCGGTCGTGACCATCAGCGGATCGGGCGGCCGGTCCGGGAGCGCCGGCGGCACCGGGATCGTCGTCTCGGCCAACGGGCTCATCCTCACGACGGCGATCGTGGCCCCCGTCGATACGAGCTACGCCATCCTGTTCTCCGACCAGCACCAGGCGACGGCCCGGGTCGTGGCCAGCGACCCCGCGCATGGGCTCGTCCTGCTTCGGGCCGATGCCACGGGCCTGACGCCGGCACGACTCGGCAGCGGCGGCCTGGTCGTGGGCCAGCTCGTCGTCGCCGTCGGCAGCCCGCTGGGTGAGTTCACGGACACGGTGACGTCGGGGATCGTCTCGGGGCTCGACCGCTCGATCGACCTGCGTGATCCGTCGTCCGGCATCCGCGTCGCCCTGTCCGGCCTGATCCAGACGGACGCGGCGATCAATGCCGGCAGCAGCGGCGGACCCCTCCTCGACGCCACAGGGACGGTGGTCGGGGTGATCGCCACCTCGGCCAGCGACGGCCAGGGGATCGGCTTCGCGATCCCGATCGCACCGGCGCTGGAGCTGATCGCCCGGGCGGAGGTATGACCGCTCAGGTCCGGCCGCCCGGCCGCGCGGAAGGCTGACGTGCACCTGCTCCTCGTGGAGGACGATCCGCGCCTCGTGCGCCTCCTGACGCGCCTCCTGGCGCAGGACCGCCATGTCGTGGACAGCGCGACGACGGCCGCCGAGGGCCTCGAGCTCGCGACCGTGGCGCAGCTGGACGCGGTCATCCTCGACGTCGGGCTTCCCGACGCGTCCGGCTTCGACGTCGCCCGACGGCTGCGCGAGCAGGGCTCGGCGGTCCCGATCCTCATGCTGACGGCACGCGACGCCGTCTCGGCCCGGGTCGAAGGGCTCGACGCCGGCGCCGACGACTACCTCGTGAAGCCGTTCGCCTACGAGGAGCTGCTGGCACGGCTGCGCGCGCTCGGGCGCCGACCGCCGCCCCGGCGGGGCCTGACCCTGAAGTCGGGCCCGATCACGCTCGACGAGACGGATCGGCGCGTGACGGTCGCCGGGATGCCCGTGGACCTGAGCCAGCGCGAGTACGCGATCCTCGAATGCCTGCTCCGCCGTCCGGGCCAGGTCCTGTCGCGTGACCAGCTGCTGGACCAGGCCTGGCCTTACGGCGCGGCGCTGACGCCGAACACCGTGGAGGCCTACATCCACCTCCTGCGCACGAAGCTCGGCCCCGAGGGTGGTGCGTGGATCGAGACGGTGCGCGGCATCGGATACCGAGTCCGTGCTCGCTGATCCACTTGCCCCGCGGCCCGGGACGCGCGGGGGCGACGTCGCCGGCGACGACGCCGCGCTCCTGCGGCGGACGCGACTCCGACTGATCGCCTGGAGCGGCGGCCTGACGCTGCTCATCCTCCTGGCCCTGGGAGCGCTCGTCTTCGGAGCCGTCTCCAACGAGCTGGCGAGCCACGGCACCGCGATCCTGGTGCAGCGAGCCGGGGAGGTCGCCCAGGTCATCAGCCGTCCCGGGCCGCTGCGGGATCGGCCGCCGTTCGGCTTCGTCTTCGGAGGCGAGCAGTCCGGGACCCTGACGCTTGCCGTCAAGCCCGACGGCTCGGTGCTGGGCCAGCTCGACCAGGTCGCCGGGCTGCCCATCGGGCCGGCTGTCGCGGCCGCCCTGGCATCCGGCAGCGACACCCGGACCACCACGCTCGACAGCACGCCCATCCGGGTCTACTCCCTGGCAGTCCCGCGCAGCGACGGCAACTGGGTGGTCCAGGTGATCGGCGAACGGCTCTCGGAGCAGCGACTCCTCGCCGCGCTGCTCTCCGTCCTCATCCTCGGCGGCGTTGCCGCGCTGCTCCTGGCGGTCGCGGCCGGGTGGGTCTACGCGGGGCGGGCGCTGGTCCCGATCCGCGTCGCCATCGAGCGCCGCGAGGCGTCCCTGCGGCGCCAGCGCGAGTTCGCGGCCAACGCGAGCCACGAGCTGCGCACCCCGCTCACCGTCATCCGGACCAGCGTCACCGACCTGCGACGGAACCAGGACCAGCCGGTCGCCCAGGTCGGCGCCGCGCTCGAGGACATCGACGCCGAGACCATTCACCTCACGGCCCTCGTCGACGACCTGCTCCTCCTCGCCCGGACGGACGCCGGGACGATCGAGCTGGATCGAGCGCCCGTCGACCTTGCCGACGTCGCCGTCGAGGCGGCCGGGGCCCTGACGGCCGTCGCGTCGGAGCGCGGAGTGACCGTCGTCGTCGACCCGCTCCCCACCGAGGTGGAAGGCGACGCGCTCCGCCTCCGCCAGCTCGTCACGATCCTCGTGGACAACGCCGTGGCCCACACGACCGCCGGTGGGAACGTGGCCGTCCATGTCGCGCCCGAAGCCGGCTCGGCGGTCCTCACGGTCGACGACGACGGGCCGGGCATCCGGGAGGAGGACCTGCCACGGGTCTTCGATCGGTTCTGGCGCGCGGACAACGCACCCCTCGGCGGGACCGGGCTCGGGCTCGCCATCGCGGCCTGGATCGTGGAGCGCCACGGGGGCCGGATCGAGGCGGCCAACCGTCCCACGGGCGGTGCGCGGTTCGAATCGCGGATCCCCCTCCGGGCGCCGTCCGATGGACCGGCTCGCGCTGGCTGATCTCGCGGGCGGCGGCTCGAGCCGCCCCAGCCTTCACGAGGTCTTCACGAGGGCGGGTTCGCCATCGAACCGACCGGTCCCGAAGCAGCGGTGCGGCTCGGACGTACTCGGTCACCAATCGGCGGTCGCATGCGTCGCGATCAGGCGAGGTTCCCCACCGCTCGACGCCACCACCCAGGCGTTCGGCTGAGCACTCCCGTTGCTGTCGTCGGTTCGGGCAAAGGCCAGCCATTCGCCGTCGGGCGACCACGCAGGCGACTCATCAGGCCCAACGGTGAGCCGGCGTCATGCTCAACTGGACCACTCGAAGGCTCCCGGCGCATCCTACGTGAAGCAGTACGCCGCAAAGACACAGACACCGAGCGGCATCGTCAGTGAAGGCCCTGCGAGGCGGCGGTCGTGTCGCGCTACGGGTCTCACTAAGGCCCGGCCGACTCTCGCTCGCCCTGGAATTCCCATCGGGTCTTGAGCGGATCCGCGCGACCGAACGCGAGGAGGGCGACGGCCCCGCCGACCACGCCGACGAGTCCACACAGGAGGAAGGCGGCGTTCAGGCCGGCCGCATAGGCGTCGAGATACGGCCGGATGTCGGAAGACGCGACGGTCGTCGCCACCTGCGTGAACGACGGAGTGCCGACGGCCACGAGGACGGTGCGGAAGGCAGCGATCGCCGCCGCGGCATCGGTGGGCGGCAACCCCGCGACCGAGGCCGAGTAGGTGGTCAAGGCCACCTGCGCGACGATCGCGCTGACGAGCACGATCCCGATCCGCCGTCCAAGCGAGATTGACGCCTCGTTCAATGCTGCCGCCGACGCCGGCAACCCATCCGGAAGGCTGGCAAAGATGATGGCCGTTCGTACGGTCGTCGCGACGACGAACCCGGCGCCGATGAGCAGGCACGGGAGCACGAGGGCGAGGTATGACGCGGACTCGGTCGCGACGGCCGCGAGCACCAGGTTCCCGATCCCGACGAAGATGACGCCGCCGCCCACGAGCCAGCGCGGGGCGACCCGCTTGAGCAGGACCCCGGCCACGGGTCCGGCGAGGAGCAGCGCGCCCGTGAGCGGGACGACGGCGGCCGCCGCCAGCAACGGCTCGTAGCGGAGCACGAGATGGAAGTACAGCGGCAGGTTGAGCACCGCTGCCGTCTCGGAGATCGCGATCGTGACACCCACGAAGAGCGCGACCGCAACCCGGCGCCGGATGAACTGGGCCGGACTTGCCGTTCGGCTGAGACCCTGGTAGCCGATCACGAAGACCGGACCGCCGATGATCAAAGCCCAGCGGAGCGGGTTATCGAGACCGCCGCCGATCCATGTCACCCCGACCGTGAAGGTGATGATCCCGAACGCCCACACGGCGACGCCGACGACGAGCGGACGCTCCGCCTTCGACGGCCGACGCAGCTCCAGGGTGCGGGTCCAGGCAAGCCGGATCGCGATGGCGCAGGCAGCGATCGCGGCGAGCATCGCGGGCCATTGCTCTCCGGGTACCACCCGAAGGGCGATCGATGCGGCGGTGCCGCCCGCACCGTAGGCGCCGTAGGCGACCCCGATCGCGGTCGCCCGGACCGGACCGCGATAGCTCGTGGCGACGAGGGCGATGGACACCGGGATGACGAATGCTGCACCGGCATGCCCGACGAGTCGCGACGCGAGGAAGATCGGCCCGGCGGGCACGAGCAAGGTCACGCCGCTCGCGAGCAACTCGACGAGGAGACCGCCGAGAATGACCTGACGGGCTCGACTCAAGTCTCCGACGGCACCGCCGACGAGGATCAGCGCCGACGTGCCGATCGAGGCCAGAAGGACGAGGATTTCGAATTGCGGGTTCTCTCGAATGGCCTCCTGGATGGAGGGCAGCGTGGGGGTCCAGATCTGTGGATCCATCGCCGCGGCGACAAGGGCGACCGAACCCGCGAGCAACGCGCCTCGTGCGACGGGATCGACGAAGAGCTCAGTGATGAAGGCGGGCAGGTCGCTCCGCGTCGGGCGCCACCGCCTCGGCGGCGAGAGATCGGGCGAGGGACTCGTCGGCCACCTCCCTACCCTACGCGGCGGCGGGCACGGCGGCGACAAGCGCCGGCTCGTCGCCCGTCGAGACCTTGAGCAGCTTCTTCACTTCCTCCACCACGATCAGCGACAGGGCCACGCCGATGCAGACGAGCCACTGCTCTCCGGTCAGGCTGGTCATGTCGAGCACGTTCTTGAGGATGCCGAGCTCGGTCGCTAGCACGATCGTGACGATGGAGAGGCCGGTCGCCTTGAGCAGCGCCGGGTTGCCGAGGATGTAGCCGCTGAAGATCGACCGCTTCTCGTCGGCCGTCTCCAGGGACGAGGCGATGCGGAACAGCGAGAACGTGGTCACGCCCATCGTCCGCGCGATCAGATCGCTCCCGTAGTGGCCGCTCGCCCACGCGATGACGGCCAGGGTGCCGCCGCCCATGACGAGCCCGATGACCACGAGCCAGATGGTGAGCGGACGCGGCAGGAGCTTCTGGTCCTTCGGCCGCGGCTTCTCCTCCATGAGACCGTCTCTCGGCTTCCCGAACCCGAGGCCGATTGCCTGGAAGACGTTCACCGTGAAGTTGAGCCACATGGTCTGGAGCGGCAGGAACGGCACGCCGCCCAGGATGTTGAGGAGCGACGAGCCCAGGAACACCGTGATGTATCCGTAGCAGGCCGCCATCTGGAAGCGGATGAAGCGCATCAGGTTGTCGTAGACGTTGCGGCCGATGCTGATGGCCTTGATGATCGTGGCGTAGTTGTCGTCGGCGAGGATCATGTCCGCGGCGGCCTTGGTGACCGCCGTGCCGGTGATGCCCATCGCGATGCCGATGTCGGCCTTCTTGATGGCCGGCGCGTCGTTCACGCCGTCGCCGGTCATCGCCACGATGTGGCCCTGCTCTCGCAGGACGTCCACGAGGTGGACCTTGTCCTGGGGCGAGACCCGGCCGATGACCCCGATGTCGTCGACCTCCTTGAGCACCGCGTCGTGGTCCATCGCCTCGAACTCGGCGCCGGTGATCGCCTTGCCGGGGATCCCGAGCTGCTTGGCGACCACGGCGCCCGTGACAGCCGCGTCACCAGTGATCATGCGGACGTGGACGCCGGCGCCATGGGCCTCCGCGATGGCAGCCTTCGCGGCCGGCCGCGGCGGATCGGTGATGCCGACGAGCGCGAGGAGCGTGAGGCCGTCGATGGCCTTCAGGAGGTCGCCGGCCGGGTCGAACGTGGCCGGGTCGAAGTCCTTCCGGCCCGTGGCCATGAGTCGCAGCCCCTCCTTGCCCATCCGGTCGCTCTCGGCGACGTAGGCATCGTGCAACTGCGCGATCGGGACCTCGGTCCCGTCGGGGCCATGGGCGGCCGCGGCGCGCTTGAGGAGCTGGTCCTGCGCACCCTTGATGTAGGCCCGGACGACCTTGCGGCCGCCCTCGTCCGTCCAGTCGTGGAAGGTGGCCATGAGCTTGTACGCCGCGTCGAACGGCAGGGTCGCCACGCGCGGGTACTGCGCGCGAGTCAGGTCCGCATCGACGCCGCCCTTGGCGGCGAGGACGACGAGCGAACCCTCGTTCGGGTCGCCGATGAGGTCGCCGTCCTTGATCTCGGCATCCGAGCAGAGGGCCATCGGCAGCAGGTAGGGCTCGAGCTTGAGCTCGGGCTGTCCGGCGGCCTGGGTGATCTGCCCCTCGGTGGAGTAACCGGTGCCGGAGATCGAGTAGCGCCGCCCGACGATGGCCAGCTGGACGGCGGTCATCTGGTTCATCGTGAGGGTGCCGGTCTTGTCGGAGTTGAGCGCCGAGGTCGATCCGAGCGTCTCGACCGAGCGGAGCTGCTTCACGATTGCTCCCGCTGCAGCGAGCATCTGGGAGCCCTTCGACAGGATGGCCGTGTCGATCGCCGGGAGCGCCGTCGGGATGGCGGCGATCATGAACGCGACGGCGGTGAGGAAGAGTTCCTGGAGCGGCACGCCGCGGGCGACTCCCAGGACGAGCGACGCCGTGAGCGCGAACGCGGCGAGGACCAGGATCTGGCGCGTCAGCCCGTTGATCTGCTTCGTCAGCGGCGTCTCCTCGGCCGCGGTCGCCTGGAGCATCCCGCTGATGTGGCCCACCTGGGTGTCCATCCCGGTCGTGACGACGAGGATGACGCCCGAGCCCCGCGTGACCTGGGTGTTCATGAACGCCATGTCCGAGCGGTCGCCGAGGGCGGCGTCGGCAGCGACCGCGTCCAACTGCTTGGGGGTGGGCACGCTCTCGCCGGTGAGTGCGGACTCGTCGATCTCGAGCGTCGCCGCGGTGACGATGCGGGCGTCGGCGGGGACGAGGTCGCCCGCCTGGAGGTTGACGACGTCGCCCGGGACCAGCTGGTCCATGGGGAGATCGACGAGGTTGCCGTCCCGGCGGGTCTTCGCCATCACGACCAGTGACTGGCTGAGGGCATCAGCCGCCGATGATGCCTTGCTCTCCTGGTTCAGGCCCATGGCCGCGTTGCCCAGCGTGAGCAGGATGAGCATGACGCCGGTGAAGAACTGGCCAGGCAGGAACAGGCAGATGATGCCCGCAACGAGGAGCACGATCTGCATCGGGTCGGCGTACTGGGCCAGGAACTGCTGCGCGCGCGAGGCTTTCTTGGCCGAGGTGAACTTGTTCGGGCCGACCTTGGCCCGTCGGGCGTCGGCCTCGGCCGACGTCAGGCCCTTGTCGACCTCGACGCCCTGCTGGCGCAGGGCGTCGTCCGGGCTGAGGGCATGCCAGGCCGTGTTGCTCGCGGCCGGGGATGGCGTAGTGCCGCTCATGCCTTCTTCCCCTTCCTCGACTTCTTCGTCGGCTTCTGGCCGGCGGCCTTGGCGGCCTTCTCCGCAAGCTCGATCTCGATCGGGTCCGCTGCGGCGCCTGGCGGGGCCTGGCCCTCGAGGTCCACCTTGGCGGCCTGGAGCGCCTCGCGGGCCTCGGGGCTCACCACCGGGTACTGCGGGTTGATCTCGATGAGCGCGTTCGCCAGGACGCCGGCGGCCGCGACCCGGGCGAACGGCTTGTCGTCGGCCGGGATCACGTACCAGGGCGCCCACTCGGTGCTGGTGTTGCTCAGGACGTCGCTGAACGCCTTCTGGTAGTCGTCCCAGAACATCCGCTCCTTGGCGTCGTTCGCGCTGAACTTCCAGTTCTTCTCGGCCAGGTCGATCCGGGCCAGGAACCGGCGGCGCTGCTCCTCCTTGCTCACGTTGAGGAACAGCTTCACGATCCTGAAGCCCTGGTCGGTGAGATAGCGCTCCCAGTCGTTGATCTCGCGAAAGCGCCGCTTCCAGACGTCCCCCCGCTTCGACGCCGGCGGCAGCTTCTGGCCCGCGAGGATCTGGGGATGGACCCGGACGACCAGGACCTCCTCGTAGTAGGAGCGGTTGAAGATGCCGATGTTGCCGCGCTCCGGCAGCTTCTTCGCGTAGCGCCACAGGTAGTCGTGGTCGAGGTCCTCGCTCGACGGGATCTTGAAGCTGCTGACCTGGACGCCCTGCGGGTTCACCCCGCTCATCACGTGGCCGATGGTGCCGTCCTTGCCCGCCGCGTCCATCGCCTGGAGCACGACGAGCACGCCGTACGTGTCCTGGGCGGCGAGCCGCTCCTGGTACTCGGCCAGGAGCTCGATGCCCTGCGAGAGGATCTCCTTCGCCTCGGCCTTCGACTGCTTCCGGTCGCCCACGGTTTCGAAGTCGCGCGGCAGCCGGACCCGCCGCCCGGGCTCCACCCGGAACGGCTCGATGAACTCCGCGATCCGCTTCGGTCTCAGGTCAGCCATCGAGGACTCCCTCCAGTGCCGTGGTCGATGCCTCCGGGCGCTGCGGGAGGTCCGTCTCGAATCGGCCGCGACCGCGCGTCCTCGCCCGTGGGCGACCCCTATTCCGGCGGCCTCCGAAGGCGGAAGCATCCTCCTCTTCGGAGGAAGGCCCAGATCCGTCCCATCGGCCCGTCGGTCGATGCGACCGCCTGGCGGAATCTTCGTCGTCGGCCCCTCCCGCTGGGTCGGTCGTTCGGCCGCCGTCGCCCTTGTCGGCAGCTGCTCCCCCGCGGACACCCGTCCTCCGATGGGTAGGATGCGGCCGGCCGTGACGCCGCGGAGCATGCAACCGTAAGATCGGGCTCGCGCGTGCTCGCGCAGCCTGGGCCCGCGTCTCGCCGACGCGGCCGGCTTCTCCGGGCGCGCGCTGGGCAACGGCGGCCTGTGGAGGGAGCAACTCGGATGAAGAGCCCGCCCATCCTCCTCGCGGTCATCGGCTTCTTCGGGGCCCTGCCGGCTTCGGCTGCGTCTTCTTCGGCCTCAGGGTCCTCGGCGTCAACTGGTTTGATGCCCGGGGCGACCTCCCCGCCTTCTTCCAGTTCCCCGACACGGGGTTCGGCTTTGCCGCGGCGGTCATGCCCGTGATCATCTGGCTGTACCTGAACTCCACCGGCGTGAAGGTTGCCGTCGGCACCAAGGACCCGCCGCAGGCCGCCTGATGCCACCGTCCCCGTCTCCTGGTGCGCCAATGTCCGGCACCACCCCAGATGAGCCGAGCGAGCGCGGTCGCGGCCTGCCGCTCAGCCGGCTCGAGGCGTTCAGCGACGGCGTCTTCTCGATTGCGATCACGCTCCTGGTCCTCGAGATCGCGGTCCCGCTCGCCGCGGAGAAGGACCTGCTCCCCGCGCTCGCGGACGAGTGGCCGTCGTACCTCGCCTACGTCATCAGCTTCCTCACCATCGGCTGGGTGTGGATCGGCCATGCCGCCATCACGAGCCACATGCAGCGAGCCGACGGGCTGTTCCTGCGGCTGAACCTCCTGCTGCTCCTGTTCGTTGCCTTCCTGCCCTTCCCGACCCGGCTGATGGCCGACTACTTCGGCAAGAGCGAACCCGAGCGCATCGCGGTCGTCTTCTACGGGTTCGTCCTCCTCGCGATCGCCGCCATGATCAGCGCGCTATGGCGCTACGCGAAGGGTGCCCACGAGCTCC
>CAVZLW010000004.1:0-152828 GCA_963776285.1 uncultured Chloroflexia bacterium
CCATCATCACCGCTTCCCGGGCGTTCGCCTCGAGCCGCTTGCAGTTGTTGCAGCCGGGGCCCAGGACCTCGATCGTCTTCACGCCGGCACCTCACTGGCGAGCCGCTGCGCGATGTCACCGGCCGACGGGATCCGCCCGGCGCTCACCACCTTGCCGTCGATCACGAGCCCGGGCATGTGCAGGATGCCGTAGCTCGCGATCTGCCCCCCAGTCGGTGACCTTCACGATCTCTGCCTGAACCCCGGCGATCACCACGGCCTCCTTCGCAGCCTCTTCGAGGAGGTGGCAGTTGTAGCAGCCAGGCCCGAGGACCTCGATCTTCGTCATCAGTGCAAGTCTCCATGCAGTGGCGCTTCGGATGCGCTGCTCCAGCGCTACTGAATCGGCCGCAGGGTGCCCGCGAGCATGGTGATCAGGATCGCCGAGCGCCCCGAGCGCCCTCCGACAGGCATCGTCGTCGCGCTCGTCGTAGACGCGGCGCATATCGGCCTCATAGCGCATCGAGCGCACCAGCCCGGCGTCGCGTAGCCGGGCGAGGTGGTTGCTCACGTTGTTCTCGCGCGAGCCGAGGGCGGCCGCCATCTCGCACACGCAGACGGGCCCGTCGCGGAGCATCCGCACGAATGCTGGCTCGGATCGGATCCGCGAGGATCGCGGCGGCCGCCGTCGCATCGCTCACATCGGGGGCCGGCAGGCTCATCCGCAGGTCTGGAGGACGGGCAGCTCAATCGGCATCGGATGTCTCCTCTGGGGGGCTGTCGTGGAAGCACGGGTGGTGGTCATGTCAGCAGGATCCAGGCGCGCTGCACCCGCGAGCGCGACAAGCGCGACCGCAAAGATCCGCGAGAGGGTGGCGCTCTTGACCCGACCCGCCGTGAAGCGTGCCCCGAGCCAGGCTCCGATCACCGATGCGATCGAGGTGACGATCACGATCGGCCAGTCGAAGGTGGCCGTCGGCAGGTGGGTGGCGAAGGCTGTGAACGACGGCACCGTCGCGGCCACCGAGTTCGTCGCCGCGGCCAGGCGGGCGCTGTAGCCGACGAGGGTGAGCGTGGGCATGAGCAGGAAGCCCGGCCCCACGCCCAGGAAGCCGGCGAAGACGGAGATGGGGAGCGGCAGCCCGGCCGCCTTCGCCCGCGAGGCGTCCGTGATCTCGGCGACCAGCTCGGTCGAGGCGCCCTTCGGCAACGCCATGCGGATCGCGAGGAAGAGCAGAACGCCGACGTAATCCACCACACGAGGTCTGGCGAGGCAATTGAACGAGCCAGACCCCGAGGGGCGCGCCGATCGCCGTGATCGTCACGAGGATGAGCGCTCCCCGCCTGTCGACCATCCCCCTCCGCCAGAAGGCGATCGCGGCGCTGATCGCTGTCAGCCCGTTGAGCAGCAGCGCCCAGGGCTGGATCTCGTTGATGAGGTCGTAGCCGAACAGGCCGAGCACGGGGATCGCGATGAAGGCGACGCCCAGGCCGAGCATCCCCGACAGGAACGACAGCCCGAACAGCAGCGGCGTCAGGAGCAGGAGCATCTCCATGGGATCAGGGCACGATCTCGAGCGTCGGCTCAACGACGATCTCGGACTTCACCGAGTTCGCCACGAGGCTGTACTTCTGGGCCGACTTCAGCGCTCGACGGGCCCGGGCCTCGACCACGGCCGGCGGCTCGGACCCGGCGCGGATGACGATCCGCGGCCAGAAGCGCAGGTGGGTGAAGATCTCGGTCCTATCCAGCTCGATGAGCTTGGTGCCCTCGACGCGGCAGGCGTAGGACTGCAGGTCGAGGCGGAACCGCTCGGTCGCCCAGATGAACATCATCATCACGCAGGTGTTGGCCGCGGCGACGAAGGCATCCTCGGGCGTCAGCACGCCGGGATGCCCCTGGGCGTCGGGCGGCGCGGAGAAGGCCATCTCCGGGCCGTTGCCCAGGGTGATGTGGCCCCAGTGCTCGCCGGTCCACGTCGTCGTGGTGTGATACGTCGCCGTGCGGCTCATGTTCGGGCAGGCTCCCGACTGCAGAACGCGGCGTACTCGCTGGCAAGCGCGGCCCCGAGCGCCTCGTCGGTGCCGGCTGCCACGTCGTTGTAGATTTTCACGCTCGCCAGCAGCTCCCGCGTGACCTCGGGTCCGGGCGCCTTCCCCGCGCCGCGGAACTGCTCGAAGATCAGCGGAAGGGCTGCAAGGGGAACGCCCTGGCCGTCGACGTCCACCGTCTGCACCGGGATCGCGGACGCGCAGGCGCACCCGACCTGGGGAGCGCCTGCGGGCTCCGCCGGCTCGTCGCCGGCAGCCGCGGCATCCACGAACGACCCGCGGCGCCGATCCCATCGCTCCCCGAGGAGCTCGTCGACGAGGCCGGCGACTTGGTTCGCGGTCAGCTCGACCGCCTGCCGGCCGGCGGCGTCCAGGCGGCGCGCGCCGTGTGGCCGGTCGAGGCCGTGCTCGGCCAGCAGGTCGGTCACGACGACGCTTGCCGCAGGCTTGCCGGAGAGCTGCTCCGTCGCGCGCGCCGCGCAGCGCTTCTCGCAGCCGTCGACCGCGATGGTCGGGTAGAAGCGGGCGAAGGCCCGGTCTCCTTCTCCGCCGGCCAGGAACAGCGGCAGGCAGATCGTCACCGTCTCGCCGGGGCGCAGCTGCTCGAGGACGTTGAGCGCGGCGAGGCGGGTCACCGTCCCCTCGGCCAGCTCCTCGCCCGAGCAGGCGACGATCCCGACCTTCCGACCCGGCAGCTCAGGCATGGGTCGGGCCCTCCTCGCCTGCAAGGACCGCGTCGACGACGGCGGTGATCTCCCGCGCGACGGCACGGGCGAGGAGGATGCCCCCCTCGTTCAGCTCGGCGATGCCATGCGGCTTGAGCTCCCGGTTCCTCCGGTAGACGTCGAGCACTGCGATGCCCTGCGCGATCTGCCCTCCGCTCTCCTGCACCATCTTGGCGGCGCAGGCGAGCTTGCACCCATCGATCGTCACCGCCGGATGGGCCCTTACCGCCGCGCGGGCGTCCTCGTCACCCAGGACCAGAAGCGAGAGAGCGACAAGCCCCGTCGATCCTGGTCGCGAGTCCTCCGTGACCTCGTAGGCGGCCTCGCGGCTCACCGTGCCGTACGTCTTGCCGATGCCGCTGCACGGCACGACCATGACCTTGCGCTCGTTCTCGCTCACAGCTTCTTCGCTTCCTCGTCGGCCTGGGCGCGCATCACCTCGAAGTACGCCTGCGGGTTGAGCAGGCCCTCGCGATCCGCCGGCCAGTCGGTGGCGTCGATGACGGCGAGCCAGCCGTCGCCGTACGGGTCCTGGTTGATGGCCTCGGGCGACAGCTCCATCGCCGGGTTCACCTCGACGACGGTTCCTCCGACGGGCGAGAGCACCTCCACGTTGGCCTTGATCGTCTCGATCGTCGCCATCTCGTCGCCGGGAGCTATCACGGTGCCCTCCGCCTTGACCTCGGCGAAGGCGACGTCGCCGTTGAGCTGTTGGAGGAAGTCAGTCATCCCGACGCGGACCCGGTCCCCGTCCGCGAGAGCCCAGGCGCCGTCAGTGCTGTAGAGGCGGTCGGTCGCGACCCGGAAGATGAACTTGTCGACCGTGGTCTCCAGGTAGTCGGGCATGGGTTCTACCGCCTCTGGAAGTGGATGGTGGCGTCGCGGAAGCCGAGCGCTGCCTCGAGCACGGCCTCCGGCAACGTGGGATGGGCGTGTGTCGTCCAGGCGAGGTCGTCGGCGGTTGCCCCGAGCTGGACGGCCAGGGCACCCTCGGCGATGAGGTCGGTGGCATGCGGCCCCATGAGATGAACGCCCAGCACCACCCCGCTACCCGCGTCGCACACCAGCTTCACGAGGCCGTCGGTCTGGCCGAGGATCTGCGCCCGCGGATTGGCCGAGAACGGGAACTGGGAGACCTTGACGTCTGCGCCCTGCTGTCGCGCCTGCGCCTCGGTCAGGCCGACGCTGGCGACCTCGGGCCGCGCGAAGATGACGTTCGGGACCGATCGGTAGTCGACGGCACGGCTGCCGCCGCAGGCGTTCTCCGCCGCCACGCGCCCGTCCACCATCGCCTTGTGCGCGAGCATCGGGCCGCCGACCGCGTCGCCGATGGCCCACACGTTGGGAACGCTCGTGGCGAGGTGCTCGTCCACGTCGATCGCCCGGCCGTTCATCTTCACCCCGGCCTCTGCCGGGCCGAGACCCTCGGTGTTCGGCCAGCGGCCGGTGGCGACCAGGACGCGATCACCCTCGATCCGGGTCAGGGTGCCCTGTGCGTCACGATACGTCGCCGCCAGGCTGCCTCCAGCGGACACGATCTCCTCGACGTGGGCGCCGGTGACGACGCTCATGCCCCGTCGCCGGAGCAGGAGCGCCAGTCGCTGCGCCAGCCTTTCGTCGGTGCCCCCCGGGAGCAGGGTCGGCATCATCTCGAGGATCGTGACCTGGCTGCCCAGGGCTTCGTAGATGCAGGCGAACTCGAGGCCGATGACACCTCCCCCGACCACGGTCAGGCGGGCAGGAACCGCCGCGATGTCGAGCGCCTCGGTGCTGGTGATCACGCCGGGCAGGTCGAGGCCGGGGATCGGTGGCCGGGCGGTGATCGACCCCGGGGCCAGGATGACGCGGCCGGCCGACACCGTCATCGGGTCGCCGGTGTCGGGCTGCACCCGAAGAGTGCCAGGCGCCACCAGGCGGCCCGTGCCGCGCAGGAGGGTGACACCCGCCCTCTTCAGCAGGTGCTCGACCCCCCCGACCAACGCGTCCACGGAACCCTGCTTGTATGCCATGAGGGCGGGCAGGTCGGGCGTAGCCGTCGAGATGGTGACGCCGAAGTCGTGGGCGCGCCTCGCCTTGAGCAGCAGCTCTGTCGACGTGGTCAGGGCCTTGGTGGGAATGCAGCCGATGTTCAGGCAGGTGCCCCCTACCCACTCGCGCTCGATCAACACCCCATGGGCACCGAGCTGCGCTGCTCGAAGCGCGGCCACGTATCCGGCCGGACCACCACCCAGCACGGCAACGTCGAAGGGGTCAGTCATCACATCCGACAGTGTCACATCGCATCCGGGGGCGATGCAGGGCCATTGGTCATCGGTTGTCGGGCTTGGTGGCGGCGCGACCGCTTGACCTTCAAGTTGGTCGAAGGTCTACCATCGGGCCATGCAAATCGCGATCTTCTCCGACGTCCACGCCAACCTTCCGGCGCTCGACGCCGTCCTCACCGACATCGCGGCTACCGCCGCCGAACGGCGGTACGTCCTCGGCGATCTCGTCGGCTATGCACCCTGGCCCAACGAGGTGCTCGAGCGACTCCAGACCGAGAACATTTCGATCGTCATGGGCAACTACGACGACGGCACCGGGTTCGGCCGCGACGAGTGCGGCTGCGCCTACACCAACCCGATCGAGAAGGAGCTCGGCGATCGGGGCTTCGCCTGGACGAAGGCGCACACGGCCGACGCCAACAAGGCATGGCTTCGGGCGCTCGCGCCCCAGATCCGGTTCGAGGTCGACGGCCATCGGTTCCTGCTGGTGCACGGCAGCCCCCGCCGCATCAACGAGTACCTCTACGAGGACAAGCCGGACGAGACGTTCGCGCGCATCGCCGCCGGCGCGGATGCCGACGTGATCGTCTGCGGCCACACCCACCGGCCCTACGACAAGACGGTGGGCGCGACCCGCTTTGTCAATGTCGGGTCGGCGGGCAAGCCGAAGGACCGCGATCCGCGGGCCTGCTGGGCGCTGATCGAGACGGCTCCAGGCTCCGTGAGCGTCGAGTTCCGACGGGTCGCCTACGACGTGGAGGCCGCGGCTCGAGCCGTCGAGGCCTCGGAGTTGCCGTCGGCGTTCGCCGACCAGCTCCGACAGGCCCGGGGGTACGCGTGAGAGTGTCGGAACTCGCCCACCGCGCGGGCATCAACGCGTCCGCGGTCCGCTTCTACGAGGAGGTCGGGGTGCTGCCGCCGGCGGCCCGGCGCGCGAACGGCTACCGGGAGTACGGTGCTGATGACCTGGCGCGCCTACGCCTGGTGGTGTCGCTTCGGCGGCTCGGGCTCGGACCCGAGGACGCCGGCCGGCTGGCCCGGCTGTGCCTGGAGCGCGGTGCGATCGACGCCGACCTCGCTCCGCTGCTCGCCGAGCAACGCACGGCGATCGCCCGCCAGCGCACCGACCTCGATCGCCTGGAGAGCGAGCTTCTCGACCTTGAGCTG
Source organism: uncultured Chloroflexia bacterium (assembly GCA_963776285.1). GTDB lineage: Bacteria > Chloroflexota > Limnocylindria > Limnocylindrales > CSP1-4 > CTSoil-043. The sequence goes on from CAVZLW010000004.1 coordinate 6,188, forward strand.
ACGATCGCGGCCGCGGGCCGCGCCACGAAGGAGCGAACCACGATGTCCGGGGCCCCGATCCGCGTCCTCTTCGTCTGCACGGGCAACAGCGCCCGCAGCCAGATGGCGGAAGCCCTGCTCAGGCGATTCGGAGGGTCCGACTTCGAGGTCCAGTCCGCCGGGACAGCACCGAAGGGGGTGAACCCCTTCACGGTCGAGGTGCTCGCGAAGCACGGGATCGACTGGTCAGCGGCGACCAGCAAGTCCGTCGATCTGTTCCTCGACGAGTCCTTCGACTACGTGATCACCGTCTGCGACCGCGCCCGCCAGTCGTGCCCTGTCTTCCCGGGCCAGCACAACTCCCTTCACTGGGGCCTCGACGACCCGGCGGAGGTCGATGGGACCGATGACGAGAAGCGGGCAGCCTTCGAGCGAACCGCGATGGAGCTGACCCAGCGGTTGCGACCATTCGTCGAGGTCGCACTTCGCGCTGCAGGCGGACAGCGGCGGACGATCGCCGGAGAATGACCCGACGCTGACCGCGGCGCCGGCCCAGGTCGTAGCCGCTCAGTCCGGACCCGACTGACGCGTTCAGGCAGGATGCGCTGTGAACCTGTTCGCCACGACGAGGTCGCGTCACAACCCATCGACCGGGCGCAGCGGCAAGCAGCGGATGAGGAGACGGTCGATCGCGACCACGAGGTGGATCCTGCGCGGGACGACGCGGGCATCCCGTGCGGCGTTGCCCATCCGGACGAGGAGGCTGGTCCGCCGACCAGCTGGCGTCCCGCCCGTCGTCTTCGTCACAGGCGGGCGCCCGCGAAGGGCGCGTGTCGCCGGAGTTCGGCGACGTCGTCGGGCGTGAGCATCGCCCGCGCTCGGGCATCGCGGGCAGCGGAGATCAGCTGATCCGGGTCGGCGCCCTCCCGGGCGGCGTCAAGCAGCGCCCGGCGCGCGGTGCTGACCCACAGCCCATTGCGGAGGGCTCGGTCGGTCATCGCAGCATGACGCGAGCGGTGGAGCGTCACCCCCGGACGCGGTCGCAGTCGCGACGTCTCGGGGATCGTGAGGTGGATGGTCGTCGGGATGATGTCCGTCAGCCCGAGCAAGCTCAGCGCCGTCTGGTGACTGAACGTGCCGAACGGAGCACGTGCCTGGAGCGCGTACAGGTCGTCGTCCGGGTCCATTGGCCAATGGGACAGTCGGTAGAGGCCGTGGCTTGCACGCTCGGCCGAGCCGTGCTGCGCGCGCCACGTCAGTGCCCGCCGGCTGATTCCGTGGTCCGCAGCCTGCGCCGTGGTGAAGTAGCCGTGCTGTGCGGCGGCGGTGGCGAGGAGATCGTCCCAAGACATGCGCCAATGTTACGCTCACCGTAACAATGGGGCAAGTGGCTCCGGCGGTAGGATTCGAACCTACGACCAAGCGATTAACAGTCGCCCGCTCTACCACTGAGCTACGCCGGAGCGAGGGCGCCCGCCACCATGGGTCGGGGCGCTTCGCGCGGCCAGGGCCGCGCCGCGCGGAAGGATAGCACGGTCAGCCTGCGCGAGGCTGACGGCTGTCCCTGCGCGAGGCTGACGGCGCCCTGGTCGCGAGGCGGCCGGCGAGCCGCGGTGGGGGTCGGCGTTTCGCCGCGAGTCGGCCGGCGATTCGTCACGAGCCGCGGCCGCGAAGGTTGCGGATTCGACAAGCGGGCCGATGCGATACTCGCCCCGATGGGCCTCATCTCCGCGTTCGCCCTGGCCGGCCTCCTCGACGACCCCGACCTTCGGATCGCCGACGTGCGCTGGTCCCTTGCGGCGCCCGCCGCCGGGCGAGCCGCCTACGCGGAGGCGCACATACCGGGAGCCACGTTCGTCGACCTCGACTCCGTGCTGACGGGACCGCAGGGGCCGGGTCGCCACCCGCTCCCCGACCCTGCCGCCTTCGCCGCCGCCCTCGGCGCCGCCGGGATCGGGCGGGACCACCATGTCGTGGCTTACGACGACGCCGGGGGCACGGTGGCGGCGCGGCTGTGGTGGATGCTGGACGTGCTTGGCCACCCGCGGGCCTCCGTGCTCGACGGCGGGATCGCGGCGTGGCGCGACGCCGGGCTGCCGCTGACGGCACGGGAAGCCGCCTACCCGCCGGTGCAGCCGGCCGGGTGGATCGTCACGCGCGGAGCCTGGCCCCGGACGATCGACAGGATGGCGCTCGCGTCGCGCCTCGGCGCCGTCGTCCTCCTCGACGCCCGCGCGCCCGAGCGCTACCGCGGCGAGGTCGAGCCGGTCGATCCGGTCCCGGGTCACATCCCAACCGCGATCAGCGCACCGACCGCCTCCTTCCTCGCACCCGACGGTCGCTTCCTGGCGCCGGACGTGCTGGCAAGCCGGTTCGAGGCTCTCGGCGGCGCCGGCGGGCGAGCCGTCGTCGTCGCCTGCGGCAGCGGCGTGAACGCCTGCCAGCTTGCCCTCGCCATGCGAACCGCCGGCCTGCCCGATCCCCTGCTCTACCCCGGGTCGTACTCGGACTGGAGCCGGGCGGACATGCCGGTCGCGACCAGCGACGCGCCGGGCGAGCCGCCGACCAGCCCACCTGACCGGCGGGCGGTGGGACCGGGTGGGGACGATCGTCCCGCTTGACGGAGGGGCCACGTGCCGGACGATGCGCCCGTGGACCTCACCGTGACCGCCTCCCCGGCCCGGGCCGAGGAGCGCCCACGCCTCGCGACCCTTGCGATCTACGGGACCGGGATCGGCCTGTCGGCGTTCCTGCTGTTCTCGGTCGAGCCGCTGGTCGGACGGCTCGCGCTCCCCGTCTTCGGCGGTGTCCCGGCCTGCTGGGCCACGGTCCTCGCCTTCTTCCAGGGGATGCTGCTGCTGGGATACCTGTACGGGCACCTCTCGGTGACCCGGCTCGGGCTGCGGCGTGGGTCTCTCGTGCACGTCGGCGTCGCCGTCCTGGCGTTCGCGCTCCTCCTGGGCGCGCCATCGAGCTGGGCCCAGCTGCGCAACGAGGCTCTCCCGCCGAGCCTGAACCTGCTCGCGATCCTGGCGATCGCGGTCGGACCGGCGGCATTCCTGCTGACCGCCACCACGCCGCTCCTGTCCGCCTGGTATGCCGCCGTTCGCGACGCCGAGACACCCGGCGCCGTCGACCCGTACTGGCTGTACGCCCTCAGCAACGGGGCCTCGCTTGCCGCGCTCCTGGCTTACCCGCTGATCATCGAGCCGGCGCTCGGCCTCGCCAGCCAGCGCGCCGCCTGGATGGCGGGGATGGCCTTCTTCGTCCTCGTCGTGACGGCCGCCGCGCGGCGCCTGCGCGGGGCCGTCCGCCACCCCACCGGCTTCGAGGTGGCCAGGCCTGCCGCCGATGCCGTCGTGTCCACAGCCGCCAGGATCGACGCCCGGCGACGGCTGCGCTGGCTCGTCCTGGCCGCGATCCCGACCGGCCTGCTGACGGCCATCACGTCGTTCATCGCCACGGACCTGGTCAGCGCGCCGCTCCTGTGGGTCGGACCTCTCGCCCTCTACCTCGCCTCCTTCGTCATCGCTTTCTCCGGCCGTGGCGGGACCCTCGTCCGCTGGGCCACGATCGCTGCGCCGGCGGCCGCCACCCTGCTCTGGGTCCCTCTCGGGTCGGCGGGCATCTGGCCGCTCGTCCCCCTCGTGGCCGTGGAGCTGGGCGGGTATGCCGTGGTCGCGACCGCGCTCCACGGCCGTCTCGCCGCGGATCGCCCGGCTCCGCGTCACCTGACCGAGTTCTACCTGGTCCTCGCCGTCGCGGGCGTCCTTGCTGGCGGCTTCGTGGCGCTGATCGCCCCCGTGGTCTTCCCGGACGTCTGGGAGTATCCGCTCCTCGTGGGCTTGGCCGTGGCCGCCTTCGCCCTGACAGCACCGGATTCCGCGCGCGTCGTCCGGGCCGCCACGCGCCGGCGGGGCCTCGACTTCGGTCCCTTCGTGGCCGGCCTCCGCGGGCGACTCGGGCCCTACCTCGTCGTGGCGGTGATCCTCGGCATCGGGCTTGCCGGCCAGGGGCCGCTCGCGTTCGAGGCAGGGTTCCGCTGGCTCTTCGTCGGGGCGCTGGTCCTCCTGCTCGGCGGCGTGCCGCGCTTCTTCGCGGTCGCGACCGCTGCCGTCCTGGTGCTCGCGGTCCTGGTGCTGCCCCCGACGCCGCTCTTCCGCGACCGCGGCTTCTTCGGCGTCACGACCGTCCTCCGGTCGCCGGACGGCGCGCGCACGGAGATCCTCAACGGGACGACGCTGCACGGCGTCCAGTACCTCGATGAGGCGCGCCGCATGCGGCCTGCGACCTACTACGTCGAGGAAGGCCCGATCGGCGACGTCTTCCGGCGTCTGCACCAGCTGCCGGCGCCCGCGGCCGGTCGAACCGTCGGCATCGTCGGGCTGGGCGCGGGTGGCCTAGCCGCGTACGGCGAGGCCGGCGAGAGGTGGACCTACTACGAGATCGACCCCGTCGTCGTGCGGGTGGCGCAGGATCCCGCGTTCTTCACCTATCTGCGCGACGCCCCGTCGCGGCCGGCCGTGGTCGTGGGCGACGGGCGCCTCGAGCTCGCCCGCACGGCCGACGGCGTCCACGACCTGCTGGTGCTGGACGCGTTCAGCTCCGACGCGATCCCGGTCCACCTCCTGACCGTGGAGGCGCTGCGCGACGCGATGCGGACCGTGGCGCGGGACGGTCTCCTGGCCGTCCACGTCTCCAACCGCTACTACGACCTGGCCCCGGCGGTGGCGGCCGCGGCCCGCGACCTTGGCCTGACCGCCCTCCGGCGCACATACACGCCGACACCCGCGGGCAAGCCGATGGGCGCGATCCCGTCGATCTGGCTGGTCCTGGCCCGGGATCCGGCGCTCCTGGCACCGCTCCAGGCTGACGGCTGGGGCCCCGTGGCCGTCGACGGGGTGACGCCGATCACCGACGACCGGCCGGACATCCTCCGGTTCCTCTTCCTCGTCGAGGGCGGCGCGAGCGCGTCCGGCGGCTGACCGGCCCGCAGGCCCGCAGGCTCGGCTGCCCGCAGCCTCGCCGATCCCGGGTGCGCGCGGCGGCCGGTCGAGGGTCAGAACATCGTGGCGCACCACGGCGTGCGGTCGGCCGCGAACAGGGCGTCGGCGCGGCGCAGCGAGCCCGGCGTGAGCTCATCCACCCGGCCCGCGCCCGCGAGGTGGGAGAACCGGAACGCCCCGAGGTAGGCGGCCGCGAGGTCGGCGACGTCGACCGCCAGGTCAGCCGGCGCATCCGTCCGATCCACGGCCGCGGAGGCAGCCCCGGGCTCCCCGCTCGCGACCAGGCGCCAGCGACCCGCGTTCCACGGGCAGAAGAGATCCGTCACCTCGAGGACGAGGGCGTCGGCCACGCCGTAGCGGCGGGCCACCAGGGCGGCCGGCAGGTCGACGAGCCGGACCCAGAGCCCGTCGCCGGCCGTGATGCCGAGAGCGCGCGGATCGGCGAGGGCGAGCTGGAGCGGGTGCGGCACGGGGACGCGGCCGGCCTTGGTGCTGCGCATGAGATCCACGCCGAAGAGGAAGCTCCAGACCGCCCGGTCCGCCCGCGGGCTGACGGTCATCACCTCGACCACCAGGACCTGGCCGCGGGGTCCGCGATCGTCCCAGTCGCCCTTGGGGCGGTAGATGGCGTAGCCCTCGGCCGCGCCGTCCACTTCGTACAGGAACCGGAGCTTCGGGCCGGCCCCCCGCCGCATGTACTCGGCGTCGCGCAGGATCCCCCAGCGCCACCAGTCCTCGGTCCGGGTCAGGGCGCCCGGCGTGACGGCGCGAACCTGCTCGTAGATCGGCGGGAACGTGGCCAGCGCCTCCGCTTCGTCCACCAGGCGCATCCGGCCGCCCGGCTCGCCCGGCCGGAGCCAGGCGGTGCGCCCCCGGTCGATCTCAAACGAGCCGTTGAGCGTTCCAGGGCCGTAGCCGAAGCGCTGGTAGATCGCGCTCTCGGAGGCCCACAGGACGGCGACCGGCTCACCTCGTTCGCGGACGTCGTCGAGCTGGTGGCGCATCAGGGAGCGCAGGACGCCCTGCCGGCGGTGGCCGGGCTCGACCCCGACGGCGGTCACGCCGGCCGCTGCCACCTCGCCACCAGGCACCGTCAGGCGGAAGGTGTAGGCGCCCGCGGACGCGATCGGCGTCTCGCCGTCGAAGGCGGCGATGAGCCGGTCGGGCTCGATCGTGTGGCGCCAATCCTCGAGCTCGGCGTCGGTGAACTCCTCGCCGAAGGCGGGCATGAGGGGCGCGATGAAGGCCCGGGCCTCGTCCGGGGTGGCCGTGCGGATCGGGTAGGTCGCGGTCTGGTCGCTCATCCGTGCATCGTGCCAAACCTCGGGCGACGGCGGGAGGCGACACGGGGCGGTGTGCCGCTGCAGACCGCGGCCGCGAGCCGTGCGCCGACTGCGCGCGGGGCCGCGAGCCGTGCGCCGACTGCGCGCCGGGCCGCAAGCCGTGCGCCGCTGCGGACCGCGGCAGCCGTCCGACTAACCGGCCCGGCGGAGCCGGCGCCGCCAGGCCACGAGGAGGGTCAGCTCCACGGCGATCGCGGTGATCGCCAGGGTCCACCGGAGGCGCCGCCACGTCATTCGCGCATGGTAGTCGCCCGCTGATGGCGAGCCCCGGCAGGATCGCGGGTCCCTCGTGCCGCGAGGCCGGAAGCTCGGAATGCAGAAGGCCCGCCGACGGGCGGGCCTTCTGTTCGGTGCCGTTTCGGGCACGGGACGGGGGCCGCAGGGCCCCCGGTCGTGCCGGGTCGCGACGGTTCAGCGACCCTTTCCGTCGTGGTCGTGGGCACCCTCCACGACGAGCTTGCCCACCATGCCGCTGGCGTCATGCAAAAGACAGCGGTAGGGGACCGGACCCTCGATGTTCCCGACCGTCAGCGAGAACGTCGCGCCCGGGACCGGAATGAAGCCGGAGTGGAACATGTCGGTCTTGTTCAGCGGCTGGCCGCCCGCGACGCTGGGCGACGGGCCGAGGATCGCCGGGTTGAACATCACCGTGGGAGCTGATGTCGGCGGCCAGACGGCCGGGATGATCAGCGACGGTTCGGGATTCCCATTCAGGAAGGTGATGGTGTGCGGGACCGTCGTCATGTGCCAGACCACGGTGTCGCCCGGGTGGACCTCGAGCTTGCCCGGGAAGAAGCTCATCAGGTCGATCATCCCGTACATGAATCCCACGTTGACGTGATACGTGGTGGTGCCGTCACTGTGATGGACGGGGGGCATGATCGCGGCGTTGGCGGCGCGGATGGCGGCCGGGACCTGCTTCAGCAGACCGGAGATCGTGTTCCTGACCTGGTGTCGCACCTGGCGCGGCGATGGGATCTTGACCGACGGATCGACGACGTTGACCGTGCCCGTCATCATCATGCCGTGCACGAGGCAGACGTACTGGTAGCTGCCCGCCTTGGTGAACGTGAGCCAGAAGCTGGTCACCTGCTGTCCCGGCAGGCTGTACGACGGGTCCGTGCTCATGATCCCGGAGTTGGCGTAGCTCGTCCCGTCATACAGGTGGCTGGCCGGAACGACGGGAAGGAAGACCGCCGGGTCCATCAGCGGGAACGTCGCCAGAAAGTCGGGCATCGCCTGGCCTGGGGCAAGGAACGTGACCGTGTGGATCTCGGCGGCGTTCTGCTTGAACTTCACCGTGTCGCCGACGTGGACCGACAGGTTGTCGGGGAAGTAGGCGTCGACGTTCACGCCACGTTCCGGTCGGGACAGGCCGACCAGGACCGTGTAGGTAGCAGGAGATCCGGAATGCGGGGGTGACCCGCTGGCTGCGACCGGAGGCCCAAGGGCGGCAAGCGCGAGGAGCAGACCCGCCGCCACTCCCAGAGAGCGGCCAGGACGAAGCCGCAGACCACGACGGAACACGTTATCCCCCTTCCGGGCGCATCAGCGCCCCGCCCGGAGGGGTCGGTTGATCGCCAAATTTCCAGCCCGGCGGACAAGACGACCGTCTCGCGACGCCGGGCATGGTGGAGCTCGATAGCTCCCGCGCGCCCCTTCGGTTCCGTGCAATGTGCGTGGGCGTTGATGAGAGCGTGATGAGAGCGAGGGTGCGTCCCGCACGGCGGTCCGGGTCCGCCGCGATCTCGCGGGCAAGGGCGCGTCACAGGCGGCCCGGGGACCCCGTCTCATCGCCCAGCGGGAGGCGAAGAAGCGCGGTCACCGCAACGGTCGCCCAGACCGCGTCGAGCCAATGGCGAGTCCTGCTCGCGTGTCGACAGGTGTGTCATGCGTCCCATCCTCGTGGCCCCCCGGGCTGCTCTCCTGGGCATTGCCGTGCTCGTCGCCGGCTGCGGCGGGTCCGGAACGACCTCCGGCCCAGCGGCGCCCAGCCCGTCGACGTCCAACCTTCCGGGCCCGTCCGCCGGGACCACCCCGGGCCGGCCATCGTCGGTCGTCGCTCCGGCAGCGTCCAACGGCAGGTCGACGCCGCCGCCGGGCGACACGGCCGCGGCCGTCGCCGCCGTCGGGCACTACGAAGCCGCGCTCGAGAGCGGCCGCTTCCGCGACGCCTGGGCCCTGCTCGCCCCGCAGGCGCGGCCGGGCACGCTGGCCGCGTTCTCGTCCGAACGCGCCGCCTATCTCAAGACGATGGGCGGTCGGTACTCGATCGTCGCCCGACCGAAGGACGTGGCCCCCATCGACCAGTGGGTTCCCCCCGCGGATCGGGCCGCGATCGTCCTCTCGAGCGCGGTCCTCGTCGAGGTCACGTACCCGGCGCACGCCGACAACAACGCCGCCTGGGAGCTGTTCATCGCCCAGCCCACCCCGGGCGAGGTGGGCCCTGACGCCAGCTGGCAGCTCTACCAGGTTCGCTGACCCGGTCTGCGTTGTCGCGCCCGACTCGTGCGGTCTCGGCCGCCGACCGGACGCCTCCTCTCCAGGCCTTCTTCGAACGTCGCCGATGGCGGGAAGCCGATCACGGCTGGACCATCCTCGCCGGATCGCGCAACCTTGCGTCGAGCCGGTCGTGGCGCGCTGAACGGCTGCGCCGACCGAGCGAAGGAGGGGGGCAGCGATGTTCGGATCCAACATCCTCGATGTGGTCATCGGCCTGGCATTCACGTACTTCCTGCTGGCCGTGGTCGCGAGCGCCGGCCAGGAGCTCGTGGCGCAGGCGGTCAGCTGGCGCGCGAAGACGCTCAAAAACGGCGTCGGCAACCTCCTCGCCGACCCGACCTTCGAGGGCCTGGCCGGCAGGGTCTACAGCAACCCCTTGATCGCCTCGCTCGACAGGCCGTCGTACCTGCGGAACACCCGCTTCGCCGACTCCCTGCTCCACACGCTGAGCACCGCGCAGACGGCGGGCGAGATCTCGATCGAGACCGTGGTGCAGGGCATCGACGCCCTGCCCGACGGGAGCGCCAAGTCGCAGCTCCAGATCCTGGTCCACCAGGGCGGCAACACGCTCGAAGGGCTGCGCAAGGCAGTGGCCACCTGGTACGACGAGGGCATGGAGCGGCTGAGCGGCGTGTACAAGCGCTACTCGCAGGTCGTGCTGCTGACGCTCGGGCTCGGCATGGCGGTGATGTTCAACGTCGACACCGTCGCCATGGCCCAGACCCTCGCCACGAATCCATCCATTCGAACCGCGATCGTGGCATCGGCCGGCGCGGTCGCCGGGAGCGGCGCGCCGGCGACCACGCCGACCGACGCGATCAAGCTGCTCGACGGGATCGAGCCGGGGATCGGCTGGAGCGTCTGCTGGTATCCGTCCGACGCGAATCCTGCGCGGGCCGCGACCGACCTGCCGGCTCCGTGCGGCCAGAACCTCGGCGGCAAGTGGCCGACGGGAGAGGCCTGGATCAACTACCTCCTGCTCAGGATCCCGGGCTGGATCTTCACCGGGCTCGCGGTGATGCTCGGCGCGCCCTTCTGGTTCGACCTCCTGGGCAAGCTGGTGAACCTGCGAGCGACGGGCAAGAAGGTGGCGTAGCCCCTCGTCGGGCGGACGCCGGAGACGCTGCCCGCGTCCTGCTGCGCCCTACTCCAGGTAGTCCTTCAGCTTGCGGGAGCGGCTCGGGTGGCGCAGCTTGCGGAGCGCCTTGGCCTCGATCTGGCGGATCCGCTCGCGGGTCACGTTGAACTCGCGGCCCACCTCTTCCAGCGTGCGGGCCCGGCCGTCCTCGAGGCCGAACCGCAGCTGCAGGACGCGTCGCTCGCGGCCGGTCAGGGAGTCGAGCACCGCCTCCACCTGCTCCTTGAGGAGCTGGTGCGAGGCGGCCTCGGCGGGGGCCAGGGCGCCGCGGTCCTCGATGAAGTCGCCGAGGTGGGAGTCCTCCTCCTCGCCGATCGGCGTCTCCAGGGAGACCGGCTCCTGGCTGACCTTCATGATCTCGCGGACCTTCTCCGGGGTGACCACCACCTCCTGGCCCTTGGACATCGCCTCGGCGATCTCCTCGACGGTCGGCTCGCGGCCCAGCTCCTGCAGGAGCTGCCGGCTGACCCGGATCAGGCGGTTGATGGTCTCCACCATGTGGACCGGGATGCGGATCGTGCGGGCCTGGTCGGCGATGGCCCGGGTGATCGCCTGCCGGATCCACCACGTGGCGTAGGTGGAGAACTTGAAGCCCTTCTCGAAGTCGAACTTCTCGACCGCGCGGATGAGCCCGATGTTGCCCTCCTGGATGAGGTCCAGGAACGACATCCCGCGGCCGATGTACTTCTTGGCGATCGAGACGACCAGGCGCAGGTTGGCGGACGTCAGCTGCTCGCGGGCGTCGCGCCCGATCCGCACGATCTCGCCCTTGCGGTGGGCGAGCTTGGTGTTGAGCGGCACCTCCGGGTCGTAGCCCATGCGCTTGAGCAGCTCGGCGTCCCTGCCCGCCATGATCCAGCGCTCGAGGGCGGGGAAGGCGACCAGCTCGCGGGTCCACTCGTAGATCGCCCGCAGGCCGACGTTGTCGCGGGAGTCCAGGTCGCCGTTGTGAACGGCCAGGTAGCCCCAGTCGAGGAGGGTGACGAAGGCCGTCGGGGCGCGCGTCTCGTTGTACGCGGCGAGGAGCTTCTTGGCCTCCCTGAGGAGATCCTTGGTGCCGTCCGACTGGGCGTCGCGGCCCGCCTTCACGAGATGGAAGTCGGGGTGCGGGACCAGCAGGTCCAGGGCGCCCTCGTCGGAGATCGCTTCGCGGACCATGCGGTGGGCCTCCTCCCCCAGCGGGAGGCGGTGCTGCGGCTTGGCCGTGCGCGTCTTGCGCTCCGTGTCGTGCAGGGTCCACTCGTGGAGGCTGACCATCGCCTTCCACGGGAACTCGACCATCCACTCGCCCAGCTCGATCGCCTTGGCCAGGACGACCTCCTCCTCGGCGGTCAGGAGGGCCACCTTCCCGATCTCCTTGAGGTACATCCGGACCGGGTCGTCGATGCCGATCATGTCGGCGGAGAGCGCCTCGAGCTCCTCGGCGGTCGGCTCCTCGAGGGCCTTCACGTCGAGCTTCGCCGGGACATCGACCGGCGAGACGGCGTCGGACGCGTCGGCGATGAGACCCGGGACGATCACCGTGGCCAGGTCTCCCGTGGCATCCACCGCGATGTCCAGGTCCGCGACGACGAGCCCGGGCGCGCCGGGCTCGGCACCGAGGTCCGCATCGTCCTCGTCGTCCTCGTCGAGGTCCACCTCGAGGCTGCCCAGCGGGGCGATCGGCTCGTCGTCGGGGAGCGCGGCGGCTCGCACGGCCGTCTTCACGGCCCTCACCTCGGCGGCAGCGGCCTTCCGGCGGCGTGGCGTGGCGGCAAGCACCGCCTCCACGAGGGCTGCGTCTGCGGGATCCTGGGTCATGGTCGTCCTCCAGCCTGGCGCGCCAGCGGCTTCGAGAGCAGGCTTGCCTGCTCGATTCGCCGCTGGAGCGCGTTGCGGTTCTCGTTGTGGTGGGAGATCTCGGTCATGTAGCGATCGATCGCCGGGCGATCGCCCTCCCGCTCGGCCTCGGCGAGCTCGACGCGCGTGAAGCGATCGCGTTCCTCCAGGCGCTCCAGCTCGAGGCGCAGGAGGCACTGCTCGATCCCCTGCTCCGCGAGACCGGCCGTGGGCCGGCCCATGGTCCCGTTCACGGCCGCGACGCTGGTGCCGCCCAGGAGGGCGGCCATGAGGGCCTGCGTCTCGGGGTCCAGGCGGGCATAGACGGCCTCCGACGTATACGGTCCAAGCTCGCGCACCGCGAGGACCGCCGACCACAGCTCGCGGGCCGGTGTCGACGGCAGGTCGGCGGGGGCCAGCCGCTCGACGGTCTCGGCCTGGAGCTCCGGCGCGAGCAGCAGGAAGCGCAGGAGCTCGCGCTCGACCGGGCTGATCGCCCGGAGCACGGCGCGCGGGTCGAACGCGTCGGGCGAGGACATCACGGAGTCGGCGGAGATCCGGCCGCCGTCGGCGCCGGACGGCCCGGGCGCGCCGCGCCCGCCGTCGGGCGCCCGGTGGAGGGACTCGAGGAGCACGCGCTCCTCCACCCCCGAGACCTGGCGCAGGGTCTGCAGGTAGCCGTCGCGGAGGACCGGGTTGCGGACCGTGCGCAGCGTCGGGAGGATCGCGTCGACGAAGCGCGCCTTCCCCCCGGTCGTGCGCAGGTCGGCGCCCCGGGCGTGGAAGTCGATCAGGTACTCGACGATGGGGAGCGCCGTCCGGATCGCCTCGCGCCAGGCGTCCGGGCTCTCCCGGATCACCTCGTCGGGGTCCTTTCCGTCGGGCAGGCGGGCAACCCGGACCTCGTCGAGCTCGACCTCCGTCTGTCCGGCGGCAAGCTGCCGGGTGAGCGCCTCCAAGGCGGTCACCCCGAGGGTGCCGGCCTTCTCCCCGGCGGGGTCCACGTCATAGGCCAGCACGATCTTCTTGGCGGCGTAGCGGATCAGGAGGGCGACCTGGCCCGGCGTCAGCGCGGTGCCGAGGCTCGCCACGACGTTCGTGAACCCCGCCTGGTGGGCCATCAGCGCGTCGGTGTAGCCCTCGACGATGACGGCGCTGCCCGTCTTGCGGACCTGCGCCTTGGCCCGGTCCAGGAGGTAGAGCGTGCGGCTCTTGTCGAAGAGCGGCGTGGCCGGCGAGTTGAGGTACTTCGGGCCTTCGGGATCGGAGCCGTCGGCTCCCTTCAGGACCCGCCCGCCGAGGCCGGTGGCATTCCCCGTGGCGTCCCGGATCGGGAAGATGACACGGGCCCGGAAGCGGTCGTAGGCGCCGTTGCCGCCCTTCCGGAGCGTGGCCAGGCCCGCCTCCACGAGCTCCGGGGCGCCGATCTGGCGGCGCTTCTCGAGCGTGCGGCCCAGGGCGTCCCAGTCGGCCGGCGCCCAGCCCAGCTGGGCCCATTCGATGGTCTCGTCGGTGAAGCCGCGCTCGTGCAGGTAGGCCAGCGCCGGCTCGCCCGTGGGCGACTTCGTGAGGACGGCGTGATAGAAGGCGATGGTCGACTCGACGACGTCGTGGAGGTGCCTCCGGCGCGCGTCCTCGCGCGAGGTGCGCTCGTCGATCTCCACCCCCGCGCGACCGGCCAGGACCCGCAGTGCCTCGGGGAACGCGAGGCCGTCGCGGCGCATGACGAAGCTGAAGATGTCGCCACCCTCGCCGCAGCCGAAGCAGTGCCAGCTCTCGCGCGCGGGCGTGACGATGAAGCTCGGCGTCTTCTCCGAGTGGAACGGACAGAGCCCCTTGAAGGTGGTGCCCGCCTTCTTGAGCTGGACGGTCTCCCCGACGACGTCGAGGACGGTCAGCTTGGTCTTCACTTCGGCTGCGACGCCGACCGCCACCCGCTTCTCCTGCCTGATCCGGGGTCCGTGCGCCCGATCCCCTGCTTGCCCCATCGCGGGGGATCCCGCCGGTCCTGGCGTCGCCCCGGCTGGCTCCCCAGGCCGCACGGCGCCGGACACACGTACGGGCGTGTCAAGTCTTGACACGCCAGTTCACGCGAATGATGCGCCCGCGGGGGCCCTTTTGTCAACCCTCTTGTCAATACTACCCCAGGGTATCGGAGGGTCAGTCCGGCAAGACCGGACAGAAGTCCTCGTCCGGTCGTCCTCGGGAGTGCCAGCCAAGCTGGCACGACCGCCGTCCATGCTCGCGACATGCAGGAAGTCGAGGCACGGTGATGGACGATCAGACGGTTCGGGAGGAGCTCACAGTTCGGGAAGAGCTCAAGGAGGCCCTCGGGACGGTACGTCCCCTGGTGACGATGTCGCGGGACGGCCTGGTGCTGACGGCGCTCGAGTGGAGCGTCGACCGGCCGGCCGCGTACGAGACGGCAACTGCGGCGGCGCGCGACGGCGCCCTGGAACTGCGCGAGCAGGGCGGCGGCACGGTCCCCGCGATCGAGGCCGTGACGAGGGACAAGCCGGTCGTCCTCTTTGCTGGCGACACCGTCGTCGGTGGCAAGCAGAACCGGATCATCAACATCAGCGTCTGGCTGGCCGCCATGAAGGTCACCTCGATCCCGGTCTCCTGCCTCGAGCACGGGCGCTGGAACCAGGGCTACGGGTTCCGCGCCTCGCGCAAGGTCGACTACCTCCTGCGGGCCAAGATGAGCGCCCAGATGGCCGACGTCGCGCTGATGGAGGTTCGGGCCCGGGCGGCGATGGCCCCGGGCGATCCACGGCCCGTCCGCCGCAGCTACAGGGCCGACCAGGGCGAGGTCTGGGCCGAGATCGGCCACAAGCAGGCGCGAGCCAGGATGCGCTCGTCCACCTCGGCGCTCCATGACCTCTACGAGCGAGAGGCCACCGACACGGCCGCGTTCGTGCGCGCCTTCCCCTGCCCCGCCGGTGCGAGCGGGGTCGCCGTGGGGATCGGCGGGAGGCTCGTCGCGCTCGAGCTCTTCGACGCGGCCTCAACGCTCGCCGAGCAGTGGCCGCGCCTCGTCGAGAGCGCCGCATCGGCCCGCGCCGACCACCGTCGGGGCGTCGCGGCCGGCGTCGAGCCGGCGCCTCGTCACCGCCATCCAGACGAGGGCGCCCTCGGACGCATGCTCAGGCGGGCGACGGACGCCTGCGCGGACGCGGTCGTCGGCGCCTCGGTCGGCGAGGGCCACGACGTGCGACTGCGCGGGATGCGGGTGCGCGGCGGCGCGCTCGTCGTCGACGGCCACCCGGTCCACGTCGAGCTCTTCCGGGTCGAGGGGTAGCGGAAGAGGAAGGGAGTTGCGGCGGGAACCGAGTCGGGCCACCGCCGAGGTTGCGGCAACCAGCTCACCGTGAAGCTGGGCGGCGGCCTCGTCCTCGACGAGCTGCGTTGCGACGCCGGTGGAGCGGTCACCAGCGTCCGGCACCGCGACATGGCGAGATGGCGAGGTCCACTCCGCCACTTCAACGGCCTCGGCATGCCGGGCAGCCGGTGGAATGACCTTCGGGGACCTTCGGTCGCACCTGGGTGGCGCGCGCGCACCACGGCGCCCGCCGCCGCGCGACGGCGGGCGGAGCCCGTCTCGTTCCGCCTCCGGGCGTCGCTGACGCGACGGGGACCTGGGGCGCTCGCATCCGGCGGCCAAGCCGGTCGCCTAACAGGAACGGAGCTTCCTCCCGAGGGCGACGACGATCACGGCCAGGAGCACAGTGACCGCGGTTCCCAATCCCTGGACGGCGGCAGCGGCGGCAAGGAACCAGCCTGTGACCTCCGTGGCCAGGCCGAGCGCCTGGACGGCCGCTTCGGTGCGGGTGCGCGGCGTCACATCGACGACGCGGGCATCGACTCTTCCTGCCACGGCTCACCTTCCTGACGTGGTCGCAACCACCCGGACTGGAGCGTCCCCTGAGGGCGTGCCAGCTTGGCTGGCATAGGTCAGCGTGGACCTACCCCGCTTTCGTGGACACCTACCATCGCGGCAGCGTCCGCGGGAAGGAGTCCACATGAGGAGGCACCGCCACTACAGCACGGAGTTCCGGGCCGAGGCGGTCCGCCTCGCCGAGACGTCGGGCCAGTCGATCCGCCAGGTCGCCATGGACCTGGGCATCAGCAACGAGAGCCTCGCGAGGTGGATTCGCCTGTCGCGCGAGCGGCCACCGGGCACGCCGCTCGCGGCCGACGAGCGGGCCGAGCTCGACGAGCTCCGCCGGCGGGTGAAGGTCCTCGAGACCGAGCGCGAGATCCTGCGAAAAGCAGCCGCCTTCTTCGCTCAGGAGACCGAGCGGACCCGGTGACCCGGTTCCGCTTCGTCGAGCAGGAGAAGGCGAGGTATCCGGTGCGGATCCTCTGCGCAGCGCTCGGTGTCTCCCCGAGCGGCTACTACGCCTGGCGGTCACGCGGTCCCTCCGCCCGGGCGCGCTCCGACGCGGCGCTGGCCGCGAAGATCCGGCGCTCCCACGCCCGCAGCCGCGGGACGTACGGGGTACCCCGGATCTGGGCCGACCTCGCCGAGGCCGGGCACCACGTCTCGCGCAAGCGGGTCGCCCGGCTCATGCGGGGCGACCATCTCGCGGGCGTCCACCGCCGCCGCTTCGTGCGCACGACGATCCGCGACGAGGACGCGGCGCCTTTCCCCGACCTCGTCAACCGCGACTTCACCGCGCCGGGTCCCGACCGGCTCTGGGTCGCCGACATCACCGAGCTCCCGACGCGGTCGGGCTCCTGCTACCTCGCCTCGATCATCGACGCCTGGAGCCGCCGGGTCGTCGGCTGGTCGATGGCGACCCACATGCGGGCCGAGCTCGTCACCGCGGCCCTCGACGCGGCGATCGTCCGCCGCCGCCCGGGCACCGGGCTCATCCATCACTCCGACCACGGGTCGCAGTACACGAGCCTCGCCTTCGGGCGGCGCCTGCGCGAGTCCGGGATCGCGGCGTCGATGGGCTCGGTCGGCGACTGCTACGACAACGCCATGGCCGAGAGCTTCTTCGCGACCCTCGAGACCGAGCTCATCGACCGCTCCGACTGGGCGAACCCCGCCGAGGCGAGGGCCGCGGTCTTCGAGTACATCGAGGTCTTCTACAACCGGATCCGCCGCCACAGCAGCCTCGGGAACCTCAGTCCCGAGCAGTTCGAGGAGCGCTATCGTTCGAGTCCGGCCGCCAAGGCCGGGTGACGCATCACCGTCCACGAAACCGGGGCAACTCCAGCGCGCTGCTTCGCCGGAGCATGTCCCTCCGCAGAGACGGAGCGGATACGATCATGGAGGCGCCGGAGCCGATGGCGCTCGAGACTCACTCCTGATCCCCGCCCGCCCCGCGGTCCGGGCGGCATCCCGCCGCGATCCCGACGAGAGCAAGAGACGCCGGAGGCCAGCATGGCAGTCAAGACCGGAGCCCTGACCCTGGAGGGTGGGGATCTCCGCTTCGTCGCCCGATCGGGCAGCGGGCACACAATGGTGCTCGACGACCGCACGGGCGACACCGGCATGCGCCCCGCGGAGCTCATCCCGATCGCGGTCGCCGGGTGCACCGCGATGGACGTCATGTCCATCCTGCGCAAGAAGCGCCAGGTGGTGGAGCGGTACGAGATCCGGGCGGCGGGCCACCAGCGGGATGCCCATCCGAACGACTTCACCCGGATCGACGTCGTCCACGTGGTCGAGGGGCCATCCCTCGATGTCGAGGCCGTGCGCCGGGCGATCGAGCTCTCGGCCACGAAGTACTGCTCCGTCGGGGCGACCCTCTCGACCGGGCAGCTGGAGATCCATCACGCCTACCTCGTCCGCGACGGGAGCGGCGTGGAGCAGGCCGCCGAGGTCATCGTCACCGGTCCGAACCAGGATCCGCAGGAGATGGCCGCTGGCGGCGTCGCCCCCCGGGCCGGCGCGGGCTGATGGGCTCGCGCCTCGCCCTGACCCGACGGGCACCCGGAGACGACCTCGTGCCGCCGCCCTTGCCGCGGAGCCGGCGCGGTCCCCGCCGTCGCGGGGGACGCGGACGATCGGGGGCATGAGCACCGGGGTCTTGACCACCTGGGGCGTCGTCCTCGAGATCGGCTCGAGCGTCGGCGGCGATGGAGCGATCGACGAGGCGTCGCTGCGGCGGCAGGCCGCAGACTGGTTCGAGGCTGGGCGGCGCGCCTACTTCGACCGCTGCCCGCGCCTGCTGGCCTGCCTCGAGGCGCAGGACGCGGTCCTCACCGTGTCGCGGGAGTGGATCGAGCCGCTGCGGTCCGTGCCCACCGGCGGGCCTGCCCGCATCGCGGTCTCGGTGACGGAAGTCCGTCCTTCGTCGTTCGACGTCGCACTGCGCATTCGTCGGCGGGACGACGCCGCGGAGGCGCCCGTGAACGGGCGCTGCACCGTCGCGATCGAGCGGCGGGCAACGGGCCAGCTGATCCCCGTTCCAGGTGACGTCCGGGACGAGCTCATCGCGATCCAGCTGGGCGCACGCGCCCTCTGCTGAGCCTGGCGTCGGTCGTGCTCGAGCGACCTGCGACGCCGGGGCGCGCCCACTTCCGGCTCAGCCGCCCGACCGGGCCGCAGCAGGCATCCGACCGTTGCGTATCCTTCTCCGGGCACCCGGCTGCCCGACGCCCGTTCGGTGGTCGGGATCCGGCGTACCGGGACCCGGACCCCGGAGCGGGTGCCGGGAGGCCGGATCGCAACGAGGCAGCATCGTCGATGGGCGACTCCATGGGCTCGCAGCACGATCCGCCGATGACGACGGCCGTCGACGGGGGCCGGTCGATGACGACCGAGCCCCGCGCCTGGCTGGACGCGGCGGCGAGGCGGGTCACCATCCGGGCTGCCGCGGTCGTGGTGGTCCTGCTCACCGGCGCCGTGTACGGGGCCACCGTCCTGCCCGGCGTCAGCTTCGGCGACTGGTCGGAGATGCAGGCCATCCCGTACCAGCTCGGCATCGCCCATCCGACCGGATATCCGCTGGCCGTGCTCCTCGGCAAGCTGTGGAGCTTCCTGCCGGTCGGCTCGGTGGCGTACCGCGCGAACCTCCTGTCGGCGGTGGAGGTCAGCCTCGCGCTGGGCGTCGCGGTCCTGATCATGGGTCGTCTCGGCGTCCGGCCGGTGGTGGCGGCTGCGCTCGCCGTGGTCCTTGCCGCGGTGCCGACGGTGTGGACGGCCGCCACGACCGCACGCGTCGACGCCCTCCACTTCCTGCTGGTGGCGCTGCTGCTCCACCGTTCCCTGCTCTGGTCGCAGGAGCGCCGTCCGCGCGACCTCGTGCTCGTCTCGCTCATCGCCGGTCTCTCGCTGGCGAACCACATGCTGAGCACCATGGTCGTGCCGTTCGTGGCCATCTACGTGGTCTGGGTTGGGCGTCGCGAGCTCCTCCACCGGCCGATCCTGGTCCTGGCGGCAGCCGTGGCGGGCTGCGCCGGCCTCGCGGTCTACCTCTACATCCCCATCCGTGCCGCGTTCGGCCCGTCCTGGGCGTACGGCGACCTGCTGACACCCGATGGGTTCTGGTACCTCGTGAGCGGCGAGATGTTCCGCAGCGACATGAAGTTCCTGGGCCCCGGCGGCCTCCAGAACCTGGCGACCAATGGAGGCGCCCTGCTCGGACTCACGGGGGCGCGCTGGCACCCACTCCTGCTGGCGACGGCCGTCACCGGGCTCGCCGCGACGTATCGCCGCGACCGGGCGTTCGCGGCCCTCGAAGTGGCGCTCGTGGCCGCGAACCTCTACTTCTACGTGAACTACCACGGCGACCTGGAGCACTACCTGCTCCTCCCGTGGCTGATCGTGGCCATCAGCATCGGGGTCGCGGTCGAGGCCGGGATCGAGTGGGCGGACCGCGAGCTCGATCATCGTGCGGTCAGCCGGGGAACGTCCAGCCCGGCCGCGAGCGTCCGCGCAGGCGCGAGCGTGCGCGCTGGCGCGGTCGCCGGCGCCGCGCTGGTCGTCTACGCCGCGTTCGTCCTGGCGTCTGGCTGGCAGGCCAACGATCGGAGCGGCGACCATCGGGGCGAGGCCTTCGTGGATCGCGTGCTCGCGGCGCTGCCGGAGAACGCGGTGCTGCTGACCTACTGGGACGCGATCGAGCCTCTCTGGTACGCC
Source organism: uncultured Chloroflexia bacterium (assembly GCA_963776285.1). GTDB lineage: Bacteria > Chloroflexota > Limnocylindria > Limnocylindrales > CSP1-4 > CTSoil-043. Next base: position 26,072 of record CAVZLW010000004.1, read on the forward strand.
CACTGCGTCGAGGGACAGCGGCCCGACCTCCTGATCCTCGCCAACGCCCAGCCGACGGCGCAGGGATGCCAGGATTTCCACGGCGACGTGGCGTCGCTGGTGGCGACGCGTCCGACGTACGCCCTGCTCCCGTTCGACGCCGACTACGACGCCCTCTCGGCGAGCTACGCCCTCACGCCCGTCGACCGGCTGCTGGTGCCCTACGGGAATCCCTATCCGCAGTATGCCCGGGACCTCGTGCTGCTCCTGCCGAGGAGCTGAAGCGCCGCCATCGCCGGCACCCCGACGGCGTCTCGCGCGAAGCACGGGGTCTCCGACGGCCTTCGCGTTGCGCCCGCATCACGGGACGCTGAAGGCGTCGCGTTGCGCCCGGATCAGGGGCGCTGACGGGCCCCGCGTCGGCGCCGCATTCGTCGTGTGCGGGTTTTTGACAGATAACTGATAGAATTCCGGTCTTCGGAGTACGCGACTCGCTCTGCCGGGCCGCACTCCGCCGGGAGATCCCCGGCACGTCGGGCCCAATCCCGCCCGCCGCGAGACCGGTCGCCGGCCCCCATCGCGGGCCGCGGCCCAACGAGGCATCCAGCCCTGATGATCGTGTCCCGCCCCTGGCGGGCCATCGTGGTTGCCGTCCTGCTCACGCTCGTCGTGACCTCGGATCCCGGCACCGGCCCGCTCGTCGCTCCATCCACCCTCGCCCGCCGCGCGCCCGCCGGCGGGGCACTCGACCTCGGAGACGCCCCGGCGCTCGCCGCGTGGCCGATCCCGGCCCTGGCAGCCGCCGTTCCGGGTGGGCCGCCAGCCGGCCCGTCGATCGCCGCGGCGCCCGACCTGCCCGTCGCAACCCTGCCGGCCCTCGCTCCCACGTCCGCCCCGGCCCCGTCGGCGGGGACCGGTGTCGGCATGGCGTCGATCATGGCCCCCGTCCCACCGGCCGTCGTGGGAGCCGCCTCCCCGCCGGCAGCAATGTGGACCCAGCTCCGGCGCGGGCTGACGGTCAGGGGGCTCGCGAGCTGGTACGGCAGCACGCGTGGCTACGTCGGGATCGCGGCCGTCGCGATGCCAGGAGCCCGGTACGTCCGACGCGGAGCGCGCGCTCCGCGCGCCCGGATCTGCGTCGCCGGCCGCTGCATCGTCGTGCCGGTCGTCGATGCGTGCCGCTGCTACATCGGCACCCATCGAGCCCGGGTCGTCGATCTCTCGGCCGCAGTGCTGCGCCGGCTCCACCTGGACCGCTGGCGCGGCGTCTTCCACGTCCGGGTGACCCTGCTCGGCGCCTGACCCCGGCCGCGGCGCGGCCCATCCGGCCGGGCCTCCCCCGGCAGCGGGGCCGCGCGGTCCGTTCGCGGCCCGTGCGCCGCGGATGGCGCCGCCGGCTTCAGCTCGCGGGCAGCTTGTCGCCCGGCGGGGAGGCCGGCGCGCCCGGCAAGCCGTCGACGTCCATCCCGCCCGGCACGCCGGCGGGCTTCCCCTCCGGGGCGCTCCGGAAGAGCAGCCAGGCGACGATGGCGGCGAACCCGGCGATGACGCCCCCCGCCAGGAAGACGACCCTGATGCCCACGACCTGGCCCAGGATCCCTGCCACGGCCATCGAGGCGATCGTGGCGGTCTGGATCACCGCGTTGAGCGCGCCCGACACGCGCCCTCGCACGTCGTCCGTGGTGGACTGCTGGACGATCGTCATCGTGGTGGCATGGACCGGCGTCACGAACCAGCCGACCGCGAACATCGAGACGAGGACCATCCCGACGCCGGACGCCAGGGCCAGCGAGCCGACGCAGACCGCGACCCCGGCAAGACCGGCCACGAACAGCGACGAGACGCGGAAGCGGGCCGCGAGACCGGCGACGAGGCCGCTCGCGAGGATCATCGAGAGCGCCTGCGCGCCTTCGACCGGGCCGGCCCAGCCCGGGTTGGCGCCGAGGTCCCCGAAGAGGAACGGCACGAACAGGACGTTGATGGCGCCCAGGCCCAGCATCGTCACGGAGACGCCGCCGAGCGTGGCGATGAGCGGTCGCGAACGGGCGATGACGCGCAGCCCGTCCATGACGGATCCGCGGATGCCGCGCTCGCGGGCAGCCGTCGCCGCATCCGCGCGGATCCGCCCGGCGTCGCGACTGACCGTGTAGACGATGGCGGCCGAGGCGAGGAACGTGGCCGCGTCGATGACGAAGGCCGGCCACACCACGCCAGCGGCGCCGGCGACGGCGCCCGTGAAGGCGACCCCGACCACGCTCCCGACGACACGGCTCATCTGGGTCAGCGAGTTGGCCGCGATCAGCCCTTCCGAGGGCACGACCCGCGGCACGATCGCCGCCCGCGCCGGCGAGAAGAACGTCCCGACGACGGCCTGGGCGAGGGCCAGCAGGAAGACGAAGGGCAGCGTGGCGGCAGTCGGGAAGAGGACCAGCGCAAGGACGATCCCGGCCCGCAGCGTGTCCGAGACGATCATGATCCGGCGCCGGTCCAACCGGTCGGCATAGGCCCCCGCGAAGAGCCCGATGGTGACCGGCGGCAGCGCCACCAGGATGGAGATGAGGGCGATCGCGGCGGTCGACCCGGTCAGGTCCAGCACGAGCAGGTAGAGCGCGAGATAGGTCATCCCGTCGCCGATGTCGGAGATCGCCTGGGCCATGAACAGGCGCCGGAAGCCCGGGATGCGGAGGACGTCCCGCACCCCCATCGGGCGCGCGACGGGCGTGTCAGTCATGGAGCGTCTCCGCGACATCGGGCTGCGGGTAGACGGCGAGGACGGTCCCGAAGGGAAGGGCCCCGGCGTCCGCCTCCAGCGCGTACTCCTCGATGAGCGCGATCAGGCGGGCCCGGAGCTCGGCAGCGCGGGCGGGCACGAGCCGCAGGGCGCCATGCGACAGCAGCAGGCGCCGCTCCGGCGGTGCCGACTCGGTGAGGTCGATGGTCCCGAGATGGACCCCGACCTCGATCTCGTGGCGCGCCGAATTGAAGACCGACACGAGCGTCTCGTGGAGGGCGGTGCGGGCTTCCTCCGAGCCGCCCGCGAACATCCGGCGATCCAGCTGGAAGGACAGCGCGACGACGCGGTAGCGCGTCTCGATGATCCCCGACACCACCCGGCGCTCCACCGGCCGGACGAGGTCGTGCGCGACGAGCTGCTCGACGTGGTGGTACAGCCGCGTCGGCGGGACGCCGAGCACGGCGGCGAGCTCCTTCACGGACCAGGCGGGCTCGGCGCGCCGGACCATCGTCTCGATGATCCGGAGGCGCAGCGGGTCGGAGAGCGCCTTCAGCGTCTCGATGTCGCCGATCGTTCGGACGGCCTCCGTCTCGAAGGCCGCCGCGACGCCCGACAGGGCGTCCACCTCGCTCACGTCACCGGCTCTCGTCGGGTTCATCGTTTGCACTCCGTCAACCATTCAATCACTGCTGAATGTTAGGATGCACACTGAAACGACGTCTTGTCAAGCCCCGACGACAGGCGGAGATGCCGGATCGCGGTCCCCGCGGCCGTCCCGGCCGATCGGTCGCCGGCGACCCTGCCTCATCCCTGGGGCGTGCGGCCCCGGCCGTCCGGGGCGGCCCCGGGGAGTCACGCCGGCTCCGGCCGCGTCCTTACTGCCGAGCTGCCTCGAGGATGCGGCGGCAGATCGCCGCCTGCTCGCGGGCGTCGTCGAGGGCGTGGTGCGTGTGCGGGAGGTCGACCGGGTAGCGCGCGCGCACGTGATGGCTCGTCGTCTCCGACCATCTCCCGACCTGCTCCAGGTGCCGCCCAAGGAAGAGCGCCTTGAGATCGAGGGCGCTGATCCCGAACGGGTTGCGGCCGAGGTGCCGCCACGCCGCGTCGGCCACGAACATCCAGTCGAAGGGTGCGTTGAATGCGACGAAGACGGGTCTGGCGCCGGGCGGCACCACGGACTCCAGCCACCCTGCAAGCTGCTCCATCGCACGGCCCGGCTCGAGTCCCTCACGCGACAGCAGGTCGCGGCTGAGCCCATGGACCGCCTCGGCGTCGTCGCTCCAGGGAAGCGCGGGATCGGGTTGGAGGAGCAGGAGGATCCCCTCCTCCGGGCGATCGACGAGGCAGGCACCCAGCGACAGCAGGCAGCCGGTGGCGGGCGTCGGCCCGGACGTCTCGACGTCCACGCTGATCCAGGTCTCCGCGTTCACGAGCCTTCCTTCGACGTGCGATCAGCCGATACTAGACGCCATGCGAAGCGATGAGGCGTCGGCAGGAACCGGGGACGTGGACGGACTGCGGCCGGGGCTCGACGCGGTGATCGAGTCGGCCCGCCGGCTCGGCGTCGAGATCGACGAGTCGGAGGCCGCGGACTGGGTCGCGGCCCTCGAGGCGGAATCGGAGGGCGGCGACGTCGTGGTGGACGTCGACACCGGCGCGTTCGGCCATCGCGTCTCCATGCTCGACTTCACCGCGCGCGACCTGGCCCGCTTCCGGGCGATCGGGGAGGTCGTCGGTCTCCCGGACCGGCCTCCGTCGGTGCGGACGGCGCTCGCGATCTCGGGCTCCGCCGCCCAGGGCAAGGTCCAGTCGTTTCCCGGCGACTGCGACTACTTCGAGCGCGTCCACATCACCGCCCCCACCCGCCAGGCGGCCTGCGCGATCCTGGCCGACCTGATCCGGGAGAAGACGCTCGCGACCCGTGTCGGGCCGACCTTCCGGCTGTGGGAGGTCAAGTTCGGGAGCTACCCCTTCGACGCGGAGCGCGGCGGCCGTGCGGTGCGGGCCGGGAGCCCCATCTCCTGGACCGCCGACGAGGTGGCCGCCGGCCGCGTCGACGTCGTCCGGGACGGGCGCGCGGAGAGCCTCACGTGGGACCAGGCAACCGCCGACCCGGGCTGGTGCAAGCTCGACTGGATCGTCGCCGACCCGGCCAGACACGCCCTGGCGAACGCGAGCAACGTGCTCGACGTGACGTGGGAGGCGCCCGATGGGACGATCATCGCGCTCGACGGCGTCATCGACCCGTACTTCCAGGAGGTCTACCTGGAGTCCGAGTCGCTGCCCCTCTTCACGCGGATCGTCGAGGAGCTGTCGAGCGATGCGGTCGACGAGTACGTCGACCAGCTCGAGCACGAGGTCGTCAAGTACGCCACGAAGGACGTCAACTACGGCAAGGTGGCGCGACGCCTGTACAACATCTTCCGCCTGACGGGCCGCTACGCGGAGGCGGCCTATCTGCGCGAGCTCTTCGACGAGCCGGCGACGGTCCTGTACCAGGTCGCCGCGCAGATTCGCACGCTGGACGAGGCCGACCGCCCGGGCGCCGAGTTCGACTACGAGATCCTGGTCGAGCAGACGGACGCCCTGATCATGTCGGCGATCGCCGCCCTCGACGGGCGCGCCGAGGCGGAGATGGTGCGGCTCCTGCTGGGCGTCCGCTCCAACCTGCGGGGGCGCCGCGGCTCTGCCGACCGCACCGCGGAGGTCGACCAGGTCACGACCGAGGCCCTGCGCGCCGTCAACGACTACTTCGAGCGCCGGCTGATGGCGGTGCCCTCGATCAGGGCCTACCTCGGCGAGCTGGTCACGCGCGCCTGAGGCCGGTCGCGGGCGGGCCCGGGCGACGGAGCCCGGCGCCCGGCTTGCCTACGCGGTCGCCAGGTCGGCGAACGTGGCCATGTCCGGCACCGTCAGGTCGGGAGTCGCGGATGCCGGCGGCGTGGCGCCGCTGCCGGGGCGATCGCGGCGACGATCGATCCACGCCGTCGTCATCCCCAGCTCCTTCGCCGGCACGTGGTCGTGGAAGAGGCTCTGGGCGACGTGGAGGATCCGTTCGCGTGGACGACCGATGCGCTCGAACGCGACCTCGAAGTTGCGTCGGCTCGGCTTGTAGCTGCCAACCTGCTGGGCTGTGACGACGTGGTCGAACGTCACTCCCAGCCGACGGTTCGAGGCCGCGAACAGATCGTCATCGCAGTTCGTGATGACGGCGAGCGTGAACCTTCGCGCGAGGCGCTCCAGGGCGTCGTGCGAATCAGGGAACGCGGGCCACTCCCCCACCGAGCCGCCGAAGGCGTGCGCCTGGTCGTCCGTGGGCGCGACGCCGAGCTCGGCGCAGACGCCACGCAGCGCCCCCGCGAGAACATGCCGATACCGAAGGTACGTGCCGGCCTCGATCGCCGCCTCGTGGCGCGCGTAGGCTGCCAGGAGCTCCTCGTCGTCGACCGCGACGCCGCGCGCGTCGAGCACACCATGCAGGCCCGCCAGGATCCCGGCCTCCCAGTCGATGAGCGTGCCGTAGCAGTCGAACGTGAGCACCTCGAAGCGGCCGAAGTCGAGCGGCACGGTCTGGATTCCTCCGAGGCTGATCGCCGGCGGCGCAGGACGCGGCGCCCCCGGCAACGCTATCACCCGGGTCGCGCCCCACGCGCGGGACCCGGGACGAGTGACGCCAGGCATGGGACCGTTCATGCCGGGCATGTCAACGATTTGACGTCCGTCAGATCGTTTGACACGCTGCAGGGATCGTGGACGACGACCTGCTCGCGACTCTGAAGGCAATCTCCGACGCCTCGCGGCTGCGGATCCTGGGCCTGCTGGCGGCACGCCGGTACACCGTGGAAGAGCTCGCCGCCGCCGTCGAGCTGACACCGGGGACGGTCGTCCACCACCTCAAGCGCCTGGAGGCGGCGAGCCTCGTGGCGGCGCGCGCGAGCCACCCCTACGTGGAGTACTCGCTGCGGGTCGATCGGCTGCAGGCGATCGGGCGACAGCTCGGGGAGCTCGACCGGGCCGAGGAGCGCGCGGCCATGCTGCCCGGGCCGGGCGGCGAGCCGCTGCCCGCCTTCGACGTGAAGGTGTTGCGAGCCTTCGTGGTCGACGGACGGCTCGTGACGATCCCCGCGCAGGAGAAGAAGAGGCTGGTCGTCCTGCGCTACCTGCGCGAGCGTTGCTTCGCCGACGACCGCCCGTACGCCGAGAAGGAGGTCAACGCCCGGCTGGCGGCCTTCCACCCGGACGTGGCGTCATTGCGGCGTCACATGGTCGAGAACGGCCTGCTGACGCGCCAGGCAGGCGTCTACCGACGCGCCTGACGCCGCCGCTGTACGACCGATCAGGCCTTCGTGGCCGCCGTCCGGCGCCGTGGGACCGCGACCGTCACGCCGAGCCGGCCCAGCGCATCCGTGGCGTGGCGCCGAGTCTCATCGCTCGACGTGGTCGCGAGGACGCGCAGCGCGGCGATCACCTCGGGGCGCGACTCCTCGTCGCGGCGCGCGAGCACCTCGAGCCAGGCCGTGACGGCGGGACCCAGGTCGGGGTCCGTGGCCGCCAGATCGGCGAGCGGCGCGACCGCGGCCGCGCCGTACGCGAGGATGGGCTCCCGCAGCTCGATCCGGTCCGCAGGCGCGGACCGCGCCAGGCTGCCGATCAGCGTCGTGAGCGATTTCACCGAATCCACCTCTGGATCAGAACCCGGGTGCCGCGGCGCCCCGAATCCGGGCCCGCGGTGGATCCTGCGCCCTCGCGGTGGCGGTGGCCCGCCGCCGTCCGCGTCGCGCAGATGCTCTCAGCCGGCGCGCACGCGCGCGGCGCGCGGACCCTTCGGGCTCGCCTCGATCTCGAACTCGACGCGTTCTCCCCCGACGAGCCGGTCGAAGTCGAGCGAGGCCTCGACGCCGCTGCGGTGGAAGAAGTACTCCTTGGCGTCGTCCGCGACGATGAACCCGAAGCCGCGATCTGCAACTACCTTCTTGATGGTGCCGGTGGCCACGTGGGACCTCCTTGTTTCCCGAACTGGGAGGGCGGAGCGCACGGTCTGTTCGAGAAGGGGGTCGACCACGCGACGGCTCGCCACGCGATGTGACGGGGCACCAGCATACCACCTGCCGGCTCCCCGCCCGCGAGGTGTCGAGGTCAGGTCCCGGCCGGCCCATCGGCCACCGCTCGGCGTGTCGGCAACCGCGTCGTGGCGAGCGGCGGCCGGGGCGCGTCGCTCGGCCGCTGCGATCGGCGACGAGTTGCGGGACGTGGACCGCCGATCACCCGCCAGGACGGCGTGGCCGCGCTGCGGAACAACCATCATCCTGGTCCTCGCCCGGCAGGGCCCGGCACGTGGTGGGCATCGCCCGGCCATGACCCGGCGGTTCGGCCCCCCGATGAGGGGCCAAATGGCCCTTCGGCGGGACGGGCCTCAGCGGCGATCCTTCCTGCAAGGCGCACCGGTCGATCCCCCCTCCCCGATGCGCCACTTTAGCGGCGCCCTCGGTCTCCCCCACCCTGACCGGGGGCGCTGCGATTCCCGGGACCGCTCGATCGCCTGCACGATTGGTCCCGTGGACCGCCGGATGCCCGAGGACGCGCGGCCTGCGCTCGGCATCCGGCCCCCCGGCACCAACCGCCCCGCCGCGCATCGGCCGCCCCGGGCGTCGGCCGCATTCCCGCGCGCCGGCATTCCCGGCGCGCTTGCGGATGGCCGCTCAGCGCTCCTCGCCGAGGACCTCCACCAGGAAGGCCGCGGCCGCCACCCCCGCCCGGAACCGCCCGTGAGCCCCGTGCTGGAACAGCCGGAGATCGAGGACGCGGGACCACCCCGCGTCCGGCGCGGCGACGGCCGCCCGAAGCATCGTCTGGGTGTCGTCGGTGTGCGCCACCAGCGCCAGGCCGATCTCCACGCCGGCATCGCGGGCGATCGCCAGCGCCTCGTCCTCGACGGGCCAGGCCCCCACGTCGCGGGCGACCGCCGGACCGTGGGCGACCTCGCGTTCGAGCGCCGGGACGTCGGCGAGGAGCGCCCCCAGGGCACCGTGGGTCCCCGCCTCGACGATCGCGAAGCGGACGCCTTCGCGCGCGGTCGCCTCGGCGACGAGGTCGGCCCACGTGGTCTCGCCCTCCGTCAGCACGTGACCCGAGAGGATCTCCCGGATGCTGGCTTCGGCGGCGCGGAGCACGTCGCCAGCCGGACGCGTCACGTGCCCGCCGGCATCGATCTCGTCGATCGCGGCGATCCGCACGTCGAGCCAGTCGGCCCGCGCGTACGTCGCGACGACCGGGTTGCGCGACCGCAGCATCGGCTCCCCGAGCAGCTCGGCGACGTGAGATTCCCCGATCCCGTACGTGCGAAGGGTTCGCACCATCCGTCCGTCCCCCAGCCCGCGCTCGCGCAACCGGGGCAGGACCCAGTCGCGCCACATCGGGCGCAGCTCTCGCGGCGGGCCGGGCAGGAGGACGGCGACCCGTCCGTCGGGGCGGTCAACCCACCAGCCGGGCGCCGTCCCGTTCGGATTCGGGATGGCCGTCGCGGACGGGATCAGCCAGGCCTGCTTCAGGTTGACCTGCGGCAGGCGCATGCCGCGCCGCGCGAACATGCCGCGCAGCCAGGCTTCCTGTCCCGGATCGACGGCGGGAGACTCGCCGATCGCGGCGGCCACCGCTTCGCGCGTCAGGTCGTCGGGGGTCGGGCCGAGCCCGCCGGTGGCCACGACGAGGTCGACGGCATCGAAGGCGCTCAAGAACGCCGCCGTGACGAGGGCGAGGTCGTCGGGCAGGGCGATGATCCGGCGGACTCCCACGCCCTGCAGCGCCAGCGACCGCGCGAGCTCGCCTCCGTTGGTGTCGCGCGTCTCGCCGGTCGTCAGCTCGCTGCCGACGGCGAGGAGCTCGGCCGTCTGGATGCCGCGGGTCACGGGTGGATCAAGGGGCGACGTCACATCCGGAGGGTACGGCCTGCGGCGGCGTGGCGCCACGGTCATGGCGTGTGCGCCCGCGGCGACGGCCTGCGCTCGCCAAGGCCGCCGATCACGGGCCCCGCGGCCGCCGACGACGCGCTCCGGCCACGGGAAGGCCGCCGCTCGTTGACCGCGGCCCCGCCGCCCGGCCACGGGAAGGCCGCCGCTCGTTGACCGCGGCCCCGCCGTCAGGTATTCTCGATAATCGATGATACGGGCAGTTGCCCCGCGGACGCGCAACGACGCCACCACGATGGACCACCGGGTTCGCCCGGCTCGGGAGGGAACGCGATGAGCCAGCTCGATGTCTTCCGCCTCGATGGCCGGGTGGCCCTGGTCCCCGGTGGGGGCGGGGCGATCGGCTCGGCCATGGCGACGGCCCTCGCGGGGGCCGGCGCACGCGTGACCGTCGTCGACGTGACCGACGCGCAGGCGGAGACGGTCGCGGTGAAGATCCGCGAGACCGGGGCGGAGGTCCTCGCGTTCGGCGCCGACGTGACCCTGGAGGCGGAGTGCGAGCGGGTCGTCGCGGCGACCGTCGAGAGGTTCGGTCGCCTGGACATCCTCGTCAACTGCGTGGGCGGCGGGGCCGGCAAGGTCCTCTTCGACGCCGAGGCGTACCCCCGCGACGCGTGGGACTGGATCTACGAGCTGAACGTGCGGACCACGCTCCTCGCGACGCAGGCCGCGGCCCGGGCGATGATCGCGGGGGGGCATGGGGGCCGCATCCTCAACATCTCATCGGTCCGCGCCGCGCTCGGGATCAACGCCGGCTATTCCGCCTACGTGGCAGCCAAGGGCGCGATCAGCTCGCTGACGCGCCAATGGGCGACGGAGTGGGCCAAGCACGGGATCACGGTGAACGCGATCGCCCCGACGTTCGTGGACACGCCCCAGGTGGCGATGCTCCTGGACGACCCGGCTTTCAAGGCCGGCGTCGTGAGTCGGATCCCGCTCGGTCGCGTGGGGGGCACGAGCGACCTGACGGGCGCCGCGATCTTCTTCTGCTCGGACGCGTCGTCGTTCGTAACCGGCCAGGTCCTGGGGATCGACGGCGGCCTCACCGCAACGCAATAGCCAACCGCCACCCGGCAGGCATCGAACGAGGAGCCCCCCGCCATGGAGAACGTGACCCCCAACGTCTTCTCGGAGACGAAGCTGCGGGGATGCAACCCGAGCTTCGTCACGACCTCCGATGGCGTCGTGGTGATCGACACGCCGCAGCTGCCGACCAAAGCCGTCGCGATGCGGAAGCTGGCCGAGTCTCACGGCCCGATCCGCTACCTCATCAACACGGAGCATCACGTCGACCACATCTTCGGCAACTACTACTTCAAGGGCGCCGGAACGGTCGTCAACCACAAGGGTCTCTACGACCGGTTCATGGTCGTCTACCCGGAGCTCGATCCGTTCGCCTATGCCTACGAGGCGCTCGCCACGCCCGCCGGGAAGGGCACCGACCTCGACGATCCCGAGGGCGTCGCCCTGTGGCCGGACCGCGACGAGTACTACCGCGACCCGAACAAGGGCACGATCGTCTTCACGGGCGACCTCACACTCCACGTCGGCGACCACACCTTCAACCTGCTGCACACGCCGGGCCATACGCCGGGGCAGATCGCCGTCCACGTCCCCGAGGAGCGCGTCGTCTTCACCGGTGACACGATCTTCTCCGGGTGCCAGACCTGGCTCATGACGTCGGACGTCCAGCAGTGGCTCGACGCCCTGGAGAGGATCCGCGGCCTCGACGTGGACTGGATCGTGCCGGGCCACGGCCCGGTCGTCACGAAGCAGTACCTGGACGTCCAGCGATCCCACCTGATGGAATGGAAGACGGCCGTCGCGGTCGCCGTCGCTGAAGGGTTGACCCGGGACGAGACCATCGCCCGGGTCAGCTTCGCCGACCGCTTCGGGCCGGTCGACGTCGGGCAGGGCTACATGCTGGACTACATCCAGAACCTCAACGCCGGGACGCTCTACGACAAGCTCACGGGCGCGATCCCCGGCGCCTGAACCCGGAGTCCCCTCCTCGCGCCCGTGGGGGCGCGCCGCACCCACCTGATCGTCCCATCCCGCACGGGAGGTCGCAGCGTGCCCGAGACCATGCAGGCGCTCGTCGTCCTCGAGCCGAACATGCTGGCGATCCGGGAGGTCCCCGTTCCCGAGCCGGGCCCCGGCGAGGTCCTCGCGCGGGTGCGGGCCGTGTCGATCTGCGGCACCGACGCCCACCTGATCCGCGGCGACTACCCGGGCTTCTGGCCCCCCGCCTTCCCGTTCACCCCGGGCCACGAATGGGCCGGCGAGATCGCCGCGCTGGGTCCCGGGGCGGAGCGGTTCGGCTGGCGCGTCGGCGACCGCGTGGCGGGCACCTCCCACGACGCGTGCGGGGTCTGCCGCGAGTGCGTCGAGGGCCGCTACAACCTGTGCGAGAACTACGGTCGCGAGGGGCTCCACCGGCAGTACGGGCACAACGTCCAGGGGGCCGACGCGGAGTACGTGGTCCACGGCGTGAAGTGCGTCTTCCCGCTCCCCGACGGGCTCACGTTCGAGGACGGCGCCCTGATCGACCCGGCCTCCATCGCCCTCCACGTCGCCAACCGCGGGAACATCGCGCCCGGCGACACGGTCGCCATCACGGGAGCCGGGGCGATCGGCCTCCTGGCCGGCGACGCGGCGCGGATCCGCGGCGCGGGCCGGGTGATCGTCGTCGGCCGCGGGACACGGCTGGCGAAGGCCGCCGCCCTCGGGTTCGAGACGGTCGACACGGCAGCCGGCGACCCGGTCGGCGCGGTCCGGGCAATGACGCACGGCCTGGGAGCGGACGTCGCGATCGAGTGCGCCGGCGTTCCCGAGGCGGTGGAGTGGGCCCTCGAGATGCTTCGTCGCGGGGGCCGCTGCGCCGCCGTCGGGATCCCCACCGTCGGCGTCGAGATCGCGATGCAGCGGCTCGTCCTCGATGAGCTCGAGCTTGTCGGTTCGCGGGCGTCCGCGGGCGAGATGCGGCGGGTCATGCCCCACGTGGAGCAGGGCCGGATGCGGGTGCGGGAGATGGTCACGCACCGCTTCGCCCTGGCCGACTATGCCGAGGCGCTGGCCACCTTCAACGACCGCTCCAGTGGCGCGATCAAGATCATCGTCGCGCCCTGACGGACGACGGCGGGCGATCACCCGGACGCGGAGACGCCGCGCTGGCGGGCCCGGCTCCGGCTGCGCCGGGGGGGTCAGGCGCGCCCGGCGGCCACCTCGTCGGCCCGGGTGCGGCCGGCCAGCTGGATCAGGTCCTCGTGGAGCTCGAACCAGGCGCCGTGGTAGCTGTCGACCCGCGGCGAGGCGACGTAGCGCTGGTCGCCGCCCTGGGCGGCGACGTTCGCTCGCTCCAGGCGCTCGAGGTATGCCGCCAGGCGCGGCAGGCCCGGGACCTGGGGACGAAGCCAGGCGGCCGCGTCGGCATGGACGCGCGCGAGCTCCGCCAGGACGCCCGCGTCGTAGGCGGCGTCGGAGTGGTCGTTGAACGTCTGCGCGCCGTCGACCTGGCGCATCTGCCAGGCCGTGACCGTCTCCTTCATCCGGAGATCCAGGGCGAGGAACGCGTCGAGCGCCGCCAGGGCGTTCTCCTGCCCCCAGGCCTCGCCGTCGGCGGCGATCCGCTCCCTCCCGACTGCCTTGCCGTCGGCGGTCAGGCGGAAGGACCCTGCGGCGACCTCGGCGAGCCCGTCTGCGACGAGCCGATCGAGCAGGGCGCTCATGTCGTCCGGCGCCGCGAGGAGCGCCGTGGCGACACCCTCGGGCGTCGCGTAGCCCTTCACCGCGAGGACCCGCAGCACGTCGTCCGGCGAGTGCTCGGCCGGCGCCGTCGCGGGAGGGCCGGAGAAGGCCGGCTGCGATGCGGGTGTCGCGTCGCCGATCGGGATCCCGAGCTCGCGGGACCAGGCCAGGAGCGTCGCGACCTCCGGGACGACCGTGGCCGTGCCGGCCACTGCCCCGGCGAAGACCTCGCCCGTGGAGCCGTCGATCGTGATCGTCTCGCCGACGGCCATCCTGCGGTCGCCGATGACGACGGCCCCCTCGCCGACCTTGACCGCGGACGCGCCGACGACGGCCGGGATGCCCCACCCGCGGGCCACCACGGCGGCATGGCTGGCGAGGCCGCCCGCCGAGGTCAGGATCCCGGCGGCCTTGGCCATGCCGTGGACGTCGTCCGGCGACGTCTCGGCCCGGACGAGGACCACGGTCCGCCCGGCCGCGACGGCCTCGACCGCCCCGTCCGGGGAGGTGACGATCTCGCCGAAGGCCACGCCCGGCGACGCCGGGAGGCCCGTGGCCAGGGCGGGGCCGACGTCGCCCCGCTCGGTCGACGTCCTCGGGGGATCCAGGAGGAGCCCGGCGACGCGCTGCACCGCCTCCGCCCGGGTGAGCGGGAAGTCCGGTTCCTCGGCCATGTCGACGGCGATGCGCAGGGCCGCCTGGGGGCTGCGCTTGCCGATCCGGCACTGGAGCAGCCAGAGCTTCCCGTGCTCGATCGTGAACTCGATGTCGCACAGGTCCCGGTGGTGGCGCTCCAGCCGCGTCGCATAGTCGCGAAGCTCGCGCCCGACGGCCGGCAGGCGCTCGTCGAGGACCGTGATCGGCTCGGTCCGGTGGGTCCCCGCCACCACGTCCTCGCCCTGCGCATTGAACATGACGTCGCCGTAGAGGGCCGGATCGCCGGTCGCGGGGTTGCGCGTGAAGAGGACGCCCGTCCCGGAGTCGACGCTGCGATTGCCGAAGACCATCGCCTGCACCGTGACCGCCGTGCCGAGGTCGTCGGGGATCCCCTCGCGCTGGCGGTACGTGCGGGCACGGTCGGAGTTCCACGAGCGGAAGACGGCCTCGACCGCGGCGCGGAGCTGGGCCCACGGGTCCCCGGGGACCGTCTCCCCGCCGACGATGTCCCGGTACATCGTCTCGAACCGGGCGCGGCAGTTGGCGGCGAACTTCGGGCTTGCCGACGTGGCGGCCAGGCCGGCGGTCGTGGCGTCGTTGAGGCCCAGGTTGAGGATCGTGTCCATCATCCCCGGCATCGAGATCGGAGCGCCCGAACGGACGCTGACCAGGAGCGGGTCGGCGGGGTCGCCGAAGCGATGCGCGACGCGCTGCTCCATCCGGGCCATGTGCTCGCGCAGCTCGGCGTCCAGCCCGGCCGGCCAACCGTTCGCCAGGTACTCGTTGCAGGCTGCCGTCGTGACGGTGAAGGCGGGGGGGACGGGCAGCCCGAGGTCGGCAGCCATCACCGCGAGGTTCGCGGCCTTGCCCCCGACGAGGCGCTTGACATCGGCGAAGGGCCGGTCGTGGCGATGGTCGCAGTCGTAGACGTAGGTCACCGAGCGGCTCCTTGAGCGCCTGGCCGGGCGACGGCGACTCCCAGCGCGGGGTCGCGCGTCAGGGTCAGGGCTCGATGATGATCTTGATGGCCCCGCTGGCGGGGTCGTTGAACGTGGCGATGGCCCCGGCGTAGTCGGCCAGCGCGAAGCGGTGGGTCATGACGTCGCGGACGCGCATCCGGCCCTGCTCCACCAGCGGCATCACGCGCCGCATCTCGCCGGCGGTGGCGCGGGAGCCGACCAGCTCGAGCTCGTCGAGGACGAGCCGCTGCATGGCGATCTCCACGCCCTGGGTCGGGATCCCGACGGCGGCGCAGCGGCCGCCCCTGCGGAGCATGCCAAGCGCCCACTGGACCGTGACCGGCACGCCCGCGCACTCCAGGACCACGTCGGCGCCAAATCCCCCGGTCATCTCACGGACGGTCGCGACGGGGTCGCCGGAGCCGGAGTCCACGGTCTCGAAACCCATCGCGGCGGCCCTCGCGAGGCGGCCCGGATTGCGCTCGATCAGGATCACCCGAGCGGCGCCGCGGATCCGCGCCGCGTCGCCGCCCAGGAGGCCGATCGCCCCGGCTCCCGTGATGGCGACCGTGTCGCCGGGCGCGATGTTCCCGCGGTTGGCGACGTGGAGGCCGATGGACGCCGGGTCGATGACGGCGCCCTCGTCGAAGGAGAGGCCGTCGGGCAGCGGGAAGACGCACTTCACGCCGTGGACCACGTACTCCGCGTCGGCCCCCTGGACGTTGTGCCCGTACTGCTTGTGGAGGCCCGGCTTGCCGTAGTTCTCGCACAGGTTGTAGCGACCCTCGACGCACTTCTGGCAGACGCCGCACGCGTCGTGGGAGGTGCCCGCCACGCGGTCCCCGATCTTCCAGCCGTACAGCTCGACGCCCGGGCCGAGCCCCACGATCTCGCCGGCCCATTCGTGGCCCGGGGTGAACGGGAAGGCGGGGGGCCAGAAGCCCGGGTAGTCGCCGCGGATCAGGTGGGCGTCGGTGCCGCAGATCGACACGGCCCGCACCCGCGCGAGGATCTCGCCGGGGCCCGGCTCGGGGACCGGGACCTCCCGGATCTCGAAGCGGTTGGGCTCGAGGACGACGAGCGCCTCCATGGTCGCGGGCACTGGGGCCTCCTTCAGACGACTGCCACCGGATCGACCATCGACCCGGTGGCGCCGCGGATCTTCAACGGCAGGGCGACGAACAGGAACTCGTAGACTCGCTCACGGGCAAGCGCCTCGAGGTCCAGGCTCTCCATGAGGTAGACGCCGTTCTGGATGAGCAGCAGGGTGTGGGCCGGCTGCGGGTTGCCCTCCGGCCCGGGGTCCGGGGCGGGCTGGACTTCGTAGGTCTCGGTGTCGGTGCCGGTGGCGACGATGCCCCGCTCCAGCAGCCAGCGCGCGGCGGAGATGTCGGGGCCCGGGGTCCTGTGGGCAGCCATCCGCTCGACGTCGGGCCAGAGGCCCATGTAGCCGGTCCGGATCACCACGACGTCCCACCGGCCGACGGCCACGCCCTCGGCGGCGGCGATCGCCGCCATCTCGGCGGCGTCGATCGGCGCCCCCTTCGGAAGGCAGTCCACGCCGCGGTGGCCCGCCGCGTCGAGCAGGACGCCGCGGGTGAAGAACGGCGGCAGCGCGGAGGCGTCGAGATGGTTCGGCCCGAAGTCGGTCAGGTGCTCGTCGGCGTTGCCGCCGCCGTACCAGCGCATGTCGTCGCCGACGGTCATGTGGGCGAGCGCGTCCACGTGGGCGCCGGAGTGGGAGGTCGCCATCACGTACTCGGCCATGTAGCCGAGGCCGGCGTCGTTGACGGGGCCCCAGGGCGTGGCTCCCGTCACGCGGATCCCGCGCGGCGTGCGGTAGTTGAGGACCTGGAACGGGGGGTGCCCCGGGAAGAGCGGCATCCCCGGGTAGCGGACCGCCGCCAGGGAGATCGTGCGCCCCTCGCGCACCAGCCTCGCTGCGCGCACGACCTGCTCGGGCGGAAGCGCCCCGATCGCGCCGATGTCGGGCGGGGTGGTCATCACGCGTCCTCCTGGCAGCTCATGCATGGTCCTGCGCCCGTTCCCGGTCCCGCTCTCGCAGCGCCCGCCAGACGCGCTCCGGGGTGAGGGGCAGGTCGCGGATGACGGCGCCCGTCGCGTCGCGCACCGCGGCAGCGACGGCGGGCGCGACACACAGCAGGGCCCCTTCGCTCATGCCCTTGGAGCCGTAGGGGCCCGGCCCGTCCGCGTTCTCGACGGTCTCGCTGATGAGCTCGAGGGGCAGGTCCATGCTGGTCGGGATCCGGTAGTCGATGGCGCCCAGGTTCCGGATCCGGCCCGTCTCGTCGTGGATGTAGTGCTCCATGAGCGTGTGGCCGAGGGCCTGGATGGCGGCACCCTCGTCCTGGCCCCGCACCTGGTTCGGGTTCAGGGCCCTGCCGACGTCGGAGACGGTGACGTGGCGGACCAGGGTCACGTCGCCGGTCCCCTCGTCCACCTCGGCCTCGATGGCGGTGCAGTTGAACTCGTAGAAGGCGGCGCTTCCGCTGAGCGGATGGCCGGGCTCCGATTCCTTGCGCATCTCGCCGTTGCCGATCAGCTCGCCGCCGAGCGGGCCCAGGCCAGGCCCGAGCACGTCGAGGATTCGAAGCTCCCGGTCGGGCAGCCGGACGACGCCGCGGTCGACGACGATCCGGGCCTCGTCGATCCCGTGGAGCCGGCAGGCCATCGCCCGGAGCTGGGCCTGGACGGCCCGGCAGGCTCGCAGGACGGCGTTCCCCATCAGGACGGTCGACCGGCTGGCCGAGGTCTGCTGGTCGTACGGCACGACGGCCGTGTCGCCCATCACCACGGTGACCCAGTCCAGGGGCGCCCCGAGCTCCTCCGCGGCGATCTGGGCGAAGACGGTGCGGGCGCCCTGCCCCATGTCGGAGGTGCCGGCGTAGACGATGACGCTGCCGTCGGCGAGGAGCCGGACCGTCGAATACGAGAGGCCGGTCGTCGGCCCCGACTTGATGCCGAAGGCGATCCCGCGTCCCCGCCCCGCCGGGACCGGCGTGCCCCAGCCGATCAGGTCGGCGGCCTTGCGGGCGGACTGGGCCCAATCGCCGTCGGCCGGGGTGTCGCCGGGGATGATCTGCTCGCCGTGGCCAGCCAGGTTCCGAAGGCGCAGCTCGAGGGGGTCGATGCCCAGCGCCCGCGCCGCCTCGTCCATGTTGGACTCCGCGGCCCAGATGGGCTGCGGGTTGCCGAAGCCCCGGAACGCGGTCGAGGGGGTCGTGTGGGACAGGATGCTGCGGGCCACGATCCGGAACGCCGGCGCTCTGTAGGGCCCGCAGGCGGCGTAGCTGCCCTTCGTCACCGTCCGGTCGGCGATGTCGGCATAGGCTCCCAGAAGGTAGTTCGACTCGATGTCCCGGAAGACCAGGGTCCCGTCCGCACGGAACCCCGACCGCACGCGGATCTCGGCCGAGTTCCGCCGAACGGCCTGGAACGTCTCCTCGAGGGTCAGGACCAGGCGCACGGGCCGGCCGGCCCGGAGGGCCATGAAGGCGACCAGCGGCTCGAGCTTGGCGTGCTGCTTGCCCCCGAACCCGCCGCCCGGGTCCGGCGCGAACACGCGCACCTTGGCCAGCGGCAGGTCCAGCATCCTGGCCAGGATCTTCTGCAGCCAGTTCGGATGCTGGATCGTGCTCCAGACGGCGATCCCGCTGCCGTCCGGGGCGGCGATGAAGGCATGCGGCTCGATGGCGAAGTGGGTCACCATCGGGAATGCACACGTGTTCTCGACGACGAGGTCCGCCGACGCCGCGGCGGCGTCGACGTCGCCCCAGCCGAAATGGTGCTCGCGGAGCACGTTCGTCCCGGAAAGCGGGTCGCCCGGGCGGAGGGCCGGGTCCTGGACGAGCGGCGCGCTCGGGTCGAGGGCGCCGGCGACGGTGAAGACCGCCGGCAGCTCCTCGTACTCGACGCGCACGAGGCGGGCGGCTGCCTCGGCGGCATCCTTGGTCTCGGCGGCAATCGCCGCGATCGGCTCGCCGTGGTACTTCGTCTCGCCCACCCCGAGGACCGGGCGATCCACGAACTGGGGGCCGAAGCGCGGGACCGGCTGCGGCAGGTCGGCCGCGGTCATGACGAGGCGGACGCCGGGCGCCTCCTCGGCGGCGCTCGTGTCGATCGACACGATCCGCGCCCGGGCGCAGTCGAGGGTGACGAGCTTGGCGTGGAGCTCGTCGGGCAGATGGATGTCGGCAACGTACTGCTGGAGCCCGGTGACGCGCTCCCGCCCGCCGACGCGTGCCGGCGAGGCGCCGATGCCGGCGCTCATCGGTCGCCGGCCTCGGCGGTCGCGCGGACCGCTTCGGTGATCTGCTGGTAGCCGGCGCAGCGGCAGAGGTTGCCGGCGAGGCCCTCCTGGATCTCCGCCACCGATGGGTGCGGGTTCCGGGAGAGCAGGTCGTGCGCCGCCATCAGCTGGCCCGGGATGCAGAAGCCGCACTGCGCGGCTCCCGTGTCGAGAAAGGCCTGCTGGAGCGGGCTGAGGCCGCCCTCCGGCGCGAGTCCCTCGATCGTCACGACCTCCCCGCCGTCGGCCTCGACCGCGAGAACCAGGCAGGAGTCGACGATCCGGCCGTCCAGGCTCACGGTGCAGGCGCCGCACTCGCCGACCAGGCAGCACTCCTTCGTGCCGGTCAGCTCCAGGTCGTCGCGCAGGGCGTCGAGGAGGGAGTGGTGCGCGGCCACCTCGAGCGCCCGCCGGCGTCCGTTCACCGTGACCTCGATGGGATACCTCTCGATCACTCCGCCACCCCCCTCTCCGCCAGGCGATGGATCGCCGTGGCCAGTGCCCGGGCGCCCAGGACGCGCAGCATCGCCAGGCGGTATTCGGGGCTCGCCCGCATCGACCGCGGCGACGGGCTTGCGCCCGCCAGCATCTCCTCGAGGATCGCCGCCTTGGCGGGGGCCGGCGCGGCCGGGTCCGCCAGGACCCCGCTCTCGTCGACGGCCATGACGGGACGCGGTCCCACGCTGCCGTAGGCGAGGCGCGTGACGCCGACCTCGTCCACGGCGACGGCCAGGGTGACCGAGGCGAGGTCGTGACCGCGGCGGCGGCTGCGCCGGACGTGGGCCGCCCCGACGCGCCGCGCGGGCAGCGGCAGCTCGATCGCGCTGACCAGCTCGCCGCGGACCAGGGTGGTGACGCCGGAGCGGACGAAGAAGTCGTCGATCGGGATCCGCCTCGGCCCGCCCGGCCCGACGGCCACGACCTCCGCGCCATAGACGAGGAGCGACGGGGCGGTGTCCGCGGCCGGGGACGCATTGCAGACGTTGCCCGCCAGCGTCGCCCGGTTCCGGATCTGGACGGACCCGACGACCGCGGCAGCCTCCGCGAGCGCGCCGAAGTGGCGGGCCACGATCGGATCGGCCGCGACGTCGGTCATCACGGTCGAGGCGCTGATCGCGACCCGACCGCCCTCCTCGCGGATCGCCGGCCGGAGCTCTGCGATCCGCTTGACGTCGACCACGACGGCCGGCCGGAGGGAGCCGTCGCGCAGCCGGATGATGAGATCGGTGCCCCCGGCGAGGACGCGCGCCTCGGGACCGTGCCTTCCGAGCAGGGCGACGGCCTCGGCGAGCGTCTCCGGCCGCGCGAAGGCAAAGGTGTGCATCGGCCCGTCGCCCCCTCTCCCTACAGGATCCCGTCGACCTCGTCCAGGAGGACCGTGGGGGTCGCCGCCCGGATGAAGTAGAACGGTCGCTCGCAGAAGCGTTCGACGAAGGCCGCGCGCGCCCGGCGCAAGGGATCGGTGTCCACGATGGGCATCGGCCAGCCCGGCGCGAGGAGCTCGTTCGTGAGGAAGTAGTTCTGCAGCGAATGCAGCGTCTGGAACTGGCGCTCGAACGGGATCATCGCCCCCGTGCTGGGATCGAAGTTGCCGTCGATCGCGGGCACGATCACGAGGTCGACGTTGGTCGGCTCGGTGTAGAAGCCCCAGGACGGCAGCTCGCCCCAGAACTTCTCGACGCCCTTGTTCGGGGCGGCCTTGTCGGCCCGCTCGGTGCCCTCGGTGCGCTTCAGGAGGAAGAGCTGCTCCGAGCCGCGGACCACGAACCCGTTCTCGTCGATCACCGACGTCTCGGACGCGACCTGCAGGCCGCCGCGGCGACCGGCCTCGATCAGGCCCATGCTCTTGCCGTGGTTCGATTCGCCACCGAGGAAGACGATCGTCTGGCCCCGGTAGCGGACTGCGGCTGCATGGAACGGGTGCAGGCCAACGGCCTCCATGCGCAGGGCCAGCATCGTGACGACGACCTTCTGGATCGGGCCGGCCGGCCAGGGCCCGGTGAACAGCATCGTCCTGCCGTCGTACGAGATGGCCTTCTCGCCATCCTGGCGCCACACGATGTCCGGCTGCTCCAGCGTCACCGCGGGCGAGATGCGGACGTCGGCGAGCCGGTAGTTGAGGAAGTTCAGATCGTCGAGGACGTGCTCGCGCGGCTCGCCGCCGTAGACGTCCACCCGCAGGCGGGCCGTCCCGGCCGACATCTCCTCCGACAGTTGCAGCTGGTCGTTCATGGTGTCCTTTCGCGGGTCTGGCGGGTGCGTCAGGCGGTCGGCTCGACGAGCGTCGGCGGGCGCCGGGGCGCGCGCGACGGAGCCTGGCGCAGCGGGGCGGACGGGAGCGCGGAGTCGGTGTCCGGGCCGGCCCCGACGGCGGCGGGTCCGCCGCCCTCCCAGTGGGTGCCGAGCATCGCCGCCGCCCGGGCGAAATGCTGGTGCAGGACCTCGACTGCGAGCGCCGGATCACGCCGGCGCAGGGCGTCGAGGACGGGGGAATGCTCGTCGGCGATGCGGCGCCGGTCGGCGCCCGGGGCGACGATCGTGATGTAGGTCCGCGAGAACGGCTCCAGGGTGCGCCAGACCCGCTCCAGGGTGGCGTTCCCGGCGAGCTCGACGATGCGGCCGTGGAAGGCCGCGTCGGCGGCCGCCTCCGCGTGGGTGTCGTCGACGTCGGCCGCCCGCTGCATCTCCCGGACGTAGCCGGCGAGGTCGTCGAGGTCCTCGTCGGTCATGCGCGGGATCGCCAGGCGGGCGCCGAGAGACTCCAGCTCCGCGCGGATGGCGAACGCCTCCAGGAGCTCGGCCGCCGACGGGCGGCGGACGCGAGCTCCACGGAAGGCGGTCGTCTCCACGACGCCGAGGGCCTCGAGGTCGCGCAGCGCCTCCCGCACGGGAGCCTGGCTCGTGCCGAGCTCCCGGGCAACCCGGGTCTCGACGATCCGGGCACCCGGCGGGTAGCGCCCGTCGAGGATCGCCTGGAGCAGGCGGTCCTTGACCTGGTCGCTCAGGACGCTGCGCGAGATCGCGGCATCGGTCGTCATGGCCTGCTGGTCAGTCCTTGAACCCGACGGCGACAGGCGCCGGCGCCGTGGCCAGGATCTCGACGAGGCCGGTGGTCCCGTCGATGCGGATCCGGTCGCCGTTCTTGATCTGCTCGGTGGCCACCGACGTCCCGACGACGGCCGGGATCCCGAACTCGCGCGAGAGGACGGCCGGGTGCGAGACGGTGCCGCCGGCATCGGTCACCAGGCCCACGATCTTGGTGAAGAGGACGACCCAGGCCGGGTTCGTCATCTGGCACACGAGGACGTCGCCCGCACGGACATCGTCGAACTGGTCCTCGCGGAGGACGACGCGCGCGATGCCTTCCACCACGCCCGGCGACGCCCCGATCCCCGCGATCTGGCCGGCGATGGCGGACTCCTTGCGGTAGAACTTCTCGGGGAAGCCCCACAGGTTCAGGTACGGGAATGCGAGCTGCGTGGCGGTCGCCGTTCCGATCCACTCCTTGGGCCGGAAGGTGTACGCCTTTGCGCGCTCGGCCTTGCGCTCGGCGACGAGGGCGCGCCCGTCCATGCCGGCCGGGTTGCCCATGAAGACGCGCAGCTCGTTGTACTTGAAGAAGACGACATCGTCGGGGGCGTCGAGGGCGCCCGCCGCGACGAGCTTCTTGCCGATCGCGATCAGCACCAGCCGGACGTGGGCGTTGGCGCCCTGGTCGATGTAGAAGTGGTGATCGGGCGTCAGCGGCGCCATCCGCAGGTTGATCTCGTTGGCGGCGCGCATCTCGTCGAGCGCCTCACCGTCGAGGCCCTCGAGGATCTCCTTCGCCGCGGCGGCGATGTCGGCCGCCAGGACGGAGATCGTCGTCGGGTAGTCGTAGTTGGTCTCGATGTAGCCCCGCACCAGCTCGATGACCGGCTCCATCTGCTCGCGGACGGTCGGGAAGATGAACTCGTGGCTCCAGACCGCGTGCCAGCCGTATTCCTTCTGGTACGGCACGACCCGCTCGTCGATGAAGCGCCGGCCGCGCTCGCTGGCCTTGAGGTCGACGATGATCTCGGACGCCGTATCGGCCCTGAAGATGGCGGCCAGGTCCGGATCGGCCTTCGCCTCCTCCTTCATCTTCCAGAGGGCCTCGATCGAGTCCCAGTTGCGGTCCTTCGCCGAGTTCTGGAGACGGCCCAGGAGCTGCTCGTTGATCTTGCCGTGCGTCTTCTCCATGACCGCCCGCAGGTTGAGGGTTGCGGACAGCTGGGCGAAGTTGAGCATCCAGTGGATCTTCCAGTGGCGATCGTGGACGTCGATCGCGTCCTCCAGGAGGCAGGCAAGCTCCATCAGGCTGAGCTTGTCCTCCTTGTCGAGCATCCCCTCGAGGTAGGCGAAGTTGCGGTCCATCTCGGGGACGAGACGGTCGCGCCACCAGTCCACGAACTCGAGGCCGTACGTGGGCAGGACCGCGCCGAGGTACGTCCCGATCTTGCCGGCGTACTCAGGGTCGAGCGGGGTGCGCGCCGCGTACTTGGCGCCGTACTCCATGGCGTCGACGTTCACGCCGGCCTCCGCCGGCACGGCCGTCGTGTACAGGTAGCCGTTGACCTCCTTGGCGATCCAGTCGGAGGCGAACGGCGTGCCGAAGCGCCGGAACATGTGGTCGCAGCTCAACCACCAGCCGCCGATGTCGAAGTACATCGGGCTGAGCGGATGGGGGCAGTGCAGGTCGTCGTAGACCCAGAACAGCAGCTTCTCGGTCTCCGACTGCCACGTCACCGGGAACTTCTCGTCCCCCAGAAACTCGCCGAGGACCTCTTCCTTGAGGGGCACCGTTGCTACCTCCTGTACCTGCCGCCGTCGCCGTCGCGACGGATTCCTAGCGCGCCGCAGCCGCGGTGCGGGAGATCCGCTTGAAGCGCCGCATGTTCTCCGTGATCGCCACCTCCGTCGGGAGCCGTTCCATGCTGGACGCGCCGAAGAAGCCGGCCACACCCGAGGTGTGGTCGAGGATGTACTGGGTGTCGTCGGGCTCGGCGATGGGACCCCCATGACACAGGACGATGATCCCGGGATTGACGGCGACGGCAGCGTCGTGGATCGCCTGGATCCTCGCGGCCGACTCATCGAGGGTGAACGCGGTGGTCGCGCCGATGGCGCCCTTCGTCGTCAGGCCCATGTGCGCGACGACGACGTCGGCCCCGGCCTCGGCCATGGCCCGCGACTGCCCCTCGTCGAAGACGTACGGCGTGGTGAAGAGGTCGGCCTCGTGCGCCGCCCGGATCATGTCGACCTCGAGCCCGTAGCCCATCCCCGTCTCCTCGAGGTTCTGCCGGAACCTGCCGTCGATGAGGCCGACCGTCGGGAAGTTCTGGACTCCCGAGAAGCCGACCCGCTTGACCTCCTCGAGGAAGACCGGCATCAGGCGGAAGGGATCCGTGCCGCACACGCCGGCCATGACCGGCGTCGCCTTGACGACCGGGAGAACCTCGCCGGCCATCTCCATGACGATCGCGTTGGCGTCGCCGTACGGCATGCAGCCCGCCAGCGAGCCACGACCGGCCATCCGGTAGCGCCCCGAGTTGTAGATGATGATGAGGTCGGCGCCGCCGGCCTCCGCGCACGCGGCGGACAGGCCGGTTCCAGCCCCGGCGCCGACGATCACGCCTCCCGCCTCGAGGGTTCGGCGCAGGCGCGCGAGCGTCTCCTGCCGGTTCATGCGATCCCTCCCGCGCTCGAGGCCCGCGCCGCAGACCAGGCCCGGTAGTGGGCGTCGAGCCGCTCGGCCATGGCCGTCGCGAAGGCGGGGTCGTTGATGTCGCAGGTCATCTCCACCACCTCGATGTCGGGCCGGAGCCCGGCCTTCAGCTCGCGAAACAGGGCCGCGTCGGCGGCCGGGTCGTGGAACGGAGCGCCCGGGAGGTCGATCAACGAGACGCCCCCGAGCGGGATGAAGACGCTGAGAGGGCCTGTGGCGCGGTTGAGCTTCCCGGCCATGATGCGGCCCAGCTCGGCGCACTCCGCCCGGGTCGTTCGCATGAGGGTGACCGTGGCGTTGTGCACGTAGAGGTTGCGGCCGGCGAACGACGGGGGGACCGTGTCCTTCGGCCCGAAGTTGCACATGTCGAGGGCGCCGAGGGAGACGACCTGGGGGATGCCCAGGTCGCCCGCCATCTCGAGCCGCTCGGGGCCCGCCGAGAGGACACCTCCGATGAGCTCGTCGGCGAGCTCCGTCGTCGTGACGTCGAGGGATCCGGTGATGAAGCCCGCCTTCATCAGGGCCTCCATCGCGCGGCCGCCGGTCCCCGTGGCGTGGAAGACGAGCACCTCGTAGCCGTGCTCCTCCAGCCACGCGCGCGCCGCCGTGACGCAGGGGGTGGTCACGCCGAACATCGTGGCCCCGATCAGGGGCCTGGATCCGGTCGTCGGGACGAAGTCGGCGGCCGCCCGGGCCATCCCCGCAATCGCCGCGGCGGCGTTCACGAGGATCCGCTCTGACACGCCGTTGATCCCGGCGGCGTCCACCACCGAGTACAGCATCGCGATGTCGGACGTGCCGACGTACGGCCGGGTATCGCCCGACGCCATGGTGGAGACCATCAGCTTCGGGACCCCGATCGGCAGGGCCTGCATCGCCGCGGCCAGGATGGACGAGCCGCCGGACCCGCCGACGCCGAGGATGCCGTCGAGCCTCCCGTCCGCCCGAAGCCGCTCGACGATCGCGGTCGCGCCGCGCGCCATCGCCTGGACGGCCGGCCCGCGATCGCGGGCCGCGGCGAGCGCGGCTCGGCTCTCCCCCGCCGCGGCCGCCACCTCGTCGGCGGTGACGTCCCCGGCCGAACGATCGCTCAGGACGCCTGCATCGACGAGGATCACGTCGCAGCCGAGCCCGCGAATCCGGGTGCGCAGGAACTCGTACTCCGCACCCTTGGTATCGAGGGTGCCCAGGAGCACGACGTACGCCATTGGCACGACCTCCTGCGAGTCCACCCGGCCGACGACTGGGACACGTTGCGCGCCAGGGCTGTCGAACGGCGATCTGGCAGACGTTCGATAATCGATTACCGATAAAGATAGGAACGCAAGGGGGTCTGCGTCAAGTCCCAAGCGTGCCGGAGCATGCTGGCCCGGGGCAGACCAGGTCCCTGCGGAGTCGTCGCAGACCGGTCCACCTGGACGCGGTCGCCGTGCCGGTTGTCCCCTTGCGTTCGAAGCATCGATCATCGATTATAGGAAGAGCGAACGGCGAATCCCGACGAGGAGGCGATGGCCAGGCAGACGCGGTGCATCGACGCAAGCCAAGGCGCGACGCTGGCCGTCTCCGGGGGGTCGATCCCATGCCGGCCCGTGCTTCCCGGCCCGTGTGGCCGCCGTCGCGGTCCGGGCCTGCCGGCTCCCACGCGCTGAGGTGACTCCATGGTGACGACCGCGCTCGACAGCCCGCTCCTGAGGATGACGCAGGAGACGCCGACCCAGTACTGGAACGATTCCTGTGCCGTCGATGAGCTGGCGTATGCCGTGGAGCGCGGGGCGACGGGTGCGACCTCGAACCCGAGCATCGTGGTCGACGTCCTGAAGAAGGAGAAGGCGCACTGGGCGCCGCGCGTCCACGAGCTCGCCGCCGCGAACCCCACCTGGAGCGAGGTGGAGCTGACCTGGGCGATCGTCGAGGAGATGGCCGTGCGCGGGGCGGGCATCCTTCAACCCGTCTTCGAGCAGGGCCGCGGTCGACGCGGTCGCCTGTCGCTCCAGACCAACCCGGCCAACCATCGCGACCCGATCCGGATGGTCGAGCAGGCAGTCCGCTTCGCGGGACTTGCCCCGAACATGCAGGTCAAGTTCCCGACCACGGCCGCGGGCGTCGCGGCCATGGAGGAGGCGACTGCCCGGGGCGTCAGCATCAATGCGACCGTGAGCTTCACGGTTCCCCAGGCGCTGGCTGCCGCCGATGCCGTCGAGCGTGGGCTGGCGCGGCGCGTGGCCGCCGGCGAGGACGTCTCCGCGATGTCGCCGATCGTGACGATCATGATCGGCCGCCTCGACGACTGGATGAAGGTCGTCGTGGAGCGTGACGACCTTGCGGTCCACCCGGACGCCCCGAACTGGGCCGGGGTCGCCGCCTTCAAGCGGGCCTACACGATCTTCCTGGAGCGCGGGTATCACTCCCGGCTGCTGGCTGCCGCCTACCGCCACCGTCTCCACTGGACGGAGCTCGTCGGAGGCGACGTGAGCATGACGCTCCCCTATCCGTGGCAGGTCCGCTTCAACAAGAGCGGCATCGCACCGGCGCCCCGGATGGACGTCCCCGTCGACCCGGGACTTGTCTCAGACCTGTACGACCGCATCCCGGACTTCCGGCGGGCCTATGATCCGGACGGGATGACGCCCGCCGAGTTCGAGTCCTACGGAGCCAGCGCGCGAACGCTGCGTACCTTCGTGAAGTCCTACCACGATCTCCAGGGCGCGATCCGGGACCTGGTCCTCCCCGACCCGGATGTCCGGCCCAGCTGATCTCACCCGCCCGCAGAGCAGCCTGAAGGAGGCGCCAGTCGTGACCACCGAAGTCGTGCAGCCCGCGACGCTGCCCATCCTGTCCCACTGGATCGACGGTCGCCCCGTGGAGGTCCTGCCCGAGCAGACCGGGCCGGTCTTCAACCCGGCCACCGGCCAGGTCATCGCCCGGGTGCCGCGCGGAGGGGCCGACGAGGTGGCCCGCGCCGTCGCCTCGGCAAAGGCCGCCTTCCCGGCGTGGCGGGACACGCCCCTCATCAGCCGCAGCCAGATCTTCTTCGCCTTTCGCGAGCTGCTCTACCGGCATCGGGAGGAGCTGGCCTCGCTCATCACCCGCGACCACGGCAAGACCTACCCGGACGCGCTGGCGGAGGTCATGCGCGGCCTGGAGACCGTCGAGTTCGCGTGCGGGCTGCCGGTCCACCTCGCCGGCCTGAACACGCCGAACGTCTCGACCAAGGTGGACGCCTTCACCCTGCGCGGGCCCGTCGGCGTCACCGCGGCGATCACGCCGTTCAACTTCCCGGTGATGGTCCCGATGTGGATCTACCCGATCGCGCTCATGTGCGGCAACACCCTGGTCCTCAAGCCGTCCTCCCACACCCCCGGCGCGACCCAGCTCCAGGCCGAGCTGTGGACCGAGGCCGGCGGTCCGGACGGCGTCTTCAACGTCGTCTATGGCGGCCGCGAGGCCGTGACCGCGATCGTCGAGCACCCCGACGTGGCGGCGATCCAGTTCGTGGGCTCCACCGCGGTCGGGCGCTACGTCTACGAGACCGGCACGAGGCTGGGCAAGCGCGTCGGCGCCTACACGTCGGCGAAGAACGCCATGATCGTCCTGCCGGATGCCGACATGGAGCTGACCGCGGACGCGGCCGTCGCCTCCGGCTACGGCTCGGCGGGCGAGCGCTGCATGGCCCAGACCCTGGTCATCGCGGTCGGTGACACGGCCGACAGGCTGCGTCCGCTGATGCTGGAGCGGATGGCCAACCTCAAGGTCGGTCCCGGCATGGAGCCGGGTGTCGACATGGGCCCGATCTACTCGACCGAGCACCGCGAGTCCGTGATCCGCTGGATCGACACGGGCGAGGCGGAGGGCGCCGAGCTCGTCGTCGACGGCCGGCCGTACCACCACCCCGAGAACCCGGACGGCTTCTTCCTGGGCGTGACGCTCTTCGACCACGTCACCCCGGACATGCGGATCTACCAGGAGGAGATCTTCGGTCCCGTCCTCGGCATCGTCCACGCGCAGACGTACGACGAGGCGCTCAAGCTCATCAACGACCACAAGTATGCCAACGGCACCGCGATCTTCACGACCGACGGTGGCGCCGCCCGGCGCTTCAAGCTCGAGGTCGACGTCCCGATGATCGGGGTCAACGTCCCGATCCCCGTGCCCGCCGGCTACATGTCCTTCGGCGGCGCGAAGGAGTCGGCCCTCGGCGATCTCGCCATGCGCGGTGAGGACGGCATCCGCTTCTTCACCCAGCAGAAGATGGTGACCGAGCGCTGGCCGGAGCCCGGTCGTCGCGGCGCCCTGAGCCTGGTCTTCCCGGGCAACAGCTAGGCTCCGCCGCTCCCCTGGGCCCCGCAGCCGGCAACCGCAGGCCAGCAGCGGGGCCTCTTCGTTCATCCGCGGAGGTTCGCGTGAGCACGCCGGCCAGCCTGCGGGCACGGGTCGCCGCCGGCCGCCTGAGATGGCGACGGCTGCAGCCGGCGGCACCCCGGCGTTCACAGCGGCCCCTGGCGGGCTTGACGTCCGCCGAGATCCGGCCTACTATCGATAATCGATTGTTCTCGCCGAGCCGGGACTCCCGGCGCGCCCCCGGCGTCCGCGGACCAGCGAGGTGATGGGATGATCAAGCGAGTCACGCGAGGCGAGGCGGAGCTCTTCCCGCTCCCCGGGCGTAGCTGGTTCACCTACATCGGACCCCAGAACACCCCGACGGAACGGGTCTCGATGGGCGTCTCCATCTTCCCTCCGGGCTCGAAGCCGGCCGGTCACGTGCACGACTCCCAGGAGGAGACGATCTACTGCGCTGCCGGGCGCGGCCGGATCGTGACGCCGGACGGGGCCGCCGAGATCGAGGCGGGCGTGACCGTCTGGGTCCCCGTCGGGACGCTTCACGCGACCGAGTCCGACGGGCCGGAGCCGCTCGAGCTCGTCTGCTTCTTCTCCCCGCCGGTGGTCCCGGGCTCGTACGAGAAGAAGGCCGCGTCGTGAGCGAGCTGCCGGTTGCCGCCGCTCACGACGGTGCCGGGGCGCTCGTCGCCGACGCCGCGGGGATCGAGCGCCTCACCGAGGTCGCCCGGAGGATCCGCGTCGAGGTCATCAAGGCCGTCTACCACGCCCGCGCCGGCCACCTCGGAGGTCCCCTCTCCGCCGCCGACATGCTCGCAGCGCTCTACTTCCAGGTCATGCGGATCCGCCCCGACGAGCCCTCCTGGCCCGACCGCGACCGCTTCATCCTGTCGAAGGGGCACTCGTCCATCGGCCTCTACGCCACGATGGCCCTGCGCGGATACTTCTCCGTGGACGAGCTGGCGACCTTCGACGCCGCCCACTCGCGCCTCCAGGGCCACCCCGACATGACCCGCCTCCCGGGGCTCGACATGTCGAGCGGCTCCCTGGGGATGGGCATCTCCGCCGGGATGGGCATGGCCCTCGGCGCCCGCCTGACGGGGCGCGACCTCCGGGCCTACGTGATGCTCGGCGACGGCGAGTGCCAGGAGGGCGAGGTCTGGGAGGCGGCGATGGCCGCGCCCCGCTACTCGCTCGACAATCTCGTCGTGATCGTCGACCACAACCGGCTCCAGCAGTACGGCTGGCCGGGCGACGGACCGGACGGGCGAATCCCGCCCCAGGTCCCCGGCGAGCTCGTCGCCAAGTGGAAGGCCTTCGGATGGCGGGTGCTGGAGACGGACGGCCACGACATGGCGGACATCCTCCGGGTGCTCGACCTCGCCGCCCGGGGCGACGGCCGCCCCGTCGCCGTGATCGCCACGACGATCAAGGGCAAGGGCGTCTCCTTCATGGAGGGTCGCTACTACTGGCACACTCGGACGATCACGCCGGAGGAGTTCGCCCAGGCCATGGCCGACCTTGGTGAGCCACTGCCGGCGACGACGGGAGAGCCGCGATGACGCTGCCGATGGGCCGGCCCATGCGCGAGATCTTCGGCGAGACCGTCGCCGAGATCGCGAACGACGATCCGCGGGTCGTCATGCTGGATGGCGACGTGGGGACATCGACGCGGGCCGACATCTTCGAGAAGGCCCACCCCGACCGCTTCCTCCAGATGGGGATCGCCGAGCAGAACATGCTGGGCGTCGCGGCGGGCCTGGCCACGATGGGCCTGATCCCGTTCATCAGCACGTTCGTGTCATTCGCGGTCGTGCGTCCACTCGACCAGATCCGGGTCCTCATCGCCCAGACCGGGGCCAACGTGAAGATCACGCCGGGCTACGCCGGCCTGTTCACGGGCCAGACCGGGATGAGCCACATCATCGTCGACGACATGACGATCATGCGGGCGATGCCGGGGATGGTCGTGGTGGCGCCGGCGGACGACGTCGAGGCCGCCCAGGTGCTGCGCTGGGCGGCGGCGTACCAGGGTCCCTGCTACGTGCGGCTCGTGCGCGACGCGACCCAGCGGCTCTTCGACGACGGGCATCGGTTCGCCTGCGGCAAGGCCGTGGTCGTCCGCGAAGGCCGCGACGTGACGCTGTTCAGCACGGGCGCCCAGACGCCTCGCACGGTCGATGCCGCGGACCTCCTGGCGGCCGACGGCATCGAGGCCCACGTGGTCCACGTCGCGACGCTCAAGCCCCTCGACGTCGAGGGGATCGTCGCGGCGGCGGAGCGGACTCGCCGGGTCATCACCGTCGAGGAGCACACCATCCTCGGGGGCCTCGGCGGCGCCGTTGCCGAGACGCTCTCCGAGCATCGCCCGATGCCCGTGAACCGGATCGGCCTGCGCGACGTCTACCCGGAGTCGGGCCCGAACGACGCGCTCCTCGACATCTACGGCCTGTCGGCGACACGCGTCGCCGAGCAGGTGCGCGCAATCCTTCGGCCCGCCTGACCGCCGACGACGTCGGGGCGCGCGGCGCGTTCCCAGGTGCTCGGCGCGGTCCCGGGCGCGTTGGGGCGCGCGTCAGTGCGCGGGTGGCGGGGTCCCCGATGCGACCAGGGGCACCTCGGGCGCCGGATCCTGCCAGCCGTCCGCGAGGTGGGCGCTCGCCAGGTCGAAGTGGCGCCGGAGGGCGGCGGCGACGGCCTCCGGGTCGCGCGTGCGCAGCGCGGCGATGACCTGCGGATGGAGGTCCGCCGTCCAATGGGCGTCCGCGCCCGGGGCGACCAGCGTGATATACGTCCGGGAGAAGGGTTCCAGCGAGCGCCAGACGCGCTCCAGCGTCGCGTTTCCGGCCATGTGCAGCAGCCGGGCATGGAACGCCGCGTCGGCGACGGCGACCTCGTGCCGGTCGCCCTCGCCGGCCGCCCGTTGAATCGTCTCGTGCAGGACCTCCAGCTCGGCCAGGTCCGCGTCGGTCATGAGGGGGACGCCGAGGTTTGCCCCGAGCGCCTCGAGCTCGGCTCGGACGGCGTACGCCTCGAGGAGCTCGCCGGCGGTCGGTCGCCGGACCCGCGCTCCACGGAACGGCAGGATGTCGACGACGCCGAGCGCCTCGAGACCACGCAGCGCCTCGCGGACCGGCGCCTGGCTCGTGCCCAGCTCGCGCGCGACCCGCGTCTCGACGATCCGCGAGTGGGGTGGGTAGCGGCCCGCGAGGATGTCCTGAAGCAGGCGATCCTTGACCTGCTCTGCGAGCACGCTGCGCGAGATGGCGCTGTCGTCGGACATCGTGGCTCCTCTGGACCGTGGCACGCGTAAGTCTAGCGCGACGGAGCACGCCGCCGGAACGCTCGTGGCGCGGCGCTCCCCGCCCGCCGTGCGCCGACCGGCCGGCCCCGATCGGTGACGCTCGGTTGCGACCAATCATGATAGAATGTGCTCATGTCGTGGAACATGTTGCACGTTGACGACGAGGGACCGCCTGGGCACGACCTGGCCGCACGCCGCCGCCAGCGCCTCAGCCTGATGGTCGAATCGCGGGGAGGCGCGCGCCTCGACGAGCTGAGCACGGCGCTCGGCGTCTCGCAGGCGACGGTCCGGCGCGACCTCAACGCCCTCGCCGCGGCCGGTCGGCTGCGCCGGGTGCACGGCGGCGCCGTGGCGATCGACCAGCGCCTCGACGAGCCCCACTTCGACGTGAAGGCCGCGTCCGCGGCGACCGAGAAGCAGCGGATCGCGGCGCGCGCGCTGGAGCTCGTCGGGCCCGACGACACCGTCTACCTCGACAGCGGAAGCAGCGTTCTCGCCCTCGCCCGCCTGCTCCATGGCTGGAACCGCCTGACGGTCGTGACAAACAGCCTGCCCGTCGCGACCGAGCTCGTCGGACGCGGGCCTCGCCTGATCATGATCGGGGGCGAGCTACGTGCCACCAGCCGGGCTCTCGTCGGGCCGCTGACCCGGCTCCTGCTGGACGAGCTGCACGTCGATCGCGCGTTCATGGGCACCTTCGCGCTGTCGCTCGACGACGGGCTCACGACGACCGACCCGTCCGAGGCCTACACGAAGCAGCTGGTGCTGTCCCGGGCTCGCGAGGTGATCCTGCTTTCCGACAGCACCAAGGTCGGCACCCGCTCGTTCGCCCGCGCCGGCCGCCTCGAGGACCTGGACGTCCTGGTGACCGACGTGGGCATCGACGACCGGACCGCCCGGACACTCGCGCGACGCGGCGTGCGCGTCATCACGGCATGAACCACGACCCGAACCCCCGTCCGCACGCGCGGCCGGGACGACGATGAGCACCTGGAGGACCAGCATGGCCGCAGAGCCGACCTACCGCAGCGACACCCGCCCCGACTTTGCCCCGTTCGAGGAGTCCTGCGGGAGCATCACCGGCTTCGCCTACACGGGCGACCTGGCCTCCGAGATCGCCGGCGGCGGGCTGACCGGCGCCGACGCGCTGGACCTGCTGGACGACATGCTGGCGATCCGCGAGCTGGAGGAGATGATCGTCCGCCTCCGCTCGGGCGGCTACGACCCCCTCCCCGGCTACGACTATCGGGGCCCGACCCACGTCTCCATCGGCCAGGAGGGCACCGCCGTCGGCGCGTCGTCGGCCCTGCGGCCCGCCGACAACGTCACCAGCTCGCACCGCGGCCATGGCGACGCCGTCGCCAAGGGGTTCGCCGCCATCCGGGCCATGACCGCCGAGCAGCTCCGGGCTCGGGTCCCCGGCTCCAGCGCCGAGACCCGGGAGGAGATCCTGGAGGCGGCGCTCGAGGAGCACCTCTACCGGGTGATCGCGGAGCTCTTCGGCAAGGAGGAGGGCTACAGCCACGGTCGCGGCGGCGGAATGCACATCGGGGACTTCTCGACCGGCAACCTCGGGGCCAACGCGATCGTCGGGGGCAGCGTGCCGATCGCGACGGGCGCGGCGATGGCGATCCGCTACGAGCAGCGTGACGGCGTCGTCTGCTGCTTCGCGGGCGACGGGGCGTACGCCAACGGGGTGGTCCTGGAGTCGCTCAACTGGGCCGCGCAGGACCAGTGGACCAACCACCTCGCCGGCGACCGGGCGCACGGGCTGCCGATCATCTACCTCATCCAGAACAACCACTACGGGATGACCCATCGGACCGACGAGGAGGTCATGGGCGTGCGTCACCTCGCACGCCGGGCGGCCGGCTTCGCTGAGGACAACATGCACGCCGAGGTCGTCAACGGCATGGACGTCCTCGCGGTGCGCGACGCCGTCCGCAGGGCGGCTGCTCTGTGCCGGGCCGGCGAGGGGCCCGTCCTCATCGAGGCCTCGACCTACCGCTACTACGGGCACTCCCTGTCCGATCCCCGCAACGAGTACCGGACGCGCGAGGAGGAGGCTGCCTGGCGCGCCGTCGACCCGATCGAGCTCCTGCGCCAGCAGCTCCTCGGGGCCGGGATCGCGGACGAGGCCGGAATCGCCGCCGTCGAGGCCCGCGTCCGCGACCGGAACGCCCGCGCGGCGATCCGCGCATCGGTGGCCACGGACCCCGAGCCGGCGGACGTCCTGCGGTTCCTCTACACCGACACCGCCGCCGACGACGTGCCCGCGAGCGCCCGCGAGGTCGCGACGTACGCCGAGCCGCCCGTCGCGAAACGGGATGCCACGGGCGCCATCAGCTACAAGGACGCCCTGCGCGAGGCGCTCACCGGGGAGATGTCGCGCGACGGGCGGGTCATCTTCTACGGAGAGGACGTGGCCGACTACGGCGGCGCCTTCAAGCTGACCAAGGGGCTGCTCGAGGCATTCGGGCGGGAGCGCGTCTTCAACACCCCGATCAGCGAGGCCTGCATCTGCGGGACGGCGGTCGGCGCTGCGATCGTCGGCCTCCGGCCGGTCGTGGAGCTGATGTACATGGACTTCGCCCTCATGTCCTCGGACCAGATCGCCAACCAGGCGGCCAAGTGGCACTACATGAGCGGCGCCCAGGTGGAGGTGCCCCTCGTCATTCGCGCCTCCGTGGGCGCCGGCAAGGGCTACGGCGGCCAGCACAGCCAGTCGCTCGAGAGCGTCTTCACCCACATCCCCGGCCTGTACGTCCTCTACCCGGCGACGGCGGCCGATGCGAAGGGCCTCCTCACCTCCGCGATCCGGACCAACAACCCGGTGCTGTTCGTGGAGAGCCAGAGCCTCTACCCCACGAAGGGGGTCGTCCCGGAGGGCGAGCACCTCGTCCCGATCGGCCAGGCCCGCGTTGCGCGCGAGGGTACCGACGCAACGCTCGTCGGCTGGGGCCCCGCGGTCCTCGACCTCCTGGCGGCGGCCGAGACCCTGGCCGCGGAGCACGCCATCAGCGCGGAGGTGATCGACCTGCGGAGCCTCGTCCCCCTCGACATGGAGACCGTGCTCGACTCGGTCCGCCGGACCGGGCGCTGCGTGGTCGCCAGCCAGACGGTCCTCGTCGGCAGCTTCGTCAACGAGATCGTCGCCCGGATCCAGCTGGAAGCGTTCGATTACCTCGACGGTCCGGTCGGCCGGGTCGGCGCCGCAGACGGGATCTCCCCGCAGGCCGAGAGCCTGGAGCGGGCGTTCCTGCCGAACGCAGCCGACGTGGTCCGGGCCGTCCTGGCCCTCGTCTGATCCGGCAGCGACGACGGAGGAGCGCCACCATGGTCCACGCAATCCGCATGCCGAAGCCCGGCCAGATGACCGAGGAGTGCACCCTCACGACCTGGCTCAAGCAGGAGGGCGACCCCGTCCACCGGGGCGACATCCTCTTCGAGATCGAGACCGACAAGTCGGCCATGGAGGTCGAGTCGTTCGAGGACGGCTTCCTCCTGAAGCAGGTGGTGGCTGAAGGCGACGTCGTCCCGGTCAACGCGATCTGCGCCTACGTGGGCGAGGCGGGCGAGGAGATCCCCGAGGCCCCGGCGGCTGCGCCCGGGCCCGTGACGTCCGCGTCGGTCGCGCCGACCGTGGCAACCGCCGCGCCGACCGTCGATCCCGGACCGGCCGCAATGCCGGGCGCAGCGCGCGCGCCGGGGGCCGGCTCGAGCGTCGTCGTCCCGGGCGCCTCCCCCGCCGCTCGGCTGGCCATCAGCCCGCGCGCCAGCCGCCTGGCTGCCGACTCCGGCATCGACCCGCGCACGATCACGGGCACCGGTCCGGGCGGGCGGATCGTGGAGCGCGACGTCCGCACCGCGCTGGCGACCCGCGACGCCGCCCCCCTCCCGGCGCAGCCGGCCGTTGCGGCACGCCCCGGCGAGCGTCCGACGCCGCCTGCGGCGATCGCCGCTCCTCCGGTCGAGGGCGAGGACGAGCCGCGCCCGCTGAGCCGGATGCGCCGGGTCATCGCGGATCGGCTGACCCACAGCTGGACGACCACGCCGCACTTCACGGTGACCGTCGCGGTGGACGTGACCGCGCTCCTGGCGCTCCGCGCGGACCTCAAGGCCGGCGGCACCACGTTGAGCGTCACGGACTTCGTGCTCGCGGCCACGGCCCAGACGCTGGCCGAGTTCCCGGACGTCAACTCGCGCACCGACGGCGTCTCCGTCTGGCCGCGGCGCCGGGTCCACCTCGGGCTCGCCGTGGCGCTGCCCGGCGGCCTGGTCGTGCCGGTCATCCGGGACGCCGACCGAATGCCGCTCGGCGAGCTTCACGATCGAGGCGTGGCCCTGGCTGCGATGGCGCGCGAGGGCACGCTCCCGGTCGACGAGATGACCGGCAGCAGCTTCACGGTCTCCAACCTCGGCATGTTCGGCGTCGAGGAGTTCAGCGCGATCATCAACCCCGGCGAGGCCGCCATCCTCGCCGTCGCGAGCGCGATCCCCACGGCGGTCGCCGTCGGGGACGGCCTTGCCGTGCGGTCCATCATGAAGCTCACGCTCTCGGCCGACCATCGCCTGGTCGACGGCGAGCTCGGGGCACGCTTCCTCGGGGCGATCCGGCGCCGGCTCGAGGACGTGGCATCGTTCCGCAACGAGGCGCTCATCAACTGAACCACCGGGTCGGCCGCCGCCGCGACGACCCACGACGCGGAGAGACGATGAACCCGACCGCGCTGCTCCACCGGGCGGGCCAGAGCCTCTGGCTCGACAACATCACCCGCGACCTGCTGACGAGCGGCAGGCTGCAGCACTACATCGACGACCTGGCGGTGACGGGCCTGACGTCGAACCCCACGATCTACGACAAGGCGATCGGCGGGACCGCGGCCTACGACGACGCCGTGCGCACGGCTGCCGCACGCGGGGCGAGCGGCGAGGAGATCTTCTTCGAGGTT
The DNA here is from genome assembly GCA_963776285.1 of uncultured Chloroflexia bacterium. GTDB lineage: Bacteria > Chloroflexota > Limnocylindria > Limnocylindrales > CSP1-4 > CTSoil-043. Next base: position 63,759 of record CAVZLW010000004.1, read on the forward strand.
GCCCTCGACGACCTCACCCGCGCGGCGGACCTGTTCCGGCGGGTCCACGATCGCACGGGCGGCGTCGACGGGTTCGTGTCGTTGGAGGTCTCGCCGCTCCTCGCCTACGACGCCGCTGCGACGGCGCGCGAGGCCGCGCGGCTCCACGGCCTGGCCGGTCGGCCCAACCTGTTCATCAAGATCCCCGGCACCGCGGAGGGCCTGGCGGCGATCGAGGATTCGATCGCCGCCGGCGTGCCGGTCAATGTGACGCTCCTCTTCTCTCCCTCGCAGTACCTCGCCCAGGCCGAGGCGTACACCCGCGGGATCGAGCGCCGGGTCGAGGCCGGGCTGCCCGCGTACGTCGCCTCGGTCGCGTCCGTCTTCATCAGCCGCTGGGACGGCGCGGTCGCTGCGATGGTGCCCGAGGACCTCCGCATGCAGCTGGGTGTCGCGATCGGCGCCCGCACCTACGCGGACTACCGGCGCTTCTTCGCGTCGGACCGCTGGCAGCGCCTGTTCAATGCCGGAGCCCGGCCGCAGCGGCTCCTCTTCGCGAGCACCGGCACGAAGGACCCGACGGCGAGCGATGTCCTCTACGTGTCCGGCCTGGCGGCACCGCACACCGTGAACACGATGCCCGAGGAGACGCTCCTCGCGTTCGCCGACCACGGGTCGGTCGGCGACCTCCTGGCGGCCGATCCAGGCCCGGGCGACGCGGTGCTGGCCCGCTTCGCGGCGGCCGGAGTCGACGTCGAGGCCGTCGGCCGCGAGCTCCAGCAGAAGGGAGCCGCGGCGTTCGTGGCATCGTGGACCTCGCTCCTCGAGCGGATCGCGGCAAAGGTCGTCGAGGTCGCCGGGACCGCCGGCTGAGCCGACGTGGATCCACCCGCGCCGGGACGCCGGCCGGCGCGGTGTGAGCGACCGCCAGGCGCCTGCGCGCGCCGCGTCCGCGGCGGGCGCCACCCGATCCGGCGTGACGGCTGGCCCGGGCGCGATGCTGCCCGTAGACCCGATGGCCGATGGCCACGCTGCCCAGCGTGGTCCGTCCGAACAGCGCGATCGGGACGATCGCCACCGCGCCGGTCGCCGCGGGAGGGCCGGAGGTCCCGTCGCCAGTCGTCCGAACGGCACGCCGCCGCAGCGTCGGAGTGGGCCATCATCGGGCTGCCGTGGCGTCTCCCCTCCTCAGCCTGATCCGCGCGGTCCACTCCGCGATCCTGCTCGTGATGCTGACCGCAATCGGATGGCTGGTGGTCTCCGGGATCGCCGGGCGGCGGGACCGGCTGGTGGGCGTGGCCGCCGGGCTTGTGGCCGTCGAGAGCTTCGTCTTCGTCGCGAACGACCGGGTCTGCCCCCTGACGCCGCTTGCCGAGCGTCACGGCGCCCGGCGCGGCTCCGTCTCCGACATCTGGCTGCCCGACGTCGCGGCGCGGACCTTGCCGGTGTGGTCCGGCGCCCTGGTGCTCCTCGCGGCCGGGCTGCACGTTCGGGCATGGGCCCGCGGTCGCGGGGACGCGTCCGGTCGAGTGGGGGCGCCCGCGACGGTCAGGTCCCGGCGCTGCGGAGGCGCTCCAGGGCAACGCGCTGGATCCCGATGATCGCGATCGCATCGGTGATCCGGCCGTCGAGCGTCATGGCCACGGCCGTCTCGAAGGGGACCCAGCGGACCGCGATCTCCTCGGTTCCCTCGGGCGTCGCCTCCTCCTGCGCGAGATCCGTCGCGAGGTAGAGGACGCCGGCCTCGTCGGTCACCGAGTTCGACACGGCGAAGCGCCCGAGCTCACGCCAGGAGGCGGCGACCACCCCGGTCTCCTCGCGCAGCTCGCGACGGGCCCCGTCGAGCGCCGACTCGTCCGCCGGCACTCCGCCCTCCGGGATCTCCCACGAGTATGTGTCGAGCGTGTAGCGATGCTGACCCACCAGCAGGAGGCGATCCTGGTCGTCGAGCGCCACGATCCCCACCGCGAGCCCGGCGAAGTGGACCACGCCGTAGATCCCGGGGCGCCCGTCCGGCCGGACGACGTCGTCGTGCCAGACCGTGATCCAGGCGTTCTCGTAGGCAACCCGGCGCGCCTCACGCCGCCATGGGCCGATCGTGGCGGGCTCGGTCTCGCTGCTCACCCGGGCATGGTAGCCAACGCCGGCGACGGCCGGCGCCGTCGCCTCCGCTATCCCTGCTTCAGGGCGGCCGCGATCTCGCCGGCCCAGGTACGAATCTCGTCCCACGGCCGGAAGTCGCCCTCGGGGGCCCGGACCGCCGTCAGGAGCACCTTCTCGCCCAGCCCGAGCCGGCTGCGGTCGACCTGGCCCGCGAACACCCGGTGCTCGCGGGCGCCCGTCGCCGTGACCAGGTCCGCCACGTCGACCGGCTCGTCGTCGGGCTTCGGCTCGTGACCGACCGGCCCGCTCGAGAAGAGCCAGACCGGGATCGTCGTGATCTCCTTCGAAAAGCGTTCGACGAGGTTGACCGCCGAATCCATCCAGTGACCAACGTAGACGCTGCTGCCCAGGATCACCGCGTCATAGCCGTCGAGGCTCGTCACGGCATCGGGCGGCAGGACGGCCGTCTCGAAGCCCGCGGCGGCGAGCGTCGCGCTGATCTCCTCGGCGATCTCGAAGCTGGCGCCATGCCTGGAGGCAACGCTGACGAGGACTCTCATGGGGCGCGTCCTTCTCGAAGCGGGATCCGTGGGGACCGGGCGGACCCCTGACACGCCGACCCTACCGGCGCGGCACGCCGTGGGCGGAGGGCCGAAGCGCCCGGAAACGGCCGCCGATCGTCGCGCCGCCGCAAGCGGCGCGGACACCCCGGTCCATCGCCGTCCGGTCCGCAGCAGGTCGATTCGTGACCTCGGTCTCTATCGCTGCCGCCCGTGAGCCGCGATCGTGGGGCCCGACAGTCCCGCTGCCTGGAGGTGAACGGATGACCGCGCGGGTCGGAGATCGGATCGTCATCGAGTCGGAGAAGGTCGGGCAGGCGGCACGCGAGGGCGTGATCCTCGAGGTCGTCGAGGCGTCGTACGGGATCCGCTACCGGGTTCGCTGGGACGATGGCCACGAGAGCACGATCCGGCCGTCGGCCGGGAGCGCGCGCACGATCGACCAGGCGTCGCCCAGTTCCGCCTAGGCTCCCGGCGGCGGGCGGGACTCAGGCCCTGGTCCGCGCCTCGGGTGCCTCCTCGTCGCGGCGAGCGAATCGCTCCCCCGGCAGTGACGCGAAGCGCGGGCGTGGCTGGTGGCGGCCGTCGACCTCGTGGTGGCGGTCGACGCCGCGGTTCGCCTGCTGGGCGCGCGTCGGCCCTGGCCGGCCCGGGTGATCGGCCCTGGGGCCACCGGGCCGGGTGACGGCTTCCTGGCGTGACGGGGACGGGCGCGCGGCGTGCTCGGCATGCCGCGAGCGGTCGGGTCGACCGGCACTCAGCGGTCGCGACAGGCGGGCGATCGGGGCGCCATACCCGGCGCCGCGAGGTCGCCCCGACGCGCCGCGGTGCTCGGCGGAGCGGAGGTGGATCGGCTCGGCACGGATGGAGCGATCCGGCTCGAAGCCGGCGACCGCCTCCACCGTGATCGCCCGACGGAGCAGCCGCTCGATCGCCCGAAGGAGGGGGGTCTCGTCGACGCAGACGAGCGAGATCGCGACGCCGTCGACGCCCGCGCGACCCGTGCGCCCGATCCGGTGGATGTAGTCCTCGGGGACCATCGGCAGCTCGTAGTTGACGACGTGGGGCAGGGCGTCGATGTCCAGGCCGCGCGCGGCGATGTCCGTGGCGACGAGGACGGCGACCCGGCCCGCCTTGAAGTCGGCCAGGGCCCGCACGCGCTGCGCCTGCCCCTTGTTGCCGTGGATCGCCGCCGTCGCGATCCCGTCGCGCGAGAGCTGCTCGGAGAGGCGATTGGCGCCGTGCTTGGTCCGGGTGAAGACGAGCGCCTGCTCCAGGCGCCCGCTCCGGACGAGTGAGCTCAGGAGCTCGCGCTTCCGCTCGCGGTCGACCGGATGGACCAGCTGCCGGACCAGCTCGGCGGCGGTGTTGCGGGGGGCCACGTCGACCTCCGCAGGCCGGTCGAGAAGGCCGCTCGCAAGCTCGCGGATGGTGTCGGAGAAGGTCGCCGAGAAGAGCAGATTCTGGCGCCGGCGCGGCAGGAGCTGCAGCACCTGCCGGATGTCGTGGATGAAGCCCATGTCGAGCATACGGTCGGCTTCATCGAGGACCAGGACCTCGACAGCGGCGAGATCGATCGTGTGCTGCCGGACGTGGTCGAGCAGCCGGCCGGGCGTCGCCACCACGATCTGCGCCCCGCTGCGGAGCGCCGTCGCCTGGGGGCCGAAACCGACTCCGCCGTAGATCGCGACCGAGCGGATCGGGCGCCGCGCGCCGTACGTCCTGACGCTTTCCTCGACCTGCAGGGCGAGCTCGCGCGTGGGCACGATCACGAGGGCGCGGACCTGGCGCCGTGGCGCCGTGCGGCGGTCGTCCGGGCGCGGGGCGGAAGCGTTGAGGCGCTGCAGGATCGGGAGGACGAATGCGGCGGTCTTCCCCGTGCCTGTCTGGGCGCCGGCGAGAAGGTCGCGGCCTGCCAGGACGAGCGGGATGGCCGCGGCCTGGACCGGCGTGGGCTCGGTGTAGCCCTGGTCCGCGACGGCGCGGAGGAGCTCGGGCGTGAGCCCGAGGTGATCAAAGGACACGAGGTGCTCCTGACGGGGCCCTCCCGCACGACGCGGGGCCCGGTCAGGGCGCGGTGATGGTTCGGGATCGGCGGCGTGGGAAACCGGGGCGCTGACCGGCGCGCCCATCGAACACGTGAGACGCGAGTGTACCCGAGACGCACCGACGGCGCCCGGGGATGCCGAGCGGGCGCAAGGATCGCGCCGGCGGGCCGGGCGGCGGCTCCTGTCAGACCTCGCCCGACATGGGCTCGAGGTCGATCGTCCGGACCTGGCGGCTCCGCCCCGCCTCCGTGCGGACCGTCGCAGCCGGGACGACCGACCCGCCGAGCTTCTCGATGACCGCGACCTCGCCGGCGTAGAGCCCGGTCCCGAGGATCCGCACACGCTGCCCGACGGCCAGGCCGTCCCGGCCATGACGGGCGGTCAGGTCGATGGCGACCACGCTGCTGCGAACCACGGGGGCCTCACCCGGCGGAACGGCGGGTGCCTTGGGCGGCGTCCGCTTCACCGGGTAGACGACCTTTCTCTTGCGCGCCACTAGCGGCCCCTCCGGGGACGCTCCGCGCCCTTCGGCGGCTTGGGCTCATGGCCCGGTCGGGGCGGATTGGGCGCCGTCCCGGGGGCCATGTCCTGCCGCGGCGGGAGCGGGCCGCGCGCCTGTGCGGCGCGGACGGCGGTCTCGAACTCGCGGGCGACCGCGGACGGCGTGCTTGCCGCCCAGGAAGCCTCGATCTGGCGCACCCGATCGGTCTCGACGGCACGCTGGGCGCGCTCGTGCCTGGATCTCTTGGTCATCCGTACCTCGCGCTGCCGCGCCGGCGGCGCGGGACTGCCCCAGAGTGTAACGCCCGTTGGCGCAGACCTCCGCAGAGCCCGGCCGGCGCGGCCGGGCCCGCCGGTGCGCGGGGGCCCGTCCGGCGCCGGAGCGCTGTCTCTACAATTGCCGCCTTCACGTCACGCGGCGCCGGCTCCCCGCCGTCCGGGCTCCGCCTGGCGCGCCCGGAGGCCGCCACCCCGTACAGGAGTCGAACCAGGATGAAGGCACACGCGATCACGATGCTCGGCACCGGCCTCATCGGCGACTTCTACACGATGACCCTTCACGGCCAGCGAAGCCGCGACCGCGTCCGCGTCGCCTACTCGCGGTCCGAGGAACGCGGCGCCGCCTTCCGGGAGCGGTGGGGCATCCCCGAGTCGACGACGGAGATGGCGGCCGCCATCAACCATCCCGACACCGACGTCGTGGTCGTCGCCCTGCCGAACCACCTCCACGAGGAGGCGGTCAAGGCCGTCGCCGCCGCGGGCAAGGCAGTCCTCGTCACGAAGCCCCTGGGGCGGAACGCCGACGAGGCGCGGCGGATGCTGGAAGCCGTCGAGGCCGCGGGCGTCTTCGGCGGGTACCTCGAGGACCTGTGCTACACGCCGAAGTCGCTCAAGGCGATCAAGTCCGTTCGTGAGGGCGCGATCGGCGACGTGACATGGGTCCGGTCGCGCGAGACGCACCCGGGGCCGCACAGCGCGTGGTTCTGGGACGGGCGGCTGACCGGCGGTGGCGCGATCATCGACCTTGGCTGCCACTGCATCGAGATCATCCGCAACTTCGTGGGCAAGGGGAACCGGCCCGTCGAGGTGATGTGCCACACGGACACGCTGGTCCACCCGATCGACGCCGAGGACAACGCGATCGCGCTCATCCGCTTCGAGTCGGGGGCGATCGGCCAGTTCGAGGTCAGCTGGACGTTCCGGGGCGGCATGGACCTGCGCGACGAGGTCGCCGGGACCCACGGCACCGTCTGGCTCAACCACTTCCTGCGGACCGGCTTCGAGGTCTTCTCGGCCGGCACCACGCGCGGGTACGTGGCCGAGAAGGCGGAGACCACCGGCGGCTGGCTCTTCCCGGTGGGCGACGAGGTCTCCGAGCTGGGCTACGTCGACATGTTCACGGACATGTTCGATGCGCTCGAGGCCGGCCGGCCGCCCCAGGAGACCCTCTACGACGGCTACCTGGTCAACGCGATCATGGACACTGCCTACCGCTCGGCGAAGAGCAACCGCTGGGAGCCCGTCAACCTCGTGGAATGGCGCGGCGGGACGACCGCGCGGATCGCGTCGACGCCGGAGATGCACGAGGGGCAGGTCGTCATCAAGCGCGAGATCCTGCCCGACGGCCGCCACAAGCTGATCCTCAAGGACCCGGCGTCGGGCGACTTCGTCGATCGCGTCGTCGCCGGGGGATGACCCCGCGCCTCGACATCGTCCCGGCGGCGGCGTGGGCCGACCGCGTCGCCGTCGACCTCGCGGGGCGCGTCCGCGCGTCCCCCGGGCTCCGTCTCTGCCTGCCGACCGGCGACACGCCGTCGCCCGCCTACGCCCGCCTTGTCGATCTCGCCGGGAAGGGCCTGCTGCCGTTCGCCGGGATCGAGGTCGTGGCGCTGGACGAGTTCCTCGGGCTCCCGCCGGGGCATCTCGCCCGGTGCGACGTGCGCCTCCGCCGGGAGCTGCTCGACCGCCTGCCGGAGGCGCCCTCGGCGTTCCACCGCATCGACGCCGACGGCCCCGACCCGGACCGCGCGGCGGCCCGCCACGACGCCGTCGCGGCACGGGGCATCGGCCTCGTGCTGCTTGGCCTGGGGATGAACGGCCACGTGGGGCTCAACGAGCCCGGCTCGTTCGCCGACGCGCGGACGCGCGTCGTCCGCACCGCCGAATCGACTCGCCGCGCGGCCGTCGAGTGCTACGGGGCCGATCCCCCGCCGACTGCGGGCATCACGCTCGGGATCGCCCGCCTGCTGGAGGCGGGCGAGGTCTGGCTGCTCGTGACGGGGGAGCGCAAGGCTGCGATCCTCGCCCGCGCCCTCGAGGCGCCCGAGGGTCCCGACTGCCCCGCGTCGTTCCTGCGCCGCCACGGCGCGCTCCGCGTCCTTGCCGACGAACCCGCTGCCGCCGAGCTGCGCCGTCGCGCCTGACGACCCGGGCGCCACCCGCGTGGGTGACTGGTCAGGGTGGCGGGGCGATCTCCCCGCTGCCGCGGACGATGAGCGTCGTGGCCACGATCAACGTCGTCGTCCGCGAAGTGTCGCCGTCGAGGCGTCGGAAGAGCGTTTCCGCGGCCAGCCGCCCCATCGTCGCCGGCTCCTGCGCGACGACGGTGACCGGCGGCTCGAGGAGATCCGCCAGGAGGAAGTCGTCGAAGCCGACGAGGGCGACCCGGTGCTGCAGACCAAGCCGTCGGATCGCCCGGATCGCCCCGATCGTTACGAGGTTCTGGGCGGCGAAGACCGCGGTCGGGGGGTCGGGGTGCGAGAGGATCTCGGCTGTCGCCGACTCCGCGGCGTCCAACGCGTGCAGGTCGTCGCGAATGATGGACGGGTCTGCCGGGATGCCCGCGGCGGCGATCGCGTCCAGGTAGCCGGCATGCCGCTCGCGAGCCGTGGAGATCGCGACCAGGTCGCCCAGGTAGGCAATCCGCCGGTGGCCGACACGCAGGAGGTGCTCGACACCTCCCCGTGCGCCCATCCGGTTGTCGGCGAGGACGGCATCCGCGTCGAGGTGCGACGGAGGTCGGTCGACGAACACCATCGGCATGCCCGCCTCGCGCTCCCTGGCGAGGTAGGCGTGGTCGCGCCCGGCGGGGACGACGATCAGCCCGTCGACCCGCCGGGCGGCGAAGGCGGCCGCCAGCTCGCGCTCCCGGTCGGCATCCTCGTCGAGGCTCCCGGCGAACGCCACGACACCACGGGACCGTGCCACGTCCTCCACGGCGCGATGCAGCGCCGCGGAGAAGGGGTTCGCGATGTCCTCCAGCAGGAGCCCGATCGTGGCCGTCTGGCGATCCGTGCGACGAAGGCTGCTGGCGGTCAGGTCGGGCCGAAAGTCGATCTCCCGGGCAGCGTGCTGCACTTTCGAGACCAGCGCGGGGGAGACGCCCGGCTCGCGGTTGACGACACGCGATACTGTCTTGATGCTGACGCCAGCGAGCACGGCAACGTCGCGCATCGTCGGCCTCGACCTGGACGAGGAGGTCGCGTATGAGGGTCGCGACAACGATGTCTTCGCATCCACGCGTCGGATTGTGATTCCTTCTTGACTTCAGGTCAAGGGCGCGCTATAAGACGCTGACAACGTTGTCATCCTTAAGACCAACACCGGTCGGACGACGTCGTTGGATGACGTTGGAGGAGGATCTCGATGCAGGGAACCATGGTGCGGCGCATGGCCGCGCTGGGCGCTGCGGTCGCGTTCGCCGCCACAGCCTGCGGCGGGGGCAGCTCGCCCTCGGCAGGCAGTGGGGCATCGCCCGCGGCGAGCAGTGGGGCATCGCCCGCGGCGAGCAGCGGGGCATCGCCCGCGGCGAGCACGGGGAGCGTTGACCTCAGCGGCAAGACCATCACCGTCGGCGGCGCCTTCGTCGACGTGGAGGCCACCAACTTCGCAGCCGCGGTGAAGCCCTTCGAGGACGCCACCGGGGCCAAGGTCGTCTACAACGGCGACAAGTCGTTCGAGCAGCAGCTGAACGTCCAGGTCCAGGCCGGGAACCCACCCGACGTCGCGCTGCTGCCGCAGCCGGGCGGCATGAAGAACTACGCGTCGCAGGGCAAGCTCTTCCCGCTCCCCGCCGACATCGTCGCCTCGATCGACGCGAACTACGGGCCAGGCTGGAAGGAGATCGGGACCGCGGCCGACGGCAAGGTCTACGGCGTCTTCCATCGCGTGAATGACAAGGGCAACGTCTTCTACCCGAAGAAGGCCTGGGACGCCAAGGGCTACACCGTCCCGAAGACGTGGGACGAGATGAAGACCCTCATGGACAAGATGGTCGCCGACGGCACGCCACCCTGGTGCATCGGCATCGAGAGCGGCGCCGCGACCGGCTGGCCGGTGACGGACTGGGTGGAGCAGATCATGCTCCGGACGGTCGGCAAGGACGGCTACGACAAGTGGGTCACCCACCAGATCCCGTTCAACGACCCGACCGTCAAGAATGCCTTCCAGCTCATGATGGACATCTGGGGCAACCCGAAGTACGTGTACGGCGGGCCCCAGTACATCGTCCAGACCAACTTCGGCGAGGCGCCCAAGGCCGCCTTCGACAGCCCGCCGAAGTGCTGGCTCACCAACCAGGGCAACTTCATCACCGCCTTCTTCCCGGACAACATCCAGGCGGACCTCGACAACGAGGTCGGAGTGTTCACCTTGCCCGCGATCGACGCCACGATCGGCACGCCGACCGAGGTCGGCGGCGACCAGGCCGTCGCATTCGCGGATCGGCCCGAGGTCTGGGCCTTCCTCAAGTACCTGACCACCCCCGAGGCGGGCGTCTCGTGGGCCAAGGCCGGGGGCGCCCTCTTCCCGTACAAGAACCAAGACCTGGCGAACTACAAGGGCAACCTCGATCGTGACTTCGCCAAGGCGATCGTCGATGCCTCGTTCGTCCGCTTCGACGGCTCGGACCAGATGCCGGCCGCGGTCGGCTCCGGCACCTTCTGGACCGAGAGCGTCAAGCTGATCAACGGCAGCCAGGACATCACCACGACCCTGAACAACATCGAGGCCAGCTGGCCGAAGTAGGCTCCTCGGACCGTGGCGGAGCCGCCCCTGCGGCTCCGCCACGGCAACCCTGTCGTCCCGTCGAATGGAGGATCGCAGGATGCAAGGGGTAGATGCCGCGCCGTCCCCCCGCCCAGGGGGATCGGCCAGGTGCTGGCGACAGGCGTCGGCCGGATCGCCGTCTCGATCTTCGTCCCGCTGGTGGCGTTCATCGTGCTGTGGGCCGGGTTCGTCTTCCTCAAGGACAGCGGTGCGCCGAGGATCGTCATCGTCGTCGTCGCCATCGTGTGGGGCATCGGCGGCGTCGCGCTGCTGTACGTGGTGGCGAACTGGCTCACCGAGAAGCTGCCGGTGGTCTGGCGCGGCCGAATCCTGCCGTTCGTGTTCGTCGGGCCGGCCGTCGCGATCCTCGCGTTCTACCTGCTGATCCCGGCCATCCTCACGGTGTGGGGCAGCTTCTTCGATGCCACCGGCAAGACGTTCGTCGGGCTGAACAACTACGTCTACGCCTTCTCGAACCCCGACATGATCACGGCGATCCGGAACAACCTGCTGTGGCTGGTCTTCGGGACCGTCTTCAGCACCGGCCTCGGGCTGATCATGGCCGTCCTCGTCGATCGCTCGCGACTCGACCGCGTGGCAAAGACCCTGATCTTCCTGCCCATGGCCATCTCGTTCGTGGGCGCGAGCGTGATCTGGCGCTTCGTCTACTCCTACCAGCCGGCGGGCCAGCCGCAGATCGGGCTGCTCAACGCAATCCTGGGCGCGTTCGGCATCGCGCCCGTGTCGTGGCTCACGGGCGAGCCTCTCAACACGATCCTCCTGATCGTCATCCTGGTCTGGGGCCAGGTGGGCTTCGCGATGGTGATCATCTCCGCCGCCCTGAAGGGTGTGCCGGACGAGATCCTGGAGGCCGGCCGGATCGATGGCGCGTCCGAGATCCAGATCTTCCGGCGGATCATCATCCCGACGATCTGGCCGACGATCGTGACGGTTGCGACCACGATCGCCATCCTCACCCTGAAGATCTACGACATCGTGACTGCGATGACGGGCGGCAACTTCAACACCCAGGTCATCGCGACCCTCATGTGGAAGCAGGCGTTCACGTTCTTCGATGCCGGCCGGGGGTCGGCACTGGCGGTGATCCTCCTCATCGCCGTGACGCCGGTCATGTGGTACAACCTCCGGCAGTTCCGGAACCGGGCCATCTGAGGGCGATGCGATGAGATCCTCGACCTGGTCCCGCGTGGCCATCAACCTGACGGTCGTCGCCCTCTGCGTCATCTGGACCGTGCCGACGATCGGCCTCTTCATCACCTCCTTCCGGGACAAGCAGGCGATCTCCAACTCGGGCTGGTGGACGGTCTTCACCAACCCGCAGGGTGCGTTCACGCTGGACAACTACCAGAAGGTGCTGTTCGGCGGCGACGGGCTCGCCACGGCGTTCCTGAACACCCTCGCGGTCACGATCCCGGCGGTCGTGATCCCGATCCTCATCGCCGCGTTCGCGGCGTACGGGTTCGCCTGGATGCAGTTCCCGGGGCGCAGGATCCTCTTCATCACGGTCGTCGCGCTGCTCGTCGTGCCGCTCCAGATCGCGCTCATCCCGGTTCTCAAGGCGTACCTCGCGATCGACCTGAACGGCACGTTCCTGGCGGTCTGGCTGGCGCACGCCGGCTTCGGCCTTGCCCTGGCCACGTACCTCCTCTACAACTACATCAGCCAGCTCCCGCGGGACATCATCGAGTCGGCCGAGATCGACGGGGCATCCCACTTCGTCACGTTCCGCCGCCTGATCCTGCCGCTGTCGATGCCGGCCTTGGCGGCGTTCGCGATCTTCCAGTTCCTGTGGGTCTGGAACGACCTGCTGGTGGCAACCACGTTCCTCGGCACGGACGCCGACGTTGCCGTGATGACCTCGCGCCTGGTGAGCATGACCGGCTCGCGCGGCCAGGACTGGCAGCTCCTGACGGCCGGCGCCTTCGTGTCGATGATCGTGCCGGTCATGGTCTTCCTCGCCCTCCAGCGCTACTTCGTCCGGGGCCTCCTCGCCGGTTCCGTCAAGGGCTGACGATGGCGGATCCCGGCGGCGGTGTCGCGCTGGCGCTCGACCTCGGCGGCACGCAGATCCGTGCCGCCGCGGTCGGGGCCGATGGATCGGTCCGGCACCGCGTCCATTCGCTGACGCCCGTCAGCCGCGGGGCGGAGGCGATCGTCGCGGCCTGCGCCGATCGCCTCTCCGAGGTCAGGGATGCCGTGGAACGCGAGGGGGGCGCGCCGATTCTCGGCATCGGGATCTCGGCTCCCGGGCCCGTCGATCCGTTCCGCGGCGTCGTCATCGATCCACCGAACCTCGGGCGGGCGTTTCGCGACATCCCGCTCGCCGAGCGGCTGGAGTTGGTGCTCGGCGTCCCGGCATTCCTCGATCGCGACACCCAGGTGGCCGCGAGGGGGGAAGGCACCTTCGGAGCCGCGCAGGGTTGTGCGGACTACATCTACGTGACGGTGTCGACGGGCATCGGCGGCGCGGTCGTCACGGACGGCCGGCTCCTTCGTGGACCGGACGGGACGGCCGGCGAGATCGGCCACCTGCTGGTCGATCGAGCCGGTCCGGCATGCGGCTGCGGGGCGCGCGGGCACCTCGAGGCGATCGCCTCGGGCCTGGGCATCGCGCGGGCCGCCCGCGCAGCCGCCGAGCGAGGAGAATCGCCGGCCCTCGCGGAGGTCATCGCCGCCTCGGGTTCGCGGTTCGGGGCGCGCGACGTCGTGGCAGCCGCGCAGGACGGCGACACCGCCGCGACGGCGATCCTCGCCGACGCCTGCGACGCGTTCGCGATGTCGTGCGTGTCGCTCGTCGACCTGTTCGACCCGACGCTCCTCGTCGTGGGCGGGAGCGTCGCGCTGGGCCTCGGCGACGGCCTCCTGGCCCCCGCGCGCGACGCGATCGCGCGCCTGGCGTTCCGGGTGCCCGCACGGCGGGTCGGCATCGTCGCGACGATGCTCGGCGACGACGTCGGGCTCGTCGGGGCGAGCGTGCTCGTTCGCGAGGGACTGGCGCAGGCCGAGGCACGACGCCACACATGAGCGCGCGGCGATCCAGCGTGGGCGCCGTCGGGTCGCAGTCGGCGGCCCGCGGCGGGCCGGACGGACCGACCACCCAGGTCCCGGTCACGCGAGCGAGGCGACCCCCACGGGGAGCCGGACGTCGGGTCGACGCCGGGGCGACACGTGGGCCCGCGACGATGCTCGTGCGGGCCGAAGCGCTCACTCGAGCGACCCTCGCCGGCCTGCCCGAGCGCGACGTCGACCTGTTCGTGGCCCGTCTCCGACGCTGGTGGGCCGACCTGTGGGATGGCCTGCAGGCGCCCTACGGGCGGCGCCCGGGGCTGGAGGGGGACCTGGACTCGCTGGTCACCCTTCTCGCGGCGCGGTACCGGGAGCGGTCCGAGCCGCTCAAGCTGCTGGACCTGGAGCGCTCCCTGCGGCCGCAGTGGTTCCAGGACCCGTCGATGATCGGGTACGTCGCGTACGTGCAGCGCTTCGCCGGCACCCTTCGCGGGGTCGAGGCGCATCTCGACTACCTGGCGGAGATGCGGGTGCGCTATCTCCACCTGATGTCGGTCCTGCAGGTCCGACCCGGCGACAACGACGGCGGGTATGCGGTCGCCGACTACCTGGCGGTCGACCCGGGGCTCGGGACGATGGACGATCTCGAGCACCTCTGCTCGACGCTGCGCGACCGCGGCATCAGCATGTGCGTCGACCTGGTGCTCAACCATTGCGCGGCCGAGCACGAATGGGCCGTCCGCGCCCGGGCCGGCGAACCTGCCTGGGAGGAGCTCTTCCTGATCTTCCCCGACCGCCGGATGCCGAGTCGCTACGAGCGCACCCTGCCGGAGGTCTTCCCCACCTTCGCGCCCGGCAACTTCACCCGGATCGAAGGCGGCCGCTGGGTCTGGACGACCTTCAACTCCTTCCAGTGGGACCTGGACTGGTCCAACCCGCGCGTCTTCCGCGAGATGCTCGACGTGCTCCTCCGGCTCGCCAACCGGGGCGTCGAGGTCTTCCGGCTCGACGCGGTCGCGTTCCTCTGGAAGCGCCTCGGCACGAACTGCCAGAACCAGCCCGAGGTCCACGACCTGCTTCAGGCCCTTCGCGCCTGCGCCCGCATCGTCGCTCCAGCGGTCATCTTCAAGGCCGAGGCGATCGTGTCACCCGACGACCTCGCGAAGTACCTCGGGGTGGGGCGGCACCATGGCAAGGTCTCCGACCTGGCCTATCACAACAGCCTGATGGTCCAGTTCTGGTCGGCGATCGCGACGCGTGATGCACGGCTCATGACCCACGTCCTCAGCGACTTCCCGACAAAGCCCTCGACCACGGCCTGGGCGACCTACGTCCGGTGTCACGACGACATCGGATGGGCCATCACCGATGAGGATGCGGCCGCCGTGGGCTGGGACGCGGCGGCCCACCGTGCGTTCCTCAGCGACTTCTATGCCGGCGAGTTCGCCGGAAGCTTCGCCCGCGGGGTGGTCTTCCAGCACAACACCGCCACGGGCGATCGACGGATCTCGGGGTCGCTCGCCAGCCTCGCCGGCCTCGAGCAGGCGACCGACCTCGGCGACCCGCGGGCGGTCGACCTCGCCATCCGGCGCATCCTGCTCGGGCACGCCCTCATCCTGGGCTGGGATGGGATCCCGCTCGTCTACATGGGGGACGAGATCGGGCTCCTCAACGACTACGGGTACCGGGATGACCCCGACGTGGCGGCCGATAGTCGCTGGGTCCACCGGCCGGCGATGGACTGGCAGCTGGCGAAGGGGCGGGATGACCCCCGGTCCATCTCGGGCCGCATCTTCGGCGGGCTACAGCGCCTGGTCGACGTCCGCCGATCGCTCCCCCAGCTCGACGCGTCGGCCGCCACCAGGGTCGTGGACGTTGGCCATCCTGGGCTCTTCGCCTACGTCCGGCGCCACCCCATGGGCGGGCTCCTGGCGCTCCACAACGTCACGGATCGGCGGCAGCGTATCGATGCCGCGGCCCTGGCCGCGCTCGGGCCGGGCCTGCTGTTCGATCGCATCGCCGGGTCACCGATCGAGCCGGTCGACGGTGGCGTGACGTTCGAGCCGTACCAGGCGCGCTGGCTGACCGAGCGTCCGGGCGCCCCGAGCAGCCGGTGACGGGGTCGCGAGGCACCGACTGGTGGCGGACGGGGGTCGTCTACCAGGTCTACCCGCGGAGCTTCGCCGACACCAACGGCGATGGGATCGGGGATCTCGCGGGCATCATCGCCCACCTCGACCACCTGGCCGGCGGACCTGACTCGCTCGGGGTCGACGCGATCTGGCTCTCCCCGATCTACCCGTCGCCGGGCCTGGACCTGGGCTACGACGTCGGCGATCACGCTGGGGTCGATCCGATGTTCGGTTCGATGGCAGATCTCGACCGGCTCATCCTCGAGGCGCATCGGCGCGGGATCAAGGTGCTGTTGGATCTCGTGATGAACCACACGAGCGATCAGCACGCCTGGTTCACGGCGTCGCGGGCGTCCCGGTCGGGCCCATACGCGAGCCGCTACCTGTGGCGCGATCCGGCCGGGGTGGACCGGGACGGGCGGCCGATTCCCCCCAACAACTGGCTCGCCTTCTTCGGTGGCCCGGGCTGGACGTTCGAGCCCGCGCGAGGCCAGTTCTACCAGCACCTCTTCCTGCCCCAGCAGCCCGATCTCTACTGGCGCGATCCGGCCACGTCGGTCGCCCAGTGGGAGATGGTGCGGGGATGGCTCGAGCGGGGCGTCGACGGCTTCCGGCTCGATGTCTTCAACGCGTTCCTGAAGGACCCCGAGCTCCGGTCCAATCCGACTCGACGGAGCCGCTCGGCCTGGGGTCGCCAGGTCCACGTCCGTGACAAGGACCAGCCGGACCTGCCTGCCCTGCTCGCCGAGTTCCGCCGGATCGTCGACGAGCGACCCGGTCGCATGTCCGTCGGCGAGCTGTTCGACGGCACCGTGGAACAGGCCGCGGCCCTGTGGGCGCCGCGGCATCTCGTCTTCGACTTCGATCTGCTGTCCCAGCCCTGGTCGGCCACGGCGTTCGCACGGTCACTTGCCCGTCGCGAGGCGGCATTCGGGCCCGATCGATGGCCGACCGTCACGTTCTCCAACCACGACCAGCCGCGCCACGTCAGCCGCTGGGCGACCGTCGGCGACCAGGACGACCTCGCGCGAGCCGCCGCGACGCTGCTGCTCACCCTGCGCGGCACCCCGTTCCTGTACTACGGCGAAGAGCTGGGGGTTCGCGGCATCGACGTCGCGCCGGGTGACGCGATCGACCCGCCGGCTCGACGCGCCGATCCCGGGTTCCGCTGGTGGAACCGGGATCAGGCCCGGGCTCCCATGCCGTGGGATGGCGGCCCGAACGGAGGCTTCAGCGTGAGCCGGCCGTGGCTCCCCCTCCCATCGGATGCGGGCGACCGCAACGTCGCGAGCCAGCGAGCGGACGGCGGGTCGGTCCTCTCGACCTACCGTCGCCTGCTGGCGCTCCGCCGCGCCACGCCGGCCCTCCACGCGGGCGGCCTCCAGCTCCTCGGTCCGCCGCCGCCGGGCATCCTGACCTATCGCCGGACCCACGCCGCCGGTGACGCCCTCGTGCTTGCGAACATGGGCAGCCGGAAGCGCGTCGCGACCGTCGGCGGAGACCGCCCGGCGCGGCGCTGGCGGGTCGCCTTCGGGACCCACGAGCCGGGACCGGGGACGATCCGAGACTCGGCGGCCGTCCGTCTGCAGCCCCTCGAAGCAATCGTGCTCGTCGAGGAGGTGAGGTGACGGGGCGCACGCTGTCGTCTCGCGAAGTGGGCTCTCGCCGCCGGCTCTGCCTCAGCGTCACCGCAATGTCCGTCCTATCCTTCCGGCGATGAGCGTGTTCGACCTGCGCGACCCCGGCGACCTCGTGGCGCCTCTCCTGGTGGCGTCGTTCGACGGCTGGGTGGATGCCGGCGCCGCGGCAACGACGGCGGCCGCGCGACTGGCCGAGGGCGCCACGACGATCGCGAGCTTCGACACCGACCGCTTCTACGACTACCGGGCTCGCCGGCCGACCCTCGAGATCGTCGACGGGCGTCCGGACCGCCTGACCTGGCCCGAGCTCGCCCTGCGGCGGACCCGGTTCGGCGATCGCGACCTCCTCGTCCTCTCGGGACCGGAGCCGGACTACCGCTGGCGCGAGCTCGAGCAGGCGGCGGTCGAGCTGGCCCGGCGCCTCGAGGTGGCGGCCTGGATCAGCCTTGGGGCCATCCCCGCGGCAGTCCCCCACTCGCGCCCGGTCACGATCCTCGGCACCGAGTCGGAGAAGGGCCTGCTGCGGGGCGACGTGGCGGCGGGCCCGGAGGGCGTGCTGCGCGTGCCGGCGGCCGCGATCTCGCTCCTCGACCTCGCCGTCAGCCGCGCCGGCATCCCGGCGGTCGGCTACTTCGCCCAGGTTCCGCATTACGTCACGGGCGGCTATCCGCCGGCCTCGGTGGAGCTGCTGAGGCTCGTGGGCCGGCATCTCGACGTCGAGATCCCCATGGGCGAGCTGCGCGACGAAGCTCGTCGGATGCTGGCCCGGCTCGATGCCGCGACCGAGGGGGATCCCAGCACCCGCGCCTACGTCGAACGGCTCGAGGCGATGGTCGACGAAGCTCGGCGCCCGGAGGGCGACGACCTGATCACCGAGATCGAGCAGTTCCTCCGCGACCAGGGGCCCGGCGACCGACCCTGAGGGACGATCAGCGGCAGCGGGGCGGTCCGGGCCGGTCGGCGGCGGGCGGCCGGCCGCAACCGGCCTGGCGACCCGATACCATCGGCTCCCGTGACCGACCTCGCGGGCGACCGCTCCTACCGCGCCCTCCTGCGCGTCCCCACGCTCGGGCGGATCCTGCTGTCGATGCAGGTCGCCAGGACGGCCCAGTCGATGCTGAACGTCAGCCTCGTCCTGTTCACCCTGGAGGCCTACGACTCGCCGGCCCTGGCCGGCCTCGTCACCTTCGCGATCATCTTTCCTGGGCTCGTCGTGAGCCCGATCGCGGGCGCGCTCCTGGATCGCCACGGGCGCGTGCGGCTCATCGTCCTGGACTACCTCGTCGCCCTCGTCGCCCTCGCCCTCATCGGCGGGCTCGCGCTCGCGGGACTGCTCCCCGCATGGCTGCTCCTGGCCATCGCGCTCGTCTCGTCGGTGACCGGCCTCTTCAGCCATTCGGGCCTGCGCAGCCTCTTCCCGATCCTCGTCCCTCGACCGCTGTGGGAGCGTGTCAACGCCGTCGACTCGAACGGCTACGTGGTCGCCACGATCATCGGCCCGCCGCTCGCCGCCGCGCTCGTGGGCACGATCGGCGGGCCGCCGACCATCCTCGCGATCGCCGTCGCGTTCGGCGTCGCGGCGGCCGTGATGATCGGCGTTCCCGAGCCCCACATCGAAGCGGCGACGACCGGTCGCCTGCTCGGAGACGCGTGGCAGGGGCTGCAGTACTTCTGGCGCAACCGCACGCTGCGCGGGCTCGGGCTCTCGCTGGCCATCGTGAACCTCGCCAGCGGCATGACCACGATCGTCATCCCGCTCGCCGTCGTCGACGTCCTGGGTGCGGGAGAGGCCGTGGTGGGGCTGGTCTTCGCGCTCGCCGGGCTGACCGGCATGCTCTCCGCCCTGGCCTTCGGACGCGTCGACACCCGCGGTCGTGAATGGGGGATGATCGTCGTCCCGATGTTCCTGAGCGCGGGAGCCGTGGCCCTGATCCTGCCCGCGGTCGGAGCCGGCGGGCTGGCACTGGGCCTTGGTGCCGGGCTGGCCTTCCTCGCCGCCCACTCGCTCGCGATCGGGCTGCTCCAGGGGCCGCTCGACATCGCGCTCTTCACGGTCCGCCAGCGCCGGACCGACCCGGCGTGGATGGGCCGCGCCTTTGCGATCTCGATGGCCGTGAACTTCATGGGGTTCCCGGTCGGGGCCGCGGCCGCCGGCGTGATCGCGTCCGTGTCGCTCCCCGCGGCCGTCGCGCTGGGAGTCTGTGCCTGCCTTGCCGGGGGCGTGGTCGCCGCGATCCTGGTCCCGCGCCGCTGACGCGGCCGCCCGGCGCGGGATGCGGTCGCCTGGATGGGTGGCGTACGCTCCCACCATGCAGCTCGTGGCCGCCGATCTCGTGTGCCCCTCGTGCCTGGGCTACGTCCATCTCTTCCTGGGATGCTGCCCGGCCTGCGGGACGGAGCGCGCAAGCCGCCTCGAGGCCGCGACCGCGACAGGTCCGCTCGGCGCCGCGGCACTCCTCGAGGACGACGCGACGCGTCGGGCCGCCCACATGCTGGTCCTGCGCTACACGCTGCGCTCGAGCTCGACGTCGTCGATGGCTGACCTCCTCGCCGCGTTCGGGGTCGTCGCCGGATCGCTGGCGTACCGGGCGGCCGTCGCGGCCGACGGCTCCACGCCTGCGCTCCCGGCCGGGCCGACGACGCTGGACGGCGCCGCCCTCGTTCTCGTCGAGGGATCCCTCGAGGTGCGCGCGGGACGCGCCGGTCGCAGCATCGCCACGATCCCGCTCGACGGGATCCTCGCCGCCACCCCGATCGCCCGCGGCGTGCCGGCCCCCGGGGCGTGGGCCGGCGTGACGCTGGATGGCCGCCGGCTCCTGCCGGAGCGCCTCGTGCCGGCCGGCGACCTCCTGGTGACCTTCTCGAGCGGGGGTGCCGCCGGCCAGCTCGTCCTGGCAAACCGTCGCGGCCTCCTGGCTCAGACGGCGCGCCCCGACCACTACGCGGCGCTGGCACGCTGGATCGGGATCCTCGGCGCGGCCGCTGCGGAGGCCCGCTGGGTCGAGATTGGCGCGGCGGCGTACGCGGGCGAGCTCGCCGGCCGGCGGCCACCCGTGGTCCGGGCGGCTTCCGGGGCGGGCGCAGCGGCGATGGCCGCGCCGGCGGCGGCCGCAGCCGCACCGGCGGCGTCGGCGCCGAATGCGATGCCGCCCATCGGCTCCTCCGCGACGGGTGACCGGGGGCCGGACGCCGGCCCCATCGCGGCCGCGGAGGTGCCGCCCGTCCAGGGGGTCCGGGCGGCGCTGGAGGAGCTGGAGAGCCTGCGCGCCGCGGGCCTGGTGACGGCCGAGGAGTTCGAGACCAAGCGACGAGAGATCCTGGCCCGCCTCTGACGGGCTCCGGGCGGCATCGCCGCAGCCACGGACCCGGCTGGCGGTCCAACGACGGGAGGGGATGGATGGACGCCTTCGACTTCGTGATCATCGGTGGCGGTGCGGCCGGCGAGGCGGCGGCCTACCTGGCCCTCGGGCGCCATGCCAGCGTGGCCATCGTGGATCGCGACCTGTTCGGTGGGTCGTGCCCGTTCTGGGCCTGCCTCCCGTCCAAGACCCTCCTCCACGCAGCCGGCGTCCACGCCATCGGCGGGGACTATCCGTGGACCCGGGCCTCGGCTCGCCGCGACTGGATGATCAATCGCGAGGGGATCCCCTATCCCAGCGACGCCGGCCACGTGGGCGGGCTCGCCGGGGTTGGGGCGGAGGTGGTCCGCGGCGACGCCCGCGTCGAGGGCCCCGGTGCCGTCCGGGTGCGCCTCGCCGCGGGCGGCGAGCGCAGGCTGCGCGGCCGCTTCCTCGTGATCGCCGTCGGGTCGCACGGCGCAGTCCCCGCGATCCCCGGGCTCGACGCGGTGGCCCACTGGTCGAACCGGGAGGCAACGAGCGCGCGCGAGCTCCCGAGAAGCCTCCTGGTGCTCGGCTCCGGGCCCAGCGGCGTCGAGCTCGCCCAGGTCTACGCGCGGTACGGGGTTCCGACCACGATCGTGGCCCGCCATCGCCTGAACTCGAAGGACCACCCGCGGAACAGCGAGGCGCTCGCGATGGGGCTGTCCCGCGATGGGGCGGACGTTCGGCTCGGCGCCGAGCCCGTCGCGGTGGAAGGCGGGGCCGGTCCCGACGGCGCCCACCTCGTGCGGCTGTCCGACGGCTCGATCGCCAGCGGCCACGAGATCCTTCTCGCGGTCGGCCGCGTCGCGCCCCTCGACGGCCTCGGGCTGGAGACGGTCGGCGTCACGCTTCGGGACGGGCGCGTCCGGCCCGACGAACGGCTGCGGATCGCCGAGGACATCTTCGTCGCCGGGGACCCGGCCGGCCCGGAGATGCATACGCACCTGGCCCACTACGAGGGGGAGATGGTCGCCCGGATCGCCCTGGGGGACGACGTCCGGCCCGACTTCCGGGCGGTCCCGCGGGCTACCTACACCGACCCCGAGACCGCAGGCGTGGGGATGACCGTGGAGCAGGCGGGACGTGCAGGGCTCGATGCCTTCGAGCAGACCGCCGACCTCGCGACCAGCGCCAAGGGCTACGTGGCCGACGCCGGGGGCCATTGCACGATCGTGGTGGACCGCGGCTCCCGGACCGTCGTCGGGGCGTTCATCGCCGGACCCGGCGCGTCCGAGGCGATCCACCTCGCCGTGCTCGCGGTGAAGACCAGGACGCCCCTCGAAACGCTGGCCGACACGATCACGGCCTTCCCGACGACCAGCCGGGTCCTGGGCGGCACCTTCTCGGCGGCGCTCGCGACGCTCGACGCGTAGCCGCCCCTGGCGCCGTGCCCATCACGACACGCGGACCGCCTCCCCGGGCACGCTCGCGAGCAGCTGCCCGGTTGCGGCAGCCTTTGCGGCGGTCCGATCAGGCGGTGGCCTCGCCCGTCCGGAACGGGTCGACGTCCGGGACCCCCGGCTTGACGATCCGGCGGATCGGAACGTAGAGGGCCGCCCCGACGACCATGGAGGCGATCGCCAGGGTCACCGAGTCCCAGCCCACGTCGTTGACCTGGCTGAAGACCGCCAGGATCGTGAACGCGAGGGGACCGAGGGTGGCCAGGGACAGGCCGACGTAGCCGCCCGGGACCTTCTTCCTCGGCAGCTCCGGCCGCGTGAAGCGCAGCCGCCACAGGGCAAAGAAGCAGGCCAGGATGACGAGCATGTTGAGGAGCACGTCCGCGACGACGAGGAACGCGAACGCGTTGGTCGCGAAGACCGTGTAGAGCACGCCGGCGACCACGATCGCCACCCACGGCGTGCCATAGCGAGGGCTGACGCGGACCAGCCAGCTGGGCATCATCCCGTCCTCCGCGAGCGCGAAGGGGATCCGCGATCCACCCAGGCTGTTGCCGATGAAGAGGCCGATCATGGCCAGGACGGCGGCGACGGTCATGAAGCCGCCGAGGAATCCGCCGAGACCGCTGTCCGGGCCGGCGGCCTTGTCCCCGACGGCCTTCGCGATGTCGGGCATGTACCAGCCGCTGGTCGACTCGGGGTCGACGCCCCACGATGTGAGCGTCGCCTGGTCCACGCCCGCGTCCTGCATCACCGTGCCGATCGTGGTGCCCTCGGCGGTGGCCTCGGTGCCCCACAGGAGGTAGCGGCCGTCGGCGCCGGCACCCCCGTACAGGCCGGCGGTGACCGGAAGCAGGTAGGTCGCGATCGTGAGGACCAGGACGATCGCCATGGCCATCGGATACGTGCGCTTCGGGTTGACGATCTCGTCGCCGGCCACCGTCGCGAGCTCGAAGCCCATGTAGTTCCACATGACGACGAAGAGGCCCAGGCTGAACGCCCCGGTGAACGACGTGCCTTCCGGCATGAAGGGCAGGGACGCGGGGGGCGACTGGATCCAGTTCCAGATCCCGAGCACGGTCATCAGGCCGAGCGGGACCAGGATGACCAGGCCGATCCAGTTGGCCGTCAGGCCCGTCAGCCGCGCGCCGCGGACCTGGAGCCCGGTGATCGCCCAGATCATGATCGCGCCGAAGACGAACGAGAGGGTCGTGCCGGGGATCTCGAACCCGTCGCCGACGGTGATCCCCTGGTTGAAGACCGGGAAGAAGAAGGCCAGGAACGAGGCCGCCAGCACCGGGTAGATGGACGAGTCGAGCCAGGAGACGACGAGGTTCATCCAGCCGGCCATGAAACCGGCGAACGGGCCGAACGCCTGCTTGATCCAGTGGTAGTAGCCGCCTTCCACCGGCATCATCGAGGTCATCTCGTTGACCATCAGCACGAGGGGCACGGAGAAGACGAGCGGCGTCAGGAGGATCAGCACGAGGGCGAGGCCCGGCCCCGAGCCCCCGATGAGCGGTTCGATCCCGAACGTCCCGCCGCTCACGGTAAAGTAGATGATGCCGACCAGGGGGAGCAGGGTCAGGCCCCGCTTCAGCTTCCCGGTCTCCGCGCTTACCTCGAGCGCCGTCCCCGCCACCGCGACCTGGGCCATCGCGTCCTCCTCCCGACGTCGCCTCCCGGGCGGCCGCGCGCTGCCATCCGCCGTCGAGGCGGAAACGCGCGACCGCATCCCTCCGGCATCCGAGGGGGACGTGCTCGGCTCGCGAAGGCGCTCCGTCGTGCGAGCCTGAGGTGGTGCGGTCGCGAAGGGCAAGTGCCGGAGCGCCCGTCGGCGGGGGTCGGCTGGATCAGCCCGCCGGATCGTCCTGCGATGGGCCGGAGCGCCCGGCCGCGGCCGCCAGGACGAGGACCAGGGCGAGCAGCGAGATCGTGAAGAGCGCCACGGACTGCGGCATGCCGGCGCTCCGCGCCCACGAAGCATCCCGCGCCGCCGCGCGGGGCTCCGCCGCCCGCGGTGATCCCGCGATCGCGCCGACGGCCACGAACGGCGGAGCCGCGCCGGGCAAGGGGGGCGCGACGACGCGGCCGATGCCCGCCGCAGGCGTGGCCGTCGCCGGACCCGACCCCGCGACCACGTCCGGGCCGGGTCCGTCCAGCTGGCGCGGCGCAGGGACCTGGGGCGGGCCGGCAGCGATCCCGAGCAGCTCGGGCAGCGTCACGAACCGGAACCCCCGCGCGCGGTAGCCGGCGATGATCGCGGGCAGAGCGCGGGGCGTCACGCGCGGTCCCGCATGGAGCAGGACGATGGAGCCGGGTCGGCCCGCCGTCGCATGGCGGACGACGCTCCTCACCGTGGGCCGGCGCGCCGTGTCCGCGCCGGTGGCGTCCCAGAGCACGATGTCGGGGAAGCCGGCTGCCGCGGATTCCCGGTCGGTCACCGCGTTGTGATACCCGTACGGCGGCCGGAACACCGGCAGCATCGCGCGTCCCGTCGTCGCTTGCACGACCTGCCGGGTGAGGGCGAGGTCCAGGGCCATCTGGCGCGGCGTCAGGCGCCGGGCGTCCCGGTGGAGGTACGAGTGGTTGGCCAGCGGGAAGCCGGAGGCGGCGATCTGGCGCCACAGGGCCGGCGCCCGCTGGACGTAGATGCCCGTGACGAAGAACGTCGCCGGCACCTGCTCGCGGACGAGGATCCGGTAGATCTGGCGGAGAGTGCCCGCGTTCCAGCCGTCGTCGAAGGTGAGCGCCACGACCCGCTCCGCTCGCGGCCCGTTGAACACGACGTGCGGGGTCGCGACCGGAGCGACCGCGAGGCGGGCCGGCGCGACGTCGGCCCGTCCCGGCGGGGCCGGCGCCGGTGCGGCCGGGAGCGTGTCCAGGGCCCGGGAGCCTGGGGTGGGAGCGAGGGGATGCGATGCCGCCGCCGGCGGCGTCACGGCGGGTGCGGGCGGGGTGCCGGCCGGGGTCGGCGGGGTGCCGGCCGGGGCCGGCGCCGCGTCGATGGGCCCGCCGGCACGGGCCACCGGGCTGCCGGGAAGAAGCGAGGCGAGCAGGCCGCCCGCCAGCGCCATGCCCGTCATGACGCCGATCGCGCCCGTCGCGACGCGACCCGCTCCCGACCGCCGGCGCCAGCCATCCACCCTACTGGTCCGTGACCGCGTCGTCGAGGATCCTCCAGCCGCGCGCCACGGCGAGCGAGCGCAGGTCCGTGTCCGGCACCACCGCCACCGGAACGGCGGCCAATTCGAGGAGCGGGACGTCGGCCAGGGAGTCGCCGTACGCCGCCGCGAGCGACGTGCCGCCGGCCCAGGCCCGGACGCGGTCGGCCTTGCGGCGCCCCGTCCCGATCCGTCCGGCGAGCCGGCCGGTCGTCCGGCCGTCCATCATCTCGAGGGGCGTCCCCAGCCCGGCGACCGGGCCCGCCGGGCCTCCGGCCAGGCGGGCGACGAAGGCGTCGAGCACCGGCTGATAGGTGCCGGAGGCGACGGCCACCCGCGCGCCGCCGGCGGCGGCGCCCTCGAGCTCCGCGATGACGCCGGCACGCCGCCCGGGCCAGAGCGTCTGCTCCACCACCTCCTCGGCGACGCGCGCCAGATCCTCGCCGGAGAGGTCGTCGAGCAGCCGGGCGAGGTCGCGGATCCAGCGATCGCGGAAGGCCTGGCGCGAGACGAGCCCGAGGCGGACCAGCGGGAGCGCGGCGAGGCGGGGAAGAAGGAAGCGCCGGTATCGGCCCCGCCGACCGTTCGCGGAGAGCCAGCGACCGACGCCCCGCCAGGTCTCGCCGGCCGTGCAGGTCCCCTCGAGGTCCGCGACCACGAACGGCCAGGCGGCCGGGAGGTCGGTCGAGGGGACGGGGTCGCCGAGGGTCACGCGGAGAAGGATAGGCCGGGCCCGGGAGACGTGCCGCAGCGGCGCCAGGCCCGGCGCGCCCGTCCTCGGCGAGGTCGACGAGCCGGGACTGGCGCCCGGAGCGAGGGGCTGGGCGCCCGCCGGGCGCCGCGCCCCCTACTTGTCGCGGAACGCGCCGTCGGACATCGCCGCCTGGGCCGCCGCGAGCCGCGCCACGGGGACGCGGAAGGGCGAGCAGGACACGTAGTTGAGGCCGATCTTCTCGCACTTGTGGATCGAGGCGGGGTCGCCGCCGTGCTCGCCGCAGATGCCGACCTCGAGGCCCGGCCGTGTCGAGCGGCCCTTGTCGACGGCCATCTGCATCTCGGCGGCGATCACGTCGTCGAGGGTCTGGAACGGGTTCTCCGGCAGGATCTTGTCCTCGACGTACTTGAGGAGGAAGCCTCCCTCGGCGTCGTCGCGGCTGTAGCCGAAGGTCATCTGGGTGAGGTCGTTGGTGCCGAAGCTGAAGAACTCGGCGTGCTTGGCGATCTCGTCGGCGACCCACACGGCGCGCGGGATCTCGATCATCGTGCCGAACTTGAAGTCGATCGCCTCGCCCGCCGCCTTGACGACGGCATCGGCCTCGGCGTCGAGCAGGGCGCGCGTCGCGATCAGCTCGTTCACGTGGCCCACGAGCGGGATCATGATCTCCGGTCGCGGGTCCTTGCCGGCCCGCTTCACGGCCACGGCGGCATTGAGGATCGCCCGCGTCTGGATCTTCACGAAGTCCGGGATCATGAGCCCCAGGCGGCAGCCGCGAAGTCCGAGCATCGGGTTCTGCTCGTGCATGGACTTGATGGTGGCGAGGAGGTCCTTGTCCTCGTCGGTCGCCGCGTCGCCTGCCCGGGTCACCTTGACGAGCTGCTCCTCCAGGTTGGGGAGGAACTCGTGGAGCGGCGGGTCGATCAGGCGGATGACGACCGGGAGGCCGCTCATCGCCGCGAGGATGCCCTCGAAGTCGCCCTGCTGGAGGACCTCGAGCTTGCCCATCGCCGCGTCGAACGTGGCGAGCGCCGCCGTCTCGTCGTCGGTGAGCGCGTCGCCGGCCGCAACCTTTGCCTTGGCCCGCGTCGCGGCGTTCGCGACGAGGATGGCGCCGCGGACGATCTCGAGGCGCTCGCCCTCGCGGAACATGTGCTCGGTCCGGCAGAGGCCGATGCCCTGCGCGCCATAGCTCCGCGCCTGGGCCGCCTCCTCGGGCTTGTCCGCGTTGGTCCAGATCTGCAGCCGCCGGATCCTGTCGGCCCAGCCCAGGACCTCCTGCAGCTCCGGCTGGTCCTCGAAGCGCGCCTCGACGGTCGGCAGCGCTCCGACGAAGACCTCGCCGGTCGAGCCGTCGACGCTGATCCAGTCGCCTTCGCCGAACCCGGCGCCGCTCTCCGAGGACCGCGCGGTGTTGGTGGCATAGTCCACGACGAGCTCGGCGCATCCTGCGACACAGGGCTTGCCGATCTGGCGGGCGACGACGGCGGCGTGCGACGTTGCGCCACCGCGGGCGGTCAGGATGCCCTGGGCGACGGCCATGCCGTGGAAGTCGTCCGGCGAGGTCTCGATCCGGACGAGGACGACCTTCTCCCCCCGCGCGACCCACTCGACCGCCGTGTCGGCGTTGAAGACGGCGCGCCCGACGGCGGCGCCCGGGGAGGCGTTGAGACCCCTGGCAACCCGCTTCGCCACCTTTCGGGCGATCGGATCGAACTGGTCGCGCAGGAGCTGGTCGACCTGGGCCGGCTCGATGCGCCCGACGGCCTCGCGCTCGTCGATCACGCCATCGGCCACCATGTCGACGGCGATCTTCACGGCCGCCGCCGCGGTCCGCTTCGCGGAGCGCGTCTGGAGCATGTACAGCTTGCCGCGCTCGATCGTGAACTCCAGGTCCTGGACGTCCTTGTAGTGGTTCTCGAGCTGCGTCGCGATCCGCTGGAACTCGGCGTAGGCCTCGGGCATCTCCTGGGCCAGGTGGCTGATCTTCTCCGGCGTCCGGATGCCGGCCACGACGTCCTCGCCCTGGGCGTTGACGAGGTACTCCCCGTACAGGACCTTCTCGCCGGTGTTGGGGTCGCGGGTGAAGGCGACGCCGGTCCCGGAGTCGTTGCCCATGTTGCCGAAGACCATGGTCACGACGTTGACCGCCGTCCCGAGGTCGTGCGCGATCTTCTGGCTGTTGCGGTAGTCGTTCGCGCGCTTGCCGAACCACGAGGCGAAGACGGCCTTGATGGCGAGGTCGAGCTGCTCGTTCGGATCCGTCGGGAACTCGCGCCCGGCATCCTCGGCGACGACCTTCCTGAAGGTCGCCACGAGTGCCTTGAGGTCGTCGACCGTCAGGTCGGTGTCCTTGGCGCCCGCGCCGTGGAGGTCCTTCTGCGCCTGCAACGGGTGCTCGAAACGCTCGCCATCCACGCCCATGACGATCCGGCCGAACATCTGGATGAAGCGCCGGTAGGCGTCCCAGCCGAATCGATCGTTGCCCGTGAGGGCCACGAGGCCGGCCAGGGTCTCCTCGTTGAGGCCGAGGTTCAGGACCGTGTCCATCATGCCGGGCATGGAGAACTTGGCGCCCGAGCGCACCGACACGAGCAGCGGGTTCTTCGGGTCGCCGAATCCCTTGCCGGAGCTTGCCTCGACCTCCTTGACGGCCTCCAGGACGTCGTCCCAGAGGCCGGCCGGCAGCTGGTTGCCGCTGGCGAAGTAGTCGTTGCACGCCTCGGTGGTGATCGTGAAGCCGGGAGGGGTCGGAAGTCCCGCGTTGGTCATCTCGGCAAGGCCGGCGCCCTTGCCGCCGAGCAGGTCCTTCATGGTCCCGTTGCCTTCGGCCCGGCCGTCGCCCCAGGCGTAGATGTAACGCTTGGCGGCCGCATGGGCGCGCGTGGACGGTGCGACGTCGGGCATGGGGCGGGTCTCCCTGTGTGTGGTCGGCGGGGCATGAGGTCGCCCCGCGGTCGTTCCGATTGCGTCCGCGCGAATTGTACCGGCCACCACCGGGATCGACCGGGACCGCTCGGCCCGCTGTCGAGGGCCAGACCGCCTCGATCGGGTGCGCCGGAGTGGTGACACGGGCAGTCGGCCGTGGCAGGATGCGCCCGGGAGGTCGTGCCCGGGCATGCGGCTTCGAAGCGGGATGATGGCGACGCTGCTCGCCGGGGTGCTGGCCACTGGCGGGGTGGCCGCCGGCGGGGTGGCCGCGCCCTCGGTCGCCGCGGCCGCTGGCAGCCCCGACTGCGTCGTCCAGCCGGCCAGCTCGGCGGTCGCCCAGGCCGACGAGATCATGGCCGGACGCCTGCGGCTGGGCACGTTTGCACCCGTCCTGCTCCCGCGCGACCCGACATGGCGCGAAGACAAGGGCCGCGACCCCCAGTGGCGGTTCCAGTTCCACGCCTTGCGCTGGATCGTGCCCCTGTTCGAGGCGGCCCGGGCGACCGGGCGCACGGCCTATCGGGATCGGGCGGCGTTCCTCCTGCGGGACTGGGCGCGGACGAACCCGCGCGGGGCCGCGGCCTCGGCCATGGCGTGGGATCCCCACGCCACCGGCTGGCGGGCAGGCGTGTACGCCTGCGGCGTGGCCGCGCTCGGTCGCCAGGCGTGGCTGCTGGACGCCCTCGCCCGTCACGGAGCGGCGCTGGCCGATCCTCGCTTCTACGAGTCGGTGGGGAACCACGCGGTCAACGAGAGCATCGGGCTCCTGGATGCCGGACTCGTGCTCCGTCGCAGGGCCTGGCTCGACCTGGCCATCGCGCGACTTGCCAGGGTGATCACGTCGAGCGTCGACGCCCAGGGCGTCATGAGCGAGGGCGCCATCTTCTACCAGCGCTACTGGTACACGCGTGCGGTGGTCGCCCGGGGCCGGATCCAGGCCGCCGGCCGGCCGGTCCCGGCGGCGTTTGCCCGGATCGACCGGATGCCGGTCTTCCTCGCCTTCGCCACGCTCCCCGACCGGACCTACGAGATGATCGGTGACACGACGCTGACGACCGCGGCGGCGATCAGCGGCACGGTCGCCGAGTTCGCGGCCACGGCAGGCGCCCGCGGCCCGCGACCGACGACGCGCTTCGCCACCTTTGCCCGGGGCTACGCCTTCGGGCGCTCCGGTTGGGGTGCGAGCCGCCCCTACGCCGACGAGATCGCCTACACGATCCGGTATGGCCCACCCCCCGTGACGACCCACCAGCACGACGACGCGACGGCCCTCAGCCTGTACGCCTACGGGACGCGGCTCCTGCTCGATCCGGGCTACGCGTCGATCGGGTCGCCCGCCTGGTGGAGGTACTTTCGCGGCCGGAGCGCCCACAACGTGGTCACCGTGGAGGGCCTGGCCACGCGCCGGTCCGCCGCGAGCCTGCGGGCCGCGGCGAGCGCGACGATGCGGCTCTACCGGATCGCGACCGCTCCCTATGCCGGCGTCGCGATGGAACGCCGGGTCCTCTGGTCGACGGGCGGCGAATACCTGCTCGTGGAGGACCGGGTCTCCGGGCCCGTCGCCCGGCGCGTCGTACAGCGTTGGCACCTCGTCGAGCGATCGTCGCCGGTGATCGAGGGTCCGGGCGTGCGGACGCGCCGGGCGCGGGGAAACGTCTTCGTCCGACAGCTGGCGGGCGGCGCGATCCGGATCGTGACGGGGGCAACAAACCCGATCCAGGGCTGGGTCTCCTATCGCTACGGCAGCAAGGTCGCCGCCCCGGTCATCGAGACCAGCCGCACCGGGAGGACGGTCCGCTTCCTGACGCTCATCGTGCCGTACGCCACGGCCCGACCGACGGTGTCGATCTCGAACCTCGTGCTCTTCTCCGACGGCTACCGCGTGCGAGTCCGGATCGGGACGAGGATCGAGCAGGTCGTCGTCCGTGCGGGCAGCGCCAGCGTGACCGTGCTCGCGGCGCCGGCGCCCACGCCGACCCCGACGCCCGACGCCCGCGCCCTGACGCACGCCCCGGAGGGCGAGGACCTGGTTGGCGCGGCCGGCATGCCGCGGGCTACACTCGGGGCGGCCCCGGGCGATCATGCCGGCGCCAGTGCCTCCAGGAGACCCGCTGCCCCATGCCCGACCACGTCGTGGATACCCGCGTCATCGCCCGGGATGCGCCTCAATACAACGCGACCCTGCTCGAGCGGGTCGACCATACCGACGACCTGGCCTCCGTCTGGGTCAAGCTCGACGCCGACGCGACCCCGTTCGAGCCCGGCCAGTACATGACCATCGGGGTCTTCGCCGACGACAAGCTCTGGCAGCGCCCCTACTCGGTGGCGTCGGCGCCGTCGGTCGCCGGCACGGAAGGCTACGAGTTCTACGTCCGCCTCGTCCCGATCATCCGCTTCACGACCCTGCTGTGGCGTCTCGAGCCCGGGGCGCGCATGCGGATGATCGGCCCGAAGGGCAAGTTCATGCTGGAGCCGGAAGATCGCCGGACACACCTGTACGTCTCGACCGGGACCGGCCTGGCGCCGTTCATCTCGATGATCCGGGAGACACGTGCCAAGGGGAAGCCGCGCAGGACCGTCGTCCTGCACGGCGTGTCGCACGCGTCCGACCTCGGCTACCGCGAGGTCCTCGAAGGGATGCAGCGCGACGGCTCCTATCCTCTCAGCTACGTCCCGACGGTCTCCCGGCCCAACGATCCGCGCAACGCCGGCTGGACCGGCCGCACCGGCCGCGTGGAGGAGGTGGTTGCCGACGTCTGTCACGACCTGGGTCTCCGCGCCGACCGGACCGTCGTGTACATCTGCGGCAACCCGGAGATGATCCTCAACGTCGAACGCGTCCTGATGGGCCGCAACTTCCCCGAGTTCCACGTCAAGAAGGAGCTCTACTGGCCGAAGGGCAAGCCGAGCACGGAATAGCCGTCCGTCGGCTCGCCCGCGGCGGGCATGCGCGGCGGACGGGCGACGTGACCGCTCGCCGTCCACGACGGGGCGCGGCGCTCTGACCTAGACTCGGACAGTGGAACGCCTCGAGGGCCCAGAGGTCGGCGCTCCGGTTCGGACATTCCCGGCCCGGCCGCGCGCGATCGTCAAGGCGACGGACCTCGGGTCCGCCCAGGTCCTCAAGCACCTGGACATGTTCCTGGTGTCCGACGCCTTCGGCGACATCCATCTCGACAGCCGGGGCATGGGCCTGTACGACCGGGACACCAGGATCCTGTCGTGCAGCGTGCTGCGCATCGCCGGCGAGCGCCCGGTCGTGCTGCGCTCGGACCCGGGCGCGAGCTGGCGCGGCGTCGTGCAGGCCACGAACCCCGAGCTCCGCAGAGACCCGGGCGACAAGATGGGCGGCGACGAGCGGATCCTGCGCCAGACGATCTCGATCGCCCGCGAGCGGACGATCGCCGAGGCGTACCGCGAGCGGCTCGACATCGAGAATCACGGGCCGATCAGCTTCGACTGCGACGTCGAGCTCGAGCTCGACGCCGACCACGCCGACATCTTCGAGGTCCGCGGCTATGCCCGGCCGGCCCGCGGGACGCTCCTGCCGATCGAGGCGACCGCCGACGGCGGGCTCGTCTTCGGGTACGTCGGGCTCGACGGCGTCACCGTGCGAACGCACGTCACGTTCGATCCGGCACCCACGCTGCAACCGCCGCGGGACGACCAGAGTGGCTCGGTCGTCGCACGGTGGACGCGCCTGCTCCAGCCCTGGCACGCGGCACCAGATCACGTGGACGGTGAAGGCCTCCAGGGAGCCCGCTCAGAGCACCCAGGCGGTCGATGTCGACGCCCTCGATCCGGCCGGGGCCCACGCCGGCTGGCTGGCCACGAGCTCGATGATCGAGACCGACCACGAGCTGATCAACCAGGTCGTCCTCCGCTCGCTCGACGACCTGTGCCTCCTCGAGTCGACCGACCCGCTCGGCGACCGGTTCATCGCTGCCGGCGTGCCCTGGTTCGCGGCGCTCTTCGGACGCGATTCGCTGATCACCTCGCTCCAGACGGTCTCCTTTGCGCCGCGCCTGGCGATCCAGTCGCTGGAGATCCTGGCCAAGCGCCAGGCCACGGCTGTCGATGCCTGGCGGGACGCGGAACCGGGCAAGATCCTGCACGAGTTCCGCACGGGCGAGATGAGCCTGACCGGAGAGCTCCCGTTCGCGCCGTACTACGGCTCCATCGATTCGACGCCGCTGTGGCTCATCCTGCTCGGCGAGACGCACGACTGGACCGGCGACGACGGCCTGGTCGATCGACTGTGGCCGAACGCCCTGGCCGCACTCGAGTGGATCGATCGCTGGGGCGATCGCGACGGCGACGGCTTCGTGGAATACGAGCGGCGGGCGGAGACCGGCCTTCGAAACCAGGGCTGGAAGGACTCGAGCGATTCGATTCGCTGGCTTGACGGCACGCTGGCCCAGACGCCGATCGCCCTGGCCGAAGTCCAGGGCTACGTCTTCGATGCCAAGCGGCGGGTCGCCCGGCTGGCGCGGCGGCGTGGCGAAGGCGGCCTGGCCGACAGGCTCGAGAACGAGGCGTCGGTCCTGCAGCGCCGGTTTGCCGATCACTTCCTGCTCCCGGACGGCTCCCTCGCCATGGCCCTCGATGGAGCCAAGCGGGCCGTCGACACGATCGGCTCCAACGCCGGGCACGCCCTGTGGAGCGGGATCGTCCAGGCGGAGCACGCCCCGGCCGTTGCCGCCGCGCTTGGATCGAGCTCGATGGTGTCGGGCTGGGGGCTGCGAACGTACGCCGCGGGCCAGCCCGGCTACAACCCGATCGGCTACCACACGGGCACCGTCTGGCCGCACGACACGGCGATCGCCGCCGCGGGTCTGCGCCGGTTCGGCTTCGACGACGCCGCCGACGTCCTTGCCGGGGGCATGCTGGCCGCGGCGCAGCAGTTCCCGGCCTTCCGGCTCCCGGAGCTCTTCTGCGGCTTCGACCGGGCGTCGACCGGCGCCCCGATCGCCTATCCCGTGGCCTGCGCGCCACAAGCCTGGGCGGCCGGTGCCGCCCTGATGCTGATCCGCACGATGCTGGGGCTGCAGGCCGACGCTCCCAACCGCCGGCTGACCCTGGACCGCCCGAACCTGCCCGCCGGACTGACGAAGGTCGTCATCCGGGGCCTCCGAGTGGGCGATGCGTCGTGCGACCTGCTCCTGCATCGATGGCGTGGGCTGACCAGCGCCGAGGTCCTGCGCAAGGATCCGCAGCTCGAGGTCGTCGTCCGACTATGAGCGCCTCCCCGGACCCGCATCTCGCGGCCGGCCGGCCGCTGCGAATCGCCCAGGTCGCTCCGCCGCTGGAGACCGTCCCGCCCGCCGGGTACGGGGGAACCGAGCGAATCGTCGGTGAGCTGGTCGGCGAGCTCGACCGGCGCGGCCACCAGGTCACGACCTTTGCCAGCGGCGATTCGAGGGTGCCCGGGCGGCACCTTCCGACAGTCCCGCGGGCGCTTCGCCCGATCGGCCTGGCCGACGACCCGACCGCGGCGTTTCGCCGGACGGTCGAGCTGGTCCTCGAGCGCCAGGACGACTTCGACCTCGTTCACGCCCATCTCGATCGGTGGAACCTGGAACTTGCCCGGCACGCGCGGATCCCGGTCGTGTCCACGTTTCATCGGCGGCTCGATCTGCCCTGGGCTCGCGATGCCTTCCGTGATGCGGGACCCGGGCTGGTGGCGATCAGCCGGGACCAGGCGCGGGTCCATCCGACGGCCCACTGGACCGTCATCCATCACGGCCTGACTTTTCGCCCGCTGCCACGGGCCGAGGCGGTGGGAGAGGATCTCTGCTTCGTCGGCCGGATGGCGCCGGAAAAGGGGCTCCTCGACGCGATCGAGATCGCGCGCCTGACAGGCCGGCGACTCATGGTGGCAGCCAAGCCGCCCGCCCTGGCGATCGAGATCGAGTATCGCGACGCAGTGATCGGGCCGGCGCTCGGGCGCGCCGACGTCACGATCCTGGGGGAGCTGGCGGAGGCCGACCGCGACGCGCTCGTGGCGGGCAGTCGGGCGTCCCTCGTCCCGTCGGCGGGGCCCGAGCCGTTCGGGCTCGTCGTGATCGAGGCGCTCGCCCGCGGCACGCCGGTCCTCGCCCGCCGCGTCGGCGCGATCCCCGAGATCCTGCGCGACGGGATCGATGGGTACCTCGGCGACGACGCCCCACAGCTCGCATTCTTCGATCAGCGACTGGATGGGCTGGACCGGGGGGCGATCCGGGCGGCTGCGCTCGAGCGCTTCGACGTTGGCCGCATGGTGGATCGCTACGAGGCGCTCTACGCCCGACTGCTCGCGACGTGAGAGGCGACGCCCACCCCGGGTCCGCCACCCTGGCGCAGGCATCTCGACGACCGGGCATGATCTCCTCACGGACGCGGCGGGAAAGGGCCGAACGGCCCCCGGAACATATGCGCCGTGGCGCATGGGTCGAGCTGGCGCGGCGGGCACCATTCCGAGTGACCGCAACCGTCCTGGAGTTGTCATGCACACCGTCATCGAGAAGGCTCAGCTCTCTCCCAACGTGACGCGACTCGTCATCGAGGCGCCGCGCATCGCCGAGATCCGCAAGCCAGGGCAGTTCGTGATCGTCCACCGAGGTCCCGGAGCCGAGCGGATTCCCCTCACCATCGCGGACGCCGACGCGGCGCGCGGCACGATCACGCTGGTCATCCAGGCCGTCGGCAAGAGCACCGAGGACCTCGTGGCCCTCGAGGTCGGCGACGGCGATCCAGGACGTCGCCGGACCCCTTGGCAAGGCCACCGAGCTGATCGAGTCGGGCCACGCGGTCTGCGTCGGCGGTGGCGTGGGGACGGCGGTCGTCCACCCGATCGCCCTGGGGCTGGCCGCGGCCGGCGTCAGGGTCACCAGCGTCATCGGGGGCCGCTCGAAGGAATGGGTCATCTTCGAGGAAGAGCTGGGGCGGGCCGGCGAGGTCGTCACCTGCACGGACGACGGGAGCTACGGCCGGCCCGGCTTCGTCACCGACGCCCTCAAGGACGTCATCGATGCTGGCGGCATCGACGCGGTCTACGCCGTGGGGCCCGTCCCGATGATGAGGGCCGTCGCCGAGGTCACCCGGCCCTACGGCATCCCGACCTTCGCCTCCCTGAACGCGATCATGCTCGACGGCACCGGGATGTGCGGCGGGTGTCGCGTGCAGGTTGGCGGGAAGACCGTCTACGCCTGCGTCGACGGCCCCGAGTTCGACGCCCACGAGGTCGACTTCCGCGAGCTGGCCGACCGCCTCGGCACCTATCGCGAGTTCGAGGCGCGCGCCCTGGAGGTCGCTCACCGGCGGGCCGCCGAGGCGCAGGACGAGGCGCCCATCCACGCCCCGGACGGGAGCTGTCTCATCCCGGCACTCGCCGACAACGAGGAGAAGAAGGAGGCGGCTGCGGCCGCCGGGGAGGCCAGCGCGTGACCGACCAGCCGATTCCGGCCCCCGGCGAGGGGGCCCCGGACGCGTCCCGCGGCGACTCGGCATTCCAGCCGGCGTTCGACCATGCGCTCAGCCCCAAGGAGCGGATGACGATCGACCGCACCCACATGCCGGAGCAGGACGCCCTGCAGCGGGCGGCCAACTTCCGCGAGGTCAACCTGGGCTACTCGCAGCAGCTGGCGGTCCTGGAGGCCGAGCGCTGCCTGCAGTGCAAGAACCCGGTCTGCATCGCCGGCTGCCCCGTCCGGGTGAACATACCCCGCTTCATCGAGCTGCTCCGGGTCGGCGACATGGCCGGCGCCGCGGCGTCGCTCCTCGACGACAACGCCCTTCCGTGCGTCACCGGGCGGGTCTGCCCGCAGGAGATCCAGTGCGAGGGTGTCTGCGTCCGGGCGAAGAAGGGGTCGCCGGTCGCGATCGGCGCCCTGGAGCGCTACGTCGCCGACTGGGCGATGGTCCACCCGGAGGCGATGGCCGCCGCGATCGCCGCGCCGACCGAGGGGAAGGTCGCCATCGTCGGGTCGGGGCCGGCCGGCCTGACCGCTGCCGGAGAGCTCGTCAAGGAAGGCTACGACGTCACGATCTTCGAGGCGTTCCACGCTCCGGGCGGGGTCCTGATCTACGGGATCCCCGAGTTCCGGCTCCCGAAGGACATCGTCCAGCAGGAGGTGGATCGCCTGGTGGCGTCGGGCGTGAAGATCGAGACGAATGCGATCATCGGCCGCACGTACAGCCTGCGCGAGCTGCGCGACCGGTTCGACGCCGTCTACCTCGCCGTCGGTGCCGGGCTGCCGGTCTTCATGAACGTACCGGGCGAGAACTTCAAGGGCGTCTACTCGGCCAACGAGTACCTGACCCGCGTGAACCTCATGGGCGCCTGGAACCCCGAGTCCGACACGCCGGTCCTGCGCGGCCACCGCGTGGTGGTGGTGGGGGGCGGCAACGTCGCCATGGACGCCGTGCGCACGGCCAAGCGCCTGGGGGCCGACGAGGCCACGATCGTCTACCGCCGCGGCAAGGCCGAGCTGCCGGCGCGCGCCGAGGAGGTCCACCACGCGGAGCAGGAGGGGATCCAGTTCGACCTCCAGGTGGCGCCGATCGAGGTGCTCGCCGACGAGAACCGCTGGGTCACCGGGATCCGCTGCATCCGCATGGAGCTTGGCGAGCCCGACGCGTCAGGGCGCCGACGCCCGATGCCGATCGAGGGCTCGGAGTTCGTCATCGACTGCGAGATGGTCGTCGTGGCCATCGGCACCAAGGCGAACCCACTCCTGACGGCCTCGGAGCCGGACCTCGAGATCAACCCCTGGGGCTACATCGTCACCGATGAGCACGGCATGTCGTCGATCCCGGGCGTCTTCGCCGGCGGCGACATCGTCCGCGGCGCTGCGACGGTGATCCTGGCGATGGGCGACGGCAAGCGCTCCGCGCACGCGATCCAGGCCTGGCTTCGCGGCGACTACCCGCCCAAGGGCGACGTCGCCACCGGCCAGCCGGCGAAGGCCGCCGCCGAGTAGCGCGCTCGCGGCCGCGGGGCACGGCCAGGGGGCCGGCCGGGGCGCAGGCCTGGCCCGGTCGCGGCGCGGTCCGCCCGAGGCATCAGCCCGGGCGCTGGTACGCGGCGCCGGGGCGCTGGGCCGCCGCGCGCGGCGCGGTCCGCCCGCGGCATCAGCCCGGGCGCTGGCACGCGGCGCCGGGGCGCTGGGCCGCCCGCGGCATCAGCCCGGGCGCTGGTACGCGGCGCCGGGGCGCTGGCCTGGCCCGGTCGCGGCGCGGTCTGCGCGGCGCCGGGCGCTGGGCCGCCCGCGGCGCGGCATCAGCCCGGGCGCTGGTACGCAGGGCGCTGGGCCCGGTCTGGACGTGGTTCCCGTGTCAGGACCGATTCGACGTGGTCGATGTGGTCGTGTTCGGACCCTCCCGGCCGACGCACCCGGCGAGCGCCCCGCATAGCAGCGCCTCCCTTGATATCGCGGGCCGCGTGGAGAAACAGCACGCCCCCGATCGCCGGGCCGGGTGAAGCGAGCCAGCGGCGCAGCTCGACCGACCGGAGCGGCAGGGCGCCCGCCAGGATCGGCTCGAGTCGCGCAACGCGGAATCGGTTCGCCGTCGAGTCGCGGACGACGAGCAATCGTGCGACACGGACGGGGCGCTCACCGAACCGCTCGAGCGCGAGCCCGCCGCCGAGCCGTGCCTTCACGTCGAGACGCCGGAGCATCTCCTCCGCCGACGCGATCTCGGACTTCACCTCCACCACGAGCGCCGTTCGCGTCGCGGGATGCATGGCGAGGATGTCCACCGATCCACGGTCGCCGAAGTGATTGAAGCTGACCTCCGTCACGGCAGTCCAGCCCGCGGCTCGGAGGCGAGCCAGTGCCGCGATCGTCAGGGCGGCATGCACCTCGTCGAGGAGGCGATCGAGCTCCGCGCCGTTGTACCGCACGGTGCAGTCGAGATCGGCACCCACGACCGAAACGACCCGCTCGAGCGTCGCCACCGCGACGGTCCCACATCGTCCACGCTCGATCGACGAGACCAGGGCCTGCGACACGCCCGCCTCGGTCGCGACGTCGACCTGGCGGAGCCCGCGCGAGCGACGAATGGCGCGCAGGGATCGACCGACCTTCCACGCGTTCACCGGACGATCATGCCAAGTACGGCCTGCCGGCGACACACCGGGGACATACCCGCGATACACCCGCGACACACCGGGGACATACCGGCGGCCCACCCGGGACCCACCGGGGCATACCGGCGGCCCACCCGCGACTCACCGGCGACTCACCCGGCCAGCCCGTCCGCGGCGGGCTGCGGCACCTGGCGGGTTGATCCCGAGGCGTCGCAGCGGGCGTACCGCCTCGTCGGGCTCCGTCCAGCTGGGCCGTGACGTCGCCGAAGGTGCCGAGCAGCCCGAGGATGATGGCGATGCTCGCGACGAGCACCAGCATCCGGGCTCGTGCGGCGTCGAGCCGCGACAGTGACACGCCTGCGTATCCTGGCGACCGCGCCTTGAAAGGCCGACGCGACCGCCCTTGAAGGCCGACGCGACCCGCCCGACGTGCCGGTCGCCCGGGACCTCGCTACATCCCCGCCGGCCGCGCTGCCTCGAGCCGGTCGAGGATGTAGCGCGTCACCTGGTCGGCGCCGATCCGCTCCTGGGTCATCGCGTCGCGGTCGCGGACGGTGACGTTGCCGTCCTCGAGCGAGTCCACGTCGACCGTCACGCACCACGGCGTCCCGATCTCGTCCTGGCGCCGATAGAGCTTCCCGATCGCCGCCGTGTCGTCGTAGACGGCCATCGTGTGGCGCTTGAGGTCGTCCTTGATGCGATGGCACATCTCGACGATCTCGCCGCGCTTCTTGAGGAGCGGGAGGACGGCCACCTTGTACGGGGCCAGGTCGGAGTGCAGCCCCAGGACGACCCGCTTCTCGCCCCGGACCTCCTCCTCGCGATAGGCGTCGATCAGGAAGGTGAACGCGGCGCGGTCGGCGCCGGCCGACGTCTCGACGATCCAGGGGATGAAGTGCTCCGTGGTCGCCGGGTCGAAGTACTCGAGGTTCTCGCCCGATTCCTTGGCGTGCCGGCCCAGGTCCCAGTCGCCTCGATTGTGGATCCCCTCGAGCTCCTTCCAGCCGAACGGGAAGCGGTACTCGACGTCCACGGCCTTCTTCGCGTAGTGGGCCAGCTCGTCGGGCCGGTGCTCGCGAAAGCGAAGCCGCTCGGGGGTCACGCCGTAGGCCTCGTACCAGGCCCTGCGCAGCGGAAGCCACGCCTCGAAGTGATCGGCCGCCGTCTCCGGACGCACGAAGTACTGCATCTCCATCTGCTCGAACTCGCGCATCCGGAAGACGAAGTTCCCGGGGCTGATCTCGTTGCGGAACGCCTTGCCGATCTGGGCGATGCCGAAGGGCACCTTCTTGCGGGCCGTGTCGCGCACGTTCCGGTAGTTCACGTAGATGCCCTGCGCGGTCTCCGGCCGCAGGTAGACCACGGCGGCCTCGTCCTCGACGGGTCCGAGAAACGTCTTGAGCATCAGGTTGAAGCGGCGGGGCGCACCCAGGGGGCCCCCGTCGTTCGGGCAGGCCAGCCCCAGGCGGGCGACGATCCCGGCGTCAAGGAGCTCCTTCGGGCCGAGGTCCTCGGCGCCGGGGAACTCGTCGACGCGATAGCGCCGCTTGCACGTCGCGCACTCCACCATCGGGTCGTTGAACTCGGCGACGTGCCCGGACGTCACCCAGATCTGGGGGTGCATCAGGATCCCGGAGTCGAGCCCGACGATGTCGTCGCGCGACTGGACCATCGCCCGCCACCAGGCGCGCTTGACGTTGTTCTTCAGCTCCACGCCGAGGGGCCCGTAGTCCCAGACGGCGTTGATGCCACCGTAGATCTCGGACGAGGGAAAGATGAAGCCGCGGCGCTTGCTGAGGCTGACGATCGTCTCGAGCTCGCGCACGGACGGCGCCACGGCGCTCGGGTCGATCGCGGGGTCGGTCAATTGGTCGGTCACGGGGTCGTGCTCCGCGCTTGGCCCGAGCGTGGCATGCCCGGGGGGAGGATTGGGCGCCGATCGTAGCAGGATGCTGGGACGTCACCTCCTCGCGAAGCGGCGCGTGTGGTCCACCGGGCCGAGGCCGCGCCCGACGGGGAGACCGCGCCCGCGGGTCCGCCGCGCCAAGGTCTCGCCGCGCCCGGCAGACCGCGCCCGCGGGTCCCGGAGCGCCCGCAGCCGGCAAGCCGTCAGCCTGCAGCGGGGAGCGTCTCGGCCAGCAGGCGGAAGACGTTGCCGCCCATCACCGCCCGGATCGCGGCGGCGTCCAGGCCCTGCGCCAGGAGCGCCTCGGTCAGGAGCGGCATCCCCGTCGCGTCGAAGGGCACGGGCACCGCCCCGTCGAAGTCGGAGCCGAGCGCGACGTGCTCGATCCCCGCGACCTCGACCGCGCGCACGATCGACCGCGCGATCGAGGCAACGTCGTCGTCGCCGGTCACCGCCGGCCAGAATCCCACCCCGACGACGCCGCCCGTCGCGGCGATGCCCCGGACCTGCTCGTCGGGCAGGTTGCGGATCGAGGCGAAGGCCGACTGCAGACCCCCATGCGAGACGACGACGGGGCGGGTGGCCATCCCGAGCACGTCGTCCACCGTGGACGACGAGGCGTGCGCCAGGTCGACGAGCACACCCCGCGTCTCGGCGCGACGCACGATGTCGCGCCCGGCTTCGGTCAGGCCGCCCTTGACCAGGCCATGCGCCGAGCCCGCGAAGACGTTGTCGACGAAGTGGGCCAGCCCGAGCATCCGGAAGCCGGCGTCGGCGAGGACGTCGAGGGCCGCCGGCTTCCCTTCGAGCGGCGCGGCTCCCTCGATCGTCAGGAGGCCGGCGGTGATGCCGTGGTCGACCCGTCTCCGTTCGAGGTAGGCCTGCACCTCCGCGCTCGAGGCAAGGAGCGTGAATCGCCCCTCGGATCTCGCGGCCATGCCTCGGGCGCGGCGGGCCAGGTACAGCGCACGGGCGCGAGGACTGCGCCACGTGCCCGGCGGCCAGGCGCCGGCGACGGCGATCAGGGTGACGTCGTCC
This sequence comes from uncultured Chloroflexia bacterium, assembly GCA_963776285.1. Lineage (GTDB taxonomy): Bacteria > Chloroflexota > Limnocylindria > Limnocylindrales > CSP1-4 > CTSoil-043. The sequence goes on from CAVZLW010000004.1 coordinate 105,401, forward strand.
GACGTATCGGCATTGCGGTCGAGGTCCGTGTTGCGCGGCACGCGCACGCAGGCCGCGAATGCCTGCAGGGCCACGCCACCCTCGATGAGCCGCGGCACGTCGACGCAGCCGCGGTTGCCGCGAACCAGCAGGTCGCGGCCCCACAGGAGAGAGTCGGCGTGGAGGTCGGCGACGAGCAGGCTGCGATGGAGCTCATCGGCAGCGTCCGACACGTGGTAGGGCGGGGGCCACACGACGCGGTTCATGCGCCGTTCCGTGCGCGCGATCATCCGGCGGCCGGCCACGCGCGACCCGCCGACGGCGGCCGCCCCGAGCGCGGCGGTCGAAGCCACGGCGCCGATGGCGACCGACCGGAGCCTCGCCAAGGCGAGCTACCAGCTGCGGACCCGGGTGATCCGGATCCGCAGCTCGATGGGGTAGTCGGCGAGGAAGCTCTCCATGGTCCAGCCGGACGCTGCGAGCTTCGCAGCGTACTTCTCGACATACGCCGCGGGCGCGTGGGCGGGCTCCGCCCGCTCCCGCTCGATCCGTGCCTCCCCTTCCAGGACGACGATGCTCCCGCCCTGCCCGTCGCCGTCGAAGCTTGCGGCGACCTTCGGGTTCGTCCGCAGGTTCGCCGCTCGCGGCGTGCCTGCGCGGCTGTAGACCAGCAGCTCGCCGTCTTGGTACAGGAACCAGACGGGCGACGGCTGCGGCTGGCCGTCGGCGGTCACGGTCGTGAGCCAGACGATCGGCTCGCGCAGCAGACGGTCGCTCGCTCGTGCGCCGGCCTGCGTCGTGGTGTCGATCACGATGAGCCTCCCTGCGACCCGGCGGCCGACGGGCCGGGGACCGCCCCGTAGCCGGCCTTGACCTCCTCGAGGAACCGGCGCGACCGGGTGTCGCGCTCCATCACGTGGCGGACGAACTCGCCCATCACTCGCTCCACCTCGGCCTCGACGTCCGGCGGGAGCCGGAGGCCCGCCAGTGCCTCGACATCCATCCGCTGGTACGCCTTGAGCACCCGGAGCGCGTCGGTCGACAGCCCGGCCGCGACGAACGACGGGCCCGCGTGGCTCGCGCACAGGACTCCGCCCAGGAGCGGGATCCACCGGACCTCGTCGTCGGGTTCGAGGAGCCGGTCGCATTCCACGCAGCGGTCCACCTCGGGTCGAACGCCCAGCTCGTCGCAGAGGCGCATCTCGAACCAGCGAGCCGCCCGCGCCGGGCTCATCCCGGCGTCGAGGAGCTCGTACGCCCGGCGCAGCAGCAGGTAGAGCGGCTCGGCCGCATGGCGCTCCTCGAGAGAGCGGTCCACCAGCTCCGCGCAGTACCACGCGGTCGCGGTCACCTCCAGGCGGTCACGGAGCCCGAGCCACGCGTGCTGCATCGACACCTGGGTCACCACGTCGAACGTTCGACCCCTCGCCAGCTGGAGGCGAAGCTCGGCCAGCGGCTCCAGGGAGCCGCCGATCCGGCTCGTCGGGCGGCGGATCCCCTTCGCGATCGCCTTGATCTTGCCGAGCTCGGGCGTGAGGAGCGTGAGAATCCGGTCCGCCTCGCCGTAGTCGAAGCGGGAGAGGACGATGGCGTCCGTCACGTAGAGCCGGCGGTCGGGCACGCCCTGACCGTACCATCCAGCGGGCCGGCCGGCACGCACCGGGGGCTGCCCGCCCGGCTGAGAGGCGGAGAGGCATGGGGCAAGCCACGGCGACGACGCCCCCGCAGGGCCTCCGCGCCACGGCCGACCCGCAGCGGAGGCTCTATCATCGTGCCCGTGCCCGGCGCCGTGGACTTCGACCTTCCCGCGCTGATCGCCGACGTCGAGGGAGAGATCATCCGCCTCGTGGTCGATCGCGATCCGTCGACCCACGGGATGTACGAGATGGTCCGCTATCACATGGGCCTCGACGGGTCCGGATCGTCGGGCAAGCGGATGCGGCCGCTCCTGGGGCTCCTCGCCTACGCCTCGATCACCGGGGAGACGGCGCCCGCCCTGCCGGGCGCGGCGGCCGTGGAGCTGGGGCACAACTTCAGCCTCATCCACGACGACATCGAGGACGGCGACCGCGAGCGGCGCCACCGCGCCACGCTGTGGACGCTGCACGGGATTCCGCAGGCGATCAACACCGGCGACGCAGTCTTCGTCCTGTCGCGGATCGCCCTGCACCGCCTCTCCGAGCTCGGCTTCCCGGACGCGAAGGTGCTCCGCCTGATGCGGCTGTTCGACGAGACCTGCCTGGCCCTGTGCGAGGGCCAGTACATCGACATCTGGACCGGCGAGCACGACATCACGATGACGGTCGACCTCTACTTCGACATGATCGGGCGCAAGACCGCGGCCCTGATCTCCGCCAGCATCGAGGCCGGCGCGCTCCTCGCCACCGACGACGAAGAGGTCATCCGGCGCTACAAGAAGTTCGGCTGGGCCCTGGGGCTTGCCTTCCAGCTCAACGACGACGTGCTGGGGATCTGGGGCCAGGAGCAGTCGACCGGCAAGGAGCCGTCCGACCTCGCCAAGCACAAGAAGACGCTGCCCGTCATCTACGCATTCGAGCGGGCCGACCAGGCCGATCGGGCACGCCTCGAGGCCTTCTACGCCCATGCCGATCCGGGTCCCACCGAGATCGCCGAGGCGATGGCCATCCTGGACCGCGTGGGTGCCCAGGGCTACACCCGGAGCCAGGCACGCCGCTGGCGGGACGAGGCGATCGCCCAGCTCGACCTCGCGGGAGTCGTGCAGCCCACGGCCCGGGAGAAGCTCGCCCAGATCATGCGGAGCGTCATCTCGGCCTGATCCCGGGGCTCTCGACCCCGCCCGGGCCGTCCGGGCCGGGCGCCGGGCCTACCGGTCGCCGGCGTCGTCTGCGTCGCCGTCCGGCCGCTGGCGATTTACGAGCACCTTGGAGACCCGGCGGCCATCGGTCGATTCGACCGTGATCGTGACCCCCTCGAGCGTCACGACGTCGCCAGGCTTCGGGACGCCGCCGATGCGGTGGAAGACGAGCCCTCCGATCGTGTCGTACTCCTCGCGATCCTCCAGGAGGATCCCCAGGTCCAGGTCGTCCCAGGCCTCGCCGATGTCGTCGACGGACGCGCGGCCGTCGAAGCGGACCCGGTCGTCGTCGAGGCGGACGACCATCTCCTCCTCCTCGTCGTACTCGTCCTGGATCTCGCCCACGATCTCCTCGAGGAGATCCTCGATGGTGACCAGCCCGGCCGTTCCGCCGTACTCATCGAGCACGATGGCGATGTGGACCTTGCGCCGCTGCAGCTCGTGGAGGAGGTCGTCGATCGACATCGACTCGGGGACGAAGACCGGCGCGCGCAGGAGCGCCCGCACGCTGGGCCGCTCGCCGGACTCCGCCTTCAGGAACGGCAGGAGGTCCTTGGCGTACAGGATCCCGACGACCTGGTCCACCGAGCCCTCCCAGACCGGAAGCCGGCTGTGCCCGCCCTCGATGATCCGGTCGACGGCGGTCTCCAGGTCGACCTCCGCCTCCATCCCCACGATGTCGATGCGGGGGACCATCACCTCGTGGACCCTGCGATCGCCGAGCTCGATGACCGCGTGGATCATCTGCTCCTCCTCGGCCTCGAGCACGCCCTCGTCGCCGCCGCGCTCGACGATCAGGCGCAGCTCCTCGGCGGTGATCTGGGACTCCTTCGTCACGTCGGTGCCGAGCGCCCGGGTGATGGCCCGGGTGACCCCCGTGAGCAGGCTGATGAGGGGGCCCAGGACGCGGGCCAGGATCTCGATCGGCGCCGCAAGCGACGTCGCGAAGCGTTCCGGGTGCGCCAGCGCCAGGGTCTTCGGAACGAGCTCGGCAAACACGATCGTGAAGAGCGACAGGAGGATCGTGACGATGACGAGGGCCAGCGCCTGGGCCGCGCCGGCGAGGGCGGGGACATCGACGAGCACCCGGGCGAGGGCGTCGACGAGGCTCACGGCGGCGTAGGCCGAGGCGAAGAAGCCGATCGTCGTCAGCCCCAGCTGCGAGACCGCGAGGAAGCGACCGGGGTCCTCCCGGAGACGGCGCACGCGGAGCGCGCCGCGACGTCGCTCGTCGACCAGCTGGTCGACGCGGCTGCGCCGGATGGAGACGAGGGCGATCTCGGCCGCGACGAAGAAGCCCTCCAGCATGGTCAGGACGGCGATGAAGACAAGGTCGCCGAAGAGGCTCATCGCGGCTCGGCCGGATCCGCCCCCTGGCCCGGCTCGGCGGCGGGCGACTCGGCGGCGGCCGGATCCGCCCCCTGGCCCGGCTCGGCGGCGAGCGGCTCGGCGGCGGGCGGGCTCGGTGCGCGCGGCTCGCGGATCCGTGCGGGCACTCCGACGGCGAGCTTGCCCGGCGGGATGTCCTTCGTGACGACGGCGCCAGCGCCGGTCCTGGAGCCGTCGCCGAGGGTGAGCGGGGCCCGGAGCATGGTGTCGACGCCGAGGAAGACGCCCTTCCCGATCTCCGTGTGATGCTTGTGGACGCCGTCGTAGTTGGCCGTGATCGTCCCCGCTCCAACGTTCGTCCCCTCGCCGACATGCGCGTCGCCGAGGTAGCTCACGTGATGCTGCTTCACGCCGGCGTCCAGCCGGCTGTTCTTCACCTCGGCGAAGTTGCCGAGCTCCACGTGGGGTCCGATGGAGCTCCCGGGCCGCAGGTGACTGAAGGGCCCGATCGTGGTCCCCTCCTCGACCGTGGAGCGCTCGAGGATGCTGGCCCAGACGCGGCATCCCGGTCCGATGTCGCTGTCGACCAGCTGGCTGCCGGCCCCGATGCGGGTGCCGTCGCCCACGCGCGTCCGGCCCCGCAGGATCACGTTGGCCTCGAGGGTGACGTCGGACCCCAGCTCGACGTCGGCGTCGACGTAGGCCGTGGCCGGGTCGAGCATCGTGACCCCGGCCCGCATCCATGCCACGTTGATCCGCTCGCGCAGCATCGCCGTCGCCTCGGCGAGCTGGACCCGGTCGTTGATCCCGTCGAGCGTCCCGTCGTCGGGCGCCTCGAAGGCCACGACCGTGCCGCCGTCGCTCGCCGCGAGGTCGACGAGCTGCGTCAGGTAGAGCTCGCCCGTGGCCGGCGAGGGAGTCAGCCGCCCGATCGCCCCTCGTAGCCACGCCGCCTCGAAGGCGTAGAGTCCGGCGTTGACCTCACCCAGCGCCAGCTCGTCGAGCGTGGCGTCCTTGGCCTCGACGATCCGCAGGACGCGCTCGCCGTCGGGCCCCCGGACGACGCGGCCAAGGCGGCCGGGCTGCCACGTCTCGAACGAGACGAGGGCAAGCGTCGCCCCGGCCTCCCGGCGCCGGGCGAGCACACCCGCCACGAGGCCCGGTTCCACGAGGGGGATGTCGCCGTTGAGGACGACGATCTCGTCGGCGCCGGGTTCGACGGCGGAGAGTCCCGCCCGGAGGGCGTCGCCGGTGCCGTCGGCACGTTCCTGGAGCGCGAAGGAAACGCCGTCCGGCATGGCGTCGCGCAGCGCGGCGGTCGCCGGCGAGATCACGACCACCGGGTCGGCGCCGGTCGCGGCGCGCGCGGCTTCGATGACGAAAGCGAGCATCGGCCGCCCGCAGAGGGGGTGCAGCAGCTTCGGGGTGCGGGACTTCATGCGCGTGCCAAGCCCACCGGCGAGCACGACGGCGACAGGGTGGGTCATCGCGCGGCGAAGCGGACGGGGCGACACTCGAGCGTGGCGAGCTCAGGCTCCGGGCGACTGCCGTCCGGCGCAGGTGGATCGGGTGTCATGGGCTGGCCGGATCGTATGGGCGGCGCCGGGGGGTGTCAAACGCCGGATGCGGTGAGTGTGAACGGATGCGCTGAGCCGGTGGCAGGCGCCGACGCCAACCACCGGCTCACGATCCCGAGGCCGTGACGCGGGCCGCTCCGACGCTAGCGCCGCGAGCGCCCTCGGGTCGTCGCCGCGACCAGCCCGACCGACGCGAAGAGTCCCAGCCCGGCGAGCAGGAGGAGCGCACCGGAGCTCGACCCACCGGTCGTGACGGGGGGCAGCGTGGAGGTGGGCGGGGTGGTGACCGAGGGCACGGCCGTCGGCCTCGGCGTGGGCTGCGGCGTGGGCTCGGCAGCCGGGCTCACGTAAGTCCGAAACGCCATCGGCTGGTCCTGCAGAACGCCGTTGATGGTGGCCATGGTGAAGCCCGTGAAGGGTCCGCCGCCATCCGGCCAGAACCAGTTGTAGGTGACCACCTCGGTGCCCGCCTGGGGCACGACGATCACGTAGACGTGACCGGCGACGCTCGGGACGGGTCCAGCGAGGACGACGTCGACCCAGCCGCCCGCATCGACCTGGACGTCGCTCGCGGGGATCGTCGCGCTGGCGAGCAGCGCACCGCCGGCCGTCGTGTCGCGGATCTGGATCGGGAGGGCGTCCGTCACGTCGGTCGACGCCTTGCTCAGGTAGAGCGAGACCGTCGTGAGGTTGCCCGTCAGCCCGGCCGTGAACGGCTGCGAGACGGCGCCCTGGTTGAGGCGCACCGCCAGGCTGTGGATGTCCTGGTGGACGTCGAGCGTCCCGACGGGCGCCCCGAAGACGACGGCGGGGGCGAGGAGCCCGGCGGCGAGGGCCAGGGCGGCGAACCCCAGGGCAGCCCTGCGAGCTGATCGGCGCATCGCGAACCTCCAGTTCGTGCCTCGGCGCGCAGGGTCGCGAGCGATGCGGGGCGCGCCACCAGCCCGCCCGAAGAGTCTAGGGCCCTCGAGGCGCGGCCGAGAGGCCGCCGCGTGACCGCTGCCGCTCCGGAGCGGACCGCCCGCCGGCCCGCCCGGTCAGCCGGGCAGCAGTGCGACTGCCTCGATCTCGACGAGACCGCCCTTCGGGAGCGCCGCGACCTGCACCGTGGAGCGAGCCGGCGGCGGATCGCTGACGAAACGCCCGTAGACGGCGTTGACGGCGGCGAAGTCGGCGATGTCGGCGAGGAAGACCGTCGTCTTCACGACGTCCTCGAACGTGCAGCCGGCGGCATCGAGGACGTTGCGCAGGTTCGTCATCGACCGCTCCGCCTGCGCCTCGACATCCGGGCCGGCGAAGTCGCCGGTCGCCGGATCCAGGCCGAGCTGCCCGGAACAGAACAGGAAGCCGCCGGCCGCGATGGCCTGGCTGTACGGGCCGATCGCGGCAGGAGCCCGCGGAGTGGCGACGGGGGTGCGGGGCATGGCGATCCTCCTTCGATGCAGTCAGGTGGACGGGGCCGCGTGCGGATGGGCGGCCGACACGGTCGCCGTCTGGGCGCCGACCAGCGCGGCGGCGGCGACGAACGGGGGCCCCTCGCCCGGAAGAGAGAGCAACCCGTCGGCGAGCGCGGCGCGGACGATCGCGGCGTCTCCCGCGGCATCGGCCTTCGACGGCGAGAGCGCCCACAGCGTCGGCCCGGAGCCGGACTGGCCGACGGGGCGCTCGAGGAGCCGGGCCAGGGCGCGCCGCGCCGCGGCGAGCGCGGGAACCAGGTCCGTGGTGGCCGGGACGAGATCGTTGGCGACGGCCAGGATCCCAGCCCGCTCCATCAGGCGCGCGGTCGACAGCCCGGCCTGCAGCTCGCCGGCAAAGTAGCGCGACGAGGCCAGCGTGGCCCCTCCCTCCAGCCGGATCCCGGCCGCGTAGCGGGCGAAGACCGCTGGCGTCGCGACGCCGACGGCGGGGGTGACGAGGACGACCCCGGGCGCCTCGCCGCGCGGCGCCGGCAGCGGCGCGACCCGCTCGCCGCGCCCCTCGACGAGGGCCCATCCGCCGGCCAGGAAGAAGGGGCAGTCGGATCCAAGGCGGGCCGCCACGGCAGCCCGCGCTTCGGGTCCCAGCACGTCGACGGCCTCCCAGGCCTCGAGCGCCGCGTCGAGCGCGGCCGCGGCGTCCGACGACCCGCCGGCCAGGCCAGCTGCGGCGGGGATCCGCTTCTCGAGGCGGACCGCCAGCGCCGGGAGGGGACGGTCGTCACCGGCCGCGCGGACGGCCGCCCGGGCCGCCCGGATCGCCCGCAGGACGAGGTTGTCGTCGTCGGGTCCCACGTCCGGCGCCGGCGCTCCCCCGGGGCCGACCACGTGGAGCCGGTCGCGGGGGCCGAAGGCGGGGCTCAGGGCCAGCCGATCGGCAAGGTCGAGCGGCGCCATCACGGTGTGGAGCGCGTGGAACCCGTCGTCACGCCGGCCCACCACCGCGAGGGTCAGGTTGAGCTTGGCCGGCGCGATCCGCACGACCAGCGTGGCAGGCCAGGCCCTGTCGCTCACCCGGCCACCTCCTCGCGCCGGCCGCGGCGGTCCTCCGGCATCGGACCGAGGGCACCGAGGAGGGCGATCCACTCCCCGACCCCCAGCGTCTGGGGCCGCCGGTCGCCGGCGATCCCCACCTCGGCCAGGGCGGCGGCGACCGTCGCCGGCTCGATGGGCAGCTGGCGCGAGAGCACGTTGTGGAGCATCTTGCGCCGCTCGCGGAAGCCCGCCTGCACGAGCCGCCAGAGGTCGTCCTCCATGGACGCCGGCAGGCGGCCCGGGGCGTCGGATGGGCGGACGTCGAGGGCGAGGACCGCCGACTCCACCTCCGGAGCAGGCTCGAAGGCCTCGCGCGGGACGCGGCGGACGATGGAGGCCGTGGCCTGGTACTGGACGAAGACCGAGAGATAGCTCATCTGGCCGCGGGGGGCGGCGATCCGCTCCGCGACCTCGCGCTGGACCATCAGGACGCAGCGCCGGGGCCGCGGTCCGGCCTCGCCCCCGAGAAGGCGGTGGAGGACGGGGCTCGTGACGTGATAGGGCAGGTTCGCGACGACGTCGTAGGGCACCTCGGCGAGGGTGGCGAGGTCTTCGTCGAGGAAGTCCCCCTCGACGAGCCGCAGGGCGCCAGCCGCGATCTCCAGCGCGAACGCATCGCGCAGGTGGGCGACCATCCCCCGATCGATCTCCACGGCCGTGACGCTCGCGCCGGCCGCCAGGAGCCCCCCCGTCAGGATCCCGAGGCCGGGCCCGATCTCCAGCACGCGGCCATCCTCGGCCGGCTCCGCCGCCGCCAGGATCGCCTCGAGGACCTCCACGTCGACCAGGAAGTTCTGGGAGAAGCGGCGCTGGGCTCGCAGGCCCGCGTCGCGCAGCGTGCGCCGGACGGCTCCGGGATCGAGGCGGATCGGCGCCCCGGGCCCGCTCATCGCGTCACCCGCCCGGCCGCATCCGCTTCCGCGTCGCGCACGGCGGCGTAGGCCCGGGCCGCTGCCCCGCGGGTCGGCGGGCGGCGCGACGACGGGGCGCCAGCCGGCCGCGCCATCGGCCACGACGCGCGGACGCCGAGGTCGATTCCTGCTCTCTCGCCGGCCGCCAGCCGACGGGCTCCGGCCGCGCCGATCATCGCTCCGTTGTCCGTGCACAGCCCGGGCCGCGGCACGACGAGATCGACGCCGATCGCCGCGGCCCCGGCGGCGAGCCGGGCACGCAGCGCCGCGTTCGAGGCTACGCCGCCGCCGACGACGATCGAACGCGCGTCCGCCACGTCCGCGGCACGCAGGGTCTTGACGGCCAGGACGTCCACGACGCTCTCCTGGAAGGCCGCCGCGAGCGCGGCGACGCGCGCAACCGGGAGGCGGCCGCCCTCGTCGGCCGGCGGGAGGCCCGCCGCCGACAGCTCGGCCTCGACGAGGCGGCGGAGGGCGGTCTTGAGCCCCGAGAAGCTGAAGTCGTACGAGTCGCCGAGCCAGGCCCGCGGCAGGCGCTCCACCGGCCCGGCCGACGCGGCGGCTGCTCCCGCGATGGCCGGGCCACCGGGATAGCCGAGCCCCAGGAGGCGCCCGGCCTTGTCGAACGCCTCGCCGGCTGCGTCGTCGACCGTCTCGCCCAGAAGGCGGTACTCCAGGTGGTCCGCCATCTCGACGAGGAAGGTATGTCCGCCGGACACCACGAGGGCCACGAGCGGAAAGGCCGGCTCCGGGCGCTCGTCGTCGCCAGGATCGAGCAGCCAGGCCGCGTAGAGATGCCCCTCCAGGTGGTTGACCCCGACGAGCGGCAGGTCCAGCGCCCAGGCGACGGCCTTCGCGTACGACAGGCCGACGAGGAGCGAGCCCACGAGTCCTGGTCCCGCGGTGACGGCGACCGCCGAGACGTCGGCGAGCGTGGCGCCCGATGTCTCGAGGACCTCGTCGAGGGCGGCGTCGATCCAGCGCAAGTGCGCCCGCGCCGCGAGCTCGGGCACGATGCCGCCCGTCGCGGCGTGGAGGGCCACCTGGCTGGCGACGGCCTGGGCCACGATCCTGCGAGGTCCGTCGAGCAGCGCGACGCCCGTCTCGTCGCACGAGGTCTCCACGGCCAGGAGGAGGCCCGGGCTCACGCGGGGGCCTCGGGGTCCGGGGCCGCCGCGACCTCCGCCCGCCGGCTGGCGAGGCGGGCCGTCATCGCGGTCCCCTCCAGCGGCTCGGTGGTCATGATCAGGGCGTCCTCGTGGTCGTCGCTGTAGTAGCGCGGCCGGATGCCGACGGGTCGGAAGCCGTATTTCTCGTACAGCCGGCGCGCCCCGAGGTTCGAGAGCCGCACTTCGAGGGTCGCTTCGCGAGCACCTCGGGCGATGGCGAGATCGAGGACCGCGATCAGGAGGCGCTCGCCGATGCGGCGGCGGCGCCAGGCCGGGGCCACGGCGAAGGTCGTCACGTGCGCTTCGTCGACGAGCAGCCAGACGCCGGCATACCCGACGACCTCGCGCCCGGCCCGGACGACGAGGTAGTGGGCCAGGCGGTTGGTCTCGAGCTCGTTGCGGTACGCGTACGACGGCCAGGGCGTCGTGAAGCTCGCCTTCTCGATCGCCTGCACGGCGCCGAGATCTGCGTGCGTCATGCGCTCGATGACGAGCCTCACCGGCGGACGGGCGACCATGCGACCTCCCCCGTCGAGGCGGCCACGCCGCGCGGCATGGTCACGTACTCCGGCGCCAGCGTGGGCCCGTCGTCCATCCCGCCACGAAGGCGCGCGGCGCCGAGGGCGATCAGCGCCGCAGCAAGGCCCGCCTGCGCCGCGGCGCCGCGCGCCAGGGCATCGTCGGGGGCACGCCCGGCGAGGTCGACGGCGACCAGGACGACGGGCGGGGCCGTCGCGGTCGGATCCCCGGGATCGTCCGCCTCCGGCGCGAGCACCGCGCGGCCGTCGCGGACGAGGTAGCGTCCGGAGCGGCCGGCGGGGAGAAGGACGGCGATCGCAGCGTCCGGAGGAAGCCCGGCGGCGGCCCGTGACGCCTCCGCCAGGGCGTCACCCGTCGGTACGCCGACCAGCGCCGCGCCGCTCACGCGGGCGATCCCCCGCGCGGTCGCGAGCCCCACCCGGAGCCCCGTGTAGCCGCCGGGTCCCGTGCCGACGACGACGCCGGCCAGGGATGCGGGTCCCGGGCGGGCGATCCCGGCTCCAGCGAGGATGGCGGCCACCCGGGCGAGCAGCTCTTCTGCGTGGCGATGCCCGGCCTCCCAGGCGTCAGCGGCCAGGAGCGCGCCGTCGAGCGTCCCGAGGGCGACCACGGCCACCGAGGTCGCCGTGTCGATCGCGAGCAGGAGGGCGTCCCCGGCGGCGGCCCTCACCATCACGCGAGAGCCTCCAGCAGGCTCGCGTGGCGGGCGTCCGTGGCCCGCAGCACGAGCGCCCGTGGCTCGTCGCCCGCTCCGTCGATGGCGATGTCGAGGCGCCCGTGCGGCAGGGCGCCGGCGAGTCGCTCGGCCCACTCGATGACGGTCACGCCCTCGGCCGACCGCTCGTCGAGGATCCCTGCGGCCAGGGCGTCGGCCACCCCGCCGAGGCGGTAGCAGTCGACGTGGAAGAGCGGGACGCGCCCGGCGTGCTCGGCAACGAGGATGAAGGTCGGCGACGTGACGGGCTCGTCGACCGCCAGGCCGCGGGCGATGCCGCGCGCCAGCTCGGTCTTGCCGGCGCCGAGCGGCCCCACGATGGCGATGACATCACCGGCGGAGGCGGCCGCGCCGAGTCGAGCACCAAGGGCACGCGTGGCGGCAGCCGAGCGGCTGGTCCGCCGGACTGCGACGGGCGGCGGGGTCACCCGGAGAGCCTACAAGAAGCGCCGGGCCCCGCGGACCCGCGCGCCGCGCCGCGGACCGCACGGCGGGACAGGGCATGAGGGCCGGAGCCTGCTTTCCGCTCCGACGGCCCGTGCGTCGCTCCGCAGGCCCGTCAGGCGAAGCGTTCCAGGTCGCCCAGCGCGGCGACGACCTCGCGTCCGTCGTCGAGCTGCACCCGGGCCGCCTCCGCGACCACGCCGCTCGGCAGCCGCCGGGGACCGGCCAGACCAAGGAACCGGCCCTCCCGGCCCGCCTCCCCGCCTCCGCGGATCCGCACCCGATCGGCCGCCGGGCGAGGGACGTCACCCGCCGGGGCGCTCGCCACGAGCATCGGCGGGCCTCCCACGAGCCCGACCTCGGTCCCGGTGAGCCCGGCCAGGATCTCCCGGACCGGCCCCGCGAGCGACCGACGCAGGAACCCGTCCAGGACGAGCACGGGGAATGCGGCGAGGCGGTGGAGGCCCGCCCGCTGCCGTGCCTCGGAGGCCACGACGTCGCGGCGGTCGCGTTCCGCGAGGGCCGGTACGACCGCCCCCGCAATCCCCATCGCCCGCGCCCGGGTGAGCGATTCGGCATCGGCGCGGCCCGGGAAGACGACGATCGCGCCCGCATGGGCGACCTCGAGAGGGATCCGGCCGTCACCGTCACCCGGCAGGATCGCCAGCCGGCCGTGCCCGGGGTCGCCGAGCAGCTCGGAGCCCGGCAGGCCGATCCCGTCGAGCTCCAGGACGATCTCGACCCCGGGATGGATCGCCGCGACCCGCCCGGCTGCCGGGGCGGCCACCAGGTCCGGGTGCGGCCCGGTGGCGATGCGCCGTCGGCCGCCGTGCTGGAACAGGAGCTCGCCCGCCGGCGCGGTGCCGTGCCGTCCCGGCTCGGCAGGAATCCAGGCGCCCGGGTGCGACGTGGCGGACCCCGGCTCGAGATCCTCGATCTCGACGAGCCGCGCATCGCGGACGCGCTCTGCCAGCAGGTCCCCCGCGACGACGTGGACCCCGACCACCGCCACGATCCGGTCCCCGGGCAGCAACGGGACGCGGACGCGCGGCCGGTCGACGAGGAGTCGGCGCGCGGGGACGAGGACGAGGCCGCTCACCGGTCGCGCTCCGGCCAGAGCGCGACTTCCCAGCGGGCGAGGAGGTCGCGTCGTGCCTCCGCGGTCTCCGGGAGGCGCAGCGGGATGTCACGCAGGTCGACGACGAGGCCGGCCAGCCCGCCGGTCGCCCGGACCGCGAAGCGCCGCCCCCGGACACCGAGGTCGACGGGCGAGCGGAAGGCCAGCGTGGCCTCCCCCGCCTCGCCCGGTGGCAGGTCGACGAGGGCGAGCCGGCCGGCTGCAAGCTCGAGCTCGACGGGAGCCCCGCCGGCGGTCAGCCGGAGGTGGCCTGCCTGGCGGCCGCCACGGACCCCGCGCGCGACCGCCAGCGTGCCGACCGGCACGAGCGCGTCGGGAACCAGGTCGAGGAGGATCTGTCGGCGCTCGCTCTCATCCTCGATGGTGCCGAGCGGCGCGAGCAGGCGCGCCGCGTCGATCGCAACCTGGACCACGCCGGGGCGCCGCAGGCCGTCGGCCAGCACGAGGAGCGCCGCCGGGGCCGGGATGGCGGACCAGGCGCCGCCCGCCAGGACGACGAGGTCCGGCGCCGGCCCGCCGAGCTCGGCCTCGGTCGCCCGGGCCATGCGCTGGAGCGCCGCCCGCAGGGCTGCCGCCCTCAGCAGCGCTCCGTCGCCCCCGAGGTCGACCCATGGGCTGAGCCGCAGCTCCGCGAGCCGGTCCCGAAGGCGCGCCCGGTCGATTCCCAGGGTCGTCCACGCCTCCACCTGGTCCAGGGCAGCATCGTCGTCGGCCAGTCCGAGGACCGCGGACGGCACCTCGGCGGCAACGATCCTCGTGGGCCCGCCGGTCTCGGCGGCTGGCTCGGCCCGGGCACGCAATGCCCCGCTCATGCCGATCTCGACGAGCTCCACCCGCAGGCCGAGCACCTCGGCAATCGTGGCCGTCACCGCGACGAGAGCCTGGCGTGCGTCTCGCGACCCGCCGCGGCGTGCCGCGAGGATCGCCCGGAGGTCGGTCGCAGGGTCGCCGTGCGGCCGGGCGACCGACACGACCTCGGTCGCCATCGGGAAGTCCGCGGCCCGGGCCGCCGCCGCGCCCACGAGCACGACTGCCACCTCGGGCCGCCGCTCGGCGACACCGGCCGCCAGGGCGACCAGCTCCGTGACGAGATCGCGCTCGTCCGCGCTCGGCGGGTCGGAGGTCCCCACCAGGAGGGTCGTGACGTCCGGCCGCGTCGCGATGCGCGTCGTCGTCAGCGGGTCGTCGCGCTCGGCGCTGGCGCCGACCGTGCGCCATCCGGCGGCGGCCGCGTCCACCTCGAGGCGGCCCCGCGTCGCCTCGGTTGCAGCCAGGATCGCCGCCTGCGGGGCCGTGCCGCCGACGGCCTCGATCCGCGCCAGGCCCGCCCCCATCGTCCCGCCGGCGCCGTCCTCGTCGAGGCCGAGATCCGCCGCCAGGGTCGGATCGGCGGCTGCGACGCGGTCGCACAGGACCGCGACCACGTCGTCCTGGTCCGCTCCCGAGGGCACCGCAGTCGCGGCGAGGAGGCGCCATCGTCGGTCCACGCGCCCCACCAGCGCCGCGGCACACGTCGCGGTGCCGCGATCGAGGATCACGAATGCGTCGACCCTCGGGCCGACCGCGCGCGCCGGGGTCGCCCCGGGCGCGCCGGCCCGGGCGATCGCGTCGGTCACGCGTCCCAGCTCATGTCCTCGTCGAGCTCCTCGAGCCGGTCGATCAGCTGCTCGATCCCGAGCTCGTCGGCGAGGATCGCCGTCGCCGGCGCATTCTCGCCACCGAAGAGCCGACGCAGGACAGGGTCGAAGAAGAGCATCGCGCTCCCCGGCAGCATCCCGTCCGGCATGCTGGCCTGGAGGAAGTGCATCGCGGGACCGGTCATGCCGTGGAGGAGGATCTCGCGGGCCACCTCCTCGACAAGCTCGGCCCGCTGCTCCGGGGTCGGCAGCCCGCCCGCGGCACCCGTCACGAAGGGCCGCCGGTCGACGGGGCCGACGCGGGGATCGCGAGGGCGGCGCGGAAGGCCTCGTACGCGAGGACGCCGCGGAGGGCGAACGTCACGGTCTTGAGCTGCGGCAGCCGGCTCGCCTCGGCGCGCACCGTCGCGACGGTGATGCGCGCCGCTTCGTCCAGCGGGAAGCCTCCCACGCCGGTGCCGAGGGCGGGAATGGCAAGGGTCTCCACCCCCAGCTCGCGGGCGCGCGTCATGGCGCTCCGGACGGCGTGCTCGATGATCTCGGCGCTGGTCCGCCGCTGCTGATCGAGGGAGACCGCATGGATCACCCAGCGCGCCGCGAGGCTGCCCGCGTCCGTCACGATCGCCGCTCCCAGCGGGATCGGCGCCTGGCGCACCGCGGCGATCTCGATCGCGTCGCCGCCGCGGCGCTTGATCGCGCCGGCGACGCCGGTGGACATCCAGAGCGTGACGTTGGCGGGGTTCACGATCGCGTCGACCTCGAGGTCGCAGATGTCGCCGTTCCAGAGCGCGAGCTGCGCCATGACCCCCGATCCTCCGTGAGCGTGCGGATTCCCACCGCCACGGCCCGCGCAGTGTACACCCGAGGCAGGCGCCGAGACATCGTCGCGACGACCTCCCAGCTGATCGTGGTGCGCTCCAGCGCCAGCTCGGCGGCCGTGATCTCGTCGTCCCCCTGGCGTCCCAGGAGCACGAACTCGTCGGCCGGCGTGACCGGCGGGCCGGGGACGTCCGTCACGTCCGCCATCACGGCGTCCATGGCGACATTGCCGACGAGCGGGACGCGGATCCCGCGCACCAGGGCCGTCGCGCGGTTGGACAGGGCGCGGGCCCACCCGTCGGCGTAGCCGAGGGGCAGCGTTGCGATCCGGCTCGGGCGCTCGGTGACGAAGGTCGGCCCGTAGCTGATGCCCGCGCCGGACGGCAGGTCGGCGACCCGGATGGGGCGGGCCCGCAGCGAGAGGATCGGGCGGAGGCCGGCGTCGATCCCGGCGGCCGCCGCGCCGATCGGCACGCCCTCGGCGACGATCCCGTAGGCCGCCAGACCGACGCGGAGGCCGTCGAACGCGGGTCGCTCGCCGCCCACCAGCCGCTCGGCCGCGAGCAGCCCTCCCGACGCCAGGAGGTGGCGCCGCGGCACCGCGACGCCGGATGCCTCGAGCAGCGCGAGCGAGGCTGCGAACCGCGCGACCTGGCCGTCGGTCCGGGAACGGTCCGCCGGCGCCTGGAGATGGGACCAGGCGCCCAGGAGCTCGGCCCCGGGTGTTGCGACGATCCGGCGCGCCGCCGCGACGGCCTCGTCCGGGTCCAGGCCGTCCCGGCCCAGCCCGGTCTCCAGGGCCAGCTGGACGCCGAGCGACGGTAGCTCGCGACGGGCGCGCCGGCGGGCCGCCGCGTAGGCGGCGAGGGAGCCCTCGAGGAGGCCGGCGTCGCTCGCGGCGATCGCGACGCGGGCGCGGGCGGCCACCGGCGCGGCATCCGGCGGGACCTGGAACAGGACGAGGATCGGGGCGCCGATGCCGCCCCGGCGGAGCTCGATCGCCTCGTCGAGGGTCGCCACGCAGAGGCCCCCGGCCCCCGCCTCGAGCGCCGCCCACGCGACCGGGACGGCCCCATGGCCGTAGGCGTCGGCCTTGACCACGATCTCCAGCGAGACCCCGGGCGGGAGCGCCGCCCGGATGACGTCCACGTTGCCGGCGAGGCGATCGAGATCGATCTCGAGCCAGGCCATCCGGGGCAGGGCGGGCAGGCCGGCAGCCTCGAGGAGCGCCTCGATGCCGCCCCGGTCGCCGCCTCGGGCGGCGATCACGCGACGCCGGGTTCGGTGGCCGCGGCGGCCGACCCGCGGAAGCCGACCCGGCCACCGCGCCGCTCCGCGTCGGCGGCGAGGCGCCGTCGCGCCAGCGCGATCTCGAGCGGGAGGTCCCCGGCGAGGAGCCCGGCATCCCCGACGCGGGCCCGCACCGCCTCGCCGGCCATGCCGTGCAGGTGCACGCCCAGCCGGGCCGCGGCATACGGGGCGAGTCCCTGCGCCAGCAGCGCCCCGATCGTGCCGGCGAGGACGTCTCCCGTCCCGCCGGTCGCCAGGCCCGGGTTCTCGAACGACGCGACCGCCGCCGTCCCGTCGGGCGCGGCGATGACCGTATGGGCGCCCTTGAGCACGACGACGTGGCCCCAGGTGATCGCCGCGTCGAGGGCCGCCTCGCTGCGGGCCTCGTCGTCCTGGTTGAGGTCGCCGTCCGTGCCCGGCGAGATGCCGGACGCGGCGCGCAACCGGGCGAACTCCCCCGCGTGCGGGGTCAGCACCGCGCGCCGGCGGACCCCCTCCCACCAGCCGTCCTCGCCGGCGAGGCTGCGGAGTGCCTCGGCATCGACCACGGCCGCGCAGGCGTCCTCCCCGGCCGCCGGCCCAAGCACGCCTCGCACCAGCTCGCCGATGGCCAGCGACGGCCGGAGGCCGGGACCGATGACGAGGGCGTCGTGGTCGTGGTCCAGGATCCGGGCCAGGGCCGGCTCGGGATCGACCTCCTCGACATCGTCCTCCACGAGCGGCATGGTGGTCGCCTCGACCACCTTGGCCGCGAAGAGCGGCTGGAGCGACTCGGGCACCGCCAGCGTCACCAGGCCGGCCCCGGCCCGGCCCGCGGCCTGGCAGACGAGGAGCGCTGCCCCGGCATAGTCCAGCGAGCCCGCCATGACCAGGAGCTTGCCGAACGTCCCCTTGTGCCCACGGGCCGGCCGGGCCGGCAGCAGCGCGGCCGCGACCCGGTCGTCCAGCCGCTCGAGGTCAGTCACCGGCGGACTCGCGCATCGCCCGATCGTGTCGGGCCGCGTCGATCGCGGGGGCCCCGCCCGCCAGCGCCCGCAGGCGCTCCATGCGCCGCATGAGCGCCGCCTCGCGTTCGTCCAGGCGCTCGTCGATGTCCGGCGGGAAGACGTACCGCCCGCCGGCGCGCCGGACCCCGAACGCGATCGCGAGCGCGTACTCGCTCTCGTGGGTGATGCTGACGGCGATCCGGTCGAGGCCCAGCTGGTCGGCCCGCGCGGCCGCGCGGCCGTGGAGCCTCACCGCCGGCTGCCCGGTCGGCAGGCGCTCGATCTCGATGTCGCGCCATCCGATGCCGCGGACCCCCAGGCCGAGGACCTTGCTGACGGCCTCCTTGGCCGCCCAGCGGCCGGCGAAGGTCTCCGGCCGGCCGCGAACGTAGCGCGCCTCGACCGGCGTGAGGACGCGGAGGACGAACCGCTCTCCGAAGCGGTCGAGCGCCCGGCGGATCCGCTCGACCCGCACGATGTCGAGTCCGAGCTCGGCCGTGCCGGCCGGGACCGACGGCATCGTCTCCACGGTCGCGGCTACTCGACCGTGACCGACTTCGCCAGGTTCCGCGGCTGGTCGACGTCCGTGCCGCGGGCGACCGCCGTGTAGTAGGCGAACAGCTGGAGCGGAATGATGGCGAGCACCGGGCTCAGCGCCTCGAGGGTGTCGGGAACCCAGAGCACGTCGTCGGCGAAGCGCTCGATCTGCTCGTCGCCCTCCGTGGCCACGGCGATCACGCGCGCGTCGCGGGCGCGGCCCTCCATGACGTTGCTCATGAGCTTGTCGTAGACCGAGGACCGCGTCGCCACGGCGACGAGCGGGCATTCGGCGTCGAGCAGGCTGATCGGGCCGTGCTTGAGCTCGCCGGCCGCGTAGCCCTCCGCGTGCACGTAGCTGATCTCCTTGAGCTTGAGGGCTCCCTCGAGCGCGGCCGGGTACGAGGTGCCCCGTCCCGACGAACATGAACCCACGGCTGTTGACGTAGCGTCGCGCCAGGTCGCGCACCCCGGCGCTGGCGTCGAGCGCTCGCTGCGCGGCGTCGGGCAGGTCGCGGAGAGCGGCCACGAGCGCACGCTCGTCCTCCGGCGAGAGCGTGCCCCTGGCGCGCGCGATCGCCGCCGCGACCATCACGAGCGTTGCCACCTGGGTGGTGAACGTCTTCGAGGCGGCAACGGCGATCTCGGGCCCGGCCTGCAGGAAGAGGACGGCATCGGCCTCGCGGGTGATCGCGGAGCCCACGGTGTTCGTCACGGCGACGATCGGGCAGCCCTGCTCGCGGGCGTAGCGGGTCGGCGCGATCGTGTCCGCGGTCTCGCCCGACTGGGTCACGGCGATCACGAGGGTCGTCGCGTCGAGCGGCGGCGGGCTGTAGCGGAACTCGGATCCCACGGTCAGGCGCGCCGGGATCCCGACCCATTGCTCGATCAGCGCGGCGCCGACGAGCGACGCGTACGACGCCGTGCCGCAGGCGACCAGCTCCACGCGGCTGATCGTGCGCAGGACATCCGCGAGCGGCGCAAGCTCCTCGACGCGCAGCGTGCCGTCGGACGCCACGCGACCCAGGACGCACTGGCGGAGGGCCTGCGGCTGCTCGTTGATCTCCTTGAGCATGAAGTGCTCGAAGCCGCCCTTCTCGGCGGCCTCGGCGGACCACGTGATCTCGGTGACGGGACGCTCACACGGCCGCCCCGCGACGTCCGTGACCGTGATGCCCCACGGTCGCAGGTCGACGACGTCCCCCTCCTCGAGGAAGACGACGCGTCGCGTGTGGGCAAGGATGGCCGCCACGTCCGAGGCAAGGAACGTCTCTCCATCGCCGATCCCGACGACAAGCGGGACGTTCATCCGGGCCCCGACGAGCCGGTTCGGCTCGCGGCGGTGCATCACGGCGATGGCGTAGGCACCCTGGGCCCGGGCGAGGGCGTCCCGGACGGCAGCGGCGAGGTCGCCCGCGTAGGCTTCCTCGACGAGGTGAGCGAGGGCCTCCGTGTCCGTCTCGGAGGCCAGGCGGTGGCCGCGCGCCTGGAGCCCGTCGCGGAGCTCGCGGAAGTTCTCGATGATCCCGTTGTGGATCACGGTGATCTCGCCCGTGCAGTCCACGTGGGGGTGCGCGTTCAGGTCGTTGGGCCGGCCGTGCGTCGCCCAGCGCGTGTGGGCGAGGCCGACGCCAGCGCTCGGCGTCCGATCCTCGATCGCCGTGGCCAGGTTGGCGAGCTTGCCCGCCCGCTTGGCGACGAAGAGGTCGCCCGCGTCGGTCACGAGGGCGATCCCGGCCGAATCGTAGCCCCGGTACTCCAGCCGCCGCAGTCCTTCCATCAGGATCGGGCCCGCGGCGCGAGGTCCCGTGTAGCCGACGATTCCGCACATGCGCCCGAAACCACCTCCGTCGTGCCGGGCGGCGCCCGCGCCGGCGCCCGCCGGAGACCTAGTGTAGGCGCTCGCCCGCCAGGGCAGCCAGCGCGTCGGCGAGCTCCCGGACGACGGCGGCGTCTGCGCCTTCCACCATGACCCGCAATGCTGGCTCCGTGCCCGACGGCCGGACGAGCACCCGTCCGCCGGACCCGAGCCTGGCGCGCGCCTCCGCGATCGCCGCGCCGAGGACCGGGTCCGCCTCCCACTGCTCCTTGCGCCGGGCAGGAACGGCCCGCTGCTCCTGGGGGAAGAGCGGGATCGCCGTGGCCAGCTCGTCGATCGGGCGTGCTGCGCGGCCGAGGATCCCGAGCAGCTCGAGGCCGGTCACGACACCGTCGCCCGAGCTCGCGTGCTCCAGCACGATGATGTGGCCGCTCTTCTCGCCGCCCAGGCCCGACCCGGTGACCTGCATCCCCTCGAGGATGTACTTGTCGCCGACCGGGGTGCGGACCAGCTGGCCACCCACCGCTCGAAGGGCTGCCTCGAGGCCGCCGTTCGACAGGACGGTCACCACGAGGATGCCGCCGGGCAGCGCGCCGCGCGCCAGCCGGTCGAGGGCGCACACGCCGAGGATCTGGTCGCCGTCGACGACCTGCCCGTGCCGGTCGACGACCACCAGCCGGTCGGCGTCGCCATCGAGCGCGAAGCCCAGGTCGGCGCCGCGGGTCACGACCTCCGCGGCAAGGGAGGCGGGGGCCGTGGCGCCGCAGCCGGCGTTGATGTTCACCCCGTCGGGCTCGTTGTGGATGACGTCGACCCGGGCGCCCGTGGCTGCCAGGATCTCGGGCGCCGTCGCGCCGCCCGCGCCGTTGGCGCAGTCCAGGACGATGTGCAGGTCGCAACGGGTCGCCGCGGCCAGGCGGCGCCGGTCGTCCCGGTACCGGTCGGCAAGGCCGGGGGCGTCGATCACGCGGCCGATCCCCGCGTTCCGCGGCCCACCGAGCTCCTCCGCCCGCCAGATCAGCTGCTCCAGGGCATCCTCGGCCGGCTCGTCCAGCTTCAGGCCCCGGCTGTCGAGGACCTTGAGGCCATTGTCGTCGGCCGGGTTGTGGGAGGCCGACACCATCACGCCGGCAGCGAAGGCGCCCGTCCCGGCGAGGAACGCCAGCGCTGGCGTCGGGAGGACGCCTGCGACGTGGACGTCGCTGCCCATGCTCGCGGCGCCGGCGGCGAGGGCGGCGACCAGCATGCCACCCGAGCGTCGCGTGTCCTGCCCGACCACCAGCGCGTCACCAGCGCCGGCGAGCTCGTGCGCGACCGCGCGCCCGAGAGCGTAGGCGATCGGCGGCCGGAGGTCGACGTTGGCGACCCCGCGGATACCGTCGGTGCCGAACAGCCGTCCCATCGTCACGGAGCTGGAGTCGGCGAAGGCGCCAGCGTCCCACCCGGCGACGGCGACGGCGCCGGCGTGGCCACCGGGATCGCGGTCACGGACACCGTCGGAGGCGAGACCGTGACCAGGGTGATCCCGTTGGGAGGCGCAACGCTGACCTTCACGGCGCTCGTGCCCGGTCCCAGCCCGGCCACGTCGAGGACGGCCGTGATGGTCGACGGATCGACGGCATCGAGCGCGGCGAGGGTCCCGCCGAGGGTCAGCAGGACCCGGTCGACTGCGGGCCGGTACTCGAGCGCCGGGTTCCCGTGGACGACCTGGATCCCGGCCTCGAAGGTCCGCGTGCCCGAGCGCGGCTGGATCGTGATCGTGACCCGCACCTGGTCCACGCCGAGGGCCGCGACTCCCTTGGGGAGGGCGAGCCCGACCTGCGTGTCGATGTCGGCCGTCGCCCCCGAGATCACAACGGGCCGGGTGTCGATCGAGACGAGGCCGGCCAGCGCATCCGCATCGCCCTCCACGGTGACCAGGACCGGCTTGACCTCCACGGAGGTGATCTGCATCGATGGGTCCGGAGCGCCGGTCACGACGGCGTTCACGGGCAGGGTCCGCGTCGAGAGCTGGCTGCCGATCTGCACGGTCACGCGCACGGAGCTGGGCTGGACGTCAACGCCCTCCACGACGTCGCCGCTGGCGTTGACCGGCTGGAGACCGACCGTCTCGTTGACGTCGATTCCCGAGGCGTCGATCCGGACCCGGGCGAGGGCGGCCGTCACGAAGCGGACGGCCGAATCGGGCCCCGAGACCGTGACCGTGTCCTGCGACACGACCGGATCCCGGACGTCCAGGCCGGGTGGGACCGTGCCCAGGTCGACCCGCACGGGGACCTCGCGCGCGACCACCGGGTCCAGGCGAATCGCGACCCGGGACGGGGAGAAGTCGATCACCTGGACGGCCGGGTCGACCGCCCGGACGACGACCGGGACGCTCACCGGCGGAGCCCCGGCGACAGCGGCAACATTCGACAGGTCGATGGTCGCCGTGAAGGACGAGGAGGTGACCTGGGGCCGGTCCGTCCCGATCGCGAAGTAGCGAACGGTCGTCACGTCCTGCAGGTCCCCCAGGACGTACGTGTCCTTGGGCTGGTTGAGGACCTCGATGGGGATCCGCCCCTGGAACGTCTCGGCCGACGCGGACACGATGAGACCGGCGTACAGGAGCGTGGCCAGGAGGATGGCCGCCAGCTTGAGCGGCCAGTTGCGGACGAAGAAGCCGACGAAGGTCCGCACGGACATCAGCGCCCGGCGCCGGCGGCGGCGCCGGGGACCTCGGACGCGTCGTCGCGCGGCTCATCCGAGCCCACCTCCCTCGCGGCCCGGCCCAGGTCGCCGAGCGCGGCCCGGCGCAGCCCCCCCGCACGGGATCCCGGCCGGCCGAGTCGATCGCGGATGGCGTCGCGACGGCGCTCGGGCCGCAGGAGCGCCGTCAGCGCGCGGGCGAGCTGCGCCTCGTCGAGATTGCGCCGGATGCGGGCGCGCTCCACGAGGCTGGCCTGGCCGGTCTCCTCGGAGACGACCACGACGATGGCGTCCGTCTGCTCCGTGATCCCGAGGGCCGCGCGGTGGCGGGTTCCGTAGCGCTCGACCTGCAGCGTGGTCTCTGCCAGGGGCAGGAGGGCGCCGGCGGCGACGATCGTCTCGCCACGGATGATGACGGCGCCGTCGTGGAGGGCGCCGCGAGGGATGAAGAGCGCCTCGAGCAGGTCGGCGGTCAGGTCCCCGTGGATCATCACGCCCGTCTCGGCGATCTCCTCGAGGCCCGTCTCGCGCTCGATCACGATCAGAGCCCCCGCCCGCACGCCCGCCAGGCGCGTCGCAGCGCGGGCCACGGTCCCCGCAATCTGGTCCGCCGCGCGCTGGTCGGCCGGCGAGAGCAGCCAGGCGAAGGAGCCGACCCGTCCCAGTCGTTCGAGGCCACGCCGGAGCTCGGGCTGGAAGACGACGACGAGCGCGAAGAGCCCGACGACAGCACCGGCCTGGAGCAGCTGGGTGAAGAGGCGCAGGCCGGCCGCCTGCGCCACGGCGTAGATCAAGAGGATCACGCTGACGCCGATCACGAGCCGGACCGCGCGGGTCCCGCGGATCAGGCTGAAGACCCAGTAGATGACGACGGCGGTCAGCCCGATGTCGACGAGCGTGGTCAGCCGGATCTGGCCGGCGATCGACGCGAGGAACTCCGACATCGTCGGGTGAGTGTAGCACCGGCCCTCCGCGCCTCCGCCGGGGCGGCTCCTGCGGGGCGGCTCCTCCCGGGCCGGCCGGCCTCAGGCGGGATCGAAGCGAGGATCGCCCGGCATGCGCTCGGCCGCGGCCGCTCGGACCGCCGCCCCGAGCGCCGCGTCCCCGTCGAGGTCCACCAGGCGCAGCAGGTTGCGATAGGTGTCGCCCGCATGGCCCGTCCATCCGGAGTCGACGGAGAGGTCCGCGAGGAGGAGGTGGAGGGCGACGTCCGCGGGCCGCGCCCCGATCCCCTGGAGACAGGAGTCGAACGCGGCGGCCACGTGGCCCTGGGCCCGGTAGGCCCGCGCCGCGGCGAGCGCCGCCGCCGCGGCGGCGTCGACGTCGCCCTGCGCGACGGCTTCTTCCATCGCGACGACCAGGGCCTCGGGATCGGGCGGGGGCGGCAGGCCGGCGGCGGATCGCTCGGCCTCGCCGGCGCCGACATCGTCGGCGGTGGGCTCGGCGCTGCCCTCGCTGCCGGCGGGCCCGGCGGTCGGGTAGGCCATCCCCGCGGCAACCGCCGTTCCGGCCGTCGCGCGAAGCTGCTCCACGAGGCCGGCGTGGCGGGCCCGGCGGGCGTCCGTCGGTTCGATCGCCAGCGCGCGGCGGGCGGCCTCCGCGGCCTCGAGGACGTGATCCGCGGTCGCCCGGATGTCTGCCAGGCGATCGTAGGTTGCGGCGGCGTCGCCGGTGCGGCGGAGGACCACCAGGGCCTGGGCTCGACCGAGCATGGCGGCATCGTCGTCGGGCGCGATCGCCAGCGCCTCGCCATACGCCTCCAGGGCCGCTTCGGGATCGCCCAGGCGCAGGCAGGCCGCCCCCAGCGCCGCGTGGGGAATCGCCCGGTCGGGCGCGATCGCGATCGCCTCGCGATAGGCGGCCACGGCCTCCTCGAGACGGCCCCGCACGACGGCGACGTGGCCGGCCCGCAGGGCCTCCTTGTACCGTTCGAAGAGCGTCTCGGTCATCGCGGCCGGCTCCGGAGACGGAGCGGGCGCCCCGTTCGGGGCGCCCGCCTGGTCAGCGCTTGGTGTACTGCGGCGCCTTGCGAGCCCGCTTGAGGCCGTACTTCTTGCGCTCCTTCATCCGCGGATCGCGCGTGAGGAAGCCAGCCTGGCGGAGGGGCAGCCGGTAGCCCTCGGGATCCACCGTGAGGAGGGCCCGGGCGATCCCGTGGCGGATCGCGCCGGCCTGCCCGGTGACGCCGCCGCCCTCGACCTTGATCAGGGCGTTGTAGCGGCCCTCCGTCCCGGTTACCCGGAACGGCATCCGCAGGTCGCCCTCGGAGATGGCGTTGCCGAAGTGCTGCTCGAGCGTCCGGCCGTTCACGACGATGTCGCCGTCGCCGGGCATGAGACGGACGCGGGCGACCGACGTCTTGCGGCGCCCGGTGCCCTGGAAATAGGCGAGCGTGGTCATCGGGGCATGCTCCTCGTCAGGCCAGCAGCTCAGGCCGCTGGGCCTGGTGGGGATGGTCCGGGCCGGCGTAGATCTTGAGCTTGCGAAGCTGCTTGGCGCCGAGCCGGTTGTGCGGCAGCATCCCCTTCACGGCCCGGCGAAGGACCTCTTCGGGACGGCGCTCGAGGAGGTGGCCCAAAGTCTCCTCCTTGTAGCCCTGCGGGTAGCCGCTGTGCCGCGCGTAGACCTTCGAGGTCAGCTTGTCCCGCGACACGGCGACCTTCCCGGCGTTCAGGACGATCACGTGGTCGCCGGAGTCGAGGTTCGGCGTGTAGGTCGGCTTGTGCTTGCCCTCGAGGACGCGGGCGATCCGCGACGCGAGCCGGCCGAGCGTCTCGTCCGTCGCGTCGACGACGTACCAGCGTCGCTCGATCTCCGCCTCTCGGAGCGTGTACGTCTTCGTGGTCATCTGTCTCCGTTCATCTCCCCGACGGGCCGTCCAAGGATGACCCGCCGCAGGCAGAGCCCCTTCGCCGGGGCAACCGCCCCGTTGAAGGCCGGTTTCCTCGACGCGAGCGCCTCGGCAACCGCCGACTCCTCGACCTCGCCGCGCCCCACCAGGAGGAGGGCCGCTGCGATTCGCCGGACCATCTGGCGCAGGAAGGCGTCGCCCCTGACGTCGATCGTCACGAGCGGGCCGTCCCGCCGGACCCGGACCCGGTGAAGGGTCCGCACCGGCTGCCGGTCCGCCGCCCCGAAGGCGGAGAAGTCGTGCCGACCCTCCAGGGTCGACCCGGCCCGCGCCATCGCGGCGGTGTCGAGCGGGACCCGCACCTCGAGCGCGAAACGCTCGCGGAGCGGGCTGCGCGGCCCGTTCCAGACGGTGTAGCGGTACTCCCGATACCGCGCCGCGTGGCGTGGGTGGAACCCGGCCGGCACGCGCCGGAGGTCCCGGATCGCGACGTCCCCCGGCAGGAGCGCGTCGAGCGCCCGGCCGAGCTCCGCCACCGCGAGTCTCCCGCGGTAGGTGAAGGCGATCACCTGGCCTGCCGCGTGGACCCCCGCGTCGGTCCGTCCCGCCGCGTCCACCCGCACCCGGCTTCCACCGGTGAGCGTGGCGAGCGCGGCCTCGAGCTCTCCCTGGACCGTGCGGGTGCCCGGCTGAGCCTGGTACCCGGCGAAGTCCGTTCCATCGTATTCGACCCGAGCGCGGATGCGCACGGGGGCACCCTCTCGGGCGCCTGTCTCGTCGCCGCTGCGCCGGCGAAGCGGCGACGTGCGTATGGTCCCGGTCAGACGAGCTCGATCTGGACGATCGGTGCCGCGTCGCCGGCTCGCTGGCCGATGTGCACCAGCCGGGTGTACCCGGAGGTGCGGTCGGCGTACTTGGGGGCGATCTCGTCGAAGAGCTTCTTGATGACGAGGGGCTCGTTGGGAAGCTCCGCGACGACCGTGCGGCGGGCGGCGAGGTCGCCGCGCTTGGCGAGCGTGATCATCCGCTCGACCTGCGGCCGGATCTCCTTGGCCTTCGCCTCGGTCGTCTTCACCCGCTCGTAGCGGAGGACCGACACGATGAGGTTGCCGTAGAGGGCCATGCGAGGGCCGTGCTTGCGTGACAGCTTGCGGCCGGCAACCCGGTGGGAGGTCATCAGGCCTCCTCGGTGTCGTCGTCGAACGGCTCGTCGCCGTCCTCGTCCAGCCCGTCGAGGTCCGTCGGGTCGCCCTCGGGGACGATGAAGCCCCGCATCCGCAGGCGCTCCTTCATCTCGTCGAGCGACTTCTTCCCGAAGTTGCGCATCCGCAGGAGCTCGTCGTCGGACAGCTGGAGAAGCTGTCCCACCTTGACGATGTTGTTGCGCTTGAGCGAGTTGTAGGCCCGCATCGGGAGGTCGAGCTCCTCGATCGGCATCTCGAGCATGTTCGCCGGGATCTGGGGCGCGCCGGATGCCGTTGCCACCGGGACCGCCGCGGCCCCGACGTTGGCGAACAGGGAGAACTGCCGGACCAGGATGTCGGCGGCCTTGCCGAGGGCTTCCTCCGGGTTGATCGTGCCGTCCGTCTCGATCTCGAGCGTCAGCTTGTCGTAGTTGGTCATCTGGCCGACGCGGGTGTTCTCGACGTGGAAGTTGACCTTGCGCACGGGCGTGAAGATGGCGTCGACGGGGATCACCCCGATGGGGAGCCCCTCGGGGCGCTCCGCCGCGAGGTACCCGACGCCGCGCTCGACGGTGAGGTCCATCTCGATCTGGACGTCGTCCGCGTCGAGGGTCATGAGGACCTGCTCGGGGTTGACGATCTCGACGTCGGCCGATTCCAGGATGTCGGCGGCGGTCACGGTGCCGGCCCCGGACTTGATGAGCTTGAGCTGCACCGGGTGGGCCGCAAAGCTCCGCAGGCGAAGCTTCTTGATGTTCAGGACGATCTGGGTGACGTCCTCCTTGACGCCGGCGATCGTCGTGAACTCGTGGTAGACGTCACGGATCTGGATGGAGGTGACTGCGGCACCCTCGAGCGAGGAGAGGAGGACGCGCCGGAGAGCGTTTGCCAGGGTCGTCCCGTATCCGGCCGGCAGCGGGCCGGCCTCGTACTTGGCGTACGAGCCCTGCTCCGCGACGGGCTCGATCTGGGTCGTGGTCTCGAGTTCGATCATGGGGCGGGGCTACCTCGAGTAATACTCGACCACGAGCTGCTCGTTGAGCTCGAGCGGCATCTGGTCACGCCGCGGCGCGGCGGCGATCGTCCCGGTGAGAGTCGCCGGGTCGATGGTGAGCCACTCCGGCACCTGGACGGAGCGGACGTTCTCCTTGGCCACCTTGAACGGCTCGCGGGTGCGCCGCGACTCGCGGACGGCAACGGTGTCGCCCGGCTTCAGCTGGTACGACGGGATGTTCGTGGGCCGGCCGTTCACGGCAAAGTGGCCGTGGCTGACCATCTGGCGGGCGTGGTCGCGGGAGGAGGCGATGCCGAGCCGGAACACGACGTTGTCGAGGCGCAGCTCGAGGAGCCGCAGGAGGTTCTCGCCGGTCACGCCGGGGCGCGATTCGGCCGCGTCGAAGTAGTTGCGGAACTGCTTCTCGAGGACGCGATAGATCCGGCGGACCTTCTGCTTCTCGCGCAGCTGGAGGCCGTAGTCGCCGACCTTGCGGCGGCGCACGCCGTGCTGGCCGGGAGGCGAGGGGCGGCGCTCGAAGGCGCACTTCTTCGTATAGCAGCGCGAGCCCTTCAGGAAGAGCTTGGCGCCCTCGCGCCGGCACAGCCGGCAGACGGGATCGGTGTAGCGAGCCATGGGGCGGAAGCTCCGGTCAGACGCGGCGCCGCTTGGGCGGGCGGCATCCGTTGTGCGGGATCGGGGTGACGTCGGTGATGGCGGTGACTTCGAGGCCGGCGGCCTGGAGCGAGCGGATCGCCTGTTCGCGACCGGCACCCGGGCCCTTCACGTAGACCTCGACCTGTCGCATCCCGTGCTCCATCGCCTTCTTGGCGGCGGAGTCGGCGGAGAGGGCGGCGGCGTACGGCGTGCTCTTGCGGGAGCCCTTGAACCCGACGATCCCGGCCGACCCCCAGCTGATCACGTTGCCGGTCTGGTCGGTGATCGTGACGATCGTGTTGTTGAAGGTCGCCTGGACATGGACGTGTCCCTGGGGCACATTCTTGCGCTCCCGCCTTCGCTGCTTGGGAGCCCGCTTCCGATCCGCCATACGTCCGACTCGTCCCTCTTACTTCTTGCGGCGGGCGCCGACGGTCCTCTTCGGACCGCGCCGCTGCCGGGCATTCGTCTTCGTGCGCTGGCCGCGGACCGGGAGGTTCCGCCGATGGCGGAGGCCGCGGTACGAGCCGATCTCGATGAGGCGCTTGATGTTGAGCGCCGTCTCGCGGCGGAGGTCGCCCTCCACCTTGTAGCGGCGGTCGATCACCTCCCGCAACCGGTTGACCTGGTCCTCGGTGAGGTCCCGGACCCGGGTGTCGGGGTTGACGTTCGTCTGCTGCAGGATCTTCTGGCTCGTCGGGAGCCCGATCCCGTAGACGTAGGTGAGGGCGATCTCGACGCGCTTCTCGCGCGGGATGTCGACGCCTGCGATCCGTGCCATACGTCTAGCCCTGCCGCTGCTTGTGCTTCGGGTTGGCGCAGATGACCATGACGGTCCCGTGGCGGCGGATCACTTTGCAGTTGTCGCAGCGGGCCTTCACGGAGGCTCGGACTTTCAACGGGACCCTCTTCGCTTCAGAGTGCAGCCGGCTACTTCAGCCGGTACGTGATGCGACCCCGGGTGAGGTCGTATGGAGAGAGCTCGACCCGGACCCGGTCGCCCGGCAGGATCCGGATGAAGTTCATCCGGAGCTTCCCGCTGATGTGGGCGAGGACGCGGTGGCCGTTCTCGAGCTCCACCGCAAACATCGTGTTCGGCAGCGGCTCGATGACGGTTCCTTCGACCTCGATGGCGTCCTTCTTGCCCACGGGCTCCCTTGTGTCTTCGTCACATGATCATGCGCCGGCCGAGGCCGGGCGCACGAATGAGCAGAGTATCAAGTTCCTCTCGATCCGGCAAGCGTCGCGCATGCCGCTCACGGACGGGTCAGGACCTCCGGCCCGTTGTCCGTCACGGCGATCGAATCCTCCCAGTGGGCCGCGATGGAACCGTCCCGGGTGACCACCGTCCAGCCGTCGGCGAGCGTCTCCACGTCGGCCGACCCGAGCGTGAACATCGGCTCGATGGCAAGGCAGATCCCGGGCGCCAGCTCGATCCCCCGCGTCTTGGTGCGGTAGTTCGGGACCTGCGGATCCTCGTGCATGGCCGTCCCGATGCCGTGCCCGACGTAGGGCCGCACCACGCCGTAGCCGCGCGGCAGGGCCACATCCTCGACCGCCGCCGAGATGTCCCAGATCCGGTTGCCGGGCCGTGCCGCGGCCACGCCGGCCTCGAGGGCGCGGCGCGTCGTCTCCACCAGGTCGCGGACGGCCTGCGGAGCGTCGCCCACGACGAAGGTCCGGGCGGCGTCGCCGTGCCACCCGTCGACGATGGCACCGGCGTCGATGGAGACCACCTGGCCGTCGCGGACGACCCGGTTGCCCGGGATGCCGTGGACGACCTCGCGGTCGATCGAGATGCAGAGCGACGACGGGTAGCCGTAGTACCCCTTGAACGACGGCGTCGCGCCCGCCCCCCGGATGTGCGCCTCGGCGAGCGAGTCGAGACGGGCCGTCGAGACGCCGGGTCGGAGCTCCTCCTCGACGATGGCGAGGACCTCCGCCACCACGCGTCCGGCACGCCGCATCGTGGCGATCTCGGCCTGGGACTTCCGCGTGATCACGGATGGGTCCGCCAGTAGGGCACCGGCTCGATGCAGTCGAGGAGGTCGTTCGTCACGCTCGCGATCGGGCGCCGGCCGTCGACGGCCTGGAGCACGCCGGCGGACCGGTAGTGGTCGACGACGTCCTCCAGCGCCCCCAGCTGCTTCTCGAGGCGCGCCTTCACGACCTCGGGCCGGTCGTCGTCCCGCTGGATCAGGCGCGAGCCGCACACGTCGCAGACGCCGGGGACGCGCGGCGGGTAGGCGATCTCGTGGAAGATGTGGCCGGCCGCCTCGCAGAGCCAGCGACCCGACAGCCGGGCCAGGAGCTCTCCGGGCGGGACGTCGACGTAGAGGGCCGCGTCCACGCTCGCACCACGCTCGACGAGCGCCCGATCCAGCGCCTCCGCCTGCGACCGCGTGCGCGGGAAGCCGTCGAGGATGACGCCGCGCGCCGCATCGGGCGCGGCGAGGCGCTCCAGCAGCATGCCCACGGTCACCTCGTCGGGGACCAGGGCGCCGCGGTCCATGTACTGCTTGGCGGAGAGGCCCAGGGGCGAGCCCTCGCGCACGGCGGCCCGGAAGAGATCGCCGGTCGCCACCCTGGGAAGGCCCAGGTGGCGGGCGAGGATGTGGGCCTGGGTGCCCTTCCCCGCCCCGGGCGCGCCGAGCAGGACGAGGACCCTCATGCGACCCGCGCCCGGAACGCCATCCCGGTCACCGGATGAAGCCCTCGTAGCTGCGCATCAGGAGCTGCGCCTCCAGCTGCTTCATCGTCTCGACGACGACGCTGACGGCGATCAGGAGGCTCGTCCCGCCGAGGGAGAGCGCCGAGCTGCCGGGGAAGAAGACCGAGATCACGAAGGGCATGACCGCGATCGTGCCGAGGAACAGGGCCCCCGCCACGGTGATCCGGTTCACCACCCGGGCAAGGTAGTCCTGTGTCGGGCGGCCAGGGCGGATGCCCGGGATGAAGCCGCCGTTCTTGCGCAGCTGCTCCGCGGTCTCGTCGGGCTTGAAGGTGAAGGCCGTGTAGAAGTAGGTGAACCCGACGGTCAGGAGGAAGTACATGCTGCCGTAGATCAGCGGGCTCTGCGGGCCGAACGTGTTGACGATGAACGTGGCCACGTCCTTGACGACCGTGATGTCGGAGCTCGTGAAGTAGCCGGCGATCTGGCTCGGGAAGAGCAGGATGCTGACCGCGAAGATGATCGGGATGACGCCGGCCTGGTTCACCCGCAGGGGCAGGAAGGTCGTGCCACCCTGGTACATCCGGCGGCCGCGGACGCGGCTGGCGTACTGCACCGGGATCCGGCGCTGGCCCTCGGTGATGAAGACGATCGCGGCGACCGCGACGATGGCGAAGGCCACGAACACCACCGCCTCGACCAGGTTCGGGCTGGCGAGGAAGTTGGTGATCCCGCCCGGGATCCGCGACACGATGCCGGCGAAGATGATGAAGCTGATCCCGTTGCCGATCCCCTTCTCGGTGATGAGCTCGCCGAGCCACATCAGGAGGACCGAGCCGGCCGTCAGCGTGACGATCTGGGTCAGGGTCGTGATCGAGGCGAGGTTGAAGCCGCCCGTCAGGACACCCTGGGAGTTCAGGAGGGCCAGAAAGCCGTAGCTTTGCAGCAGGGCGAGGGGTACGGACAGGTAGCGGGTGTACTGGTTGATCCGGTTGCGGCCGTACTCCCCCTCGCGCTGGAGCGCCTGGAGCGAGGGGATGACCCCGGTCATCAGCTGCATGATGATCGAGGCGTTGATGTAGGGGTTGACGCCGAGTCCCACGACCGAGAAGCGGGAGAGCCCGCCTCCCGAGAACAGATCCAGAAGCCCGAACAGGGCATTGTTGTTGAAGAACTTCGCGAGCGCCACGGGATCGGCGCCCGGCACCGGCACGTGGGCCAGGGCCCGGAAGACGATCAGGACCCCGAGAACGAAGAGAATGCGCCGGCGGATGTCCGGCGCACGGAAGGCGTTGAGGAGGGACTCGTACATCGCGGCGGCTTAGGCCTCGTCGGCCGGGGCCGGCTCCACGCCGAGCGCCGCGAGCGGGCTCGTCGGGATCTCGAGGACCTGGAAGCTGCCGCCCGCCGCCTCGATCTTCCCGCGGGCGCTCTTGGTGAACGCGTCGGCCACGACGAAGAGCGCGCGGCTGACCTCGCCCCCGCCGAGGATCTTGAGCGGCTTGTCGAGGCTGCGCACGAGCCCGGCCACGCGCAGGAGCTCCTGCGTCACCGCGATCGGGGCGCCCTTCTCCCCCTCGGGGAGACGGCCTGCTTCGGCGGCCGCGCTGATGCGGCCGACGTTCACAACCTCGTATTCGATCCGGTTGATGTTGCGGAAGCCCCGCAGCTTCGGGATCCGGATGTGGAGGGGCGTCTGCCCGCCCTCGAACCAGGGCGGGATGGAGGAGCCCGCGCGGGACTTCTGGCCCTTGGTGCCGCGACCCGCGGTCTTTCCCTTGCCGGCCGCGATGCCGCGGCCAACCCGGGTCTTCTTCGCGTGGGATCCGGCCGCGGGCCGGAGGTCGTGGAGCTTCATCGCTTCTTCTCCGGGGCGGTCTCGGGGAGCTCCTCGACGGTCACGAGGAAGCGGATCTGGCGGACCATCCCCCGCGTCGCCGGGTTGTCCGGCACTTCCACGGTGTCTCCGATCCGGCGCAGGCCGAGCGCGCGGGCCGTGGCCCGGTTGCGCTCGATGTGGCTGATGCTGCTCTTGACCTGCGTCACGCGGAGCCTACCGGACATCGGCGACCTCCCCGGTCGGCTGGCCGGCCACGCTGACCCGAACCGGAACCCCCCGGCGGGCGCTGATCTGCTCGGCGGACTTGAGGTCGCGGAGCGCCTCAAGCGTGGCCCGGACGACGTTGACGGGGTTCGTCGAGCCGTGGACCTTGGTGAGGATGTCGCGCACGCCGGCCGCCTCGACGACCGCGCGGACAGAGCCGCCGGCGATGACGCCGGTCCCCTGCGAGGCCGGCTTGAGCATCACCTTGGCGGCGGAGTACTCCGCGTGGACCTCGTGCGGGATGGTCGTCCCGATCGTGGGGATGAGGATGAGGTGCTTCTTGGCGTCCTCGACGCCCTTGCGGATCGCTTCGGGGACCTCGCCGGCCTTCCCGAGCCCCGCGCCCACGTGCCCCTGCCCGTCGCCGACGACGACGACGGCGCTGAAGCTGAAGCGACGGCCGCCCTTGACGACCTTCGCGACGCGGTTGATCTGGACGACCCGCTCCTCGAGCGTGAGCTTCGCAGGATCGATCCTGGCCACGGTCGGTCTCCTCCTAGAAGTCGAGACCGGCTTCCCGGGCGGCGTCGGCAAGGGTCTTCACTCGGCCGTGGTACTCGAACCCGGCACGATCGAAGACGACCTGCTCGATGCCGGCGGTGCGGGCCCGCTCGGCGACCAGGCGGCCGACGACCTTGGCCTCCTCGACTTTCGTCTGCTTCGAGCCCTTGAACGAGGGCTCCAGCGTGGAGGCTGCCGCGAGCGTGGTGCCCGCCGCGTCGTCGATCACCTGGGCGTAGATATGGTTGAGGCTGCGGAAGACCGCAAGACGCGGGCGACCGGCGGTGCCCTCCACGCGGAGGCGGATCCGCTCGTGCCGCTTCTGCCGCGCGGCGCCGCGCGAGGCGGCCTTCGTCATGTCGGACGTCCCTTCGTTACTTCTTTCCGCCGATCTTCCCGGCCTTGCCGGCCTTTCGACGGATCACCTCGCCGGAGTACCGGACGCCCTTCCCCTTGTAGGGTTCCGGCTTCCGGGTGGCGCGGACCTTTGCCGCGACCTGCCCGACGAGCTCCTTGTCGATGCCGACGACGGCCAGCTTGACCGGGGTCTCCACCTCGAAGGAGATGCCCTCGGGGGGCGTGATCTCCACCGGGTGGCTGTAGCCCAGGTTGAGCTGGAGCTTGTCGCCGACCTTCTGGGCGCGATAGCCGACACCGGAGATCTCGAGCGTCTTCCGGTAGCCGGAGGTGACGCCGTCGACCATGTTCGCGACGAGGGTCCGGGTGAGGCCGTGGAGCTGCTTGTGCCCCTTGGCCTCGGACGGGCGAGTGACGACGAGCGTCTCCTCCACCGCGTCGACCGTCATCGCCGGCGGCAGCGAGCGGGTCAGGGTCCCCCTGGGGCCCGTCACCGTGATGACCGGACCATCGAGGTTGACCTCGACGCCGGCCGGGATCGGGATCGGCCGTCGACCGATGCGCGACATCGCCGTCCCCCTACCAGACGTACGCCAGGACTTCCCCGCCGAGCTGCGCCTTGCGCGCCTGCTGGCCGGTCATGATCCCCTGGCTGGTGCTGACGATGACGATCCCGAGGCCGCCGAGGACCCGCGGGATGTCGGTCTTCCTGGCGTAGACGCGGAGGCCGGGCTTGCTGATGCGCTTGAGCCCGGACACCACCGGCGCCTTGCCGTCGACGTACTTGAGGGTGAGCCGCAGGACCTGCGCGGGCCCGTCACGCTCCTCGCTGAAGCCCGAGATGAACCCTTCCTCCACGAGGATGCGGGCGATCTCGCGCTTCACGCGGGACGCGGGAACGACCACCTCGAGGTGGTGCGCCCGCGACGCGTTGCGGATCCGCGTGAGCATGTCGGCGATCGGATCGGACACGTTCATCGGCGGCTCACCAGCTGGACTTCGTCACTCCCGGCAGCTCGCCCACCAGGGCCCGCTCCCGGAAGCAGATTCGACAGAGCGCGAAGCGGCGCATGTACGCCCGCGGTCGTCCGCACAAGGTGCAGCGGTGGTACCCCTGCGCCTTGTGCTTCGGGGTCCGCTTCGCCTTCGCGATCAGGGACTTCTTTGCCATCGTCTCCTCCCCGCTCAGCCGGCGAAGGGCATGCCGAGGAGCTCCAGCAACTTGCGGGACTCCTCGTCGGTCTTCGCCGTCGTCACGATGCTGATCTCCAGCCCGCGGAGACGGTCGACCTTGTCGTAATCGATCTCGGGGAACGCAAGCTGCTCGCGGAGCCCGAGACTGTAGTTGCCGCGCCCGTCGAAGGACTTCCCGGGGATGCCCCGGAAGTCGCGGATGCGCGGTAGCGCGAGGGTGGTCAGGCGCTCGAGGAAGTCCCACATCCGCTCGCCGCGGAGGGTGACCTTCGCCCCGATCGTGTTCCCGGTCCGCAGGTGGAACTGGGCGATCGACCGCTTTGCCTTCGTCACGATCGGCTTCTGACCGGTGATCATGGCGAGATCGCCGACGGCCGCGTCGACCGCCTTGGCGTTGGTGAGCGCCTCGCCCAGGCCGATGTTGACCACGATCTTGGCGAGGCGCGGCACCTGCATCGGGTTCGGATACTCGAAGTGCTTGGCGAGCGCCGGGACGACCTCGGCCGCGTAGCGCTCCTTCAGGCGGTTGCTCACGCGCCCTTCACCTCCACGGCCTGGCCGCAGTGACCGCACGCCCGCACGCGAGCGCCGGTCTCCAGCTCCAGGTGGCGGATCCGCGTCGGACGGTCGCAGCGAGGGCACACGAGCATGACGCGGCCGATCGCCACGGGCATCGGCTTGTCGATGATGCCGCCCTGCTGCATCTGCGGGGTGCGATCGTTCTGGTTCATCTTCGGCCGCGGCTTGGTGTGCCGCTTGGCGATGTTCAGGCCCTCGACGACGACGCGGTAGGGCTTCCCGACGAGGATCGGTCGCTCGACGCGCCTGACCTCGCCGCGCTTGCCGGCATCCTTGCCGGCCATCACAAGGACGGTGTCGCCGACCCGGATCTCGGGGACCTTCGTCGCGCGGGGTGCGACGGTGTGTGCCATGTCAGAGCACCTCCGGCGCGAGCGAGACGATCTTCATGTAGTTGCGGTCCCGCAGCTCGCGGGCAACGGGACCGAAGATCCGGGTCCCGCGGGGGTTCCCCTGGTTGTTGATCAGGACGGCCGCGTTCTCGTCGAAGCGGATGTAGCTGCCGTCCGGGCGGCCGTACTCCTTGGCCGTTCGCACGATCACGGCGCGGACGACGTCACCCTTCTTGACGGCGGCATTCGGAATCGCCTGCTTGACGCTGGCGACGATGACGTCGCCGACCTCGGCGGTCGTCTTCCGCGAGCGGCCCATGATCCGGATGCACTGGATCACGCGCGCCCCGGTGTTGTCCGCGACGCGCAGCCGCGTCTGCTGCTGGATCACGCCTCGGCCTCCTGACCGGCATCGGCCTGCGCCCTGCCGGGATGGGCCACCGCGTGGATCGCCTCTGACGTCGCCGACTCCTCGGAGACGATCTCGGACGGCTGATCTTCGCCGGCGCGGGAGGTGACCTCGACGAGGCGCCAGCGCTTGGTCCGCGAGAGCGGGCGCGACTCCTCGATGAGGACGGTGTCCCCCACCCGGGCCTGGTTGAGCTCGTCGTGGACGGCGAACTTGGTCGTCATCCGCACGACTCGCTTGTAGAGGCGGTGGCGTGTCAGGCGCTCGACGGAGACGACGATCGTCTTGTCCATCTTGTCGCTGACGACGCGTCCGACCTTCGTCTTGCGCTTGCCCTGCACCTGCGTTGCTCCTGCCATGTCCGGGCCCCTAGGCCGTCTTGCCGAGCTTGCGCTCGTGCTGGACGGTGAGGATCCGGGCGATCGTCCGGCGGCTGCCGGAGACGACGCTGTAGTCCTTCAGCTGACGGGTGGCGAGCTCGAAGCGGGCCTGCCACAGGTCTCGCTTGGCGTCGCGCAGCGCCTGCTCCAGCTCCGCGTCCGTCAGGGCGCGAACCTTGTCGATGTCCATCACGCGCCCTCCTCCGCCTTCACGATGAAGCGGGTGGCGACCGGCAGCTTGTGGCTGGCGAGGCGCATCGCCTCCACCGCCTGCTCGCGGTCGACCCCGGCCATCTCGAAGAGGATTCGGCCGGGGCGGACGACCGCGACCCAGTGGTCGGGGGCGCCCTTGCCGGAGCCCATCCGGGTCTCGGCGGGCTTCTTCGTCGCGGGCTTGTCCGGGAAGATGCGGATCCAGATCTTGCCGCCGCGCTTGACCGAGCGGGTCATGGCGCGCCGGGCCGCCTCGATCTGGCGGCTCGTGATCCAGGCGGGCTCGAGCGTGGCGAGCCCGTATTCGCCGAACGAGACGGCAGTGCCGCCCTTCGCCATGCCGGACATCCGCCCGCGCATCACCTTGCGGTGCTTGACGCGGCGAGGCATCAGCATCGCGTCAGCTCCCCGAGACGGCCGGCGCGGCCGCGAGAACGGCCGCGGGCCGGGCGGCCCGCTGGTCGGGGACGTCGCCCCGATAGATCCAGACCTTCACGCCGATCGTGCCGTAGGTGGTCCGCGAGAGGACGTACCCGTAGCTGATGTCGGCACGCAGGGTGCCAAGCGGGATCCGCCCTTCGCGGTCCCACTCGCGGCGGGCCATCTCGGAGCCGCCGAGGCGGCCCGCGACGGCGATCTTCACGCCCTTCGCTCCCGCCTTCATCGTCCGCTGGATGCCCTGCTTCATCGCCTTCCGGAACGCGATCCGGCGGGCCAGCTGCTGGGCGATGTTCGCCGCGACGAGGTACGCGTCCAGCTCGGGCTGGCGGATCTCCTTGATCTCCAGCTTGACCTTGCGCGGCTTCGTCAGGTCGCCGATCTGCTTGCGCAGGATCTCGACGTTGGCGCCGCCCTTGCCGATGACGATGCCGGGCTTGGCGGTGTGGATCGTCACGGTCACGTAGTTGATGCCGCGCTCGATCTCCACGCCGCTGACGCTGGCGTTGGCGAGTCGCCGCTCCACCAGGCGGCGGATCGCGAGGTCCTCCTTCAGGAGGGTCGTGTACTCCTTGTCGGCGTACCACTTCGCGGTCCAGGTGCGGGTGATCCCCAGGCGGAAGCCGTAGGGGTGGACCTTATGTCCCATCTAGGCCTCCCGATCCTCGAGGACGATCGTGATGTGAGTCATGGGCTTGTGGATCGGGAACGCCCGGCCCTGGGCCCGCGGCTTCCAGCGCTTCATCGTGGGTCCCTCGTTCGCGAGGGCCTCGACGATGACGAGGCTGTCGGCCGCAAGGTTGTGGTTGTTCTCGGCATTGGCGGTGGCGCTCGCGAGGACGCGGGCGACGTCGCGCGCGGCGGACTGGGGCATGAACCGCAGGATCGCCGCGGCGTCCTCGGCGCGCCGGCCACGGATGGCGCACACGACGAGGTTGGCCTTGCGGGTGGACCCGCGGAGGTACTTGGCGGTGGCGGAGACGCGCACGATCCAGCCCCCTACCTGAGCGACGTCGAGCGGTCGGTCTTCTTCTCGTGCCCGCGGAAGGTGCGGGTGGGAGAGAACTCCCCGAAGCGATGGCCGACCATGTTCTCGGTGACGAAGACGGGCACGTGCTTCCGGCCGTTGTAGACGGCGACGGTATGCCCGATGAAATCGGGGAAGACGACGGAGGCGCGCGACCAGGTCTTGATGACCTTGCGCTCGCTCCGCTTGTTCATATCCTGGACGCGGTCGAGGAGCCGCGCCTCGACGTACGGTCCCTTCTTGACCGAACGCGACATGCTCCGGTTCCTCCGTTACGACTTGCGGTGCCGCGACCGGACAATCAGCCGGTTCGGCTTCTTGCCCTTCGCGGTGCGATAGCCCATGGCGGGCTTTCCCCACGGGGTCTTGGGCGGCATGCCCGTCGGCGACTTGCCCTCGCCGCCGCCATGCGGATGGTCACGCGGGGTCATCGCGACGC
This sequence comes from uncultured Chloroflexia bacterium, assembly GCA_963776285.1. Taxonomy (GTDB): domain Bacteria; phylum Chloroflexota; class Limnocylindria; order Limnocylindrales; family CSP1-4; genus CTSoil-043. Next base: position 144,655 of record CAVZLW010000004.1, read on the forward strand.
CGCGTGTCTCCGGGCGGAGGCCCATGTGGCGGGCCCGGCCGGCCTTGCCCAGGCTCTGGTTCTCGTGGTCCAGGTTCGAGACCTGGCCGACGGTGGCCATGCAGCGGAGCGGAACGCGCCGCATCTCTCCCGAGGGGAGGCGGATCGTCGCGTAGTCGCCTTCCTTGGCCAGGAGCTGGGCGCTGCCCCCGGCCGAGCGGACGATCTGCCCGCCCTTGCCCGGCACGAGCTCGATGTTGTGGATCGTCGTGCCCAGCGGGATGTTGGCGAGCGGCAGGGCGTTCCCCACGCGGGCCTCGGCGTCGGGGCCGGCGACGATGACGTCGCCGACCTTGAGGCCGTGCGGCAGGAGCAGGTAGCGCTTCTCGCCGTCCCGGTAGTGGAGCAGGGCGATGCGGGCCGAGCGGTTCGGGTCGTACTCGACCGTCGCGATCTTCGCCGGCACGCCGAACTTGTCGCGCTTGAAGTCGATGATCCGGTAGTGGCGCTTCTCGCCGCCGCCGCGGTGGCGGACCGTGAGACGGCCCTGGTTGTTGCGGCCAGAGCCACGCTTCATCGGCTCGAGAAGCGGCTTGTAGGGCTCGCGGGTGGTGACCTCCTCGAACGTCGAGCGGGTCATGAACCGCCGGCCGGCCGAGGTGGGCTTGTAGCTGCGAAGCGGCATGCCTACACCCCCTCGAAGAATTCGATCTTGTGGCCGGCGGCGAGCGTGACGATCGCCTTGCGCCAGGGTGAGGTCCAGCCGGCGATGCGTCCGCGCTTGGTGCCGCGGCGCTTCTCCTTGGCCTTCGTGGTCAGGACGTTGACCTTGACGACCTGGACCTTGAAGAGCTCCTCGACGGCGGCCCTGACCTGGATCTTGGATGCGGCGCCGTGGACCTCGAACGTGTACTTGCCGCGGCCGGACTCGTCCATCGACTTCTCGCTGATGATCGGCCGGACGATGACGTCGTGGGCGGTGAGCGTCACGCGTACACCTCCTCGAGGCGGGCGAGCGCGGGCTGCTCGATCACCACCATGTCGGCCTTGAGAAGGTCGACGATGTTGAGCGAGTCGGCGAGGAGCACCTCCACCTCCGGCAGGTTGCGCGCCGAGAGGTCGAGCTTCTCGTCGCGCACGGGGGCCACGATCAGCACCCGGCCGCTCGCCTGCAGGTTGCCCAGCACGCCCACGAGATCCTTGGTCCGGATCGCGTCGAGGCCGAAGGCGTCGAGGACCTTGATCGCACCATCGTTGAGCTTGGCGGTCAGCGCTCCACGCAGGGCGAGCCGCTTCATCCGACGCGGGAGCCGCTGCACGTAGGACCGTGGGTGCGGGCCGAACACGACGCCGCCGCCGGCATAATGGGGCGCGGTCCGCGAGCCCTGGCGGGCGCGGCCGGTCCCCTTCTGGCGGTAGGGCTTCTTGCCGCCGCCGCGGACCTCGCCGCGCGTCTTCGTGTCGTGGGTGCCCAGGTGGCGTCCCGCAAGCTGGGCGGTCACGGCCTGGTGCATGACGGCGGCGTTCACGGGCGCGGCAAAGAGCTCGTCCGAGAGCTCGACCGTCCCGATCGCGTCACCATTGCGGGCGTAGAGGGTGGTCTGGGGCATCGTCAGGCCTTCTTCACGAGGACGAGCGCGTTCGGCGCACCGGGCACGGACCCCTTGACGAGGAGCAGGTTCCGGTCGACGTCGGCCTTCACGACCCGCAGCTTCTTGACGGTGACGCGCTCGTCGCCCATGTGGCCTGCCATCCGGCTGCCGCGGTAGACGCGACCCGGCGTCGTGCCGGGGCCGATGGAGCCGGGCTCGCGATGATGGTCGGAGCCGTGGGTCTTGGGGCCCCGGTGGAAGTTGTGCCGCTTGATCGTGCCGGCGAAACCCTTGCCCTTCGAGGTGCCGGTGACGTCGATGAGGTCGCCGGCCGCGAACAGGCTGACGTCCAGCGTCTGGCCCACCTCGTACGCCGCGAGGTCGTCGACCCGGAACTCGCGGATGACCGCCACCTTGGGCAGGTCCTTGAGCTGGCCAGCCTCGGGCCTGGTGAGCTTCTTCGACGGCTCGACGCCGATCTGGATCGCGGCATAGCCGTCGCGGTCGGGCGTCCGGAGGCGCGTCACCGTGTTCGGCTGGATGGCCACGACGCTCACCGGGATCATGGTGCCGTCAGCCTGGAAGACCTGGGTCATGCCGACCTTGCGGCCGATCAATCCGATGCTCATGAGCGGACCCCCCTCGCGCGCTCAGCCGGGCCCATGCCAAGGCGGCGGCGAGCATTCGAGCGAGCGCACTCCGACGTGCGTGAGCGAGGGCGCGCAGGCGCCAACGCAGGCATGGGCCGGATCAGCGTGCGAGGCTTCATCACATCTTGATCTCGATGTCGACGCCCGCCGCCAGCGAGAGTCGCATCAGGGCGTCGACGGTCTTCGCCGACGGATCGAGGATGTCCACCAGCCGCTTGTGGGTCCGGATCTCGAACTGCTCGCGGCTGTCCTTGTCGATGAAGGGCGACCGGAGGACGGTGAACTTCTCGATCCGGGTGGGCAGCGGCACCGGGCCGACGACGTCGGCGCCGGTGCGCTGGGCAGTCTCGACGATCTGCGCCGCGGACTGGTCCAGCAGGCGGTGGTCGTAGGCCTTGAGGCGGATCCGGATCCGCTGCTTTGGCATCTCGTCCCTACTCGGTGATGGCCACGATCGCGCCGGCGCCGACGGTCCGGCCACCCTCGCGGATGGCGAAGCGCTGGCCGACCTCGAGGGCGATCGGGGTGATGAGCTCGACGGTCATGTCGACGTTGTCGCCGGGCATGATCATCTCGGCTCCCTCGGGCAGGCCGATGGCGCCGGTCACGTCGGTGGTGCGGAGGTAGAACTGGGGCCGGTAGCCGTTGTAGAACGGGGTGTGCCGGCCGCCCTCCTCCTTGGTCAGGACGTAGACCCGGGCGGTGAACTTGGTGTGGGGCTTGACCGAGCCGCTCTTGGCCAGGACCTGGCCGCGCTCGATGTCGTCGCGCTCGATGCCCCGCAGGAGGCAGCCCACGTTGTCGCCGGCCTGGCCCTGGTCGAGGAGCTTCTTGAACATCTCGACGCCGGTGACCACGACCTTGCGGGTCGGGCGGATGCCCACGATCTCGACCTCGTCGCCGACCTTGACGATGCCGCGCTCGATGCGCCCGGTGGCCACGGTGCCGCGGCCCTTGATGCCGAAGACGTCCTCGACGGGCATCAGGAACGGCTTGTCGACCGGGCGCTCGGGGGTCGGGATGTACGAGTCGACCGCGTCCATCAGCTCCTGGATGCAGGCGTAGGCCGGGTCGTCGGTGCCGCCGGAGGCCTCGAGGGCCTTGAGCGCGGAGCCCCGGATGACGGGGATGTCGTCGCCCGGGAAGTAGTTCTTGGTGAGCAGCTCGCGGACCTCGAGCTCGACGAGGTCGAGGAGCTCGGGGTCGTCCACGGCGTCGACCTTGTTGAGGAAGACGACCATGTACGGGACCTCGACCTGGCGGGCCAGGAGGATGTGCTCCCGGGTCTGGGGCATCGGGCCGTCGGTCGCGGCGACGACGAGGATCGCGCCGTCCATCTGGGCGGCGCCGGTGATCATGTTCTTGATGTAGTCGGCGTGGCCCGGGCAGTCGACGTGGGCGTAGTGGCGGGCGTCGGTCTGGTACTCGACGTGGGCGATCGCGATCGTGATCCCGCGCTCGCGCTCCTCGGGGGCGTTGTCGATCGAGTCGAACGCGCGGAACTCCGCCCCGCCCTTGAGGGCGAGGTACTTCGTGATCGCCGCGGTGAGCGTCGTCTTGCCGTGGTCGATGTGACCGATCGTGCCGATGTTGACGTGCGGCTTCGTCCGCTCGAACTTCTTCTTCGCCATCGTCGTTGCTCCCTGGCTCCTCGCCGCGTCCGGGTCCCGAGGGGGACGTCCGTCGCCGGCCTTCCCGCCTGCTAGACCCTGGACTTCTGGACGAGCTCCGCGGCGAGATTGCCGGGGACCTCAGCGTAGTGAGAAAGCTCCATCGAGTAGCTCGCCCGCCCCTGGGTCATCGACCGCAGGTCCGTGGCGTACCCGAACATCTCCGCGAGAGGGACGAACGCGCGGACGACCTGCGTCGAGCCGCGGGAATCCATCCCGTCGACCTGGCCGCGCCGGCTGTTCAGGTCGCCGATCACGTCTCCCATGAACTGCTCCGGCATGGTCACCTCGACCCGCATCATCGGCTCGAGGATCGCCGGGTTCGCCTTCTCCACGGCGGCCTTGACCGCCATCGAGGCCGCGATCTTGAACGCCATCTCGCTGGAGTCGACCTCGTGGTACGACCCGTCGAAGACGGTCGCCCGGACGTCGACCATCGGGAACCCGGCGTAGACGCCCGTCTCGAGGGCGGCGCGGATGCCGTGGTCGATCGCGCGCATGTACTCCCTGGGGATCACGCCGCCGATCGTCTTGTCGACGAACTCGATCCCGGTCCCCTTCTCGAGCGGCTCCAGCCTGAGGACGACGTGGCCGTACTGGCCCTTGCCGCCCGTCTGGCGCACGAACCGTCCGTTGCCCTCGGCAGGCCGCCGGATCGTCTCCCGGTAGGAGACCTGCGGCTTCCCGATGTTCGCCGCCACCTTGAACTCGCGGACCATCCGGTCGACGAGGACGTCGAGGTGGAGCTCGCCCATCCCGGCGATGAGGGTCTCGCCGCTCTCCTCGTCCGTCTTGACGCGGAAGGTCGGGTCTTCCTCCGAGAGGCGCTGCAGGGCGAGGCCCATCTTGTCCTGGTCGGCCTTCGTCCGGGGCTCGATCTTGACCTCGATGACCGGCTCCGGGAAGGTCATCGACTCGAGGATCACCGGATGATCGGGATCGGCGAGCGTGTCGCCGGTGTACGTGTCCTTGAGGCCCACCGCCGCAGCGATGTCGCCGGCATGAACCTCCTCGATCTCCTCGCGGTGGTTGGCGTGCATCTGCAGGATCCGGCCGATGCGCTCCTTCTTGCCCTTCGTGGAGTTGAGGATGTAGGACCCGGACTTGAGCGTCCCCGAGTAGACCCGGAAGAAGGCGAGCTTCCCGACGTACGGGTCGGCGGCGATCTTGAAGGCGAGGGCGCTGAAGGGCTCGCCGTCGTCCACCGTCCGGAGGACCTCCGCGTGGGTCGTCGGGTGCTCGCCGATGACCGGCGGCACATCCAGCGGCGAGGGCAGATAGTCGACGACGGCGTCGAGCATCGGCTGGATGCCCTTGTTCTTCAGGGCCGACCCCGTCAGCACGGGAACGATGCGGTACTGGAGCGTGCCGAGCCGCAGCCCGTGCACCAGCTCAGCCTCCGTGATCTCCACGCCCTCGAGGTACTTGTGCATCAGCTGGTCGTCCATCTCGGCGACGGACTCCACGAGCTTCTCGCGGTGCTGGCGCGCCTCGGCCACGAGCGCGGCGGGGATGGCGACCTCGTCGATCTCCGATCCGAGGTCGTCGCGGTAGAGGATCGCCTTCATCCGGATGAGGTCGATGACACCGGCGAAGGTATCCTCCGAACCGATCGGGATCTGGACGGGCACCGCGTTGGCGCCCAGGCGGTCCTCGATCATCCCGACGCAGCGCCAGAAGTCCGCTCCGGTCCGGTCCAGCTTGTTGATGAAGCAGATGCGGGGAACCCGGTAGCGGTCGGCCTGGCGCCAGACCGTCTCCGACTGCGGCTCCACGCCGGCGACGCCGTCGAAGACGACCACCGCGCCGTCGAGGACGCGCAGGCTGCGCTCCACTTCCATGGTGAAGTCCACGTGCCCGGGCGTATCGATGATGTTGATGCGATGCTCGTCCCAGAAGCAGGTCGTGGCCGCGGCCGTGATGGTGATGCCCCGCTCCTGCTCCTGGGGCATCCAGTCCATCGTGGCCGCGCCCTCGTGAACCTCGCCGAGCTTGTAGATCTTCTTGGTGTAGAAGAGGATCCGCTCGGTGACGGTCGTCTTGCCCGCGTCGATGTGCGCGATGATCCCGATGTTGCGGGTGCGCGCAAGGGAGACGAGTCGGGCCATCAGGGACGCTCCGGACCTACCACTTGAAGTGGCTGAATGCCTTGTTGGCTTCGGCCATCTTGTGGGTGTCCTCGCGGCGCTTCACTGCCGCGCCCAACCCGTTCGACGCATCCACGAACTCCGCCGCCAGCTTCTCCGACATGCTCTTGCCGCTGCGCTTGCGGGCAGCCTGGACGAGCCAGCGCACGCCGAGCGAGAGGCGGCGGTCGCCGCGGATCTCGACCGGGACCTGGTAGGTTGCCCCGCCGACGCGGCGCGGCTTGACCTCGATGATCGGCGTCGCATTGCGCAGGGCCGACTCCAGGACCTCCAGGCCGGGGCGCTTCGCCTGGGCCTCGGCGCGAGCGAGCGCCTGCCGCAGGATGCGATCGGCGAGGTTGCGCTTGCCGTCGTTCATGAGCTTCGCCGTGATCCGGGCGGTCGTCCGGTTGAGGGGCGTCGCCTCGTACTTGGCCTTGCGGGGGATGCTGGCGCGGCGCGGCATGGTCCCTACTTCTTCTGGCCGGGCAGCTGGGTCGTGGCCTTTGCCCCGTACTTCGAGCGGCCCTGCTTGCGGTCGCGAACGCCGGCCGTGTCGAGCGTCCCGCGGATGATGTGGTACTTGACCGACGGGAGGTCCTTGACCCGCCCGCCACGAACGAGCACGACGGAGTGCTCCTGGAGGTTGTGGCCGATCCCCGGGATGTAGGCCGTGACCTCCATCTGGTTGGAGAGCCGGACGCGTGCGATCTTGCGCAGCGCCGAGTTCGGCTTCTTCGGCGTCATCGTGCGCACCTGCAGGCAGACGCCGCGCTTCTGGGGGGCGCCCGGAATCGGGGTCTGGCGCTGGTCGAGGCTGTTCCAGATCTTGCGCATCGCCGGGGCCTTGACCTTCGAGATCTTCGGCTTCCGGCCGTGGCGCACGAGCTGGCTGATCGTCGGCACGGAGACGCTGTCCCTTTCTCGTCGTACTGGTGGTCGAGCTTGCTCACCCATTCGGGTGGCCCGGCCGGTCGGACCCCTCGCAGCTGGCGCGGGGCGCAGGCGCCCACGATCGGCCTGTCGGGGCACGCAAGCGGGGAGTGTACCAGCGGGCCGGGAGGGGTGTCAAAACCCCGCCTGGCCCGTGTCGCAGCGAGCAGCTGGCGCCGTCAGTCCCTGGCTTCCTCCTGGTCCTGGTCGGCTTCCCCGGCGAGGTCGCCGAGCAACGAGGCGATCTCTCTGTCGACGCCGCCCGTGGCATCGGCCAGGAACGGGTTGAACGCGTCGTCGTCGCCCTCGCCCGCGGGCTCGTCCTCGTCCGCCTCGCGGGTGGCGTCAGCCGCCGCCAGCATCGCGGTGAGGCGGGCCGTGTCGTCGGAGGCCCCGCCGTCGACGACGTCGTCGAGGAACGGGTTGTACTCGCTCCCGAAGGCCTCGGGCAGCTCACCGCCGGCGAGCGCTTCGGCCGCCCGGCGCCGATCCGCCTCGCGGCGGGCGGCAACGTTGGCCGGCGCGCCCGTCCCCGCGGGGATGAGCTTGCCGATGATGACGTTCTCCTTGAGGCCGACCAGGTGGTCCTTGGCGCCGTTGATGGCAGCCTCGGTGAGCACCCGGGTCGTCTCCTGGAACGACGCCGCGGCCAGGAAGCTCGCCGTGTTGAGCGAGGCCTTGGTCACCCCGAGCAGGACGACCTGGGCCGTCGCGGGCTCGCCGCCCTCCGCGAGGACGCGGTCGTTCTTGGCCTCGAACTCGAGACGGTCCACGAGCTCCGTGGGGAGGAGGTCCGTGTCGCCCGGCTGGTCGATGCGGACCTTGCGGAGCATCTGCCGGACGATGATCTCGATGTGCTTGTCGTTGATCGTGACGCCCTGGCTCTTGTAGACCTTCTGGACTTCCTTCACGAGGTAGCGCTGGACCGCGTCCTTGCCCCGCGTGTCGAGGTATTCCTGCGGGTTGATAGGCCCGTCGGTGATCGGGTCGCCCGCCCGCATCTCCTGGCCGTTGTCGACGAGGATCTTCGCGTTGTGCGGGATGGAGTACTCGCGCTCGACGCGGTCTTCCGCACGGACGGCGAACTCGTCGCCGTCGCGCACGAGAACTCCCTTCTCGGGCGCAACCACGTCGCTCGCCGCGCCGTCCTTGCCCGCCACGCGGGCGACGGGCTGGCCCTTCTCGACGAGATCGCCCGCCGCGGCGAGGACCTCCGCGCCGGTC